>NZ_JBOITL010000042.1:0-304900 GCF_050717515.1 Clostridium sp. | reverse complement strand
TGTGTACGCTTCGTATTGCTGTTACCAGCTTCAACGCAACACTCGATATGAGTGGTTGGTTAGACCTTCCTCAATAGGGACTTTCACCCTACAAGTAGATGCCAAGCTTTCTTGGCGCACTATAAATTATCTCCTGTTGCGAATTCACTTCCCCATAAAAAAACACCCGTAAGAAAAGCCATCTCTGCTAATCCTACGGGTATTCTTATATCAATCATTCAATTATATATTTACTGTTGCTCCAGCTAAAAGTATTACCGCTGCTGTACCATCAAGCCCTATCTTAATATGATCTAAAGTCTTCAGCATCAGCTCATATGGCATCTTATCAATTATCCCAATACTATTTTTGAGCCTAATTAATTCAGCTAATCTATACTTCTCAAGCACACCTTTATCACTTGTATTATGCTGCCACTCCTCATTTTCTACAAGCTGATTCCATGCCTTTATAAATACCTCCACTGGAACAGCATCTTTTATTCTCATTCCATTACAACACATCCCTGGCTCGACTGGTGAATATCTCCCTGCTCTGTATCTCTTGCAACACCAGTAATATTCACCTTTGTCTTTGGTACGCATTGATTCCCTTCTAACCAAGGTATGCCCACATTGGCTACAAACCAGCTTACCTCCAAGAGGTAGCTTCTCACTGTGCTGATGATATTTGTTCATTCTATGTTCCTTAATAAATCCATCCTGTCTTTGAAACTCAAGCTGGACACATTCCCAGGCATTTTTATCTATAATGGCAGGATGCGTGTCTTCATAATAAAATTTTGGTAAATCTCCATTGTTTTTCGCTCTCCGCTTTGTAAGATAATCTACATTATATGTCTTCTGAAAAAGTGTATCCCCTTTATATTTTTCATTAGTTAGGATCTTTTTTAGTGTACTCCAGTTCCATACCAAATTTCCACACTCAGTAACAACTCCATCTTCCGTAAGATGCTCTGCTATTTTATAGTACCCGTGTCCAGAAAGAAACTCTTGATATATTCTTCTAACAGTAATTGCCTGAGCTTCATTGATGATAAGATTACCTGTTTCATCCTTTTCATATCCAAAGAACTTCCCGCTTGGTATGCTTTGTATGCAACCTTTTTCATATTTGCGTCGTATTCCCCATTTTACATTCTCTGATTGATTTAAGCTTTCATTTTGTGCAACAGCTGAAATTAATGTTAGAAGAACTTCTCCCGCACTTGTTTTTGTATGGATATTTTCTTTCTCAAAGAATACATCCACTCCTAAAGCTCTTAGTTCTCTTATACTGTTTAAGCAGTCCAGAGTATTGCGCCCGAAGCGAGACAATCCTTTTGTAATAATCATATCAACTTTGTTTTCTCTAGCTTCCTGCATAAGCCTATTGAAACCTTCTCTCTTTTGAAGATTAGTTCCTGAGATGCCTTTATCTGCATAGATACCAGCGAAATCATAATCAGACTTCTCTATAATATATTTTTTAAAATATTGAACTTGTGCATTGTAGCTTGCTATTTGTTCATCACTGCTAGAAGATACTCTACAATATGCAGCTACCCTTATTTTTTTTGAATTATTCTCCGTCGTTCCTGGATCTATATTCGGTAACGGGTATAATACGGAAACTCTTTTCTGACCTCTTCTTTGAATAATTGCCATTTGTAACCTCCTCTACAACCATAGGTTCATTTATGACAATACCATTAGTAACTTCTTGCAATTTCCCTTCTGATATTCTCGTGCCTTCACAAACATCTTTGCCCTTTTGCATATATGTTGCACATATCCAGCTTATCCATCTACCTTGATGAATCACTCTTATAAGGGTTGCCCCACAGTATTTGCAGCGGAACATTTTTGTAAAAGGATATATTTTTGTTTTTCTACTTTCTCGAGTTAGCTGAGCCTTCTCCCAATCACTCCTACTTACTATAGGAGGATGAGCATTTTCCACATAATACTTTGCCTTTTGTCCTCTATTAATAATTCCCTTGCCATTAGCAGTTACATAGGTCTTCTGCATAAGGCAATCTCCTTTATATTTTTCATTAGATATAATTCCTAATATCCTACCTGATTGCCATGGCTTATTTGTATAGGTTGGTATACTTTTCTCATTAAAATCTTTTGCAATTTTATATCCGGTTTCTCCTGCTAAGAACAACTTATATATCTTTCTTACTATTTCTGCTTGCTCTTCATTTATTACAAATCTACCATTTTCATCTTTGTCATAACCAATCAAACGATTAACATCTACAATTGCCTCTCCGCGCTTGAATTTTTTTTCTATTGCCCATTTAACATTTTTTCTTACAGCTTTTCGCTCTTCTTCAGCAATTGCAGCTAGTACTGTAAGTAGCAATTCTCCTTCAGAATGAAGTGTATTAATTCCTTGTTCTTCAAAAATAACTCCAACTCCAATTGCTTTTAGTTCCCTAACACTTTCTAAAAGTATTAATGTATTCCTTGCAAACCTAGATATTGATTTAGTTATAATTAAATCTACTTCCCCGGCTTTAGCTTTTTCCATCATAGCCACCAAGCCCGGTCGGTTGTTCTTTGCCCCAGAATACCTGCATCTGAAAAGATGCCACAAAATTCAAATTCAGAGTTTGTTGTGAATTTTTTTGATAATATTCTGTTTGATTTTGAAGTGACCATAGCTGACCTACGCTTTCAGTGGATACTCTAACATAGGCACATATTCTCAGTTTTTTAGGTTTTTAAAACAGATTTTTCTTTTGATTTATCTTACCTTGGAATCTAGAATAGAGGTATAGCATGAGAACAGTAAGGAGCGAGAAAAGATCGGCTGTTTCACAACACGTTCAATTTCGGGGCTAATTATCCTCTTCACTTTATTCCGGCCTGTTATCTTCCTGTCTACGCTTCGCAGTAAATGTTACCATTTACCACGCAAGACTCGGTACTTGACTGCTGGCTAAGCTTTATCAAGATGACCATTTCAGGTCATTTGTATTCCTTGAGCTTTTCAAGGCGCAACCCTCACAGAACCGGGCTTGCGCTATTTACGCACACGGCTCTTCACTTCATCATTCGCATAATATAGCTGTTTCCAGCACCTAAATCAAATATATTTACACGTGTTTTCACTCTTGGTAGCGGATACTTATCTAAAAACAGGATAAATTTATCCCAATTAAAGCTCTTCTTTTGACTTCTACGATTTAACCATTTAAAAATTAGCCTTTTAACTTCATCAATGAAGTTACCTACTGCCCTTCGGTTATCCGTAATCCCGTAATAATTACAGTGTCCTTGTGTTTTAGCTTTTATTGTTTTCATAAATTCTTTAATTGGAATTGTCCTATTTTTCTTCATCCATACTTTACACCTTAATAAACTTGCTTTGTATTTCTTCTTACTAGTTTTCCTTTTTATTCGTTTTCTTCTTCCGTTCTTATCTTCACCAACATAGTGAGTAAAACCGAGAAAGTCAAAGGAGTTTTCTCCTTTATCATTGTCATCATCATTATACTCTTTCTTTAGTTTAATAATTTTGGTTTTCTCTTCTGCTATTTCAAGATTAAACTTACCTAATCTTACTATGAACTCTTCATAAAATTTCTTTGCATCTTCCTCATATTGAAAACAAAATACACTATCATCAGCGTATCTAACCATGTAAGCTTCTCCCTTGCAGTTTCTTCTTACTATTTTTTCAAACCATAAATCTAACACATAGTGCAAATATACGTTTGCTAAAAGTGGGGACAAGCTCCCCCCTTGCGGGGTTCCTTGTGGAGTATCATATTTAATCCCAGCTTCAATTATCCCAGCTTTTAACATTCTTGAAATAACTCTTTGTATATTAGGGTCTTCTATCCTATGTGCTATAAATTTCATCATCCATTCATGATTAACGTTATCAAAAAAACCGCGAATATCAGCATCTACTACGTATTTAATGACACTTTTGTTTAGTATTTTATCCAATAATTTTAATGCATCATGGCAGCTTCTCTTGGGTCTAAACCCAAATGAGCATTCCATAAAATCTTGTTCATATATTGCATTTAATGTTCTTGCTAGAGTAGATTGTACTAGCTTATCTTCATATGAAGGAATACCAAGAGGTCTTTTCTTATCTGTTCCTGGCTTTGGTATGTATACTCTTTTGGCTGGCTGTGGTTTATATGCTTGTCTTTTCATTTTTGCTACTAGTTCTTCCACATTTTCTTCTAGCCTTTCATTATACATTTCCTTCGTTACTTCATCCACTCCTGCTACTTTCTTTCCACTCATGTCTTTATGACTTTGAATCAGTGTCTCTTTGTTTATCAGGTGCATTAGTGATGTAAATTTTTCTTTAGGTTTAGCTTTCGCTACTTCTGCTATCCTTTCCAGTTGCGTTGCCATCTGTTTTCCTCCCTCTGCGTGAAGCATATGTTTCTCTTTAAGGTCAATGTTGTGTTACCGACTTTCCTCCATAGGAATTACTCTACTTCTTCGGTACTATTCAGTAATCCGACTCCCTGTTGCATTGGACATCCTTGCTTTGTTATCGCTTGGGTAATCCTACTTTCTCTGTGTAAAGAGCAACAGGGTCTCCCAAGTTGACTGTATCATATCAATGTATAGCATGCGAAGGTCTCCGACCCCGAGGAAGTCTGTATATTCTTGCTTAACGATTATACAGATATTGCTTTCCACTCAGACAAACGTGTCAGCCTTCCCGATAGGTATTTCGAGGCTCATTCCCTTCAACTTTACGCTTTCCGCCTACTATCTAACTGTCTACGCTTGACATCATGCGTTACCCCATGATGTCCAAGACTCGCTATGAGTGGTTTGCTAAACCTTTCTCAGCGGGGTTCCCACCCGCTATATGATACGCCCTTATCTTGGCGCTCTGCCTGTCACCCTAGTGAGGAGGCTTACCGACGAACTTGCTAATACTCTTCTACACTTTCAGCTGTTCTTATTGTTGATTTAACTTTCTCTGAGAATTCATCCCAAAGAGTTTCCATGATTTCCATACGTCTTTCATTTGGTCCCATCGCTTTCTTCACCACCTTCCCTTTCTCTATGAATTAATAATAAAAGTTAAATAGGTAGATTCATTTCCTATTTAAAAAAATTTTTTAGCAAAATATAAAAACAAAAAAATCGCCAGAGTCTTGCACTAGACTTCTTTCTCTAGTGGTTGACTCTGGCAATTTGGTGGTAGAATTAAATCTCCCCGTGGCTCAGTAGTATTTTATTTAGTTGTGTTACGTAGCAGGCCACTCATTGCGCCCCACCTCCTTCATGTAAGTCTTAATTTCTCTTAAATTGTAGATATGTAAATCCGTACCTCTCCGTTTAATAGTTACAATTTCTCTTGCTGTGTCCCCGACTTCAAATAACCGATAACCACAGACTTTACATTTTTGTGGAATTAACATATAACCGCCTCCTATATTCATGTTTGAAAATTTTATACAACAAAAAAAGCATGGTCTATACAGACCATGCCTAAATAAAGGTTATAATCAAAAGTCTGTACTAAAAGACTTGTTAATGATATAAAAAATTACGTTTTCGAAGTTCGCAAAATATATCATCTTTATACTTCGTCAAAAACATACATTTTTTGAAGTATAGAATCAACTTCCGCCGCTACAAGCTTTAATAGATTATCATGCCAATAATTAACTGAACTAAATTTATCATTTAGTACCATTAAACTTTTTCTAAACCCAGTATCCCAACTGTAATTATAGAAACAATCATTAAAATCTGGCTGTAAGCAATCATAAGATAATTTTTTTGCAACGTTATCAATAACTACCCACCAACGTTCTTTTAATAATTCTTTTAATTTCGATGGAAATTCATTTTTTATTTTTTCTGAATCATCATTTTCCACTAAAAATTTATAAGATATATCAAAATCATTTATCATATCATTTATAGGGATAAGATCACGTAACCATCTTGAAATCATATTCTTAATGTGTAGTTTGAAATTTAAATAATACAAAGCTTTTGTTTCATGACCTTCACCATAACTTAATTTGTTCCAAAAACAATTTACAGATCTTCCATGAAAAACACCTTTTTCATCAACATACTGTAAATACTGATTTTTTTGTTTTAAATTATATGCAGTCAATGCTGTAGCAATAGTTTTTGTTAAATCTTGGGCGTTACTAATTAATGTTAAAGGGGTATTATCAAGATCTATGCTGTATAACCATGGCCTATTACCGTCATAAGAGTACATCTCATCGATTTGATTTAAAATATCCAGAAAAATCTCATAAATTCTACTTTTGTGAAGTTTATTATCTAGTACCTTATTCATATCCTTAGATAAATCTGAAGCTAAAGAAAGAAATTCTACTTTTGAATTATTTTCTCTACCTAATTTATCCTCTCCATAACTATAACTGGTAATATATTGATTTGTAAATTCGTCAAAAGCTAAGTTTACATACTCATCATATTTCTCATCAGATGGTATACCATTTTCACCTGTATCCTGTCTCCACTTGTTAACTAAAATATTGCGTACCACAATATCAGCTTTTGTTCTGCAAATTATAACAGGCTTTTCTGCAAGTTTCTTTTCCTTTTCATACAATAACGAAATGCAAGTTTCATAAATTGATGGTTGTTCATCTGAAGCACATAAAAATAATACTGCATCAGTTTCACGCTGTAATATTCTATCCATTTCTTCATCTATTTCATCACGCTCTTGAGAAGATTGAGTAACCCCTGCAGTGTCTAAAATATTTAATTTGAAATTACGTCCGTACTTATTAACATTACGTTTATTAAACGCCTCTATAAATCCATCTGAGGGACTTATTGCATAACGTATCTCTTCAAAAATTAATGAGCATGCACTATTTTTGGCATAAATTTTATCAACAAGTTCATTCACTGGACTATCATCAGTCACTTTATCGATTAAAATAAAACTTTCTGCATTAAAATATGTCCATAAATTCTCTAATTCTGAATATAAGGTAACTTTTATTTTCTTGAACCAATCACTTAATACCTCTCTATGTTTTTCATTGTTACTGAATCTTTCATCAATCACTTCTTCATAAATATCACTCTTTTTTATATTTTTTTGTGCTTTCCTTCGCTCTTTAAAGTTTTTATTTACAGCATCCTCAATTAAATCTGGTTCTTCTATAATTTCTTTACATATTTTATCTAACAAACCAATCAATGGTTCTATTAAATCATGTGTATTAACAAAATCATATGCATGGTAGCTTCGATTTACAGGATTTAATATTTTTTTTATGATTTCACCATCAACCTTAAAATCTTCTAGTTCATCTCTCATTTTATAAATTGCTTCACCTATTACGGTTTTAGTATTTGTTAAGAATTTCAATAGTAAAACTTCTTCATCTTTATAAGGTATACATTGAACCAATACATCTGATGCCTCTAACCGCCAATTTAACATTAAAAGGGTTCTTATTAAAGTGGTTTGTGCTGTATCTCCTACATTTTTCCCTAATAATTTATTGATAGTAGGTTGTACTATTTCTGTAAGTGTTGTAGATTTTGCACTGCTTGTTGGTCCCATCAGTGTAATTGTCCCAGCACTCATTTGTCTAGCAATAAATGCAAGGCAGTTTTTTTCTGATTCCATTAAATGATTAAAAAATTTTTTTCCCATTATAATTCCTCCATCTATTTGTTTTATCAATCTAGTAGGCGATGGTACTAACCACTATCCTTTCATACCAATGTCTTAGGGGCCAATACACGTTGTTTTTATTATGCATTTCCATTACTAATGTTAAGTAATTAACAAACGCAAAAAGGGTATAGTCTCTACAGACTATACCCATAAAATCAACTCTCGGTATTTTAGTCTGTACAAGAAGACCTACTTTATCGCTCTATGTTATGTTTTCGAGGTTCATAACAACGATATATTACTTTAAATTTTATCAGACTATGAAAATATTGTCAATAATAATTTTATCATAAACACCAAAATTATAAATAAAAAATACTAGAAATCAATATATATAGGATTTCACTTAAGCCATGTTTATCTAAGAATATGAAGTAAATGATTTATTTGAGGTCTAATTCTTCGAAGTTTATCATATGATTATAGGCAATAAAGCTGTGAAGAAATGCAGACTGCAGTTGTACTTTATAATAATCAATTTAAATGTAGAATATTTCCACAGTATTGTTGATGGCGAAGAAAGATCTTTTTCTGAGATCGGGCCAAAGCGTGCTTATCAAAAAAACTAGATGAGGATTGCCCTCTTAACATTTACATCCGAGCATATAAAACAAACACTGCCATAGCAAAAAATAATATAATTCCATCACTCTCTGAATTCATAATCAATGCCAAAACCACTGATATTTTGTCTCTTAAGTTTCATTACTGATTTTGCTATGTCTCACTATAATTTTTGTAATTTGTTTGTCAATGCCTTTAAATAAGAGATCCACCGTGTATTTTAAATAGTTAGTCTTTACTTTAAAGAAATTTATTTTTTATCAGTACTTACTATTTCTTACTTTACCAGAAAAATATAATTTTTAAACTTCCCTTCTCCTATTTGAATTAAATCTTTTTCGTGCAAGTCTTGGAACTTTACGTAATTAGTTATAAAACAATATGTACCCCCAATCAACTCAGGTTTTTCGAGATCAATAAATTCATTAATAATATTCATCTTAAACTCAATATCTAAATTGCAGACTAGATCATCCTCACCAAAGATTGAAAGAGCTAATTCATACAAAAGTTCTTCCTTATCATTTTTTAGCATTTCATATTTTTCTTCATCCATCAAAATGTTTAACTCCTCAACAATTATAGCTATAACTTGTAAAATTGCAGTTATAAGAATAAATATTTTTTAACTCTCTGTTTTTTTCAATGATAACGACATGCCTTTAGCTCAATTAATCAGGTTCACTATACACAAGTCCAAGAGGAACAGAACAATGGAAAGCTATATACTCAAGGAGAACCATCACAGAAATAGTATGGGATAGAATAAAAAATGACTTTTATGCCAGCAATGCTATCGTTTATTCTAGGAAACAACTTACTGTTAGTGTATTTCTCGGAGCATTTTGTCGTTATATTGATGCATGGGCTAAAGAAAATAAACAAACTTTAACCAGCATATTTACTTTACTTATAAAATTTGCAGCTTAACTATTAAACTATCATCTAGTAATTATCGGACTTTTAGAATATTTTCCCTTGTTAAACCCTTTTGTCATACTCATTTTTAAATTGCTAACCGTTTTTAATACCAATACTCCTTAGACTACTTTCGCAACTTAATTGAGAATCATTATTTGGGGACTATACTATATTTTTGTTCATATTTATGGCTTCTATTCCCATTAATTGATTCTGGTTGGTAGTTATTGGGATCTCTATATCTCTCTAAAAATTTTTGTTTATTTTTTATAGGATCAGGATCTAATTTACCCTCCATATAGTCATTCCATAATTTATTATATTCTTCCCCAGGCAAATGTCCCATATCCCATTGTCCCGTTCTTGGTTTGCTTTTGTCCCAAAACAACTCTTTACCTATATTTGGATCAAAAACTCTTCCATTTCCATCTTTAGCATTTTCCCAAACAGCTTCGACTTGTCCATCAGCATATTTAGGTCTGATATTTGAATTTGAGTATGCCTTCGAGTTACCATTGCCCTTTATATTTGAATAAATGTAATTGGTTCTGTTTTTTTTGCTTGTTTTGTAATTTCTTAACATAAAAATGCCCTTTCCCGAATGAGAAAAGGGCATGATAAAACACCAAAAAACTCATCCGTTTTTTTTAACGGGAGCCTTTCGGCATATCCTTGCTAGTACAGTTGCACTGCTTGAAAATTAGCATTCTATATATTTTGCAGAGAACTATCTCCATGTAATAAAAAAAGCTGCTATTGCTCTTCACAATAACAGCATACAATTTTTACACTCCTTCTTACATGACTCAGGCTTGACAATCACTTAGCTACGACTTAACAAACTTGTTTTCTACAAATATATTCGCTTTTGCAAATTTGAATTTCGTTATTATAGATTTAAATTTGTATTTTGCAAATTGCGATGATATAATCTATATTGCAACAGTAAAATTTACCCAATAGTAATATTCGACAATGCAATCCGCCTGTAATGGAGGAGAAATAATAAAATTTAGCTATAATAAAGTTTGGAAAATCTTAATTGATAAGAATATAATGAAAAAGATTTAATGACACAAATAAGCTTAACTTCATCAACTATGTCTAAGGTAGGCAAATACCTGCCTGTTAATATGGAGGTACTGACCCTTATTTGTTATATTCTGAATTGCAATATCGGAGATATAGTAGACGAACTAAAAGAAGATTAAGAATCACTATTATTCTTTACGAGGAGGGAATTAATGAAGCGACTTTGTTTTGGCTCATTTCTAAAAATACTAGTACTGTGCAAATCACCAAGCGGTAACCAAAAGAAGATTTGCGGTAAAATGCTATTGTCAATAAATAAATTATATAATATAACAACCGACGATACTGCTGTATCTAATTTGGTTAGATGCGAGCGTAATCTTTCTGACGATATTACATCCCAAGTTATATATGCCGATGCCAGCAATGTATCCGAATATTTTAAACAGCACATTATTCCTATGTTGGATACTAACAAATGTAAACAGACTGTTCTTTCTCTTCTTGATATAATCAATTCAGATACTACTATTGACGAAGCAACTCAATTAGGAAAATTGTGTAACCATACCAAAAGGGATATTTTAAATATGAAAACTTTCGTTTTGGCTGATTTCTTGACAAATATTTTCATATATACAATTAAGGATGTTATTAATACAGAAGGCAAAACCAGCATTGCAAAAATTACAGAAGAATATGTTTCACAATTCGAATCACAAAAAGATACAATTTCTTTTAATGTAAATCCTATTTTGCCAATGCAAGAAATAACCAAAACAGTAAAAGGAAAAAACTTTGACAGCATATTTAATGAAGTAACACATTACGAAACACTCAACTTGAAGAATCCTCATCAGCTACGTATTTTCCATTTAGATGTTGTGAATAATGAATTTTCTTTTAGTGCTTTACATAAATTTTTGCTTAGAAATATTGGAAGCTATGTTTTTTCAAGAGCCAAAATTGAGCAATTTTACCTTGATGACGAAATGGAAAGCATTGGTTTGTCAGCAGTTAGATTAATGCATAAAAATGGGAGTCAAGGGCTAACCGGAACTAGCGATGCACTTGGAGAAATGTTACTTTATTCTTTTTTAGAAGAGGTATTAGGAGCCCCAAAACTTATGAGTAAATTTGAACTGAAATCTTCATCTAGTCAATACAATAGTAAAAGTGACGGAATACACCTACTTTCTCTCGGGGATAATAATGGACTCCCTTGTTATCAATTGGTATTTGGTGCCACTAGTATTATCGGAGATTTACAAGACGCTGTAGATAAGTCTTTTGAATCACTTAAAGAAATAAAAAATGGGACAAGAACTGAAATGCAGTTAGTTGAAAGTACAATTTTTAATCAAACTTTTGATGAAAAAACAACTAATAGAATTAAACAAATACTGATTCCAACTAAAGGTAGTAAAGTTTCTGCAGATATGGCCTTTGGTGTATTTCTTGGATATTCATTAGGCTTAGATGGTACGGAATATACAAATCTTGAATTTCGCGAAGAAGCGACGAGAAAAATGGAATTAGCTATACAAGCACAAGCTTCATATATTGAACAAAAAATAAAAAATTTAAACATGTGTGCCTACTCATTCTACTTTTATGTTTTACCATTTAATGACGCCATAGAAAATAAAAAGGATATTATAAATGAATTGTTGACAGGAGGTGTAACCTTATGAGCCAAGCCCGCAACACCACTTTGGGAGAAATAATTTACAAAGATATTGATAGCAATGAATACCTTAATGAACTCTATGAAAACATTTTACTTAACTATTCTCTAAAATTATTTAAACAAAATCGTAACCTCGACAATGCTTTAAATGTTGAAGATGCTTTAAGATTTGCAGATTTACTATCAAAATCTGTTGATAAACAAAATTCTGATAAGCATAAAATATGGGCACAGGAAATAGTAGCACTTCTTAATTATATTTATCCAGACAATAAAACTATAGAATATTATATGGGTTCAGTACTTTCTAATACAGGTAACTTTCGTGGAATGACTAAAATGACACCTGAATATAAAAGCAATACTCTAATGGATAGGTTATATTCCAATTTTAATATGGATTATATGAGTATACCAGCCGATCCAGAATTACAGTTTTTCCGTTCACAAAGAGAAGTTTATAACCATTTAACAGACCAATGCTTTAGCTATTCTGGACCTACATCTATGGGAAAATCTTTTGTAATGCGAATGTTTATTAAGCAGCAAATATTAAATAGAGCCTCTTTAAATTTTGCTTTACTGGTTCCTACAAAGGCTCTAATCAATGAAGTTACTAGTAAAATACTAAATGATTTAAAGGAATTGCTTTCAGAACACAATTATCGCATTGTAACATCTGCTGGTGCATTAGCATTAAAACAAAAGCATAACTTTATTTTTGTACTAACTCCTGAAAGACTTCTATATCTGCTTATTAGTAACCCAAACCTTCGTATCAATCATCTTTTTGTGGATGAGGCTCACAAAATATCTGCAAAAGATAGTCGCAGTGCATTCTACTATAAAGTTGTTGATATGCTAGCACAACAAGAAAATAGACCAATTATGATTTTTGCATCGCCCAATATACCGAATCCAGAAGTATATTTGAAACTAATACCTAATGCTTCAGAATCTATGAATAATAAAATGGTTTCCACTTTTTCGCCAGTAAGTCAAGTTAAATTTTTTATTGATTTCGTTGATAAAAATATCCAATTCTACAATACTTATAAAAGATCCTTTTCAAATATCACAAAACTAAATGATAAGGCAACCTTTTGTGATGTTATCAGATTTGTTGAAGCTAATTCACAGAATATTGTTTATTGTAGCTCTACAGGTCATGCAGTAGAACTAGCATTGGAATATGCTAAGGCTAAACCCATACAGACCAATAACGACCTTCTTACATTAGCAAAAGATATTAAAAATGAAGTACATGGAGATTATTATCTAGCTGATATCATCTCAAAAGGTGTAGCTTACCATATTGGATATTTGCCTTCAGCAATTAGAATGCGTATTGAAGATTTATTCCGACAAGGCCTTATAAAGACGATGTTTTGTACTAGTACACTTGTTGAAGGGGTAAATCTACCTGCTGATAATTTATTTATCACAAGCTATAAAATCGGACTAACCAAAATGACTCCAGTTGATTTTAAAAATCTAGTAGGACGCGTTGGACGAATTGAGTATAACTTGTATGGTAATGTTTATCTTGTTAGACTTGCAAAAAACATAAAAAAAGAAGAATTTGTAAAATTGTTGACACAGGATGTACCAGTCCAAAAATTATCACTTGTATCAGAATTGACAAATGGTCAAAAGAAATCTATTGTTGATTCCTTATTGAAAGGTAATATTGAACTTATCAAACATCCTAAAAACCAGTCAGCTGATTCATATGCTTTAATGAGAAAATTTGCAATCATATTACTACGCGATATTATTACAGATAAAGATAGTCTTGTAAGAAAAGAATTTGCTCCAATTCTAAATGAAAAAGATATGCAAAAAATTAAAACTATATTTAATAAAAATGGTAACAAGCCAGATGATGATATCAACGTTTCAGTTGACCAAACAAATAACTTAACTGCCGCTATTGCTAAAGGGTTGAAGTATCCTTCCCTAAATGAAAATGGTAATCTAGATTATCACGCATTGGTAGACTTTCTTGAGACCTTATGTCATATCTTTAAGTGGGAACAGTACGAACCCAAAACAATAGGTAAAAAAAGCCAAACCGGAACTCATGCCATGTTAAAATGGTATGCAGTTATTCTTTCACAATGGATACAGGGTATGGGCTTAAGCCATATAATGAATCAAGCTATTAACTATAAATGTGAGCACCCTGAATCTAAAATTAAAATAAAGGGTGAATATGTAACTTATATCAATTCTCTTTATCACAGAAATATTGTAATTTCTGATACACTTAACGTCATTCAAAATGTTATACTTTTTAGTATTTCAAATTACTTTTTACGATTTTCAAGCGAATATAAAAGATTTCAACAAGTAGAAACCATACCTAATGATTGGTATGAATATGTAGAATATGGAACCACAAATCCATTAACAATAATGCTTCAACGCAGTGGTTTCTCACGTGAAACAGCTACATATATAAAGCATCATAAAGCTGAATATGTTGTAATGCTACCAAATAATGAAGTTAAATTAAGACGTACCCTTTTAGATTGTAATAGTATTAGTGTTCGCAATGAAACAACAGATATTCAATATAATATACCTGAACTATTTATACTCTTTTAAATAAAATTCAGTGACAAAATAGGGACAGTTAGTTGTTTTATCAGCAACTAACTGTCCTTATTTTTATTAAGTATCCCTATAACGCTTAACTAAACAAATACGCAAAACTTCATAGTCCTGCATAAAAGTTAGACCATCTCAAACAAAAATTCCCCCAAACCGTAGTCTGAGGGAACATAAAACACACTTCAATATTTACTTAAAATCCTCGAGCCCTTTGATATCAGCCTATTTCTTTACTATCCTCACAACTGTCTCAACATGCGCAGTCCATGGAAACATATCTTAAGGATTACCACCTTGGCATGCTGGACATTTTCTTTGAAAGATATCAGAGCCGTTACTTTTATATTTTTTCCCACAATGCTGACATTCTAATATATAAAAATACTGTCCATAATCCGAACCTTTCTCATATGTGCACCCTAAATTTTTCTGTTTATTCCTGTTAATATAGCCTTGGGCTGTTGTTTTTGATTCAGACATAATCTTAAGCTCCTTCATACAACATCTTTGTATTTTACCATTTCTTACATAATATTATATACTTTTTAAAGATGTTCTAGCAATGCTTCTTATACAATTAATGATTAATTATATCTTATCCGCTAAAAAGTGCACACCCCAACCTAAAAATGCACACCCCCTAATAAAAGTCCATAGGGGTGTGCATCCAAAATATAAAAATCATAAATTTTAACCTCAAAACCTTAAAAATTTCTGCTCTAAAATCTCCAAAAAACAACAAAAACCCCTGAATTCAAGGGTTTTCCATTGTATCAAAATAATCATTGTTTATGTATGGTGGAGGCGAGGGGTGTCGAACCCCTGTCCGAAAGCCATAACACCTAGGCATCTACGAGCGTAGCCAATACTTTAAAATTCCCTCTACTTAACCCCTACTGGCCGGGTTTTAGTTTTGGTAGCTTCATATTTTCCGTTTCTGGGTCAAAGCTTTCCCAGACTCGGTTCACCGCTGTCGGCGCCCTATCCTAAGTCGCGGTAATCAAAGGTAAGACGTAGCAGAACTAAGCTGCTAGTGCTAAATTATCGTTTGCGTTTAAATTGTCCCAATAGTTTTTTAACGCGGGTCCATAGGTTCCCTCGGCTCGCTTCCTCGATGCAACGTACCCCCGTCGAAACCAAGTACGCCCCCGTATTGTCAAAAGATTTAATTCAAATCCCTTGCAATGCAATATTGTGTGTATCTTATTGCATATTTATAACGCAATTATATTTTTTTTACTTTTGTAAATGAATTAAATATTAGTTTTTAATGTTTTACTGCCTTGCTGTCTATGTCTTAATAATACACTATATTAGGCGCTTTATCAAGTGCTAATATTATGGAAGTTAAGTGTATTACTACTTATTATCTCATACTTTCCTTGAACTGCCTAGCCATATCTCTCTTGGCATCTTTTTCAAGCATAGCATCTCTCTTGTCGTAATCTTTCTTACCGCGAACAACACCAAGGTTAACTTTCACTTTAGTATTTTTAAGATAAATAGATAGTGGAACTAGAGTAAACCCCTTTTGTGATGTAAATCCTTGTAGTCTATTGATTTGCTCTTTATGAAGTAATAACCTTCTAACCCTTAATGGATCAGCATTAAATTGATTCCCATTTTCATAATGACTTATATGCATATTTTTGATAAATACTTCACCATTTATAACATCTGCATAACTATCTTTTAAGTTTGCCTTTCCAGCTCTAATAGACTTTACTTCTGTACCAACAAGTTCTATTCCAGCTTCCATTGCTTCTTCTATAAAATAATCATGTCTTGCTTTTCTATTTTCTACTAGTGTTTTGTTTCCTGTTTCCTTTGCCATAACTTCACCTACTTTATCCTTATTAATATATAATTATACTCTATAATCCATTCTTTTTCAAGAAAATATGGATTATGTTTACATGGCTTCAGATTCACAAATCGCTCTTTAAAATAATAAACAGAAGAGGCGATTAATTCTCCTCATTTGCGAAGGACAATCCTCTTCTGTATTTTTATTTTTGAATTATTCTACAATACAGTACTTTTACTCTGCAGAATCATCTTTTATAAGTTCATTTAAATCTTTAACGGAATATTCTTCTTCTTTATCTTCTTTACCTTCATCATTTTTAATTATATCAAAATAAACCTCATGAGAAGCTAAATCAACTTTACTAACTATGATTCTTACCTCTTCGCCCAATCTATACATGTTCTTAGTTCTCTCACCTACAAGTGTTAAATGTCTTTCATCAAAAACATAATAATCATCATCTAAGCTGCTCATATGAACTAACCCTTCTATAGTATTTGGAAGTTCCACAAACAATCCAAAATTAGTTACTGAAGAAATAATACCGTCAAATTCTTGACCTATTCTTTCATTCATATATTCTGCTTTCTTTAAATCGTCTACTTCTCTTTCAGCTTCCATTGCTATTCTTTCCATATCTGAGGATTGTTTTGATGCTATCTCTACTTCTTTTCTTAATTTTTCTGTTCTTTTTTCACTTAAGCCTTCATTTATAACCTCTTTAATTACCCTATGGATCATAAGGTCTGGATATCTTCTAATTGGTGAGGTAAAATGACAGTAATATTTGGATGCCAATCCAAAATGACCGCTACATTCTGGAGAATATTTTGCTTTCATCATAGAACGAAGTAACAATGTACTTAGCACCATTTCTTCTTTCTCACCTTTTACTCTTGCTATTACTTCCTGAAGCATTCTAGGGTGTATCTCTTTTCCCCACTTTATAGGGTATCCTAAATTATGTGCAAACTCACTAAAGTGTATTAATTTTTCTTCATCTGGATCCTCATGGATTCTATACACAAAAGGTACATTAAGCCAGAACATATGCTCAGCTACAGTTTCATTGGCGATTAACATAAATTCCTCAATTACTCTATTAGCAATTCCTCTTTCATAAGGAACAATATCTACAGGTTTTCCAAATTCATTTAATAATATTTTACACTCAGTAAAATCAAAATCTATAGCACCTCTTCCCATTCTCTTTTTATTAAGAATGGCACATAAATCTTCCATATGCTTAAAATCTTCATATAAATAATCATATTTTTTGATTGTTTCCGCATCTTTATCACTTAGTATTTTTGTAACATCAGTATAAGTCATTCTCTCATTAGTTTTTATAATGGACTCCACTATCTCATGATCTACAGTTTTACCATTCTTGTCTATTTCCATAAAGCAAGTAAGAGCCAGTCTATCTACTTTAGGATTTAAACTACAAACTCCATTAGATAATTTTTTAGGAAGCATTGGTATAACTCTATCGATTAAGTATACTGAAGTTGCTCTAGTTAACGCTTCTATATCTAGTGGGTTTTTCTCTTTAACATAGTGAGAAACATCCGCTATATGAACTCCTAAACGATAGTTGCCATTAGCTAAAATCTCAATAGATACAGCGTCATCTAAATCTTTAGCATCCTCCCCATCTATAGTTACCATCTGCAAGTCTCTTAAATCTTTTCTTCTCGCATATTCTTCTTCTGGAATTTTTTCAACTATGTTATCTGCAAAGGCCTCAACTTTTGCTGGAAACTCTTCTGGCAGCTTATGTTTTTTAATTATAGTTAATATATCAATTCCTTGATCCCCTTTATTTCCAAGAATCTCTACAATTCTTCCTTCAGGATTTCTTCTTTGTTCTGGCCACTCAGTTATTTCAGCTATTACTATTTGCCCTGTTTTGGCACCATTTCTTTCTGCTTTAGGAATAAATATATCCTGAGCAATCCTCTTATCATCTGCTACTACAAAACCAAAGTTTTTGCTATCATCGTAAGTTCCTATTATTGTTTTATTAGATCTTTCTATTATTCTTGTAATTTCACCTTCACATTTCTTACCATTATTTACTTCTTTTAAAATCTTCGCAAGAACTATATCACCATTCATTGCTCCATTTACATTATCTGCTGGAATAAATATATCTGGTCTTTCTTCCTGCGCTATTACAAATCCAAAACCTCTTTGATGACCTTGGAATTTACCAATTACAATACCCATTTTCCCTGGAATACCGTAGTGCTCTGTGCGTGTTTTAACTATATCTCCGCTTTTCTCCATTTCAGATAATAAATTAGTGAACTCTTTTATATCTGCTTTTTTAATATGAAACATTTTTGAAAGTTCTGCTATGTTCATAGGTTTGTATGCTTGTTCTGTCATAAAACTTATTAGTGTTTCTTTTATCTCCATAAGATTTTCCTCCTATATAATGTTAAAATTAATTTATATTTTAAATTTTTCTGAATAATATTCATTATAGCTTTAGTATTAACTAACTATTATGGCGAATTATACATCTAATTCTATATTTACTTATCTTTATTATAATCCAAAAAATACATCTAGTATATACTATATGATTATATACTTCCCCATTTCCCATTAAAAAATGCCCACATTAAATAATTTTATTTAATGTGGGCATTTTGTCGAAATATATGTATAAACATTTCTTATCAGAAATCGACTTTTTTTTGCAAAATAAAACAGCCCTTGGGGTTGGGCTGTTTTATAATAAATAAAAAGGGGGCTATTTATCTCTCTATTTATCTTTACTCTTTAATTATATTAAACTTAACTAAATTTTGCAAGGGTTTTTGAAGATTTTATTATAAATATTTTTTAAATTCTAGGTATTTTATTCATGTTTTATTCATTTTTACCTTATTCTATTATATTATTGATTCAATTAAACCTGTTTTAATGAATTTATTTCCTCTTCTGACAACTCTCTATATTGTCCTTCTGATAAATTTTCATCTAATTTTAATGGTCCAAAGCTAATTCTTCTTAGAAATACAACTTTTTTATCTACACTTTCAAACATTCTTTTTACCTGATGAAATTTACCTTCTTGAATAGTAACCATTACTTCAGATCCATTCTCATTGGCATTTAATACTTCGAGTATTGCTGGCATACATTTATATCCGTCGTCTATTACAACACCATTCTTAAAGGTAGAAATATCCTTTGCATCTATAAATTTATTGATTTCAGCATAGTATACTTTATCTACATGATTCTTAGGCGCTATTAATTTATGATTCAATTCCCCATCATTAGTAATTAGTAGTAGTCCTACTGTATCTTTATCAAGCCTGCCTATAGGGAACGGCTTGAAGGAATGATACTGCTCATCTAGTAAATCAATTACAGTTTCATCATGATTGTCTACAGTAGCAGAAACAACACCCGCTGGCTTGTTCATAATTAAATATATGTATTTTCTATATTTAATTTCTTCACCAGATACTTTTATTATAGCCTTATCTGGATCAATCTTCATGGCACTATCTTTTGCTATGATTCCATCAATCTCTACTTTTCCTTTTTTCAATAATCCCTTTACTTCTTTTCTTGTTCCATGACCTAAATTCGATAATATTTTGTCTATTCTTTCCATGTAAATTCATCTCCTCAACTGTTTCTTAAAACCACCAGTAAAACCTATAGAATAGTAATTGTATACAATTAGTATAAACCCTTTTCTCATAAAAAAAACAGCCTTGAAAAGCTGTTTTAAATTTTATTCTAACACTTCTATCTCCATTATATCATAATCCTCATATGAAATACTCTTATAAAAATTTTTTGATAATACTAGCACTCTATACATACCCTTAATAAATGGCATAAATATATAATCATTTTTCTTACTAAATCTTTGTACTAAGGTCCATTCGCCCTTTTCCATAAGATAGAACTCATACACAACATCTCGCCCTCCAAGACTTTGCGTTACAAATGTTATCGCTTCATTAGCCCTAAAATTTGTCTTATCGCATAAAATCCTTGTATCTGTTATAGGTAATGTCTCATGTACTTGTATTTTTATTTGCTTCATACAATCATATGCCTCTATGCTAGCTTTATTTTTCGCTCTAAGCTCTATTACATAAGTTCCACTGGATTTAGGTTTAAGCTCGTAATTTTTATGCTCTACAAAATTTGTTTGTTCGACTAAATGACCATTTATTTTCAAAACATAATTCACAAGGGTATTTCTTGTATTTTCAGATATTACTTCTAGTGCAATAGTATCGCCTACCATATAATATTCTCGTGTGGGCATTAAAACATACTCTATTTTAGCTGGAATACACACTAACGCCTCAATATATACCACTGCGTGACAATCAAATTCTCTTTTAGAATATTTATCTTTTACTCTTACCTCTAATTTGAATTTTCCACTTTTCTCCGGAATAAAATCTACAAAGTCATGTGTTCCAAATTCGATTTTTTCTATTTCACTATTATTCTCAAAAATAGTAAAACTGTATCTTAAAGAAGTTCCTCCTGTGGCTTTAACTTTTACGTGAACAATTTCATTTATTAGTACGATGTTTTTCTTATCCAAAATTATATCTTCTATAATAACATTTGTATTCCCTATATCATCAATCATAAAGTCTAAACAAACACTCTTTTCATATTCTCCTTGAAAAGATAAGTCCTTAACCCATAAACAAGCTTTATATTCTCCTGCCTCGCTTGGTGTCCATACATAATTGTTTTTTCTAGTATAACCTGAATCCTCCCCATAATTTCCATTGATTTTAAATTTGTACAATAATTCTTTCCCACCTCTAGCAATACATCTCAAATTAATAGGAGTATCGCATAGTTGTGGAGAGCTTAAATCACTAGTAAAACTTTGTATGTTTATTTCTTCATAAGGCTTTACGGTATAATGAATCAATGCTCTATCATCAAATTCATGAAGTGAATACATATCCTTTGCCATACATAATAGCTTATAATTACCCATATTTTCTTCAACATAACTAACCAATTTTTTAGTTGAATAATCTTGTATACAAATACTATTCCCGCAAGGATTAATTTTTACAAATTTGTATAAAATCATTCTGCTATCCTCATGGCTTGCCTCTACGTCAAAAACTAGTTCCCTGCCTGAAAACAAATCTTTGGTCAAACATTTAAATGTCATAATTTCTAAGGATTGCACAGGCTTTACATTAAATTGTATTTTCATAAAGTCATCAAAAACATTTTTAGAATCTAAATTCTTGCATTCTACCAAAAATTCCTGCTCACCAGAATATTTTGAAGCCCAAGTCATCATATTTTCTGATGAATAATCCTTTATAAGTAACCAATTCCCCTTTTTACGTATCCAATATCTATACATAATAGGATTTTTTTTGGTTTCTACTGTTAAGGTGATTTTTTCACCTACCATTACTTCTTTTTTGTCTATGTATATATCACTTATTAACTTTTCTTCAATATCTCCAACTACATATTCTGTTTTCGACATAAAGTCAAAGGCTTTTTTGCTTTCTTTTCTTTTAGCTTGTACCATTATTGAGTACTTAGCCTCCCTTTCCGGTTTCCAAATAGCGGTGCTAGTTGCACTTAATTCCTTTAAAGTAGCCCATGTACCTTCCAGTCCTACAAGAAATTTATAGTTCAGATTATCCTCTAATTCATTTTCAACACTTATTACAATTTCCTTATGTTTTTCTTCAGGATTTTCTGTGCTAAACAAAATATTCATTTCATTCACTTAAGTTCACCTACCTTTATAAATAAGCTACAAGCTGTACATTTATTTTTTAAAAAATGTCCTCTATAATGCTATATTATACTATACTTACATTATTTGTAACAGTAATTACTTTCTTTTTTTTCTTTTATTAAATGACATAAATACTTATGATTTTAATTTAAAATAATAATTTCACAAATTTTATAATTTTTTATGGTAGTGATATTGTTATTATAATATTTATTAATAGGGTAAAACTATTATAAACTTAAAATGTTTTAGTAATTTGTGAAAGGAGAGATATTATGACCAAGGAAAAACTAGATCATTATAATCCTAATTATCCTTACAAAAAAGAAAATATAACTGTTGATAAAATCAATAAGGCTGGCTATCCTATGTTAGAGCAAGTAAATAATGCTTCACTATATCCGGAAGCTATTAAAAACAGCATAGATATGCAAGATATGAATACCTTTGATTAATTATTCACTTTAAAATTATTCGAAAAATCGCCACACACTCTCGTGGCTGTAGCCATGGTAGGTCCACTTAAACTATGCCTTAAGTTAAAAATTTTAGAGGGCTAAACAATTATAAATTGTTTAGCCCTCTAAAATAACCTTTAAAATAGCTATCACCAACAGTTCCTAGCTATGCTTATATAATATAGCAGTCATTTTACTGCTATGATTGTGCTTTTAAAATCAATTTAATTAAATTGTGATAAAGCTTTTCATCATCTTCTGATGTTCTTTTTTTAGGGCCAAAGGTTTTACCTCCACTACGTCTTACTTTACCAGACATATGCCTTTCAAATAATAGCTTATCAATGTTATCATCATCATAGATATGTCCTTTAGGTCCCATAGCATAGGCTCCTTTAGCTAAAACCATAGCAGCAACTCCAAAGTCTTGAGTAATTATTATATCTTTAGATTTTGCTTCATTAGCTACTTTCATATCAACACTTTGAAACCCACTATCCGCATACCTTATTTGCGCATAATCACTATTTAAAACATGATTAATATCACAATACATAATGAGTTCTATAGAATGCTCTATAGCCGCTTTTTCTATTAGATTTTTTCCAGGACACCCATCTGCATCAACAATAATTCTCATTTTTCTAAAGCCTTTTTTCTAGGTCTGCTTTAATATCTTCATATCCTGATTTTCCAAGAAGAGCAAACATATTCTTCTTGTATGCTTCTACTCCTGGTTGATCAAAAGGATTAACCCCTGATAAATATCCGCTTACTGCACACGATTTTTCAAAGAAATAAGCCATATATCCAAAATTATATGCTGTGAGTGTTGGCACATTTAAAATAATATTAGGTACATCTCCATCATTATGAGCAAGTACTGTTCCTTGGAAGGCTTTTTTATTAACGAAATCCATAGTTTTACCTGCTAAAAAGTTCAATCCATCTAGATCTCCACTTTCTTCTTTTACTACCACTTCTATTCTTGGCTTTTCTACATTGATAACTGTTTCAAATATATTTCTTACACCTTCTTGAATATATTGTCCCATAGAATGTAGATCTGTAGAGAAATTAACCGCTGCTGGGAATATTCCCTTTTGGTCTTTTCCTTCACTTTCGCCATAAAGCTGTTTCCACCATTCTCCAAAATATTGAAGTGCTGGCTCATAGTTAACTAGGATTTCAGTAACCTTGCCTTTTCTATATAGTGCATTTCTAGCGGCTGCATATTTATAACAATCGTTGTTATTTATATCTTCAACGCTGTATACTTCTCTAGCATCCGCTGCGCCCTTCATCATTTCATCAATGTCTATACCTGCTACTGCTATTGGAAGTAATCCTACAGGTGTTAGCACTGTAAATCTTCCACCTATATCATCTGGAATCACAAAAGTTTCGTATCCTTCTACATCTGCTAATTTTTTTAGAGCTCCTTTAGACTTATCCGTAGTAGCAAAAATTCTTTCTTTTGCTCCTGCTTTTCCATATTTCTTTTCTAATAGTTCTTTGAATATTCTAAAGGCAATAGCTGGCTCTGTAGTAGTTCCTGATTTTGATATTACATTTACTGAAATATCTTTTCCCTCTACAGCATCTAGTAAATCTGCCATATATGTAGAACTTATATTATTTCCAGCAAAAAATATTGCCGGAGATTTTCTTTTTTCGTTTGAAAGACTGTTATAAAAACTATGAGATAATGCTTCTATCGCAGCTCTTGCTCCTAGGTAAGATCCGCCTATTCCAATTACTATTAAGACTTCAGAATTACTGCTTATTTTTTTAGCTGCCTTTTTAATTCTATCAAATTCTGATTTATCATAATTTACAGGAAGGTCTATCCATCCTAAAAAATCATTTCCTGGGCCTGTTTTATCCCTAAGCATTTTGTGCGCTGTAGATACCATTGGTTGAAAATATGAAACTTCATGTTCACCTAAATAGGGAACTGTTTTGCTTAAATCTAAAGATAAAATCTTTTCCATTAATATTCCTCCTTATTTGTCTCTTGAAATCAAAACAATTATTAGTTGTTTTACTATATATATTTTCATTTAGTATATAAAATCTATAAACTTTTATTAAATTGGGTATACAACCGGTATCCTTTAGGACAGCTGGCAGTTGCCTGGCTTATAGGTTAGCTTAGTGAAATAACATACAATAATTTTAGTTTATTCACTTAAATAAATCAAGTTTTTAAATAGAATTTAGTATTTATAACATATTATGCTACTGTAATCTGTGGAACATTATAAAAATGAATTTTTAAAAAAATATCATAATTAAAGTTTTCACCTGCTTGATAGCTTTAGTATTTTCTGCGAATCTTTTTTTATTCTAATAATCTTTACATATAATAAATTAAAAATAATATAGGATGTACTTCACTGCATTATGTTGCATATATTAAATTATATTACTATATAAGGTGTGATTTTTTTGATTATTCATGTTGTAAAAAGCGGAGAAAGCTTATATGAAATTTCTAAATTATATGGAGTTTCATATAGAAAAATTGCTTCTGATAATGAGCTTACAAATCCAAATGACCTTGTAGTAGGTCAAACCCTTGTAATACTTCAGGGGACGAGGTCACATAAAATCCTTCCTGGTCAATCTCTTTACATGATAGCTAAAATGTATGGTGTAACTGTTTCAAATTTAATTGATGCAAATCCTAACCTTACAAACTCTACGCTAATTTATCCCGGTGAAATTATTATTATACCACCATCTACGCAAAAATTAGGTTCACTTGAAGTTAATGGCTATGCTCTTCCTACTACAGATATGGATGTTCTTGTAAAGACTCTTCCTAGTCTCACTTACCTTAGTATATTTAGTTATCAGATACTAGCTGATGGGACTTTAAAAGGCATAAATGATGTTCCTTTAATTGAGGCTGCTAGAAAGGCTAAAGTAGCTCCTATGATGGTAATTACAAATTTAAAAGAGGGTGGAGGCTTTGATAGTGACCTAGCCCATATTATACTTACAGATGAAATAGTGCAAAATACACTACTTAATAACATAATTAATATATTGAAAAACAAAAATTATTACGGTCTAGATATAGATCTAGAATATATCTACCCAGAAGATAAAGAAAACTATAATAATTTTTTACGTAAAACAGTAAGCAAACTAAAACCCTTAGGCTATATTGTTACAACAGCCCTAGCGCCTAAAACCTCCGGCGATCTAAAAGGATTACTTTATGAAGCTCATGATTATCCAGTTCATGGTCTTGTAGCTAACCATGTTATACTGATGACTTACGAGTGGGGATATACTTCTGGCCCTGCAATGGCAGTAGCTCCAATTAATCAAGTAAAAAAAATCCTTGATTATGCTGTAACAGTAATACCAAGCAAGAAAATTTTTATGGGAATACCCAATTATGGTTATGATTGGACGCTGCCTTACGTAAAAGGAACTAAAGCAACTGCACTTGGTAATGTAGAAGCAGTAGATCTTGCAAGAAAAGTATTTGCCTCTATTCAATATGATTATATATCTCAAGCACCATTTTTCAACTATTACGCTGCTAATGGGAAAAGACATGTAGTTTGGTTCGAAGATGCTAGGAGTATGGACGCTAAACTTAGGACTGCTCATGCATATAATTTAGGTGGGGTTAGTTATTGGACAATAGGCAAATACTTCCCTCAAGCTTGGCTAGTTCAAAATTCACTATTCGATGTAAAAAAATTGCTTTAGAGGTTTTTATTGGATTACACTATAACGAAAAGGATATGTTGCTGGAATGCTTTCCAAGCAACATATCCTTTTATTAGCATAATCTAAGAAAAAATATTCTAAACATAATACTGTGCCTGTGCTTTATACATACTTTCATACTGACTCCCTTGCTCTTTTATTAATTCCTCATGAGTTCCCAGCTCAATAATCTCCCCCTTATGAAATACGGCAATTCTATCGCAGAGCTTACAGCTTGATAATCTATGTGAAATATATATTGCTGTTTTTTCTCCTATTAGCTCATTAAATTTACTGTATATCTCAAATTCAGAAATAGGGTCAAGTGCTGCTGTTGGTTCGTCTAACACTACTATTGGTGCATCTTTATATAACGCTCTTGAAATAGCTAGTTTTTGAGACTGGCCTCCTGAAAACTCTATACCATCTTCTTCAAAGATTTTATATATATGAGTGTTTATTCCTTTTGGGAGTTTCAAAATATACTTTTCCATCCCTGCCTTTTTAAGAGCTTTTTCAATATCCTCATCCTTTGAAGTTTCATAACTATTAAGGGCTATATTTTCTTTTATACTAAATGCCATTAGCTTAAAGTCCTGAAATACTACAGATAGCAATTTCATATATTCTTCATAAACATAAGATCTTATGTTTATACCATTTAATAAAATTTCTCCTTCTGTAGGCTCATAAAGTCTTGTAAGTAATTTAATAAAGGTAGTTTTCCCTGCTCCATTTAGTCCTACTACCGATAGCTTTTCTCTATCTTTAATAACAATAGACACACTTTTTAAAGTATACTCTTTGCTTCGTGGATACTTAAAGGATACATTTTTGAATTCTATATTAAATTCATTTATACCTTCGGTTTTCTTATATCCTTCTATATTTTTAGATTTAATTTGTTCAAATTCCATATATGACTTTAATAATTTACACATTTGTCCTAACTCTACAAACGTAGTGCTAAGCTCCGATATTGCATTACTAAAATTAATAGCTGAAGATACATACATTGTATAAGAACCTATGCCTATAGCTTTTATATATACCTTATACGTCATATAAGCATAAATAACTGCCATCTGAATTTGAAGATTCACCTTATTAAATCCAGAATATTTCCATACACTTTTAAACATCTTCTTAAATTCCTTTACTGAATCTCTATAATATACTTCATATTTTTTCATAATCAAAGGACTCATATGGTATAACCTTATATCTTTACCCATAGAAAAATCTTTAATTACACCATCAAAATATTGGCCGATTCTATTTAGTGGAATTAATACTTTATACATTCCATTCCCTGCTTGCTGATATTTTTTATAGTTGAAGGAATTTAAGAATACTATAAAAAATATAAACAAAACAATATATAAATCTAAGGTTGCAATTACTGCTATAAGTCCTATAATAGTTATACTCTGTGTGAATATTTTTACTGTTGCACTTATCATTCTTCCTATAACACGATGATCATTAATGAGATATATAGCTTTTTCCTTTAAATCTAAAACTTCAGGGTCCTCTATTTTTTCAAAGTCCATGTTCATTATTTTTTTTCCTATTAATAAGTTAAACCCATTTAAAATTTCCATATTTCTTATATAAACTATAACGTCTAACCACCTATTAACTAAATTCAATATAAAATTTCCGATTATAATTATGAGCACTAGAGCTATAAACACCTTTATTCTCTTTTGATTAGTTAACTCATCTATAATAAACTTAGGTATTATTATATAAATAAAAGGAATTAACGCCTTAAATATTGATGATACAATTAAGAGAGGAATATACGACTTTGATATTCCATGGGTTAACTTTAGAAAATGTATAGTAGTACTAAAATCCTTTTTAAATCCTAAAACCCCTTCTTTGTTCATATTATGCCCCCTCATTTTCTAAGCTTTCTTCTCTGTAGTAGGAAGCTTGTACATTAAACATTTCTGCATATTTCCCATTTTTATTTAAAAGTTCCTCATGGGTTCCATATTCTTGTATTTCTCCATCTTCAAAAAAGGCTATAACATCACAAAAACGTGTACTTGCTAATCTATGAGATATAAAAAGAGCTGTTTTACTACCAATCATACTATTAAAACTTTTATATACCTTGTATTCTGCAATAGGGTCCAATGCTGCTGTAGGTTCGTCTAAAATTACAATAGGTCCATCTTTGTACAAGCCTCTTGCAAGTGCTAACTTCTGGTTTTCGCCTCCTGAAAGTTCTGTACCAGTTGAATCTAATATTTTAAGTAAGGATGTATCTATCCCATTTTCTAAAGAATTAATTTTTTCCTCCATTCCAGCGCTATGAACACTCTTTAATACCTTTTCTGTATCTATTTTATCTGTATCTTTAAGCGCAATATTTTCAGCTATAGAAAAAGCAAATATTTTTATCTCTTGGAATACTACTGAAAATAACTTATAATATTCCTCCTTACCGAAGTTTGCAATTTTTACTCCATTTAGTAATATTTCACCCTCTGTAGGCTCGTATAATCTAGTTAGTAGTTTAACAAATGTGGTTTTTCCTGCTCCATTAACTCCTACTATAGCTAATCTCTGACCCTTATTTATTTTTAAGGAAAGATTTTTATAAATATACCTTTCACTACTGGGATATTTAAAGGATACATTTTTAAATTCTATTTCATAATTCTCTTCTTTAGGAATATCTACATAATTGGAGTTTTCTACATTTAAATCAGTTTCCAGAAAATTTCTATAGTCGTTTATATATAAATTCTGTGCATTTATATGAGCTATATCATCTAATATTTTTTGCATCCAGGCTGCAAATCCTGCAATTATAGCAGAGTACATAGCGAAATTTCCTATACTCATGCCACCATATATTACCTTGTAAATTAAATAGACATATACTAGCCCTTCCCTAATAAAGAGAAGAAAAGCATCAACTACGTCTACCTTAAAATACTTATATTTAATATCCTTATGAATTTTAACTTGCTCTATGTTAAATCCTTGAAACTTATTAGCTATCCGCTGACTTAAATTAAAAATTCTTATATCCTTACCATAGGCAAAGTTATACATAATATCATAAATATATTTACCTTTTCTATTTAGTTCTGAAATATCATCTTTTTTGCTGTACTCATATTTTTTCACTTTAATAGTCAAACAATAAATAGTAGCTACATTAACTATTAAATATAATAGAACCCATGGACTTAAGGTAACTACAATAGTTACATATCCGAGAAATGCAATGCCTGCACCAAATAGTCCGAAAAGTTTGCGAAGCACTCCTTGAATACCAGTAACAGCACCACTTACAGCTATTCCTGCAGTTTCTATATCATTTAAGGTTTTAGGGTCCTGCGTATATTTAAAGTCCATATTCATACACTTTTCATTTAGAAGACTTTCAAACCTGAATCCTATATCCATTAACCTGGGAGAATAAGCCCCTTCTAAAAATGCATTTAAATAGTTTAATGCAGCAGATATAACAAAATAACTTAATAATATGGTGATTAAGCTTTTTGCTCTATTAGCTCCCATTAATTCATCAATTAAAAATTTAGGAGCAAATATACTTATAAATGGTAATATAGCTGTTACTATTGTACATAAACCAAAATAAAACAATACTTTCTTATCCCATTTACAAATGTTCTTAACTAAAAAACCAATATTATTCATAACACCTCGCTTATTGTTTTTATTATTATCCATTAATTACCTCCTTTTTTATTATGCAATTATGCTTTTAACATGTTTAAACTGCTTAAATATTCCAATACAAAAATAATCAAATTTAGCAATATTTTCTTGTACTAATAATATACCATAAACAAATGAAAATAAAAATCATCTTATGAAAACTTTAATATTTTAAGCAAAACTGTCTCCATAACTAAAATAAACCTGCATTATAATTGCAGGTTTATTCATTAATTCTAAAATATATTTCTCATTATATCTAAAAAACTTACTTTCCTTGTAACACTAAAATTAAACTTCCAGACAGCTGTATTTCCTGCATACATACCTTTATTTTCAGCAACTGTAACATCAATAGTGTATGTATTTTTTTCGGGTAGTTTTAAATCCGCAATGTTTATACTTATACCTCCAGCCCCTGTGTCGGGTACGAAGTCACGTTCTTTTGCACTTGCACTAAAGCTAATCTTTTCCTTTGTTGTACCTGTTATATTTGTTTTTTTACCTTCTTTAATCTTTTTACCGTTAATCTTTACTTCAAAACTCCACTTGTTCCCTACACTGTTGTTTTGTATTAAATTCGCACTACAAAATTGAGCCGTAAATTTCATGTTATCATCTTTAGGTATTGTGCTTAATGCCTTGCTCTTTCCATAAAAATATAAAAACCTTATTGATATTATTCCTATTATCAAGATAGTTATTAATATAATTTTATTTCTTATATTGATACCTGATGGAACAAATTTTTTAGCTCTCATTATCTACTTAAATCTCCCTATACATTTGATATATATAACTTATATTCGTAGATTTAAGTAATAATTCCACATATAAAATCAAAAAAATATTATGCTAAAATTTAAGTATTTTGTATCTATGCACGAAAATATTGTCATATTTTGCGGTCTAGAGTATAATTATTACAAACACAAAAGAAGGAGATTAAAATGAATAATTTAAAGGTGAGATTTAAACTTATAGTTTTTTCAAGCGTAGCATTATTACTTATTATCATGATGAGTGGGGTTGGATATTATTATCTTTCAAAGTCACACGAAGGTATGGCAACAATGTATAATGAACAGCTATTGAGCATTCAATACCTAAATGATAATAGAAATCAAGCTAGGGGCATAGAGGGAGATACCTATTATATATTATTGAATACATCAGATAAAGATAAACAAAATGAAAAATTTAAAGACATAGAAGTTAGGCAAAAAACATTTGCAACAAACTGGTCAAATTACAAACAAATTGATAATGATCAATTTGAAAATGATAGAATTCCTGTTATTGAAGCCAATCAAGAAAAATTTATAAAAGGAAGAGATATCGCTATTAAACTAGCAATGTCGGGAAAACGCGAAGAATCTATGGCAGAATTAAGCACTGTTGAAAATTATGAAGTGGAATTTCAAAAAGGCTTAAAAGAACTGGCCCAATATAATATAAAGCTATCTAATGCTTTAAATGTACAAAACGATAAAGATTTTAATGATTCAAAAAAAGTAACTGGGGCATTATTTTTACTTTCCTTATGTATGGGTGCAGGCTTAAGCCTTATTATAAAAAAAGCTATTTCAAATCCCTTAGTTTTAGCTGTAAATCATTTAAATCTCATAGCTAGTGGCGATTTTACAATGGATGTTCCAGAAGAGACTAAAAAAAGAAAAGATGAAATGGGAGATATAGCAAATGCAATTAACGGTATGCAAAATTCATTAAAACTTTTAATTACAAATGTAAGTCAAGAATCTAATATTATTAAAACAGTAGTACATAGCGTTTCAGAGCATGTAAAGATTTTAAATATGAATATAGAGGAAGTATCTGCAACTACGGAAGAATTATCAGCAGGAATGGAAGAAACAGCAGCCTCCACCCAAGAGATAAATGCAACAGCTGATGAAATAGAAAGAGCAGTTCAATTTATAGCAACAAAAGCACAAGAAGGGGCTATAGAAGCTCAAGAGATAAACAAAAGGGCAACTGATACTAAAAATAATGTTACAGCATCAAAAGGCAAAACATTACAAGTATTTTCAAAAACAAAAGATAAATTAGAAATAGCAATTGAAAATTCCAAAGTAGTAGCACAAATTAATGTATTATCTGAATCCATAATGCAGATATCATCACAAACTAATCTTTTGGCATTAAATGCATCTATTGAGGCAGCAAGAGCAGGAGAAGCAGGACGTGGTTTTGCAGTAGTTGCAGATGAAATAAGAAAACTTGCAGAAGAATCAAGGAATACAGTGACTGAAATACAAAGTATAACAGAAAAAGTAACTGGTTCAGTAAGGGATTTATCCGCAAGCTCTAATGAATTGTTAAATTTTGTATCGAAGGATATTCTGAATGATTATAATGCATTGTTAAATATGGCAGGGGAATATAGCAATGATGCAGACTTTGTAAACAATCTTGTATCAGAATTTAGCTCAACTTCAGAGGAGCTTTTAGCTTCGCTTCAAGAGGTGGTAAAGACCATTGAGCAGGTATCACAGGCTTCAAATGAAGGCGCAGAAGGAACCACAAACATTGCCCAAAAGGTATCTGATGTAACTGAAAGATCCAATGAAATTATTGAGGAAGTAAAAAAAACCACAGACAGTGTAGAAGTATTAAATATAGGCATCTCTGTGTTTAAAATTTAATATCTGGTTGTTCCAGGTTAAAATATAATTAAAAAGCTGTGAATTGTTAATTCACAGCTTTTTATATTGTGTTAAAGTCACATATCTCTATTTCAACTTAAAAGTTTTTGGAGCTACTCTATAGGTTAAAATCAATGCAACTCCCATATATACAATAGTCGTTATAATAATCCCTGCTGTAAAATAATATGGTGGAGTCTTAATTTGAAGACATATATAACTAGCAATATACACCACCATGTTTACAAATTTAAATAAGGGGCTTTTTACAGTTAACTCTGCTGTATAAGGTTGCAACACATAGTACATAAATAAATGATGTATAGAGAAGAAGCAAGCTAAGCAAATGACACACAAAAATAATGGCATCATGTAAATAAGCTCTGAGCTATAACCACTAGCTACTATAATACAAGCTATTGCAAGGCATAAAGTTAAAGCTGGTATCAGGTTAAGAATAACTACTCTCTTGAGCCTTGAAGTGAAGTTTGCTAAAATCACATTTGCTTCTCGATAATAACCATATCTTAATAGACTTGCATCACAATTATAAAACATAGCCTTGCAAATTCTTTCTCCCGTTGACATGAAATACATTATAAATACCAGCATGGGGATACTTTTTTTGATTTCCCTCAATAGCTCTCCCTTTTTACTTGGCATAAAAAACACCAAAGACATCCCAATCAAAAATACGATACCTATGAAAACAACTCTTCCCACTATAGGTTTTACCATTATTCTTCTAAAACGAAGAAAAAATATTGAGTTTAAATATTCATATCCCTGCTTCTTGTTATATTCCTTTGTGTTTAAATCTTCCTTACTCATTTTCTTTTCATCTAATTTTACATTTCCAAAATTCATATCTACTTTAAAAGCCTCTTTATTAAATAATTTATCTTTAGTTAATAGTGTTTTTGCTATTGTGGCATATTTATTAAATTTCCATATGTATATAAATGCTACCACTCCTAGACTTAATACAATTGTTACCACAAAAACATTAAATAATATTAAATTAAAATCAATAGTAAAGCCTAATAATGGTAATGCATATGCAAGCACAAGTCCACAAATGATTACTACCGATAAATATACACCTTTCTGTGCTAGCATTACTTCTGTCTTATCATATATATAAAGTTGTAGCCACTCCCCTACCAATTTAAGAGCTATTAATTCCCCTACAAGCACTATAGCTTTTAGTGGTGAAAATCCTATTATTAAACCTATAATTATTACTGGAAGAAGAAAGTATATAAAGTTTGCTATATTTTTATATACTACTTCTTGAAGATAGTATTCTTTTGCATCAGCCTTCATTAGGGTTATCATATTAAAGGCCGGTTTGTTGTTTTCATTAAAAATTATAGATTTCATAATTGTTCCCAAAGCAAAGCTTAAAAAGAAAAATATATGCAGAAAAATAGGTTGCATCTTTGCTACGTCCTTAGTCATTAAATAGGTGGGTAGAATAATCATTATTCCTAAATATGCAGCTTTCCCTACAAATCCACCAAGCACCCCTAAAATCTCACGTATAACCCCTATAATTATTTTAGCATGAGTTTTTTTATATATATTATCAGGAATCTTTTTTCCTAAAAGGGGTATCCTTTTAAGGAAATATATAAAGGTATTAGCTTGCTCTACAAAAGAGACTTTAAAACTATTTATAAATGTATTAATCATTACCTCCCTCCTTCAAAATCTCCATAATTCTCTCTTCAAATTCAGTACTCTTTAGAATCTCACTGTCCACTTCTTCTAAAATGCAATTATTTAAGACCAATATTTCATCACATAAATCTGTAGCCAGTTGAAGAATATGAGTGGAAAAAATAATAATGTGCTCACTTTTCATTTCCTTTAGCAAATTTTTGATTTCCAGTGCCACCACCACATCGAAAGAAGTTAAAGGTTCATCTAGCAAAATTACAGGGGGTTTAGTAATTAAAAGGCAAACCATCTGCATTTTATTTTTCATTCCATGAGAATAACCCTTCATTAAACGATATCTGTCTTCTTCTTTAATCTTTATAATATCAAAATACTCATCTATGGTAAGTAAATTTTCAATTTTATCCTTATTAATATCAATATAAAATTTCAAAAACTCATATCCAGTCAAAAACTCTGGTAGCACTGGCTCTGAAAAAACATACCCTACCTTTTTGTAATCTATTCCCTGGCTAGCTTGTCCCCCTTCAATGATACTCACGCTACCATTCTCATATTTAAGATCCCCACTGATGCAGTTAAAAAGAGTGGTCTTGCCTGCTCCATTTCGTCCTAATAGTCCATAAATTTTCCCTTTTTCAAAGGTATAAGATGCTTTTTTTAGCACCTGTTTCTCTCCATAACTTTTTTCTATATCTTTAATTACTAATTTCATTTTATTCTGCCCCCTTAATTATTTACTATTTCACAGTTTTATTTTTGTGGAATCCAGCAAGCGAAAACTGTACTATTATCCTCTGAAAATATCATTACTTCTCCTTCATGCCTTTCTATTACCAAATTAACAATGCTAAGGCCCAGGCCCACACCAGTACTTGCTTTTTTGCTTCTAGAGTCATCGCACTGGTAAAAAGGTAAAAACACTTTATCTTTATCCTCTTTTGAAATACACTCACCTTCATTTTTAATTAAAAGTATACACCCCTCATTTTTATAGAGCTTTATCTTTTCAATATCCCTCTGCTTAAGCCATTGTGTAAGATTTTTATCCTTCATTGAAAGTGCACCCATATAAATATGGCCGTTTTTAGGGGTGTATCTTAGAGCATTAGACATTAAATTATCCACCACTCTTGTCATCTGGTTTACATCCACCCTATATTTACCCTGAAGACTTATTTCGGCGCTAAGCACAATTTCATTTTTTTCACAATCTTCCGCGTAGCCTGAAAAGAGCATTTCAAAAAGTTCATGACCTTCAACCTCCACAAAATTCATTTCGTAATTTGTAGTTAGTAAGTTGTACATCAAGAGATCATCTATCATTTTTTTCATGTAATCACTTTTATTTAATATAACCGAAGCTTTATTTTTAATTTTCACCATATCTGAATCCTTTTCATTAATAATAGCTTCCGAATAAGCTCTTATAGCTGTCAAAGGGGTTTTAAGATCGTGAGATATTGCAGAAATCATATATTCTTTTGTCTTTTGCTGTGTTTCTATAGTTTTTCTTTTATCTTCTATATCTTTTTTCATGGTATTAAAATTAGTAATTATTTCGCCTATTTCATCTTTATTTTCGTACTTAACCGTATTTTCATTTCCCGTGGCAAAATTATTCATTCCCTCTACTAACAGTTTTATAGGCTTATTAAATTTTCTATTAAGTAATAATATTACTGCTACATAAATTATTATAAGCACAGCTATGAAGCACATTATTGCAATTATAGTTTTATTGTTTACCTCCTTAACAAAACTATTTCTTGCAATAGTAATTTTATAAAATCCTACTAAAGTACTATCTACAAATACTGGTTTTTTTAAGGTATAAGCCTTATATCCAGTAATCACCTTGTACAAATTGGAATACAATTCTTGTTTTGAACTATAGAACATACTACTTTTATTAGAATTATATATTTCTCCTCCTGCATCATTATATAATTCTATTAGTACTGAATTTTTATCTTTGCCTGTTACAAATTCTCTATCTTTTACTAAGTTCAAATTATATATTTCAGGGCTTTGTATTTTATCTTCATAAACTTTAAATTTACTCATAATGAGTAAATAATCTTTTAAATCATTATTTTTATTATAATCAATGATAAATTGAAACAATAATGCAGCAGTAATTATTGGTGCTAACATTACAATTAAATGAGATAAACTAAGCCATTTTTTTAGTTTCATATATTCCGCTCTCCTATAAACTTATACCCGGTACCCCATATCGTCTGAATATATGTAGGATTTTTTATACTATCTTTTATTTTTTCTCTAAGAGCTTTAATGTGCACCGTAACAGTGTTATTGCCCTTTACGTCAATATTTTTCCATATATGTTTATAAAGCTCTCCTTTTGAAAATACTTTATTGGGGTTTTGAGCCATTAAAAGCAAAATATCAAATTCTTTTGAAGTTAAGGATATTTCATAGTCTTTAAGCATCACTCTATTATCTTCTAACATTATTGTTAACCCTTTATTAAATTCTAATTTTCTATCTAGTGGAATAGTGTTTTCTCTTTTTCTATTCCTTCTCAAATGAGCTTCGATTCTAGCAGATATCTCCATAAGGCTAAAGGGTTTTGTTATATAGTCATCCGCCCCTGATTTTAGACCCTTTACCTTATCTAAATCTGTTTGTTTTGCACTCACAATTATTATGGGTACATCTTCATTTAACCATCTTATATTTTTACACAAGGTAAATCCATCCATTTCCGGAAGCATAACATCTACCATAACTAGCTGAAACTCTTCTTTCTTAAAATCTTCTAGCCCTTCTTTACCTGTAGACGACCAAAATACTTTATAATTTTCTTTTATCAAATGCTCTTTAATTATGCTGGCAATGTCCTCATCGTCCTCGACTATTAATATTTTTTCTTTCATAGGTTAATCCTCCATAATATGCTTATATATACAATATTATACCATTTTATATCTATTTAGAGGTGACAATTGCTTTTTAATAAAATTCATTGTAAAAAAACATTATATGTACAATTACTGCACATATAATGTTTTTTATTAATTTGTAAGCACTAAACCTTCCACTAACTTCTTAGCATCTTCCATGGTAAGTTTCGGATTTTCTACAATTATACTATAATTAAGATCATTTTCAATCCACCACATGCATTTAATAGACTCCATAACTGATGCTTTTTTACCTCTTATACTTATTTCCTTTTCACCTGGTATTTTTAAACTTTCTTCATTGCTATCAGTCTTTTTATTACCATCCATTACGGTAGTTAAAGTAAATGCTACAGCTCCATCTTTTTCGTAAATTTGATTTATTTCTTTATGCTCGGTTTTTTCAATATTTAAATACTTAACCTCTTTTAACTTATAAGATGCATTTTCTTTCATGTGTAATAGGGGTTTTCCTGCTATTTTATCAGCCTGCTTTAAATCTATAGTAGTTTCATTGTTTTTTGCAATATCATCTATACTTTCAACCTTAACCTCAGCTGGGAGCTTTTGTACAAATAAACTAGCCTCCAATTTAGGTGAGAAATCCAGTTTTGTATATTCTACAATTGATTTGTTATTTCCAATCTCTGAAGAAGCTTTCACTAAAAACCAATTTGACTTTTCTATCCAATAATCTTGATTTCCCATAATACTATTCTTTTCTTTTGGCACTGCTGAAACATGATAGGTTTTAAAGCTTCCAATATTTTCTTCACCTTTTAAGGTTAACCCGTGTGTTTTACTTATGTTTCCCAGTTGACTAATTAATTGATCCTTGTAGTTTGCATTTGAACCTAGGTCTAACTCAGCGCCTATTTTCATACTAAGAGCTTTTTTATCTTTTTGCGTATAGGATATAAGTTTATCTCCATCATTTGTGGTTACAACTTTTCCTGAGGTCTTATCCTCTGTTTCCATACGTGTTTTTATTTTACCGCTAGAGTTATCATTCCATTGTTTAAAAAGCATGCTTTCTTTTAGCTTGTCATTTTCGTAGCTATCCATTTTAAATTCCCCATAATAAGACTTAGTTTTCTCATTTGCTTTCATTACATTTGTTATTACATCTTCTGGTATTATTACATCCCCTTTAAGGCTGCATCCTGTAAATAATGATGCTACAAGTGCTGCTCCGATAAATATAGTCATAATCTTTTTCTTAATCATAATAATCTCCCCTTTTCTATTTTCTTAAATTAATTTTACGTATTTATTAGGTATTCGCGTAACCCCTAGTGGATATTTAATATTGCATCTCTTACAATTTATATTATATAGGAATATTTTATCTTCTTATAAAACTTAATAAATTCTTTATAATTAGAAAGCATAATTGTAAGTAGGATTTTATTCTAAGCAAAAAAAACAACCAGTATTTCTGCTAGTTGTTTTTTTATCATATTATTATAATTATTTAGTTTTTGGATCAATTAATTTCATAATATTCAATGTCTTATCAGCGTTTTTATCTGGCATAACTATAGAAGTTACTTTATTAATATCACTTAGTTTGCTATCAATTTCAAATGTTACATTACCATCCGTGTTAACAACAGCAAATTTAATGTTTATTTTAGTTATAATTTTATCTTCTATTGTAAATGTTGATACTATATCCACAGCTTTAGCAGTATCCAGTGACTTATTACACTCTGCAATAACTGTTTTTGCATCAGGGACAGTTACAGGTTCTACTTTTTCTCCAACACTTGCTGAAGATAGCCCCTCATTCTCCTTTACAGCATCTTTAAAATTACTAAAATATGTTTCATTACCGAAATAATTAGAAATTATAGTTTTAAGGTGCTCTTTTGAAAGCTTAATAGTGTATACCCCATTATTTGAAGCTGATGTATCACCAAGCTTTGCAAAGGTTTCTACTTGTTTCTTATTTTTATCTAAATAAGAATTGAATGTAAGTAGCATATCTTTTGATACTTGAGTATTCTTATTACTCTTACTGTCAAACATCTTTGTCATTGAATCCTGAAACTTTTTATACTCTTCAGCAGAACCAGCACTCTTTACATAGCTTTCTAAATCCTTAGAATTCAAGTGTAAATTTGCTATACCTGTTAAATCAGCACCTATCATACCTTTTAAAATATCAGGTACTCCTACAAATAAATCAAAGTCTAATTTAGTATTGGAACTATCAATATATACTGGTGTTTCAAAAGATACTCCTCCACAGGATACTTTTACATTGCTGCTAAGCTTCGACCTGTCGTCTGTCTTTAACATCTTTCCATTAAAATTTAAAGATACCTTTGCTGCGCTTAGCATATTTGACACACTTGAATCTAATCCTGTAGCTACTTCTTTCTTAAGCCCTGTTGTATCAGCAGATACTGTCGTGTTATAAGAACAAGACTTAATGGCCGAACTGTTTGCCATACCCGTTTCCAATTTTATTTGTTGACTGCAACCAGTGAGCCCAACAATCAAAGTCATTGACAAAACAAATAATAAAATTGATTTCTTCATAAGTTAATTCCCCCTTTATATCTATGTTCCTACCTATTATTACATTTCTTCCCTCGTTTTTCAACTAAACTATTTTCATTGTTAATTTGTATGTTATATATCATTTATGATTCTATAAATAACATCTCTCTAATATTTTATCTTCCCATAAAAATTTTTATAAGTAAATAAAACTCCTATGATTAAGATGATCATTAAAACAACTACAGCAACTATTGGATAAATAACGGGATTGTTTAAAATATTATAAGAACCATAACTACTAAAAAGATTTATGCTTGATATAGTTATTGAAGGCCATAGGGCTACAATTTTATTGCCCTTTATAAGTAATGCACCAAATGAAATCCCAAGGCCCAAGGCAAGACTTACTATGCTATTTTTTTGCCAGGCTGATATTGCACAGAATACAGCCCCTAATGCCAAGGCTGATAAAATAGTCGTGATATAGCTAATGCCGAGCCCTTGTAACACTGTGAAATTAAAAGGTGTAAACCCATAGCCTCTGATACTGTTTAATGGTATATTTATAGAACTTAAATTTTTATATGGAATTAAGCGTACAAGAGTATTGCATGCATAATAGATTGTTGTCCATACTATAACAAACATAAAAGAAGTTGCTATCTTTGCTGATACAAATTTACCGCGCCCCATTTTTGTACAAAGTATAATTCTTTCCATATTATTCTCATTTTCCTCTGAAAAAACAGGAGTAATAGCTAATATTATTGCTATTAGCATTAATGAAATACCTTTTCTAGATGTAAGAAATATATAAACTACCTGCCATCCCACATTATTATAATATCCCGGTTCTCCTATAGAACTTATCATTTTTAAATTCTTTGAGGTATCTTTATATAAATAGGTATCTTTCTTTTCTAAGGCACTACATAAATTACTTAAATAACTTACAGTGGATTTATAATCCGGATTTTTTTCTATTTTATTATTATACAGGTCAGCTAAATATATAGACCTGCCATATTCACTTTTAAAGGTTAAGCTCCTTCTTTCTTCAGGTTTAAATTTAGGATCTGCATAATAACCAGAGGTTGAATCTCCTTCTAGCTTCTTATCTATTTTGCCTTCATAGGGTTTTACCATTTCATTATATACTGCTACATTTTCAACTTGCTTATGAAAATGGTATCCATCTAGTAGACCTAAACTAAGACCAAGTATTAAAATGGCTAAGGTTGCAATTATTGTCCGCTTGCTAAAAAATAATTTACGTATTTCCCAAATAATTAATCTCATGCTTCTCCACTTCCTTTCCTTAACCACATTTTGAAGATAAATACTTCCACTTTTATATGTAAGTCTAAATCACCTTCTGAAGTGGTTAGCATTCAAGCACCCTCCGTGATAATTTAAATTTTAATTTTACGACTATAAGCTTTAAAGGTAAGAAGAATTGCTACTAATGAAGTTATTAGCAAAACTATAACAGCTAAATTCGGATACATAACAGGTGTATTCCTTATGTCAAATGAAATATAGCTCTTAAAAGGTACATTTCCCGACATAATTATTGAAGGAAAAAGAATTAAAGCCTTAGCTATTTCACCATCATCTTTTATATACATGGGAACAACCACAAATACTAAAGCACATACAATACTTGTGAAATTCTTCTTTGAAAGTGATGAAATCAGACAAAATATAATTGTTAGTGTACAAGCTGATAAGATTGTTATTAAATAAATTATTCCTAAGGCTTGCATTACTGTGAAATTATAAGGTGTAAATAAATATCCATATAAGCTGTTTAAAGGTATATTCCCACGGGTTAAAGCTCCGTAGGGTATTAGATTTACAAAGCACATTACCACATAAAACAAAGTAACCCAAGCTATTGTAAAGACTAAAGAAGCTATTATTTTAGCTGACACTATTTTACGCAGCCCTCTTTTTGTAGAAAGAATAATCTTTTCCATGTTATTCCTCTTTTCATTTGAAAATATAGGACCTATTACCATTATAAGTACAATAGAAATATATATAACTGCTGGCAAACCTGCAATATCTGTAAAAACATTCGCCCAGCCAGTAGTATTATAATATCCAGGTTCTTTAGTAGCTTTTAACATATTTAAGTTTTTTAATGTATCCGAATATAAGTAACTATGCTTTTCGCCTCTGGATTCTAGGGTGGAACATAAATTACTTAATCCTGTTACAGCATGAGGGTTATCAGGATTTTCATATTTATTGAAATTCCATATTTCAGCGTCCTCTGTTGCATAATAATAGTCCTCTTCAAAAGATTCTTTTCTTCTTTGCTCGTAACTTAAACTGCTGCTCGTATCATATCCATCTGATGATCCTGGTGGGGTTTTTATTTTGCTTGCTAATTCTTTATCTAGCTTGCCTTCGTAGGGTTGTACCATTTTATTATATATATCCACATCACCTATGTATTTATGCCAAGTATGGGCATTCGAAAGAGCACTACCAATATTTATAATTAAAACCAGCATAACTGTAATTATTGTTATTTTACTACAAAATAATTTTCTCATTTCGAAAGAAATCAATCTCATTTTGCACTGCCTCCTTTAGAAATGTGGTTAAAGTAGTATAGATAAACATCCTCTAAGCAAGGTTTTACATTGATAGCATTTGGCGTTGGCATTATTTCACTAATTATTCGAACCAAAATAAGCTCATCCTTTTGCTGCATATTCGCCACTCTATACTTACTTTCTATTTCATTTAAATCACCACTACTTACTTCGCTCTCCCAAACTTTACCCTGCATATTATTTAGAATTTTCTCAGTAGAACAGTTTTCAATAATTTCACCCTCATCAATTAAAATCACCTTATTTGCAATCCTATCAACATCAGAGACGATGTGAGTAGATAAAATTACTATTCTATCTGATGATATTTCTGATAACATATTTCTAAACCTTATGCGTTCCATTGGATCAAGCCCCGCAGTAGGTTCGTCTAAAATAAGCACCTTAGGATCATTTAATAAGGATTGAGCAACGCCTAATCTACGTTTCATGCCTCCAGAATATTTGCCACACTTTTTATCTAATACATCTGTCAAGTTAACAGCTGCTGCTAATCGCTCTATTTTTTCCTCTGTTTCTTTTTTATCTAAGCCTTTTAAAGTAGCTATATATCTTAGAAAATTGCGCCCAGTAAAATGAGGATATAAGCCTACATCCTGTGGTAGGTACCCTAGTATTTCTCTATATTTCTCTCCAAATGCTTGTACATCTTTGCCATTCCATAGGACATTTCCGTGAGTTGACATCATTGTATTTGTCATTATATTCATAAGTGTTGTTTTACCTGCCCCATTAGGTCCTAGTAAACCATATACCCCTGGAACAAATGTAATTGAAATATTCTTCAGTATTTGTGTTTTACCAAAAGATTTATAAATTTTATTTAATGTAAGTTCCAAAATTCTACCTCCCTTAACAAACTAGTGCCACCCACGTGGCAAGTGGCAAAAGTGACAAGCTCTAGTGTATAGATGTTGTCAACTTCCGCAAGCTGTTTCCTATATAATAAAAAAATACATCTTCTAAATTAGCTTCCTGAGCCTTGGCATATTCCAGTGGCTTTTCATCTCCAACTATTCTTACTACAATAGAATCCTTCTCTCTATAAGTATTTACAATCTTATATTTTGAATCTAATTCATATAGTTCATCTTCTGTAATAGTCAGCGACCACACTTTTCCCCTTAACTTCTTTATAAATTCCGAAGGTGTAGCTTTTCCTATTAAAGCACCCTCTTTCATAATTAAAATTTCATTTGCTATAAATTCTACATCTGAAACTATATGAGTAGATAAAATAACAATTTTGTCTTTTGATATATTAGATATAAGATTTTTAAATCTTATTCTTTCATTTGGATCTAATCCTGCTGTTGGCTCATCTAATATAAGTATTTTAGGATCATTTAACAAGGCTTGAGCAATTCCCAGTCTTTGACGCATTCCTCCTGATAATCTTCCTATTTTCTTATTTTTATCTTTTTCAAGATTTACAAATTTTAATAGCTCTCCTATTTTCTCTTTAGCTTCTCTTTTATCAATACCTTTTAATTCTGATATATAATATAAAAATTTTTCTGGGGTAAAGTTCTTATAAAAGCCCATATTTTGTGGCATATACCCAAGCAAATCTCTATAATCCTCTTCTAAAACTTTTTTACTCTTTCCATCTAAATATATATTTCCTTCTGTTGGAGTCATAACATCTGCAATAATTCTAAGCAGAGTTGTCTTGCCTGAGCCATTTGGTCCAAGTAGTCCATATATCCCATTACTTAAGGAAACCGATAAATTATTTACTGCTAATATATCCTTGAATTTTTTAGTCACTTTGTCTATTCTAAGTTCCATCTTGTCTCCTCTTCCAAATTTATGGTTCTTTTGTAAAATGCATGGATGCAACATAGAAATACTAAGCTTGATATTACTATAGCCACAATTAAGGAAAGAACTCCTGCACTTTCTACAAATCTTATTAAAAACTTTTGAGCAAAAGCCAGGGCGATTATCCATGCACAAATGCAAATAATAATTGAATTGTTACCAGGTAGCCTTGACACCATTAAGAAAGAAATAGAAGCCACTAGGGAAAATGGGGCCATCCAAGTAGTCATAAGCTTTAGCAAAATTTCAGTCGAAGTATTATTTGCAAAGATTCCACATAAAGTTAAATTTATAATTATTGAAAATGAACTTATTATAATTAGTCTTGATAAAACAATTTGATTGTAATTATATTTTAAACTCTTTTCTAGTTCCCACATTTTTTCTTCCCTACTTTTTATTAATTCAAATAACCCCAGAAAAATAGGTATTGGCGAGCTACAAATTAAATATTTATAGTATGATAACTCATCCTTTGAAGGTAAAAATAGAGCTATTAAAATTAAACTTAGAGATGCTAAAAAGTAAAATTTATTAATATATGTGACTTGATTTTTAATCATCATAAAAATAATCGATTTCTTTTTCTCCTTAGGCATATATTGCCTTAGCTTTTCAACAGTATCTTGAACCTCTTCTTCGCTAGCTTTTGGCACTATATAACTTTGTAAAAATCCTTCTATATCTTTATCAAATTCTTCACTACAGTTTAATGGGTCATAGGTATTTATTAATTTTATCTTTTTCTTCACACTTTCCACCTCCCATTATTTTTCTTAAATTTCCCATACCACTAAATAATCTTGATTTAATAGTTGACTCATTAAATCCTGTTACCTCGCTTATTTCTCTTATTTTCAGGTTATTGTAGTATTTCAAAATAATAGCCTCTCTTTGAAGCGTCGGCAGATTATCTACAGCTTTTTTTACAGCTTTTCTACTTTCATTTTTCTCTAATATATCAACTACTGCCTCATCTGCATAAATTTCTTCTCCATCTATATCTTTATTATTAATTCTTTGTTTATAGGCTGAACTTCTAAAATAGTCTTTACAATGATTACTAGCAATTTTTAAGATCCAGTGAGTAAAGTTACCATTTTTACAATCATACTTATCTATATTTTTCATCATTTTTATAAATATTTCTTGAGTTAAATCGTAGGAAATATTATAGTCCCCAACACTTCTAAAAACAAAACTATGTACCATGTTATAGTTATTTTTAACTAATAGTTCCATAGCCGCTTCATTACCTTTAACTATTTCTTTAATTAATTGATTACAAGATTGTGCCAAGTCTCCTCCCCCTTTCACTTATATAACGAAGTAAAACAAAAAAAGGTTTTATATAAAGCAAAAGCCATAAATACTATTTTATAAAGTATTCATGACATCTATTCTTTTATTTTAAATAATATTATAAATCCTTTATAGTCATTTTTTCTAACTCTTTTTTCTTTTTCTTTTTAACTCTATCTCTTCCACTAAAATAATCTGACATACTAAATCCTAATACCAATACCATTCTAAAAATCCATTCATTTTCTTCTCCATGTGGGACTTTGAATTTCAAAAATAAAACACCACCAATTAAAATAAATGTTGGTATTATAAGTCCAAAAATAAAGTTATTCCTTTTACTAAGAAAATCTTGAAGTACTAACCATAATATTGTAATTAAAATTAAAATTGCTATTTTCATTTACTTATCCTCCTTTTTTTCTTTTTTATATTGATCAATGATAAGTTTTGCTGTCTCCAAATCTAATTTTTCATCCAATGCCAGTTCTTTGATAAATGATGTAAAAGGTTCACTAAAATTTTTATCGTTAATTTCAATTTTCTGAATAAGTTTATCTAAGCGAAGCCTCACCGTTGGATATGAAACTTCGTAAAGCGTGGCAATCTCTTTTAAAGAACCCGAGGCTAATATAAACTTCTTTATGAATTCAGTATCCTGATTTTCCAAGTTAGCCAACCAATTGGGTAACGTTTCTATTGTCATATAGTACTCCCTTCGTTAATAAATTAATAGTAATGTAAATAATATGTTCAATAATGTTAATTATAACCTTAGTTTTATTAAAGTCAATATTAAATCAAAAATGAATTTTATTGATTGTATTGTTTTATTAGAATTACCCTATTTCCTACCTTTTTGTAACCGACATACCGAAAAGTGGCCTCTATGAAAATGCCTACTACTTTAAAAGAATTTGGAGTATAAAAAAAAGATTCAGCCTAAGCCAAACCACTTTATATAATAATTACTAATTGTTGAACGACTATTCTTATATATTATTCTTTGTATTTCTCAATATATTCTAGAAGTGCCATGCTAACTAAATCCATGCTTTTATAATCTTTATATGTCTGAGTAAAATCCTTAAACTTCTCCCAAACTTCTGAATACAATCTAACAGTAGTTGTGGTCTTAAATTCCCCATTAAGCATATCTTCATCAATTTTTAATTCTTGTGTTTGTGGTACATCAATTATAATTTTATAATCTGTTATTTGCTCTTCTTTTTCAGTTTTATCTACTACTTTTTTCTTTTCTTTTACAAAATCATAAGCTGAATCAATAGCTTCCTCTATGCTATCCGAATTAAAGCTCATACAAGGTGTTTCATCATCTAAAGTTAAACAAAATTTAGAACTTGATTGGATTTTCACCTTATATCCCGCATCTATTAGCTTTTCTAATTTATTCATTTTTCGCACACCTTTCAATTATATATTTGTTTTTAATTACTTTTTAAACCTCTTTTGAGCCATATTGCATTCTTCAGTTTGCTACCTAATATTTATTATGCCATACTTTAATATATATTATGTTTTATAATCAGCATCTTATACATCAATTAGATGGCAACTTTTCACTTATGAAATAGGGCATCTTAATCCCTTACAAAAGAAATTTTATTCTCCTTACACCACTAAAGCACACAAATGACAGTATCATATGCTTTTTAAGCTATACAAGATTAAACTTATATAACCTAAAAACACATAATTTTCTTTAGCTTAAATTCACTTTGAATATTTAAAACATTATGTAAAATAATTACAATAAAGCACTTGCATTCCAATTGGACAAGCATTATAATTAAATTGTAACTATTTTACAATTTAATTTGTTACAATCATACAAAATATTAGGAGGTAATTATAGTGAAAAAGAAATTATTAAGTTTAACTTTATCTGCATTAATGTTATGTTCTGGTGGGGTAATAGCTTCAGCAAAAACAATAGAAACTAATCATGCAAATACTACAATACAAAGTGCCACGCATACTCATCGTTGGGTGAAAGTCGGTTATTCTATTGATGATAATGGTAATACTGTAGTAGTCTTCCAATGTAAAATTTGTGATGAAATAAAAATGTCACTTAAATAACTTTAAATTTAATAGTTTTATAATTATAAGCCTATACTATTTATAGGCTTATAATTATTTTCCAAATAAATTAATCTCCTTTAGATAAATTTTTTCTTTTTCATAATTCCTAAAGAATAACCTGTTTTTCTTCCCTTTTGAAGCATTTTATTACCTCCAAATAAAAAAAAATGAAGTAGTATATAACTTACAAACTTTACGCTTGAAATCATACACTACTTCATTTTTATAAACGGCTCAAACCCTTACTAAGTCTATTCCCACTCAATAGTTGAAGGTGGCTTAGAGGTTATATCATAAACAATTCTGTTTACCCCTTTAACTTCATTAACGATCCTTCTAGATACCTTATCTAATACTTCATATGGTATCCTAGCCCAATCTGATGTCATTCCATCTGAACTAGTTACAGCTCTTAGGGCAACTGTATGACAATAAGTTCTCTCATCTCCCATAACTCCAACGGATTGGATGTTAGGAAGACATGCAAAGTATTGCCATATTTCACTTTCTAGTCCTGCTTTAGCTACTTCATCTCTGAATATTGCATCCGCTTCTCTAGTTATAAATAATTTTTCATCTGTTATTTCTCCAAGTACTCTTATAGATAAACCTGGTCCTGGGAATGGCTGTCTCCATACTAGGTAATGAGGAATTCCAATTTCTTCTCCAACTGCTCTAACCTCATCTTTAAATAATTCACGCAGTGGCTCTATTAGTTTAAAGTGCATATCTTCTGGAAGTCCACCAACATTATGATGACTCTTTATAGTAGCTGAAGTAGCAGTCCCACTTTCAACTACATCTGGATATATTGTTCCTTGCACAAGAAAGTCTAATTGTCCTAGTTTATTAGATTCTTCTTCAAAAACTCTTATAAATTCTTCTCCAATTATCTTTCTCTTTTGCTCTGGATCACTTATACCCTTAAGTTTACCTAAGAATCTATCTTGAGCATTGACTCTTATTATATTCATATCAAATTCGCCTTTGAATATTGTTTCAACTTGGTCGCCTTCATCTTTTCTGAGTAAGCCGTGATCTACAAATACGCAAGTTAGCTGCTTTCCTATAGCTTTATGTACAAGCATCGCCGCAACTGAGGAATCTACTCCACCAGACAAAGCACAAAGTACCTTTTTATCTCCAACGAGTTCTTTTATAGCTTTAATTTTTTCCTGCGCAAAAGATGACATTGACCAATCACCCTTAACTTCGCATACATCATATAGGAACTTTCTAATCATTTCTTCACCAAAAAGAGTATGTTTTACTTCTGGGTGAAATTGAACTCCATAGAGTTTTTTAGAAACATTAGCCATAGCAGCTACTGGGCAATCTTTAGTAGTTGCAATTATATCAAACCCTTCGGGCACTTTAGCTATATGGTCTGTATGACTCATCCAGCATTGATTTGCTTCTATTTCTTTGAAAATAATAGCATCTTTGCATAGGTCAACTTCTACTTTCCCATATTCCCGAACATCAGGTGTTATAACTTCTCCACCAAAGGACTGTGCCATTAATTGAGCACCGTAGCATATTCCTAAAATAGGAATACCCATCTCAAATATTTCTTTTTCCACTTTTGGAGCACCGCTGGCGTATACACTATTGGGACCACCAGTGAATATTATTCCTTTTGGATTCATATTTTTTATTTTTTCCGCAGAAAATGTGTATGGTATTATCTCGCAATATACATTATTTTCTCTAACTCTTCTTGCTATAAGTTGATTATATTGACCACCAAAGTCAACTACTAAAATTAATTCTCTATTGTTCAATGTTTTTCCTCCTTGTAGGCTTAAGGCTTTTTTCTTAGTTATTTACGCTATAATTTGGTGCTTCTTTTGTAATGTGTACGTCATGTGGATGACTTTCTCTTAGTCCTGCTGAACTTTGAATAACAAAGGTTGAAGTCTCAAATAATTGTTCTAGAGTTGCTGATCCTAAATATCCCATTCCTGAACGTATACCGCCAATCATCTGATATATAGTTTCTACAACGTCTCCTTTAAATGGTATTCTTCCTTCTACGCCTTCTGGCACTAATTTTTTATTTCCTTCTTGGAAATATCTGTCCTTACTTCCGCAAGCCATAGCAGCTAGTGAACCCATGCCTCTATATACCTTATAGCTTCTTCCTTGATAGATTTCCATTTCACCTGGTGCTTCAGTGCATCCTGCAAACATAGATCCCATCATAACTACTTTAGCTCCCGCGGCTAGGGCCTTAACTATGTCTCCTGAATATTTAATGCCACCATCTGCAATTACAGGTACTCCATATTTATTTCCCTCTTCTACGCAGTCCATAACTGCTGTGAGTTGTGGAACTCCTACTCCAGCTACAATCCTTGTAGTACAAATTGATCCAGGACCTATTCCTACTTTTATACAGTCAGCTCCTGCCTCAATTAAATCGCGAGTTGCCTGGGCCGTAGCAATATTTCCTGCTATTATTTGAAGTTCTGGGTAAACAGATTTTATTTTCCTTACTGCGTCCATTACTCCGAGTGAATGACCATGAGCTGTATCTAGAGTTACTACATCTACTCCAGCCTTTACTAAGGCTGTTACTCTCTCCATCATGTCTGAAGTTACACCAACAGCCGCCCCACACAGTAATCTTCCTCTAGAATCCTTTGCAGCAATAGGGAATTTTATAGTTTTCTCTATATCTTTTATTGTGATAAGTCCTCTTAAATTGTTTTCACTATCTACTAAAGGTAATTTTTCTATTTTATGTTTTTTAAGAAGTTGTTTAGCCTCTTCCATACTTGTTCCTTCTGATGCAGTAATTAAATTTTCACTTGTCATTATGTCTTTAATTTTTTTACTATAATCAGTCTCAAAAACTATATCTCTATTAGTAATTATTCCAACCAATTTACCCTTTGTTGTAATTGGAACTCCTGATATTCTATATTTACTCATTAATGCTAGTGCATCTTCTAGAAGGTTATCTGGTGATAGAAAAAACGGGTCTGTAATTACGCCATTTTCTTGTCTTTTTACTCTATCCACTTCAACTGCTTGTCTTTCAATACTCATGTTCTTGTGTATAATCCCTATTCCGCCTTCTCTAGCCATAGCAATAGCCATTCTAGACTCAGTAACAGTGTCCATACCCGCACTAATTAGAGGTATATTAAGTTTTATTTTTTTTGTAAGGTAAGTAACTAAGCTAACATCTCTAGGTAATACTTCTGACTTATTTGGAACTAGCAATACATCATCAAATGTATATGCTTGTTTTAATATTTTTGCCATTTAATCAACATCCTTTCACAATTCCATTTTAAATTTATAAAATTAGGTGTAAAATTAATATCCTTTTAGGATATTAATCGTTCACCTTTATAATTAGCATAAAAATACTTATATATACAACATTTTAAAATATGATAGCTTCAAACCCTTAAAATATGGGGTAAATTAAAAGTTTAAAGCTATCTAGCAAGACCTTCTAAGCAATTGAGAATTACTATTATTCTCTCTTCCTATAGTTTTGTGACTGCAAAATATAATTTTGCACTCACAACTCTACATGAGGTACAAATCATAAAAAGGCATACTAATCCTACTTTGGCTAAAGTAAAATTAGCATGCCTAAAATAAGCTCACACTAAGATTACTCATAGTGGTCAATTTGCGGCTGACCGTAGATACTCCTTGCCATATTCAAGGGATATATGAGTGACGCTATTTTTTTTAAAGTTATTATTAATAATAGTAAATGTTTAAGAATTTGTCAATGACTATTTCTTACTAATTCTATTAAATATTAAAAACATGATTTTTATTTTTAATAGAATAAAAGAATTAACTAGTTTAAACCTAGTTAATTCTTTTATTATAATATATTTTTTTAAATGATTTTTTAAATTACTTCTAGTACATTCCATCCATTCCCATTCCTGGTCCGCCACCCATTGGTGCTGGATTTTTTTCTGGAATATCCGCTACTGCAACTTCTGTTGTTAAGAATGTTGCTGCAACAGACGCAGCGTTTTGAAGTGCTGATCTTACAACCTTTGTTGGATCTACAATTCCCGCTTTTATCATGTTTACCATTTCTCCACGTAATGCATCATATCCAACTTCTCCAGCGCTTTCTCTTACTTTTTCTATTATAACTGAAGCTTCTGCGCCAGCATTTGTAACTATTTGTCTTAATGGTTCTTCTAAAGCTCTTTTAATTATGTTGATACCCACTTGAACATCTGATATATCTGATGTTAATTTGGCAATCTCTAGAATAGCATTAATATAAACTGTTCCACCACCAGGTACGATTCCCTCTTCAACTGCTGCTTTTGTAGCTGCAAGAGCATCTTCTATACGGAGTTTCTTTTCTTTAAGTTCTGTTTCAGTAGCAGCTCCAACTTTTATTACAGCTACTCCACCTGCAAGTTTAGCAAGTCTTTCTTGCAATTTTTCTCTATCGAAATCTGATGTAGTCTCTTCAATTTGTCTCTTAATTTGAGAAACTCTATCATGTATTGAATCTTTTTCACCTTTTCCGTTTACTATTGTAGTGTTTTCTTTAGATATTTTAACACTTTCAGCTCTTCCAAGCATATCAAGAGTAACATCTTTTAGTTCTCTTCCGAGTTCCTCACATATAACTTCTCCACCAGTTAAGATTGCTATATCTTGAAGCATTTCTTTTCTTCTATCACCAAAACCTGGAGCTTTAACAGCTACGCAAGTAAATGTTCCTCTTAATTTATTAACAACTAGTGTAGCTAGTGCTTCACCTTCGATATCTTCAGCTATTATAAGTAGCTTTCTTCCTTGTTGAACAATTTGCTCAAGTATTGGAAGTATATCTTGTATGTTAGTAATTTTCTTGTCTGTTATTAAAATATAAGCTTCTTCAAGGTTTGCTTCCATTTTTTCAGGATCTGTAACCATATATGGACTTAAATATCCTCTATCAAATTGCATTCCTTCAACTACATCAAGCTCTGTTCCCATAGATTTTGATTCTTCTACAGTTATAACGCCTTCATTTCCTACTTTTTCCATAGCATCAGCTATAAGAGTTCCAATTTCTTCATCACTAGCTGATATTGCAGCAACTCTAGCTATATCTTCTTTACCATTAACTGGTTTAGAAGATTTTTTAATTTCTTCAACTGCTTTGTCAACAGCCATTTTTATACCAGTTCTTATTAGCATAGGATTGGCACCAGCTGTAACATTTTTCAAACCTTCTCTTATTATAGCTTGAGCAAGAAGTGTAGCTGTCGTTGTTCCATCTCCTGCTACATCATTTGTCTTTGTAGCAACTTCTTTAACCAGTTGTGCTCCCATATTTTCATAAGGATCTTCCAATTCTATTTCTCTAGCTATAGTAACACCATCATTTGTTATTAATGGTGAGCCAAATTTTTTATCTAAAATAACATTTCTTCCTTTGGGTCCTAGTGTAATTTTAACTGTATCTGCAAGCTTATCTACACCTCTTTGCATAGCTCTTCTTGCGTCTTCTCCAAATAATATACTTTTAGCCATTTAAAACCCTCCTATACGCTAATAATCAAATAATAATTTATCAATAATTAAACAATAATAATTTAATATTATTGTTTAATTGTAGAATTATCACTTAATCATTATTGCGTTTAATTAAATTATTTTTCAATTATAGCTAGTAGTTCTTCTTGTTTTAAAATGATATATTCAATGCCATCATATTTTATTTCGCTTCCTGAATATTTAGAGAATAATATTATATCCCCTACTGTAACTTCCATTTTAATTAGTTTGCCATCCTCAACTTTTCCTGGTCCTACAGCAACTACTTCAGCTTCCTGCGGTTTTTCCTTTGAAGCCCCTGCAAGAAGTATTCCACTTTTTGTAGTTTCTTCTGCTTCTAATCTTTTAATTAATACTCTATCACTAAGTGGTCTAATGTTCATTTTAAACCCCTCCTTATATATTTTTTTTATTTTTGTTAGCACTCCGCACATCTGAGTGCTAATGTAACCTATAACTAATATAGTAATTAATAATGGGTATAATATCAAATTCGTCTATCCTATATATTATACCATTTATAGCCAATTAACCAAACTGTGTTTGTTTATCATGGATTTCTATAGTTTCTCTCTTGTTTACTTTATATTTCAATAATTTGTATTGTTATTGCATTTTAATAGCATTTAATATGTCTTTTGTATAATTATAATCATTGAATATGCTTTCATATATTGTTAAAATTAATAAACAGGGGTGATTTTATGATTATAAAAACTTTTCTTAAATTTTTGTTGAAAACCTTTTTTGTTTTGTGTTTTACTTTTTCTTTTATAGCCTTAAGCGTTTATTTTACTTTGCTTTTTAAGCCATTATATTATATGGATATTAATGTTTTAAATATTGAAAGTTCCACCAATTTAAATAAAGAGGAACTAAAGGCTAATTATGACTATCTAATTACATATTTAACCAAAAACACAAGTGAAGAATTCAATCTTCCAACACTTCCTTCATCTAATAATGGCAAAACTCACTTTAAAGAAGTTAAAGTAATATTTGATAAACTTAAGGTAATGCTGATTTTCTCCATATTAGTAAGTATTGCAGGTGTATTAGTAAACAAGAGCCATAAAAAAATAAAGTACTTGTTAAGTAGTTCCATAGTTTTAATAATCATGCCAATAATGTTACTTATACCATTTTTAATTAATTTCGATAAAAGTTTCACTATTTTTCATCAAATCTTCTTCAAAAATGATTACTGGCTATTTGATATTAAAACTGACCCAATAATAACGATCCTTCCACAGAATTTTTTCTTTCATTGCTCACTATTAATAATTTTCTGCATTATTATAATCAGCATAACCTTAAGATGTATATATAAATCACAATACAAAAAACAGTATTCTTTATAATATTTTGTTATTAAATCATCGCCTGCGGAGCTGAAAATACTCACTACTTATGAAATGCCTTTAAATATAATCTCGTTAATTTTTAATTAGTTTTTTTCCTTTTAATCATAGCCTTGATTATTGAATTCCCTTTAAATATCCCTATAAGGGATAAAATAATCATGGTTATACCTATAGTTATTAAACTTGTAACATCCCAAGCATATATTTTTTGACCAAAGTAAGAAGATATAAAAATACCTGGAATTCTACCTAATGTTGAATATACAAAGAAATCTTTAAAAGAAATATCTGATACTCCACATATATATGCTAGAGCATCTTTTGGTATTCCCGGGATTAAGTAAAAGATAAATACAACAAATTTTTTACTTCCTGCTTTTAATATTCTCCTAAAAAATTTTACTTTCTTATTTAATATCAATTTTTCTACAAGAAGCTTACCATAGTTATTAGATATAAAATATACTGCTATACTTCCTAAGGTAATACCCATTAAAGATACTATCCCACCTAAAAAAGTACCAAAAATGTAACCTCCAGCCACTTGTATAAATTCCCCCGGAATAAAAAAAACAACAACTTGTATAACCTGCATCAGAATAAAAACTAAAATACTGAAATTTCCATAAGAACGAATAACTTCTTTTAATATATTAGGATTTTTCAATATATATGAATACTTAAAATAATATTCATATCCAATATATATGAAAAATAGTAAAACTGATGATAGTACTATATATTGTTTATATTTTGATAGCTTTATTGTAATAGCATCCCATATTTTTTTCATTATCTTTTATCCTCTTCATTTTTATAAAATTCAACATACATCCGTATGCTTATCCCCTATTAGTATTTTGCTTAATTTTTATTATTTTATTCGATTTTAATATTATTTTCCCTTGCGTAATAAAATAAATACTGTTGTGCAAACCCTGATGTGTTTTTAAATTTATCTCTAGCAAAGATTCTTATCTTGGGTAGCGACACATCTGGTGCTAAATAAAAAAATTGCATTGCTCTTTTAACCCATACATCCACTGGAAAAGCAGAATATTTTTGCATAGAAAATAACATGATACAATCAGAGACCTTTGGGCCAATACCGTTAAGTTTTTTTAGTTCTTCATGACAAATATCATCTTCCTGGGCTTTAATAGATTCCAAACTCACTTCACCAGTATATACTCTATGCACTGTGTCTTTTACGTACTTAGACCTAAATCCTAGACCACAACTCTTTATATCTTCTAGCGACGCCCCTTCTAAATCTGAAACCGTTGGAAAGGTGTAGTAGGTTTCGCCTTTATATTCTATTGCTTTTCCCCATTTTTTGCTCAAATTGTCTATGGCTCTTTTTATCATAGGGATTCTATTATTTGAAGAAATTATAAATGACATGGTAAGTTCAAAAGGCTCCTGTTGCAATAATCTGATGCCATAACCAAAGTCAACGGATTTTTTAAGAAGAGGATCCTTCTGAAATTCATCCTTTATAACTGTATAATCTCTTTTAAGATCAAAATAATCACACCAAAGCAGATTAAATTCTTCTTCATTTATATTATATATTTTTACCTGCGTATTTTTCTTTTCTACTTCTATTACCTTGCCATATGCCACTCCTATGTAGTTACCACTGGCTTGTTTGTTCCATCTAAAACATTGACCGCATTCGAATATATGGTCTAATTCAAAATTCCCTACATCTTTTATAATGATACCTTCATTAAATGATTCAACATTTTTGTAATCCATAATTTTCCCTTTCGTTAATTCAGTTATTTATTTTTAATTCTCTTATAACAATTTCATCTAATATCTCAGTAGCTGTTTCAATCATAACTCGGCATCCAATATCTTGCTTTTTATATTTTGCTTTAAGCGCCCCGCAATTATCTGTACCTAATTTTGCTTCAAACTTTTGGAAGAACTCCTGACATAGCTTCTTAACTCGCTCTCCTTCATGTGCTCTTTCTTTAGTGAATAGTATACCTATAACTGCTAAAGAACCTGTTATAGCTCCGCATACGCTTTCTATGCCCATTCCACCACCAAAGGATGACATAACTTTAAAGGTTTCACTTTTCAAATTCATATTATATTCATCACTAGCAGCATAAATCATCACCTCAGAACAACTTAAATCACATTCTTTAGTATAATATTTGTTTATTTTATCCATCAACATACATGTCCCTCCTTATATTGTTTATTATTTAAGTTTATTATATCAAATTATTATCCCTTAGTTATGAATTTTTTGTATTTTTTGCGTTTTTTTTGGGGACAGTTAACAACTTTTAATCCTTTTAGCTCTTTAATGTCAAATAGTTGTTAACTGCCCCTTATATTTTACCCATTTCCCGCTTAAGCAACTCCACAATTTACTGTTTAAAACTAGAGAAGGACGGTTAACAATTATTAACTAATAAACTAGCTAATAATTGTTAACCGTCCCCGTTTCTCCTACAAAAATCATTTATGAAACGCAACTAATTTTCTTATTTGATTTACAATGGTTATAAATCATTCCCCCATTTTAGATACTAATCTTTTGCATCTATATTACCATTTTCATACTTTTTGTATTACTTATTTTACTTGCTACAAGATTTACTAAATCTACTGTTCTAGATGAATATCCCCATTCATTATCATACCATGCTAGTACCTTTAAAATGTTTTTGCCTATGACCATGGTTGAAAGTCCATCAACTATAGACGATCTATCATCACCCTTATAATCTATAGATACTAATGGTTTTTCTGAATAACCTAATATACCTTTAAGCTCATGTTGTGATGCATATTGGAATGCACTATTTACTTGCTGCACAGTTACTTCCCTTGACATTTCACATATAAGCTCTGTTATAGACACTGCTGCGGTAGGTACCCTTAAAGATGAACCATTGATTTTGCCTTCAAGACTAGGAATTACCTTTGCAAGCGCTTTCGCAGCACCAGTAGTTGTAGGAATTATCGATTCCCCTGCGGCTCTAGCACGCCTTAGATCTTTATGAGTTTTATCTAGTATTTTTTGATCATTAGTATATGAGTGTATTGTTGTCATACATCCATTAACTATACCAAATTGTTCATCTAATACCTTAGTAAAAGGTGCAAGGCAATTGGTAGTACAAGAGGCATTGGAAATAATATGGTGTTTTTGAGGATTATATTTTTCGTCATTAACTCCCATAACTATTGTTATATCCTCATTTTTTGCTGGTGCGGTAATTAGTACCTTTTTAGCCCCTGCTTCAATATGTTGCATAGCCTGCTCTCTCTTCGTATATATGCCTGTTGATTCTATAACAACATCTACGCCTAGTTGCTTCCAAGGCAAATTCTTAGCTTCTTTTTCATTAAACACTTTAATTTCTTTACCATTTATTATTAATGAGTTACCTTGTGTTTCTACTTTGCCTTTAAATGTTCCATAACAAGAATCATAGGTAAAAAGATGTGCAAGAGTTTCTACATCTGCTCTTGCATTTATAGCTACTATTTCTGCTCCTTCGTATAAATTTTCTTGTGCAATTCTTAATACAACCCTTCCTATTCTTCCAAAGCCATTTATAGCGATTTTTACACACATATTTACTCCTCCAATATACATTCTATTTTATGTATTGTGATACACTATTTCTTTATATAATTTTAAATAAGCACATATTTTCATATAGTTTTTTACAATTCATTAAATCGTTTACAATGTAATGTAGTTTATATAATTATATGTGCTATACTATTTATATCAATATACTGCACTTTTGTCAATAGTAAATGTGTTAATATTTTTCTAAATATGTAATTATATATTTAATTTCCCACTTAATACTTATATTTTTTGTTTCTCAAGCATAGAAATAATAAAAACAACTCCATAAACCTTAGTTTATGGAGTTGTTTAAGTTGAACTCTATTATTTTGTTAGCATTTCATTTATAGCTTTAGCAGCTTTTTTGCCTGCTTCCATTGCCAATATAACTGTAGCAGCTCCTGAAACAGCATCTCCACCGGCATATACATTTTCTTTAGAAGTTAAGCCAGTTTCATCTTCTGCAATTATACATTTCCATTTATTAATTTCTAAACCTTCTGTTGTTGACGCAATTAATGGATTTGGTGATGTTCCTAGAGACATTATAACTGTATCTACATCAATTATAAATTCTGAACCTTTAATAGCTATAGGTCTTCTTCTGCCTGAAGCATCAGGCTCGCCAAGTTCCATTTTTATACACTTCATACCTATAACATTTCCCTTTTCATCTCCTAGGATTTCAACTGGATTCACAAGTAAATCCATTATAACTCCTTCTTCTTTTGCATGATGAACTTCTTCAGCTCTTGCTGGAAGTTCTGATTCTGATCTCCTGTATACTATATGGCCTTCTGCACCTAGTCTTACTGCTGTACGCACAGAGTCCATCGCAACATTACCTCCACCTACAACAGCTACCTTGCTTCCTGTTCTAATAGGGGTACGATAGCCCTCTTTGTATGCTTTCATTAAATTGTTTCTAGTTAAATATTCATTAGCAGAGAATACTCCATTTAAATTTTCTCCCGGTATTCCCATGAACATTGGCAGTCCTGCACCTGATCCAATAAATACAGCAACAAAATCTTCTTCTTCCATTAACTGATTTATTGTTACGGTTCTTCCCACAATAACATTCGTTTCTATTTTAACACCTAATTTTTTTACATTTTCAACTTCATGTTTAACAACTGTTCCTTTTGGCAATCTAAATTCTGGAATTCCATATACCAAAACTCCACCAGCTTCATGCAGTGCTTCAAAAATAGTTACATCATATCCATCTTTAGCGAGTTCCCCTGCACAAGTAAGTCCAGCAGGGCCGCTTCCTATTACAGCAACCTTCTTACCATTCTTAGGCTTTGTTTGTGAAATATCAACATTATGTACTCTTGAATAGTCACCTACAAATCTTTCAAGTTTACCTATAGCTACAGCTTCTCCCTTTATTCCAAGTACACATTTGCTTTCACATTGGGTTTCTTGTGGACAGACTCTTCCACAGACAGCTGGTAATGCACTATATTTTGCTATTACTTTAACCGCCTCTTCAAATTCCCTATTCTTAACATGTTGAATAAACCCAGGAATATCTATGGCTACAGGACATTTAGTAACGCACTTTGGATTTTTACAGTTTAAGCATCTTGTAGCTTCTTCAACTGCCTCATCTTCTGTATACCCTAGACATACTTCTTCGAAATTAGTTGCTCTTATTTTTGGATCTTGTTCTGCTATTTTCACTCTATTCATTTTACTCATTATTTAGTACCTCCTAAGCCACAGCCTGGTTTAATTCCTTCATTTTTAGAAACTTCTTGGGTTTTGTACATTGTTTGTCTTCGCATTGCTTCTTCAAAATTAACCTTGTGGCCATCAAATTCTGGTCCATCTACACATGCAAACTTAGTTTCACCGTCTACAGTAAGTCTGCAAGCTCCACACATTCCTGTGCCATCTACCATAATAGGGTTCATGCTTACAATAGTTGTTATTCCAAGTTCTTCTGTTAATTTGCAAACAAACTTCATCATTATCATTGGTCCAATAGCAATAACTAAATCATATTTTTTGCCTTCATTTTGAACTAATTCTTTTAATTTATTTGTAACAAGTCCCTTATATCCATAAGAACCATCATCAGTACATGGATAAACTGTGCCTGCTACGCTCTTCATTTCTTCTTCCATAATCACATACTCTTTAGCCTTTGCGCCTATTATTACATCTGCTTTTACGCCCTGCTCATTTAACCATTTAACTTGAGGATAGACTGGAGCTGTTCCAAGTCCACCTGCTATAAACATGATTTTCTTATTCTTTAGCTCTTCAATGCTCTCACTCATTAATTCTGATGCTTGTCCAAGGGGTCCTACGAAATCTAAAAACGAGTCACCAATTTCATAGTTTTCCATTTCTTTTGTTGAACATCCTATTGTTTGAACTACAATAGTAACTGTACCTCTTTTAGTATCATAATCAGAAATTGTGAGTGGTATTCTTTCACCTTTTTCATCCATTTTGATAATTACAAATTGACCTGGTTTTGCTGATTTAGCTACTCTTGGCGCCTCAATATCCATTAAAAATATTTGGGGTGCTAATGCTCTTTTGTCAATGATTTTATACATTTTTATTCCTCCATATTCATCTATGATTTTGTATCTTTATAATAAGTACATTAAAACCTTAATTATTGTAATATATACTTTGCTCATTATAACTTCATTTTACCACACAGGGTTAATTTACATGGATTAATATCCATTTTTTTATATCACCTTTATTAGTAAAACGATTGCAAGGCATCTTTGTTTAGATACCTAAAGTAAATAGACAGGTGGTAAAGAGCATAGAAATACTAATGCTATTTACCACCTGTCCTTTTATCTGAAAGTTTCGTCAAAGCTAACTTGCTTTGAGTTTCTTCTTCGATGCCCATATTAAATGGATCTCTCCAGGGACATGTCCAATTATTGTACTCTACCTGAAAGCTTCCGAGTAATTCTTAGCAAAATTCACTCGTTTCTTCTTCGGTTACCCCAAAATATATGGGATATCTCCAACAATTATCATCCACCCATATTAAATTACATTTATAGTTTAAGTCTTTCTACATGTATAGTCAACATAAACTACCTTATCTCTTATTTGTTTTTTCTATAAGTAGCATAAAAATAGCATAGATTTGCAATTTAGAATTATCTTCTAAAATTGCAAATCTAATTTATATTAGTGTGCTCTAATCATTTAAGTTAAATCATCACCTGCGCAGCTGAACTGTCGTTAAAAAGTAACTTTTTCTCCTGTAAAGGTGCAATTGAACACTTTTTTCATTTCATCAACATTTATTGGTCTTGGGTTAGATCCTGTGCACGCATCTTTTATAGCATTTTCAGCCATAAATTGTACATTTGTCTCAAATTCTTCTTTAGTTATACCATATTCAGCTAAAGAACATGGTATATTCATAACTTTATTTAGATCCCTTATCATATTAGTTAGTGAATCTATTAATTCATCTTGTGAATTTCCAGCTAATTTTAAGCTTCTTGCAATAGCCGCATATCTATCTCCACAAGCTTTTTTGTTGAAATCAATAACATATGGAAGGAATATTGCGTTTGCACAACCATGAGGAATATGTAAGACAGCGCCTGTTTTATGTGCCATACTATGAGCAATTCCTAGTAATGCATTTGAAAATGCCATTCCAGCTAAGCATTGCGCAATGTGCATTTCATTTCTCGCTTCCTCATTTCCTTCAAAGGACATTAATAAATTTTCTTTAATCATAGTTATAGCTTGCATTGCTAAGGGATCTGAAAAACTTGAATGAAGTCCTGCTACATAAGCTTCAATTGCATGAGTTAATGCATCCATACCTGTATGTGCTACTAATTTAGGTGGCATAGTTTGAGCTAGTGCTGGATCAACTATTGCTATATCTGGTGTTAGATTAAAATCTGCTAGTGGGTATTTTATTTTTGCTTTATAATCAGTAATTACTGAAAATGCCGTAACCTCAGTTGCCGTTCCACTAGTTGATGGTATAGCTATAAATTTAGCTTTTTGTCTTAGCTCTGGAAGCCCAAATGGTATAACCGCTTGTTCAAAAGTAAATTCTGGATATTCATAAAAAATCCACATAGCCTTTGCTGCATCTATTGGTGAACCGCCACCTATTGATACTATCCAGTCTGGCTGAAATTCTCTCATTACTTTTGCACCATTCATAACTGTTTCTACTGATGGGTCTGGTTCTACACCAGTAATATGCTTAACTTCAATTCCTGCCTCTTTTAAATAAGCTTCAACCTTATCTAAGAATCCAAATTTTTTCATAGAGCTTCCACCAGTAACTATTACTGCTTTTTTACCCTTTATAGTTTTTAAAACTTCTAATGAATTTTCTCCAAAATAAATATCTCTTGGTAGCGTAAATCTGTTCATTATATTTGCCTCCCTATTTAAAATAAAATTATATGTTTTTACACTTATGTATTTATCAATGTGTTAGCCTTGTTATTTGTTTAACTACATTGTTAATTATATAACGCAGGCAATATAAAGTCAACCTTTTAGCAAGTTCTAATAAAAACAAGAGCATTATAACTTGTTATAAGTTATAATGCTCTCTAAATTCATGTTTCATATTAAAATACTATATTATCTTGTATAAACAAAGAATCCTTTTTTAGTTTTTCTTCCTAATAATCCACCTCTAACATATTTTCTTAAAAGACTATGAGCTCTGTATTTAGAGTCTCCAGTTTCTTTATATAAAACATCCATTATCGCAAGGCATACATCTAGTCCTATAAGGTCTCCTAGTGCTAGTGGTCCCATTGGGTGATTAGCTCCGAGCATCATTGCCTTATCAATATCTTCTGCTGATGCGATGCCTTCAGCAAGTATTCCTACTGCTTCATTCACCATTGGGATTAGTATTCTGTTTACCACAAATCCTGGTGCTTCTTCCACTTCTACTGGGTCTTTTCCAATAGCTATAGCTACTTCTTTTACAAGACCAAAAGTCTCTTCAGATGTAGCCATTCCTTTAATTATTTCTACAAGCTTCATCATTGGCGCTGGATTAAAGAAATGCATTCCTATAACTTTATCAGGTCTATTGGTAGCTGCTGCTACTTCTGTTATAGAAAGTGAAGATGTATTTGATGATAAAATAGTTTCTGGTTTACAGATTGTATCGAGCTCTGCAAAAATTTGTTTCTTGATTTCCATGTTTTCTACAGCAGCTTCAACTACTAAATCACAATCTGCTGCTAAACTCATATCAGTAGTTCCTGTAATTCTTGAAAGTATTTCTTCCATTTGATCGTTTGTTATTTTTTCCTTACTAACTAATCTTTCTAGGTTCTTTTTGATTCCAGCAAGTCCTTTATCTACAAATTCATCTTTTATATCTCTTATTATTACTTCATATCCCTTAGCTGCAAATGTTTGAACAATTCCAGCTCCCATAGTTCCAGCTCCAAGTACAAAAATCTTTTCCATAATAACACACTCCTCGAATTTTATTTTGTCAAAATTTAAAAGTAGTATCTATTTTTAAAACTTACTTTAACACTAAATTTCAGCATTAAAGTAAGTTCAATTAAGATATATTTAAAATCAAATTATTTACTTTTTAATGCATTAATTTGAGCTATCATTTCTGGAACAACTTTACTATAATCTCCAGCTATTGCTACATCAGCAACTTTCATGATAGGTGCTGTTGCATCTTTGTTTATAGCTATTATATAATCAGAATCTTGCATACCAGCTAAATGCTGAATAGCTCCTGAAATACCACAAGCTATGTACACGTTTGGTCTAACAGTTTTTCCTGTTTGACCTACTTGAACTGCTTTATCTACCCAGTTATTTTCAACTGCCGCTCTTGATCCTCCAATAACCCCACCAAGGGTAGTTGCAAGTGATTCAAGTATTTCGAAGTTTTCTTTACTTCCAACTCCACGACCACCAGATACAATAATATTAGCATCTGCAATATCTGCTAAAACCTCAGCAGCTTTTACAACTTCTAAACTTTTAGTTCTGATATCTGATTCAGTTAAATTCACTTTAACTTTTTCAATTGCACAACTTCTATTTGCATCTCTAGATAATTTTTCAAAAACTCCTGGTCTTATAGTAGCCATTTGTGGTCTATGATCACCACAGACTATTGTAGCCATTAAGTTTCCTCCAAATGCTGGTCTTGTCATAAGTAAATTGTTGTTTTCTGCATCTATATCTAATGATGTACAATCAGCAGTTAATCCTGTTGAAAGTCTTGCTGATACTCTTGGCCCTAAATCTCTTCCTAGGTAACTAGCTCCTATGAAGATTATTTCAGGTTTTCTATCATTTGCTAAATCACATATAACTTTTGCATATGCATCAGTTGTAAAGTGACCGAGTAGTGGATGATCAGCAACTATTACTTTATCAGCACCATATGCTACTAGCTCTTTAACCATATCATCTGTTTTATTTCCAAGGAGTACAGCTGTTAACTTTTCTCCTAATTTATCCGCTATTTCGCGTCCCTTACCTAAAAGTTCAAATGAAATTTTTTGAAGTTCTCCATCTCTTTGTTCAGCGAAGACCCATACACCTTTGTAATCTGCTATATTCATGTTAAATCCCTCCTACTTCTTAAATAAAGTGATTTTCTTTTAATTTTGAAACTGCATACTCAGCAGCTTCTTTAGCTGGTAATTGTATTAATTCTCCGTGTCCTTTAGGTTCTTTAGTCATAGACTTTTTAACCTTTGTTGGTGAACCTTTTAGACCAAGAACCTCTTTATCTGCTCCAATATCATCTGCATTCCAAACTTTAACTTCTTTATTTTGATACATTTCAAAAATATTTTTTATGTTCATGTATCTTGGCTCATTTAACTCTTTTATAGCTGTTAAAAGAACAGGAGTTTTAACTTCCATGTCTTCATATCCATCTTCCCAAGCTCTTCTAACTTTTAATCCGCCCTTAATTATGTCAACTTTTTCAACATAAGTTATTTGTGCAAGATTTAAGTGTTCTGCTATTTCTGGTCCAACTTGCGCTGTATCTCCATCTATAGCTTGTCTACCTGCAAAAACCACATCATAGTCTAATTTCTTTAAAGTTGCTGCTAATGCATGAGAAGTAGCTAATGTATCTGCTCCTGCAAACGCTCTATCTGATACTAATATTGCTTCATCAGCACCCATAGCTAGTGCTTCTCTCAAAGCTTTTTCTGCTTGTGGTGGTCCCATGCTTATTACTGTTACATGAGCACCATGTTCATCTTTCAATCTTAAAGATTCTTCCAAAGCATTTTTATCATCTGGATTTATTATAGATGGAACTCCTTCTCTTATGAGTGTTCCTGTTTTTGGATCTATTTTAACTTCATTTGTATCTGGAACTTGTTTTAAACATACAACTATATTCATTCTTAATTCCCTCCTACTTTAATAAATTTCCAGCTATAACCATTTTTTGAACTTGTGAAGTTCCTTCATATATTTCAGTTATCTTAGCATCTCTCATCATTCTTTCTAATGGATATTCTTTAGTATATCCATATCCTCCGAAGATTTGAACAGCTTTAGTTGTAACTTCCATAGCTGTTTCTGACGCGTATAACTTCGCTCTAGCAGCTTCTACTGTATATGAAAGACCATTGTCCTTATTCCATGCTGCTTTATATACTAAAAGTCTAGTAGCTTCAATTCTAACATCCAACTCAGCTACCATCCATTGCAAACCTTGGAATGCTGAAAGTGGTTTCCCAAATTGTTTTCTTTCTTTCATGTATTTAGTAGCTTCTTCTAATGCTCCTTCTGCAATTCCTAAAGCTTGAGCTGCTACACCAATTCTTCCGCCATCAAGAGTTTTCATTGCGATACCGAAACCTCTTCCTTCTTTTCCAAGTAAGTTTTCTTTTGGAACTATACAGTTTTCAAATACAAGTTCAGTAGTTGATGATGCTCTTATTCCTAATTTATCTTCTTTTTTACCAATTGAGAAGCCTTTAAATCCTTTTTCAACTATAAAAGCAGTAATTCCTCTTGTTCCTTTGCTCTTATCAGTCATAGCAAAAACTATAAATATATCAGCTACTCCACCGTTGGTTATAAATATTTTTGAACCATTTAATATATAATTATCACCATCTAAAGTTGCTGTAGTTTGTTGTTCTGAAGCATCTGTTCCTGCGTTAGGCTCAGTTAACCCAAAGGCACCTAATTTCTCTCCTTTTGCAAGTGGAACTAAATATTTCATTTTTTGATCTTCTGTACCAAACGCATCTATTGGTCCTGCACATAATGAAGTGTGAGCTGATAGTATAACTCCTGTAGTTGCACATGATTTTGATAATTCTTCAACAGCAATAGTGTATGATAAATTATCTCCACCCGCTCCACCATATTTAGTAGAAATCGGAATACCCATCATATGGTATTTAGCCATTTTTTCTACAGTTTCTGTAGGAAATCTTTCTGTTCTATCAATCTCCGCAGCCAATGGTTTAACTTCATTTAGCGTAAATTCACTTACCATTTGTTTTACAAATTCTTGTTCTTTCGTCAATGCAAAATTCATTAATCTTCCTCCTCGCTATTTCCTAAGTTAGGTAACAATTGTTATCTACCTATTTTTTTAATTTATTTATTTTTAAAGCATTTCTCTGATTTTTCAAGAAATGCTGTCATTCCACTTTTTTGATCATCAGTCGCGAAACACGCGCCAAAAATTTCAGCTTCATAAATTAAAGCTGTATCTATATCCATTTGCATACCCCTGTTTATTGCTGTTTTACATAACTTAACAGCTATAGGTGCATTGCTTGCAATTTTTTTAGCTAACATTTTTGCTTCTTCAACTAAATTTTCAGGCTCTACTACCTTATTGACAAGCCCTATTCTTAAGGCTTCCTCTGCATTAATAATTTCTGCAGTAAATAGTAATTGTTTAGCCATACCTGTGCCCACAAGCCTAGCGAGTCTTTGAGTACCTCCAAATCCAGGTGTTATTCCAAGGCCGGCCTCTGGTTGTCCAAATTTTGCTTTTGATGAAGCTATTCTGATATCACAAGCCATAGAAAGCTCACAACCTCCACCTAGCGCAAAACCGTTTACTGCTGCTATTATAGGCTTTTCTATAGTTTCTAGTTTTCTAAATACACTGTTTCCTAAATTACCAAATCTTCTAGCACCCATTACATCAAGGTCTTTCATTTCTGAGATATCCGCTCCTGCAACAAAAGCTTTTCCCTCTCCTGTTATAATCACTGCGTAAATCTGGTCATCACTTGCAATTTCATCAATTGCTAGTTCTAGCTCTTTTAATGTTTCTGTGTTTAATGCATTTAGAGCTTTGGGTCTACTAATTGTAATAACTGCAACTTTGTCTTCTTTTTGAAGAACAACATTTTTGTATTCCACAACAATCCACTCCTTACGAATTAATCCATTATTAACTATTCGTTAATAATATAACAATTAAAATTAAAAATAGTTGAAGCACTTTGCCTCAACTACAGTATATCTCTTTACAGTGCTTATTTCAACAAAAAAAACACTTTTTTATTTAAAAACAGTGTTTTTCAACTTATAATTATGCTAAATGTTCCACCATAATTTTATGGATATGTCCTATCATTCATTAAACAACTGAGGGTTAAAAGGCTTTCACTTAAATGGACATTCTCCACTATTATTTCTTCCGGTACCTCTAAATCCACAGGTGCGAAATTCCATATACCCTTAACCCCATTTGTTACCATCATGTCAGCAACTGTTTGAGCATTGTTTTTTGACACACAGATTACACCAATGTCTATGGGAGTGGCTTTTAAAAATCCCACTAATTCATCTATGTCTATTACTTCAACATCTCTAATTTTGAGTCCTATTAGCTTTGGATTAATATCAAAAATACCAGCTAAATTAAATGCCAATTTTTCAAAATTAGTATAATTAGCAATAGCTTGCCCAATATTGCCTGCACCTACTATTATCATCTTATACTCTTTTGACAATCCTAATATTCCGCTAATTTCATTTAATAATTCTTTAACATTATATCCGTATCCCTGTTGCCCAAAATCTCCGAAACAGTTCAAGTCTTGTCTAATTTGAGATGCTGTAAATCCAATTTTTTCCCCTAATTCTTTTGAGGATATTCTATCTACATCATTTTTCAAAAGTTCTCTTAAATATCTATGGTATTTAGGCAATCTTTTAATAACTGCCATTGATATATTTTTTTTTCTTTCCACAATTTCACCCCTCTGCGAACATCATAAATTTCATATTATTAATATTACCACACTATTATAAATTAACACTACTTTTTATTACAAATTTAATAGCTCTTATGATATTTTCGCCATTTTACTCCATTTCTACACTGTTTTTTAAAATTAATCCAACATATATTTATTTTTCACTACAAAAATTTCAATATAAATAGTACAATAATATAGGAATAAGATTTAATTAATATTATAATAGTAATACTACGAAGCAGGGAAGGTGAACATAATAATAGTTCTAAGTTGCAAAGATATTCACAAAAGCTACGGTATAGATGTTATTTTAGACAAAATAACTTTTAGTATAAATGAAGGTGAAAAAGTCGGTTTTATTGGTGCTAATGGAGCTGGTAAATCTACACTTTTTAAAATACTTACAAACCAATTGGATTCTGATAATGGTGAGCTATTTATAGATAAAAACAAAAGAATTGGTTATCTATCTCAGGATTTAACATTAGATTCAAATAATACTATATACGAAGAAACACTTTTAGTATTCGATAATCTATTATCATTAGAAAATAACCTTAAAGATTTAGAATCAAAAATGAATGAACCTTATGATGCTTCAAAAGAGGAATATACTAACAGAATAATAAAAGAGTATACATTAACTTATGACCTTTACAATAATCGCGGCGGATACACCTATAAAGGAGAAATTAGTAGGGTTCTTAAAGGTCTTGGCTTTATGGAAGAAGATTATAATAAGCCAATTAACATATTAAGCGGGGGTCAAAAGACTAGAGTTGCACTATGCAAGTTATTACTTAAAAATCCCGATGTACTTTTATTGGATGAACCTACTAACCACCTAGACCTCGATGCTATAGAATGGTTAGAAGATTATTTGAAATCCTATAAAGGAACTATGTTTATAATATCCCATGATAGATTCTTTTTAGATGCTATTTCTAATAAAACTTTTGAGCTTCTTAATGGTCATGTAGATTGTTATAATGGGAACTATACAGCTTTTATTGACTTAAAGAAAAAAAATTATGAGATTCAGTTAAAAGCTTACCATTTGCAACAATCAGAAATAAAAAGGCAAGAAGATATTATAACTAAGTATAGATCCTTTAATAGAGAAAAAAGTGTAAGAGCTGCGGATAGTAGACAAAAATCTTTAAACAAAATGGAAAAGATTGATCTTCCTGATAGGGATCCTAGGGAAACTCGTATGAATTTCGAAACAGAAATTAAAAGTGGAAATGACGTTCTTCATATAGAAAATTTATCAAAATCATTTGGAGACAATCTTTTGTTCCAGAATCTAAATTTAGATATGAAAAGATCAGATAAGATTGCTCTTATAGGTGAAAATGGCCGAGGAAAAACCACGCTTTTTAAAATTATTATGGATAAAATGGCCAGCGATACAGGCATCAAAATATTAGGAAAAAATATTTTTGTAGGATATTATGACCAAGAACAATCAAATTTGAATGAGGAAAAAACTATAATAGATGAGGTTTGGGATGAATTTCCTAAACTTACTACCACAGAAGTGCGCACTGCCCTGGCTGCATTTTTATTCATAGGAGAAGATGTTTTTAAAAATATCTCCACCTTAAGCGGCGGAGAAAGATGCAGGATAAATCTTCTGAAAATCATGTTATCTAAATCCAATTTTTTACTATTAGATGAACCAACAAACCACTTGGATATTATGTCCCGTGAAGCCTTAGAAGACTCAATCCTGGGATATGACGGCACCGTTATTGTAATATCCCATGATAGATATTTCCTAAACAAGGTAATTACTAAAATACTTGAATTAAATCAAGATGGTCTCAAAGAGTTTTTAGGTAATTATAATTATTATGTGGAAAAAAAGAAAAATCCGCTTAGATTCCAAGTAGAAGAAGCACAGGCCGGAATGTCAAAAACTCAAATTAATTTTGATAAAAAGAAGAAAAGAGAAGAATCAAAATTAGAAAAACAAAAGAAAACGGACTTAAAAGATCTGGAAGATAAAATTTCTTCATTGGAACAAAAATCAGAAAAATTAAATAACGATTTATGCCTAGAAGAGGTCTATTCAAACCCCGTTAGAAGCTCAGAGGTAAACAATCAGCTTGCAAATGTTAAAAACGAACTTCAAGATCTTTATGCAGCTTGGGAAGACTTTATAGATGACGCAGAATAAAAATAACGCCATTAAATATAATATAAAAAAAAGCATGAAATTTATCCTACGTGCCTTGCAAACGAGCTCAAAACTGGAAATTCCATTTAAAATTCTAATCTTTTGCGATATAAAATTTCCTATCGCTCACATTCGCCATCCTGGCTCAGGTTCGCTAGCCTGTCGTCCTGACAGGCTTACGGAAATTTTATATCGCAAAAGAAGAATTTTTAAATGGAATTTCAATGTTTCTTCGCTTCTTATTGCAATGCACTACGGATAAATTTCATACTTAGTTACTTAACTACTATCTTAATAACCATTGAATGTTCGGCATGTAGGATGTGACCGATAGTATATAATGAGTTTTACAGGCTCTTAGTTTATGTAGTGAAAAAGTTCCGTAAGCAGACCAGGACGGTCTGCTAGCACTTCTGAGACAGGATGTCGAATAAGTGCGTTAGGAACTTTTTCATGGAATAAACTTAGAGTCTGTTAACGAATGCTCTACTATCAGAACAGCCTACATGCCGAACTTTGATGATCATAAAGGTTTAAACCAATGCTCCTTCTAATAATACTTTAATGTTATCCTTATAAATTTTATTGAATTGGCTTATTGGAAGAGGATTTTCTCCGAGTCCAACCTCAATGGTGTAGCCAGGTTTTCTATATTTATCTATAAACCAATCCTTATATCCTGCAAAACTTGTAATTCCATAGGTTTCTGCGAGTTCATAACCACTTAGGCCTGAAAATATCTCTCCTATTTTTCTAGCTTCCGGACTAGCTAAATTTTGAAAATTCCAGTATATTACCTCCCCTTGACTATGATAAGCTATCACTAATCTAAAATTATTTTTTCTCGTAAAATCTGCTACAGCTTTAGATTCTGATTCTGATTCTGGCGCCGTACCTGAATATCTTGAAGGCCCTGGTCCATATACTCCATAGCTTTTTTCTGCCTCCTTTGACTCTAGCCATAGAGCATCGTAATTATGATTAAGGTCTACCCCCCTTATATTTGCACTCCAAGTTTTAGAAAAATCCGTACTTCCATTATTCCACTTTATTAAATCATTGTAGTATGGGTTACTCCTATCTAGCCCATTAAGCACTAAGTTAGCTCCATCTGGATTCACCATAGGCATCACATATATACTGCTTTTATTCCATATATCCTGGACATTGTATCCCTCTAAAGTTTGTCCTGTAGCATAGGCTTTAGAAAAATTTTCAATAAACTTCATTAAAAGTACAGTAGTTATCCATTCAATAGCATGATGAGACCCATTATAAAAAATTTTATTAGGTCCATTCCCGAGTTTTATATAATAAAGTTCTTTTCCTAGCTCACTTTTGCCTGCACTGTCAACTTCAATAAATGGATACCTAGCCTTTAGTCCTTCTAAATCTTTTTTCATGATGTCATAAGTGTAGTCAATATTTGTATAAACCACCTCCAATGAATAAGGCACTATAATCTCACGTCCAACTTGCAAATTATTAGGATTTATTTGAGGATTGGCAGTAATTATACTTTGAAGGGTAGTGTAATACCTCCTTGCTATAAGATATAGTGTATCGCCGGGTCTAATTCTATAAGTATCATAACCTATTAAAAATCTATTCATGAGTTTGTAAGTATCATCATTTATTACTCCTGTAGGTGATAGGCCAAAATATCTTTGGAACATGGATACTCCTGCTGCAGTTTTAGATCCATAAATTCCATCTATCCCGTCCACACTATAACCTAATTTATTAAGTAGTGCTTGTATTTCCATTACCTCGGTTCCTCTTGAGCCTATCTTTAGGATTTGCAAATTCCCCCCTCCTAAAATTTCTTATACTACTATTTTATGAAATTTAATGAAAAACGTTACAGTTTTAAATGAACATATTAAAAAAATAAAATAATTTATTAAATATTTGAATCAATATAACATTTGATATGTTTATAATAATATTTTTGTTTCGTTATGTAATACTATTATATAGAAGAGAATAACGAATGTGGTGAAATTAATTTTCACCACATTATCATTTTATCATGTATAACAAGTGTTCATTATGAATTTAATATTAAAAACTTATTTGTATAATATTGCATATAAGAATATACTAAAAATAATACTAATAAATTCAATATGTAAAATATATAGGGGACACTTATTATATGGTGATGGATATGGGATTGATGATTGCTTGTGATGAGCTCCAATTTTTTTTGTTAAAACAAGCATCTCCACCTGGAGTAAAATCAAATGTCATTACAATTCGTAAATTAATTGAAATATATCGTAATTATTAATTTTGGTTACAGGTTTTTCGGAACTTTTATATAAATTTTACTGTAACAAATAAAAAATAGGAGGTATAAAAGATGGTAGGAATAATTCTTGCTAGTCACGGAGAATTTGCTAAAGGCATCTTGCAATCTGGTGCGATGATTTTCGGAGAACAAGAAAACGTACAAGCTGTTACGTTGATGCCTAGTGAAGGCCCTGATGATCTTAAAGCAAAAATGAAAGACGCAATCGCATCATTTGACAACCAAGATGAGGTTTTATTCTTAGTTGATCTTTGGGGCGGTACACCATTCAACCAAGCGAATGGTCTATTTGAAGAACACAAAGATAAATGGGCAATCGTATCTGGTATGAATCTACCAATGGTGATTGAAGCTTATGCTTCACGTTCTTCAATGGAGTCCGCACAGGAACTTGCGGCTTATATCTTAAAACCAGCTAAAGAAGGAGTTAAAGTTAAGCCAGAAGAATTAGAACCAGCGGATAATGCTAAATCTTCAAATGCGACTGCTCAAAAATTGAGTGTAGGTGCACCTGGGTCATTTGAATACGTTTTAGCTCGTATCGACTCCCGTTTACTTCATGGACAAGTTGCGACTGCTTGGTCAAAAAGTGTGCTACCGACCCGGATTATTGTGGTGTCAGATGCAGTATCCAAAGATGAGCTTCGTAGGAAATTGATCCAACAGGCTGCTCCACCAGGTGTTAAAGCTCATGTTGTTCCAGTTAATCAAATGATTAAACTTGCAAAAAATGATCAATCTTTTGGTGGACAACGCGCATTGCTTCTTTTTGAAAATCCACAAGATGTACTTCGCGCGGTAGAAGGTGGAGTACCACTTAAGACAATCAATATTGGCTCTATGGCTCATGCTATAGGTAAAGTTCAACCAAATAAAGTACTTGCTTTCAATCAAGACGATATTGATACCTTCAATAAGCTTAAACAAGCTGGACTTACTTTTGATGTTCGTAAAGTTCCAAATGATTCAAAAGGAAATATGGACGAAATCCTTAAAAAAGCACAAGGCGAATTAAATAAACTGAAATAATCTAACTATTTAAATGAAAAAGGAGGATTAATAATCATGGATCTAAATATTTTCCAAATGATATTAGTCGTTATCGTGGCATTTATAGCTGGTATGGAAGGCATCTTGGATCAATTTCAATTCCACCAACCAGTAATTGCGTGTACGTTAATTGGCTTAGTTACAGGTAACTTACTACCATGCCTAATTTTAGGTGGTACTCTTCAAATGATTGCTTTAGGTTGGGCAAATATCGGTGCTGCCGTAGCGCCAGATACAGCGCTTGCATCTGTTGCATCTGCAATTATTCTAGTTCTTGGTGGCCAAGGCACAGCAGGGGTTCCAGCAGCTTATGCTATTGCTGTTCCGCTAGCAGTTGCAGGGCTATTATTAACAATTCTTTGTCGTACCATTGCAACAATATTTGTACATTTCATGGATGCCGCTGCTGAACAAGGAGATATCAGAAAAGTTGAAATGTGGCATATCATTGCTATTTGTATGCAGGGTGTACGTATTGCAATTCCAGCAGCCTTGATCTTAGCAGTTGGTGCTGGTCCTATTCGTTCAGCACTTGAAGCTATGCCTACTTGGTTAACAGGTGGCCTGGCAATCGGTGGTGGAATGGTGGTAGCTGTGGGTTATGCAATGGTAATCAACATGATGGCTACAAAAGAAGTATGGCCATTCTTTGCAATTGGTTTTGTGCTTGCAACTATTTCACAAATTACACTTATCGGACTAGGGGCAATCGGTGTATGTGTGGCTCTTATTTACTTAAAGCTTTCTAAACAAGGCGGCTCAGGTAATGGTGGAAGCTCAAATACTGGTGATCCATTAGGCGATATTATTGACACTTACTAAGAAGGGAGAGGACACGAAAATGGCAAATAAAATAACATTAACAAAAAAAGATCGTATTTCTGTTTGGTGGCGTTCAACTTTCCTTCAAGGTTCTTGGAACTACGAAAGAATGCAAAACGGTGGCTGGGCATACGCATTAATACCAGCAATCAAAAAATTATATAAGACCAAAGAAGATCGTGCAGCTGCACTCAAACGTCACTTGGAGTTCTTTAACACTCACCCATATGTAGCTTCACCAGTCATTGGTGTAACATTAGCCTTAGAAGAAGACCGTGCAAATGGTTTACCAATCGATGATATAACTATTCAAGGTGTTAAAGTCGGTATGATGGGTCCTTTGGCGGGCATTGGTGATCCAGTTTTCTGGTTTACTGTTAGGCCAATTTTAGGGGCATTAGCTGCTTCTCTTGCTATGGCTGGTAACATACTTGGACCAATTATCTTTTTCCTTGCTTGGAATGCCATCCGTATGTCATTTACGTGGTATACACAAGAGTTTGGTTACAAAGCAGGCTCTCGTATTACCGATGATGTATCAGGTAATTTATTACAAGATGTTACAAAAGGAGCATCCATCCTTGGTATGTTCATTTTGGGATCATTAGTTAACAGATGGGTATCCGTTTCATTTACACCTATAGTATCAACCGTTAAATTAGCTAAGGGAGCCTTCATTGATTGGAGCAAAATTCCTGCTGGAGCAGAAGGTATTAAAGAAGCACTGCTACAACAAGGAAGTGGTTTGTCATTAACTTCTGATAAGGTTACTACACTACAAAATAACTTGGATTCTTTGATTCCTGGAATTGCAGGATTAGGATTGACATTACTTTGTATGTGGTTGCTTAAGAAGAAAGTATCCCCAATTGCAATTATTTTTGGGCTGTTCGCAGTCGGGATTGTTTTCCACTTAATCGGTTTAATGTAATATTTTTCACTCAGCCTGGGCTTTTTAGCCTGGGTTTTTTTGTTACTAAAACTGGTTTTGACAGTTGTGCCTTGCATCACTTGATTATTTCATCTTAAGAAGGTATATTATAAATTATAGTCAATAAGTAAAATGATTTATTAATTAATAGAAACAAATTAAAAACATACAATAGAAGAGAGGTAAATCTTATGGTACAATCACTCAATACAAAGGTGGATCTAGTAATTGAGGCAACGGCCTTAACGGGTTTTACAGAATATGGTAAAATTATGATTGGCGACAAAGGTTTTGAGTTTTATAATTCTCGTGATTCTCGCAAATATATTCAAATTCCTTGGGAAGAGGTTGACAATGTCATTGCGTCCGTATTGCTAAAAGGAAAGTGGATTCCACGATATGCAATCCAAACGAAGAAAAATGGTAACTATATTTTTTCTTCTAAAGAACCAAAAAAAGTACTTCGTGCTATTCGAAAATATGTTGATCCAAGTCATATGGTTAATTCGTTAAGTTTTTTTGATGTGGTCAAACGAGCGGTGCAATCGAGATTTAAGAAGGGTTGATCAACTAAAGAACTTATCATGTGTATAAATTAGGTGAAAAGCAATTTGATTTCGGCTCCTAGTTAAACATAAAAATGTACCCCTAGAGTAGACTTTTTTTAGTTTACTCTGGCGTACATTTTGAATTTCTTTCAAGCCTTATCTACTTAAACGAGTCCTCTCTCAACCATTTCTGTAATAGCAAAACTTGCTACGTCATCTGCAAATTTACCTGGTCCAAAGCCTGCATCATATCCAAGCTCTTTAGCAAGTTCGTGAGTTATTCTTGGTCCTCCACAAATTAAAACAACTTTATCTCTTATTCCTTCTGCTTCTAACAATTCCACTAAATTTGTAAGATTTTGAATGTGTATATCCTTTTGAGTTACTGTTTGAGAAACTAGAAGAACATCTGCTTTAAGCTCTATTGCTTTTTTAATGAATTCTTCATTTTCAACTTGGCTTCCTAAGTTCAAAGCTTCTATCATAGGATATCTCTCAAGGCCATAGTGACCTGCAAAACCCTTCATGTTCATTACAGCATCAATACCAACTGTATGAGCATCTGTGCCTGTACTCGCTCCAATTATTATGACTTCACGCTTAATGTTTTCTTTTATATACTCTCCAATTTCTTTCATATCCATTACTTCGCCCTCTACAGTTTGAACATGGACTTCTTCATAGTTTACGGTATGTATTAATGAACCATAAACCACATAGAAACTAAATTCACTATCTAAAGCGCGATGATGAGCACAGTTTGGATCTTTAAGTCCCATAGATTTGGCAAGTTGAAGTGCCGATTCTACTCCTCTTTCATTATCTTCTACTGGAAGTGTGAAGCTCACTTGAACCTTTCCGTCATTCATTGTATCACCATAAGGTTTAAGCTTTGTTAAATCTAAACTTTTATCATAATCTTTAACTTCTAATGAATATTGTCCCTCACTCATTACTTTTTCCCCCTTGCGTGCTCATTCTGTGCACAGCAATTATCAATTGTTGTGCCTCCTAACATTAAATCTATAAATGGGTTGAAGTAAGCTTTTTCTTTTTCTACAACTCCTGCAAGTCCTTTTCCACCAGCAAGTGGCCTCTTAATTCCTGCAAATTTTCCTTGCTCTATTGTACTAAATAAACCCTCTTTTTCAATTTCTCCGATTAAATCTGCTGCTTTATTTAATACTTCGTCTACTCTTGTTTCCATTATGCCACCTTTTTTGAAGGTTATTTCTGATCCTAAATCTTTCATAGTTCTAAATATATATTGAGCATTATCTATTGCAAGAGCTCTATCTGACATAAATGGAGTGTGTATTGCTTCTGTAAGCATTCCTAGAAGATGTAGTTTTTGTCCTGTCATAATAGTAACCATGTTGAATAATGCATCTTGTACTTGACCTTTAAATATATCTCCAGTCTTAAACTTAGTTGGAGGCATATATTTTAGTGGAGCTTTAGGAAAAATTTCTCTTGCCATTTGCGCTTGTGCCAGTTCATATATGAATCCATTTTCAACATCTGGGCTTATTTCAAAAGCATGACCAAGTCCCATTTGTTCTTCTGGAATTCCAGCAACTACTGCAAATTGTTCATTTATAAATTGAGACGCAAGTACAGTATGAGCTTCTTCTACTGCATCTGCTGTAGTTAAGTAGTTATCTTCACCAGTGTTTATTATAACTCCAGCAAATCCGTTAATTACTCTTGAGAAATATTGATCAACTATAGTTCTTTGCATGTTGATATCGCGAAAAAGAATTCCGTATAGAGCATCATTTAGCATTACGTCTAATCTTTCTATAGCTCCCATTGCAGCTATTTCAGGCATACATAATCCTGAGCAATAGTTACAAAGTCTTATATATCTTCCAAGCTGCTCTCCTACTTCATCAAGGGCTGCTCTCATCAGCCTGAAGTTTTCTTGTGATGCAATTGTTCCTCCAAAGCCTTCTGTTGTAGCTCCATAGGGAACAAAATCAAGTAAGCTTTGTCCTGTGGTTCTTATAACTGCAATTATATCTGCTCCTTGCTTTGCTGCTGCTATTGCTTGAGTTATATCTTCATAAATATTACCTGTAGCAACTATTGCATAAAGATATGGGCCACTCTTATCGCCGAATCTTTTAAGATAGGCTTCTCTCTTGCCTCTATTTTCACTAATTTTAGCAACCATTGCTTTAGCTACTTTATCTACAGCCATTTTTATTTCAAATTCATCATGCATAGGAAGTTTAGTTAAATCTATGCCACCCTTTGCTACACTCTCCGCAATTTCTTGTGGCGAAAGACCAGTTTCAACCATAGCATTTCCCATAAACATTGCAGCACCAAGTGCTAATCCGTTGCCATTTTTAATATTATCCACGACGATATTTGGAATAGGTACTCCCACTTCATCTACCCCATCAATGCCTAAAAGTCTACAAACAGTTCTTTCTACTGTTACTGTAGTATGTATATCAATAAATTCTTGTGTATCTTTTGCTATATTTTTAGCTGATTGTCTAGCTTTATCAACTACAGCCCAATTTAAATTTAACTTGCTTTCCATATTAATCCTCCTCATTATAAAAACCTTTTGCTATATCTACTATTTCCTTTTGAAGTCCTAGTAATAATGCTATATTAAGTGCATCTTTTGGTACTTTATTTTCTTTTGAAACCTTCTCTAACTTGTACTCCATATGCTCTTGTATTAATTCAACAGAATGAGTTTTATTATCATTTATTTTATATTTTAAATCATCAAAATCTACATTTTTAAGTCCCATTACTTGATAATGCTCCATACTACCTTCAACCACTCCGTCATAATGAGTTGATATAAGGCTTGCAGAGTTAAATTTAGTCAAGTATCTAGCAAGAGATTTCACAAGAAAGTACCCTTCTTTTGGGTTAGTGCCTCTGGCAAACTCATCTAGAGCTATAAATCCATCTTCTCTTTTTGCACACTCTACCACTTCTTTTAACTTTATTATTTCTGCTCCAAATGTACTGAGACCCTTGGATACTGACTGCATGTCATCCGAAACAAAATGAATAAACCCAAGAATTGAAAACTGCGCATCTTTTGCAAATACAAAAAAGCCCATTTGACCTAGCAATAGATTCAGAACAATAGTTTTTAGAGTAACACTTTTACCTCCCATATTTGCACCAGTTATAATAGTTGTTCCTGCAAATAGATCTATACTAACGGGGGTAAATCGTTTTTTATCTTTTTCTAATATTTCTTTAATTTCAGGACTAAAAGCGCTATCAAGATGAATCTTCATTTCGTTACAAATTTTTGGCCGAGTCCCACCATAAGCTATGGCTAAATTGGCTTTAGCAATTAAAAAATCCAATCTACCTATGGCTTTTATATTCTGGTTTAGAGCCTTAGTATCTTTAGAAATATCTAATGTTAGCTCTTTTCTAATTCGTAGTTCTACTGCTTCTTCCTCTATAACTAAGTCTAGCCGCTGCTGTTTTAGCTCACTTATCTCTTCATCATTTTTTGCAGTAAAAATCTCCTTTTCCTTCTGCCTTTTCTTTTCACGAATGGATTTCAAGGTTTTAGAATACTCATCATAAACATAAAAAGTAGGTATTCCTGACCCCTGTGGGTCCAGAGTATAAATAATTCCCTGTAATGATTCTAAATAAATGTCTTCTATATTAAGATCTAAGTCCTCTAACACATTTTTCAATTCTGCTGACAGCATTGAAAAATATTTGATTTCATATAATTCAACCTCATCTAATATTTTGTCTTCGCTACATCTTTTAATAGAATTTCTAACATCTTTAAGCTTACAAAATATTCTTCCTATTGCGTTATACTCTTCCTTATGAGAAACCATAGAATTAATTATACTTTCTAGACTATTTAATTCATGGTTTAATTTATCTATTTCTGAATCTTTAAAGGGCACAATATTTTTTTTTTCCTGGAGTCCATAGGTTGTAGTTATTCCCAGTTTATCCATTACAAAAGAAAACCCAATTTGTTCTCTCTGCTGCTTATCTAAAAATTTCATTTTACTCCCCTCCAATTACATCAAATACAGGTACATTTAAATTGTTCCTAAGTCCATCTAAAAACTTACACTTATCAAATTCATACCCATAAGGTGATTTTGGATTAGATGTAACACATACTATATTAATTGGATTTATTGTTTTTATGATTCCACCTTGAATTTTAAATTTATAAAGGGTATCCCTAGTTAAAAACAACTTTGTTCCATCTTCAACTAGAAAAGTTACTCCCCTATACATTTTTGTGGTGCTCATAATATCTTCTAGAAGGTTATCTGAAACTACGCCCTTAATAACTACATAAGAAGTAGTTTCGTCCATTACCTCAGCAATTTCCTTAGAAGATCCGAGAGCTGTAAGTACATCTAGAATTTTCATATTATTGCCGCGGCTAATAATACCTATTCTTCCTTTGCACAAAACTTCACTGGCCAGCTTTAATATTTCATCATCTACTTCATTTTCTGTGGATAATAATTTAACAGCATGACTAGTTTCTTCTATAACCACAGCCATATTTTTTGAAAGTGCTGCTCCAGTTGATAAAATTGTAGCATTTGTAATTGCTGGAGAAGCAAAAGTTTTTCTACTAAGAGCCCCATCCACAATTGTAAGCTTACTTCCAAATTTTTTAAGATCCTCACATATTAAAGTCATATAAGAATTTACAGATGGACCTCCAAGTTCTACATATCCGTCACTTAGTGCTCTACATATAACTATTTCTCCCATAGGAGTATTAAAACCAGTAGTTTTTAAAATCTCCCGAGTTATATCACTATTTAATAAACATTGCTTGGCAGTTGCAATTAAAGTTCCGCACTCTACGTAAATTTTAGGTTTTTCTGTTGCAGTTACTAAGTCCTGGTCTTCTCCATCTCTTCCTATAGAGGTAAGGCCAAGGGTCATTCTCCCTCTGGCCTCTCTTAATATATGATTTAAGGTGGTTGTTTTTCCTACATTTTTATTCATTCCTATTATAGAAATGCTCTCATATTTTTGAACCATTTGGAAAATACTGAGCATTTCTTGATTGTGTTTCATTTTATTCGTGATGTGCTCTTAAATTTCTTTCAAGTCCAACTGGTTCCATTGCCATTCCTTCATGATTTAATAGACCTGCTACTCCTACTTTATGAACCTTTTTCTTACCTTCGCAAACGTCACAATGACAATCTGATGTATAGCTAGTTGGTTGCTGATAAGAAGTTATAACACCTTCAAAATTTCTAAGTACTACTTTTTCAGGGCTTTGGGATATAAGATAGCTTGGCATTACTGGAATTTTTCCACCGCCACCTGGTGCATCAACAACAAATGTTGGTATACAGAATCCTGAAGTATGCCCTCTTAGTGCTTCAATAATTTCTATTCCTTTAGATACCGGTGTTCTAAAGTGCTCAAGTCCCATAGAAAGGTCACATTGATAGATATAGTATGGTCTAACTCTAATTTTAACAAGATCATGAACGAGTTCCATCATTACATGTGTACAATCATTAACCCCTCTTAAAAGAACTGTTTGGTTCCCTAAAGGTATTCCTGCATTTGCCATTCGAGCACAGGCAAGTTTTGACTCTTCTGTAATTTCATTTGGATGATTAAAATGAGTATTAAGCCAAATTGGATGATATTTACTTAACATATCTACAAGTTCTGGCGTAATTCTTTGTGGAAGAACTACTGGCACTCTTGAACCTAATCTTATTATTTCAACGTGCGGGATTTCTCTTAATTTTTTGATTATATATTCTAATTTATCATCTGAAACAAGTAACGCATCTCCACCTGATAATAATACGTCTCTAATTTGCACCGTATTTTTGATGTACTCGATAGCTTTATCTATTCTATCCATTGGCATAGCACTATCGCTTTGTCCCGCGAATCTTCTTCTTGTACAATGTCTGCAGTACATTGAACACTGATCAGTTATTAATAACAATGCTCTGTCTGGATATCTATGAGTGAGTCCTGGCACTGGTGAATCTGCATCTTCATGTAGCGGGTCCAATAAATCAGCATCTGCCTGGTGTAATTCAAGCCCCGTTGGTATAGCTTGCTTTCTTATTGGGTCATGTGGGTCACTAGGGTCTATTAAAGATAGATAGTAAGGAGTTATTGCCATTCTTAATGTTTGAGTGCATTTTCTTGCACCCTCCTCTTCATCTTCTGTTAATGGTATATATTTTTTTAGTTCATCCACAGTTTCAATTCTATTTTTCACCTGCCATTTCCAATCATTCCACTGCTGATCTGTTACCTCTTTAAATAATTCAACTCTTCTATTAACTTTCATATTAGTACCTCCATCGTGTAATATTTTTTTCATGATGTGTAGCTGATATGTTAATATGTTTTATAGACCATACAATATATCATATATTGCCTCTATAACTCATAATTAAACGTATAATTCTTCGAATACACTTCTTAATGTTTCATTTTCCCTTAACTCTTCAAGAGTTATTTCTGCATGCCCTTTAGTATACCCATTTCCTACAATCATAGTAACGTCTTTACCTACACCCTCAGCTCCAAGTGCTGCTTTTGTAAAGCTTGTAGCCATTGAGAAAAAGTAAACTATACCGTTATCTTTTACTGGCAGGATTGTTGACATTTCAGTATTTGGAACATTAACTATGTTTATTGATACGTCAACTTCTTGCCCATTGTTATGTGCTAGTGTAGCATTCATTACATCAATAGCGTTTCTAGCATCTCCAATAACTATTTGCATTCTTAAACCTAATCTTTCTAATCTCTCTTTCTCTTCTTGGTTTCTTACAAGACCTATAACATTTCCTGTTGGTCCTACTCTCTTTACCGCTTCATATGAGCAAAGCATTCCTGATTTTCCTGCTGCGCCGAGTAAGAGAACTGATTGACCAGGCCTCACAAGTTTAGCAACTTGAGCTGGTGCTCCTGCAACATCTAATGCTGCTAATGCCAAATTTTCATCCATATCTTTTGGAAGTTTTGCATATAATCCGCTTTGGAACAAAATAGCTTTTCCTTTTATTACAACTCTATCGATGTCTGGTTTAATATCTATAATTTCATCTATTCTTAGTGGCGTTAATGATAATGAAACTAATGTAGAGATTTTATCTCCAACTTTAAGATCAGTTATTCCTTTTAAAGCTTCGCCTATTTTTTCAACTGTTCCAATAAGCATTCCACCTGAACCTGTTACAGGATTTTGCATCTTTCCACTGGCAGCTACAATTTCAATGATTTTAGCTTTTATTTTTTCAACATCATGACCCGCTTCTTCCTCTATTTGTGTAAAACTAGCTGAATCTATATTTAAAGCTTGAACATCAATTAAGATTTCATTATCAAATATATTCATATCATTTGATATTTTAATTGCTGGCTGTGGTAACACACCTTTTGGGTTTATTACTCTATGAGTACCGTATTTGCATCCTTTATTCATCATAAGTTCCTCCTCTTATATATCCATTATTTTTAGATTTTCTGATATTATTAGCTCTGCCCCAGTAAGCGATTTAACTTCTTCAACTGTTGTCTCTTTATGAATTTCAATAAGTACAAGCCCTTTATCCGTAACTTCCATTACGCCAAGTTCCGTAACTATAAGGTTAACTTGCGCCTTTGCGGTTAGTGGTAGTGTACATTTCTTTAAGATTTTAGGAGTTCCTTTAGCTGTATGTTGCATTGCAATAATAACCTTTTTAGCTCCTACTACTAAATCCATTGCTCCACCCATACCTGGAACCATTTTGCCTGGTACTATCCAATTAGCTAAATTCCCTTCTTGATCTACTTCCAACGCCCCAAGAACAGTCATGTCAACGTGTCCACCTCTTATTAAAGTGAAAGACATAGCACTATCAAAGTATGCTCCACCAGGAAGTATTGTAGTAAATTGACCACCTGCATTAGTTATATCCTTGTTTTCCTCTCCCTTTGGCGGAGTAGCTCCCATACCAACCATACCATTTTCTGATTGGAAAGTAACATGGACACCTTCAGGAATATAGTTTGTAACTAACGTCGGAAGCCCTATTCCTAAATTAACAAGTTGCCCGTCTTTTAGTTCTTTACCAATTCTTTTTGCAATAATCTGTTTTGCAAGCTTACTATCTGTAATCATATTAATTAGCCTCCCCTATAATATAATCAACCAATACACTTGGAGTAATAATATTGTTTGGATCAAGCATTCCAACTTTCACAATTTTTTCTGCTTCTACTATCACAATTTCCGCTGCAGTAGCTATAATTGGATTAAAGTTTCTTGTTGTTCCATAATAAACTGCATTTCCGATTTCATCTGCTACGCTTGCATAAACAAGTGCTAAATCTGCTTTGATTGGAAGCTCTAGTAAATATTCTTTTCCATCTATAGTAAGTTTTTGTTTTCCTTCCTCCACCATAGTACCAACGCCTGTAGGAGTAAGCACTCCACCAAGGCCAGCCCCTGCTGCTCTTATTCTTTCAATTAGTGTGCCTTGTGGCACAAGTTCTACTTCCATTTTACCTTCTGTCATAAGTCTTCCTGTTTCAGCATTTGTTCCTATATGAGAAGCTACAACCCTTTTCACTTGACCATTTACTATAAGTTTACCTATTCCTCTATCTATAAAACTTGTATCATTTGCTATTATAGTTAAGTTTTTAACATTTGTTTCTATTAATAAGTCTATCATCTTTTCAGGTGTTCCACAGGCTAAAAAACCACCTATCATTATTGACATTCCATCTTTAAGTAAAGGCCTAACTTGTTCTAAAGATACAACTTTATTCATTGTTACCCCCCTGTAAACCTAATATTTCTCTTGCTTCCTGTGGAGTGGCTATTTCTCTGCCCAGCTCTTTCGCAAGTCGAACTACTCTTTCTACTAATTCTGCATTTGATTTAGCTGGTATGCCTTTTTCAATATATACATTATCTTCAAATCCAACTCTTACATGTCCACCCATAACAATAGCCATGGCTGCCATTTGAAATTCGCTTCTACCTATACCTGATACAGTGTATGTACTTCCCGCTGGAATGCTTCCTGCCATAAATACCAAATCTCTTGGAGTAGCAGAAATCCCTCCATTTACACCCATAACAAAATTAAAATGCATTGGAGTTTTTATAAATCCCTTCTTTTGAAGTCTTATAGCCATGTCTATCATGCCCTTATCAAAAACTTCTATTTCTGGCTTTACGGAGAGTTCCATCATCTTTTGGCCAAATTCTTTAATAGTGTTTTCGGTGTTTACGAAAACGTCATCCCCACCAAAATTACAAGTACCAGCATCTAAAGTTGCCATTTCTGGCCTTAGGTCAACGGGTTGTAATCTTTCTGCGTTACTCATACCAACTGCTCCACCTGTAGAAGGCTGAACAATTGCGTCCGGACATCTATCTTTAATAGCTTCCATACAGGCCTTAAATCTCTCCCTATCTTGAGTAGGTGTCCCGTCATCTTTTCTTACGTGTAGATGAATAATGCTAGCCCCTGCACTATATGCTTTTTCAGCTTCTATTGCTATTTCCTCAACAGTGTACGGTACGTTTGGATTATGTTCTTTTGTAACTTCTGCCCCGCATATAGCTGCAGTAATTATTAATTTTCCCACGTTGTAACCCCCTTTTTAAGTATCAAATACTAGATGAAAAAGTTTACATTAAGCGTTATTTTCTTTGCTTATCTTTTAGGACAACGCAAGTTCCACTGGCCCTACAAACTACTATTGGCTCTTCTAATACATCACAAGCTGAATCATTTATATCTGGTCTTGGCACTATAACTTTTCTTGCTTCAAAAATCATTTTTCTTGATGAATTTCCTACCTTCACTATTTCTCCAACAGCTTCGATAAAGTCTCCTGCATAAACTGGTGCTAAAAATTCTACAGCATCATATGCTTTAAATAATCCTTCATCACCATCATTTAAAATTAAAAGTTCTGTAGCTACATCCCCAAATAATTGAAGCATTCTTGCTCCGTCCACTAAATTTCCACCATAATGTGCATCATGGGCACTCATTCTCAATCTGATTAAAGATTTCATTTTACCTTCCTCCTCTTTTATTGTAGTTGTCAGGCTTGTAGTACTTATGCTGCTTTTATTTTGAAAATAAAAAAAGGCACTAAATTTTCAGTGCCTTAATTAACAGAAGTACTCAACCTATTAATGCAATGAAAAATTATTTTCCATTACATAAATAGCTCTCCATAAAAATCTTTATGGCAGTGATAGAAATATTACTCTCTATCCCCAAGAAATATCTTGAAGAACCAAAATACTCTTTCGGCAAATAAATCCTTCGTTTTTGATATTGGACGTCCATATCCTTAGCATTCAAAAACTACCTCTTTTTTTGCACCTCTATTTATGTGAATTATTAAATTTTATTTTATTGTTCCCATTTAAATTATAATCTGTTAATAATTCAAATACAATACTTTTTTCAAAAAAATCAATATTTTTTTTCAAACCAATAAGAAAACACACTTTCCTCTTCAAATCCCATCTGCTTATACATGTTCACTGCAATATCATTAGAGGTAATCACTAAAAGTTTAATTTCATCTAAATTTTTCTCATATAGTTTTTTAATGCATTTTACTACTAATGCCCTTCCCAACCCCTTTTTTTGATAAATAGGCTTAATCCCTAGAGTATCAACCCATCCTGTATTCCCATCTATAGAAAGCTCATATATACCACATGGCTTATTTTTGGCAAAACATATTCCAATGAAATCTTCGTTATTAGCATATTGAACTATATAATCCTTTGCATCCAGGTCATTAATAGTTCCTCCATTAGAACTATTTCTAAATGTTTCATTATGAATATTCATATATTCATATGAATTTAATATACAAAGAGGCCTAAGGTCCATATTATTATTTTCTTCCAAAACCATATTTTTATCTTTTTTATATTTCATTACTACTGCATCATAAATATGAGTAAATTCCAATTTATTAATATATGGGATAAGATGTGTTTCACTTTCACGAATACCAATTTTTATACTTTTAGCATTATATGCATTACAACATTTAACTATTTCCTCCATTAAAAAGCATAAATTTTTTTCTGCCTTTTCTCTTTCAACACAAATATCTGTAATAAATGCCTCTCCATTAATACTGATTTCCTTAGTTATTACAGCCACGCTTCCTTTAATCTGACCCCTGTTAAATAGTATAAAAACAGTGTCTCCCTGATTAAAAGTATCACTTTCATATATTTTAGTCATCTCTATATAGGTTCTATTATAAGTTAAATCTGTGTTTTTAATGAAATTATATAGTTCCTTCTTCTGCGAAGTAGATATTATTTTAAATTGTTTAATCTCCATTCGCTCACCCCCCCTTTTAGTCATTTACCCAATAAGCACTTCCGTTATCTTCTCTATCCATAAACCCGTACTCGATCAAATATCTACGAAGAGCTGCATAATCATCATGCATGGATTTAATAGTTTCATTTACTTCATTTTCTGTATATCTCTTATTTTTCTGAAACTTTTGTAATAAACATTGAAGAATAACGATTTTTTTCTTTTCAGCTCTTGGTATCTTAATTATCTTATCATTCACAATATAATTTTTAAGAATGTTTTCTTTTTCTTTTTCCGTAATTACGTATCTCTCATCAATCATGGTTGCCCTCCTGTGAATCTCTACTAATTTTTTATCATCATCATCATCATTGATATGATTTTTAGAAAGTAAAGTCATCATAGCTAAAAAAGTTTTTGCTTGCTTTTCTTTCTCCTTTAATTTAAATCTATGATTTCTTATAGTTGATTCACTACCTTCACCTTCCATTTTTATAATATCTTTATCACTATATCCACTATAAAAATATTCTAAAATCTTACTTTGAACATCTGATAACCCTGTATACTTTTTATCCAAAGACAATAAGTATTCAAAGACAGATCCATGAGATTTACCTATGTGAACCTTAACCGCCATCTCAGCCTCCATAAGAACTCCATCCTTGTTAAATATAAGTCCTTTAGTGAATGCTTCTCCACAAAGACAAATATAATTTTCTGAAATTTTATCATAGATGTACCCTTTAGAAATATCCTCTATAGATGACTCCCAAAATGATTTTGAAATGTCCATATTAATCCCTTCCTTCTAACATATCATGTTCTCATACTTGTAAGTTTATATAATATATTATAATACTTTCCGTTATTTTTGTAAACCATTTTAATTATTGTTTGTTTATTTACAAACATTATATCTTTTTGTTGTGTTGTAGATTGTGATTAAAAACTTAAAGCCCTACTTTAACACAAAGTAGGACTTTAATACAAATATTCTGTTTTATTGTTTATACACAAACATTCTCTTATTTAATTTTTGTTTTTCCCTTTACTGCTTTCTTATACCCATACATCCTATCATCAGCGAGTTTTACCAACTGATGATAACTTTGCGCTTCCTTCGGGAATCTTGCAATACCATAGCTAAAACTACAAACGATTTCATTTCCTTCGAAGCTAAATGGGCTGTTTTTTAGTTGTTCAAATAATTGTTGAAGTTTTATATTTAAGTTTTCTGAATCTATACCCTTATATACAGCAATAAATTCGTCCCCACCATATCTAGCCAAAATATCTGTTGCGCCTGCATTAACAATTAAATAATTAGTGAAAGTTTTAATATACATATCCCCAGCTAAATGTCCATATGTATCATTAACAACCTTCAGTCCATTTAAGTCAAAAATAACTAGCTCAAATTCCTCATTATAACTAAGTGCACTGTTAAAGTATGAATCAAAAATTTCTTCAAAATATCTTCTATTGTATATATTAGTTAGCTTATCATACCTAGATAAATAGATTGTTTGCTCGTATAGTTTGTGTTTACTAATAGCTATTTCAACTTGACTTCTGAGGTGCTCCATACTTACTAAGTCTTCCTCACTAAATACATCAGTGCACTTGCTATCTACATTAACCATTCCATAAAGTTTGTTTTCAATTATGATAGGTGCACTGATACATGACTTTATATCCCAAGGATCTTTACTTTTACAAACGTTTACTAAATCAACCTCTTGTAATTCATCAATATCATTAATAATAATTGTTTTTTCTATATTTCCCTTTGTTTTTATCCACGGGAAGGATTTTTCTAAGGGTATACTAAAATTATTTGCTGAGTCAATATCATAACCTTTTGATACAGCAATCTTTAATATTCCATTTTCATTCAAAATCAAAACACTTCCAAATTCTGAATTTTCAATAATACCTATTGCTTTTTCTAATATCAATTCAAATAACTCATTTATGTTATTTACGCAAATAATAGATTGGCTCACTTCAAGCATAGCTTGATTTAGCTGTAATAATTTACTTATTTTTTCTTCGAACATCTTAGCTTCTGTAATATCTAGCATAACTCCAAGGATGGTTTCTTCACTTTTCTGCAATGCATCTTTTGCACGTCTTAATTTAAAATTATTTAAAATTAATAGCAGTATCACCACTATGAACATAATATCTATTGCATATTCATTCTTAGAATATAGTATGAAAATACAAGTTGCAAATAATAGTAGCAATTTAATTTTTTTCACCATACCATAACTCCCTTTAATTTTTCTATCAACTTAAATCATCACCTGGAATTAATTTTATGCAGCTACTTTTTTATATTTAGTGTCAACATCTTTTAAATCTGCTTTATTAAATATTAACCAATAAGCTATTCCTACAAAAATACCGCCCCCGACTATATTCCCCAGTGTTGCAGGAATCAAATTTTGAGCTATATGTACAAAATTAATATTTGCTACTTTTTCTGCACTTTGATGAGATAATTCTACATAAGTGGGATTAACTTTTGCAAATAAACCTAATAAGAGATAGTACATATTTGCAACACTGTGTTCAAAACCTGCAATAACAAATGCCATTATTGGGAAGAAAGAAATAAACACCTTGGAAACTACATCCTTTGCTGCATAGGATCCCCAAACCGCCAATGATACTACAAAATTACAAAGTATTCCACTTGTAAAAGCTTGAGTAAACGTTAGTCCACATTTATAAGCTGCTACCTTTATTACATATCCACCAAATTTGCCTCCATTTGTGCTTAACAACCCACTATAATATATTAAACCCACGATAATAAATGCACCAAGGAAATTTGCAAAATATACTATTGTCCAATTTTTAAGCATTTTTTTTAATGTTATTTTCTTTTGAGCGTAAGCTACAGTAAGTAGACAGTTTCCAGTAAAAAGTTCAGCACCGCAAATTATAACAAGCATAAGTCCTACTGGAAATATTATTCCAGAAACAAGTTTCGCTAAGCCTACATTTTCTATACTATGAGATGCCATTGCTGCTGAAAATCCTCCAATAGCTATAAATGCCCCTGCCAATATTCCGAGAATAAGTGTTTGAATGAATTTATTATTTGCCTTTTGCATTCCAATGGATTCTACATAGTTACATACTTCCTTTGGGCTTAACATTGGTTTCTCCATATTATTAATCTCCTTCGTTAAATTTCAGTTATTTTATAATATTTCTTTTAAATCTTCGATGCTGCAATATTAATAATTTTTGTTATTTTATTAACAATATTTAGCATAAAATAAAGGCACAAAAAAGCAAAATGAACTTCGCTTATTTACGCCCTAGTATCTATTAAATTTGAATGTGCCCTTACTAAGAACTATCTAATAGCATTATATATAACTTGTCCTAAATAAGTGCATAATATAATTATTATCATGGATAATACCACTTGAACTGTTCCTTTCTTTAGTGAAAAAAAAGAGTTTTTGCTATACTTTTTGTTTACTCCATTTTTTTTAGTGGTTAATGCATTATCATGTTGTATTGCTTTAGGATTAGGGTAAATGACCTCATCTTTTAAATAAGCAGCTATACTTATAAGTAGAACAAAAGCTGATAAAATTCTTGTAATAGAAAAAAAGTTCATATCCATAGCGTAACCTATCAATGCAGCTAATGGTATGATACCGCCCAGTAACATCCCCAATTTGCTACCTATTAATTTTGGTATTGATTTTGGTATATACTTTGGCTTAGACTTTACATGGGCTTTTGTGTTTAAAGCCCTATTAGTATTATTCTTTTTCATAATAACCCTTCTTCCATATTTTTTTCCAAAACTCTTAAGGTTATTATACCAAATTTTTAAATATTTGTTAACAATATTTCATATGTATAACACAAAATTAATCTATACTGTTATATTTTTTTAAAATTTAAAAAGGTTCTATGCTGTTTACATCAACATCCTCTAATAATGTTCCTTCTGAAATAGCATCTTCAGGGAATATTCTAGCCAAAACTTGTTTGAATTTTATAATCTGTTGATTAGAAGGTTCTAGTTTCTTTGGCGAAGAATTCTCCACCTTAATAAGCTTATCAGCTTTTAATTTGTATATAAATTCATTACCTATAATACTTATATTATTTTTATCATCAAATTCCATATCTCCAGTTGTATCACTACTTATACTTATACTTTTTAAATTGCTTATTGAATTATTATCACTATTAATCTTAGCTATATTAAGATAACCACTTACTTGCCCCTTTGGATCCACTGCATTTGCATTTTTCACCGAACTTCTGAATGCAATCATTTTAGCATCCTTAGATATAACAGCATCGAATATTTCTTCTTTATCCTTACTCGACTCAAAAATCTTAATACCATTAAGGAATAAATTAGCTTTTGGCGCTGGAAATATATGTGGTGTATTGCTATAAAGAATATTTTTTTTGTTTATAGCAACATCTCTTATAGTACCCACACAAGATAGTAACTCTGCTTTGCTTTTTATATTATATACTGCGTATCCTGAAACTGAAGGATTAATGTGCCCTGTTACTAAAATATTCACATTATCTATCCATTTCATGTCAATAATTTGTTGGACGTTTTTATTATCTATAACAATATCTGTTAGACTTTCAGTTTTTATATCGTAAATAACTATATGTGGAGGATATGTTGCTTTTTTTTCATTAAAATATCTAAATACTATTTTTGTTTTATCCGGAGAAAGTTTTAATATGTCCTTGGATTTTGAATCATCACCTATGGATTTAATTTGCTGCTTTATTTCATCATAAAGATAAACATTGTTATTCTTTACAAATGCTATCTTTGTTATTTTACTATTGACTACAATTTTTTCTTCATTCTTAACTTCAGTATTTTTATTGGGTATAACTTCTTCATTTTCACTTGTATTTTTAATAATCTTCCATATTTTATTTGGGCCTGCCATTAAAGCAAATATGCTTAAGACTAAACACAAAGCAATAATGAATAGCTTGAAATTTTTATTTATTTTTTTCTCATGGATAGTCATAATTTTACTCCTCTTACAGACATAAGAATAATTACTATTTTAAATCATTGAAACTTAGACCATTATACCCCACTTATACTAGTGTATCAACTAGAATGTTTTATATTTAACACAATTTCTATATGTTAAAATTTTCATTTAGACACCACTTATATCCCCCTTGCATTCCTTCATTTTTTATAAATATTAATAATGTATTTATTAGTAAAAAAAGGCATAAGTTTAAATTAAACTTATGCCTTTTCTATATTTGTTAAAATCTTATTTTTATTTATTAAAAACTTTTTCTATTGCTTTTGAAATAATTGCATCATCTGTTAGGTATGGCAATGTAATATGATCAACGTTAGCATTTTTCTTATTGTAATCTATGCTGGTTTCTATTGAGTGTGGATTTCTAGCCCAAGCACGCCTAGCCACTCCACCCATAACATCCCAAGCCATAGATGACTTTATAATACTATCTATTCTGTCACTGCCATCAAGTACAAGGCCAAAACCGCCATTAATAGACTTACCTATACCTACCCCTCCACCATTATGAAGAGCAATTAAACTCATACCTCTGGCAGCATTTCCTGCAAAACATTGAACTGCCATGTCTGCCATCACATTGCTACCATCTTTTATATTAGAAGTTTCTCTAAATGGGGAATCAGTTCCACTAACATCATGATGATCACGGCCCAGCATTATAGGTCCAACCTCACCAGACCTAACCATATCATTAAACTTCAAGGCAATATCTATTCTCCCTTGTGCATCTTGATAAAGTATTCTAGCCTGGGTTCCAACTACCAATTTATTCTTTTCTGCATCTCTTATCCATATATAATTATCTCTGTCCTGGCCACGTCTAGTTGGATCAATACATCCCATAGCCGCTTTATCAGTCTTTACTAAATCATCATGATTCCCGCTTAAGCAAACCCATCTAAAAGGACCATAACCGTAGTCGAAAAGCATTGGTCCCATTATATCTTCTACATAAGATGGGAATATAAATCCATCTTTCTCATCTACACCATTCTTAGATATTTCTATAGCGCCTGCATCATAAACAGCTTTCATAAATGAATTCCCATAATCAAAGAAATATGTTCCTGTAGCTACCATTTTCTTAATTAACTCAAAATGTTTAATCAAGGTTTTATCAACTAACTTTGTAAATTTATCTCTATCTTCTTTTAATAACCTGGTTCTCTCCTCAAAGGTAACCCCTTGCGGTGCATATCCTCCATCATATGGTGCATGACAAGAGGTTTGGTCTGATAGTAAATCTATCTTTATATTATTATCTACTACATATTGAAGTAAATCCACTATATTTCCGTGATAAGCAATAGATATACACTCTTTTTTCTCTATTTTTTCTTGCACAATTTTAAATATATCTTGAAGATTATCTGAGGCAATATTTACCCAGCCTTGATCTAGTCTTGTTTTAATTCTTGAATAATCAACTTCTGCTATAATTCCAATGCCATTTGCAATTTCTATAGCTTTAGGTTGAGCTCCACTCATTCCACCAAGTCCAGAAGTTATAAATGTTCTACCTCTTAAATCCCCATCGTCTGGTATTCCAAGTTTCAATCTTCCTGCATTAAGTAAGGTGTTAAATGTACCATGTACTATCCCTTGTGGTCCAATATACATCCATCCTCCTGCTGTCATTTGGCCGTAGTTTGCAACTCCAAGTTGGGTTGCTACATGCCAATCCTTTGGATTATCAAACATTCCTATCATAAGCCCATTAGTTATAATAACTCTTGGTGATTGAGGTGATGATTTGAAAAGTCCAAGTGGATGTCCTGACTCTAGTACAAGGGTTTGATCCTCCGTTAAATTTTCTAGATATTTTTTTATCAGTCTATACTGCATCCAATTTTGACACACCTGTCCTGTTTCACCATAGGTCACTAATTCATAAGGATATAGTGCTATGTCTGAGTCTAGATTATTTTCAATCATTACTTGAAAAGCTTTGCCTTCTAAGCAATTACCATTATATTCATTTATAGGTTTTCCATAAATTCTACCTTGTGGTCTATAACGGTATCCATATATTCTTCCTTTTGTAATTAACTCTTCCATAAACTCCGGTGCAAGCTTTGCATGATATTTTTCGGGAATATACCGAAGTGCATTTTTAAGAGCAAGCTCTGTCTGATTCTTGGTAAGCGTAAATCCTCTGTCTGGTGCTCTTCTTATTCCCGCTGCAAACTCAGGCATACTTGGTAGTTCATCATCTATTTTAATAGTCATAGCCTGTTCAATATCAAAATTATTAATCATATATGTGCCCTCCTATGTTTTAACACTATTGTGTTATGTAATTAATGAAAATTTTATTATTTTCTTCATATTTAATATATTCTGCACTTTTTTATATATCCCTTCAATTTTCCACTATAAATAGCCATTAAATATTGTTTACACGTTAATACTTCATTATGCTACATTACTATAAATAATGAGAGTATGAATAAAATAGGAGTAACAATTAATAATTGTTACTCCTATTTTATTCATATACTCGTCAACTAAAATTTATATTTTTCCCCACAATATTTACAAAATTTCGAAAGTTTATCGTCATCGTCCATTTTTTCGCCACAGTATGTACAGAATAAGGGCTTCATATGTTTACTGTGTTTATTTAATAATGATCTATTTTCGCCCATAATTTTCCTCAATTTTTCTTTAGTTACTGGCGTATGTATAACCCCATCTATTGAGCTATTATTAAAATCCTCTATTTTAATATCATTACTTGAGGATAAAATACACTTTGTTTCAGGATACATTTCTTTTATTTGCTCCAGTACTTTATCACCTGTTTTTTCTTTCATAATAAAATTTGCTATAATAAAGTTACAGCTTAACTCCCCTGCATCCCTAACTGCATTAAATTCATTACTGATGATAACCTCATAGCCTAAATTTATAAGCATGTCCCTCATAATAAAATTTTCAAATTTACAATCATTAACTAAGAGTACTTTATACATATTTTTTCTCCTATTCAAAATATTTATTACTCTTTTAATATTTATTTCACTAAATAAAAAACTTTTATAATCTTATATGAGTTATAAAATCAGTAATTATTTAGCATCTATTGCATCTAAGAAAAGTGTACCATTATATTTAAAACTTTACAATTTCTTTTGCATAAAAAAACACAGATTGCGGATATGCATATCCGCAATCTGTGTTTTAAAATTCATTATTATTTTCTTGCTTGATCATCACTGCCAAATAAATTCTTTACCCATGTGAAAAAGCCCTTCTTTTCTTCTTTTATCTCTACAGCTTTTTTATCTTCTTTATTTGCCACAACCTTTGCTTTTATTTCATCAGTTTTCATAATGAATTTTACTTTACCCTCCATTTTTTCACCTGTACCTGAAAATGCACCATAATTATTAGATATTTTTACAAGTTCATCCTTCACATCAATAACGTCTTGCAAATCTCCCATTTTACTGTCAACTTCTCCACTTATCTTTTGAATACCATCTTTATCAAACTTTTTCATATTTTCATCTAGCTCTTTACTTCCATTTGCTAATTTATCTATAGCTTCTTTTAATTTTCCTGATCCTAATGAAAGTTCTCCCAATGATGAACTTAGTTTTACAGTCCCTTGTGTCAATGGTTTTATTCCATCATTATTTAGTTTAAATAAGCCATCTGCAACACTTTGAGATCCTATTACTAATTTTTGAGTACTTTCCCCCATTGTTTTTGTTCCTGAACTTAGACTGGACGCAGCAGCATTTAACTTGTCTGCTCCAGCTATGAGGCCCTTACTACCTGTTTTAAGATTTTCGGCTGCTGGACTTAGTTGTTCTCCGCCCTTAGCAAGTTGCCCTGCTCCTTTAGCTAATTCATCAGTTTTATCTGCTATTTGTTTTGTAGCCAGGGCTAATTCTTTTGACCCTGAGGCTGCATTTTTTTGTCCTTGTTGAAGCTTACCCATGCCTGTATTTACTTGCCCTGAACCAGCCTTAATTTTTTCTATTCCGCCTTCGAGTTCATTTAATCCTTGCAACAATTCATTGCCGCCATCCTTTAAAGCTACAAGACCTGCTTTTTCATTTTCTAATCCGCTATTAAACATACCTGCTATTTCACCTGTACCAGGAATTTTCCCTAGAAGGCTAACAAGCCCCTGTAATTTTTCAATTCCTGATATTAAAGTATCAGTAGATTTTATCTCTAATTGTTTACCCTTTTTTAGTTTACCTATACCTTTTAAGCTTTGCTCTGTTCCATCTATTACTTGCTTTTGACCTTGCTGCAACGATCCAGTAGAATCCACCATTGTATCTAGTCCTTGACTTAATGATTCCATTTTTCCTGATACTGTAGTAGTTCCTTCTGCTAACTTACTTGCTCCCTCTGAGATTCCTTTAGAAGCTATAACTAATTTACCTGTTCCATCAACTACCTTAGCTGTACCCTCAGCAAAAGCTTTTGAATTTGTAGAAAAGTCTAATGCACCTACTCCAAATTGCTCTGCTCCAATACTGAACCTTGTAGTACCTGCAGCAAATGTTTTTAATCCACCTGCTACCTGCTGTGCACCGCTTTGTGCTGCCTCTACACCTTGACCAAGCTTTATCATCCCATTATTTAATCCTAAAGACGCAGCTCCCAGCTTATTTACCCCCCCGTTAAATAACGCCATTTTATCAGCCAAAGCTTTTTGATTTTCAGATAACTTTCCTGTTCCCTCAGCTAGCTTAGTACTAGCCTCTTCTATGTCCTTAATTCCTTTTATTAAATCTTGCAGCGATGAAGCACTTTTAAACTCATCCATATTAGGAAGTTCTGGAGTTCCCGTTATCATTATAGGTCCCATTTCAAAGTTTTCTACCTGAGCCGTAATTTCTAAATTCTCTTTTAAATCTAAGGTATTTTTTTCTAAATTTAAGCTTTCTTTCATCCCTGGAAGACAAATAAAAGTAACTATTTGGTTATTACCATCATTTATCATTTTCCCACTATTAATTTTTACATTTTTAAAATTATCTATGGGCAAGTCTAGTACAGTTACAGTACTAAATGGAGTATAAATTTTTCTATTTTTTCCCTTAATATTTACCATATGACTTTCATTATTTTTATAATCTATATTGATTTTTACCTGGCCACTTTTTCCTACTAACTCCTCTGGCTTAATTTCCTTTCCGTTAAGCGAGTATTTAACATTTACATCTATAGGAAGCTTTTTATCAGTAGTTCCTCTATAATAAACATCGTTTCCCTCTAACTTCCAAGTTAGATTTTCACCAACACCACTGGGTTTTTCTTCACCCTTTACATTTTTTATATCCTTTAATATAGATTTATCTTGAATTGCAACATTTTTTTCATTAGAGTGAATCCAATCACTTACTATTCTTTCTTTAACTTTTCCTTGCTGATTTAAAGTAACATAAACAGTTTCATCCTTTTGAACAAGTTCAGTAGCATAAGTTGCATTTGGAATAACTAATGTGCCTATTAATACTACGCTTAATAATCTTTTTGACATACATTTATTTTTCACGTTAATACATCTCCCTATAGTTTAACTTTTAAATTTATCATTGCGCTAATAAAATTTATAAATTTACTTTTACTTACTAATCACAAGCATATTAAAAATCCTTCTTAGTTTTCTGACTCTGCTTGTGCTTTTGATCCTGTTTTAGTTTTAAAATTTCTACTGGTAGCTATTATTAATTTTTCACTTACTATTAGTATAGATGGAAGAACAAACAGGATAATCACCATACTAATTAGTGCTCCTCTTGCCATCATTGTGCATAGCGAACTTATCATTTCCATTTCAGAAATGATTGCTACCCCAGCAGTAGCTGCGAAAAAGGTTAATGCACTAGTTACAATAGATTTTGCTGAGCCCTGAACTGCTATTTCCATAGCTTTCATTTTGTCATATCCGTTTCTCATTTCTTCTCTAAATCTTGTAGTCAGTAATATTGCATAGTCAACTGTGGCCCCAAGTTGTATAGTTCCAATAACTATAGATGCTACAAATGGTATAACAGCACCCGAATAACATGAAATTGCCATATTTATAAATATTGCCAGTTGTATAGCTAAAACCAGAATTACCGGTACAGATAGAGATGCAAATACTAAAAGTATAATAACAAATATTGCACCAATAGATGCTATGCTTACATGTTTAAAGTCTACATCTGCTATTTCGGTTAAATCCTTAGTAAGATTTCCTTCTCCTGAAACCATTGATTTCGGGTCGTATTCTTTTGTAATTTTAATTACTTGATCTATTTGAGCAGTTTCTTCACTTGTAGCTGCCTTATATTTAGAATTTGCCATTATTATTTTATATCCACCCTTTTGGACCATGGCTTTAATATCTTCTGGGATAAAGCTTTCTGGAATAAGTGGGCCTAAGTACTTATCTGATGCAAGTACCTTTTCAATTCCATCCACCTTTTCTATTTTCTTTACCATTTCCTTAACTTTATTAGTTTCAAGCTTATCATTTATTATAATAAAGTGTGTTGAGGTCATATTGTAATCTTTCTTTAGTTTATTTGTTGCTATAATGGAATCTAAGTTCTTTGGTAGAGATTCATCTAAATTGTAATAAACCTTAGTGTGGTTATTTCCATAAATAGCTGGTAGAAATGCAAGTAGAAATACTATAGTAATTATTTTATAGTGTTTAGTAGCAAGCTTTGATGTTTTAGTAAATTCAGGTAATATTGTTTTGTGACTAAATCTATGAATAGGTTTATCAAATATTAAAATAAATGCAGGTAATACTGTTACCGTAGTTATAACTCCAAGTAAAACACCCTTTGCCATTACTATCCCAATATCCTTACCTAATGCAAGTTGCATGGTACATAATGCTAAGAAACCTGCTATAGTAGTTAGTGAGCTTCCTGATATAGCCACCATGGTATTTGCTATAGCATCTCCCATTGCTCCTATATGATCATTGGGCATAAGTTCTCTTTCCTCATCATATCTATGAAGTAAAAATATTGAATAATCCATAGTTACACCAAGTTGAAGTACTGCTGCTAATGCCTTTGTTACATAAGAAATTTGTCCGAGGAATATATTTGTTCCCATATTATATAATATGGCGTACCCTATACCTAATAAGAAAATAAATGGAATTATAACAGATTTCATTGTTAAAGATAAAACTATTACTGATAATACCACTGCAATCATTACATAAAATGGTGTTTCTTTATCAGCTAAATCTTTAGTATCCTTTACAATTGCAGATATACCACTTACATAACACTGCTTATTTGTTACCTTCCTTATGTTTGTTATACCATTTTGAGTGGTTTCTGAAGATGCGGATTCTTTAAATTTAATTATTAACATAGTAGAATTTCCACTATAAAAAGAACTTTTAATTTCTTCCGGCAAAATTTCCTTAGGTACAGTAGTATCTAAAATATCATCCACCCAAATAATTTTTTCTACACCTTCAACCTTTGCAACCTTTGCTTTTATTTTTAAAACATCCTTAGATTCCATATCTTCAATAATAAGCATTGAAGTAGCTGCGTTTGAGAAGGTTTTATCTAAAATGTTTTGTCCCTTCATAGAGTCAAGGCTTTGTGGAAGATAGGTTAAAAGATCATAATTTATTTTTGTATTTACCATTCCAATTACGGATGGAATAAGGAGTAATGTGGATATAATTAAAACCATTATCCTGTTTTTTGCTATAAAATGTCCGAACTTTTTCAATTAGGTCATCCCTTTCTTATAAAATTAATTTTGTAATATTTTTTTAATAGTTTTAAATAATATAGGTTTCATATTGTCTATAGTATCAGGCTCCTCTAAAATAATTGAGCTGTAGCACACCGAACCCGTTAGTTCAATAATCATAAATAATGTTTTTTCAGCTTCTCTTATATCCATGGTCTCACTCACTATATTATCCATAAATACTTTTGCAATTTCCTTCATTTCGTCGTACTCCAAAGGTTCCGCTATCACCTTTCTATAGATGCCCCAAGAAAGATTTTTATATATAAGCCTTAAAAGTTTTTTATCTTCCCTTAAATACTCAATTATATAATCTACCAAGAAAATTACTTTATCATTAAATTCTTCAAACTCCTTATCCATAGATACTTCAATAGCCTCTTTTAAAACTTTTGAACTCTTTCTTAAAACTATCAAATCAATAATGTGATATTTATCTTTAAAATAAAGATAAAAAGTTCCTTTAGCAACGCCTGCTTTTTTTACAATATCATTTATTGCTGTGTCATTAATTCCTTTAGTTGTAAAAAGTTCATATGCTGCATCATATAGGCTCTTTTGTTTTTTTGACTTATTTATTTCTGATTTACTTTGTTTTTCTTTAATATTTTTATCTTTTTCCATAGTACATCTACCACCTTACTCCTAGTTCTAAATTGTGACCAACGGTCATTTACTTTCTACACTTATTTATTATATGCTTTTATGACCATTAGTCAATAATTATATTGTAAATAAATTATGAATATTTAGAGTATTTTAATTAAGGTTAATCATTATTAATTTAATATATTTATAAAATTCAAATCCTACAATACAATTATTTATTAGCTGTCACCCAATAAGCAAAAAAAATAACCACCATAAACTTATGATAGCCTTAAAATTATTATAAATGCCTTTTATATACATAATTTATGATATAATCATTTGATGGTATTATTGCCAAAACAATCATTAATTAAGGAAGTGAATTAAATATGTTTAACGATAAAAAAATCCCTTATGTAAAATTAATCCCTATAATTTTATTATCATTTATTTTATTAAGAGTAGTAAATGATATAGAAGTACTTACAACTGCCTTTAGTGTTTTTATATCCTACATAAGTTCCTTTATATGGGCATTCGGTATTGCTTACTTATTAAACCCTCTAATGGTTATCATTGAAAAAAAATTCCATACAAAACGTGCTTTAACTTTACTTATTATATATGTATGCGTTTTAGGCATATCATTTTTTAGTATCACCATACTAACCCCCAATATAGGTGTAAGTATTCGTGAATTAACAGATGCAACTCCTCAATACATAGCTAAAACTCAAATTTGGGTTTCTAAAAATATGGATAAGGTTCAGTTACTTGATAAATATGGTGTAACTAAATATTTAGAAGAGGCTACCTCGACATTCATGTCCAACATAACTAGATACCTAAATACTGGTATTAATTTTGCTTTCTTAACAGCTGTAGGCTTTACCTCTTCTTTTATGAAGTTTTTGCTGGGATTTGTTGTCTCCTTGTACCTTTTAAAAGATAAAGAAAGCTTAATACTAAATATAAAGAGGCTGATTTATGCAATATTTAAAAAAGAAAATGCAGATGGTTTACTAAAATTTAGTAAAGAAGCAAATTCTATTTTTTCAGGATTTGTTATAGGTAAATTTATTGACTCTGTCATTATAGGTTTTATATGCTTTATAGGACTTAGCATTTTAAAAATGCCTTATGTTGTACTTATAAGCCTAATAGTTGGAGTTACAAATATGATTCCTTATTTCGGACCATTTATTGGAATGATTCCCGCTTTTTTTATTACTCTACTTGATAGCCCTGTAAAAGCTTTTTGGGTACTTTTATTCATCATTATTCTCCAACAATTTGATGGATTATATTTAGGTCCAAAGATTCTTGGAAAATCTGTTGGTTTAAGTCCCTTACTTATTATCTTATCCATACTCATAGGTGGTGGAACCTTTGGGGTTCTTGGAATGTTCCTTGCAGTACCCACCATGGCCATTGTTATACTACTGGCTGAAAGATTTATTAATAGGAGACTAGAAGAAAAGGATATTAAATTATAATATCCTTTCCTATCTTTCTCCAAGTTTTAAGTTTGGTATTGCATTAAGTTTTAGCCCGGAAACTCTTCCTCTAATTAATTCAAAGTAAGCCGCACTTCCTATCATAGCTGCATTATCAGTGCAAAGCACCATTTCTGGAAACAAAACTTTTATATTTTTCTTTTGCCCTTCTTTTATCATAGTTTCTCTAAGGCAAGAATTTGATGCTACCCCACCGGCTATTGTTATTTTATCTACACCCTTTATTTCACATGCCTCTAAGGCATTATGAACCAAAACATTAACCACTGCCTTTTGAAAAGATGCTGCAACATCCGGTACATTAATCTCATCATTTTTCATATTCATTTTATTTAGGTAATTAAGCACAGAGGATTTAACCCCACTGAACGAAAAATCTAAACTATTGTCATGAAAATTAGCTCTTGGAAATTTTATAGCATCTGCATTGCCTTCTTTTGATATTTTATCTATTTTAGGTCCACCAGGGTAGCCAAGTCCAATAGCACGAGCCACCTTATCAAAAGCTTCTCCTGCTGCATCATCTCTAGTTTGCCCCATAACTTCAAACTCACCATGCTCCTTCATATATACAATAAATGTATGCCCACCTGAAGCTACCAAACATACAAATGGTGGCTCTAGCTCCTTATATTGAATAAAATTAGCACTAATATGACCTTCTATATGATTAACTCCAATTAATGGTTTATTAGTTGCATATGCCAGCCCCTTCGCATATTGAACACCTACAAGTAATGCCCCCACTAGCCCTGGCCCGTAAGTTACTCCTATTGCATCTATATCATCTAATGTAACTTTAGCTTCATCTAACGCCTCTTGAACCACAGCACTTATTACTTCTATATGTTTTCTAGAGGCCACTTCTGGGACAACGCCTCCAAATTTTTCATGTATATCTATTTGTGATGCAATAATATTCGATAGAATTTCGCGGCCATTAACTACCACTGCTGCTGCTGTCTCATCACAACTTGATTCTATTGCAAGTATTTTAATCTTCTTTTCCATTATTTTACCCACCTTTAATATAGTTTATATAATTTTTCATCTATATTCATAAACCTTCTAAGAATTTTTATATCTATTAATAACACAAATTAATTATACTTTATTGAGTTTAGCTTTTCAAATTTTTATATACTTTTTAAGTGTTCTCACTAAGTATCTCTACTTTATGATACAATTATATATGTGATTATATCATAGAAAATTAAAAATTATCATCTATTGGAAATAGATCCTAGGGGGAAAATATGAGTAACACCTATGCAAAGGTAATAATAAAAGGCTCACCTATTTCAAAATCTAATTTTAAACTATTCAACATGAATGGCAGAGCTATTTTACCTTATAATTCCGGCAAATATCATGATAGATACGCTTTATATGAAGAAGAAATTGCTTATCAATGTAGAATTCAAAATCCCAATATTTTTTTAACAGAATCTCTTATTGCTGTTCTAAAGGTATATTATAAAAGTATAAAAAGACATCCAGATACAAACAATATAACAAAAAGTATCTTTGATGGTATAGAGAAAAGTGGACTTATAGTAAATGATGCGCAAGTTACAAGACTTATTATTGAGGAGTTCTATGATACAGAAAATCCTAGATTTGAATTAGAGCTTTTTGGTGAAAGTACATATGCTATGAATTACTCAATAGTTGAAAACAAAGAAAAGAATCAACCTATTAATTATGATCCACCTTCAAATAAGAAAAAAACAATAGGCTCTAAAACAAATAAATCAAGTTCTGTGGTAGTTAATAGCTGCTCCTCAACGCTCATATGTGAAGTATGTGGAAAATCAGTATTAAAGGATAACTGTATTTCTGCAAATAAAGGTAAAACTTCACTCTGCAAAAACTGCTTCAAAAAATTATTTTAAAAGCAAGTCCTTCTATTATAAAAATCATAAAATGGAATAAACTGTCCCTCTTTATATATACATAATACCAATAAATATGGCTATGCTATTAATATAAATAGCGCAAAATATGAAGGGAGACAGCACTCATGAACAGAAATAAAAAAACTAAAAACAAAAAGGTTAATGAAGCTATAAGTAACATGGAAAACAGTACGAGTTTTAAATCCTTAAATGATATTCCTAATAATAAATTGCAGGATAAAAAAAATAATCCTGAAGGATTAGAATGATAATTTATCACAATATAATTAAACAATTATTTTAAAGACAACAAAACGAATAAAAAGTTGCAATAATAGATAAAATTTTTTATTATTGCAACTTTTTATTCATTTTAAAAATATAATGAATTTAATTTATTAAAATTTGATAATAAATACGACACGTCGCTATTTTATGTTATAATAATTTTAAATAAAATATATTTTATAATAACCTTATATAAATTATATTTTAATTTAAAAAAATATTACATAGTAGGGGGTTCATATGAGTAAAAATGTTAACATCGATTGGAATAATTTAGGTTTCACTTACATGAAGACAGACTTACGTTATGTTTCAATATGGAAAGACGGAAAATGGGACGCAGGAAATTTAGTTGAAGATAACAACATTACTATAAGCGAGGCTTCAACAGCTATTCATTATGGCCAACAATGTTTCGAAGGCTTAAAAGCTTATCGTACAAAGGATGGTAAAATTCAACTTTTCAGACCTGATGAAAATGCTAAACGTATCAATAGAAGTTGTAATCGTATACTTATGCCTGAAATACCTGCTGAAAAATTTATTGATGCATGTATTCAAGTTGTTAAAGCAAACGAAGCTTTCGTTCCACCATATGGAACTGGTGCAACACTTTATCTAAGACCTTATGTCATAGGCATCGGTGATAATCTTGGAGTAAGAACAGCACCTGAATTTTTATTTGGTATATTCTGTTGCCCTGTAGGTGCTTACTTCAAAGGTGGAATGTCTCCAGTAAACTTTATGATTTCAGAAGAATTTGATAGAGCAGCACCACATGGAACTGGCGCTGCAAAAGTTGGAGGAAATTATGCTGCAAGTCTTTTAGCTCATGTACAAGCTGTAGAAAAAGGATTTGCAGACTGTATCTATCTTGATCCTGCAACTCATACTAAAATTGAAGAGGTTGGTGCTGCAAACTTCTTTGGAATTACTAATGATGATGTATTTGTAACTCCAAAATCACCATCTATACTTGCTAGTATAACTAAATACTCACTATTACACGTTGCAAAAGAATACTTAGGATTGAAAACAGAAGAAAGAGATGTTCTAATTAATAATCTTTCAGAGTTTAAAGAAGCAGGTGCCTGTGGTACTGCTGCTGTAATATCCCCTATCGGTGGTATTGAGTATAAGAATGAACTTCATGTTTTCCACAGTGAGACAGAAGTAGGTCCAATTACTACAAAACTTTACGATACTCTTTATGGAATCCAATTTGGGGACGTAGAAGCTCCAAAAGGATGGATTGTAGAAGTAAAATAGTAATTAGCATAATAAAAGGTTTACCAATTTTTATATTGGTAAACCTTTTATTATTTTTCCTTAAAAATCAATTCATTATTATAAATATCTCTTGTTTTATATAAAGTTAAGCTCAAAACAAATCTCACCACTAAGTCGAGTCCCATAACTACCCATATAGCATTTATACTCATATTAAATTTATATGTTAAAAGTAGTGATAAAGGAATTCTTATTACCCAAATTCCAACACCGGCTACAATCATGGGCACCTTTGTATATCCGGCCCCTCTTAAAGCTCCATTAAAAACCCCTGCAATGTTTTGAGGAAGTTGCACTAGTCCCATTACTATTAGGTATATTACCCCCATTTCTATGATTTTCACATCATTTGTAAGAAGTCTCATAACTGAACCTGGAAAAAATATTAATATAAAAGCACTTATGCTAGTAATCATAGCTGAGCCTTTAAGTAACTCCTTCATATATTTTCTCCCCAATATAGCATCTTTGGCTCCCACGGCCTGACCAATAAATGCTGTTGCTGCCACACCAAATCCCATGGCTGGCATAAACGAAATTGATTCAGCTTGAAGTCCAAGTTGGTAAGATGCCATAGCTACTTCACCATAAGATAATATTACTCTTGTTAAAATTATAGCGGATATTTGCCAGAATATTGACTCTAAGGCTGTAGGCATTCCTACTTTATATACTTTACTAATTTGTATTAGGTCTAACTTAAAGAATTTTCTATTAAGTAATGAATACAATATACCAGATTTATTAAATAACACATAAATACCAAGCATAGCACCAGTAAACTGTGCAATTATTGTAGCAATGGCAGCTCCTCTAATTCCCAAAGCAGGTATACCAAGCTTACCAAATATAAGTATAAAGCTAAAAACAATATTAGTTAAATTCATTATTAATGCTATTTTCATTGGTGTCTTGGCATTCCCTGTAGCCTGCAAAACCCCTGCCACTACAAGCATTATGGCCATAAAAGGTAGGCCCCAAGATACTATCTTTAAATATATTACTGCATTAGCTAATAGGTCTGGTTTTGGGTTGAAAATTTTCAGTAATAGCGGCGCCTTCCAAAAGACAAATTGCTGAAACATAAAAACTAAGATTATTGAAGATAATAATGTTTGTTGAATAACATGCTTAACCTTTTTAGAATTACCTGAACCATAGGCTTGTGCTACAAATACAACCCCACCTGTTGTTACCCCCTTAAATAATGCCCATATAATTTGTGTTATTCTTGCACTAAGTCCTAGAGTTACTATTGCAATAGCGTCGATACGCCCTATCATTGCCATAGAAACAAATCCGGCTGTCATCTGCAGAATGTTTTCAATAGTTATAGGTAAAATCATGGAATAGATTTTTTTACGCACCTTTTTTGCATCGTCGATTTTATCTTTATCCTCCAAGTTGCCCCCCCTTTTGTTGCCATAATTCATTATTTCTTTATTTGTTTATCTCCATTTTCTGTGTAAGATATTTCATTAGTTCCCTCTTTATTCGTAATTTTTTTTCTTACTAATAGGTCCCTGCCGCCTGCATCTTTTACATGTGAATGGTGATGAATTGTTTTATCTATAACCTTATTTACATTATCAATTATGTCTTTGCTAAGCTTAGTATATGAGTCACTTTCAAGTATAGTGTTTTTCACACTATTTTTGATTACATCAAAATGAGTAAAATTATTGAACTTTAAATTTTCAAACTCATTACTTATATTTTCAATTTCTAAAAGACTTTCTCCAATTAATTCAAATAACTCTTTTAGAACCTCATTATTTTTAATTATTCCAGCAATTTTAACACTAAGTGTACTATTAGTACTGGCTGAAACTTCGCGTCCCTCTTCACCTACTATTTCCAACAATATATCTGATTGCGTGTTTATTAATTCTCTAATAGTCTTTTTTTGTAAAAATCTTTTAATAGCCACTTCACTGTTACTTCTAACAACAAATTTATCACTTAAATCATCATAATCCACTTTTATATCCTGCATATCAAAAAAATTCGGAAAATAATTATTAAAATACTCTCCAAATACCTTAAATCTAAAACCATATTTATTTGGAAATACGCAATAAACTCTGGTAAATACCGACTTATTTCTCTCATTAGAAGTACAAGTATCTAAAATGATAACCCAATCCTTATATTTTTTTATAACCTCATACTTTTTAAAAACTGAATCTTTAATAATAAATTCAGCTCCTATGTCATCACTAAGCATTTTCCATACATCTTCATGTGTAGGCCCAAATAACCTCATTAATTTCATCTCCCTTTATATAGTTATACCTAACTATATAATAACTTATCTCCATTATAAATTCTAGTATTTACCAATATAAATAGAAAAAAACCATGATTTTATCATGGTTTTTTTATTATTTTATATACATCTTGTTATAGTATTCATCTAACATTCTCTCTACTGAGAATTCATAACTTGTAGTTTTAATACTTTCTTTCATCATTTCTACCCACTTTTCTCTATTTCCATAATAAGTAGTCATAACTCTATTTACTAAAGTGTCATAAAGAGCCTGCGTATCATGTTTATCTAATTCATCTGGTGATAGATCATCAAGACCTACTCCATCTCCAAATTGCCACCCATTTACACCGTCATTGCAAGCTTCTGGCCACCAACCGTCTAGAATAGAACAGTTAAGCACACCATTCATTGCAGCTTTCATTCCTGAAGTTCCACTAGCTTCCAGAGGTCTCCTTGGATTGTTTAACCATATATCTGAGCCTCTAGTTAACATTCTTCCTATATTCATATCATAATTTTCTAAGAATACTACACTGTTTGGATACTTCTTCATCATTCTTACCAGCTTTGCCACTATTTCTTTTCCTGTATCATCAAGAGGATGAGCTTTTCCTGAAAATACAATTTGAACTTTTCCACTTTTGAGTAGTGGCGATATAATTTCTTCATTCGTAAATATCAAATCACTTCTTTTATAAGGTGCAGCCCTTCTTGAAAATCCTATAAGTAACTTATCTGCATCTAGTTCTACACCAGTTCTCTCTTTAATAAATCCTATTAGTTCCTTTTTAACAGTTAAGTGAGCTTTCCATAGGTCCTCATTGTTTTCAAATGCCTTAGTAATTCGATCGTCTACCCAGGTTGGTTTATGTATTCCATTAGTTATACCAATAATTTCAGATCTTCCAGCAACAGTTCTCCACATTTTATTTGCAGTTGACATGTGAAGCTGTGCTACTGCATTTGCTTTCCTTGATAACCTAAGTCCTGCTACCGTCATATTAAATGGTTCTCCACCAAATCTAATCATTTGCTCCCTAGTTAATCCATTAAATGCTCCCATGTACTCTAATTTGGAAACCTCATGAGATTCATTACCTTCAACTATCGGAGTGTGAGTTGTAAATACTACTTCTTCGCGGGTTTTATTCCAAGACTCCTCAAAACTGAATCCTGATTGCATTTTTTCTTTTATAAGTTCTGTAGCAGCTAAGGCTGCATGACCTTCATTAAAATGGTATACATCTATAGGAATATTCAAGGCTCTTAAAGCTTTTACGCCCCCAATACCTAATACTATTTCTTGAGCAATTCTTTCTTCTCCAAACCATCCATATAATTGTCCAGTTATCCAAGCATCAGCATTTTCTGGTATATCAGTATCTAGAAGGTATAGTGGATTATTTCCAAATTCAACCAATTTCCAGACCTTACACACTACATCTAACTTTCTTATACTAACAGATACTTTTACCCCTGTATCTTGCATGAAATCATATTCATAATTGTGATATGTATCATAGGCTTTCCCATTTTTATCTATACGTTGATCTGTATATCCTTGTTTCCACTTAAGCCCTATTCCCACAAGTGGTAGATTTAAATCTTTAGCTCCTTTTAAATGGTCACCTGCAAGTATTCCCAGGCCTCCTGCATAAGCTTTAAAATCCGGGTGTAGTCCATACTCCATACAAAAATAAGCAACTCTTGGAAGATTGTTATTATCCATTATTTTTCCTCCTCTAATCCTTTTTAATAATAAACAATTATTAAATAATTATTTATTTTAATTTTAATGACCTGATAAATTTTCAGTTTATTTTAACTATTTCTTTTATAATTATTATACATAATTTTTTTAATTAGTGCAACCGTTTGCACTAAATTTTTTTTATTAATTATTACTCCCTACTTATACAAGTAATTAACTTTCCTTCTGAAATGCTATTAACTACCATATAATATATTAGCCATATTATATTATCATTTTAATATTATAAGGAGTTGCTTTAGCATGAATCTAAAATCAGTCTTCAAACCTATAAAACACAAAAATAAACTCTTTTTTTTAATTATACTTTTGTGCACAACTATCTCATCAATAATAATTTATTCCATTATAAGCAATTTTAATAATGATAAAGTTATAAGCACTACTGTTATTGCGGAGAGGTTGTCAAAAATATCAGAACTATCCACAACAAAATATAACTATTCCAACATAATAGCTCTAACAGATAGTAAAAAAATCAGAGATTTCCATATTCCCTTTACTGAAAAGTCCTTTTTAATCAAATACAGTGGCTATATTAAATCCGGGGTAGATTTAAAAGATTTAAATATTGTTGTACTTGAAAAAAGTATTACTATAACTTTAAAAAAATCTAAAATTCTTGATCATGTAATAAATAATGAAGATTTTTTTGTTTATGATGAAAAATCCTCAATGTTTAACAAACTTAGTATTCAGGATATGATAAATGAAATCAGCAATCAGAAAAATAAGGTTGAAGCTGATTTAATTAAAACAGGATTTTTAGATGTGGCTAATGCTAATGCTAAATTACTTTTACAAGGCATTTTATTGGATATGGGTTTTGAAAATGTAACCATACTTTTTAAATAAGTCACATTTAAAAATAATAAAATCACCATGAAAATTTATCAAATTTAATAAGTTTTCATGGTGATTAAAATTGCATTTTCAAAAACTAACTTTAAATTTATAGCTTGTCTAGCATTGCTGCTCCAATAATGCCAGCATCATTCCCTAGCGTTGCAATTTTTATGTAACAAACAGGTATTTCTTTAAACAATTTGTATTTTTTAATATCACTCAGCAGCGATTCCATAAAAAATTCCCCAGCTGCAGAAACTCCACCGCCAATGCCTATCATTGTTACATCCAAGATATTTAATATATTACAAATTCCTATAGCAAAATATTTAACGAACCTTTCTACAACTAAATTAGCTAATATATCTCCTTGTTTTGCACAATCAAAAATTATTTTAGCATCAATCCCATCCAAACCATTTGTTTTTTTTAGTATTAATGTATCCTGTGGATTTTCATTTATTAATTTTTTAGCATACTTAATTATACCTGTAGCTGAAGTAAAGGTTTCAAAGCAACCATTATTACCACAGGCACAATTATAAAAATTTTCTCCTACTATCATGTGTCCTATTTCTGCTGCTGAACCATTTTTTCCTCTATATAATTTACCATTTAAAATTATTCCTCCCCCCACACCAGTTCCTAAGGTTAAAAAGACTGAATTCAAATGATTTTTCATTGTTCCAAATAGATACTCTCCACCAGCTGCAGCGTTTGCATCATTTTCTATAAAGATTCTTTTACCAGTTTTTTCTTTAAGTATTTTACATATATCTACATTTTTCCATCCTAAATTTACACACTCTTTTATTATTCCACTCTTATAATCCACCAGGCCTGGAACCCCAATACCTATAAGTTCAATGTCATCCATAGAAGTATGGGACATTTCCAAGGTTTTATATATTAAATTAACCATATCATCTATTATTACTAGTGCCGATCTTGAAGCTAAGGTTGGTGTGCTTTTTTTAAGGACTATATCCCCTTCATTTGTAACAATACCTACAACTATATTAGTTCCACCTAAATCAATCCCTATACGCATAATTTTTACCTATCCTCTCATCTTTAATTAGCTCTTCTTGAAAAAATAACTAGTTAGAGTACTAGTGTATTTTCTTATAATTTGTATAATATACTTTTATAAATATTTAAAAGCAGAAAATAAATTGTTTTCTGCTTTTAAATATTTAATCTACCTATTAATATTATACTTTTAAATTTATAAAATTAACACTGTAATATAATCCAATAATCTAGCTTATTTTTATTACGTTCCACTAAATCAATATATTACCATCCTCCTGAGGAACCTCCACCACTTGATGACCCTCCCCCAAAACCTCCAGACCCACCTCCTGAACTGCCTCCGAACCCACCACCATTTCTTCCGCCCCGTCTACCTATTGAACTCCAAAAAAGTAGTGTAATTATAAATCTAGTTATTCGGCCTCTATTAAGAATAAAATCAAGAAGCACTAATACAATAACTCCTATTACTAGAATACCATTGGACTTTTTAGAGATGCTTGGATTTTTTTTACTTTCACTATATCTTGGAACATTAATATTTTTTTCTAGTTTTACTTCATATTCTTTAGCTATACTATCTGACAAAACTGAATATGCTGCTCTAATTCCCTGTCCATACTGATTTGCCTTGAATTTTGGTACTGCAAAATCATTCATTACTCTTGAGGAGTATATATCTGTAATAGCCCCTTCTAGCGCTGTACCCACTTCCACTCTCCACTTTTCATCTTTTAGTGATAATAAAATCAATAGACCATTATTCTTATCCTTTTGCCCTATGCCCCAGGTTTTAAAAATACCATTAGCATAAGATTCAATAGTTTCTCCCTGTAGTGAATCTATAACCACAACAGTAGCCTGGGCACCTGTTTTATCTTCTAATTCCTTGCCTACTGACAATATATATTGCATAGAATCACTATCTATTACTTTAGCATAATCATTAACATATTTTAACTGCGTAGGTCTGGGAAATTTAATCTCTGCATTTACTAAATTAATAGCCATTATCCCACTTAGTAAAAATGCACTTATCATAATCACAAAAAAATTTTTTGGTTTAATCTTATTTCTTATAGGTATATTCCAATTAATATCAGTAATTTTTTTCATTATTTTAAATAAATAATTCTTCATATTTTAGCTCCTACTTACTAAAGTTAACTTTTGGAACTTCTTTAGCGGATTCACTAGCTTTATAATATGCTCTTTCTTGAAATCTAAAAACCCCTGCAATAATGGTATTTGGAAATTTTTTAATTGTGGTGTTATAACTGTCAACACTTTTGTTATAATCCTGTCTTGCTATGCCTATTCTATTTTCTGTACCTTCTAGCGCTACAGTTAAATCCCTGAAATTCGCACTAGATTTTAAATCTGGATACCTTTCTACAACTACTAGAAGCCTTGATAATGCAGTACCAAGTTCGCTATCTGCTTGTGCTTTATCTCCTACGGTTTGCGCACCCCCTAGTTTTGCCCTAGCCTCAGCTATTTTTACAAAAATATCTTTTTCTTGAGAAGCGTAGCCTTTCACTGTTTCTACTAAATTTGGAATTAAATCTGATCTCCTCTGAAGCTGAGTATCTATGTTTCCTTCTGTTACTTTTACCTTTTGTTCTAAACTCACCATTTTATTGTAGCCTCCAATAATAGGCATTGCTATTACTAGAATTATTGCTACAACAATTGCAATTGTTCTTAAAGTTTTATTCATTTCTATACCACCTTTCTATTTTATAGAATATATAATAGTTGTTAATTATTTAATCCTTCTAATTATTAAATCAAATTTACCCTTATATAATAAGTTATGAATTTTATAAGGATACTATACTAATTTGCTATTTATTATTAAAAATTATGTATTATTTAAGAAAGATATTTTCTTAATGTACTGCAAGATACTCTAAATATTTTATAATAATAAAAGCAAAAAAAAATAAGCCCGTTACCATAAAAATAAAATCAGCAACTCCATGGGCTATATTAGAAATTTCAATTGTCAAAATGCTTTATTTTTAATAATATCAAAGGTCTTTTCAATATATTCAGCTGTTTTATGATTTCCTAATCTATTATTCATTCTACTTAAAAGGCCATTTAACTTTAACATATCCTTAGAATTTATATCCTTCAATTCTTGAAAAATCAAGAGTGTTTTTTGGTTTTTTGTGTAATCTTCTATTATTAAATTTTCACCAAGCTCCGATATATCTAAGTAATGAGCATTTTTTATTAGTGCTTTTTCTTTATGAATAAATTCCTTATTATTTAAATTTTTCACTATCACATGAACTGTAGATGGTGACCAGAAGCTAATTTCACTTAATTCACTTGAAGTAATTCCAGGGAACGCCGCTATTATCCATAATGCTCTAAGTTGAGGATATGTAATATTAAATTCCTTAAGTGGTTCTCTATGATTACTTTTAACAGTTAAAATGAATGTTCTTAAAAGATTATATATACTAATTGTCTTTTTTATAATACTAATCGTATTTATATCAAAATCTTTGAAGTCAATTTTTAAATTCATTTCATTAATCTTCTTAATATAATCGAAAATAAATTCTTTCTTTTCTTTTATGATGATTTCAGTGAAAATATCTATAATAAAATCCAATTCCTTATGTGAAAATGTGCCTATTAAGTCAAAAAGGTAAAACTTTTTTTGCTTATCTTGTTTATTTATATCAATAAACCAATTACCCATTTCTGTTAATTGAAACTTGTATACTTTTCTATTAATAGTTGCTTCTTTAAATATCAACTTTTTATTCATTAAAATCTTAATCATATTACTAACTGTAGGTGAAGTCCAACAACCAATCCTTGCGATATTGCTAAGTGAAGTTCCTGGATATACTTTAATAATCCATAGAACTCTAAGTTGTGGCAGCGTTATACTCGACGTCTCCACCATCCTTCCGTAATTAGATTCAATTTTCAAAAAAGCATACCTTGCTAGATTATATAACGAATGTACATTAAACAAATACTCACTTTGTTCCATAATTTCCCCTTATGTGCCCTAATATGACAGTTATTTTTTATATAAATCACTATTTTCATATGCCTGTCTATCGTTCAATAGATTGTACCAAAAATATTATATCAAATCAACATAAGGATTTTATATTATGAAAAAATGAACATTATTAATTGTTTTTTTTCGCAAAATATGATATTATTATACATGATATGTAGTATTTAATATCGCATGTCCTTAAATATAATTTTATTGTTTTTAAGTTTTTCATCTTAAGAACTAATATATTTATATAAGATAATATTAAAAGTGACTAATTTCAAGTAAAATATTACTTGAATATATTTTATTTCTAATATTCGAATGCTAATTAAATAGAGGAGTGAAAATATGTTCGTACCAAAACTGTTTACCTGTTTAAAGACCTATTCAAAGGATCAATTTATTAAAGATTTTATTGCTGGAATCATTGTTGCCATTATTGCTTTGCCTTTAGCTATAGCTCTCGCAATAGCTTCTGGAGTCTCTCCTGAAAAAGGAATTTACACTGCCATTGTAGGTGGCTTTGTAGTCTCTTTACTTGGGGGAAGCAGAGTTCAAATTGGAGGTCCCACTGGCGCTTTTGTAGTTATTGTATTTGGTATTGTTGAAAAATTTGGAATTGACGGCCTAATCGTAGCTACAATAATGGCAGGCATCTTTCTTATAATAATGGGCTTTCTAAAATTTGGCGGTATGCTAAAATTCATTCCCTACCCCATTACCACTGGATTTACAAGCGGTATTGCTATTATTATTTTTTCCACTCAGATTAAAGACTTTTTTGGGCTAACCATGAAAACTGTACCCTCAGAATTTATTCCTAAATGGGGTGCTTATTTTAATAGTTTTAGCACTTTAAATTTACAAAGTATGCTTATCGGTATTCTTTCACTTTTAATAATTATATTTTGGCCTAAAATAAATAAAAAAATACCAGGAACGCTTATTGCAATAGTATTAACTACTGTAATAACTCTTTTATTTAATTTGAATATAGAGACCATTGGAAGTCGTTTCGGTGATATTTCAAGTGCATTGCCTAGTATTTCTCTTCCTCATACTTCTTTTGCTATGATTAAAGAGCTTATGCTTCCAGCTCTAACCATTGCAATTTTAGGTTCAATAGAATCGCTTTTATCTGCTGTAGTAGCTGATGGTATGATCGGTGGTTCACATCGTTCTAACATGGAGCTTGTAGCTCAAGGGGCAGCTAATATTTGCTCCGGACTTGTGGGCGGTATACCAGTAACTGGTGCCATAGCAAGAACTGCAGCAAATGTAAAAAATGGTGGTAGAACTCCCGTTGCGGGTATTGTTCATTCACTGGCTCTATTAATAATACTTCTAGTATGTATGCCCTATGTAAAACTTGTACCTATGTCATCTTTGGCTGCAATATTAATTATAGTATCTTATAATATGGGTGAATGGGAAGCTTTCCAAAGAATATTTAAAGCCCCTAAAAGCGATTCCTTAGTGCTATTGGTTACTTTTTTACTAACAATTTTCTTTGACTTAGTAATTGCTATAGGCATAGGTCTACTTCTTGCCTCATTACTATTTATGAGAAGAATGGCCGATGTTTCGGATGTGCGATATATTCTTGATGAATATGAAGATGAAGACCACCTAGAACTTATTGATAGCATAAAAACTCCAGAAAATGTATCTTTATATGAGATTAATGGTCCTTTCTTTTTCGGTGCAGCGGATAAATTTATGCATGCAATTAGAGAAATAGGGATTCCTACTAAAATATTAATTGTAAAAATGTTAAATGTGCCGGCTATGGATGCCACCGGATATCATGCATTAGAAATGCTTTATGGTATTTGCACAAAACATCACACTCACTTAATAATATTAAATCTTCAAGAACAACCTACTACGGTTCTTTTGAAATATGGATTTATAGATGCTTTAGGAAAAGAAAATATCTGCAGTAATCTTGATGAAGCTATTGAAAGAGCTAATATCTTATTAGAAAAGCCTAATGCATTATCTAAAAAATAAATTTCTGTTCAACAGTTAAAAAGTACACTGGCATGAGCCAGTGTACTTTTATTCTTTAATCCACATAATTTTAAATTTCACCTAATTCTACACATATACATATACGAAAAACCATATTTAGTTCATTATTTTTAGCCTTATCTAAAACTTGGGGGTTGTAAGAACCTGGTTGAACCCATACATTTCCTATTTCACATTCTACAATCTTATCTAGGGCCTTTATTGCTACATTAGGATTTACTATAACACTTACCGCATTATATCATATAATATAATTATCTAAAGACTATACTTTTGCAGTGTTTTTGTTAAGGAATCTTTATTAAAACAAAAAATATTTTGTTTACATATAACAATATTCTATTATAATGTATTATACTATTAAGTGTAGCCTTTATATTAAATATGCTACACAAGTCAACTGCCATCTACCATAAATGGATAGTGGTTTTCTTCTAAAAACTTATAAAATTATTGCAATTATAAAGGAGAGTCAAAAATGATATTTTCTAGTGAGACACCCATTGATACTATAGAAGAAGATTTGAGATATCTTAAATTATTGGCTAGCAAGTATCCTACAATTCCAGATGCTTGTACAGAAATCATAAATTTACAAGCTATTTTAAATCTACCTAAAGGAACTGAGCATTTCCTTACAGATGTTCATGGTGAATATGAATCTTTTACTCATGTTCTTAGGAATGCCTCTGGAGTAATCAAAAGAAAAATTAACGATATTTTTGGTAATTCACTTAGGGAAATTGAAAAAAAAGAACTAGCAACCATTATATATTATCCGGAACAAAAGTTAGACCTAGCACTTAGAGAAGAAGTTGATATAGATGATTGGTACAAAATTACCCTTCATAAGCTTATTAAAATTTGTAGAACCATTTCCTCTAAATATACTAGATCTAAAGTTAGAAAAGCACTGCCTCCAGATTTTGCATACATTATTGAGGAATTACTTCACGAACAACAGAATACCTTTAATAAGCAGGAGTATTACAATGGAATTATTCAAACTATAATTAAAATTGGTAGAGCTAAAGAATTTATAGTTGCTATTTCAAACCTAATTCAAAGGCTTACTATAGATAGACTTCATATTCTAGGCGATATTTATGATAGAGGTCCTGGGGCTCACATAATCTTAGATACTCTTATGCACTACCACTCTATTGATATCCAGTGGGGTAACCACGATATACTTTGGATGGGAGCAGCCGCTGGCTCTGAGAGTTGCATTGCTAATGTTCTTCGTATTTCAACCAGATATGCAAATTTAGATACAGTGGAAGAAGGTTATGGTATAAACTTATTGCCGCTAGCAACCTTCGCTTTAGATTTTTATAAAGATGACCCCTGTAAATCCTTTAAGCCTAAAGTTTTTCCTGAAAATAATTATAGAGAAAATGACCTTAATTTAATGTCTCAAATGCATAAAGCCATTGCTATAATTCAGTTTAAACTTGAAGGTGCCATAATAAAAAGATGTCCTCATTATGAAATGCAAAATAGATTACTTCTCCATAAAATAGACTATGAAAAGGGTACCATAGATATCGATGGAAAAGAATATATACTAAACGATACTAATTTTCCAACTATAGATCCCAAAGACCCTTATAAATTAACCCAAGAGGAAAGAGAACTTGTAGGCAAACTTAAATCTTCTTTCTCAAATAGTGAAAAGCTTCAAAAACATGTACGTTTTCTATATTCTAAAGGAAGTATGTACTTAAAATACAACTCCAACTTGCTTTATCATGGATGTATTGCACTAAACCAAGATGGTAGCTTTAAGAAAATGAAAATAGACAATGTTACTTATAGTGGAAAATCCTATATAGATAGGACTGAGCGAATAGCAAGAGAAGCTTACTTTGGGAAAGTTGATTCAGAATCCAAGCTTTATGCCTTAGACTCCATATGGTATTTATGGTGTGGTTCCAATTCTCCACTATTTGGTAAAGATAAAATGACTACCTTTGAAAGATATTTTATAAATGACAAAAGTACTCATAAAGAAATTAAGAATCCATATTATAGCTATAGAGATGATGAAACAATATGCAATAATATATTGTCTGAATTTGAATTAAATCCCAAGGAGTCACACATTATAAATGGTCATGTTCCAGTAAAGACTAAGCAAGGTGAGAGTCCTATAAAAGCTAATGGTAAACTTTTAGTTATTGATGGTGGCTTTTCTAAGGCCTACCAACCAGAGACAGGCATAGCAGGATATACGCTTATTTATAATTCTTATGGATTGCTACTCGCATCCCATGCTCCTTTTGAATCTACTCAAAAGGCTATTGATGAAGGCAAGGATATCCTTTCTTCTACTATAGTTTTAGAAAAATCTACAAATCGTATACGTGTAACAGATACGGATGTGGGTTTAGAAATAAAGGATCAAATTAAAGATTTAGAACTACTTCTTACAGCATATAGAAAAGGTCTTATTAAAGAACAACGGGTAACCTTATAAAAAATCTTACATTTAAAGCCACTTGCCTCCAAATGAGCCAAGTGGCTTTAAATTTATTATATATCACCTTACAACATAATATGAGTTATGAGTAACTTAATTAGCGTAGCTACTATTGCTACTTTTTGTCATGTATACTTAATAATTCTTGTAGTTTCTGAGCTTGCATTGCAGATTGTTCTGCAAATTCCCTAAACGTATTACTAACTTGTTCTTCTGATACTTCTCTTGCAAATGATTGATAGTCTCTAACATTTTCTTGTGCGTCTAGTAATTTTTTCATAATAGTATCTCTAGTATTCATTTCCATTTTCATCACTCCTTCAATAATATTTTCCCACAAAAGATATTTTTTTATGTATTTTAAATTTCGTTATTGGTTAATAATAAAAAAAGAAATTGGGAATCATAATTTCCAATTTCTTTTATTTTTCATATATATATTAAATTTACTCTGAAAGAGTTATATTTATTTTTATTGTCTTTCCATTTCTAACTAACTCTGCTTTAATTACATCCCCAGCTTTATGCGTACCTTTAATCTTATTTATTTCTTCCACAGTTTTAATCTTTTTACCATCAAACTGTGTAATAATATCTCCAGGCACTATACCCGCTTTTTCTGCAGCACTAAACTCTTTAATCTGTGAAACATATACTCCTACTGGCATATTATATTCCTTAGCTCTATCTTCAGTTATATTTTTGCAAGTAATTCCTATACTGAGAATCGGTTTAATTAAGGCCTCCATTTTAGGGTTTACTGTATTAATTGGTATTGCAAAACCCAATCCTTCTACCCCTTCTTGGCCTATTTTAGCAGTATTTATTCCTATAACTTGACCCTTAGTATTCACAAGTGGCCCACCACTATTCCCTGGGTTAATAGCTGCATCTGTTTGGATAAATTTCAAATCTTTATTTTCAATGCTTACTTGCCTATTAACTGCACTAACAATTCCTGTAGTAACAGATCCTAAAAATTCTTTTCCTAAAGGATTCCCAATTGCTACTACTGATTCTCCTACTTCAAGCTTATCCGAATCTCCAAATTCAGCAATACCTGGAACCTTAGTTCCATCTGCTAATTTAATTACAGCTACATCTGCTGCAGCATCATAATTAATTATTTTTGCAGAAACTTCGCGTCCATCACTAAGCATAACTTTAATATTCTGTGCTGCGCTTATGACATGATAATTAGTTAAAATATATCCATCTTCACTAAATATCATACCAGTACCCACACCTTCTGGCTGAGTACCCTGCCCTCTAACCGCGCTACTTACACTAGTACTATTGGTAGAAATTGCAACTACTGCTGGGCTTACCTTTTTTACAATTTCAGGTACAGTTAAATTTTCTGTACTACTGGCAGGTATAAGCTTTGCTTTTGAATTGCTAGCAACCGTTGTAGCAGTTGTTTTGGGTGTATTAGTAGTGCTTGTATTTTTCATCATATTCATCGTAACAACAGCAGAACCTACCCCTCCAAGTGTAGAGCATATTGCACCTACTATTATATAGGATACTATCCTTTTTCTCATACCACCTTTATCTTTTTTCACCTTCTTATCATTTATTTCAGTGTAATTGGCATCTTCTAATTGTAGAGGCAAAGTTTCACTCTGTTTTTCGCTAAGCACATCTTTAGGTACATTTACATTTTGCTCCTCGTTACCACCCCAAAAATTGTTCTCACTGCTAACTTCATTTTTATTTATTACATCATTATTCATATTTTCATTAGTTTCATTATTAGTGTTATTATTAGTGTTATTATTTTCGTTCATATTATTGCCCTCCTTATTGGAATTAGTTTCTATAGTAAAATTATTATCGCTCATCTAACTTAAATCATCATCTGTGGTGCTTCAATATTAACAACTTCAGAAATGTCGTTAGCTTTATAGTAAATAGGATATTTATATGTCTTTTTGAATTTCTGCTTGTATTTTACCTTTAAGTATATATTAATACTTCTATGTTACAGTTTAGTGTCAACTTTATTAACAAACCTTTAATAAACATTGTATATTTTTAAAACACTATTTATTATTTACACTTTAGTTAGTATGTACAATTATTTGTATTTATAAAAAAATAGTGAAATCATTATATAAAAATATAATGATTTCACTATTTAACCACAATTCACTATTGAATTGTTATTTATATTTAAACGTACTATTATTTACCAGCATATAGTTCAACTATTTTAAGTATTACATCAACAGCTTTTTCCATAGCGAATGTAGGTATAAACTCATATTTACCATGAAAATTATGTCCACCTGCAAATATATTTGGTGTAGGAAGTCCCATAAATGAAAGCCTCGCACCATCCGTACCGCCTCTAATAGGTACCATTATAGGATTCACTCCTACCTCCTTCATAGCCAAAAATGCTGTATCTACAATATGTTTAACTGGCTCTATTTTTTCTTTCATATTAAAATATTGGTCCTTTATTTCTATTTCAACGGTTCCAGTACCATATTTATCATTTAGCGTCTTTACTATATTTTTTATAAATCTTTTCCTATTTTCATAGCCTTCACTCTCAAAATCTCTTATAATATATTGAAGTTTTGTTGTTTCAACATCTCCATTAAGAGCAATTAAATGATAAAATCCCTCGTAACCTTCTGTAGTACCTGGTGTCTCATTTGATGGCAATAAATTCATAAATTCGTTTGCTATAAGTGTAGAGTGAATCATTTTTCCTTTTGCTGAACCTGGGTGAACATTTCTGCCATGAATAGAAATTTTCGCGCCTGCAGCATTAAAATTTTCGGACTCTAATTCCCCAATGGTACCGCCATCCATAGTATATGCAAAATCGCAAGCAAATTTTTTCACATCGAAAAGATCTGCCCCACGTCCTACTTCTTCATCCGGTGTAAATCCAATACAAACCTTACCATGTGGAAAGCTAGGATTTTCCATTAAATACTCTACAGCAGTCATTATCTCAGAAATTCCAGCTTTATCATCAGCTCCTAGTAGTGTAGTTCCATCTGTAGTTATAAGAGTTTTTCCTATATAATTCTTGAGCTCTGGAAAATCTTTTGGGGATAATACTATATTATTTTCTTTATTTAATATTATGTCTTCTCCGTCATAGTTGTAAACAAAGTTAGGCTTAACGTTTTTTCCTGACATATCTGGAGCAGTATCCATATGTGCTATAAATCCTATTGTTGGTATATCTTTTTCTACATTTGACGGAATAGTAGCCATTACATATCCATTATCATCTATACTTACCTCTTGTATACCCATTTCCTTTAATTCAGCAACTAATTGTTTGCCAAGTATCATTTGACCATTTGTACTTGGAACGGTAGTTGATTCCTCATCAGATTTAGTATCGTAGCTTACATATTTTAAAAATTTTTCTACAACTTTTGACATACACCCATCTCCTTATTTTCATGTACCTAATTGATTTTATTTATTGTATACATTTACATTATACTACAATAAGTCCAAATTTTAAACATTGATAATAAGACATTTTTACATTTCAAAAATAAGATATATAAAATTTATTATTTTTTATTCAGAAAGCTATCAATTAATTTTTCTGCCATTCTTTTTTGCATATTAGCCTTATTAATAAGTAGCAATACCATTAATATTAATTCTAATAACTCTCCATCTTTTTTTCCCATTTCTTTAATTCTACTTTTTATAAATTCCGAGTCTTTATCTATATCACTTACAAAATTTTGATTTTGAACTTCTTTGATATCTAAAAAATTATCATATAAATTTTCCAATGAAATACTAGTACCTTTTGGGGCTTTTATATCGATAATAGAATCAAAAATAGTATTGATATCATTAATTGATATGCTCTGCTTTAAATTATAAATAAGCATAAGCAGTATCATATGCTCATTAGTATATTTCTTGTTTTTTGCTGGCATCAATACTTTACCTTTAGTATAGTTATTAATCATAGTTTTTGTAAGAATCTTATCATCATCATTTCTTTTAAGACTTCCCAGTTTTTCATTAAAGAAAGTTGTAACTTGATCCATATATAAATCTACGCAAGGTATTTCCATTAAAGTAATATCCTTTGTTCCTATAATCTCTTCTACTAATTTATCTAAACTTTCCTTGTTATATTCCATTTATTTCACCTCACCTTCATTATATAGCATTAATTACTAGTAATCCACAAATAAACGTAATCTATGAGCGGGTGTTAACTAAATATAATAGTACTTGTGAATTACTATTATTGGCTCAATATATTTGTAGCATTCCTAAGCTATAGGTTGCAATTTAACAATAATTTAAATTATTGCCCAAATTCAGTATAAATATGAATTATATCATTATTGATATATACTATTTTATATTGTAGTATTAACATATGTTTAACATAGTTATAAAAACTATGTATAAGATTTTCATAACTGGATATCCTATATTTAGCCAGTACATATCACAAAGAGTTTTGTCTTTGTTTTTTTATATTATTACCTATAAATAAAAAATTATGAATTAGAAGGAGTGATCCATTTGTTATCAAAATTTAGAGAACCTGTAAGTAGCATTACACATTTAATTGGTGCCCTTTTATCCACAATAGCCTTAATACTTCTCATTAAGTACTCTTTAGACACAACAAACGTATATAACACTATTATCCTTGCAGTGTTTGGAATAAGCTCAATACTACTTTACTGTGCAAGTTCAACTTATCATAAATCCACATCTTCAGAAAAAGTTATAAAAATACTTAGAAGAGTAGACCATTCTATGATATATGTTCTAATTGCAGGTACTTATACTCCTATATGCTTAATTGCTTTAAAAGGCACAATGGGAACCGTACTTTTCGTAGTTATTTGGCTACTGGCTCTTATAGGAATTGTACTTAAAATTGTTTGGTTTGATGCACCTAGATGGTTATACACTGGATTTTATATTTTAATGGGTTGGATTTCCATTTTTGCTGTTATACCTATTATAAAAGCTGTATCTTTAGGTGGATTTATGTGGCTTCTAGCCGGTGGTCTCTTTTATACTATTGGAGGGCTTATCTATGCAACTAAATGGCCCAAAATAAATCTTAAGCTTTTTGGATTTCATGAAATATTTCATATTTTTATAATGCTGGGCAGTCTTTGCCTTTATGTACTTATGTTTAAGTACATAATGTACATTAACTAAGTTTGTATTATCTAGTCACATGCTAATAAGTAACAAGTCAATAAAAGTATCTTTGACTTGTTATTTATTAGCATGTGCACTATTATTAAATTAGAATTAATAATTTCACTGAAAGTAGGGATGTTAATTATGATAAACTTATCAAAAGGTTTAACTTTTGAAGAGTACTTGGAAAAATCCGAACTAGAATATGGCGATATACAGCTTATAACCTATAATTCTACTACCTTGTCTTCAGTCACTAAAGAATCTCTAAGAAATTTAACTTCAACTATTAATGTTGCAGTTTTTTCTGAAGGATACTGTCCTGATTGCATTGTTACGCTACCCTTTATTAAAAGAATGGCAGAACAAAATAAAAACATAAAATTATATTGTTTTCCCAAAAGTGGTTATGAAAGCTTTTTAGAAGAATACACAGGTGAAGTCCGCATTCCAGCTATTATAACTTTTGATTCAGAAATGACTCCAAAGGGAGCTTATGTGGAGTTCCCAAAAAAACTACTAGAAAAGATGATGCCTTTAAAAATTGAAGAAAAGAAAAATCTAGTCAATGATTATAGGCTTGGAAAATATAATGACCTTATTGAGGAAGAACTTTTAGATATAATTCTATGATTTTCATAAAATTTAAAAGCCCTTTAATGTTTGCAAACATTAAAGGGCTTTATCTATCAGTTCTATACTTTAGATCTAAATTCTAGCGAGACCCATTTCCCTTGCAACCCTCATAACCTCTTTAGTTACAGATTCACAGACTCTAGGGTCAAAAACATCTGGAATTATATAATCTGCGGATAATTTTTCATTACTAATCAAATTAGCAATTCCTCTAGCTGCTCCCAGTTTCATTTCATCATTAATTTCCTTTGTTCTAACTGCTAGCGCACCTTTAAATATTCCTGGGAAAACAAGAACATTATTTATTTGATTTGCAAAGTCTGATCTTCCCGTAGCCACCACTGCAGCCCCAGCCTCTTTTGCAACATCTGGCATAATCTCTGGTGTTGGATTAGCCATGGCAAAGACTATGCTATTTTTATTCATAGTTGAAACCATTTCACTTGTCAATACTCCTGGTGCAGATACTCCTATAAAAACATCCGCGCCTACAATTATTTCTTTTAAAGTTCCTCTTTTAATGTGTCTATTTGTACTTTTGGCAATTTCAGCTTGAGCTGGATTTAAAATAGCGTCGCCTTCAACTACTGCTCCATGTTTATCACAGAGTAATATATTTTTAGCTCCTGCACTAAATAACAGCTTACATATTGCAATTCCAGCGGATCCCGCTCCATTAATTACTATGTTTGCACTTTCTAATTTTTTATTAACAAATTTTAAAGCATTATAAAGTCCTGCTAAAACCACTATTGCAGTACCATGCTGATCATCATGAAATACAGGTATATCCAATTCTTCTTTTAATCTTTTTTCTATATAAAAACATTCTGGTGCTTTTATATCTTCAAGATTTATCCCTCCAAATACTGGAGATATTAATTTAACTGTTCTTATAATTTCTTCAGGATCTTCGGTGTCCAGACATATAGGAAAAGCATCTATTCCTCCAAATTTCTTGAATAATAGAGCTTTACCTTCCATTACAGGCAGTCCTGCCTCTGGACCAATATTGCCAAGTCCAAGAACCGCTGTACCGTTAGTAACTATTGCCACAGTATTTCCTTTTATAGTGTAATCATAAACTTTATTTTTATCTTTTGCAATTTCTAAACAAGGCTCTGCTACCCCTGGGGTATAAGCAATAGATAGATCATGTTTATTTTCAAGTTCTATTTTCCCTATCACTTCCAAAACGCCTCTATTTTTTTTATGCATCCTCAATGATTCTTCTTGTATTGTCATCTAAAAGCCTCCCTATTATTCTGTAGCATCTATATTGATTACTAATTTAATATTTAAATTTTGTGAATTAGCGTATAAATATCTATTTTCCATTTAAAAATTCACAATATGGCGCTATAGGACACATATCACAATTAGGCTTCCTAGCTTTACATAATTTTCTTCCATGCCATATAATATAATGATGAGCATCACTCCACATTTTTTTAGGAATATTTTTCATAAGCTCTTGCTCTACCTCTTCCACATTTTTTCCTGAGGCAAGGCCAATTCTTTTTGAAACTCTAAAAACATGTGTATCTACGGCAATGGCAGGAACGCCAAATGCATTAGATAATACCACATTAGCTGTCTTTCGTCCTACACCGTTTAACTCTATTAATTCCTCCATAGTACTTGGTACTAGGCCCCCATATTTTTCTAAAATAACTTTTGTAGCACCTAATATATTTTTACTCTTATTATTATAAAATCCACAGCTTTTAATTTTTTCTCCTAGTTCCTCTTGTGATAGTGTAATCATAGCTGCAGGTGTATTATATTCCCTATACAGCACTTTTGTAACAATATTTACTCTCTCATCAGTGCATTGTGCTGATAGTATAGTTGAAACTAAAAGTTCATAATGATTGTTGAAATTAAGGCCACACTTTGCACCTGCGTATGTTTCATTAAGAATTTCAAGTACTTTTTTAATTGTTTTTTTATTCATATAAATCACCTACTTTTTACTAGCAAGAATATTTCCTTAGGATTATTCTATCACATTCTATACCAAAATAATCTAATTCTAGAATTATTAATAAAAATACGTTGTTTTCCTCATATATGAGGAAAACAACGTATAAATTATAACTATTACTTAGCGCCAATTCCTTTAGCACGTAATTTTTGGAGCATATCAGTAGTCATTTTTGCTAAATCATATTCAGCTACAAATCCCCACTCATTTTTAGCACAAGTTGAATCCATTGAATTTGGCCATGAATCAGCGATTCCTTGTCTTATTGGATCTACATCATAATCCATAATAAAACCAGGCATATGTTTTTTGATTTCAGCAGCTATTTCTTCCGGTTCAAAACTCATAGCTGCAATGTTGAATGCATTTCTATGTATTAGTTTTGATGCATCCGCTTCCAATAAATTAATTATTGCATTTATTGCATCTGGCATATACATCATATCCATTTTTGTACCACTGGCAATGAATGAGGTGTATTTGCCTGATTTTAATGCTTCATAATATATGTCAACTGCATAATCAGTTGTTCCGCCTCCTGGAAGAACTTCATAAGAAATTAGTCCTGGGAACCGAACTCCTCTTGTATCAACCCCAAATTTTTTATAGTAATAATCACATAATAATTCTCCTGCAACTTTATTTACACCATACATAGTTGTTGGTCTTTGAATTGTATCTTGAGGAGTATCATCTTTAGGCGTAGATGGTCCAAATGCACCTATAGAGCTTGGTGTAAAGAACTTACACTTCACTTCTCTTGCAACTTCTAAAGCGTTTACAAGCCCACCCATATTTATATTCCAAGCAAGTAGCGGTTTTGCTTCTGCTGTTGCTGATAATAGCGCTGCTAAATGAACTAATGTATCTATTTCATATTTTTTAGCAAGATGGAGCATAGCTTCATGATCGGTTACATCCAATATTTCAAAAGGCCCGGTGGTAACTACGGGACTACCCTCTAGCTTTCTTAAATCTGTAGATATTACATTTTCATTACCATAAATTCCTCTCATTCTCATTACCAGTTCTGAACCTATCTGCCCTAAGGCTCCTGTTACTAATATTTTCTTCATTATATTACCTCCATATTTAGCTTACAACACATAATATTGTAAACGTTTAAATTAATAGGTATAACGCCTAATTATTAGGCGTTATACTCTGATTATATTTATTTTATTATTTTCATTTCTTTTCCAACTTTTTCATAAATAGCTAATGCTTTGTCTAACATTTCTTTTGTATGCGCTGCTGTAGGCATATTTCTTACTCTTCCAGTTCCTTTTCTAACTGTTGGGAAAACTATTGATTTTGCGTAAACGCCCTCTTCAAATAGTCTTTTACTGAATTCTTGAGTTTTTACTTCGTCTCCTATGATACATGGAGTAATTGGAGTTTCGCTGTTTCCAATATCGAATCCAAGTTCTTTTAAACCCTTCTTCAAATAATTTGCATTATCCCAAAGTTTATCATGTAATTCCGTACTTTCTGTAAGAATATTAATAGCTTCAATCGCAGCGCCTGCTGCTCCTGGAGTTAGTGATGTTGAGAATAAGAATGGTCTAGCACGAACCATAAGCCAATCAATTAAGTCTCTTGTTCCAGCTACATATCCACCTACAACACCAATGGCCTTTGATAGTGTACCAATTTGAAAGTCTATCTTATCAGACAGTCCAAAATGATGTACAGTACCCGTACCTTTTCCCATTACTCCTGAACCATGAGCGTCATCTACGTATGTTATTAAGTCAAACTCTTCTGCTATTTTTACAATTTCAGGAAGTTTAGCAACATCGCCATCCATAGAGAATACACCGTCAGTAATAACCATTATTTTCTCATATAAGCCTGACTCTACTGCTTCTTTTGCTTTATTTCTTAAATCTACCATATCTGAATGTTCTACTCTTATGATTTTGGCACCAGATAATCTACATCCATCTATTATGGATGCATGATTTAAGGAATCTGAAAGAATAGCATCTTTTTTATTCATTACTGCTGAAATTGCTCCCATATTACAATTGAATCCTGACTGGAAAGCAATAGCCGCCTCTGTATGTTTAAATTCAGCAAGTTTTTGTTCTAATTTAGTATGTATTTCTAAAGTACCATTTATTGTTCTAACGGCACCTGCTCCTGAACCATACTTTTTAGTTGCTTCAATAGTAGCTTCAATCATTCTAGGATTAGTAGCAAGACCTAAGTAGTTATTTGAAGATAGGTTAACTAATTCATTATCTCCAATTTTAATAACAGGTCCATTTGAACTCTTTAGTACATTTATTACGTTATACAAACCTTTACTTTTTAAATCATCTAAATTATCTTTTAAAAATTTTCCTAATACTTTACTTCCCATAGTAACATGCCTCCAACCTTTTATTTTGTATATTCCTATAAAAATATATAAGAATTTTATATTTAATCTCAACTCCATTATATATCTTTTAGCTCCAAATGCCAAATCAAATTGCAAAACGTTTACTTTAAAAGCAATATTCCTTTTATTTTTTTTATACTTATGAATTTTTTCTATCATTTCCAATTATTACGTTTCATTTCTTTAAGCTTAATAATACACAATTAAAAAACAAGATTTCATTTTTTAGAACTCTTGTTTTCAATCGCCTTATTTTTTTATTATTACCTATTTAGAATCAGAATATACTCCTCTATATTGTTCTGGAAGTAGCACCGCTATACCACACATTATTTCACGCATAGCCCTATCATGATACTGATTTTTATCCTCATCGGCCTTTTTACTAGGAAGCATAATAGACTCCCCAACATTAATATTTACATCTGCATAATTGAATTTTTCTGAGGCCATGTTATTTTCATTAATAGGCAATAATTTTTCTGTTCCCCAAATTCCCATGGGAACAATTGTTGCCTTTGATAATTTAGCCATTAATAAAAGACCCTTCTTTGCTTCTGCCATTTGCCCGCTTCTACTCCTGGTTCCTTCTGGAAAAATCATAATGTTATTTCCTTGCTTTAGAGTATTAATGATTTTAGATATAGCTTCCTTATCTGCAGAATTGGGTTTTATATTTATAGTCTTAGCTACGTGAAACCCTAGTTTAGTAAGCTTGTTATCAGTTAACTTTACGCCTGCCACAAAAGTTACATTATTATCCTTTAATAGCCTATTCATAATTATACCATCTGCATTACTTAAATGATTGCATATGAAAATTATAGGAGACTTTACCTTCACAATTTTCTCCATCCCGCAAGTTTTTATATTTGCATATTTATTAATATATGAATCAATCAATTTATTTGCTATAAATGATACAACTTTATCCGGCAAAAAATCTATTATTTTTAGTACTATTGGAGAAATCATTAAAATTCCACCTTTCTTAAAAAAATATTTATAAAATTATTATAAATTGAAAAACTTTAAAAGTCTATAATAATAATCCCTTATATAGGGTGATGTGTCCTTCTCTAGGGTTATAATCTTAACTTTTCCAATGGAAATCGCATTAATAATTGCATTCCTTTTAAGTATATTTTTTCCTCTCCACCCACAAGAAGTTATTTTATACTTATCTTTAAATAAGTCATTATTCATATTCATTAAGGATTGCACGTCCGCGTTTTTCATATATTCATATGGTTTAAATTCACTAATATCACTAAACTGAATTCCACTATTGTATGGACATGCTCTCTGACAGGTATCGCAACCAAATAATCTACCATTTATTTTTCCAAACCAATGATCCTCTATATGTTTTTTCTGAGTTATGTAGGAAAGACATATATTTGCATCATTATTTATTCCTGCTTGACCTTTCACTATAGAATTTGTAGGGCAAGCTTCTAAACACATCTCACAATTACCGCATTTTTGCGCAATGGGTTTGTCTGGTAGGATTATTAAATCTGTTATAATTTCACCTAAAAAAACATATGATCCGTATTTTTCTGTTATCAGTGTATTATTTTTTCCTATAAATCCTATTCCACTATTACAGGCAATGTATCTCTCTGGAAGCGCATTGCTATCCACAAAAGACATAGCTTTTCCGCCAATACCCTCAATGAACTTGCATATTTTTTCCATGTATTCAGTTACAACAGCATGATAATCTCTTCCTAACGTATATTTAGAAAAATACGTCTCTTCAATAAAATCTAGACTATATAGATAGGGAAATGCAATTGTAATTATTGTTTTTCCCTCTGGCATATATAAAAATGGATTTATCCTCTTATCTAAACTATGCTCCTCAAACTCATTTTCTAACCCAAGCTTTTTTCTTGTCTCAAAATAAGGACTTAGCTCATGAAAAATCCTACACTCGCTAAATCCTATTGTGTCTATTCCATTTTTTATACAAAACTCTATTATTTCTTCCTTAATGCTCATATTGTCAGTCCTTTTTATATTATCATATCATTATACATTCTTTTAGTCTTCCCTAAATAATCCTTAATCTCTATTATAGGAATAGTTTTCCCCAAAATTACTCTAGCTGGAATACCAACAGCAGTTGCCTTAGCTAATACATCTTTTAAAACTACAGCATTAGCACCAATTTTACTACCAGATCCTATTTTAATTGGTCCCAAAATTTTTGCACCAGCACCTACCACCACATCATTCCCTAAAGTAGGATGTCTTTTTCCGGTGTCCTTACCTGTTCCACCAAGTGTAACTCCTTGATATAATGTTACATTATTCCCAATTTCTGTCGTTTCTCCTATTACCACGCCCATTCCATGATCTATAAATAACCCTTTTCCTATTTGGGCCCCTGGATGAATTTCTATTCCAGTAAAAAGCCTAGCTATTTGTGATACAGCTCTAGATATAAAATAGATTTTATGGTTATATAGAAAATGAGCTATTCTATAAAATATTATAGCATGAGTAGAGGGATATAGAAATATTACCTCCACCCAATTCTTAGCTGCTGGATCTTTTTCTAATACATTTTTAATTTCATATTTCAGCATTTTAAACATATACCCATTCACTCCTACATAGCAATATTGTTGATTTAGTCATAAATCCCCATGGAGATATATTTTTCTCCTCCATCAGGTGCAACAGTAACAACTTTTTTACCCTTACCTATTCTACTCGCAATTTTTATAGCTGCTGCAATATTCGCTCCTGTTGAAATTCCTACTAATATGCCTTCTTCACTGGCCATTAGTTTTGCCATTTCAAAAGCCTCATCATCAGATATTTTTATTATTTCATCAACAACGCCAGCATCATAAATATCTGGTGTAAATCCTGCTCCTATTCCTTGGATTTTATGTGGTCCAGGTTCCCCACCTGATAATACAGGAGATTTTTCTGGTTCAACTGCAACTACCTTAATGTCTTTTCTAATTTCTTTTAATCTTCTTCCTACTCCAGTAATTGTTCCACCAGTTCCTACTCCCGATACAAACACATCTAAATCGGACACGTCTTCCACTATTTCTTCTGCGGTTGTAGCATAATGTTTTTCTGGATTTGCTAAATTAGTAAATTGCTGAGGTATAAAGAAATTAGGTTTTCCCTCGGCTACTTCCTTAGCCTTGTTTATAGCGCCCTTCATCCCCTTAGTACCATCCGTAAGCACAAGTTGTGCTCCATATGCCTTAATTAAATTTCGTCTTTCAACGCTCATGCTATCCGGCATTACAATAATCACCTCGTATCCCTTGATCTTTCCAATCATAGCCAAAGCTATTCCCATATTTCCACTAGATGGTTCAACTATAGTAAATCCTTCTTTTAATAGTCCTAAATTTTCAGCTTTTTCTATCATCCCAAGTGCCGCTCTATCTTTTATGCTTCCAGCTGGATTAAACTTTTCAAGTTTCACATAAATATCAGCCATGTCACCCTTTACTAATTTATTTAATTTTAAAACCGGTGTTGCTCCTATCATATCTAAAACGTTGTTATACATCATAATAATATCCCTCCAAATTTAAAATAATTAATTTGCTTTAAAATCTATCTATATTTCTACATTCCTACAATTCTCTTAAATGAAAAATGACAATTATATACTCGTCAGTAAATTTTCTGAAAAATTTTGGATACAAAAAAAACTCCCTCTAATCTAGAGACGAAGTTTTGCTTCGTGGTCCCACTCTAAGTTATAATCACTATAGTGATTATAAAGCCACTTTTTCAAGCACAGCGCTATGCTCTATCCCTATAACGGGGGAACCCCGATGCAGCCTACCAAAGACATATTCATATGCCTAATTCGGTGCACAACTCCAAAGGGCACTTCATATAAGTTTCCCATAAGAATCTTCTCAGCTTTAGACTCTCTCTCTGTATATTATTCTTATACTACTTTCCTTTTTCTCAGTATTTCCTAGTATTTTAGTATGAATTACTTTTCTTTATTATATTATATTCTTAACATTAAAATATGTCAATACCCTTTAGTTATTTTAGCCCATTGCTTTTTCGAGTAGTTATGATGTAAGTCCATCTGCGGATTAATACTCTTACAATTTCCTACAAAAAAACTGTTAGAATAAACTAACAGTTAATGCCTAAATTTTGTAATCCTTTAGGTATTGCGAAGTAGCAATCCCTATATTTTGACTTTGTTTTACTACTTTTCCAGAAAATTCATACCCACTAGCTACGTTTCCACAAGCAAAAATGCCAGCTATATTGGTTTGTGATTTTTCATTTACTTTAATTTGTCCCGTTGATGAATCAACTTCAATTTTTGCTTGTTTTGCGAGCTCATTATCTGGAAATAATTTTACAGATAAAAGTAATGCATCACAAGAAATATATTCCTCGCTACCTTTAATAACTCTATTATTATTATCCAATTTTACTAAAGTAACGCCTTCAATTCTACTTTTGCCTGAAATGGCAGTGATTTTTTGCTTTGTTCTTAATGGTATATTAAAATCATTAAGGGCATTACCCAGTTTTTTATCAACTGCTTCAATATAATCTTTATCTTCAACTATAGCTTTAACATTAGTTCCTTCAATAGAAAGTCTACTTGCCATTATTAATGCAATATCTCCTGTACCCAATATTATAATTTGTTTTCCTGGCATATATCCTTCTATATTTACAAACTTCTGCGCAGCCCCAACAGTATATATACCCGCACAGGTGCTACCAGCTAAATTAGAAAATCCTCTTGGTCTTTCTCTACACCCAGTGGAAATTATTATAGCTTCGGCTCTTATTTTAAAGATTCCATCATAAGTATTCACCGCACTAATTTCTTTAGTAGGAGTTAAATTTAAAACCGTAGTTTCTAATTTATATGAAATACCCAGTTTATTAACTTTATCTATAAGTTTCTGTACAAATTCAGGTCCAGTCAAGTCTTCACCAAAAGTGTTCACACCAAATCCATTATGGATACACTGATTTATTGTTCCGCCCAATTGATTTTCTCTTTCTAAAATCAGTATTTCACCCTCGTAGTGTTCTTTAGCTGAAATAGCAGCTGCAAGGCCTGCGATGCCTCCTCCAATTACTACTATGTCATATTGCTGCATTACATACCCTCCTATTTTAAGGCATCTAAAAAAAATGACTAGTCGCTATACTAGTCTATTTTTGGAAATGCCTAATACTAAAATTTGATAGTCCATTATAAATAAACGCAAAAACCCGTGAAAATAATTTCACAGGTTTAATTTGGCAGGGGTAGTAGGACTCGAACCTACAACCAATGGTTTTGGAGACCACTACTCTACCAATTGAGCCATACCCCTTTATTGCGTATAAAATTTTAAAAAAATGGCAGGGATAGTAGGGGTCGAACCTACAACCAATGGTTTTGGAGACCACTACTCTACCAACTGAGCTATATCCCTAAAATACATCCAAATTATATCATGTATTTTTAATAAATGCAAGTGTTTTATATTTCCAACTTATTAAGAAACACAGGAGAAATACCTCATGTACGCTCCGCGTTTCTTAATGTCTATTTTACTATTAACAAATTATTCTACTTTAAACCCTGCTGCCTTTACTTTTGCAATGATGTCATCAAAGTTATCTGTCTCAAGTCTTACAACAATCTCCTTAACCTCAGTAAGACTTTTTGGATCAATAACTACAAAACTAATTATATCACCTTTGTTTTCAGTTATTATTTTTGAAAGTTTAGAAATCTGACCTTGAATATCATAAGCTATCACAGCTAAGCGTTTTCCTTTATTAAGCCCAAATAACTCAGTAAATTCATGAAATATAGCATGATGTGTAACTATGCCCTTAAAATCACCATTGTTATCCACTACAGCAACAAAAGAAACACTTCTTGTCTCTAAAAAATGTGCTGCTTCTTCTGCTTGTTGCATTGGATTAATAAGAGGTACATCAGTCCTCATTACATTTTCAACTATAAAATCAGATAACAAGCATTTCTTATCAAGACAATTTTCATAATAGTAAGTATAAATTCTTTCTTTTGAAATTGTTCCAATGAATTTATTACCTTCAGCCACAGGAATTGATAAAAAATTATTTTCATCCATAATTTCTAAAGCTTTACCTATTGTCACCTTTGGTGTTACCGTAATCAATTTTTCTTTTAATACCATCAAATTATTAACAAACATTATTTTCCCCCCCTTAATAAGTATATAAGCTATTATACCTTATTTTATAATTTAAGTATAAACAATTGTTTTTTATTTTAGAAATATAATTATTAAAAATAAATCTATATATTATGAGTAATCACTTAGATTACCTTTTCTTTTTTTATTTTTTAGGATAAAATATCTAGTGAGGTGAAACTTATGGAATTTGTAGTAACTACAGTAGAAGAAACTTATAAAATAGGAGAACTAATAGGTGAGCTTGTAAATTCAGGCGATATAATCTGCTTAATTGGTGACCTAGGCACTGGCAAAACTCATTTAACAAAAGGAATTGCAAAAGGCTTAGGTATTGAAGATCATGTAACAAGCCCTACTTTTACAATTGTAAATGAGTATGCTGGTCGTTTAAAATTATATCATTTTGATGTATACAGGGTAAATGATCCTGACGAAATAGAAGCTATAGGCTTTGATGAATATATATTTAGTGATGCGGTTAGTATTATTGAATGGGCTAATTATATTGAGGAATTGATTCCACGGAATAATTTGACCATTACCATCGAAAAGCTCCCCGAATTTGGAGATAATTATAGAAAAATCAGCACAAGCTATTCTGATAAAAGATATGATTATATAAAGGAGATAAAAATATGAAAATTTTAAGTATAGATTCTGCTACAGCTGCAGCGACTTGTGCCATTCTTGAGGATGACAATGTACTTGGTGAAATAACTTTTAATTATAAAAAGCAACATTCTCTAATACTTATGCCTATAATCGACGAATTATTTAATAATGTAGGAATGTGCATAGGCGATATAGATGCCTTTGTAGCCTCAAAGGGGCCCGGTTCTTTTACAGGGCTTAGAATAGGACTTTCCACCATCAAAGGTCTTAGCCAGGGTACAGGAAAGCCATTTGCAACTGTATCCACCTTAGATTCCTTAGCATATAACTTAGCATATACAGATGGAATTATCTGTCCTATACTAGATGCACTAAGAGATAATGTTTATACATCCTTATATACTTTTAATAATTGCGAGCTTAACCGCATTACTGACTATATAAATATTTCTATAGATGAATTAATAATTATGCTTAAAGAGAAAAACTGCAATATTTCTTTTGTAGGAGACGGTGTTCCAAAATTCAGAGAAAAACTTATAGAACATTTTCCCCTGGCCAGATTTGCGCCAGCTCACTTAAATTTAGCCAGGGCATCATCCCTAGGAGAATTAGGTCTTAAGCTCTTATCTAAGGGGACAGTGGATGATTTATACGCGTCAGTACCTATTTACCTTCGAAAACCCCAAGCAGAGCGAGAGTACGAAGAAAAAATGAGGCAAAATAAAAATGAATAGCGATTTTAAAATTTGTCCAATGGATAAGTCGTCTATTAAATCTATCCTCAATATTAGCGAATTAAGCTTTCCGATTTCTTGGAGTTTAGAATCCCTAGAAAGCGAATTAGATAATAAATTCGCTAAATATGTAGTACTCAAGAAGGGCGATTCTATAGTAGGTTATGGAGGCATGTGGTTAATTATAGATGAGTCCCATATTACTAATGTTGCAATTCATCCCGATGCCCGAGGCCACGGTGGTGGAGATTTAATCGTAGAAGCCTTATTTAGAATTTGTAGAAAGCAAAAAGTAACAGCTATAACCTTAGAAGTTAGAAGTTCAAATTTTCTTGCTATAAACTTATATGAAAAACATGGCTTTGAAAAGGTAAGCGTTAGACCTCATTATTATGAAGACAACGGAGAAGATGCAGTAATTATGTGGAATCGTAATCTGTAACATAAATCATGAAAAATATTAACTAGTAAAGGGGTACCTATAAAATAGGTACCCCTTTACGTCTATGCCATTGTTTTCTATATTTTTGACTGATAATTGCCTTGTCTGTTTTTGTATTCTCTCTCTACATTTTCTTTATGAAGTATAGGAGAAACACTTTTATATAGAGCTAGGGTTACCGATGATACTACTATTCCTTTAATAAAATTGAAAGGAATAATTGACCAAATAATAAAGGAATTTAAATCTATAATTTTATGATTTATTTTTGTCCCCATTCCTACAACAGCAGCTACTGGGAATCCTAATACACTTTCGTATAGTGGTAGAACAACAAAATAGTTTAATATCCCTGCAAAAATCGACATGCAAATTACTCCAAGTAATAATGCAACAACAGCTCCACCTTTACTTTTACGAGCCTTATATATATATCCAGATACTAATACTAAACTTGAACCTACCAGGAAATTTGCAAGTTCTCCCACAAAGGCCGTTTTTCCTGCTAGCATTCCATGTAATATATTTTTAAAAAGTTCAATAACAACTCCCGCTATTGGTCCTAATGCAAAGGCCCCTAACAGCGCTGGTAGATCGCTGATATCAAATTTTAAGAATTCCGGAAATATAGGTATTGGTAATTCAATATACATCAAAAGAAAAGCCATCACAGATAAAAGTGAAATTTTAATAAGTTTAACAAGTTTTTCGTCTCTCATTTTTATACCCCCTAATTGAATATGTCTTCTAGGGATGGATATAATAAAAACCCTGACATAGAACTATGTCAGGGCGAATTCGCATATATCACATCTTCTTTTATCCAGACTTTACTGTCGGCTTCGGAGTTAAACCGAATCTGCCTTTCGGCTCGCGGGCTTTACCGCCGGTGGGGAAATTCGCCCCGCCCTGAAGATTATCAAATTTTATTTTATAACTTAATTATATATACGTTTAATAGAAAAAGCAATATACAAATTATATATTTTTCATAGATAATGATATTCTCTTCCTTTTCTCATCAACTTCTAGCACACTAACCTCTACTATATCTCCAACCGTAACTACATCCAAGGGATGCTTTACAAATTTATCTGATAGCTGACTTATATGTACTAACCCATCCTGATGGACTCCAATGTCAACAAAAGCTCCAAAGTCAGATACATTTCTAACTGTACCCATAAGTTTCATACCCGGCTTAAGATGGGACATTTGAACTACACCTGTTTTTAATAGTGGCTTAGGTAATTCTTCTCTTGGATCTCTACCCGGCTTTTTAATTTCTTTTATAATATCTCTAAGAGTTGGAACACCTATTTCTAATTTTTCAGCCAGTTCATTTAGATTAATAGTTTTAACTCGCTCATCCATATCTTTAAAATTTAGTGATTTTAGATCTTCCTTTGAATACTCTAATAAATCCAATAACTGTTTTGCAGCATTATATGACTCAGGATGAACTGAAGTATTATCTAAAAACTCTTTGCTCTCCATGACTCTTAAAAATCCCGCACATTGCTCATAAGCTTTTGCGCCTAATCTTTTCACTTTTAATAATTGTTTTCTAGCTATAAATTTACCATTCTCTTCTCTATAGGCTACAATATTTTGAGCTATAGCTGCATTTATACCTGATATATAAGATAATAGTGAAGGAGTTGCAATATTAAGATCTACCCCAACAGCATTAACACAGTCTTCAACTACTCCTTTTAAGGATTCATCAAGTTTTTTAGGAGTTACATCATGTTGGTATTGTCCAACTCCAATAGCTTTAGGATCAATTTTCACAAGCTCCACTAAAGGATCTTGAAGTCTTCTTCCTATAGAAATAGCTCCTCTAATAGATACATCTATATCTGGATATTCTTTTGATGCAAGCTCTGACGCAGAATATACTGATGCACCCGCCTCTGAAACTATAACGTAGTACAGATCTTTTGAGCATTCCTCTTTTAATTCTTTAATTATCTGAGCTAAAATTTCTTCAGATTCACGACTAGCAGTTCCATTACCTAATGATATTACTTCCACATTGTGCTTATTTACTAATGCTTTAATAATACCTATGGATTTTTGTACGCCATCCTTACTGCCCGCAGTAGCATATACCGTAGCCATATCTAAAACTTTCCCCGTATCATCAAGCACCGCTATTTTACACCCAGTTCTAAACCCAGGGTCAAATCCAAGCACTACCTTCCCTTTTATAGGAGATTGCATTAAAAGAGCCTTTAAATTAGCTTTAAATATTTCAATAGCCCCTATTTCACCTTTTTCTGTTAGCTCTGACCTTATTTCTCTTTCAATTGATGGAAATATAAGCCTTTTTACAGAATCAGCTATACTTAGCTCTATATACTTATCAGTTTCATTATTCCCCTTTAAGCATCTAGCTCTTAAGTACTCAATAATTTTATCATTGTCAGCTTTAATTTTAACAGAAAGTATCTTGCTATTTTCGCCTCTATTTATAGCAAGAATCCTATGTGGCGGAATAGATTTAACGCCTTCTTTATACTCATAATACATTTCGAATGGTGTAGTGTCGTCACTTCCACCCTTAGTTTCTACCATTCCTTGACTATGCACCAGGGCCCTAATCCACTTTCGGAAGTCAGCTTCGTCTGAAATCATCTCACTGATAATATCACCAGCACCTTCAAGTGCGTCTAAAGATGTAGTAACTCCTTTTTCTTCACTTATAAATTTCTGCGCATACTCATTTATATCACCACTAAACTCGCCACTAAAAATAATTTCAGCAAGAGGTTTTAGCCCCTTTTCTATTGCAATGATGGCTCTGGTCCTTTTCTTAGGCTTAAAGGGCCTATAAATATCCTCTATTTCTGTAAGGGTCTCACATTTTTTTATTGAATTTTCAATTTCCTCTGTTAGATTTTCTTGTTCTCCAATAATACGTAGTACGTCTGTTTTTCTTCCTTCTAAATTTCTAAGATATATAAGTCTCTCTGTGAAATTTCTAAGTACTATATCATCAAGTCCACCTGTTCTTTCTTTTCGATATCTAGCTATAAAAGGGACTGTGTTCCCTTCATCTAATAACTGGATTACATTCTCAGATTGCTGCTTACTTATTCCAAATTCACTTATTAATCTACTTTCTATATTTTCCATATTTTTTCTAGCTATCCTTGCAAGTCACATAAAATAAATACCTAGTCAGTATTCTCGTTATTTATTTTGTATGCCTAAATAGCCAATCCTCCTCTCGCAATTTATATTTTAAGTCTAAGGTCCCAAAATTAACATATTTAATCATACCCCAAGTTCTATCTTCATATCTATATAAAGATAAAATTTTTTAGGAGAAATATATGAAAAAATTAATATGTTCTTGTTTTTTAGCCCTTTGTATTTTATTATTCCTTTATAGTTCACATATATATTATACCCTATATAGATTCAATCCTACAAATGTGTACCAAAATATAAAATATATCTCCTCAAATCACTTCAAAGGTAGACTTACTGGCACTTTAGAAAATGCAGAAATTGCTACTTATATTAACTTGCAGTTCAAAAATAACGGTTTAAAACCTTATAAAGATAGTGAACTTCAAAACTTTAAAGTACTATATCCTAAAAAAATAGATGGCAGTCCATATTTAAAAGTATTAGACAACCAGGGCAAAATAGTAAAAGACTTTGTTTATAGTATGGATTTTAAAGAAGACATGCAAAACTTCAAAAGCAATGATTTAACCTTCGATAAAAATAATATAAGCGTAATAAAAGAAGACTATCTTGAAGTTAATACTATTGATGGATCCTTCATATTCTTTGTTCCTCGCGATAATGATCTGTCCTTTAGAAGTTCTTTTGTTTATGACTCTAATTATAACATGTATATTATGATTACTAAAGAAACCCTTGCATCACTTAAAGATTTATTAAACAGGAATTGCAGCGTTAATTGTTTTATCCCTTTCCGGGTCTCAGAGACCACTGTAAATAATGTTATGGGCTATTTAGAAGGCAAAGATGTCTCTGCTCCACCAATAATTGTTTCAGCACACTTCGACCATTTAGGTACGGATTTAAATGGCACTATATATAGTGGTGCTCTAGATGATGCATCCGGTCTTTCCTTTATGCTAGAAATGAGTAAATATTTAACTTCGCTTGGTAAACCAGATAGGAGCATTCTCTTCTTAGGCTTTAATGCGGAAGAATTTGGTTGCCTGGGCTCAAAGGCTTTTATTACGAAATATAAAGATTATATACAAAATAGTAAAGTATTTAATTTTGACATGATTGGAAGTAATAGTGCTGTTCCTCTATGCATCATGGGAGGAAAAAAAGACACCGATAAAACACCTTTTATAAAATCAGTTTCAAGTACTTGCAAAAAAGAAAAAATATTTTTCAATTATCTTTTTGAAGATGCTAGTGATCACGAAGGCTTTAGAAGTGAAAACATTGATGCTATAAGTTTCTGTGACAATGATATGACTCGAATACATACTCCCAAAGATACTGCTGAATATATAAGTTTAGAGTCTATACAAAGATGCTATGATGTGGCATCTAAAGAAATTATCAAATATACTTTTAAAAATAGCTTTATTATTATATATTATAAAGAATGCTTTCTAATTTCTATAATTGGAATCCTTATATTTTCTTTTCTTTATAAGAAGAATAACAAAGACATTTTTTAATATTTGTAAACAAAACACCTATATTCCATTAGATATAGGTGTTTTGTTATATATTTGTATTTTCTTCATCTAGCAAGACGACGTACTTTCATCCACTCTTCCTCTTCTAAAGCTGACTTTTGACTTGCCTGTATGAAGCTGCCACATATGCCAGAAAACATAAGGTACAATAATTGCAAAATTAAATATCCCCCAATAAAGCAGTACATCCGAGTTAAACCAAGCTGTAGAATCCATTAGTGCTGGAATAACTGGAGGGAAACATGCCTTTAAAAGCATCATAAAAGCTAATGTATATACACGAGATATTATATACAATTCTGGGCGCCTTTTAATAATGGGATATAATTCTGCAGCTACCAATATACATAGAGTACCAGCTAATGCCTTTGGCCACTCAGCAAATACGAAACATGCATTCCATGTGGTGTAAATAAAGTTCCAAGCTATAGTTGTATAACTTATAAGATCCCCAGGTTTCTCTTTTGAAAAGCTCCAAAACTCTGGTGCAAATGGCATTGTTACACAAAGCAAAAATCCACAAGCTGCATTAAAATAATTACCTAGGGTTACATCCTTTATTGTTGCTTCCATTATGTTTAAAAACAATATAGCATAGAAAAACCAAAGAACCCATTTCTTTTGTATTGATTTCCAAATTTTTCCTTGTTTTTTTTCATAAGTTGCGATACGACAAATACCAAGAAAAGCAGTGGGTAAAAGAACGCTGAGGGTCTTAGACCATCTGAACCATCCAATTACGCCTCCGCCAATAATCCAAAGCGGAAAGGTAAATAACGCTGCAATCCAAAACCAGCTTGCAAATTTGTAGTGAATTCTCATATAATCAATAAGAAATAGAAGAAATACAGTATATAAGCCCATTGAAAGTACATACTGCCACCATGGTATATTCATATAACATCCCCCTCTTTTTATGTTAAATTTATTCAAATATATAATAATAATATCATTTATTGTAAATTTATACAATAAAAAGAAAAGAGTTCAGTTTCAATATTTTCCATATATAAAGTTGGAATTTGGAATTTTTTCTGCAATATTTTTAAAAACAGTAAATATAGCATAGCAGTTGTATACATAATATTCATAGAACGTAAAAAAAGATGATTCCTGTTACTTTAACAGAATTCATCTTTTAAATTTAGCCTTTTTTTAAAAAGTCTTAGACAAAGGGTAATCTTTCTTTAAAACCTGTTTTTTTATTCAGATATATTTTATGCTTTTTGTTTAACTGGTTTTAAATAAGACATGAACATTGTAATAGCTGTATAAATTATAACCACAACAACAACCCATTTCAATATATCAAGTGGTAAGGATTTAACAATTTTTGCTGCAATAATTACGCCTATTACTCCAAATACTGTTATTGCCATAGAAGCTTTTCTATCATAAGCTCCTTCTTTAACAAATTTAACAGAAGCTGCTGGCATTAAGAATGCACAAGAACCCATCATAATTGGAAATGCAATTGCTGGGCTTAATCCAAGTGCATATATAAGTGCCATACACGGAGCATAAAGACCTATTCCAAGTGTCATTAAAGCACCAAGTATAAAGTTACCTATAATCGCGAAAATTAGTTTTGCTCCTGTAAGACCAATTGCATCTCCTCCAGCAGGGAACATTTTCAATTGTTGAAGCGTCATAACAACCGCTACAATTATTAATGCAATTGCCATTCCTAATTGAATTTTCTTTACATCGAGTTTAGCAACAAACCCAGCTCCAAGAATTGCTCCTACCGTTGCTGCGAAAAGCAACGCAACAAGTGTAATTGGGTCAACTTTTATAACTGTAATAAAAATAAATGCTTCCAATACTACTGGAATTGTACAGGATACGTTTAATGTTCCCGGTAGTGTTCTATCATTTGTAAGTTTGAATTGTTTTAATAGTGCAGTTGTAGGTGCAAAGCTACCAATACCTAGCGTATCAAAGAAATTTGTGAAGAACCCTACAAATCCTGTAGCTAAAAAACTTGGTTTTTCAAGTCTACCTTCCTTTGAAGCTAGCATGTAGTCCTTAATAAAAATTATTGCGAAATAAAGGGTTAAAAGACCTAGTGCTGATAATACTGCGATTAACATTTTAAATTCCCCCTTGTTTAATTAATATATCATTAGCATGCACCATTTAAAAAGATTTCTAAATAGTGCATGTTAATTGTTACCAAAATTCATACATTATTTGTATTTTAAATAGTTTAGTTAAAAAAGTCACATAAATTTATATTGTTTAGATTTTTATTCTACTACATTATACTTATATTGTCTATGAATTATTCATTTAATAGATAATTCAGTTTATTCCACTAATGGTATATACTAACGTTTAATACTAAATATTTCCTGTTAATTATAGCTTAAATCCATATTTTAGAGGATCTTCTTCATCAATAACAAATTGATTGAATCCAGTAATATATGCACTGCCTGTTATTTCTGGAATGACACCTTTGAACTGCCCTACTTGCACTTCTTCAAGTACTTTGCCTTTAAACATAGTTCCAACAATACTTTCATATACAAATTCTTCATTTTGTTTCAAATGGCCCTTTGCATACAAATATGCAAGTTTAGCACTTGTTCCTGTCCCACAAGGAGATCTATCTACTTGTCCGTCTCCAAATACTACTACATTTTGAAGAGTAGCCTTTGGATTTTTAGCAGGTCCATATATTTCAACCAAATCTACTGTGTTTATATGAGGTAGCAATGGATGCTTAACAGGAATAGATGCATTAATTGCATTTAGAATTTTCATTCCTACTTCACACAATTTCTGTGCATTTTTAGGACAAATATCAAGATCTAAGTCAACAGCTTTAACAAGTGCAAAAAAACTTCCTCCAAAAGAAATATCAAGAGTTATTTTACCGAGTTCAGGAACATCCACTTGTACATTTTCCTTATAAAGAAAAGAAGGAACATTTTGGATAGAAACTTCTTTTACCTTTTGATTTTCCACTTTAACTTTTGCCTTAACTAGTCCTGCCGGCGCTTCTAAAGTTAGATATGTGTAAGGTTCTACCATAGGAATTATTCCAGTTTCTACAACTACTGTTGCAGCTCCAATAGAACCATGACCGCACATATTTAAATATCCGCCACCATCCATAAAAATAATTCCTAAATGAGCTTCTGGCATTGTTGGAGCAGTAATAATTGATCCAAACATATCATTATGCCCTCTTGGTTCAAGCATAATTGCTGTTCTCAAATAATCCAAATGTTTTTCCAAGTATTCTTTCTTTTCAGGCATAGTATTTCCTGGAATTACCGGTACACCGCCAGTTATAATTCTTGTTGGTTCTCCCATGGTATGTGAATCTACTGCATTGATCATTCTCATTGCTTTCATAATTTATCCCCTCATCTTTCTATTCATTTTAAGTTTCAAAAGCGCTAGCGCTTTTTTTGCATCTAATTCACAAACTGTATTTTGTCCTACTATTTCTGTTTCAATACCCTCTACTGATTTGTTGAAATCAACAATTGTATCCATATATTTATTTGTAACTACAAATTGTGCTTGAGTACCTACAAAGCTAAGCCCTACTACCGGTATGTTTCTCTTTCCAATTTCTTCGATAGTATTAGCATAGTCTACATGACTATTACCCCAACCATCTACAGATATAATAACCCCATCAGCTCTCATAGCTTCTGTCCATGCTGCTGCTCTTTGTCCAACAAACAATTTATCTTCATTAGATTGAGGTGTTCCAACAATAATTATGCCTAACAAATCAATATCCGCATCCTTAGATATAACATCCAGCAGTGGATCTCTAAAATGATGCAACGTTGTTTCCTTTGTAGATGGACCAACTCCCATAGTATTCCTCCTCACCAGGATTACATAGTTTAACGACACTGAAAGAAGTGCCGATTAATGACACCAAAGATGATTATTAATGCATAGCCCTCAAAGCACCATCTCTATATTCATTCGGGCTCAATATTATTGGTACATTCCCTAAATCTATAATAGATCTGCCACTTTCAAAGCCACCCGGTTCTTTGCCGAGTAACTGTGTATCATACATTGCACCTTGACCCGCTACCTGTTTTATAACAACTACTTTCTTTTTTCCAAGTTTAATTTTGTCAAAATATTCAAACTTCTCATCATATACTTTTCCATTCATTTTCTTTAAAGCTTCCCTTATTTCCTGAACTAATCTATCACAGGCCCTATGTGCTGCTGTGGGTCCTATCCTTACTGCGCCCATTCCATCTTTGAGTATTACATCTACATGAATTATAATATCTGTTTCATTTGGAGTACCTGCACGACCAAACACTACTTGCTCTGATAAAATGCCTTCTGAAGATCCAAATTCTGCAACTTGAATTCCCATTTCATCTATACCCGTGAGCATAACATAGACTCCTGTTAAAGTATGTGTTATTCCATCACCAATTTTCCCTAAAACCTTAGTTGCTATTGGTGAAAAATCCATAATGCTATTAACAAAAAAATCATGTTGTTTTGGATTTACTATTTCCACTTCGATACACTTTATAATATCTATAGATTCTTGCATTAAATCCTTCTTTATATCTTCTCTTAAGTACAATATTTTATTTTGGATAATAGTTTTTTTACCAAACTCTACTTTTTCAATATGGAATGTTTTAATCAATAATTTTCGCATTTCAATTTCATTTTCCATACATCTCACCACAATTCATTTTTTTATATAGGAATGCGCCAAAATTAAATTTGGCGACATTCCTAATTTTATTTAATTATAACCTTCGCAGCTGTTCATCACCTTCGCAGCTGTTCATCACCTTCGGTGCTGCAATGTCGTTAAACTTTTGCTGCGTACTCATAAGGTAATGGAACAATTTTTCCAGCTGATGGTATAGCTATAAGTTGTAATAAAGTAGCTTTTAATATATTTGTTTGCATTTCTTTATCATTTGGTGCTCCAGCATTTGCTCCCATTGGAACAAGTGGTGCAACAGATCTTGGTGTTCCAGCTTGCCTAACTACTGGTGGCAGCGCTGCAATAAGTATCGTAGGAATCCCTGATTCCTCTATCGCTCTCTGTACAAGTACAGCGGAGCGGTGACAAGTTCCTCAGCCAGCTGTTAAAACAACTGCGTCTACACCTTCAGCTTTTAGTAACTTTGCAATAGCAGGACCAGTTTCGTTTTTAAACTTATCTTGGTCTCCGCCGCCGCCCATAAATCCATAATGCATTGGAGCAATTTCTTTTATAAATCCTTCAGCTGCAAGTTCTCTTAATCTATCAATGGGGAACATACAATTTATATCTTTGTTTACGTCTCCATTATCATATCCACCATGGGATACCATTAAGTCATTAGATTTTGTATTACCTGGAACAGCTCTAAAAGTAAAGTCTCCTGCTAAATTAAATCTCTTGTCTGTTTTCAAATGTACTCCTGAAGCAGTGGCAAAAGCAACTCTCATTTCATTTAATGGTTTTGTTACCGGTGTCCAAACTGGTGGTGGTGTAATTGGTACAAATATTTCTGATTGTAATCCTTTAACGGTTGTTAAACTCATTATACTTTCCCTTCCTTTCTGTTTCTTGTCTCTATATTACTAACGTATTTTTCGTTGGGTTCTTCAGAAAGAACCTCAATGAAACTCATTCTAAATCCGACTTCTTGACCTACCTGCACAGGATAATCTGTAATTAGCATCCTCATTGGTATCTTCATGTACCCTAATCTTCCTTTTAAATCGATACATACCATACCCTCATGCTTTTCTACTATAATTCCATACATTTCTATTATCTTATCGCCGTATTTCATTGTTTCTCCTTATTTTGCTGAATATTTTTCTAATCTTTTTTTACTTACTGGAATTGAAGTTTCATTTTCTACTCTTTCAATGGAAACTGCATATGTTTTCTCAACAGATTCAAGATTGCTTTCCTTAACATTTGCATTCCAATGTCTTTCTGCTGCTACTACTTCTTCTCCTGCTATTGCAGTTTTAAGCATTGCAAGCGCACGGATTGCATCTTCTTTGCAAAGTGTATTACATCCTAAAACTTCATTTTCAATTCCTGCTTCTGATTTATTGTTGTCAACCATGTACTTAGTATACTTATTACCAACAACTAGAGCACCTTGAACTCCACAGAAAGACATTCCTACAACGCCAATTCCACGCATACCTATTTGCTCAATGTGGCTAGCAAAGTCGATATGGTTATTTCCAAATCCTTCTGTTGTAACAATTGCACCTGCAACATCCATTGTCTCAATAGTCATTCCAAGTCTTTCAGATACATAAAACTTTTCACTATTGATTTGTGGGCTTCCTACAAGTACAACTCCGCAAAAATCAACTTCTGGATCATTCATTGCTGCTATAACAAGTGGTTCTCTCCAGTAATGTCTTGAACATTCTTTTGATGCAGGTCCTATACAAGTTAATGCATGAATTCCACCATCTAATACTTCTAATGGTGAAAGTACAATTGGTAAATTTCCAAGGTCAACGTTTGGTTTTCCACCAAGTATTCCAACTGGCTCTACTGGAAGAATTAAGTTATCATGCATTGCGCCTTGGCCCATGATTTCTTTTACTACTACTATTTTCTTTCTACCAGTTCTTCTGTATTGAACAAATTCTTCACTGTTTACTACTAAGCTTTCATCTAGTTTCTTTAGAGCTTCTCTAATTTCTTGTGTGATCATATCTGTTGCTTTATGAGCAGCAAAAGGTCCTGGTCTTTCCATGTTCATTCCTGCAAGTATTGTAACTTGAGTTTTAATGAAAATTTCACCTTTATCTGGTGCGCTTGGTCTTCCCCACATAATATTTTCTTCTAAAATACCTTCTGAAGAACCAAATTCTCCAATTTGAACGCCATTTTCATCTGTTCCGGTAACCATAACGATAACACCGTCTAATACTCTTGTTACCCCTTGACCTAATTTATGTTCTCCTTCTTTTGTAGCAATTGGCTGTACATCCATAATTGTTTCACTATATGTGTTGTACTTATCTGGTGTAATTATATCAATTTTAATATCTGTAACAAGTTCGCTGATTTTCACAGCATCTGTGCAGATATTTTCTCTAATATAAAGTGTTGTTCCTTCAATTTTAGTTTCAGGACCAAATTTAACTTCTTCTATTTTGAAGTGTTTTTTAACAAGCTTTCTTACAATTTTGTCTTCGAGCTTTACTTCTGGAGTCTTACTTTCTTTTACAGCTTCTTTAGCTACAGCCATTCCAGCGCTTGCTGTTTTTACTGTTTCTACTGCTTGAACTGTATTTTGACTAAATGAATTAAGAGGGATTTCTATATCAATACCCTTACCTTCTGCAATTTTAATTTTTAACACTCCACCACTTATAGCAGATGACATTACTGGTGCTTCAGCTTTCATAGATACTTCCTCCTTAAATCCTTCTAAAATGTTTGGAGTTACAGGAGTTAATGCTACTGCATCTACTTTTAAAGTTGCACCAATTACTTCGCTTCTACTTAAAACACTCTCATCTAATTTTAGAAGTAGAGAGTCTTGTAGTTTATCAAAATGCATTGGGTTTTCTAAATCCTCAGCTGTAATAACATCTCCTGCACTTTTATTATCTTTTAATACTGCCTTTTCATTACCATCAGTTAATTCTACTACTTTCTTCTCTTCTGTAGTAGCAATTACACCCTCTACTATTTCTGGTGTTAATGGTACTAGTGAATCAATTGTCTTAGTAAGTTTTGCCCCAATAACCTGACCTATTTTCAAACAGTTTCCAGGTATTGTTAATAATCCTGAATCCACTAAATCTGGGAATATTGATGGATCTTCTAAATTAGCTGCAGTAAGAATTGTTCCCTCTTCTGTTCTACAACATACAACTGCGACTTCATTTTTAAATTCTGCTGCGTGCTCATCACTCATTGACATGAACATAACCTCCTTATTTTTTTTACTTTTCTTCCATTGGTAATCTTCTTGTAAGCGGATAATCTATTGTTCTAAATACATGATCTGTGTGGTGATATACTGGAATCCCCATTTTAGGAGCACAACACATTACTGTATTTGAGCAGTCACTACAATTTGCTATTAATACTCTTTTTGCGCCTTGTTTTTTAAGGTAAAGTATTGCTTCTGCCTGCCCTGGACAATCTCCTGGGGTTAAGCATTTGTTTAAACCTCTTACTTTAACTACATTTTTGCATGTTGCAACCCCAACTACTTCTGAATGCATTTTTTCTGCAACATTCCGTAATCTCGCTTCATCTGCTGCGCAAGCACATACAAGAAGTCCTATTGGTCCTTCATATTTCGGAAGTGGTATTGTAACAATTGCACCACCTGATGTTTTTGTAACAACTGCACTTTCTATGTCTTCAGATTTTCCTGTATATGGTCCACCAATAATGATTTCACCATATTCTCCATCTATTCCACCCGCTTTTTCAATTAGGTATTTCACTGGAGTTCCTACAGGTACCTGTAAGAAAACATGACTTTCATTTCCACCTTTTAATTTTCCAACTATTGTAACGTCTTTATCTATTACTGGTTTACCTTGCTCTATGGCATTTGTTAGATTTTCTAAAGTTTCTCCATTTAGAACTACACATTTTGCTTCAAAAGGCAATTGATCAGGATTAAGCCATGTTCCAAATATTTCATGAATCAATGCTCTTTCCTCACCCATTGGATATATATCTCTTAACTCTTTTACTTCTACATCTATTGCTCCAGAAAGTGCCTTTTTAAGTGATGCAATAGCTTTTTTGTTTTTTGCTTTTACTGCTATATAACCCTTTGGCGCCCCAGTTGCAGTCATAGCATATCTTATTCCCTTAATAATACACTCTGGGTTTTTTTCTAAAACTTCTATATTATGATGTAATGCTGGTTCGCATTCAACACAATTTGCAATTACATATCCATCAGGCACCTGTGTTTTTAATTTAATATGAGTAGGAAATCCAGCTCCACCGGCACCAACAATACCTGCTTCATAGGCAGTATCTTCTATTTTCCCACATTTTTTAATTTTTATGTACTCCGTACTTTGATTTTCGTCCGCTAAAATAAAGATTTCATTTTCTGTAATTTTAGTTACTTTTCCAGTGATACTAGAATGAATTTTAGCACCGCATCCCTCTGGGTTTGCAATACATTCGCCTCTTTTAACAATTTGCCCTTCTTTTACAATTGTAGTAGAAGGTGCACCTACGTGCATTTTAAGAGGAAATTTATAGGTCATTGGCATAAAACCACCTCCATATTCTTTCACTTAAATATATACGCAATTAGTGTGCCAACTTTTCAAAGATTTTATACTTTGCCTATAGATGTTGTAAATACTGATTTGTCAGTCTATAGAGTTCTTCAATACAAGCTATTATTTTTTAATCAAAAAAAATAGCGTCTATTTTCCGACACTATTTTCACATTTCATTACCTAAAAGTCGTTTTATAACGCTTTTTAGCAGTATTAGGCGTGTCGGAAAACCGACACACTGTTTAGTTTTCTGACACTCTAGTTTTGCTTTTCTAAAAGACCATATTGATTTAATTTATAATATAAAGTACTTCTCTTTAAATTTAATATTTTTGCGGCTTTCTGTTTATTTCCACCCACGGATAGTAACACTTCTGCTATGGTGTTTTTTTCTACGCTCTCAACGATTTTCGCCAAATCATATTTATTTTGCTCTTGCTCCAAAATTTGACTTTCATTGGTATATATGTCTATTTTTTTTTTGTCTTCACTATTTTCTAGAATGTATTCCGGAAGTGTATCTAATGTAATCTTCCCTTCTGTAGAAAGTACAATCATCCTCTGTATTACATTTTTTAGTTCTCTAATATTTCCTTCCCACTTACAATTAACAAGCAGTGGGTATATCCCCTCATCTATGCTATCTATGTCTATATTTTCTTTATCAGCTACTTGCTTTATAAATAAATCTACCAACTCTTTTATATCTTCTTTTCGCTGCCTAAGTGGTGGTAATTCAATTTGAACAACTGCAAACCTATAATATAAATCATCTCTAAATTTTTTTTCTTTCATCAAATCATTTAAATTCCTATTTGTAGCAGCTATTATGCGTGTATCTGTAACAACGCCCTTTTCACTTCCCAGTCTATATACTATACCATCTTGCAGCACCCTCAAAAATTTTACTTGCATTTCCATGGGCATATCCCCAATTTCATCTAAAAACAAAGTCCCATTATTTGCAAATTCAAACTTTCCTATTTTGCCTTTCCGAATGGCACCAGTAAAAGCGCCTTCTACATATCCAAAAACTTCACTTTCAATTAATTGCTCAGGAATTGCACTACAATTCACTGCTACAAAATTCCCTACTCTACCACTAGCTTCATGAATTGATCTTGCAAAAACCTCTTTTCCTGTACCACTTTCCCCAGTAATTAATATGCTAGCAGAACTTTGTGCTACCTTTTGCGACATTGCAATAGCTTCAATTATTTTTTTGTTTTTCCCTACAATTGAAGAAAAATTATAGTTTGCCGCAATTTCTTTCTTATATGCAATCTGCAATAATTCAACTTTTCTTTTTTCTTTTTCTAATTGTTTTGATAATGTTACTACTTCCGTAACATCTCGATCCGTAGATACTACCGCCACTAATTTTCCTTTACCATTGAATATTGGCACTGTACTTAAAACAACAAACTTACCTGTAACAGGCTCATTTCCCTCATTGTCTCTTCGTTTACCATCTTTTAAAGTTTTCATAATTAACGCATTAGGAAAAAAAGACCCAATATACTTTCCAAGTATATTTTCTGCCCTTACACCATATAGTTGTTCAGAACTCTTATTCCAGTAGTTTACTATTCCACTATCACTACAAATACATACCGCTTCATGTAAGTTGTCAATAATATTATTTTGAAGATCAAACATTTCATCAATCTTCAGGTAAAAAGTATCCCTTATATTATTGCTGGTAATTACCCCTTTAATTATTTTATTTTCTATTACTGGTAATCTTCCTATTCCATTCTCTATCATTAGATTTCTTGCAGCTCTAGCAGAAGCATTCATATCTATTGTAACTACATTTTTGTTAGTATATTTTATAACTTCTTCCTGAAAAGATATGTTTTTATTTTTTTTAATTTTAGATATATCTTTTTTTGTAAAAACTCCAATTAGCATCCCCGCCGAATCTACTACTAAAACTTCATCTTTGTTTGCATCAATCATTTTATTTAAAGCCTCTTTGATGCTTTCACTTGTTTTTACTTTTATGAATTTTTTATTCATAATTTCCTTTACAGTGTAAAACATTTCTGCAATTACCAATTCATCACCCTCTTTATTATTTCCCCATTTATTTCATTATACTAACTTTATTTAAAATAACAAAGCAAACCCTTGAATTATATAAAATTTTTTATTATTTTTACACTCTCTAAATACTTTGCTCTATTTTTTAATATACATGCATATCTTCAATCATTTTTCATTAAATCATCATCTGTGAAGCTACAATATCAATGACTTCAGACGGATATTTAGACTCTCACTTATAGAAGCGAGGAAGCTTTCCTTCTAAAATGTCGTTAATTTGCACGTAAAATATTAAAACCCCTAATTTCAGGTAAAAATAGTCTTGACATATTATTATTTTTATTCTATGATTAATTCTAAAGTATAAAGTAAACTGTCATTAAAAGTGAATATACCCAATACAAAGAAAAGGATTAGTAAAAATGAGATCTTTTCACAGCGAGAAAATCATTGGTGTAAGATTTTTAAAAGATCATTTTGAACCCACCTTGGAGTTCTGTACGAAATGTTTTTTTTGCAGTAAGCTACAGCGGTTTTCTACCGTTATCTAGAATCTGAGTGGATATTTTTTATATCAACTAGGGTGGTACCACCGATATTTCTCGGTCCCTTTTCGGGATGGGGTTTTTTTTGTATTCATTTTTAAAAATTTTATTAAATGAGAGGAGATTAATTATGGAAAAAGATAAAAAATTTGTAGAATCTATCGCCTCTATGGAAGATGATTTTGCACAATGGTATACAGATATTGTAAAAAAAGCAGAACTCGCTGATTATGCAAGCGTTAGAGGTTGCATGGTAATAAGGCCTTACGGATATGCAATTTGGGAGAATATTCAGAAAATTTTAGATCAGATGTTTAAAGATACAGATCACGAAAATGTATATATGCCAATGTTCATTCCTGAAAGCCTTCTAAAAAAAGAAGCAGATCATGTTAAAGGCTTCGCACCAGAGGTTGCTTGGGTAACACATGGCGGTAACGAACTATTAGCAGAAAGACTTTGCGTGAGACCTACTTCTGAAACATTATTTTGTGATCACTATGCAAAGATAATTCAATCTTACAATGATCTTCCTAAATTATATAATCAATGGTGTTCTGTAGTAAGATGGGAAAAAACTACTAGACCTTTTCTTAGAAGCTCAGAATTTTTATGGCAAGAAGGACATACCGCTCATGCAACTGCGGAAGAATCAAAAGAAGAAACCCTTAAAATGTTAAATATATACGCAACTTTTTGCGAAGAAACCCTTGCGATTCCAGTTATAAAAGGTCAAAAAACTGAAAAAGAGAAATTTGCAGGAGCAAAAGATACTTACACAATTGAAAGTTTAATGCACGATGGGAAAGCACTGCAATGCGGTACTTCTCATAACTTCGGAGATGGTTTTGCCAGAGCATTTAACATTCAATATACAGATAAAACAGGAAAACTTGCTTATGTTCACCAAACTTCTTGGGGAATGTCCACAAGACTTATCGGTGCTATAATCATGGTTCATGGTGATGAAAGTGGTTTGGTACTGCCACCAGCAGTGGCTCCAATTCAACTTATCATAGTTCCAGTTGCACTCCATAAAGAAGGCGTAATTGAAAAAGCTACAGAACTTAAGAATATGTTGTCAAAGGTAGCTAGAGTAAAAATGGATACTAGCGACAAAATGGCTGGATGGAAATTTAGCCAATATGAAATGAAAGGTGTCCCACTAAGGCTTGAAGTTGGACCAAAAGATATAGAAAAAAATCAAGTAGTATTAGTTAGACGTGATACAAGAGAAAAAATCATTGTTCCAATGCCTGAACTAGAAGCATTAGTACCAGAAATTTTAAAAGATATTCAAAAATCACTACTTGAAAAAGCTAGAAATATACAAAATAAAAGAACCTTTAGCACAACCACAGTAGAAGAGCTAAAAGAGCTTCTTGATAAAACTTTAGGATTTGTTGATGCTCCATGGTGTGGTGAACTCGCTTGTGAAGAAAATGTAAAAGAAGTAGCTGGTGCATCTTCTAGATGCATGCCACTGGATCAACCAGATAAAAAAGGTGTTTGCTTATGTTGTGGAAAACCAGCTAAGGCTATAGTAACTTGGGGAAGAGCTTATTAAAATTAGACATTAGCTCTGAACCTAAATTTAAAATATAAATAAAAATCGCCTCACTTTATAAAAAAATGAGGCGATTTTCATTTGCATTTTAAAAATAGCATAATACCAAAAATTCAATGTTAGTAAGTGACAAGGATAAAAAATAAGGAGACGTTATTATGAATTGGTTTAAACAAAATATTCAAGGTATACTATTTGCATTTGTTCTAGCACTTATTTCCACTTGGCTAGGTAATCTTTTACCCATAGTTGGTGGCCCTGTATTTGGTATTATTATAGGAATCATTATAAATAATATATTTGGAAAGCCAAAAAATACTTTAAAAGGGATAGGCTTCACTTCTAAAAAAATACTTCAATGGTCAATAATTGTGCTTGGCGCTGGATTAAGTTTAACTACGGTGTTACAAACAGGCATGGATTCATTATCTGTTACATTTTTCACCTTATCAGCAGCCTTTATATCAGCTTATGGCTTTGGAAAATTACTAGGCATTCCTTCAAAGCTTAAATCCTTAATCGGCGTAGGCACTGCCATATGTTGCGGATCCGCCATTGCTGCAATAGCTCCTATAATAGAAGCTGATGAAATGGAAATAGCCTACTCAATTTCTACTATATTCTTATTTAATATTATTGCAGTTCTTATTTTCCCACCTCTTGGCCATTTACTTCATTTTTCTGATAAAGCCTTTGGACTTTGGGCCGGTACTGCTATTAATGACACTTCTTCTGTAGTGGCTGCGGGTTACGCTTATAGTAATGCAGCCGGCAGCTATGCAACTATAGTTAAACTTACAAGAGCTACTTTAATTATACCCATTTCAATTGTATTTAGTATTATAGTTGCTATAAAAAAGAAGAAAGAATCAAAGGTGGATACAACTGCTAACTTTAGTTTTAAAAAAATATTCCCTTGGTTTATATTATGGTTTTTAGTAGCTTCACTATTAAATACTTTGGGTCTATTTAAAGGAAACAGCATATCATACATAAATACACTAGGCAAATTTATGATAGTAATGGCTCTTTCAGCTATTGGGCTCTCTTCAGACTTTAAAAAGATGATGAAAAATGGTGTTAAACCTATCTTTCTCGGTCTTATAGTTTGGTTCACAGTTGCCATTGTTAGTATAGGTGTGCAAATTTTAACAAAACAAATGTAAAATCACCTTATTAGTTTTAATAATCATATATTTATATACGATCAAAATAAAAGTTCCAGCAGAATTCTGCTGAAACTTTTATTTAAAGCTGTATTTTTATTTGTTCATTCTAAGGTACTCCACAATGAAAATATCAATATCCCCATCCATAACCGCATCTACATTTCCCATCTCAGTATTGGTTCTATGATCCTTAACCAAATTATATGGATGAAATACATAAGATCTAATTTGACTTCCCCAACCATTATCTTTTAGATCCCCAGTTAAGTCTTCAATTCTATCCTTTTTAGCTCTTTCCTTTAAATCTAAAAGTTTTGCCATAAGCATCTTCATTGCAGTTTGTTTATTACTATGCTGACTTCTTTCATTTTGACACTGAACCACTATACCCGTAGGTATATGAGTAATCCTTATGGCTGACTCAGTTTTATTTACATGTTGACCTCCAGCACCACCTGACCTAAAAGTGTCTATTCTGAGGTCGTCAGGTCTTATATCGATATCTTGACTTTCAGTTAGCTCTGGAAGTACTTCGCAAGAAGCGAAGGAAGTTTGCCTTTTGCCATTTGCATTAAAGGGTGAAATTCTTACAAGTCTATGCACTCCCTTTTCAGCTTTTAGATATCCATAGGCAAACTCACCAGTTATTTTTAATGTAACTGCTTTAATACCTGCTTCATCAGAGGGCTGATAATCTAAAACTTCGATTTTATATCCCTTTTTTTCACACCATCTTGAATACATCCTATACAGCATTTCTGTCCAGTCTTGAGCATCATTCCCACCTGCACCGTTGTGAAGGGTTAAAATAGCATTATTTATATCATATTTTCCAGATAGTAAAATTTCAATCCTAAACCTGTCAATATCACGGGCTAAATCTCTTAATTCAATTTTTATTTCTCCTATAGAGGAATCATCTTCTTCCTCCGCGCTAAGCTCAATAAGCACATCTAAATCCTCTATTTTGCTAATCAATAGGTCAAATCGATCAATCCTATCTTTAATTGCCTTAGCTTTCTGAGCAATTTCTTGCGCAAGGTCAATATTATCCCAAAAACTAGTTTCTTGCATTTTAAATTCAAACTCTCTTAACTCTTTTTCCAATGTTGTTATGTCAAAGAGACACCCTGATTTCTTCTACGTTAACTTTTACTACATTTAATTCACTTACTATTTCTTCTATTTGTACTATCAATTATTGCACCCCTTTTTTAGTTTAAATTAAAAATTGACAGTAAACAGTTTAGTTTTCGTTTTTCCACTGGGAAAAATTTTATTAACTGTCAACTGTCATCTATCAATTTCCAACTATTACTATTCCTTGTTTTTGTCCAGAATTGCTAATCCTTATGAATTTCTCTGGTGAAGTTAATGATTATTATCCCCTGCCACAGCAGTTTTTATATTTCTTCCCTGAACCACAAGAACAATCATCATTTCTTCCTGGTTTAACTTCTTTTTTAGTTGGCTCTTTTTTAGCAGAATCATCATGATTGGTTGATGTAATCTTTGCAACCATTTCTCTTTCAGGCGCTTTTTCTATTTGCACATGGAATAGATATTTAACTGTTTCCGTCTTTATATTGTCAATCATTTCAGCAAACATATCACTACCTTCCATTTGGTAGGCTTGTGATGGATCCTGCTGTTTATAAGCTCGTAGTCCAATACCTTGCTTCAAATGCTCCATATCATCAATATGGTCCATCCATTTACTGTCTACAACCCTTAGAAGAATAACTCTTTCAACTTCTCTCATTTGTTCTTCACCGAAATGTTCTTCTTTCTGAGCATACATTTTCTCAGCTATATCTAAAAGAGTAGCCTTAATTTCATCATTAGATGTTTTACCCAATTCTTCTACTGAAACAATTCCCTTTGGAAGATATATTTGTTCAAGGAAATTAATTAATTTTACTAATTCTTCGTCGAAACTTTCCTCTATACCAGTAATATGAGATGCAACTGCAGTTAAAACAACATCTTTTATCATTTCTTCAACTTGATCTTTTATGTTTTCTCCTTGAAGAACTTCTGTTCTTTGTCTATATATTATTTCTCTCTGTTGATTCATTACATCATCATATTGAACAACATTTTTTCTTATATCAAAGTTATTTCCTTCAACTTTCTTTTGAGCGCTTTCTATAGCTCCACTTACCATTTTACTTTCGATAGCATCCTCATCAGTTAAGCCTAATTTTTCTACTACTCCTTGAAGCCTTTCAGAACCGAATATTCTCATTAAGTCATCTTCCAGTGATATGTAGAATCTTGAGCTTCCTATATCTCCTTGACGACCAGAACGTCCTCTAAGTTGATTATCAATACGCCTAGATTCATGTCTTTCCGTTCCAATTATCTTGAGTCCTCCTGCTTCAACAACGCCATCTTCAAGCTTAATATCCGTACCACGACCTGCCATATTAGTTGCTATAGTAACCATGCCAAGTGCTCCTGCATGGGATATTATATCAGCTTCTTTTTCATGATATTTAGCATTAAGTACTTGATGAGGAACTCCGCGTCTTTTAAGCATTTCAGATAATAATTCTGATTTTTCTATACTAACAGTACCTACAAGAACAGGTTGCTTGCTTTTATATGTCTCAACTATTTCATCCACTATAGCCTTATATTTCCCCTTAACAGTTTTATAAACTAAGTCTGCATTATCAAGTCTTGTGAGCGGCTTATTAGTAGGTATTACTAATACGTCAAGTCCATATATTTCTCTAAATTCATTTTCTTCTGTAAGTGCAGTACCAGTCATGCCTGATAACTTATTGTACATTCTAAAATAGTTTTGGAAAGTAATTGTAGCAAGGGTTTTTGACTCTTTTTCAATTTTTACGCCCTCTTTTGCTTCAATAGCTTGGTGAAGTCCATCACTATATCTTCTACCTTCCATAAGTCTTCCAGTAAACTCATCTACAATTATAACTTCTCCATCTTTATCCATGTAATCTTTATCTTTTCTCATGATATAATTTGCTTTTAAAGCTTGAACCACATGGTGCTGCACAGTCATATTTTCTGCATCAGCATAATTTTCTAGATGGAAATATTTTTCTGCTTTGTCTATACCAGCATCAGACATTATAACAGCACTAGCTTTTTCATCTATAGTATAGTCTTCTTCTTTCACAAGGCTCTTAACAAAAAAATCTGCTACTTTATAAAAGTCTGTAGATTTTTCTCCTTCTCCAGATATTATAAGTGGGGTTCTAGCTTCATCTATTAATATGGAGTCGACCTCATCCACCACTACAAAGTTTAATTTCCTTTGAACTCTTTCTTCTTTATAAACAACCATATTATCTCTTAAATAATCGAACCCAAATTCATTATTTGTTCCGTAGGTTATATCTGAATTATAAGCCTCTTGTCTTTGAGTTTGGTCTAAATCATGAATAATTACGCCCACAGAAAGGCCTAAAAATTCGTGTATTTGACCCATCTCGTCTCTATCTCTTTTTGCAAGATAGTCATTAACTGTAACTATATGAACACCCTTCTCTGTTAGCGCATTCAAATATGATGGAAGTGTAGCCACTAATGTCTTTCCTTCGCCAGTTTTCATTTCAGTTATTCTTCCTTGATGTAGTATTATACCACCAATTAGTTGTACTCTAAAATGCTTCTTGCTAAGAACTCTCCATGAAGCTTCTCTAACTGCCGCAAAGGCTTCAGGTAATATATCATCCAAAGTCTCTCCCTTATTAAGCCTAGTCTTAAATTCTTCCGTTTTTGCTTTAAGCTCTTCATCAGTTAAGCTAGTCATTTTTGTATCTAATTCCTCTATCTTATCTACCGTTGAAATTATTCTTTTTATTTCTCTATCACTATAAGTACCAAATAATTTATTGAAAAAATTCATAATTTTCATCCTCACTATTCATTTTAATAATTCCTATTAATAATTCCTAAATATACAATCTAAATTATACCACTTAATTTGCTCGTATTCAACTTATATGCTTTGTTAATTGTAAAATTATTGTTAATAATCTTCCATTGTCATATTATGTAGAATGCAGGTTTAATAAATGATATTGAAAAGCTATCATATTTTTTAAAATTAAAAAAGGACTAAAGTAAAGATAAACTTACTTTAGTCCTTTTAATTCAATATTTCTTAAAACTCTGGCTCTATCAACCCATAATTCCCATCTTTTCTTTTATATACTACGTGCACTTCTGATGTTTCATCACTCATATATACGAAAAAGCTATGACCAACGAGCTCCATTTGAAGAACTGCTTCCTCTGCTGACATAGGTTTAAATGCAAATTTCTTTGTCTTTACTATTTTGGGTTCCATATCTTCTTCATTATTATTAGTATATAGTGGTATACCCTTAAATTTAAGAGAAGTTCCACGATTTCTTTTTTCTAATTTTGTTTTATGTTTTCTAATTTGTCCTTCTAATTTATCAACAACAAGATCTAATGAAGTATACATATCATCATTTTCCTCTTCTGCTCTTAAAACAACTTCGTTAAAAGGAATTGTAACTTCTATAGTATGTCTGGTCTTATGAACACCTAAAGTTATCTGAGCTTCAACATCTGGATTAAAATACTTATCAAATCTAGATATTTTCTTTTCCATAATATTTTTCAAGGCCTCTGTTATCTCTATGTTTTTTCCTATTATTCTAACTTTCATACTGTCCAGCCCCTTTCTAATATCTATACAATGCTAGATTACTAAGCATGTTATATAGTTGTATTTCTATACTATTACTTTTAATACTAAATAGCAACCATTAAAATCAGAATTCACATAATATTAATTCAATTTAAAGCGTACTATCACAATATTGCTTATTATTCCCCTGTTTATTTATGTACATTGTCCATTGTTTTCAGGCAACCCTTATTGTATAGTTAAATTACATGAGTTTTAGAAAACATACTCAAATAATTATATATATATTGCATATTTTTTATATAATATAAAATAAAAACTCCCAATATAATATTAGGAGTTTTTATATATTAAGTTAGTTGACCTGGTCTTTGACCCCACACTCGCCTGCTGGAGCTTTTGCTACCCGGAATTATCCTCTCACTACTTACACTCTCGCCCGTTAAGACGGCAGGACTAACCTCTAAGCCGCACCATGCTCGCTAAACTTTGTTTAACTTACGTGGATCGTTTCGCCTGCGACTGGCATCGACTTTCAACCACAAACCTAACTTACTACAATAAATATTATACCTTACTTTTGGCTATAGTCAATATGCAAACATTATTTACTCCACTTTTTTTTAGCCTGCTTGCACAATAAAAGGCTGTAGCGCCTGTAGTTATAACATCGTCAACTATTAAAATTTTTTTATTTTGTATAAATTTATTTTGTTTAATCTGAAAACATTTGTCCATATTATTCCAACGTTCTTCACCACTTAAACCTATTTGATCCTTAGTATCCACGATTTTAATTAAATTGCAAATTACGGGAATATTTAAAAACCTCGCTAAGTAATTTGCCAAAAATTCACTTTGGTTATATCCTCTATTTTTTTGTGCTTTCTTAGTCATAGGTACATAAGCTATTAAGTCAAATTTTAATTTATTGTTTTTTACAAGTTCTAGCATGTACCCCGCTAAAATTTCTCCACATACAAAATCGCTTTTATATTTAAGCCTGATAATTAACTCTTTTACTATATTTGAATAATAAAACACTGACCAAACAAGATATTTCTCTTCATTATGGCATAGATAAAAACTTTCGGTGCATCGCCTCATTTTTTTCCTGCATTGCGTACATAATGCTTCACTTTCAACCGTATATTCATTGCAGATTACACAATGTTCATCGCCTGAATATATTAGCTGGATTAAACAATAAATTAGATTTTTTATATATTTAATAATCCTTTTTCCCACGCTTTCTCATTAAATTTTCTAGCTATATTTTTAGCCTTATCCATTTGCGCAGTTTCAACATTAGCTAAAAATATTGCCTCTCCCCTTTGTATATTTTCATATCTTCCAACCTTACTTGATAGATATAACAGCTGCTTATGATTAAATTTAATATTATCAGCAAAATAGACTATAACATCCACCGCATGGAATTCTAAGTAACTTTCTTCAAAGTCATTAGTTACTATTATCCCCTTATCTTTATTCATAAACGTTATAGGAATATCAGCATCACTTTTTTTACTAATATATAAAAATAAATTTTCACTCAACTTTTCTTTGAAATTACTTAGATACTCGAATACAGCCACAGCTTTTTCTCCATCTGGTGTAAAGATTATCACCTTTCTATTAGATATAATTGACCAATTTAAATATTCATAAACTACCAAAGGTATCTCAATATTAAGATTTATTCTGGTAGTTATGATTCTAGGCTCTATAATCGGAATTTTATTATTTGTTAACGGAAACATAATAGTAGCATCTTCACTTAAAACATTCTCTACGGAATAAGCTATAGCTGTGCCTCCTGCTCTGCACAGTTTAAATAATATTTTTTTTATTTGTTGTTTGCTATATTTAGGGAAACTTCTAATCTCATTATAAATAACTAAATCAAATTTTTCTTGGAGTCTTAATGTACTTTCATGATTGCATATATGTAAATATTCATTGACACTGCTATAATTTTCTCCATGGACATATACATATTTGCCTAAATTGCTAAAGTTATTCATATAGTAAACAATATCAATTTTGCGTACATCTTCGTTAGTTATATACAATATATTTTTCTTTTCATTAGCGTATGTAATTATAGTTTCCAGCAATATATCAGAGGAATTGTAAAACATAGACACAACATCAATTCTTTTTTTGCCATTTAATGAACATCTTAAAATTTCTTTGCTAATTTCATCTTTTTCCTTGCTAAGGTTTAAATTTGCGTAGAAATACATGTAAAATCTCCTTTACAGTTAAATATTTGTCTTAATTTAATTGTGCTGATTTTCATCATGGCTTAGATCTGCATCTACTATTTGTCTTATCCTCCAGCCTAGCGCAGAGTATCTTTCGAAACTTCTATTATTATCCTTCATAAAATTAATAGCTTTTGTTTTTCCCACTAAGACAACCATATGCTTTGCCCTAGTTATTCCTGTATAAAGCAAATTTCTATTCATTAAAAGTGGCGGTCCCATAAACATAGGCATAATTACCACTTCAAACTCACTACCTTGGCTTTTATGTATAGTAATAGCATAAGCTAAAGTTAGTTCATCTAAAAATACTCCCTCATATTCTACCCGCTTATCATCATCAAAAACTACAATGACATTTTCATTATCTTCATCGATATCGCAAACATACCCTACATCCCCATTAAAAATTCCAACGCCATCTTTTTCATGATTTGCACTCAATTTATTCCATTTCATAGAATAATTATTTTTAACTTGCATGACCTTGTCCCCTACCCTAAATATAGTATTCCTATATTCCTTTTCTTTTTTATATTTAGACTTAGGATTTAATATTGCCTGAAGTTTTTCATTTAAATTTTCTATGCCTAGTATTCCTTTTCTCATAGGTGAAAGTATCTGAATATGCTTCATTTTGTCCCACTCTTTGTTGAATTTTGGAAGTCTAGTATTAATTAAAGTAATTATGCTGTCTAAAATTTTGTCTGGCTCATCATTTTCAATAAAGTAAAAGTCCTTATCCTTTTTATTTAAGATGGGCATTTCACCATTGTTAATTTTATGAGCATTTACAATAATCATGCTTTCCCTAGCTTGCCTAAAAATCTCCTTAAGCTTAACTACTTTAACGCAGTTACTGTCAATAATATCTCTTAATACATTCCCTGGTCCCACAGACGGCAATTGATCCACATCGCCCACAATTATAAGCCTAGTCCCTACGCTGATAGCTTTTAATAAACTATTCATAAGCATTATATCTATCATAGAAGCTTCATCAATAATTAACACATCGCAATCTAAAGGGGCTTCCTCGCCTCTAAAAAACTGCGACCCATCATCGCCTCCCATTCCAAGCTCGAGTAACCTATGTATTGTTTTAGCTTCCCTGCCAGTAGCTTCTGTCATTCTTTTAGCGGCCCTTCCAGTAGGCGCTGCCATAAACACTTTCATTCCAGCTTTTTCAAACACATCTATAATACAATTGATTATAGTAGTTTTGCCTGTACCAGGTCCTCCAGTTATAACCTCCATACTATTCTCCGCAGCACCACATATAGCAGCCTTTTGAGACATTGCAAATTTTATACTTTTTTCGTTTTCAAATTTTTCGATTTCCTCTTCAATGTCTAAATCTAATTTTTCATATTTTGCTATAGATAAATTTATGACTTTTTTAGTAATACTTAATTCGCAATAGTAAAAAGGCATAGTGAATACACATTTTTCTTCATCAATATTTTCCACTTTCAATTTTCCCTGCACAACATTGTCAAAAATACTCTTCTCAATTTCTTCCTCAGAAACCCCAAGAATATTTTTAGCTTCCTTATGTAACTTTTCTAGTGGCATATAAGTATTCCCCATAGCACAAAATTCATTAACAACATAATTAATTCCACTTTGTATTCTAAAAGGTGACTCTTTGTCAATACCTAAGCTTCGAGCTATCTTATCAGCAATTTTAAATCCCACGCCAGCAATAGTTTCTGTTAACACATATGGATTATCTTGTACTACCTTTATAGAGTCTCCACCATATTTTTTATAAATCTTCACACATTGGTTAGGTGTTACCCCGTAGGTTTGAAGAAATATCATTATATTTTTAACTTCTCTTTGCTTAGAATAAGATTCCAAAATTAATTTAATCTTTTTCTCTCCCACACCATCAATTTCCCTTAGTCTTTGGATTTCATTATCTAGTATATTCATGGTATTTTCTCCAAAGTGTTGTACAATTTTTTTAGCAGTCACTGGTCCAATTCCTTGAATAACTCCTGAAGCTAAATATTTTTCTATACCTGCAATAGAACTAGGTATTATTTCCTCACAGGAAATTATTCTAAATTGCTTTCCAAATTGAGGATGATTAACCCATTCTCCTGTTAATTTTAAATTTTGCCCTTCACTTATGTAGGGTACAATTCCTACAACAGTTATTTGCTCTTTAATAGCATTTAAATGAGCAATAATATACCCATTTTCTTCATTGTGAAATACTATATCTCCTATGGTTCCTTGTATTTCTGGCATAAAATCTCCCCTATTTATAAATTTATATAGTAGCAATGCTAATAATATTATTATTTGCATTATTGTTGTTATTATATCATATGTACTTTAGGCTTTTTACCTTTAGTATACCCCTATCTTAAGTTTTATCATAATGCCAATTACTAATCAAGATAATGGATTAAAATTTAATATTTATAGAATTATTTCAATCGTTTAGCACTAACCTTTTAAATTCTATAATAAAAAGAGAGATAACAATTACTACTTGTTATCTCTCTTTTTATTATAGATATTTTTTTTATTTTATTTTATAAGTATTTTTTTATTTGTTCAACCTTGTTTAGTCTTTCCCAAGAAAGGTCTAAATCAATTCTTCCAAAATGTCCATAAGCTGCTGTCTGTTTGTAAATAGGTCTTCTAAGGTCTAATTCTCTTATAATAACAGCTGGCCTTAAATCAAATACTTTTCCAATTATTTCAACAATTTTATCTTCTGCAATTTTTCCTGTTCCAAAAGTTTCAACTTCTATAGATACAGGTTTTGCTACACCTATAGCATAAGCTAACTGAATTTCTAATTTATCTGAAACTCCTGCTGCTACTAGGTTTTTAGCAACCCATCTTGCAGCATACGCAGCGGATCTATCAACTTTTGTTGGATCTTTTCCAGAAAACGCTCCACCACCATGCCTTGCATATCCTCCATAAGTATCTACTATTATTTTTCTTCCCGTTAAACCAGAGTCTCCTTGAGGTCCTCCAATTACAAATCTGCCTGTAGGATTTATATAATATTTAGTGTTTTCATCTAATAACTCACTTGGAACTATAGGTTTTATTACATGTTCTATTAAATCACTTTCAATTTGATCGTGAGTCGCCTCTTCTCCATGTTGAGTTGAAATAACAATAGTATCTATTCTTACTGGCTTATTATCTTCATACTCTACAGTAACTTGAGTCTTACCGTCTGGTCTTAAATAGTTCAGCTTGCCATTCTTTCTTACTTCACTTAATCTTCTTGCCAGTCTATGAGCCATCGCAATTGGAAGTGGCATGTACTCCGGTGTCTCATTAGTGGCAAATCCAAACATCATACCTTGATCTCCAGCGCCTATTGAATCTATCTTATCCTGTGTGCCTTCCTTAGACTCTAATCCTTCGTTAACTCCCATAGCTATATCTGCTGATTGTTCTCCAATAGAGGTTAGAACCGCACAGGTACTAGCATCAAATCCATATTTTGCTCTAGTATATCCTATACCTTCAATGGTACTTCTAACAACCTTAGGAACATCTACATAACAAGTAGTTGTTATCTCTCCCATAACTAAAACCATTCCTGTAGTAACTGCTGTTTCACAAGCAACTCTAGCATGTGGATCTTGCTCTAAAATAGCATCAAGTATAGCGTCTGAAATTTGGTCGCAAATTTTATCTGGATGTCCTTCTGTAACCGATTCTGATGTAAATAGTCTTTTCATTATATTTCTCCTTTCTAATGCTGAAAAAATTTATTTTTTAAAAAAATAAAACCCCTTCTAAATATAAGAAGAGGTGTTTTAACCATCTTTCTTATCTCGCAGAATAAACCTGCAGGAATTGGCACCATGGTACATTGTACCGGTTGCCGGGTTTCATAGGGCCTTTTTCCCTCCACCTCTCTTGATAAGAGTTATCAATATTAAGTTTTAATAATAATACCATATAAGTTTTTCAGTGTCAACAAATCCTACTTGGCTTTAAAATAAAATAAATAAAAAAGACATCTACAGATGTCTTTTGGTGGAGGAAGATGGATTCGAACCATCGAAACATTACGTAACAGATTTACAGTCTGCCCCCTTTGGCCACTCGGGAACTCCTCCATATATGGAGCTAGCAATAGGAATCGAACCTACAACCTGCTGATTACAAGTCAGCTGCTCTACCGTTGAGCCATGCTAGCATTCATTCTATTCTTTGAAAATTATTATGGTGGGAACAACAGGGTTCGAACCTGTGACCCTCTGCTTGTAAGGCAGATGCTCTCCCAGCTGAGCTATGCTCCCATAATTTGCGATAATGATAGTGATAATAAAAATGGTGGAGGAGGACGGATTCGAACCATCGAAACATTACGTAACAGATTTACAGTCTGCCCCCTTTGGCCACTCGGGAACTCCTCCACTTTTGGAGCTGGCAATAGGAATTGAACCTACAACCTGCTGATTACAAGTCAGCTGCTCTACCGTTGAGCCATGCCAGCATATTATACTTTTGTGTCTTTATCCTGTCGACAAGAATTATTATATAACTTTAAACAATTAATTTCAAGCCCATTTTCTTCGAATTAACGACTTCTTCTCTACATTACTATAGCATTCGCATATTTACTCTATTTTAAGCATCAATGTAACTTATTATTATTCATTAAAAAAGTAATTGTTTTTTTATATTGTTTACTAGAATACAATTATTTTAGTCTCTCTGCAGCATCCATATCTATAAACTTCGCAGCTATTTTTCTCACTTTTCCATATTCTTTTTTTGATAAATCTTCTTTTAATAACTTCAGGGCTTTAAGAACACCTTCCTCAGCATCAACCGCATATAAATATTCTTCCACTTTTTTATAATTCTTTTTGCCTAGCTTGAAGCTTATATATAGTAATTTTATTTTATCAGAAGCAGTTAGATTTTCTTCTATTTTCCCTGTCGATACTTTAAATACTGATTGTATCTGCTGTTTAGTGTTGTAATTAAAATTTTCTATACTATCCCCTGTTTCAAGCGAATTTATGTCACTTGGGATATCCTTGTTCCAATTATTTTTTTCCCTGTCTCTAGTTGATGAATTTACATTCAAACTATCAATACTTTTTTTCTTCTCACTTAATTTTTTTTTAGCCAAATATTCTTTTTTAGTTAAATCTTCTTTCGTATTAGAATTTTCTTCAACAACTTTTTTCACCACCTTACCTTGATTGTCATTAGTTATTTTTTTTGGGGGAGTGTAAGCCTTTTTATATCCAGTTACTACCTGTTTTCTTGGATTATCTTCTTCGTAAGCCTTTACCTTAATTACAACACTGCTGTAATACCCCATATTAAATACGCTTACAACAGTAGAAAATATAATAATAAACAATAAATTTTTTTTCTTCATGTTAATACCACCTCAAATAATTAGTATATATAGATTATTTTCCAATTTATCGTTTTTTTATTCTTTTATCATAATAATACACAGAATTTATTCATATAAATTATTGTTAGGAAAGTAATTTATTCACAGCGCAATACAAGGAGGTATATTTCTTGAGTAAAGCTAAAACCCATTATAAAGACCCTCTAGCATACTATACAATTTCAAACTTTCTAAAAGACTATATTGACCAAAACACTCTAGTTGTTTGTATAGGCACTGATAGATGTATAGGTGATTGTCTAGGCCCACTCGTGGGTACATTTTTAAAAGATAGTTCCTTCCCACTACCTGTATATGGCACTATAGATAACCCAATCCACGCCTTGAACATCGATAGTAAATTATCTAAAATAAATGCACTGCACCCAAACTGCACTATAATAGGTGTTGACGCATGTTTAGGAGACACATCGAATATCGGTGAAATCCAAGCTAGAAATTATCCAATTCATCCTGGTAAAGGTGTAGGAAAAACACTTCCTAAAGTAGGTAATGTTTCATTAATAGGTATAGTAGATTCAAGTGATGATAGTGAATTGTTCACTAATAGAAACATAAGACTTAGTTTAGTAATGGAAATTGCTTCAGTTTTGAGCCGCTCCCTTTTGCATTCATATTATTTATATTCACTTAGTAATGAAGATAAAAATTCAAGTCTTATTTAATAATTATCCACGGTTTTAAATTTAAAGTACATTATATAACAAAAAATAAGCAATACAATTATTAGTTTAATTGTATTGCTTATTCATATAGCTTGTTTACACTTTTTAGTCTGTTAAATATCTGTCTCCCCCATTAAATGAATTATCTAGCTTATCCATATAATCCAATACTTTGCCTGTTCCCAGTGCTACGCATGAAACGGGATCCTCAGCAAGATATACTGGGACTTTGGTAATTTCCTGTATAAGTTTATCTAGTCCTTTTAATAGTGAACCTCCACCAGTCATGACTATACCTTTGTCAGCTATATCGGCTGACAGCTCTGGTGGTGTTTTTTCTAACACGGAATGTGTACATTCTGCTATTGAATTTACAGCCTCTTTTAAAGCTTCTCGCATTTCTTCCGAAGTTACTTGTAAATTTTTAGGAAGTCCTGTGATTAAATCCCTACCTCTTATCTCCATTGTAGTCTCTTCATCTTGTTTATAAGCACAACCTATGTTAATTTTTAAATTTTCTGCGGTTCTCTCACCAATCATTAACTTATGTTTCCGCCTAATATACTTTATAATATCGTCATCAAACTTATCTCCAGCTACTTTAATTGATTCACGTACAACCATGCCACCTAAAGAAATAACTGCAACATCTGTAGTACCTCCACCAATATCAATAACCATATTACCGCTTGCGCGAGTAATATCAAGTCCTGCTCCGATTGCCGCCGCTAATGGTTCTTCTATAAGATAAACTTTCTTAGCCCCAGCATTTCTAGCTGCATCTTGTACCGCTCTTCGTTCTACTTCCGTTGCTTCGCAAGGGACGCATATGACAACTCTTGGGGCTGATAACCTTCTTTTCCCACAAGCCTTACTAATAAAATGCTTTAACATTTTTTCTGTTATATCATAATCTGATATAACTCCGTCCCTCATAGGACGTATTGCCACAATATTGCCTGGTGTTCTTCCTATCATCTGCCTAGCTTCTTCTCCTACTGCCAATACCCTATTATTATTTCTATCTATGGCAACAACAGATGGCTCCTTTAAAATAACACCTTTTCCCTTGATATATACAAGTACCGTGGCTGTACCTAAATCTATTCCCATATCTGTACCCATTCTAAAAAAAAACATCTCAAAACTCACTCCTGCTCTTTAGTATATTCATTATTTAAATTATACTAATCTCTATTCTATAAAGCCATAAAAAAATCCTCTTTTTTAGCTTTAATATTTATTATTGTTTTTTTTTGAAATGTTTTTATCCTTCTACTGCCTTGTATTTAAGTCTTGTTGCTCTTCCTCCCCTGATATGTCGTTCAGATTTATTTAAATCCAAAATTGTTTTTGCTTGGTTAGCAATTTGAGGATTTATTGTAGGCAATCTTTCCGTCATATCCTTGTGTATAGTACTCTTGCTAACTCCAAACACTTTGGCGGTTCTTCTTATTGTAGCTTTAGACTCAATAATATACTTAGCAACTTCTAGTACTCGATCTTCAATATAGTCTTTCAAAGTGTTACCTCCTTGACCCTTCTCTATTTATAAATATGCAATAACTTGCTTTTACATTCCATTCCAATTAGTCATTTTGCCATATATTTAGGAAAAATGACTAATTGATATGGTTATTTATTATTGTTTTTTTGCTACTGGTTGATATTTCTCATATTTTACATATCTAGCAGGATCAACGTTCTTACTACTTTGCAAAATTTCAAAATGCAGATGAGATCCATAGTCTTCCTTATATGAGTTTAAACTAGTGTTTCCCACAGAACCAATTTTCTGTTTTTTTGTGACTTTATCATTTATTTTTACTAATATATTTTTATCTAAATTAGAATATTTAGTAATAAAGCCATTTCCATGATCTATTACAACCATCTTACCCTTTTGCTTAGCTACGTCGGTTCCAACCTCTTTAACTGTTCCATCCATAACTGATAGAACTGGCTCGCCTATCTTTGCTTGAATATCAACACCTAAGTTAGTTCTATAGCTTCCATCAGTCTTCCACACAACTGGATCAATATCTTTTGAATATGCTCTTGCAAGCAATCCATTAGCTACAGGTTTTGCAAATGTAGCATTAACTGATTTAGAAACAGGTGCCGTTAAATTTCCAGTTGTACCCTTTTGAATATTAGGTACTGGTTTAAGCACCTCAGTCTTAGCCAATTTTTCTTTTTTTACTTGAAGAGCGTCTTGATATTGTTTTTCTTGTTCTTTCAAAACGTCTCCTGCATTTGCTTGTTCCTTTTGAATTGCTTCTTGCTTGCTTGCTTGTTTTTTATTATTACCTGCCGTTATAGTTGCTACTGTAGCCACTATACATAAACAAATAAATAAAACTACATAGAAGCCCTCCTTCTTGAAAAAGTTTAATGCCTTATTGTTTGCTCTTTTATCCATACAAACACCTCCATTTGTATTTTTGTCCATATTGTAATAAAACATACATATTTTATAAATTTTTTTCAAATTATTTCACATTTTTATTATACTTTTTCAAATTTATGTTTTATAAATTAAAATATAGCCCTAATTTAACATTTTTTTACTTTTTTTAAAATCATTATAAAAAATAAGCTAGTTATCCTTCGCAAAAAAGTTAACTAGCTTATTATTGTAATTTTTCATTTAGATATAACAGTTCCATTATAGTAATGATTTAATATTTTAATATAATCTTTCCCTTCCTTAGCCATAGCATTTGCACCCCATTGGCTCATTCCTACACCATGACCATATCCAGTGCAGTTTATTTCTACATTTTTTAAATTAAACACTATTTCAAAATTTGATGATTTAAGGTCTAACATAGTTCTAAATTTACTGCCTGTCATTGTTATGCTCCCTATTTTAATGTTTTTAACACTTCCTGCCTCCGTCCTATCAATTACTGCTATTTGTTTTTTTATGCTAGCTGAGGTTACCTTAGCATTATTATAATTGCTATTTATAATCTGACTTAGCTCATTGTATCCAAAAATTTTAATGCTTTTAAAATTTTTTGTTCCTTCTTCACCCGGACTTTCTACACTCCTTAAATAAGGTATACTATTGCTAAATACATCCTCAGAATTTTCAGTTTTGCCACTGCTAGTTGCAAAATAATAAGGCTCCATTACCAATCTGTTGTTATAGGTTAAAACTTGTCCTTGTGTTCCAACCACCGCCTTCTTAATCTTATCCCAATATTTTTCGCCATCCTTAGCCCATATTTTTATACGCTCTTCTTTCGTGGTGTATACCTGACAGTGAACTGTATCGCATAAATTTGCTCCATTAGCATTTTTGCATAGTATTCCACCTAATTCAGTAACATGAGCTAATGCGTAAGTCCTAGCAGCCACTGCTTGGGCTTTTAAAGCATCTATCTCAAATCCTGCAGGCATTTCGGCTGCAACAACTCCAGTAATGTATTCTTCTAAACTGATTTCTTTTGTTTTGTTTTCCTTTGATATGAACACTTTAATTTTAGAAATTTGGGAAAGTGAGACGCTTTTATTAAGATTTTTATATTCTTCTGATTTAATTATAGAGTTTTTACTTTTATTTAAGCTTTTATTATCCCCTACTCCAACTATTAACACAGAAGCTATAACTATAAAAGAAATAAATGCAATGCTTAATAGAAAGAAGTTTTTCAAATGTACCGTAATAAAAACTCTTCTCATTCTTTTCTCCTCTCGTTATAAAATAAATATTACTTTATACATATTAAATAAATATAAATAATATTACTTTTTTCAAAATTCTAATTCCCTAATGAATAAAAAAATCAAGAAAATATTAATCATAAATAAAGAATTGAAATATATTAATAACTTATATCTCAATTCTATAAATTTCATATTAACTTATCACCTTTGCAGCCATAATATTAGCTACATCTATCATTATAATTTAATTTCCCCAGTGTTTTTAAGAACTCACCCTTTCTATATCTGCACCTAATCCCTTTAATTTCTGTTCAATAGAAACATAGCCCCTATCAATATGATATATATCGCTTATTGTAGTTGACCCCTCTGCAGTAAGTCCTGCTAGTATTAGTGCTGCTCCTGCTCTTAAATCTGTAGCTGTGACTTCCGAACCTGTAAATGTGTCTATACCTTCTATTACAGCACTTCTACCATCTATTCTTATATTTGCTCCCATTCTCTTGAGTTCTACGGCTTGCATAAACCTGTTTTCAAATATAGTTTCCGTAATTATACTTGTACCTTTTACAGTACATAATAAACTCATCATCTGAGCTTGCATATCTGTAGGAAATCCAGGGTATGGCATAGTTTTTATATCTACGGGGTTTAGCTTTTTCCTTCCGTCAACTATTATGCTGTTTTTATTAATCTCCATTGCAACTCCCATTTCTGTAAGCTTTGCTATTATCGGTTTTAAATGAACCTCATCAGCACCATTTATTTTAATTAGGCTCTTTGTCATTGCAGCAGTTATCATAAATGTACCCGCTTCAATTCTGTCATATATAGGCTTATAAACAACCTCCTTAAAATCTTTAACCCCTGAAATCCTTATAGTGTCTGTTCCTTCACCACTTATTTGTGCTCCCATAGCCCTTAGAAATCTTGCTAAATCTACAATTTCAGGCTCTTCAGCTGCATTTCCTATTACCGTTTCACCATCTGCAAGCGTTGCCGCCATCATTATATTTTCTGTAGCGCCTACTGAAGGATAATCTAAGTATATGTTGCTGCCTCTTAGTTTTTTTGCTTTTGCTTCCACATACCCGTGGCCTACTGATATATCTGCTCCAAGTGCTGCGAGTCCTTTTAAATGAAGATCAATTGGCCTTGTTCCAATATTGCATCCCCCGGGTAGTGAAATCTTGAAAGTTCCAAATCTTCCAAGCATGGGTCCCATTATTAAAAAAGATGCCCTCATTTTTCTTACTAATTCATCGTTAGCATCATTATCAAATAGATTGGCAGTATTAATTTTCACCTTTTTATTTAACCTATCTATACTAACATTTGCTTTAAGAGATTTCAGTACTTCACAAATTACAAATACATCTTCAAGCATAGGCGCATTTTCAATGGTACAATTATTGCCGTTCAATATAGTTGCTACAAGTATAGGAAGCACTGAATTTTTAGCTGAACTAATATTGACTTCACCTTGTAATTTTTTCCCACCTTTTATAACTAATTTATCCATTTTTTTCCTCCATTATATTGTTAGTTTTTAATAAGTTGTAATTATTTCAGGTGTGCCGATGATAATATGCCTGCCAGATGAATAATTACATACAGCATAATTAAAATCTATTAACTTGTTATTGTTTACCTTGCTAGCATACTTTTTTGTATATGCTATAGTACTTAGTCCATTATTTATACTTACAGTCTCAATATTGCACGTTCCATGAGATTTTAAAATTTTTATTATCCTTTCATTAACACCATAAATGTCTTCATTGCCTACATTTACAATATTCTCTGGCATTTCTGCCTTCAAGTATTGAAAATATTTAATATTTTCACCTCTACTTCCAATAGCCTGAGCAACTTTATTTCTAAGAGATTCTAACCCATTTTCATTATCTGTTTTGCTTATGTTTATTGTTATATCATCTTCATTATTGTATTTTATGGCTTCTATATAACCCTTAACATCTTTATTTGAAAAATCTATACAATACGAATCTTCTTTTTCATAAACATTTAATTTTATTCCACTACTATCAAATCCTAAATTTCGGATTAAATAGTTACAAACTTCTTTTGGGTCTTCCTCAGTTTTAAAAGATGTTTTCAATCCATATTCTACAGTTTTGCTTTTAGTTTCTAATAATATTTGGTCAAATAAATTGACCTTCTCCTGTGCATTTGAAAATATAACATTAATTTGCAAGATAATTTGGCACAATACTATACACAAAAGTGCAATTCTTTTTCTTTTCATTTTTATCCCCCTACCCTTCAATTAAATTGTTGACCATAATTTATTTTTTTATTCTATAAATAATGATTTTTAAATATTTTGCTATTAATAAAATCATCCCTCAGCACAAATGTGAAGAGGGTTATTCCATTCATCATATGGATAGGGGTATTTTGTATTTTAACAATTTATTTCACTATAAATCTATACACTATATTATTAATATATAAAATTTCAATGAAATTGTGCTTAAAAAAATTTAACCACATTTTTAAGTATAAAAAAAAATGGAGATAAATTAATATCTCCATTTTATATTCTCTATTCTTTTGTCTTTATTCTCATAAGGGATCTTAAAATAGCATTTTCTGCTCTTTTAACATCGACACCATCCTTATTAAGTAATCTTTCTTCTGCTCTTTCCTTAGCCTTTTCTACTCTTAAAACATCTATATCTTCCGGCCATTCGCAGGCACTGCATAATATTTCTACCTTACCCAGATATACCCTTAAAGTTCCTGTTGATGTAAAAGCTTTTAATTCTTTACCAGATAAATCTGTAAATGTTGTAACTGTTGGTTTTAATGTGGATACCATAGGAACATGATTCGCAAGGATACCAAATCTCCCATCCTCACCTTCCGTGTTCAGCCTAAGGATTTCGCCACTATAAAACTCCTTTTCAGGGGTAAGTATAGTTAGTTTTATACTTTTTTCCATATAAAAACACTGACCTTTCTAGGTGCATATTCTTAAAAACGCCTTATTCACTAGCCATAGTTTTTGCTTTTTCTATTGCCTCTTCTATAGTTCCAACAAACATAAATGCTGCTTCTGGTAATTTGTCATGCTTGCCTTCAAGTATTTCTTTAAATCCCCTTACTGTTTCTTTTACGGGTACAAATTTGCCCTTCATTCCCGTAAATTGCTCAGCTACAGTAAATGGTTGTGATAAAAATCTTTGAACTTTTCTAGCTCTTAGTACCACTACTTTATCTTCTTCTGATAATTCATCTAGCCCTAATATTGCAATAATATCTTGAAGTTCTTTATATCTTTCAAGAATATGTCGAACTTTTATTGTAACATCATAATGTTCTCTACCAATTATTCTAGGATCAAGCATTGTTGAAGTAGATTCTAGTGGATCTACTGCTGGATAAATTCCAAGTTCAACTATTCCTCGAGATAGCACTGTAGTAGCATCAAGATGACTGAATGTAGTAGCCGGAGCCGGATCTGTTAAATCATCTGCCGGTACATATACAGCCTGAACTGATGTAATAGATCCTTGCTTTGTTGAGGTAATTCGTTCTTGTAATTCCCCCATTTCTGTCGCAAGTGTTGGTTGATAACCAACAGCACTTGGTATTCTGCCAAGTAGCGCAGATACTTCTGAACCAGCCTGTGTAAATCTAAATATATTATCTATGAATAATAGTACATCTTGCCCATGATCTCTAAAATACTCTGACATAGTAAGACCAGTTAATGCAACTCTCATTCTAGCTCCAGGCGGCTCATTCATCTGACCAAACACTAAAGCTGTTTTCGATATAACTCCTGATTCTTTCATTTCATTATAAAGGTCATTACCTTCACGAGTTCGCTCACCCACTCCGGTAAATACCGAAAGTCCATTATGTTCTTTCGCAATATTATTCATAAGTTCTTGAATAAGGACAGTTTTCCCCACTCCTGCTCCACCAAAAAGACCAATTTTTCCACCTTTTTGATAGGGCGCTATTAAATCTATTACCTTAATCCCTGTTTCAAACACCTCAGGTTCAACAGACTGTTCCTCAAAAGTTGGGGCTAATCTGTGAATAGGCATATATGTATCTACTTTAACGTCTCCCATTTCATCCATAGGCTTTCCAAGAACATTGAATAACCTTCCCAGCACTACATTTCCAACTGGCACTGTTATTGGATTGCCTGTGTCAAGAGCCTCAAGCCCTCTCCTTAAACCTTCAGTGCTTTCCATAGCCACTGCTCTAATAATATCATCACCAATATGTTGCTCAACCTCAGCTACAACTACCCTGTCGTCCATTTGAATTTCAATACTGTTGTATATATTAGGAAGACTATCTGAGTCAAACTTTATGTCTATAACAGGGCCTATTATTTGAACTACTTTTCCGATATGTCCTGGCATTATTTTCTCTCCTTTTTACCTTTGAGCTTCTGCTCCTCCAACTATTTCTGCAATTTCTTGTGTAATTGCGCTTTGTCTAATTCTATTATAACTTAAATTAAGTTTATCAAGTATATCATTGGCATTGTTAGTAGCTGACCCCATCGACTCCATTCTGGCTCTGTGCTCACTAGCTTTTGAATGTAGCAATGAATTGATCATTTTACTACTTAGAAATAAGGAAATAACTCCATCCATTGTTTTTTCATTTATTGCACTAATGTCTACATATTCTTTATTAGCATTATTTCCTTTGTTATCAAAACTTAGGGGAAGTAGCTTTTCAATTTTAACTTCATTTTTCAGTGCTGAAACTAGCTTTTTATAGACGATGTGAACTTCACCCACTTCACCACTTATATACATGCTAAGTGCATGATTAATAATAGTAGTAGCGTCCTTTTGAGAAGGTGGATCCGAAATTTCAACGTATTCAGCAACTGTTTCAATATTAAGCTTTTTAAATATAATTCTTCCCTTTTGGCCTACAATAATTATATTATAATCTTCTTTACTATTTTTCAAGCTACCAATAATTTTATTTACTACTGACCAATTAAAACCACCACAGAGACCTGTGTCTGAGGTCAATACAACATACAGTTTTTTGCTGTTATTATTTCCTCTTATATAGATACTATCATCTTCATAATTATCGCAAATTTGCTTAATAGTTTCCTCAAGCGCATAAAGATAATTATTATTAGTATCTACCTTTTCCCTTATTTTCTTATATTTAGATGTGGCGACAAGTCCCATGGCTCTGGTGATTTTAGTAGTGTTTGTTATGGATTTTATTCTTCGTTTAATTGCAAGAAGCCCCATACCTGCCATGTTTCACCTCTCCTCCGCCTTCATAATATATTATGAAGGCAAATTAATTATCACCTAAAGGTGTTGTATTAACTATTTCTTTACGAAATGTAATTAATACTTTTCTATTGAAAATATTTTTTTAAACTCTTCTATTGAATCAATAAGTTGTTGCTTTATTTTATCATCTAGTTTACCGTTATCCGCTATTTCTTTACCTACTTCTCTATGATGTGTATCCATGTACTCCAAAAATTCATTTTCAAATCTGGTTACTTGATGTACTGGAATATCCATAAGATAATTATTAGTTCCAGCAAAGAAAATCATAACTTGATTTTCCACTGATACTGGCATATATTGATCTTGCTTTAATATTTCAATTAATCTTTTTCCTTTTTCCAGTCTCATTTTAGCATCGCGATCAAGATCTGTACCAAATTGCGCAAAAGCTGCAAGTTCCCTATATTGAGCAAGTTCTAGCCTTAAAGTTCCTGTAACTTGTTTCATAGCTTTTGTTTGAGCATTCCCACCAACTCTTGATACAGATATTCCAGCATTAACAGCGGGCCTTTGTCCTGAATGAAAGAGTTCCGCCTCAAGAAATATTTGACCATCAGTTATGGAAATAACATTAGTTGGTATATAAGACGTAACATCTCCTGCTAAAGTTTCTATTATAGGAAGAGCAGTTAATGATCCCCCACCTAATTTATCTGAAAGTTTTGCTGCTCTTTCTAATAATTTTGAGTGGATATAAAATACATCTCCTGGATATGCTTCTCTGCCTGGCGGTCTACGAAGTAATAGTGACATTGCTCTATAAGCTACTGCGTGCTTAGATAAATCATCATATACTATTAATACATCTCTGCCTTTGTTCATAAAATATTCTCCCATGCTGCATCCGGCATAAGGTGCCAAATACTGAAGTGGAGCTGAATGAGAAGCTGTAGATGCTACAACTATTGTATAATCTAAGGCTCCCATTTCAGATAAAGTGTTAACAATATGTGCAACAGTAGATTGTTTTTGACCAATGGCAACATATATGCATACAACATCTTTACCTTTTTGATTTAAAATAGTGTCTATAGTTAAGGCTGTCTTACCTGTTTGCCTATCTCCAATTATAAGTTCTCTTTGTCCTCGTCCAATTGGTACCATAGAGTCTATTGCTTTTATCCCTGTTTGAAGAGGTACTTTAACGGATTGTCTTTCAATAACTCCAGGTGCGTCTACTTCTACTGGTCTTGTCTCTGTAGTCTTAACTGGACCCTTACCATCTATTGGCACCCCTAGAGAATTTACAACTCTTCCTATTAAGGCTTCTCCAACGGGAACTTCAACTACTTTGCCACTTCTCTTTACTACGTCACCTTCTTTGATGCCTTCTCCGCTTCCAAGTAGCACACATCCAACATTGTCTTGTTCTAAATTCAGGGCCATACCATATATTCCATTAGGAAACTCTAAAAGTTCACCTTCCATGCAGTCATCCAAACCATATACTCTAGCAATTCCATCACCTATTTGAATTATGGTTCCTGAATCAACAGTGTCAATTTTCTTTTCATATCTTTCTATTTCTTTCTTTATTATGGATGTTATCTCTTCTGGTTTTATATTCATAAACTCACCTCTATTCTATTTAAACATTATTCTTTTCATTTCTTCTAATTTGTTTTTTATTGTACCATCAATAACGTCATCGCCAACCCTAATATATACTCCGCCTATAATTTTTTTATCTAATTTTTCATGAAAGATAATATTCTTATCATACATTTTAAATAATTTAGTACGCAAGTTTTCTTTTTGAGAATCTTCAAGTGGTATTACTGTTACAACCTCCACTAATAGTGTATTATTACGCTCTAAGTGGATTTTTTCCATTTCTTTAAGCTTTTCTTCAGTATACATTATTCTATCTTTTTCTATAAGAATAAGTAAAAAAGATAAAAGATCCTCATCAATTCTGCCCTTGAAAATATTTATGAACATTTTCTTTTTTGAAGAAGTACTTATTTGCGGATATTTAATAACTTTAAGAAACTCATCATCATTCTTCATAAGTGAAACAATTTCCCGAAGGTCATTTAAATATTCTTCTACTTTTCCTTTTTCCTCAGCAACTGTGTATAGTGCTAGTGCATATCTTTTATCTAAGTATTCATACATTTTAGCTACCTACCTTAAAGATAAAGTCCTCAATCAATCTTCTATGTTCCTTTTCATCTATATGCTGTTCAAGAGCTTTTTCAGACAATATTAGTGATAAATCTATAACTTGTTTTTTAATTTCACTTTGTGCTTTTTCTTTTTCTCTTTCAATTTCAAGTCTTGACCTTTCAATAATAAGTGTAGCTTCTTGTTTTGCATCTTCGATTAATTCGCCAGATATCTTTTCTGCTTTTTGCTTGTATATTTCAACTATTTCCTTGCCTTCTTTTTTTGCTAACTTTAACTTCTCAACATTTTCTATTTTCAACCTTTTAGCTTCTTCTTTATCAATTCTTGCTTGTTCAAAAGAAGAATACAATTCTTCTTTTCTCGTATCTAGAATTTTATTTACCGGTATAAACAAATAACGTTTAGCAATGAAAAGTAGTATAAGGAAATTTATCATTGCAGCTATAATATTACCTAAATTCATCTCCATCTATATAAAATCTCCGTTTATATTTTTTTTTATTTTACGCAAACCGAGACTTTCACCTACCTTTCCTTAACTATTTCACTTTAACCTTTTACACCAAATAAAATTAATAATAGTGCTATTAAGAAACCATAAATAGCTGTTGCTTCAGATAACGCACCACCTATAACTAACGCTCTTGTAATTTTATCTGCAGCCTCTGGCTGTTTTGCAATACCCTCTACAGCTTTTGCTGTAGCATTTCCTGTTCCTATTCCACCACCTATAACCCCTAGAGCTGCTATTCCTGCTCCTATTGCGCACATTCCTGCTATAAATCCTGCTGAATCCATAAAATATTCCTCCTATTTCATTATTATTTTAGTGTTCTGAAATTATTACAATATTAATCATTGTTAACATTACAAAAATAACCATTTGAATAGTACCATCAAATAAATCAAAATACATATGTAATGGTATTGGTATTCCTAATTGCGCCACCCAAGCCACACTACTAAGTGCACTATAAACTAATTCCATGATTATAGTTGCGGCAAACATATTTCCAAACATTCTTAGACTTAAAGATACTGGAAGCATTATTCTCTCCATTATATTCACTGGTAGTAGTACAGGCAGTGGTTTTGCATAACCAGTAAAATAATGTCCAATACCAACCTTTTTAATTGTATAACCCTGTATCACTATAAATGTAGTTAAGCCCATTCCTAAACTTACACTATAGTCCGTAGTAGGGGGCTTTATTCCAAATATACCCACCAAATTCATTGACAATAGATAAATACCCAATGTACCTATATACGGAACAAAATTCTTAAAACTTTTACCCATGGTCTGTTCTACTGTTTTTTGGACAAATTCTACAAAGATTTCAACTACACTCTGCTTTTTGTCTGGAATCTTTTTAAGATTTTTATTAATAAATGCTATTAGTAAGGTCAGAACCAAAATTATCACCCATTGTATAATTAAGCTCTGCGTAATTTGAAAATTATATCCAAATAAATTCACACTAGGCAATTGTGTAATTTCTCCCACTTACTCACTTCCCTTCACACTCTTTAATATTAATTCCGTAAAGTACTAGAGAAATCAGCTGTGAACTATACCCTAATATAAACGTAATTATAGCAAATTTTAAATAATTAAAAACCATCAAGCCTATTACAGATACTATAATCACCCTAAATGCAAAGCTAAAAGAAGTAGCAAACCTATATTTTTGTGCTTTGCATAATATAAAATTAACAGATATTAAATTAAATAATAAATTAGTACTTGCTAATATTAGACCTAATAAAAAAAAGACTGCGTATTTTTTATCAATAAAATAAATTACAGTAGTTCCAATGAGTGCAACGAAAAAATTAAAGAAATTAATTTTTTTATACATTTGCGCCGACTTAATATTCACTTTTTTTCTTCCTCTCGCCATTCACTAACAATTTCATTATAGTCTACTAATTTTCATAAATAAAACCTAGAATTTCTTATTTTTTTGAGATATACAAGCATTTAAGTCGATTTTTTAAATAAAATCTCTTAGTTCCTCTGAATATATCCATATTACGATATATTACGACTTATCAAATAATTTGCAAATGGATTATTCAATTAATTTATTTATTTTAACATGCTTAATATTCTCAATATTCTCAATATAGTAAGTAAAGCTTTCAACACTATTGATTTTACTAACCTTTAAGAACTTTTTAATATAATTTATATTTAGTTAAACATTTACAAAAACTTTATGGAAAAAAATTTTTTTTAATTGTTTTTCTTTTTTTTCGAACAATTGCAATATACTATTTTTTATATTTCATTTTTTCTTAAAATTTTTTTATTGTTTATGTTATTCTTTTCATTAGTCACTTAAAATATGCATTGAATTACTCTTATTTAGCTTGCTATAAGCTTTTAAATACCGTATATCAGGATAAACAATACTTTTAAGCGCCCTAGGTTGTTGTAGCTGAATATGAATTTTTCAACCTTAGAAACTTTTATTTTTAAGGTTTTCATTTGAATATATGGTAAAAAATAAGTTCAAGAATTTAATTTCTAAATTCTTGAACTTATTTTAACGACATTTCAGAAGGAAGTCTCCCACTTCTATAAGTGGGGGTAATACGCTATAACAAAAAGAAAACTTCAGTGGGACTCTAAATCTCCTTCTGAAGTCGTTAATTATAGCATCGCAGATGATGATTTAACAACATTTTAATATATTCTAAAATACTTTAACAGTGAATCTACTATTTTAATAGAAGCATTTCCATCGCCATAAGGATTAATTGATGTGCTCATGTGATTATACTCATCTTCATTTCTTAAAAGCATATTAGCATTTAATACAATTTCCTTTACATCTGTTCCAACTAATCTTACTGTACCAGCATGCTGTGCCTCCACTCTCTCCGTAACATCCCTAAGAACTAAAACCGGCTTACATAAATGGGGTGCTTCTTCTTGAATTCCTCCTGAGTCAGTCATTACTAGATAACATTTCTTCATTAAATTATGCATTTCATCCGTATCAATAGGTTGAAGCAAATGTATCCTATCCACATCTTTTAAGATTCTGTGAACCATATCTTTCACCACTGGATTTGGATGAACCAGATACAATACTTCTACATCTTTGTTTTCGCATGCAACAATTTTTAGTGCATTACATATATTTTCAATTCCACTCCCCCAATTTTCTCTCCTATGAGCTGTAACCATTATTACTTTTTTGTTTTTATAGTCAATTTCATTTAGCTCATGGTTTTCAAAAATATAGTCTTTTTTAATTGTAAACTTCATAGCATCTATAACTGTATTTCCTGTTACAAAAATAGCACTCTCCTCTATTCCCTCTCTTAATAGGTTTTCTTTAGAGGTAGTAGTAGGTGCAAAGTGTAAATCTGCTAGTGCTCCAGTTAGTTTCCTATTAATTTCTTCTGGATAGGGAAAAAACTTATTATGAGTTCTAAGGCCAGCTTCTACATGCCCAACAGGTATTTTTCTATAAAAAGCTGCAAGCGACGCTGCAAATGTCGTGGTAGTATCTCCATGTACAAGCACTATATCTGGCTTCTCACTTTCAAAGATTTCTTCTAGCCCAGAAAGCACAGAGCAGGTTATCCCTGTTAAGCTTTGTTTTGATTTCATTATGTTTAAGTCATACTGAGGCACTATGTTAAAAAGCTCCAAGACTTGATCCAAAAGTTCTCTATGCTGAGCCGTTACGCATACTACACATTGTATTTGAGATTTTTTTTCTAATTCTTTAACTAGAGGTGCCATCTTTATGGCCTCAGGCCTTGTACCAAATATTACTATAACTTTAATATTTCCCACCAAATGACCTCCTAATTTAACTCAATTTAAATTATAACTATCTGTAAATCAGTAATTTCTAAATCCAAAGATATACAAATTACTCTTTGTGCTTAAAAATGCCATATTTCCAGGCTGCTGAAACTGTTATAACTGCTGTGAGCCCTAACAAAAAATACGCCCTTTGATTACTCATTTGCATTGTTATAATGGCAATCCCGCCTAGCACAGCACTTATAAAATACATAATAATAACTGCCTGCTTTTGACTGAGTCCCATATCTAAAAGCCTATGATGCAAATGACCTTTGTCTGCTTGCATTATAGATTTCCCATTAGCTTTCCTTCTAATCATAGCAAAAAGGGTGTCATAAATAGGTAATGCAAAAGCTAAAATCGGTACTGCTATAACAAATGCTGTTGCAGATTTAATAGCACCTTCAATTGAAATTGCAGCTAAAAGAAAACCTAGTAATTGAGAGCCCGTATCCCCCATAAAAATAGAGGCTGGATTGAAATTATATGGTAAAAACCCTAAAATAGCTCCACTTAACACCGCAGTTAAAAATGCTGGCTCCAGTCTTCCATTAATTATAGAAACTATCATTAAAGTGACACAGGATATAAATGCTATTCCTGCTGCGAGCCCATCTAATCCATCTATTAGATTAAAAGCATTAGTCACACCTACAATCCATATTATTGTTACAGGTATACCAACCCACCCTATATTTAGATAAGGATAAAATTCTCTAAAAGGATTGGTTAGAATCGATATCCTTACATCTGACATTAAAAGGCATACAGCAGCCATAATTTGTATTAGAAGCTTGTATTTAGGGCTTAAATCTTTAATATCGTCTATCATGCCTCCCATAACAATTATAGTTGCCCCGATAATTATGCCTAGTTGAGAAGGTGTTAAAATACCATTATATAAAATTGTTCCTATAACAAAAGCTATGTATATAGCTAGCCCTCCCATAACTGGAACAGGTTTTTTGTGGACTCGCCTTTCATCTTTAGGAATATCAATGGCATTAACAGCTATTGCAAATTTTTTAACTAAAGGGGTAATTATAAAAGAAATTAAAGCTGTGATTATCGCTAAAATATAAAAATTACTCATAAAAAAAACCTTTCTTTCACAAAAACAGTGTTTTTATTTGATAAATATAGGTTGAAATTTAAGAAATTAATAAATAACTGTGATTTATAAAATTTCATAATTAATATCCACCATCACCTTGAAGTGAGTCATCATTTTCTATCCATTCTTCTACATATACGATTTTATACTGTATTTTGCTATCTCTAATTATTACTTTCTCTATACCTGAATTAATTATAAATCTCTTGCATAAAGAGCAAGGAGATGCATTATTAACTAATTCACCACTACTCACTTCTTTTCCAACTAAATACAAAGTTGACCCCATCATATCATTTCTTCGAGCTGATATAATTGCATTTTGTTCTGCATGTACCGATCTACAAAGCTCATACCTCGTACCTCTTGGAATTTTCAATTCTTCTCTTCTACAAACCCCTAAATCGCAACAATTCGCTCTACCTCTAGGTGCTCCTGTATATCCAGTAGACATAATTTCATCATTTTTCACTATTATAGCTGCAAAATTTCTCCGCATACAAGTTCCTCGTTCAGATATGGTTTCACATATATCTAAATAATAATTATGTTTGTCAATTCTTACCATAAATATACCTCACATAAATATATTTTAATTATGTAGATGAGAAATCAAAACTAAATCTATAATCTAATAATCAATCTATACCATTTTACACTAAAAAATCAAGAATTTAAAGTGTTTAATACCGTATTTATGTTAATTTACTATAAACTAAAAAAGCATATATTATTTTTCATAATATACGCTTTGTTAAATATACTTTTAAAGCATGGTTATAAGCATTAAATTATTACTCCGTTTATACCAATAGTTACCTCTTTATAAGGTACTATTATTCCAGCCTCAAGCATCGCTCCCTTTACGCAGCTAACAATACCTGTGCAACAAGGCACTTCCATTCTAACTACAGTAATGCTCTTAATATCATTGTTTTTCAATATTTCACATATTTTTTGTTTATAATAATCATTATCATCAAGCTTTGGACATCCTATCAACGTAACCCTTCCTTTAATAAACTCCTTATGAAAATTCCCATAAGCATAAGCTGTGCAATCTGCCGCAATCAAAATATCTGCACCGTTTAAAAATCCCGCCTTAGAATTAACTAACTTTAACTGCACTGGCCATTGATTTAATTCAGAAGATACTGAGACCTCTCCCCCATTATTTATATTAGTTGGTGCCTGTTTTATATTTAAATTCACATTTCTTTTTATGGACTTTTCCATTGTACCAGGGCATCCACAAGGCAAATTAGGCTTTACCCTATATTTCTCTTTTTTTATTTCGACAGCCTGAAGATCATAATCTGCAGCATCTCTTTGGATTATTTTAATAGCATCTGTAGGACACTGTGGCAGGCAATCCCCCAGTCCATCACAATACTCATCGCTTATTAATTTAGCCTTGCCGTCAACTAGTTCTATGGCACCTTCATGACAACCACTTATACATATTCCGCAACCATTACATTTACTTTCATCTATACTAATAATATCTCTTTTCATTTTAACGCCTCCTAATTTTTTTATATATTTTCTTTAAGTCACATTTAAATAAATAACTCTTATTTTCATTTGTTTTCATATACTTCACTAATGATTTCATTGACTGTATATACAAATTATATTAGAATTACTTATGATAATATGTAACCCATGTTACCAAATTTAAGATTTGAGGGTGATTTTATGGATAAACTAATAGATTGTTTAAAGCATTGTATTTTATTTAAAGGTTTAACTTGTGATGAATTGCAAAATTTAATCGAAAATATAAATTACTCCATTTCAGATAACTGTAAAAACTGTGATGAATGCCGCACTTGCATAGTGGCATTAGAAGGCGATATCTGCAACTATTTAGGAATTGTAATGGCCGGCGAGCTTGAAGTACAAAAACACTATGCCAGTGGTAAAGTTGTTACCCTGGCAAAATTAAATATAGGAAAAACCTTTGGTGAAGCAATCGCTTTTTCAGAAACAAATATATACCCAGCTACCATAGTATCATCTAAAGGTTCAATGATACTTTATATTTCAAAAAAAGATATTATAGCTATGTGTAGCTCTTACCCTAAAGTATTGAATAATTTTATGCAACTTCTATCTAGTAAAATTCTTTTATTAAATACAAAAATTAAAGAACTATCTTTTGAAACACTAAGACAAAAAGTTTCTAATTACTTACTCTCTCAATACGAAATTCAAAAAACCACAGCCCTTACTCTGCCTATATCTAGAAAAAGCCTTGCTGAGCATCTAGGTGTTCAAAGACCTTCCCTTTCAAGAGAGTTTGTTAATATGAGAAACGATGGCTTAATAGATTTTAATAAGAGTTTAGTCCAAATTAAAGATTTAGAGGGTCTTTACGATATATTAGTTTAATGCAAATGTAGAACATATTATACTATTTTTATAAATATTAAATTTTACTTGATAATAGTTATCCAATAGTGTATAGTTATTGTTATAGGTAATCTAAGTTTAAATTTCCTATTTACATCGTAAATTGTATTACTTATAGTAATGGTTATGTTATATAAAACAATGTCATGTAGATACAATTGATAATTGCTATCTACTCCAGCGAACTACATGAGGGGATAACAATCCATAATTGTTATCTACCTCAGAGAATTATAAGGGGGAAATAAATATGAAAAAATTTGTTTGTACAGTATGTGGATATATCCACGAAGGAGATTCCGCACCAGATGTCTGTCCAGTTTGTGGTGCAAAAAGTGATAAGTTTGTAGAGCAAGATGAAAATGATATGTCCTGGGCAGATGAACATAAAATTGGAGTTGCTAAAGACGCAAGTCCAGAAGTTGTAGAAGCATTAAGAGCTAACTTCGTTGGAGAATGTACTGAAGTTGGTATGTATTTAGCAATGAGCCGTCAAGCCGATAGAGAAGGCTTTCCAGAAGTTGCAGAAGCTTATAAAAGAATAGCTTTTGAAGAAGCTGATCATGCTTCAAAATTTGCTGAGTTACTTGGTGAAGTAGTAACATCAGATACTAAGAAAAACCTTGAAATGAGAGTTGCTGCTGAACATGGAGCTTGCCAAGGTAAGAAGGACTTAGCTACTTTAGCTAAAAAACTTAACTATGATGCAATCCATGATACAGTACATGAAATGTGCAAAGATGAGGCACGTCACGGTGCAGCATTTAAGGGTTTACTTAATAGATATTTTAAGTAGAATTGAATTAAGTAAAAATCAAAAGCAACTTACAGATATTTTTCTGTAAGTTGCTTTTTAAAGTTTCATGCCCCTAAATTATTATAATTAACTACTTAGTTCCGAATAATCTGTCTCCAGCATCACCAAGACCTGGTACGATATATCCTTTTTCATTTAATTTTTCATCAATTGAAGCTACATATATATCCACATCTGAGTGTTCATCCGTAATAGCCTTAATTCCCTCTGGTGCAGCTATAAGACACATAATTCTTATGTTTTTTGCTCCTCTTTTTTTAAGAGCTGAAATTGCGTCTATTGCGGAACCTCCTGTAGCTATCATAGGATCTGTAATAATTACATCTCTTTCATTAATGTCCTGAGGTAATTTACAGAAATACTCAACAGGTTGCAATGTTTCCTCGTTTCTATACATTCCTATGTGACCAACCTTAGCTGCTGGTATAATTTTTAGCATACCATCAACCATTCCGAGTCCTGCTCTGAGTATTGGAACTATAGCCATCTTCTTTCCAGCTAAAACACTACATTTAGTAGTACAAATAGGAGTTTCGATTTCTACTTCTTCTAATTGTATATCACGTGTAACTTCATAAGCCATAAGCATTGCAACTTCTTCAACTAAGTCTCTAAAATCCTTTGAACCTGTGTTTTTATCTCTTATGTATGCCAATTTGTGTTGTATAAGTGGATGTGTTATTTGTGTTACTTTACTCATATTATTGCCTCCAATTTTTAAATGTTTATTTAGAATATTTTTTCTCAATTTCAGTAATTTTATTAATTCTTTTTTGGTGTCTTTCTCCTTGAAATTTAGCATTGATAAAAGCATCTACAATATCTAATGCTAACCCAATACCGATAACTCTTTCGCCAAGAGTAAGTATATTAGCATTATTATGCTCTCTTGCAGCATGAGCGCTGAAAGTATCATGACATAGTGCCGCCCTTATGCCAGGCACTTTATTAGCAGCAATTCCTATTCCTATACCTGTGCCACATATTAATATACCTAATTCAAACTCTTCTTCTACTACTCCTTTTGCAACTTCTAATGCATAGTCTGGATAATCACAAGAATCCTCAGTATAAGTGCCCAAGTCTGTTACCTCAATATTTTTACTCTCCAGATGCAGGATTATCTGTTTTTTTAAATTTAAACCACCATGATCACTACCCAATGCTATTTTCATAGTAAAACACCTCCAAGATATATTTTCATATTATAAGATATTATATTACAAAAAAAGAAGATATCGGCATTTAAATAAACTATTTAAATACCATTATCTTCTTTGTATTATCCCATAATAAGAATGCATTATTTCTTAATCCGTCAAAAAACTTTGAATAAATCGGAATATAGACAACACATGGTCCAATATTATTTACAGTAAATATTTTATTGAAAATAGCTTCTATAATATAGCTTTTTCGCATTTTTTCATTACAAATATACAATATATCCATAGTTCCTCCTCATATTCCTCTAGAATAGATACCAATTACAAACAGCTATCTACCTATACGTAAATTATATCAAAACCCGCTGACTTCTTAAGCCTATTCATTATAGCAACGCCTATACCCTTTTCTTCAAAGGCTTCTGACAATATTAAATCTACATCTACAGCATCAAAACTTCTTAAAACTTCAAAAAGATTTCTTCCTACAGTATCTAGATGTTTTCTGCTACCTAAAGAAATAACAGTGCCACAAGGATATTTGTCTTTAGTTTCATCTGTTGCCATAATCCCTATTTTTTTCTTGCCCATACTAGTCTGCACTATTTCATTGATTTTTGCAACAGTTTTTTCTAAATCTCCACATATAATTTTTACTGGGGCTTTTGGTGCATAATGTCTATACTTCATACCAGGTGCTTTAGGCTTAAAATCATTATTTGGTTTAGACATTACATTTTTATCAATATATATTCCATTATCTATTTCTCTAAGCATCTCAATAGTTATAGCTCCCGGTCTTAGTATACATAGTGGAGTACAAGTACAATCCACTATTGTTGACTCAAGACCTACCTCACTTTTATCTCCGCCTATAATGTACTCTATCTTTCCACTTAGATCCTCAATACAACTCTCTACATCAGTAGGACTAGGTCTACCCGATATATTAGCTGAAGGGGCTGCAATAGGTGTTCCCGCTGCCTCAATGAGTTTCTTGGCAATTAAATTTGAGGGCATCCTTATGCCTACAGTATCCAGATTTGCACTTGTAGTACTGGGAATCAAATCAGACTTATTAAAAATCAAAGTTATCGGTCCAGGCCAATATTTATCCATAATTTTCCTTGAAATTTCCGGTATTTCTTTAACTAGATACTCTATATTAAAATCAGCTACATGCACAATAAGGGGGTTATCCTGTGGTCTTCCCTTAGCTTTAAAAATTTTTTCTACAGCGAGTGTATCTAAGGCATTGGCTCCAAGACCATAAACTGTCTCAGTAGGAAAAACAACTAACCCACCTTCGGCTATAACAAGCCCTGCCTCATCAATTATATTTTGGTCAATATTATTTTGGTCCATTATTGCTATCTTCGTTTTCATCCTTACACCTCTTCATTAATCATCTTCTTCAAAGCTGATCATCTTCTTCGAAGCTGAAATGTCGTTAAATCACATTAGTCATTATTAATCCTACTATTATACCCAAAAGTATTCCTAATGTATTTGTTATTCCCGGCCAAAGCTTTTTAGACTGTGGAAGCATCTCTCCATAAATAACATATAACATAACACCTGATGCAAACGCTAGAGCACTACCTAGTATATTTACAGATATGCTCCCAATATAAATTCCTATCCATGCACCAATTGCAGTAGGAAGCGCTGTTAAAAATGCATAAAATAATATTTTTCCGCTTTTTGTTCCCGAAAGCATTAGAGGTGCTGCAACGGCTAACCCTTCAGGCACATCATGTATTGCAATTATCACACTCATTTTAAGCCCTAGGTTTTCTCCATTAACAAACCCAAATCCCATTATTAGACCTTCCGGAAAATTATGAAGCATTATTCCAATTGCAACCATAAAAGCCACCTTTGTATATTGAGAATTTGCATTACCACTTAAATTGCTTATTTTGTCTATTATTACAACAATAATAATACCTAGAATTAAAAACAATAAAGTTCCTAGAAGTCCTGTCTTTTCTGTAGCTTCTGGTATAAGTTCAAAAACCACAATAGAAAGCATAAGTCCCGATGCAAATCCTATAATATTTCCTAGGAACTTTCTTGAAGGTTTTTTCATAACAACACCTAAAAACGCCCCTACCATAGTACCAATCAAAGCTATTACTCCAGAAAATATGATTATCAAAACAATCCTTCTAATCAATTTTATACCCCCACTTCTATAGAATTATAATCCTATGTCTTACAATTCCATATGAGAATAAAGTATAGAAGCGTTTATGCACTCTACTTATTTCTCTATATATAATTTTATTCCATCAGTGGGGGTTTATGCCGTATTCTCTATATTCTTTAATTTTCTCTATAGCATCGTCTGAAAATATTGCGCCAACACAAGATCTATATAAGTCATCTAATAAAATATATTTCTTAAATCCACCATGTTTAATTATAATATAGAAATACGTTTCTTCCGGATTTTCGATTTTAATTTTATTATACATCTGTGCTACATAGGGGTGATTTTTTAAAAAGTATATATCTATGAGATGAATTTTTTTGTTTCTAAATTTAGATTTTGTTATTATAATAAGCTCTAAGTTCTTGCCCTGATCCTCAGTATGAACAAAAGCAACTTTTTTGCATACAATAATAAATTTAACTTTTGCAATTCCACACCATATACTGATTTTGTACCCTTCCAGTTTGAAATCAATATATTCTTCATTAAATCTAAGAATCACAACAATAGCAATAAGCAGCTCATTGCAAACTAAATATATTACAAGGTATGCATTTGCAATCTTTGACACTATTAACATAATAGGTAATAAAACAAAAATAAAGCACATCGATAGCATAAACCCTTTATAAGTTTTTTTTTGCTTTCTAATGGCTTTATTTATATTCATTACTCTCACCTTTCACTTGTAATAATAAGTTTTTACGAAAGCACACTTAAATAAATAACCAGTAAATCTACTAATATATTTTCATATGCACAAAGTAATTTCTAATCATTATTCCCCATTGCTTTCATCTTTTCTGCTTGATCAGCAGTTATTAATGTATTCATCATCTCATCTATATCTCCATCAAGAAAAGCTTCCAGTCTATACAGCGTTAAGCCTATTCTATGATCCGTTACCCTTCCTTGAGGATAGTTGTAAGTTCTTATTCGTTCACTTCTATCTCCCGTACCTACCTGACTTTTTCTTTCCTCAGCTATCCCTGCAGATCTTTCAGCCTCAGCTTTATCAAATAATCTAGATTTTAATATCTTTAGAGCTTTTTCTTTGTTCTTTAACTGGGATTTTTCATCCTGGCAAGAAACTACAAGGCCTGTAGGAATATGTGTCATTCTTACTGCTGAATCTGTTGTGTTAACACACTGTCCTCCATTACCTGATGCTCTAAACACATCTATCTTTAAATCATTAGCACTAACTTCAATATCTACGTCGTCAACCTCTGGTAGTACAGCAACAGTTGCAGTAGATGTATGAATTCTTCCACTGGACTCAGTGTCTGGAACTCTTTGAACTCTGTGTACTCCACTTTCATATTTAAATTTGCTATAAGTAGATTCACCTTTTACCATAAATACCACTTCTTTAAATCCACCAATATCAGTTTCATTAGCACTCATTACTTCAACTTTCCATTTATTACGCTCTGCATACCTTGTATACATTCTAAATAGATTTGCTGCAAACAATGCTGCTTCATCTCCACCTGCACCCGCTCTAATTTCAACAAACACGTTTCTTTCATCATTAGGGTCCCTGGGCAAAAGCAAAATTCGAAGTTCTTCCTGCATAGTTTCTTTAGTTTGAATTAAGTCTTTTATTTCATCTTGAATCATCTCTTTCATTTCTCTATCTGATTCGTCTTTAAGCATTTCTTTGTTTATTTCTAAATCTTCTTTAGCTTTTTTATATATTCTATATTTTGTAACTACTATTTCCAATTCTGCGTGCTCTTTGCAAAGTTTTTGCCATTCCTTTTGATTAGCAATAACCAAAGGGTCGCCAATTTTCATTGTAATTTCTTCATATTTACTTTCTGTAAACTCAAGCCTATCTAACATTTTTATCACTCCGTATATATATTTTCACATCCTAATATTATACCATAGTTATGTATAGTATACAAATTAACATAACTATGGACTTACTCTACTTTATTGCTCTAATTCACAAGACGCCCTAACTCACTAAAGTATCCTAATCCATTAAAATGCCTTTAACAACCCTATCATTCCCCGATAAATCTTTAATACATACTATACTCTTAAATCCTGATTTCAAAAGAATATCTTGAACTTCTTCTCTTTGATCATATCCTATTTCAAAAGCTAAAAGTCCACCCTTTTCTAAAACCTGCAAACTTTCCTGGGTAATTCTTCTATAAAATTTCAAACCGTCCTCCCCACCACTAAGGGCTATGTAGGGCTCATAATTTTTTACATCCTCCATTAAAGTAGGTATAACCGCTTCTCTTATATAAGGAGGATTAGAGACCACAACTTGAAATTTCTTATTTTGCTGTATAGCACTTTGCAATAAATCGCTGTGCTGCTCATTGACCCTACTTTCCAAATCAAATCTTTCTATATTTAATTTTGCCACAGCTATTGCATCATAAGATATATCATAAAGCGTTACCTTTGCACCTTTAATAAATTCAGCTATGGCTATGCCAATAGCTCCACTTCCACTACAAACATCGCACACCTGCGTATAAGCTTTTTCATTTATATGCTTAATTACTTCTTCAACTAAAATTTCAGTATCAGGCCTTGGTATTAAAACTCCAGGCTTTACTATTAATTTCATACCCATAAATTCACATTCCCCAAGAATATATTTTATAGGCATCTTACTTTTTCTAAGCTGGATTAGCCGTGAAAACTCATTTTCCTCTTGGTGGTTAAGATCAAAACCTCTATTAGTCATTATGAACAATTTATCCACATTTAAAACCCTACCAAGTAAAAGTTGTGAATCTAGCAAATAGCTCTCAATGCCAACATTTTTTAAAATTCCATAGGACTTAAGAAGTATTTCTCCTATATTCATTACTTGCCACCGCCCTTCATAATCACCATTCTAATTAATCTTCAATACCCTCCGCTACTTTAAGAGCTTTTATTGCCACCTCGAGTTGTGACAAATCCGGTTCCCTTGTAGTCAAATTCTGCAGCTTAAGTCCTGGATAAGAAAGAATTTTAGCTAATGAGCCCTGACTTTTTCCCATCCATTTAATAATTTCATAGCTTACGCCTGAAATTAGTGGCAGAAGTATAATCCTATACATTATTCTCTCCCCAATTGAATTCCAACCAGTAAAAGAGAACATTATTATACTAACTATCATAACTAAAAATAAAAAATTCGTGCCACATCTTGGATGTAATCTCCCAAATTTAGCTGCATTTTCTGGAGTTAGTTCAACATTGTTTTCATAGCAAAATATGGTTTTATGTTCTGCACCATGATATTGGTACACTCTTTTAATATCCTCCATTTTTCCTATAAGATACACATATAGTAGAAATATTAAAACCCTAATAATTCCTTCTACAATATTCATGCCTATGTTGCCTGTACCCATTTTGCTAAAAACATTAGCTACCAGGGTTGGTAAAATAAAAAATAACCCTATAGATATAACTAGAGAAATAACAAGGGATATTCCCATAATTACATCATTACTTTTCTCTTTAAATATTTTTTCTATCCATTTATCTAATTTTGAAGCTTCGCCCGCTTCTTCGAAAAAAGAAGCCGAATAATTTAAAGTTTGTACACCTATAACTAAGGATTCAATTAGTGAAATAAATCCTCTTATTATGGGTAATCCAAAAAATTTATTCTTTTTAGTGTAGGATGTATAGCATTTTTTTTCCACTACGATTTCCCCTCCGACAGTTCTCACCGCAGTGGCAATGCCATTACTCCCCCTCATCATAACTCCTTCAATTACTGCCTGACCTCCAACATTAACATTTTTAGCCATAGTTACACCCCTTCTCTAGGAACAATATGACATTTTCTGCAACGTGCCTCATAGGATTCCGTCGCCCCAATTAATACAATAGGATCCTCATATTTAGCTGGCCTTCCATCGATCAAACGTTGAGTTCTAGTCGCAGGATTACCGCACACTACGCAAATAGCCTGGATTTTATCCACAAATTCTGCTACAGCAAGAAGTGCAGGTATAGGCCCAAAAGGTTCCCCTCTAAAATCCATATCTAGTCCCGCGCATATAACTCTTTTATTATTATCAGCGAGTGTAGTAATTACATCAATTATACCTTGATCAAAAAATTGAACCTCATCAATAGCAACAACTTGTGTATCTGCTTCTAATAGGGCTAATAACGATGCACTATCCTTAACTGGAACAGCCTCTTCCTTCTCTCCACAGTGAGATACCACGTCTACCTTGCTATATCTATTATCAATTTCCGGTTTAAAAACTTGTAATTTTTGCTTTGCAATTTTTGTTCTTCTTATTCTACGTATAAGTTCTTCAGACTTACCACTATACATAGGTCCTATAATTACTTCCACCCAACCATGGTTTTTTGGTCCATACATACTTTTACCTCCAATATTATAAAAAAAACTTACTACATGTATTTTATCAAATATAAGCTATATAATAAAGTCAAATTTAATTTTATTCTTATTGACTTAATAATCAATTATATGATAAACTTGAATAGTTGACAATACGGGTATATATCTATTTTTTGAAAGAGGTGAAAAATATGCAAGAAGGAATACATCCAGAATACCATAAAGACACAGTTGTTAAATGTGCATGTGGAAACACTTTTATTACAGGATCTACTAAACAAGAACTTAAAGTAGACGTATGTTCTAACTGCCATCCATTCTACACTGGAAAGCAAAAGAATATTGATGCTGGTGGAAGAGTAGACAGATTCATGAAAAAATTCAATTTAAAGAACGAAGTAGAAAATGACGCAGAATAATATATTAATGGAAAAGATTTAATTATCTTTTCCATTTTTTCATTTATATTATTATATTATCTAGCCAATACTTCAAAATTCTTGTTTAGCATTTCTAAAAATTCTCTATTATTCTTAGTTTTAGCTATTAAGTTTAGGAGTTTTTCTGTTACTCCTGTAGCATTACCTTCTCTATACATTATCTTTCTTAGATTATATATAGTTTCCATTTCAATCTTAGTAAGCAATAAATCTTCTCTTCTTGTTCCTGACTTATAAATATCAATGGCTGGGAATATTCTTCTTTCTTGAAGTTTTCTATCTAAGTGAACTTCCATATTTCCTGTGCCCTTAAATTCTTCAAAAATCATATCATCCATTCTGCTTCCTGTTTCTATAAGTGCAGTAGCAAGAATTGTTAAACTTCCTCCCTCTTCAATATTTCTAGCCGCTCCAAAAAATTTCTTTGGCATCAAAAGCGCACTAGGGTCAAGGCCTCCGGATAGTGTCCTTCCTGAAGGGGTTACAGTTAAATTATATGCTCTAGAAAGTCTAGTTAAACTATCTAATAGAATAACTACATCTTGGCCTTGTTCAACCATTCTTTTAGCTCTTTCAAGTACCATATAAGCGACTTTTGTATGATGATCTGGTTCTTCATCAAAAGTCGAATAAATAACTTCGCCCTTAATAGATCTCTGCATATCAGTAACTTCTTCTGGCCTCTCATCTATTAAAACAACAATTAATTTTACTTCTGGGTGATTTATAGAGATACTATTAGCGATTTTTTTAAGAAGTGTTGTTTTCCCTGCTTTTGGTTGTGCAACAATTATGCCTCTCTGACCCTTACCTATAGGAGAAATAATATCCATCATTCTTGAAGACAAGTCAGTTGGAGTGGTTTCCAGTGTCAACCTTTGTGTTGGGTAAATAGGAGTTAACTTTTCAAAAGGTTTTCTACCTACCGCTCTATCAGGATTTTCTCCATTTACTCCCTGTACATACAATAATGCTTTGAATTTTTCTCCTTCTTTAGGTGTTCTAACCTTGCCTTCTACCTCATCGCCTGTTTGCAAATTAAATCTTCTAATTTGAGAAGGAGAAACATAAATATCGTCCTGACCTGATAAATAATTATGCCCTCTTAGAAAACCATAACTATTATTTTCAATTATTTCTAGAACTCCTCTTGCTGATCCTGATTCATTTATCATTTCCTGTAACTTTTCTTTTTTATTTTCATTTTGATTTTTAAAACCAGTATCAATGTCTTCATTATCAGGAGTTTTCTCAGTCTGAATTGGATTATTTGTGACTTGTGCCTCTGAATTTTCTATAATGTCATCTTGAACTTTAGAAGTGATTTTAGGACTTATTTTTTCTTTTAAAATAACTCCATCTCTTTGCACTGAAACTGGCGTCATCCTCTTTATTTCCTCTATTAACTCACTCTTTTTAAATTTAGAAATGTTTTTAACACCAAGTTCTTTGCAATGTTCCCGTAGCTCAACTACTGTCATATTTTCAAAATCTTTGTTTATCAAAAATCTGCACCTCCGAAGGGTATATTATATATAATATCTATTTAATAAATATCATGGGAATTAAAAAACGTATTTGCTATCCAATGAATTTTTTGAAATGATATACTTTTTTAAGTATATCCTATTTTAAAACTTTAATCCACTATATTAAATCCCGTAAAGGTTTGTCTATTTATTAATATATTTTATATCATAGCATAAATTTTCTCTGTAATCTGTCTATGTTCATTTACTTTTTTTATAACTTTTTCATTTTTACCAATGAAAAATATAGGTAATGCTAATTGCTCACATCCACCTATGACCATATTGGTTTTTAAAAGTTCATTAATATTATAATGATAAGAATGATACTCGCCACATAGACAGCATTTAACTTCAATTAATATTTCATTACTTTTATGCACTTTAACATATAGACGTGGAAATTTAGTCCTCATACTCTCTATTTCAAATATTGTAAGTTCTTCCACCTTATATTGACCATTAGAATCCTTTAAAGCCATAGCAATATTAGTATCGAGTATCAATTTTTCCACCCCCATATTTTTCATTCGATTTATTTTAATATTGATAAAAGTTATTAATGTCTATAATATTAAATTCTATAAATTTCGTAAAATTCCTGCTTAATTTAAATTGAAAGTATTAGTAATTTTATTTTTGGAAATTATCATATTATTCAAGGCTCTTGCATTATAAGATTCCATGAGCAATAGAAACTAAGGAATAGAATTAATAATTCTATTCCTTAGTTGGGCTATTTAAGTTAAATAAATAAATTAAAAATTTCCCCATTTCATTAGGGTTTGCTGATGATGTCTAAAAAACCCTATAGATTAGACTTTTTCGCTTGTCCACTCTATATGATATATTTAAAATATGGAGATTCATCATTTTTTGACACCATTTTATAAAAACTGGGTCTCATTCATCAATATTATCCTCCATAATTACAGATTGTTCTTCAACATAGTTTATGTATTCTCTAAATAATATATCTACTAAAAGGAAGAATAGCGCTGTTGGTTCATGAATTCTATCCTTTGATACATTTATAGGTGTAATAGAAATATATAGATTATAATTAGTATTTCTTGCTATTATATTATCGCTAAATTTTGTCATTGATATGTACTTAACTCCACTCAAATTTAAATTATTTATTATTTCTCTTAAAACATCTCCATTGCCAGATAAACTTATTAAAATTATTACATCTTTTTGTGTTATATCTGAAAGCAATGTCTGCATCTCTGTATCTCCTTCTATAACATAGAAATACTTGCGCGATGCTACAAATGTTCTTTGCATCTCCTTTGCTATAGCTTTTTGAGTCATTCCTGTTCCATAAATAAATACTCTATCCGCCTTATATAGCAATTCACATATTTCCCAAAGGTTTTTCCTTTTTAAATTCTTCTTTGTTTCTTCTAAATCTAAGTAGAATTTATTAACATAATCCTTCTCTATTTCATTATCCTCTTCCTCTTCTTCCTCCCATCTTAAAAAAACTTTAAATTCACTATATCCTTTAAATCCTAATTTTTGCGTAAACCTTAAAATTGTTGTTCTTGAAACATTGCATTTATCACCAAGATTATTAATTGTTAAGTTACTACATTCTTTTTTATTACTGCATATGATTTTTAAAATGTATAAGTCATTTTCATTTAGCTTAGAATAATTATTGTTTATTATTTCTTCAAATCTCATTACTCTCACCACCTAATTATCTTAAATTATAACAAAGTTTTATATAATTAGTGTATGAAATAAATGTAATTTACTAATATATAAGGCGCATTAACCAAAACAAACAGGAAACTTATCTGTTATCTTGGTTAATGTGCCTTATTAAATCCTCACCTAGGGTGTTATAATATTAAATATATTTTTATTTTAATGTTGGCCAATATTCTCTATTCGCTTCAATTAAATCATCAAGAATTTGTTTCGCAATTTTTGCACTTGGTACCGTCCTTGATAATGTGATTGCTTGCCATAATTTTTGGTATGAACCTTCTGCCCATGCTTCAACTGTTAATTTTTCTACTGAAACTTGTTGCTCCATTAACCCCTTTTGGAATTGAGGAATAGTTCCAACTACAAGTGGTTCTGGTCCATTGCTACCTACTATACATGGAATTTCTATCATTCCAGTTTTATCAAAATTTTCAATAGCTCCTTTATTTTCTACTATTAATAACATTCTTTCTTTAGTGTTATATGCAATAGCTCTTGCTAAGTCAACTATATATGATGCATGCTCATCAATATGAAGTTCGCATCCCTTTGTAGATCCTTGCTTAATTACTTTTCTGCATTCTCCAAATACAAATTTTTCTCTTCCATCCATAACTTCATTTGCTCTAGTGTACTCTTTATTAGAATGTTCCACAACATAGTCTGGGAACAGGTAATACTTTAAATATGTGTTTGGCAGCATGGTTGGATCTACTGCAAATACATCCTTTGCCTTTCCAAATGTGTCAGTCCAGCTATCTTCTGTCTCTTTAAATTCTTCATCATTAATGTTATATCCATGTTTTGCAACATGCTCTTTTATCTTTGGCATTAAGTCATTTCCCTTTTTATCAGTAATACTTGTCCACCAGCCAAAATGATTTAATCCATAGTATTTTGTTTCCATTTCTGCTCTTGAATTTAATCCAGCTATTTTAGCCATATGTTCTTCTATTCCAACTGGCATATCACATATATTTAATATCTTTGAAGTTGGTCTTAACTTTCTAGTAGCTTCTGCAACTATAGCTGCTGGATTTGAATAATTTAACATCCAAGCATTTGGCGAATATTTTTCCATGAAATCTATAATTTCAATTATTCCACCAATTGAACGCATTCCATATGAAATTCCTCCTGGTCCACAAGTTTCTTGTCCAAGAACATCATATTTCAGTGGAATTTTTTCATCTAATTCCCTCATTGCATATTTACCAACTCTAATATGAGCCATTATAAAGTCTATATCTGTAAACGCTTTTTGGGGATCTACTGTTGCTTCAAATTCTATCTCTGGTGCCTTTTCTTTTAAAATTATTTCGCAAGCTTTTGCTACTATTCCTTGTCTTTCTGGATCATTATCATAAAATTTTATCTTTCTGATAGGAAACCTTTCTAAATTTGCAAGTAACATTAATACTATTCCTGGTGTAAATGTACTTCCACCGCCTGCTATTACTACTGAGAATTTTTTCATCATATATTCCTCCTAAAATTTTATAATTGTGCTTCAAATCTTTCTCTTATTTGTGGTACTGATAACCCCACTATAACTTGCACCGCTTTTCCGTTATTAACAAGTCCATGAGCCCCTAATTTTACGAAAACCTTACTTTCCTGAACTAAAGATGGATCTTTTACTGTAACCCTAAGTCTTGTAGCACAATTAGTTACATCTTGAATATTCTCTTTTCCACCTAATGCTTGTAAAAATGCTTTCGCTTTAATATCCCTAGAATCTTCTTTTATTCCATCTTTTTTAGCTTTATAATCAGCTTTTTTATATAATTTCTCTTCACCATCTTCATCATTTGTACGCCCTAAAGTTTTGAAATTAAACTTTAGTATTAAAAATCTAAAAACAATAAAGTAAATTGCTGTAAATATTAGTCCTATTACTATTTGGGTTATATAAGTTCTTGGATGATATTTAAATAACGGAATCCAATTTTGAACTGCCCAGTCTATTAATCCATTTCCAAAATTTCCTGATACTCCAAATGCATATGATGTGGCTGATAATGTTGCTGCAAGCAATGCATGTACTAAAAACAATACTGGTGCAACAAATAAAAATGTAAATTCAAGTGGTTCAGTAATTCCTACAAGTACCGCTGTTAATGTTGCTGGTATTAAAAGCCCCGCTGCAATTTTTTTCTTTGATGGTTTTGCTGTTGCGTACATAGCTGCTGCTATTCCTATGCACCCAAAAACCTTTGATAATCCATGTAATGAAAATCCTCCCTGAGGGAACATTTGTTTCAATGTATGAGCTGCAGTTGAGAAATCTTTTATATGAGCAGGCCAATAAGCTGCTATTCCATCACTAACAACTGCCGGTCCAAATATAAATGGTGTATAAATAAAATGATGTAACCCTGTTGGTATTAAAATACGCTCTAGGAATGTATATACCCATACTCCCACTATTCCTGAAGTCTTTAAAAATCCCTGCATTGAACCAATTCCAATTTGAACCTTAGGCCATATGAAGCATAATATTAATGCTACAGGAATCATAACAAAAAATCCTACTATACATACAAGTGATGAACCTTTAAATACTCCTAGATAATCTGGCAGTTCAGTATCAAAAAACCTGTCATGCAAATATACAACAATAGCCGCAATTAGTATTGCTCCAACCATTCCTAGATCTAAGGTTTTTATATTTGATATCATCGCTAGTCCACTTGTGCCACCAACTTCTAATGAATAATTCACACCAAAACTTGGTCCCCATAATTTAAGCATTGCTGCCATAAAATAATTAAAGGTAGTGTATAATACAAATGACTCTAAACAAGCACGAGCTTGATTCTTTTTTGCAAGTCCTATTGGAAGCCCTAATACGAATAACAATGGTAATTGCTTAAATACTGTCCATGCTCCCTGTTCTATTATGTACCATATGTTATACCACATACTTCCTTCTGTTGCTATCGAACCTACTATATCAGGATTTTTAAGTAAAATCGCTAGAGCAACCATTAGTCCTGAAAATGAAAATAATAATACTGGCGTAAACATGGCTCCACCAAAACGTTGGATTTTCTGCATCATAATTTTTTTCCTCCTCGTATTTATTTCTTCATAATCAGAATCTCATATACTTTTTAATGATTAGCACTTTGATGTTTTTATCTTAGCATCTAATGTTTACGTATACAATAGAGTTGAATCACATAGATATTTTTCACGTTTACTGTTACTTAGTATATTTTATGTGAATTTTCACATCCGCTTAAAATCATATTGTTTTTATTTTAAATTACATAAAAATACCCTATAAAATAGACTTTTATTTATCTACTTTATAGGATATATTTTAATATTATTTAATATGTTCTAATGACGCCTTAATGAAATCCTTAAATAGTGCATGTGGCTTATTAGGTCTAGATTTAAGTTCTGGGTGAAACTGAACTCCAACAAACCAAGGATGATCTTTAATTTCAACTATTTCTACTAATCTTTCATCAGGGCTTGTTCCCGTACACAAAAGTCCTGCATCAGTTATTGTTTTCCTATACTCATTATTAAATTCATATCTATGTCTATGTCTTTCATATATCACTTCATCATTGTAGGCCTCATGGGCCTTAGAATCTTTTGTTAATTTACATGGGTATAACCCTAGTCTCATAGTGCCACCTTTTTCATCTATATCCTTTTGATCCGGCATTAAATCTATTACAGGATACTCAGTCTTTACATCAATTTCTGAACTATTAGCTCCTTCTAGGCCTGCCACATTTCTTGCATATTCTATAACCGCACATTGCATACCAAGGCATATCCCGAAAAATGGCACTTTATTTTCTCTAGCATATCTTGTAGCCTCTATTTTTCCTTCTATTCCTCTGTCACCAAATCCTCCTGGAACCAATATGCCATTAGCATCCCCTAATATTTCGCCGGCATTTTGTGAAGTTACATCGCAAGCATCTACCCATTTAATCTCTACATTAGCATCATTATGAAGACCTCCATGACTTAATGCTTCCACAACAGAAATATATGCATCATGAAGTTCCACATATTTACCAACTAATGCTATTTTCACATTTCCAGATAAATTCTTTAATCTACCTACCATGGAAATCCACGCAGCATTATCTATTTCGTGGCAATTTAGTTTTAATTTTTTACACACTAGAGTATCTAAGCCTTCTTTATGAAGCATAAGCGGTACTTCATATAAGTTCTCAGCATCCAAGTTTTGAATTACTGAGTCTGCTTCTAAATTACAAAATAGCCCAATTTTAGCCTTCATATCATCAGATATTTCCTTTTCAGAACGACATACTATAATGTCTGGTTGAATGCCTATACTTCTAAGCTCTTTTACAGAATGTTGAGTAGGTTTCGTTTTAAGTTCTCCTGCCATTTTTAAATATGGCACCAATGTAACATGAATAAAGCAAACGTTCTCTATTCCTACTTCATATTTCACCTGTCTTATAGCCTCTAAAAACGGTAGTGACTCAATATCTCCAACAGTTCCACCAATTTCAGTTATAACCACATCTACATCTTTTTCTTTAGCCACTCTATAAACTCTTTCTTTTATCTCATTAGTTATATGCGGTATCACTTGTACTGTACCACCTAAATAGTCTCCTCTTCTCTCTTTTGATATAACTGACCAATATACTTTTCCTGTAGTTACATTACTACTCTTACTTAAATTTTCATCAATAAATCTCTCATAATGTCCTAAATCCAAATCCGTTTCCGCTCCATCATCTGTAACAAAAACCTCTCCATGCTGATAAGGACTCATGGTGCCTGGGTCTACATTTAAATACGGGTCGAATTTTTGAATAGAAACCTTTAATCCTCTATTCTTTAAAAGCCTACCCAAGGATGCTGCTGTTATTCCTTTTCCTAGAGATGAGACTACCCCACCTGTGACAAATATGTACTTAGTGCTCATAATTGTTCCTCCTATGTTTTATTTCCTACTTTACTTATATATTCTTATTTTCCTCTAATATTGTTAATACATACCTCTATAAATACCCTTAAAAAATTTATACTTATTTTTCTAAATATAGCTTGACAGATGTTGTTTATAACTCTATAATAGAAATTACCCTATAAATAGAATCGTATAGTAAACTGGTATATTTATTTTCAAAAACAATAATAATATCTTATCACACTTTTTTATCATTAACCAGTGTTTTTTTTGGTTTTCTTTTTTTTGGAGAATTTTATTATATAAAATTGTTATTACAAAATAAATAATCTAAACAAATAAAAACTATGAAATTAAGGTGTTTAGCCTATATTTCATAGCTTTTTTCATTTAAAATGTAATTTATATTCTATAAAATCACAGAAACTTGGCTTTTGGCACAGCCCCTTAATTACTATTGTGCTTTAATACTAATTTTCAAAGTTGTACTTAAAATTTGTTGATTTCCTATTATCATATCATAATCTATAAATACATCTCCACCATTACTATCCACGTTCATCTTTAACTCCCTAGTATCTACAGTTAGGTCTAACGCGCCATGAGGCGTATTGTACAGCGTTAAATCCCTTGCATATTTTTTAAATTTCATTTCTGTATTAGTAGTTCCAGTTCTTATAAGGGTAAAATGTTCTTCATCAATTTTTAATGTTGTAGTAGTTCCCTTCATTCCTGAAATCTCCGTCTCTTCGTATATAGCATAATAACAATTATCTTTTTTATAAAATTCGCCAGGTGTCACTACCTCAATAGCATCTCCAACCTCTTCATTGTCAGACTGTTTGCTAACAATTGAAATTACTGCATTTTTCTTCATAATCTTGCTCCTCACTAATTTAAAATATATTTGTTTATTTCTTCCTCTGTTGCAGGCACTATCTCTATAGAATTATTTAAAGGTTCACCATATTTGCCATAATTAACAGATATAATTTTTTCGTCCTTACCCTTACAATATCTTCCTGAAACTTTAGCCGCCAACTCAATATCTTCATTTGTGGCTTTGCCAATTATAACAATGGTAGAACCATTGTAGTCACTAGTTTGGAATATTAAATCTTCAGACCTTAAAAGCGGTTTTAATAATTCTCCCTCTTCCTGCGTTCTAGTAGATATAATTTTAGCATCTTTAGATAACCTAAAATGTCTTCCTATTTTTAATAAGTCTAGATCATTTTTAGATGCACCCTCTTTATGCTCTATGAGTTCCCTAAGTCTTACAGAATAATTTGGCTCCGTAAGTTTACAACCGCCAGCTGGCGACGGATAGTCTTTAATCCCCCACTTTTCTGCTAGTTCCATTTGGATTTTTCTATTTCTACCACTTATATCCAAAAGAGTTTCTCTATCTATTAAACCATCTATCTCCATTTCAGTTGGTTTAAGATTTTTAGCACATAAGGGCCTTAAAATTTTATGTCCTATTCCAGATTCATTTTTCACTATATCTAAAGCTGACCTATTTTGAGACATAGGCCTTTGATTTAAAACTTCGCCTGTTATGATAAAGTCCGCATGATATTTTTCTAATAACTCTCCACAATATCTCATCATCATAGCGTGGCAGTCGATACAAGGATTCATATTTTTACCATGACCATGTTTTGGATCTTTCACCATCGCAAAATGTTCTTCTGAAAAGTCTACAATTACTAAGGGTATATCGATTTGTTTAACCATTTTTAATGCATTTTCTTCATTAAAAAAGTATGATCTAAAGCATATGCCTATAACTTCTATACCCTGATCTTTTACAAGTTTTGCTGCAAGGATGCTATCCAGGCCTCCAGAAACCATAGCTAAAGCTGTTGTCATAAAACTCCTCCTTTTATTATTAAATTTTATTAGATACTAATAAAACTATTATTTATTGTTTCTTTCTATAGCCAGTTCAATAAGCTCATCAATAAGCTGACCATAAGTCTTTCCTGTGGCTTGCCACATTTTAGGGTACATACTTATTTTAGTAAACCCGGGTATAGTATTAACCTCATTTAAATAGATATCTTCCGTTTCTTTATCTACTAAAAAATCCACTCTTGCCATACCCGCACAATCTAGTATTGTATAAATTTTTATAGCTTGCTCTCTAATCGTCTGTAGCTTAGCTTCACTAAGTGTTGCTGGTATTAAAATTTTAGATGCTTCGCTTTTGTATTTAGCTTCATAATCATAAAACTCTTTGGCTGGTATTACTTCTCCTGGTATAGATGCTTCTGGGTAATCATTTCCCAGTACAGCCACCTCTATTTCTCTTGCATTTATAGCCTTTTCAACTAAAACTTTTCTATCATATTTTAGTGCTTCTTCTACTCCTAGTATAAGCTCTTCTCTGTTATGTGCTTTTGTTATACCAACAGAGGACCCGCTATTAGATGGTTTAATAAATACGCAATAGCCCAACTTCTTTTCTATTGTTTCTATTAATATATCTTTATTTTTTGCATATTCATGTGCATTAATTACCACGTAATCCGCTTGTTTAATATTAAAGTTTTCTAATAAATATTTTGTGTATATTTTATCCATGCAAATAGCAGAAGACATCACCCCTGGTCCCACACAAGGAACATCTAATAATTTACACATACCTTGAATAGTGCCATCTTCTCCAAAAAGTCCATGCAATACCGGAAATACTACATCTACGTCTTTATTAAATAAAAACTTTTGTCCCTGCGGCACTTTAAAAAATTGGTCCTTTTCCCATTCTCCACTTTCTATGTTATCTAATTTTCCGGTATATTGAAACCATAACCCATCTCTGGTTATTCCAATAGGGTATATGTCATATTTTGTTTGATCAATATTTTTCAATACTGCTGTTGCTGAAACTCTAGAAACCTCATGTTCTGTAGACTGTCCGCCAAATAATACTGCTATTTTCTTTTTCATCTATCATCTCTCCTTATAACCATAATAACTAGTTTATGAATAATAAAAACATAAGTTTACTAAATAAATTCATTATTATATTATATCATTTTTATCTATTACTTTGTATTTTAATTTTTAAGCTCTAAATCCTAAGTCCACCCCAAATTATAATGGTAAATCTAAAATAATTCAATAGAAGAGAGGATATATGTGCACATTATGCAATATATCCTCTCTTTAACAAGGCAGCCTTTGCAACCTCTTAGCCCTTATATATCTAAATAGTTAATTTCCCATTAGGAGTATCGATTATTTCCATTATTTTTTGCTCATACCCAGTGTCAGCATTAATATATACTATAAAGTTCTTCTCCTTATATGAGCCTAAAAATTCATAGCATAAAACCTCTTTATTCATCTCAGTAGGTACAATCGCCAAGCTGATTTTATTAATTTTCAGACGCTTACCAACTCTTTCTTGCGCTTTTACTGCAGTTATCTTAGGCTTAACTATTTGTCTTTTTTCAACATGAGACACTAAAAATTTTTCAGATTCTATTCCTATAATACTACCATCGTCTAGTGCAATCTTAAGCTTTACTTGATCTGGATAAACAGCTACCTGGCCTTGATTATATACATAACTTACTACTGCTGTATTTTCATAATTTAGCGCATAGGTAGGCTCCATATTTTTATATCCTATTTTACCAATAAACACACTTCCACCTTTTATTGCCTTATTAATATCTATAGCTTTTTTCCCTATAGTCCTATTATCTAATAAATATACTATTCTTCCTCCGTTTTTACTTACTTCTATTACTGTTTTAGGTTCTCCTTTATCTCGCCCTTTAAACATCACGTAAAAGGTATAGGATGGTATCCTGGTTTTCCCTTGTACTGCTTTATTTTCTATGCTTTCTATTTTATCTTCGCCAAATATATTTTTTATTGTTTTAGCTGCTTCACTTTGACTTACCTCTTTTTGAGACATTATTTTAGGCTTTATTTCTAACACATTATCAGAAAAAGGCCCATCATAATTTAGTGCTGGGTATTGAACTATTTGTTTTTGTATACCCTTAAATTTTTCATTTACAAGATCATCCCCTACTTTTGCAAATGCAAAAGTACTTTTTTTTCTAATCTCTCCCCATTTCACTTTACCATCATTTATATCAGAAAGCACTCCATTTAATTGTTCTTGGAGTGTATATGATTGCCTTTCTAATTCGTCAATTACTCCATATTCCTTAACACTCAGTTCCTTTCCTTCCGATGTTGCTTTGGCTAAACTATAACAGAAATCTCCTACTTGAGTTAAAAATTCACTAGTGTCCCCAACAACTGATTGTTCTATTGGCAAGGAATGTAATTTATCGTTTGCAGTAGCAGAATATCTGAAAACTTCTTCAAACACCACTATACTCTGTTCTCTAGAACCCACAATAGCAGCTTTGCCTAGATTTATTCTTATGTTTTGTACAGAGCTTATAAGTTCATACATATTTTTACTGTATTGTCCTTGAAGATAATTTCTATAATCTAACCGTTCCAAAAACATTAGTATAGCAAAAGTAGTTGAAAATACAACAATTATAGTTACAGCACTTGTATACAATATTCTTTTCTTTAGCATTTTCATATATTTCCCTCCTGGAATTCCTCACTAGTAGATACCAATTATGGCTTGGTATCTACTAGTAGTTTTCTATATATTTTATTTAACTAAATAATTTATTAAAAATTTCTAATAGTTTAAATTTCACAACTATTTTATTGTTGTCATTTACAGTATTATCTACAAACTTATATTCATCATCTGATAATACTTGTTTCATTTCACTCTCAGTTTTTTGGTAGGATACATTTCCTTTTGTAATATCCACAAAGCATAATGGTGGAAACATAACGCACCACCAGTTTTGACCGCTACCGCTTCCAATAATTATTCTGTAAGCTTCGTATTTTCCTTGAGGTAAAGTAATATTTCCGTAAGTTTTAACTGGAAAATTTTCCTGTGACATGGTTGTAGATACTGAATATTTAAATCCATTTTTATTTATAACATTTTGAGCAATTTTTTTAATATTTTTATCTTCATTATTTATAATTTCTCTTGACTCATATATATTTTTGCAATCCACAAGTTTTGGTGATACATATTTTAAAACAGAATCTCTTACTTTTAATTTTAGCCCTTGATCTATTTTGTTATCACTATTAGCTATTACATGAAATCTTATAAGTTTACAAGCAATATCACTTTGAGTAGCTTGCGTAGCTACGTTACTGCCATTTAAAACTATGGAGATTATAATAATTATAGTAATACTGGTTAATATAAATTTTTTCATGGTTATCCCCCCTGAATACAATAATTTATATTAGAATTATTACCATATTGTGTAATTATATTCACTGAACTGCTCCGATTCTTCTTATCTCAGTATTAACAGTAACCTTAACTATTGCACTTTTATATTTGTCAATCCAATCCTTTTCTATTTTATTCCATAAAGAGGGTTTAAACTTTTCAATATTTTCGCGCACACCAAAGGGGTCTATTCCAAATTCACCTATAGCAATTTTCATGATTTTTTCACACTCTACACTAATTGAGCTATTAAAAGTATTCTGCAAAATTTTCAGTTCCTCTTTTCCCAGTATTTTCTTATCTACATAGTATCCATTTATCTGCCCCTCTAGGCCTAAATCTATATTAATGACTAACTTATCCCCTTCTTCCTCCACCCTGATTTTCCTTTCATATCCGTTGATTATATAATCAACAGGGTGTCCATCAATGTAAATAACTTTCTTTCCAATGTTAAACTTACCACTTAGAAGTTGTATGTCCATTAGTTCTAATGGAGTAAAATATCCTTTTAATTTATAATTGTTAATTATAGCTGCACCAGTTAAAATCAATTCATTTTTTTCCTTTTCTAAAGTTATTCTAGGCAATAACGCATTCCCATTTTCACTTAAAAGAATAAGGAATTCATTTAAATTTATGCTCATAATCCTTGAATTTCTTTTACTGTTAGCCATAAGTCCAGAAATATAATATTGAGTGCTGTTTTCCGTCATAGGTTTGAATTTCATATAGTCTTCAGCTTTGCCATCCGAGACAACGATATCCATCATCCTATTTATATTAGGATTCCTTTGCAGATAATCTACTATCTCTTTCACAGTATCTTTATATTCTAATAAATTGCTACTTAATATAAGTAGCTTAGTATGCCCCATATATATGTCCCTACTACTTTTAGCCATAGCTTCTGAGGATGCATCTTCCATAGAGTAAGCCTGGGTATTAATGTATTTTTCCTGCGCGCTTCCACTTTTCCCAGCCCCTAGCATACTCATATCTGGAAATCCATAGGTTACATTAATTTTTTTAATCTGCCCCTCAGCAAAGGGCTCTTTTGAGTTAATGCTTTTTAACTCCTTTTCTTTACCAATATCTTGTCCTGGGTCAATAGCTATAGTAGATATGAAATTAAGCCTATCTATTTCTACTTTATCCCAGCATCCGCTAAGTAAAACGCAGCTTAGGATAATGGGTAAACCCACCTTAAATTTCATCTGTACTTCTCCTCCTCCCTTTACGTTTAACCTTAACTTTACCCATGAGCAGTATAAGTATGGGTAAGATTACAAAAACAAATATAGCAGTGCATAGAACAGGAGCAGTTTTGAATTGAAGCGTATAAACTTCTGCTATATTCTCTGGGTATAATGCTATGACGTAAATAATAGGCATAATTAAAAGCGAAGAAATTTTAATATCTTTTAATTTAAATACATTTTTTACAATCTCACTGGAAAAGAAATAGGTGTTAACAAAGGTAGTGAAATAAAAAAGTATCCACAGTGCCATTACTATTCCTTCCCAACGCTCTATAAATGTGCCCGGTATAAATAAAGACCTGATCATAGAAATAGTTGGCCATAATAAAATCCTACTCTGTGCTTTAGAAAACACAGCTAAAACAAGTATCATTACAATTATATAAAAAATCGATACAAACATAATACTCTTTCTTAGAACACGGGATGAATTTTTCTTATTCTTAACATAAGGAAGAATAAGATAGGCTATTTCAAATCCCCCAAAACATAATAGTGCATATCTAGAAGCACTAAAGTAATTGTTAGGTTGATTATTAAGTACTGGTAATAGCTTTGTAAAGTCTGCATTTATTGCGATAAGTATGAATACTGCAAAAGCTGGAATGAACATAATCCAGAAGGAAATCTCATTAAATTTAACTAAATCACCTATTTCGCCTCTAACTAAATAGGTGCCTGTTAAAATAGTGGTCATCAATATAAATTCTGACGGAGTCCGCCTTAATAAAAATAGTCTAATTACTTCAACAAATTCTCTCATCCCAAGAGACACAATAAATATACTATAAATTGCAAAAATAATAGCGAATACCCCTCCAAGGAATCTACCAAAATTATTCTGTAATATATTAGTAAGATCTTGAAAATCATTTTTTTTCATAACCAAGTATATAAGATATAGTAATAAAAAAATTACTATTCCTGAAGTTAGAGTAACTATCCAAGCGTCACTACCTACTTTATCTATTACTTCCTTTGGACAAGAAAATATTCCTATACCTACCATCGCTACCACTAAAGTTGAAAATAAACCAAAATCTCCAATATTTTTTTTGTCTTGCATAATAACACTTTCCCTCCACATAAAAGATGATACGAATTATTTCTGTCTTACCTTATCTCCAGTTTTCATGTATTTAGGCCTTTCTTTTAACTGAGATATTGGCGCTCTAATATACATATCTTTTAAATCCGCAATATTAGTATCCACCATTGGTGCTAAATAAGGTATTCCAAAACTTTTCATTCTAACTAGATGAATGAGAATTACAATTAGCCCCATCACTATCCCATAAAAACCTACAATCGCCGAAGCGATAATAAGGAAAAATCGCACAAGTCTAAAAGCCGCAGTAACTTCATAATTAGGAGTTACAAATGTAGTAATAGCGGTAATTGCCACAATAATTATCATAATGGGACTAACTATTCCTGCACTCACTGCAGATTGACCTATAATAAGGCCTCCTACAATACCAATAGTTGCTCCAATAGGCCTTGGCAACCTAACAACAGCCTCCATAAGAAGAGCTAAAAACAATTCCATAATTATAGCTTCTACAAATGCCGGAAATGGCACTCCTTCCCTAGAAGCTGCTATAGCATAGGCTAATTTAGTAGGTATTATAGCTGTATGAAAAGATGTGATTGCTACATAAAGTGCCGGTGCAGTAAGAGATATAAATATAGAAAGTATCCTAATAAATCTAACCATAGAACTATGCATCCACCTTTGATAATAATCATCAGGGGACTGAAATAAATTAGGCAAGGTTGCTGGAACAATAATTACAAAGGGAGAATTATCTACAACTAGCGCTACCCTACCTTCGTACAGCGCCGCCGCTACTACATCTGGCCTCTCTGTACTTTGTATTTGTGGAAAGGGAGAATATTTATTATCCTCTATTAGCTGCTCAATATAAGCAGAATCAAAAACTGCATCAATGTTTATTTTATCTACCCTCCGATTTAGCTCCTCTAGTACTTCTTTATTGACTATATCGTCAATGTACATAATTGCCACGTCAGTCTTAGATCTAGCTCCTATAGCTTTAGGTTTAACTCTTAACCTTGTATCTCTAATTCGCCTTCTTATTAAAGCAGTGTTAAATCTTACAGTTTCTGTGAATCCGTCTCGTGCTCCTCTAATTACCGTTTCACCAGACGGGTCACCTACCCCTCGAACAGGCCAAAAACGTGTTGCAATAACATAAGCGCAGTTTAACTCATCTATAAACATTAATGTGTCCCCTGAAAGGGCTGCATTAACTCCTTCACTTAATTTCTTTACTTCGTGCATATCAGTCACTGAAAGTATATTGTCTTTTATTTGCTTCGTTTTCTCTATTCCCTTTGAACATAACATTAATGGCTCTAAAACATAATGGTCTAATAGAAGTTTATCTGCCATTCCGTCAATATAAACTATTGCAGCTTTCCAATCTCCTACATTGAAAGTTCTAAAAATCACATCGGAGTTATCTTTTAAAAGTTCTTTCAAGTACTCTATGTTTTTTTCAGCTTCAAGCTGAATTTTATCATCAATTATCTCTCTCATATTGCTTCACATCCTTATATATGTAAAATTTGCATTAATTTAAATCATTACATTAGGCGCTTAAATTCGATTAAATCCTCACCTGAAATGTCATTAGAATATAACCCTTAGTATAAATAGAATAACAGCTATAATAATTGCTAAAAATCCTAAGATGCGTGCTTTTTTACTAATACAGTCATTACCTAATTTTTTAAAACTTCTTGCGTCCACCGTAAGTACAACTGAACCTTGTATCACCATCATTATTAAAAAATATACATCAAATATGTCTAAAATTTTCATTATTTTTCTCCCTGCTTTATTCTAATTAGTAAAAAAATAAATTATAAAACTTTATACGTAAGCAAATTGATTTCACTTCGCTTAAGCTAGTTTTAACGACACTTGCAGAAAATATTCACTTAGGCACAGGAAAATAAAAAAACGTAAAAAAGCACAAATGCTTTTCCACGTTCTTATATTTTACTGTAAAACTAATTTTAGATGGTTCTTGTTATATATACTTCTTTATATTGAGTTTTAAATTTATCATAACATCTTTGAGCTTTTAACATATCATCGAAGAAAGCAAATATTGTGGGACCGCTGCCGCTCATCATTGCTCCCATTGCACCCATTCTAATCATATCCTCTTTTATTCTTTTGAGAACTGGATATTTTCTAAGGGTAACATTTTCAAGTAAATTTTTCATACTGTTACATACATCTTCTAATTTCTCTTCTTCCATAGCTTTTATTAACGCCTCTGTATTTGGATGCTTAAAGATTTTACTAATATCTAAGTTTTTATAAACCTCTTTGGTGGATACTCCAAAATTAGGCTTAACCAATACTAAAATTTGGTTTTTAAAAGATGCCAGCGGGGTAATAATATCCCCTATCCCTTCACACAGTGCAGTTCCTCCCATTATACAATAAGGGACGTCTGCGCCTATCTTGACACCTAATTTCATAAGTTCATTGTCGTCTATATCTACTTCGAATAACTGTTTCAATGTTTTAAAAACAGCTGCTGCATCTGCACTTCCACCTGCCATACCCGCAGCTACTGGAATATTTTTCTTGAGATATATATTTACACCTTCACTAATATTATAAGTGTCTATAAAAAGTTTTGCAGCTTTATATACTAAATTCTTCTCATCTGTAGGTATGTAAGGTTTATTACAGCTTATATTAATACCTTTATCGCATTTTTGAAAGGACATAGAATCATATAAATCTACGTTCTGCATAATCATTTTGAGCAAATGATATCCGTCATCTCTTTTACCTACTATATCTAAAGATATGTTTATTTTTCCATAAGCTTTTACTAACATGATTTTCCTCCAACTCTTTATTGTGAATCCACTAAAGCCGCTTAATTAATGAATAACTGTTTATTCCTCCTTAGGAATTCAGAGACTTATATAAGATTAGCTTTTCCTTGTGAAATATTGTTAATAAAATTAGTATATTACAACAAATTTAATATTGCTACATATAATTTTAAATAATGCACATGTAAAATAAATAACAAGTCAAATATACTAGTATACTGACTTGCTATTTATTAAAATGTGCCTATATAATTATTCTACCCGGTATTATAAGTTTTTGTGAAACTTTTATAACATTAGGCTCTTCTATTCCGTTAACCCTTGCAATTTCTTGCATTGTAGTATTATACTTTTTAGCAATTTTCCATAAAGTATCGCCAGATTGAACTACATAAATGGTAATACTAGCTTTTTTCTTAGGTACTTCGGCCTCTATTGGGTAAACGTCAACTAAAAATTTCTTTTGTACCATATAATTTACTCTTGTATATACTTTTACCACAGCTCTAATTGCTATATTTCCAACCTCAATATCTGCATTTATATTTTCAAGTGTTACCTTACACACACTGCTCATATTTATCTTAGTGCCTAATATCTCTGCCCCACAAGTAAAAGGAATCTCCTCTGACACAGCAGAAAGATATTTTTCTTCATCATCGCTTCTATATAGTACGGTTACATTCATTATACCCTCAATTATAACTTTATCCTCAATGACTTTTTTGTCTGTTACGCAAACGCTAGCATTACACATAATAACCTTGCTAGGTTTTGCCATAGTATTATTTAATTCTATATCTCCCTTAACTAAGGTCTCAGTTAATAATTGTCCTTGCATTACATTAAGTCCATAATCTTTTTTATCCATCTCAAGCTTTGTAGTTGGTGAATAAACATCTTCAATCATATCCACTTCTTCTTTGTGCATAGCCCTTGTATTGGTTTTTATCAAAAACTCTACATCAACAATTCTTTTTTCTCCTAAATCATCTTCCTTAATGTCAAATCCCATAGCATCTACCCTAAAGTCTGTATAATTGTCCATATAAGGATTTACATCTTGGGAATCCAACTCTTTATTTAACATAACTTCCTGCTCGATATAAAACAATTCCCTGCTGTCTTTCCCCTTATACATCATATTAATACAAGCAAAAGCATTGATTTGAATTTTTCCGTCAAATAACTTTACTTCTTTTTTGTGAATATTAACATCATATTTTATAACTTTAGCAATCTCCGGTTTGTCCATTGGAACTTTTATATTGCCTTTACCAATAAGCTCTCCATTAAAACTCTTTGTAACTTTATCTATGCTAGTTGGATTTTTTAAATATTGAACATCCTTTACAGCTTCGATATCTTTAACTATTTGGAAACTAAAACTTTTATACACTTCAGATTTTAATTTCAAAATACCTTCTAGACATATTTTTCTTTCATTAACTATTTTACACTCCATATGTTCTACAAAACACTCAGCATCACAAAGCATTTCAGGCATCGCGCCCATTATATCTATTGTATTTGAAAATTTGGAACTATATACAACATTTTCCACATCAGTACGTTCTTGATCTTTTGAAATATAAAGTACATTATATTGAAGTTGCCCCTCTAAATATACCTTATCTTCAATTATTTCTTTAGAGTTTATAACGGCCTTAACATCTAACATAAGAATTTCTCTAACGTCTGGATGAGTATCCGGAATTACATATTCTTCTTTTACTACAGTATCCGCAGTATTTTCTCCTAGCAGTTGTTCATACTCTATATTTTCTCTTATTAAATTTATCTCCATACTATACCTCCTTGTATTTCTATTGTGGCAACACTTATGAATTGTTACCCTCTTAAAATACCTACTATTAATATATATAGAAGTAGTAAGGAAAATATGATATTCCATGTTTTTATTCGTATTACAAAATTCATCATAATTTTACATTAAATCATCATTGCGCAGCTGAAATGTCGTTAAAATAAAAAAAAGCACATATTATTTAGATATCCGCCATTATTAATAACGGAATATATCTAAATAATATGTGCCCTGCTAATTTATAAATGTAAAAAACGATACCGAGGTACAGTATCGTTTTATCCTGCAAAAACTATTTGAACTGTTTTTGTTAAAACATCTGAATAACTATATGTCACGGTTCTGCGGGTGTCATTTTCTAATCTAATAACAAAAATACTTGTATAGGTCTTTTCAATAACTCCATTATCTACAAGAATCTTTCGTCTTCCACCATTAGCTTTTAATGTTACTCTTTCGCCAACATGACTTTCAATTTCATCTTTTATTGAAGTCAGTACATTTATCTGTTCCAAGTAAACACCTTCTCTCCACATTTTATATTATACACGGTATATTTATATTTGTCAAGCAAACTTATTATTTTATCACTAATATAACAATTTTGTCAATGTTAATTATATGTTAACAAAGTACATTTTTATAGATTATTCTACAGTGAATTGATTTTTCTCTGTTTTATGCATCTTCACATTATAATACACTAATACATTAAAATTGCGTAACCTTTTAAATACTAACCTTAATAGTATCTCCTTTAATTATATATATATTCAGTTTTATAAACAAAGCTCCCATACAAAATATGGGAGTTCATTCAGGCGTTAAAAACAATATGCATGTATTTCTTGAGGATTCCTTGCCTAAGCTATATATACTGAGACTTAGGAAATCCCTCTCTATATTTACCTCTAGTTTGTAATCCGCCTATACCCTTTAGTCCTGTTATAGTGTTCTGTATAACGTCTTCTATGGCTACAACATTTTCTATATTTGTATAGGCTATCTTCTCCGCTACTAGAACAGGGTCCAAGCAATGGATTAAGACACGATTTGGAGAAGAAGCAAAATTAGCACCCGCATCTAAAATCGCCTCATAACAAGATTGACATGCTCCTGCGAATATAACCAAATCATCATAGTTACTATTATAAGATCTAAGAGCTATAACAGATTCTACAAAGTACTTTGAGTTTCTGTAACTATTTAAATTTACATAATCAGTTATTCCTTTTACCATACCATCATGCCCCGTAATTACTACTATATCTGGTTTAACTTCTTTAACTAAATTTACTATTTCATTTGGTTGATTTACTTCTGATATTACTCTTCCTACAGCATCTAAAGATAACTGTTTATAAGTTTTTAGGCAAACCTCTAGATATTCCGCATCCCCATCAACATGTAGTATTTTTCCTGGTCTTCCAAAAACCATTTCTTTGTTTTTATATTCTTTGTATTCTTTGTATTTTTCTTGTTTTAACTGTATATCTTTCATTTTACCATTAATATCTATGGTGGACCCTCTGGTTCCTTTAATCCTACTCATTAATACCTTTTTAATAGCTGCATTTACTTTTTTATTAAAGACCTTGTCAATTTCACCAATTTTATTTTCTGATACTAATTGTAAATCCTCACCTAAAGAGTCTGCTTCAATCCTTAAATTTATTCCCTTAAGTAAATACACCGACCTATTACTTACGGACATAATGTCTATTATTTTAAATGTAATATCTCCACCGTAAGATTTTCTTACTACAATATCTCCTATTTTCAAAATATCATCTCCATATTAAGCTTGTAATATATATTATGAAAATATAGTTAATAGGTGAAAGTAAAAAAGTTATGTAAACATTATATCTACATAACTTTAATATATAGTATGCATAATATTTACAGCATAATGTACTCTACCTCTGATTGAAGACTTTCTTATATTCTTCAATAAATGCCATACACTTTTCTTTTTCAGAAATTAACTCCTCCATCTTCTTGTTAAAGGTATTTTGAATCCAAGTAACTTCATTATAATAATATCTATTACAAAGCCTCCAATAACGTTGTGGAAATACTAAAAATGCATATATAAGTCGATACTCTTCTTCTAACAGAGGATTTACACTACTATATGCCTGGAGTACTATTTCAGCATATTTTATGTCCCAATCCTGCTTTTTAAGCACTTTAATCAAAAAATTAGATAAATCAAATGCTTTCACTTCTCTTTTGCAGTAATCAAAATCAATTATGTTAACATCATTATTTTTATCAATAATAATATTATGATGTGTATAATCATGATGGCAAAAGCCTTTTTCTTCTTCTGTTTGCCTACATATATCAAAGTACAATGAATCATCGAGTATTGCCATAGCTCTTTTGCCGAGTTCCTTTTGAGCGTCCACACTTTTAATGTAATTAATATCAAAATCAGTTTTAAAATTTTTCTTTTTTCTAATCATGTCTTTCATTTTATCAAAAGACTTTATTCTTTTTTCCATTAAATGTGGCCATCTTCCAAGATCTGTTTTTAGTTTACTATTTTCTGGTGGTTCATATCCCTTAGATGCAATATGCATATAAGCTAATTTTTTTGCAGCGGAAATTAAATCCTCCTCGTTATGAAAATCACATTCGCGACCATCTATCCAGCTTGATAGTGTGTAAATATCTTCATTAACTAAGGCATAAGGATTTCCTTCAGTATTCAAAAAATATCTATCCACCTTGTCAAATCCATTATTTACAAGATGTTCTTTAGCTCCGTATACAAACAAAAGTTTTTGTGTTCCATAATTAATTTTCTTTAGACATTTAGCTCCGTCGTCTGTCTTTAGAAGATATACTCCCTTGTTGGGACGTATACTTTCTATTTTAATACCATATTGTCTTTCAATTTCAAATTCCCTCATCATGTTACTCATCCCCTCCCCTTATAATTTATATTACTAATATTTTTTTTTAGAATATATTCTTATATGTTTTAATAACATTTATGCTTTCTTTTAATATAATAAAGTATATTCATATATTAATCAGTATTTAAGGAGTCTTAAAATGAAAATTGGAATCGATGCAAGAGCTGCAAAATGGTACAGGGGAACTGGTATAGGAACTTATTGTTACCAACTAATTCACTCTTTAAATAAAATAGACAATTATAATGATTATTCGCTTTTTGTACCAAATGATTGTATGCTTGAAATACCTTTTAGTGAAAATTTTCACATAAAAAATATTAAACAAGAAAATCAAAATAACTTCTGGAATGAGGTGAATATTCCTAACCCATTAATAGACAAATATATGGACATATATCACGTTCCTCAAAATGGCATTGGATTACCTGAAAACAAAGACTGTCCCTTCGTTATTACGTTGCATGATGTTATTCCCTATAAAATGCCAGAAACAGTGGGCGAGCAATATTTAAAAATTTTTAAGGAAAAATTGCCCAATATTATTTCCCTGTGCGATGGAATAATTACTGTATCTGAATATTCAAAACAAGATATTGCTGAAACTTTTAACTTTCCAAAAGAAAAAATATTTGTTACTTATTTAGCTAGTGAAGGTATTTATAAACCCTATGATAAAACTCTTAGTAAATCCATTATCGAGAAGAATTACGCTATATCTGGAGACTATATTCTATATATAGGAGGATTTAGTCCTAGAAAGAATATTATTGGACTTCTAGAGTCTTTTAGCATCCTTTTACCAAAATTAAAAAAAGATATGAAACTCGTCATTGCAGGTAGCAAAGGTAAATCTTACGATGTGTATAAAAAAAGAGCACAAGAGCTGAATATTGAAGATAGTGTTATTTTCCCAGGATTTATATCTATGGACCATATCCCCTTCATGTATAATGCTTGTGAGCTCTTTGTATATCCTTCTTTTTATGAAGGTTTTGGATTACCTCCAATTGAAGCAATGGCTTGTGGCGTGCCTGTAATCGCCTCCAATGTTACCTCTATTCCAGAAATAGTTAAGGATTCAACGCTGCTTGTAAATCCATATGATATTGTTGACTTAAGTGAAAAAATGTATAATGGTCTCCTTGATAATAACTTAAGGCAATCTCTTATAACTAAAGGCTTAAAAAGAGCCTCTACTCTAACTTGGGAACATACCGCTGCAGATACTCTAAAAGCTTATGAAAATATATTATTGAATAAATAACACTACCTCTCATCTTCATAAAACAGCTAGTATGTGACTAGTTGTTTTATGAAGATGCCTTATTAAATCATCGCCTGCGGTACTGCAATTTTAAATCCCCATATAGTATATTTAACACTATATGGGGATTTTCAGCTAACAATTATAGTAATTCTTAAAGCTCTCTAAAAACTCTTCTCTATTTTCTCTGCATTCCACTTTGCTTTTTAATCTGCTTAGAAACACCTCTTCACTCCACTGTTTTTTCCTTGTGTAATAATCCCTTGCTATACTATAAAAATCCTCTGGGAAGCTAAGCATACCGTACAATACCTCTAGTTCCCTATGATCTAATGGATTTACTGATATATATTCATTTAAAATGCTATGGCATTTTTCTATATCGTAGGCAAAATTTTTAATGGCTTTATTTATAAAATTACAAATATCATGTATTTTTAAATCTACCACCGCATAATCAAAGTCTAAGAAATATACTTGCTCAATATTAATTAATATATTATGATGAGCCAAATCATGATGACAAAATACAATTTTTTCTTTTTCCCTGCATAAATTGAAATACTCTGATCCATCCAAAATTTTTATGCTTTGTATTATATTATCTTCATAATATTTTTCATGTTCTAAAAATATACAATCAAATTCATTTTTATTCTCATATAGCGTCGCTATACTTTTAAAAAACCTAAGTTCCCTTAACTTTTCATTAAAATTTTTTATTATCCTACCGCATAAATACCGCTTTTGATTTTTTACTAATAGCATTTCAAAGGCCTCTTCATTTATAAGCCCCTCCGACGCCCTGTGAAGTTCAGCGAGTGCTCTAGATGTTAACATAACATCTACTGGATTGCTATATTCACACTCCCTCCCTTCCACTAAATTCATGATACAATATATATCATCTTTCCAAGGAACATATATAAGTTTATTTTTTGTCTTTTCGAATTCAATAATTCTACTAAAATTATTGTTTTTAATGTACTCAATACCATAATTAATAAATTCAAGTCGAGAAACACCGTAGCTCACTTTTTTTAAAACCTTATCACCTTTATCGGTATTAAGAATAAATACTTTCCTTACTGGAATAACATCGCTCACCAATAAATCAAATTCGGTAAATAAATTTACGTCTAAATCATATTTACTTAAATAAGTCTTATCTTTATATCTAACGTCTAACATGTCCTCACCTCTTTAAATCATACCTTTGTAACTATTTATCACTTTGATAATAAATATTGTGTTTTTATTATGACCTCTCTAATTTAAAACAAGGAATCTCCATCTTGAGTTAAGGCTTTTAAAAGCTTTTTAGAAAACCTGTCCTCCTGATCTTTATTTTTACCTTCTCTATATTTATTGCAACATTTCATAAATTCATGTGGATAAGAAATTAAAGCTATTAGAAATTCTGAGCTATTTGCATCTAATCCTTCGATATAACAGAATTCACGAGCAAGTCTTTGGAAATCAAGCTGCGCCCCTTTTCTTCTTAATTTACTAAGCAAAATAAAACAATCCATTTCCACCATGTTATAACTACAATCTTTAAAACTAACCACATAAGTAAAATCGTTCTTTCGGAGGTTTTGAAAATCTGTATTTCCTAAGCATATTTCTGTTTTCTTCATACTTCTTGATATAATTCCTATATAGTCCATTTGATATACTTCTCTTATACATTCTTCCCCCCTTTTTATAGCTCCTTCTCCATATTTAATAATTAATTTTTCAAAGGAATTTTTAGGTTCATCTCTTTTAATGTTATTTATATCAGAAGCCAGCTTTTTAATGTAAATTTTATATTCTTCTATTATTTTCCCTGTATTGTTATTTAACCTACTCCTGAGATATCCATTAAACCCCAAAGATTTTTGATGAAAATCATAAATCGCACGGAACTGCTCCATTACTAATCCTTCAGTTATGTCTACATCTATATTTTTATATTTAAATTCAATTGCATCTACCTTTTTAATACCTTTAAACACCATATAGTCAGAAAAATCATTATAGATGCTTATTGTCACTGGCACCACCTCTAATTAGATCTATTAATTTACTATCTATTCTTTTTATAATTTTTGTCCATCTTCTTTATTATTTCTCTTTGTTCTAATTCTAACTCTCTAAGTTTTTTTTGTCTTTTTCGTATTTTCTTAAGGTTCTTAACCTCCTCCTTCATGTTGTCAAGTCTCATATCATATTCCTCTACAGTTGATTCCTGCGGCTGCATGATTTCCATTTCGCTTTCTTCCATGTACATATCATCTTTGCTTTTTCCCACAATACTACCTCCCATAATTTATTTTTCTTAATTTCTCAATAAAAATTTGCCTATCTATCCTATCCTCATAAATCTTTTCAAGTTTCTTTAAGAAAAACTCTTCTCCCCAGTCTTTTTTTTCCCAGTAATACTGGATTCCTGTTTGCCAATACTCCTGAGGAAATTCCATAAATGCTGCCATTACATCTATATCACTTTTATATATTGAATTTATAGAATTATACTCGTCCATTATAAAAAGTGCATTATCTAGGCTCCATTTGCCATTTTTCATTCTTCTTATAAGCAGGCTACTTAAATCATGTAAATGAGTGTCTAAGATACAATAATCAAAATCAATAATGTTCACGCGTCCATTTTTTTCTATTAATACATTATGATGAGCATAATCATGGTGACATAATCCCCTATGTTTAATTTCCTCTTTCATTTTATTTATATATTCACTTTTATATAAGTTATTTATTGATCTACTGCTCCGCGCCAATTCTTGTTCCATTATTATTAAATAATTTTTATCAAATTCCGTAATGTATTCTTTTTCATTTATCCTTCTTTTGAAATCTAGTATTTCCCTTTGTCTAGTTTTAAAAGTTTCTATCCATTTGAGCCATCCTATTCTAGGGTTCATATCAGGTGTAACTTTAAAATTTAAACTTTTTTTGTGAAGGTCTGCAAGCTTTGAGGTGCATAATTTTATTTCTACAGGATTATCATAATTGCATTCTCTTGCATTTAACCAGGGTGTTAAATAAGCATATTTATTCTCAAGCGCTATATAGTCCTTGTTATCAATAGTTGCAATAATTTGAGGTATCTTTTGAAAACCATTACCCTGTAAATGTTTTATTGCACCAATAATAAATAAAAAATGCTTAAAGTCATAATTAATGACTTTCAAGCAATACATCTCATTTTCAGTCTCTATTCTGTAAACATTTTTTATTTTCTCTACATTATTAATACAAAGGGAATAGTTGTCTTTTACTAAATCCTTTAATTCCTGGATTTCCAAGTGCATGCCTCCGAATATTGTTCTATTGTAGTATATGAACACACTGAATAATTTGTGCACAATTATCTTTAGGCAAATAGCACACTTCTTAAGTTGAAATAATATATTAATATATATTATCTTTTAAATGAGATAATATAATTATGAATACATTTTTTTCTAATAATTTTAAGGAGTGAATACTATGAGAATTGGAATTGATGCTAGAGGCATCAATTTCTATAGTGGCACTGGTATAGGAACTTATACAGAAAATGTACTTAAAAATTTAATTAACATAGATTCTGTCAATAACTACAATGTTTATTGGTCAGGTAATAATTATGAAAGTATAAAAAAAGAAAACTGCAAAATAATAATGACCTCTAAAAAACATCAAAGATTCTTTGAAGATCACTATTTTCCAGCCAACTTATCAAAGGAAAAAATAGACATATATCATATGCCGCAAAATGGAATAGGTTTTTGTGATGAAATATCTTGCAGAAAAATAATCACTATACATGATTTAATTCCATACGTTATGCCAGAAACTGTAGGAAAAGGATATTTGCTAAAATTTCTAAAAGAGATGCCTTTAATCGTAGGTGGTTCTGATGGAATAATAACTGTGTCAGAATTTTCAAAGCGAGATATTCTTAAATTTTTCCCTATAAATGAAAACAAGATTTTTGTAACTCCATTAGCTGCAGATAAAAAATATGCACCTTTAGATAAAGTCCTCTGCAAGAATTTTCTAAAGGATGTGTATAATTTAACAGATCCATTTATACTTTATCTAGGTGGTTTTAGTGAAAGAAAGAATGTGGCTTCCGTCTTGACTGCTTTTTCTAAAGTATATAAAGATTTAAACAAAAATTATAATTTAGTTATTGTAGGTGGCTATAAGGATTCCAGCCAAAGGCTTCTAAAGCTTACAAATGAATTGAATATAGACTCTAATGTTATTTTTACTGGTTTTGTACCAGAAGAACATTTACCCGTTTTCTATAACTCTTGTGATACTTTTGTGTATCCTTCTTTTTACGAAGGCTTTGGACTCCCTCCTCTAGAGGCAATGAATTGTGGCACTCCTGTAATAGCATCTAACCTTACCTCTATTCCAGAAGTCGTTGGAGATGGAGGGATTTTAATAAATCCCTATGATATTTCAGAAATATCTTCAGCTATAGGAAGCTTGCTAAGTAACGATAAGTTAAGGGAAGAATTGAGCTATAAGGGATTAAAAAGAGCAAGTGAATTTTCTTGGGAGAATACGGCAATTAATACCCTTAAAGCTTATGAGAGTGTGTATAATTCTAACTCTATATAATCACTCCATGATGGTGAAAGAATGTAGGCTGTTCTGATAGTAGAGAATTCGCTAACAGACTCCTACATTCTTTCACCATCACGATTATAATTTATCTTTATAATAAGTTAAATTTGGTAACGTAAAAAAGGTGCTTCATACCCCATTTTTAGAATAAGCGTAATCCACACCTTATAAAAATTAAATCATGATTATAACTTATTAATAATGCTTGCTAAATATCCGGCTCCAAAGCCGTTGTCAATATTAACAACACTAACTCCACTTGAACAACTATTTAACATGGATAATAGCGCAGCAAGGCCATTAAAACTAGCTCCATAGCCTACGCTAGTTGGGACAGCTATAACTGGTTTATCCACGAGGCCTCCTACCACACTAGTTAAAGCGCCTTCCATGCCTGCTACAGTAATAACTACCCTAGCGCGCCTAATAACATCTAGATTTTCAAATAATCTATGAATACCAGCTACCCCTACGTCATAAATTCTTTCAACCTTATTTCCAAAAATTTCTGCTGTAATAGCCGCTTCTTCCGCTACTGGTATATCAGAAGTTCCTCCTGTTACTAATGCAATATAGGTACTTGAAATTTCTACTTCCTTTTTTTTAATTACAATTGTTCTTGCAAGCTCATTGTACTGTGCATCATCACATATTTCTTTTACTCCTTCATACATTAACTGCGATGCCCTTGTGCCAAGAATGTTTACATCCTTAGTAAGCATTAAACTAACTATGCCCTTTATCTGCTCCACAGTCTTTCCCTCACAATATATAACCTCTGGGTACCCAACTCTAAGCTCTCTATGATTATCTATTTTTGCAAATCCTAAATCTGAATAGGACAAATCTTTTAATTTATCTACACCATCTTCAATAGATATATCACCACTTTTTATGGACCTCAGAAATTCCTTGGTTTGTTCTGAATTCATATATTCCCCACCTTTTTTAATTTAAGCTTCCCATTTTATATCCTTCTAGGTCTAATGTTACATATTTAAATCCAAGTTCTTTAAGCTTAATTGAGATTTCCTCTAAGCTTTTTTCATTTAAAATCTTATCAAAATACTTCTTTGGCAATTCAATTCTTGCTAAATCATCATGACTTCTAACTCTAACCCCACTAAAGCCTAATCCCATTAAATATACCTCAGCAGCTTCTATTCTTTCAAGTTCTATCTCAATTACTTCTTGTCCATAGGGTATCCTTGACAAAAGACATGCATAAGCAGGCTTATTCCAAGTTTGCAGCTTAAGTTCTTTAGATAAAGCTCTTATATCAGCTTTCGTAAATTCATTTGCCAACAGAGGACTTATTATATTTAATTCCTTTAGCGCCTTGAGTCCCGGCCTATAATCTTTAGTATCATCAAAATTAGTGCCATCTAAAACATTATATATTCCCTGAGCACTGGCTTCTTCTTTTATTTTAGTAAAAATAGCATTTTTGCAAATATAGCATCTATCTCTTGGGCTAAATCTTATTTCATCAATCATTTCCACTTCAATAAATTTATATTTAACCCCAAACTGTTTTAGCAAAACCTTAGCTTCTTCAACTTCCCATTTAGGTGTATAAGGAGCTATTACCATAATCGCTAGAACATTTTCATTAAGTACATCACTGCAAACTCTCAGCAAGAGAGTACTGTCCACCCCTCCTGAAAATGCAACGGCAACACTGCCAAGCTTCTTTAAGTAGCTTATCAAATTATCGTATTTTTGTTTTAACATATTTGCCTCCAATATTTTTTTATAATAAGATTTTTTTCTTAAAGGATGCTCTAACTAAAAGTATATATTGCTAAAATGCTTTTGCTCGCATCCTCTAAGAAAAAAGAGTTTATTTAAAATTTAATTGTTAAATTTTTTTACTATAGTATATTTATTGTAACGCTAATTAAGTCAGGAGAATATCGACTTTAAAGACTCTCCGCTTTAGTCTCATCCCTTAATTTCTTATATACTTCTCTTAAGGATATTCCCCCATCTTCAGCTATTTTCTTACACTCCTCGTATTCTAACTTACTTTTTATCTTTTCACCTTTGTAATAAGCCTCTTTAACTGTAACTTCACCGTAAGAAGTGTTTACTTTGGTGAATTTTCTTTGGAGCATGGTTTTATTTACTTTAAAACTCCTTACTCCAAAGGTAGTCGTCTCTCTAAATAAGACTTCTTTCATCTTTTCTAATTTAGCTGACCTGCATAAAACGCTTATTTTCACACCCGGTCTGCCCTTTTTCATTATAATTGGAGTTAAATATACATCTAACGCACCCTCACTAAATAGCTTATCAATGATGAACTCATATAACTCTGGATTCATATCATCTATGTTACATTCCACAATTTCTTCAAATACCTTTTCTTCATTTTCTACCTTATGAGTATTAGACAAATTATTCTCTTCTACGAGCATTACTCTTAATACATTAGGAATTTCAGTATCTCTGTTACCTATACCATAGCCGATTTTATTTACAGTGAAATTATTATTATCTTTAAATTCGCAAACATTAACTGCAATAATTGCGGCACCAGTAGGTGTTGTAGTTTCAAAGGGTACAGCTCCAAGTTTTACTGGTATACCCTTTAAAATTTCTACAGTAGCAGGTGCTGGTACTGGTATAATTCCATGGGCACATTTAACAAACCCGCCACCAAGCTCCACTGAAGAACTCATTATTTTATCAACATTTAAATGATTTATGCATATAGCCGCTCCCACTATATCTACAATAGAATCTACTGCACCTACCTCATGGAAGTGAACTTCATATAATGGTTTTCCATGAACCTTCGCTTCTGCCTTTGCAACCTTCATAAACATTTTTTTGCTTAATTCCTTGACATTAGAACACAACTCACTGCAATCTATGATTTTCTCAATGTCTTTAAGATTTCGCTGGTCATGATGATTATGATTATTACTCATATGTCCATGTAAATGTCCATCTCCATTTTCATCATGAGAATGTTCATGATTATGCTCTTGCAGCATTACATCCACCTTAGTTCCCTCTATGCCTTTTCTAATGCCTCTTGATACTTTTATTTCATATCCATTTAGCCTTAGCTTATCTAATTCCTCTATTAAATATTTCTCATCTACACCTAAGTCTAGCAATGCTCCCAAATTCATATCTCCACTAATACCTGAAAAACAATCATAATAAAGTATTTTCATTTTCATTTTCTCCATTTCTTTTGTATTTATCTCATTGTACCAAAAAAACAAATATTATAGAATAAATATAAAAAAATATCTGATAATATAGTATTTGTTCGTAAATTTTAGGTGGGACAATTAAGTTATTTATCTAATCCAACTTTATTATAAGTGCTGATCCAAAGATTACTGAAGTTAATATGCTTTAATGCATTTAAATTATTATATAATTCTTGCAATGAATCCAATTATTTCTGACGCAGGAACTAACACTAATTGAGCTAATATAGTACCGGCTATTAATGCCCCTACAATAAAAATTATACATCTATCAAATTCTAGCTGTGAACACTCGCCTCTTATAACATCATCAGTTAACATAGAAACAAATGGATCCACAAATATAAACATCAATAAAGTAGCCCCTCCATTGATAACAGAAGATAATGTAATGCAAGTACTTCTTAAGTCTGGATTTAAACATCCCGCATACAATGATGCTAAAACGCCCACAGTTGAAATTGAAAAAGCTACTAAATTTACAATAATTATTTTCTTAGGTACTTTTCTAAAACTCTTTAGCTGTGCAAAATTATCCTTTTGAGGCTTAGTAATACTCTTCTTAAATTGTTCTACTCCTGATTTAGAAAACCCATGTAACAAAAGTCTAGGCATAGAACGGTGAATACTAAAAGATTCGACCGCCCTGCTAAAAACTTTTATAAATGTAGGTATTAAAAGTGCCCCTGTAATTGTTGCCATTGTTTGTGCTAATAAAATCCATCTAAAAACACCTAGCATATCACCTGCTGTACCCTGTTTTATTCCATTTTCAATAGTTTTGCTTAATAATGGCCCTTGTATTGTAGATGCAGTTCTAGATATCAATGCAAAAATATTAAAAACTGCAAATGAAACCGCTATTCTCCTTGTTCTTACCCCTACAATTCTTACAGCATATGCCAATGTAGCTATAACTGCCATAACAAATGAAAGAATAATTACAATAATGACCTGTGTCGTCATCCCTTTTACCTCCATTATTTCTATTTTGTTCTATCTCAACCTATTTAATTATACATATTATTAATATAATTTTCAAATATTTAACATCTTGATGTAAAATTGGGGTCAATTCCAATACACACTCTCCTTAACATGTCGTTAAAAACAAAAAAAATCTAATAATATAGTTTTATAAACTTATATTATTAGATATTTTGTTATTTATTAGAATATAATAATCTTTCCAAACGCTATGCATGTTTTTTTTGGTGGAGATGATGGGGCTCGAACCCACGACCCCTTGAATGCCATCCAAGTACTCTCCCAAACTGAGCTACATCCCCTCATATTAAAACCATCTTTAAATCTATTATATTACAAAAATAGTATTTTAGAAATGTTTATTTATAAAATTATTAAGCTGCCCATACAACTAATGACCCTCGTGCATAAAGCAGCTCTATTATTTGAAAATTTATTATGTTACCTTTTGATTTTGTAACATACAATTTTGTTTTTCAACTTCCATGTAAACTTTCTCCACACTTTCCCCAAAGTACTTGGAAGATAATGGTTCTATACCATCATAAGCATTTTTCACCATAGTGGCACATTCTTCTTTATTCATTAAAACTTCGAACAATATTCCAGCTAAATCTTCATCTTTATAAAAAATTCTTCCATTTATTTTATCTTTAATTAAATCATCTAAATTTTTATCATACTTAGCTACCACAGGGATTTGTGCCGCCATAGCTTCTGTAAAGGTTAATCCCTGAGTTTCAGTTAGTGAAGCTCCTACAAACACATCTCCCATTTGATAGTACCTACCAATTTCTGCCCAAGGTTTTTCACCTGTAAATACTACAGATTTTTCAATATTCAGCTCAGCAACTAAAGCTTCTAAATTTTCACGCTCTGGTCCATCACCTACAACCAGAAGTTTACAATTTGGTATTTTCATAACTAGTTCTTTCATACTATTTATAATGATATCTACGCTTTTTTCTTTTGCAAGGCGTCCGATAAATAATACAACTGGCTCAGTTTGGCTTATTCCAAGAGATCTTTTTTCCTCTTCTATAAGGTCTTCATTGTAATTACTTCTTTTGAAAGGTTCAATGACAACTCCCGTAGGTATTACATCTATATGTCTTAATAATCCGTATTGATGTAACGCATTTTTCACCTTTAATGTTGGCACTATTATGGCACTGCAATCCCTGCAATATAGTTTACTTGCCTTCTTAGCAATTTGCGAAACGGGCTTAATCATTATGCCCCTGGATACATAGTGCATATAATCCTCATACATAGTATGATAAGTATGAACTACAGGAATATCTAATTTTTTAGCAACTATTCTTCCAAATAGCCCTATACTAAATTCTGTTTGTGTATGTATAATATCTAAATCCAATTTCTTTATTTTAAGCATAATTTTATGCGAATATATCATCCCAACTCTTTGAGAAGGTAAAAGAAAAAATGGTATGCTAGGCAATCTCATTATACCCTCTTCTTCTTCTACATCTGGGTGTGCAACTGTAATAATGGTTACACTATGTCCAAGTCTAATTAACTCATTTTTCAATATAAAAGTAGAAGTAACAACTCCACTTACTTGTGGAAAATAAGCATCAGTAAAAATCCCGATATTCATAATCGGCCCCCTTTAAACACTATAATTTTCTTGTAAAAACCTTCTTTTAATATGTTTTAATGAGTTGTACTTAATTCTTCATAAACGCATAAAATCCGAAAATTATACAAGAGTAAAATGTAATTAATCTCCATAACAATATAGCAGCCATTATGTTATTAGCTACAAAAAACAAACTAAAAAACATAAAGAAAGCGCCCTCTGCTCCACCAACGGCTCCAGGTAAGGGTATAAATGCTGTTAGCATCATTACAAATGCAGTCCCGGCTATCATACTTTCTATGCTAGCACCTCTCATTCCAAAACTAAGATAAATAAGATAAGGTATACTAAAAATTATTGTTAGTTGAAATATCGTATAAATAACAGCCTTAGCTATCATTGCCTTACTATGTTTTACTATCTCCATATTATCATGAAACTGGTCTAAATTGTCGTTAATACGTGTTTCTAACTTTGATATATCTTTTACCAATTTAAATTTATTTAATATTTTAGAAAAGGTTGTTATTAATTTATGTGTTAATTTTCGATATTTTGAAAATATAACTAAAAATACAATTACGCTAGCATTAACTGTAAATCCTATGGCTATTAAATAAAATAAATTGCTCATTTTTGCTTTGAAAAAACTTGCCTTCCAAAATATAAGGATTAAAGAATATATAGTTAATACTGATTGATAAATAATAAATTTAATCATCAGCGCTGATCCAGCACTACCGGCCCCTAATTCTTGTTTTGTAAGTGAATATAGCTGCATTGGCTGTCCCCCAGATGCAAATGGGGTAATTGAATTAAAATATTGACCTATCATAGTAACTTGAAATGCTTTTTTAAATTTATAGTCTTTTTTCATTAAAAGTACAATACACTGCAATGTTTTAGCTTCAAAAACCCAATATAACACCATGGCAATAAACGCTATAATTATCCACTGAATTTGTAAGTTTTTCATTTGATGAATTAAATCCATCCACCCATTTGTGAAAACAATAAGCAAAATAAATATAATTCCCGAAGCTATGCCCAAAATAACATTAAACTTATAATTTTTCATTAATTTACCGTCCTTTTGTTCGATATACCTTTTTATAAAAATCTTTCCACATAGCAAGCACATTCTCTCTTGAATAAAACTTATGCCCCCTTATGGCTTTTTCTTTAGCTTCTTCATAATAACTTGAATCATTTTTCAACTTTCCTATAGCCTTAATAAATCCTTCGTTATCATGTTCTTTTAAATAATAATCAAATAATATATCCTCATATAACTCCAGATCTCTTAATAGTATTGGAGTATAAGTATTCATTGATTCGAGTATTGACATAGGGAAAAGCTCGTTATAAGATGGCATAAAAAGAACATTAGATACATTATATATATCATTCATCAAATCTCTATCAACTATTCCCGTAAATAAAATATTTTTAGGTGCATTCTCTATTTGATTCTTTAATTCCTTATATCCATCTGTAATATTTCCAAAAGAAAAACCACCTGCCCAAACAAATTGTACTTCAGGCATTTTTTTTGCTATATCAATAAAATCAATGACACCTTTACGAGTTTGTATCTGACCTACTCCAAGTACAACAAAAGCATCCTTTTCAATTTTTAATTTTTCTTTTGCTATGTACATATCCTCCGTTGAAAGATTATAGAATTTTTCTTCCGAAACAAAATTAGGTATGTATGTAATTTTTTTTCGGTCAATATTGTAAGCCTCAAGCTTAGTTATAAAATTAGGGTTTACTGTAACTAAATAATCCATACTATTATAAAAGCTTATAATATACTTATAAAAAATTTTTTCAATTAACTTAGGTAATTTTATACTTCCTTCAATAGTCTCAGGCAAAAAATGCACGTAGCCTACTGTTACGCCTTTCTTTTTAGCAAAAGGTATGCTTAAATAATGCTTAAAATCAATAGTATGATAATGCATTATCTCGGTTCTTACTCTCTTATTTATTACAACTTTATATTCTTTATCTAATCCATTTCGCACTAAATCTACTTGTTCTAGGTAAGCTGACCCTACCCCTTGACCTTTGACTTTGTCTGCTGAGGAAAGCATATTTATAGTAGGCATAATTGTCACTCCCATCTAGTTTAACCTTGTTTATACATTTATTGTACACTATTATTATTAATAATTGGTTAATATCACCTTAAACTTTTCTTAAATTTACACTATCTAATACAAAAAATTGTATTAATTTTTTGTATTAGATCTTTAATAACCACTTATAGATAATAATCAAATTATATATTGATATTACATTAAATTACCACTTATATTTTATTATAAATAGCAGACAATATCGTTGTAGTTGTTTTAATAAAAAAATTGGAGGTAACAAATATGATGAATGCTACAGATAAACAATTAGAAAGCAACAACCTAAAAGTTATTAAAGATCAATTAGGATACGAGTCATTGCTAAACAAGAAGTTTAATGAATATGGAACGCAATGCACCGATCAAAATTTAAAGAACCTTTGCACTGAAGCTAGCCAAACACACAAACAAAACTTCAACACATTAAAAACTTACCTTGATTCTCATCAATAATATATATAAATGGAGGGATATAGTATGAATACAAGTATGAGTGAAAAAGACTTAATGCAAGATTTACTTGCTACAGAAAAACAAGTTATTTCTGCTTACAGTACAGGAATAACTGAGTCTTCTTGCCAAAATTTAAGAAATACACTAATAGATAACTTTAAAAACAATCAAACTATTCAATATAAGATATTTGATGCTATGAAACAAAAGGGATGGTATCCTACAAAAGATGCTCCAGATAATGAGGTTCAACAATTAAAAACTGAAGCTACACAAATGATGAATGAATTAAAATAATGTAATAAACCACTATAAATTTTAAACCCCTCTAAGGTATTATTCCCTTAGAGGGTTCCTATGTATTCATAAAATTTTCATCGTATCTATTTTCCCTTTTGACATAATAAGAATTTTATCAGAAAGAAAATTTGCTTCTTCTTTAAAATGAGTAACAAAAATAGTTGTAACTCTATTTTCCTTATGTATTTTATATAATAGTTCCCTCATATCTACTCTTAATTCTTCATGCAATGCGCTAAAAGGCTCATCCATTAAAAGCACTTTCGGTTTTATAATCAATGCTCTTGCTATTGCTACCCTTTGCTTTTCTCCTCCACTTAGCTGAGAGGAAAATCTTTTTTCTAGTCCATTTAAACCAAGGTTACTAAGTATTGTAGCCGCTTTGTCTAATCTTTCACCTTTACTAACTCCCTTCATTTTTAACCCAAAAGCTACATTATCTATAACATTCATATTTGGAAATATCAAAGGCTGTTGAGCTACCAATGCAAAATTTCTTTTCTCAATAGGCATTTCTGTAATATTTGTGTTTTCTACAAATAGATTGCCCCTATCTGGCTTTATAATTCCTGTAATAATACGCAATATGGTGGACTTACCGCAGCCAGAAGGACCCAAAATGGATATAAATTCTCCATCCTCTATAGTTACATTTATATCAGCCAGCAAAAATGAGTCAGCTCCTGACTCATAGTGCTTATATATATTTTTAAGCTCCAGCTTCGCCATAAAATCACTCCTAAATAATTTTAAAATATTTCTTTTTATAATATCTTTTAAGCAAGAAGTCTATTAAAACTAAATTTATTATTGCCAGTGAAGAAAATAATACCCCATATACTGAACCAATTGCATTGTCTCCTCCACTTATAAAAGGAAACATTAATATAGATATAGTAATAACCTTTCCCCCACCAACTAAAAAGGTTAAAAAATACTGACTTATAGAAATTAAAAAACATAGACTAGACCCTGCAACCATACCCGGAAGTATATGTGGAAGACTTATATAAATAAATCTAGAAATTGGTCCAGCCCCTAGCACTGCCGCCTGATCCTCTAAAGCTGTATCTATAGTTTCATAACTTACCATTAAAGCCTTTATCATGTAAGGTAGCGTAGGTAAAATATGAGCTAAAATAACTCCATATATAGATTCTGTTAAACCAAGTTTTATAAAAACTACATACATTCCCATAATTGCAGTAAAAGCTGGAATAATAATAGGTGCAAATAAAACCACTTTTATTATAAATTTCCCTTTAAATTCATATCTCACTAATGAAAAGGCTGCCGGAACAGCTATTATAACATCGATGACAACTACAGAGGCAGCAATAATTAAAGTATTAAAAATCGCCTCATACGTATTTGGATTTTCGTAAAAGACATATTTAAAGGCCCTCCACGTGGTGTTACTTGGAATGACTCTTGGCCATCTGAAATCATAAGCAAAACTATTTATAACCAAAGGTATAAACGGCAATAAAAAAACTAGCAGTAGAATCCCTATTGTAACGTAGTATTTACCCTTATTCTGCTTTTTCATTGCTATTTCACCATCTCGCTTCCTTAGTATCTCCTTGTTTGGCTAATTTATATGCTATAAGCCCTAGCATGGCTGTAATAATGGCTAAAATAAAGTTTGCAGCTAGAGCCAAAGGTCTATCTGAAAGTTGTCCATTATAGTACATGTTATAAGCATATACAGAAATAAACTTTGGATAGGTTATACCTAATAAATAGGGTACCTCAAAGTCTGAAAATGTAAAAGCAAATACTATCAGCACCGAGGATAGCCAGGTTGGTATAATTAAAGGTAATATTACCTCTTTAAAAAACTCCTGCCTCCTAGCTCCAAAAACCTGTGCTATTTCTAACCAAGAGTCTTTAGTTCTACTAATTATAGGGAAAATCATAAGCATTATAAACGGTGTTTCTTTCCATATATATGTTAAAATAATTCCTAAACTATTGGAATTATTAACTACACTAGGGAATGCATCCATGCTTTTAGTTATCCCCAACGAATAGGTTATGCTAGATAACCAACCACTATTCATAAACAAAATCATTATTAAGTATGCCGCAGTTACATGGGGTACCAACATAGGAACTTGAAAAATTTTTCTGAAAATAGCAGTTTTTTTATTTTCCCCTAATATAAATAATAATCTAATTATTATTATTGCTAAAATTCCAGACAGAATACTTGAAACAACTGCCACCTTTAAAGTTAAAGCTAAAGAATCCGTAAAATCTTTTGACAAGATAAGTTGTTTATATGCATTTATAGTAAAGTATGAATTTCCTCCAACATCCATGAGTCCCAGACTCTGTAGTAGTCCTAGTGTTAATCCTCCAATAAATAGTGTCCCTATAATTATTAATGAAGGTAAAATTAATATATAAGGTCTACTTTTTTGCCACATTATTATTCCATCCCTTTTCAATAAATTTTACGTAATCAGCTTTTATCTCAGGGATTCTATGGCTTTGAAGTTCTTTTAACCCTAAAGTTGATTTACCTCTATCTATTGCATTTACCTTTTTAACATCCTCTGGTGATAACTTATTAATATCTATTGACAGTCCATCTCCCCAATTATTGGGGTCAAATTTTGCTATTTGCGCCTCTGGAGATAATAAAAAATCTATTACTTGTTTTGCCGAATTTTTATGGTATGAGTTGAATGGAATAGTTAAAAAATGAGTATTAGCAAGTGTCCCCCCATCTAATACAAAGGTCTTTGTAGATTTAGGAAAGGTTCCTTTTTTTATCTCACTTTCAGCTCTTGCTTCATCATAGCCCATTGTCATCCATACTTCTCCATTAGAATAAAGCTTATCCAATTTCGCAAGGTTTTCTGGATAAGTCTTGCCTTGCTGCCATAGATAAGGCTTTATTTCATTAAGATAATTCCATAGTGGCTTTGATGCACCCTCCATGGCTTTTTCATTAAAATCTATCATGAATTTTTCATAACCACCATTTAGTTCAAATAATCCTTGTCTTAAAAAAGCACTCCCAGTAAAATCCTCTGAAGCTGGATAAGAAAATTTACCTGGATTATTTTTCATCCATGTTTTTAGCTGTTTAAAGGATTTAGGAGGATTCTTTACTTTTTCAGAGTCATATATGAAAACAAATTGAACTTTCCCCCAAGGTGCTTCAAGGCCATTAGTTTCTTCCCCAAAATCATATTTCACTTCTGGAGAATCCACTGCAACATACTTATTATAGCTTGGTAATGTATCTACAAAAGGTTCTGCTAAAATTTTACTATCCTTTGATAGTCTAAAATTTTCACCATTTAACCAAAGTATATCTACACTTCCATCATCTTTACCTACTTGTTTTTCAGTAATTAATTTATTTATTGTATCCTTTATATCTGTTACTGGTACTCTATTTAATTTTATGCCCTTTTCCTTTAATTTAGGAGCTACCCACTTATCCATATAATTATTTATAGATTCGCTACCTCCCCACATATACATGCTTACGTTTTTTTCACTATTATCTTTGATTTTCCCACATCCTACAAATAACATTACCGAAACAACTAAAAACACTAAATTTATGAGCTTACACTTTTTCTTCAAAAAAACACCTACTTATATTTTTTTACATAATTTTCACATTCATTATATCATTAAAAATATGATTTATAGTATCTAAAGTGTTTTTTTGTATTTCATTTTACAATAGAAGTATTTAAATTTATAGTTTTCTTTAATACAAAAAAATCTCCAACCTATGACAATATTAATTATCCTAGGTTGGAGATAGGCTTTGACATCTAATTATTTTTTTATTTAAATCAACTTATATTTCTATAAATTTATTATATATGTCTGGTACATTTCTAATTTTATTTTGCTCATACCCTATACAAGCTATGACTAAAAGTATAACACCTAAAGCAAAAAGCATTCCATGAACTCCCAAAGCATGGTTCCCTCCTATTAATGCAAACCTAGAGGAAACTGAAAGAGCCAGTAAATTATTTATGAAATGTGCAAATATGCTTAAATAAATTGACTCCGTTGTTAAATATATAAATCCGATAACTAGGCCTAAAAAAAATGCATTTATGCCTTGAGGAACGTTTAAATGAACTACTGCAAAAAATACTGCAGATACCACAAGGGCTATAGTTGGATTTATTTTTTTAGCCATTCCTTTTAATAGTATACCTCTAAAAATTATTTCTTCGTATATAGGTGCAACCACCGCAGCACTAAGTATTAATATAATTGGTGAAACGGTAAGTTCATCGAAGGCTCCATTTGTAAAATCTGGCATGGATATTCTACTAACCCACAAGGTTAAACTGTTATCAAATACAAGACGAAATGCTATAATCATGAGGGCCGTAAAAAGAAAACTCATTGGATTTAAGTGATATTTAAGTTTTTGCTCATTCCTTGAGTCACTAAGGCACTTTAGTAAAATGATAACAACATAATATTTAAAAAGCACCCCAAAAGCAAAAATTACATATGGCAATACTTTTTCAAATCTGCCAGAAAATAAATTTTTAATTTCTACAGGTACTTGTCCTAACACCTCCAACAAAATTGATAGAAGTACTACAAGAAACCCTTTAATGATTCCCATTCTTTTAATATTTATGGCTCCATTTTCTATGTTTCTTAAAAATTTCATTCTATCACACTCTCTAACTTATTATAACCCTTTAACTACTGTAATAACCTACTTTAATAGTTACTCCAATTAGTTTCCAGTTTAATATATTTATATTCTATGCTTTCCACTAAAACTATATATCTCTATTTTAATTAATGTAGTTTTTTTCTTTGCTCTATCTATATATAACTGTCCCTCTTCTATAAATTCGGGACTATATTTTCTTATAAACTCCATTAGTGGTTCATATTTTTCCTCTTCCGCAAGCCTTATAGCGCGTCCAAAAGCTACCACACTTTCATATTCCGCACTAAATTGGTCTTGCAGAACTTTAGTTTTTCCAACTACTGTGAAACTCACCTTATCATTTACACTGATATTATCTAGTTTAGTGCCAACACTTGCACAATGAATATATATTTTTTTATCTATAAGCACATAACTTAGTGGTATTCCATAAGGCTGGTTATCCTCATCACAAGTAGAAAGTATGCCATATTCGCCCTTCTTTAAAAGTTCAAGAGCTTCCGTGTCATTCATTTGTCTTTCAATTCTTCTCATTATTTTCATTGCATCCTCACTATCCTTTCTAATATTATATTTTTAAGTGTACCATAAATTTCGTACAAAAATCTATGAACTTAATGGCAACTTTCCTTATGTATAATTCTTATTATAAGCCTATTCAAAGTCCTTTATTCCATAAAAAAATCTGTGTTTCTAAATATTTAAAAAATAAAATATTTAGAAACACAGATCTATATTTAATTATTTATTTTCCTATAAACTGTTGAGTCCAATAAATAGTTCCACTTTTATCTTTTGCTACTCCAACTCCTATTTCAGTGAAATTCACACTTAAAATATTAGCTTTGTGTCCCGGAGAATTCATCCAACCATTCATTACTGAAGCTGCGGTTTGTTGACCCATTGCAATGTTCTCTCCAGCTGCCGTATATGTTATTCCGAATTTTTTCATCATGTCAAAAGGAGATCCATAAGTTGGTGATGTATGAGAAAAATAGTTATTAGCTACCATATCCTCTGACTTATATCTAGCTACATTTGAAAGCTGCGCATTTTCCTTTAAGGGAGCTAGTCCTTGTTTTGCTCTTTCCTGATTAACTAATGTTACTACTTCTTTTTCTAATTTATTATTCTCAGTTAAATTTGTTGCTGCTGGTATCTTTGTAGAAGCTGGCTTTACTGGTGCTGGTGCCGGTGTTGCCTTACTAGGTGCTTCCTTTGCAGTCGTTGTTTTTGATGGTGTTGCCTTTGCAGGAGTCGTTACCTGTGGTTTAGCCTCTAAACCCTTCGGAACTGCAACACCATACTTAGCACATATATCCTTCAAACTCTCTCCTGCCTTAACTGTGCAATTAATAGTTTTAGAATCTTGAGCGTTAACCATTTTATAATTAGTTGTATTACAATCTTGGGCGTACACTGTTGAACTTATTCCTGTTGTTGCTAAAACACCTAAAGTCAATATTAATGCTCTTAAAGTCTTCTTCATCTTTTGTACCTCACCTTCATAATTTAAATATACAAAGTATGTTTTCTCTTTGCATTCACATATTAACATCTAAATGAGGTTTTTGCATCTTTTGTTTGTGGTTATTTTGTAATATTATGTCGTAATTACTCATATTTGCGGTTATTGTGTTGTTTTACTAAAGCTAAATATCAATATACTGCTATGAGATTACTGAAAATCAACTCCTTGCTAACTACATCAAAATAAGCACCAATAGCTACTACTGCAGCTACTGATGCTCACTCTAAATTTCAACTAATTAATTTACTATTTCCCAATTAATAGTTCTCTTAATGGGATACTATCGCCCCACTTGCTACCGATATGCAGAGGTAACCCTCCTACTATTAGATACAGTGAGGTCCCCCTGATTGTTAGTTATATCTTGCTGATAATTCTGTTATACTAGTTGCAGTAGCACCTTCTCCTGTTGCCGTGAACTTCCATTCGCCGTTGTTTCTATAAACCTCACCCATTATTAGAGATGTCATATTATCGTAATCATTAGTGAGATTAAATTTAACTAACTCACCGCTCGCTGATTTATCCATTATTCTAATATATGCATTTTTGATCATTCCAAAGTGTTGTCTCTTAGATGCACAATTATAGATATTAACAACGAAAACTATCTTTGCTATATCCTCTGGTACTTTTGTCAAATCTATAACTATTTGTTCATCATCGCCTGCACCTGCACCAGTAAGATTATCCCCTTGGTGAATTACACTCTTACACTTACTTTTCTTGTTACCAAAGTATATTATACTATTGCTACTAGATATTTTTCCATTTCCACCTAACATTATAGCTGATGCATCACAATCAATAGTATCGCCACCATTACTACCATCCCAGCCTAGACCTATTACTAATTCCTTTAATGCTGAGTTACCTTTTGTTAAATCTACCTTTTGCCCTTTTATTAAATTAACTCCCATATTAATATTCCTCCTTGTGAAATGTGGTCAAATCATCCTCTGTGGTGCTACCTTTAATAAACCAAATAAACTACTGTGTAATATTTAAGGTACACAGTAGTTTATGATTATTAAATGTTAGATACTAACTCCAAAGTTAGTACATAAAGCTCCGAGTCCACCTTCGAATCCGCTACCTAATGCAGTGAATTTCCATTCGGCTCCATTTCTGTATAGTTCTCCAACTACTACAGCTGTTTCGATACTGAAGTCCTCTCCTAAGTCAAATTTAATTAACTCGGTAACTCCGTCTCCACTCATTACTCTGATGTAAGCATCTGAAACTTGTCCGAAGTTTTGTTTTCTTTCTTCTGCTTCATTAATTGTTACAGTGAATGAAATCTTCTGCACCGCTACCGGTACTAAAGATAGGTCAACAAGTATTTGTTCATCATCTCCGTCTCCAGCTCCCGTCTTGTTGTCTCCCATATGTTTAACTGATTTAGATGCATGTTCTGCATTGTTATAGAATATAAAATCTGCATCTGAAATTACTTTTCCATTTTCTCCTGTTAAAAATGCTGCTGCGTCTAAATCGAAGTCTGAACCACCGTCATACTTGTTTGTGCTCCAACCTAGTCCTACTAATACCTTTGTTAATCCTGGATTTGTCTTTGTCAAATCTACTTTTTGACCTTTTTTTAAGCTAACTGCCATTTTTATATACCTTCTTTCTTTTTTATTTTTGTTTTCAATTGTTAATATATAGTAAAATTTGCATACTATCTGCCAAACAAATTGCTATAGTATGCAATTATTTACTTTCATGTTTATTCCCAGATGTTCAGCTTGTCTATTAAATATGCTAAGGTTGGCCATAAATGGTCCGCTTTTCTATATTTGCTACTGTATGTAATACATTGTAACATAAAAACTAAGTTGCAACACTGCATATCTGGAGTTTTTTCTACCTAAAGTTAAACACATTACTTTTATACATTAATACATGTATTGACCATCTTCACTAACTTTATAGAAGTCCCCATAGTTAATATCTAATACACTCTTCTTGATTTTAGAAACATCAATTTTATTTTTAATTAATTGGGTTAAAATTCCACAATAAGAAATATCACCTTGTAGAATCGCTCCATAAATCACTCCACCTTTGTGTATAATCTTCTTATAAATACCTCTATACACTCTTGTTTCAACTTCATAAGTATTATCTGGAGCTTCTAATATCCCTAAGGATACAGTTTGAATTCCAAAGAAATTCATGGAATTCTTAGAGCTAAAGTAGTCTTCTAATTCTTTTACGTTTCCTGTCATATTATACGCAGCTACAATTCCCTGTTTAACAGCCATAGGCCATATTGGAGATACTCCGCATACATCACCTGCTGCGTATATATCTTCTACTGATGTTTTACAAAGTGAATCTATAACTATGCCTTTTTCCATTTTAATCCTGTTATCCTTTAGAAAATCCACATTAGGTCTTACCCCTGCTGCACATATTATAAAGTCGCAATTTATTTCTCTTCCATTTCCCAATTTAACTGCTTTCACATCTTTATTTTCATCTATAATTATTTCTTCAACAGATACGCTTGTAAACACCTGCGCACCATTTTTAATAAGTTCATTTTCATATACTTTTGCAGTTTTAATATCTAGCTGAATTGGAAGAATTCCTGGCGCCATCTCTACAATATTAACCTTTACACCTTTTTCTATTAAACCTATAGCTGCATCTATCCCAACTAAACCTGCTCCGATAATTACTGCTGAAGTATTTACTTTGGCCGCCCTGTTAATATTCACTACATCTTCCATGTGTCTAAGAGCATAAACATTATTTGCTCCTCTTAAATTCTTAATAGGAGGTATAAATGAATCTGCCCCAGAAGCTATAAGTAGTTTATCAAATGTGACAATTCTTTCATCATCTGTTGTTAAAAATTTGTTATATATATTAATCCCTATAACCTTTTTTCCTGAAATCCAGTTAATTTTATATTTATTAAAAAAATCATCTTCAGTAAAACATATATCTTCCTCAGTTTTACTTCCACTTATTACATAGTGTAGCATACATCTTGAATATACTTTTGTATCCTTTGATATTAAAGTTATTTCTGCATCCTTGTCCAATCCTCTTAAAGTCTTAGCTGAATTTATACCAGCAGCACTAGCACCTATTATTACGTATTTCATCATTACCACCCCTCAACTATACTAGGTATAGTGCTCCAGTAGGGCAACTCTCCACACATCTTGGGATTTCCCTACCATCACACATATCACATTTTACAATAATCTTTTTAGTTTCCTCATCGGATTTTAATACACCATAAGGGCATGACATTACACACATGTAGCAGGAAGCACATTTTTCTTTATTGTAACTCACTATCCCAGTTTCACTGTCTTTAGTCATTGCACCACTCATACAAGCAATAACACACTCTGGCTCCTGGCAATGTCTACAAAACATAGGACAATTCTTATTATCCTTATTTTGAATAATATAATTTTTACTTACATTTTTTATATCTTGAAGATCTAAATCATATATGGATTTTCCTTTTTCATTATGCTCTGACATACAGGCAAGGCTACAATTAAGGCAACACTGGCATTTTTCATTGTCTATCATTATTCTCTTCATTTATTATCCTCCCATATTCTTAAAACTAGTTAATTCCTAATTTTCCTCTTTTGTTTAATATTATTTTTTCTAACTTATCCGCGGCTTTAACAACATCATCTTCAAGAATCAATTTTCCACCAGTTAACTTTTCTAGGTCCTGCGTCAATAGCTTTGTTACTACTTTACTTCCTGTTATAAATGGAGGAATTGCAAGATGAAGTGGCAGTCCAAGTGCTAGTCCAAATACCCCATCTGCCAGAGCCTGTTCTTCAAGCCATTGTGGTGCTGATAGTACAAGTGGAAGCTGTGGAATATCTATCCCTAAATATTTTGCAAGTTCTGTGGCAACAATTTCAAGTCTTCCTATGGCTAAACATGGTCCAAAGTTTAATACTGGAGGAATCCCCAGGCTTACACAAACTTCTTTTAAGCTATCTCCTGCAAGACTAGCTGCTGATGGCGACATTAATCCAACATTCTCAAGCCCACCGCTAGAACATCCTGCTGAAAGTACAAGTATATCTCTCTTAATAAGCTCTTTTGTAAGCTCTACTGTAAATATATCATGACCTTTTGCAGTTAAGTTAGAGCATCCAACAACTCCAGCTATCCCTTTTATTTTTCCTGATACAATTAAATCTATGAGCGGTTTCCATGTCCCACCAAGGAAATTCTTCAAAGACTCTTCACTGAGTCCTGTTAACACATCGTCGTGTCCATGATTTTTAGGAATGTTTATTTGTACTTTATCTCTTCTATTTTTATAACTTTCCAATGCTTGTTCAATTATTCTTTCACTTATATTTTCTCTATCTTTAAAAGTATACTCAATGTACTCTGCATTTGCTTTTTTAGCTACATCATCAAGACAAATCTGTTTAACCATAAATTTATCTGCAATTGGCTCTATTCCTGGAAGTGTACAGTTAAACTCAGATACTATAGCATCTATTCCACCAGTTGCAAGTAAAGCTTCACTTGTAAAGTTATTTCCTGCATGACCTGCAAATACTTCTTTATAATGTTCCCCTCTTAATTGTAAATCCTGACCTACACATGTACAGCCTACTATTCTAAAGCCTTTTGCTCCAACACGCTTTGCTTTAGCTGTTACATCTTCCTCTACTAATCTATCTTGCAGATGGGCAATCACTGAATGCTGGTGTCCTGTTACCATTAAGTTTATATAATTTTCATCTACAACTTTAAACCCTACTTTAGCTTGTCTAATAACTGGTTCTCCAAGCATTACATCATTTAAAAGATTTGTTAATGTTAAACCGTATAATCCTGTTGAAATACCTAAATTCAAACTATTTAAAATCATATTTAGTGGATCGCTACTTAAATTTGTTGATGTCTTTACCATAGCATCAAATACTTCTGATTTTGCCCCACCAGGCATAATCCCAAGCTTTTTCCAATTCTCCACTCTTGGTGCATATGCTAATTTGTAAACAAGTTCCATTTTCTCAAATTTTGGCTTATATAAATCTGCAATTATTTTATCTGCAACTTTTATTGCCTTTTCATAAGTATCCTCTTCTTTTATTTCAAACATGTCAGCAAGTCTATTTAAAGTTGCTTCACTTTTTATTCTTCCTTTAGTTTCTCCTATAGCTTTTAAGTTTCTAGCAGTTGTTTCTACTATATGTATATAACAAGCAGAACCTGCGCCAACAGCTCTTAGAAAATTTCTAGCAACAATAGTATCTGCATCAGCCCCACATATTCCTTTTGGAGCATTTGGTGTAATCCTACATGGCCCATTTGAACAAAGTCTACAACAAACACCTTGCATGCCAAATCCACACTTAGCCTTTTGACTTTCTACTCTATGATGAGATGTCTCTACATCTAATCCCCCAATAAACCCCTCAAGTACTGTATCTGCTGATTTGCATATATTACAATTTCCACACATTAAAAAATTCCTCCTCATATTGTCTTTCTTATATACTCATTTTATTTTTAAGTTTAATAGCATATAAACCTGAAGCTACCTAATCTTCTCCATCCATTAATTGTTTAAAATTTATACTTTTTAATTCTGAACTTAAACCCTTTTGTACTTTTGTCATGGCTCTATGTATAATACACACACTACTTCTATTTAACTTGCAAAAACTTGGTTCAATTACACACCTATTAACAGCAATGGGTCCATCTATTGCTTCTATAACATCTTTTAAATTTATGTGTTCCGGTAATTTATTTACAGTATATCCTCCATTAACTCCTCTATAAGATTTTACAATTTCTGCTTGTACAAGCTTTCTTAAAAGTTTTAAAAGAAATCTTAAGGGTATACCCTCTTTTTCTGAAATTATCTTTGCTTCTACTTTTTTACCATATCCTAATATACATAAGTGGAGCACTACTCTAAGCCCATAATCTGCTTCTCGTGTTATTTTCATGTTATATCCCTCCTCAAAGTATACCATTTTAGTGTACTTTGAGTTTAAGCATTTTATTCTATCTTGTCAATAGATAAATTATCTTTCTATCATAATAAAAAGCGCTCAGCCCATTCTGCGCAAACTCAATAGATCCATTCTTACCTAAATGCACAGCCTTGAATTTATAATAAAACATCACCATAATTTTACTTGTTTCCCTATTTTTCTACATGAATCTTCTGTTACGCTTATTTTTCATGGCTTTATTTAATATAAAGCCAGTTTTAATGTAAAGTTTTTCGATTTTATGTCGAATAACTAACTGAACAACACAAAATAAATTATATATAGGAGTTGATTGTATGGGAATACTACTTGAATTTGGTGACGTTTATTTTAAAAATATAAGTGATGAACAGTCAAACAAATTCTTAAAAAAAGGTGCACAGTTTCTTCTAGAGTGCAAATTAGATCAAAATTTTTTATTTTTTCAAGCTGATTGTTATCTAATAGGCGCATTTTATTCATCTCATGTTGAAACAGGTATGGTGGAACTTGATTGGATAGATGACGTTTTAAATAATAGCATACATACATATCCATTTAAGACTTCACTAAATTATCGTCTATTTGATCCTGTAGAATTAGAGCAGTTTGCATTATATTTTAGTAGTAATTTATGGGACTCAGCTTATAAACGAGGCCATTTAGCTAGTTTAAGTTACAAAGACATATTATCAACAAAATTTCAACATTTTCGTTCATTATCTGATTTATATAATGGTATTTATTAATATTATTAAAAATCTTTAATACACTTATTAATAGAATTTATGGTATAAAGCACATCTTCTTTACTATTACTATGATTAAAACTAAACCTCACTGTACCACCTGGAAATGTTCCCAAAGTTTTGTGAGCAGAAGGTTGCACAGTGAAGTCCACTTCTTGTCATAATTCCATAATCTTTGTTTAGACAGTGCGAAATTATTCCATTGTCTAAATCTTTTGGGGTGAAATCAAGTGAAACTACAGGCATTATATTGTAGCTTCAAACAAGATTAATTGATGAACCATTAATGATTATTCCTAATAATATAACAATACTACTAGATACTATAAAGTACGTTTATTTGACATTTTTTTTATATTGTTATATATTATACAAGTTGCTATAATTTATACCATATATTATTAGTATTATTATTATTATACAATAAATAGTGTTCAAGTTAGCAAATAAACGCACAAATCTCAGGGGGGTTCTAAAATGTATAAAAAAATAACTGCTTGTCTTCTAACATTATTACTAGCATTTTCATTTGCTGGATGCAGTAAAACATCTACTAAAGAGGTAGCTAAAGATGTACCTAAATCGGTAACTAAGGAAGTAGCTAAAGAAGTAGCTAACGATAAAATACTCACTTTAGGTAAAAATGAAGGTAGTGTTTATACGAACGATTTTTTTAAGATGAGCATTAACATGCCTGCTAAATGGTTAATAGCAACTGATGAAGAAAAAATTGCTGTACTTAAACTAGGTAAAGAAGTAATTTCTAAAGATGATAAAAATAAAGCTAAACAACTAGATTTGAGCGAATTAAGAACAGTATATCTTTTAATGACTTCGGAAAAAGGTATGAAAGCTCAATCTACTTCCAATCCAAATTTAATGGTTGTTGCCGAAAAGCTTTCTTTTTTCCAAGGTGTAAGTAATGGCGCTGATTACTTAGCTGAAGTAAAAAAACAGTTAAAAACTCTTGCCAGCACTATGCCTTATAAATTTGATAAAGAAATTTATACTCAAGAAGTGGGTGGAAAAAACTTCAGTGTGTTAGAATCAACTATTGAAACTGGCACTATAAAGATGACTCAAAAGTATTATGCTTGTGTCTTAAATGGATATGCTTTAAGCTTCATTAGCACATACACTGACGATTTAGGTGCAAAGAGTTTAGATGGGGTAATTAAGTCAGTTACTTTCAAATAACTCTTATTAATAAATACTTAAAAAAACTCGGTTTATACGAGTTTTTTTTCATATCTTCTTCTAATAGTACAGTTACTTAGCTATTGCAGAACTCCTCTATTTCCTTTTTCACAATATTCATAGAACCTCTCCAGAAGTCCTTATCATGTATGTCTATATCAACTGACTTTGCAACATCATATATAGTAGCTTTACCTGTAATACACAATAATTCATTATACTTTTTCACAAATGAAGAACCTTCATCTAGATACATATTGTAAAGTCCTTTTGAAAATAACAATCCAAAAGCGTACGGAAAATTATAAAAGTTTGCATCTGGATAGTAGTAATGATTTTTATGAATCCACGCAAATGGGTCTAGTGTCTCCTCAGAAATAGCATCTCCATAAGCTTGTTTTTGGGCCCATATCATTAAATCTTTTACTTCTTCTAATGATAATTCCCCTTCACTTCTTTTTTCAAATACAGCTTTTTCAAAAATATATCTTGCATAAATATCTACAATTACAGAACTGCAATTTACAAGATCTGTACCTAAAATTGATAGAGCTTCATCCTTGTCCGCTGTTTTTAGTGCTGCATTTCTTACTAAGGTTTCACTAAAAATTGATGCAGTTTCTGCAAGTGGCATTGGATATGATGAATTTAAAACGCTTTCCTTTTGAAGCATCATACCATGATAAGCATGTCCAAGTTCATGTGCTAAGGTACATACATTTTTAAAGTTATTATTATAGCTACATAAAATTCTACTTTCCTTTATACAATGTAAATTGCTGCAGAAAGCTCCCCCTCTTTTCCCCTCGCGTACTCCCCAATCTATCCATCTATTATCAAATGCATTTACTGCCAGTTCCCCCATTTCATCTGAAAAAGAACTAAAATGCTTAACTATAAATTCTCTTGCATTTTCAAATGTAAATTCCATATTTTTATTGCCTACTGGGGCCATAATATCATAATATGGCAATTTGCCTTTGTGTCCTAGTAACTCCGCTTTCTTTAAAAAATATCTTTGGAATTCTTGTAAATTTTCCTCCATAACCTCAATCATAGCATTTAAAGTTTCTTCATCCATTCTAGAATCTTCCAAGGTTCTGTGAAGAGGTGATTTATACTTTTTAATTTCACTTAAAGTAATTACTTCGCCTTTTATAGCATTTAACGCTGCAAGTACTCCCTCAGCAATTTTATCATTGCTCTTTCTTTCCGCAAAATATGCTTTCTTTCTAAGTTCTCCATCCTTCGAAAACTGCATATTTTTAACTTCATTTATACCTATACTTTGAATTTCACCATCTAACTCCATTTCTACCTTATGGCTGGCAGTTAAGTGATTTCTATACTTTGACCAAGTACTTGAACCTGTTAAACACATTTTCGCTATTAGCATTTCTTCCTGCTGACTTAACATATGAGCGCTTTTAGTCTTAATTTCCTTAAAATAAAACTCATACTCTTTTAGCTTATCAGAAGAATTTATAACGCTGTCTAAATCTTCCATATTACTTACCCATTTTGTAATGCTAACTTCAACTTCTGTAAGACTCGTTTCCATTTTATCTACCATGCTTAAATATTTTTTTGCACTAGAGTCACTTGCGTTTGCTGAAATACTTAAACTGCAAAAGGCACTTATTCTGCTATTTATCCTACAAAACTCCTCCATTTTATCTACATAGCACTCTAACTTATAAACAATATCCTCATAGTCATTTAAGTTGTTTTTGTTCCAATTTATTAAGTTGTTAATAAGTTCTTCAAATAATTTAATATCCTTTTTAAAATCTTCTCCCTCAAAAGAAGAATAAAGCTCTTTTAAACTCCATTTACCCATCTCATTAATCATTTTAATTACTCCTTTTCTACAAATATAGTTTATTATAAATTATTCTTTGCAAATCTCAATTGACTTAATTAATACATTATACCATAAATTTTCCATAAAATAAAAATAACATAATGTATAAGTACCACTCACTTATACATCATGTTGTTTTTCCAAATAATTTTTGAATTTCCACTTCTGTAAGGAATCGATGCTGACCTTTTTCCAATGATTCATCTAGCATTAATCCTCCAATGGAAATCCTCTTTAAATATACCACATAACATCCTACTGCCTTTAACATACGCTTAACTTGATGCTTACGTCCCTCTGAAATAGTAAGGTATCCCGAGACAACTGATTGGTTATAATGATTTGAATCTATATTGCATAATTTATCAATAGGCATTTCATGTTTAAATTCCTTATACATTCCACATTTTTGCACTTCTATTTTTGCAGGCTTTGTTATCATCTCATCTTTCCCCATGTATATTCCTTGCCCTAATTGCTCCCTGTCTTGCTCATCTAAAGAACCCAACGCCCAAAAAAAATAAGTTTTTTCCACATGCTTTTGTGGGTACATTAATTGATGTTCAAATTCACCATCATTGGTAAGGAGCAATAACCCTTCTGTATCTTTGTCTAACCTTCCAACATGAAATACTCCATTCATGTTAACATCATCAAAAAAATCAAATACCGTTTTATTAACTGTATCAACTCTTGCAGTAATGTAGCCCCTAGGTTTATTAAACATATAATATACTTTTCCAGTATAGGCAACTGCTTCACCAAGATACTCAACAACATCAAAACTTTCGTTAATTTCTATGGCAGGTTCTGTTATCACGTCTCCATTTACCTTCACCATACCTTCTTTGATATAAGTCCTAATCTTTTTTCTCCTTCCAATGTCTGACTGCGCTAAAAATTTATCTAATCTCATACCTCACCACTTCTCTTCCTTTGAAAAATCATTTTATGCCCATCTTACTAAGTAAAATATGAAATTCAATTTATGATTTCAAGAGCTATCTCTTAACATTATATCAGTCATCTTAACTCTTAGTCTAATTGAATATTGAATAACAGACATTCCAGTAGACTTGGTAAATTTATTTTGATGACCATCACGTCCCCATTACAGAAATTGGTGACGTAGTGAACAAGTCTCTCTAAAGGCCCTATGCTTCAAATATTTTTAGCTTATTCGGAAAAAATATCATCATTGTAGTTCCAGAATCTGCTGAAAATTGGACTGTTATATTAAGTCCTAATTTTTCGCAGAGTATTTTACATAGATAAAGCCCCATTCCTGTGGATTTCATATATGCTCTGCCATGTTGTCCTGTAAAACCCCTATCAAAGACGCGAGATATATCCTCCTGAGGGATTCCTATACCGTTATCATGAACATAGAGACTGGTGCCTGATACTAATTGCTTAGTATCAAATGAAATTCTTAGATTATCACTTCGATACTTGATTGCATTATCAATGAGTTGTTTTAAAATAAATATAATCCATTTAGGATCAGTTGTTACGTCTAATTCCAAATCTTTCATTTGAATTGTGCCATGGAAACCTATAATACTCATTGAGCAGCTTTTTATTGCGCTATTTACTATAGATGAAAGACTAATCGTCTCTATTCGGTAATCTTTATAAAGTGTATTACTTCTGGCATAGTAAAGTGTTTGCTCAACATAACCTTCAATTCGATTAATTTCAGATTGTATTTGATGCGATATAGGTGATTTATTATTTGCCATAATCAAATTGATTGCCGTGATAGGTGTCTTGATTTCATGTACCCACAATTCAATATAATCATGATAGTTTCGTTGTGCTATTTTAAAGTTTGCGATATTATCATTCATAACTTTTGTTGCATCTTTCAAAACCTTATAAAAAACTTGACCACTAAAAAAATGCGGTTCTTTAACAACATCAGTAATATAGGTCTTTTCATCAAGTTCTTTAAAAATCAAAAGCAGTTCACTGTAAAAATGATTCATTCGATAATAGTCAAAGCATAATCCAGAAATGTAACAAAAAAGAAGTATGCCCCAAATAAGAACAATAATAGCATTTTTAACATTAAACAGGTGTAGTATCCCAGTACTAATAACATAGGATAAAAGTATAAGAATAATTTGAATCGATTTTTCTTTAAGATAATTTATGATACTCATATCTGATACCCTTGACCACGCTTTGTAATTAAATATTCCGTTAAGCCGAAAGACTTAAGTTTTCGTCTAAGCCTTGCAATATTGACATTCAAGGTGTTTTCATCAATATAATCCCCATTTTGCCATAGCTCATTCATAATATCATCCCTTGGAATGATATTGCCCTTATTGAGCATGAGCAATCGAATGATGCCTAACTCATTTTTTGATAAGTCTACCTCTGTGCTCTCATAGCTCATTTTGCTTTTTAGAACATCAACAGTTAAGTGCTTATGGCAAAGCAAGATGCTCTCAGGATTATCCGTGGTTCTTTTTAACACAGACTGAATATGAGCTAGTAATATTTGAAGATTATAAGGTTTCGTAATAAAATCATCAGCCCCAATGTTTAAGCTTAGCAATTCATCCATTGGTGTGTTTCTGCTGGTAACAACGATAATAGGAACAGGCGATTGTTTGCGTATTTCACGGCATACTTGGAATCCGTCCTGATAAGGTAAATTTAAATCTAAAAGTATTAAATTGGATTTTGATTGCAATACAATTTCAATAATATTTTCAAAATCCTTACTATCAAAACATTCATAACCATATTTAGAGAGGAAACTCTTAAGTTCCTTAGAAATTGTTGGATCATCTTCAATAATAAATATCTTCATTTGCATTCGCCTCTTTCGATATTATAGCAAACAATACCGCAAATATTATATTGCAGTATTTTGCACCTACTATAATTAGAATAAATCATATGGTATATTGTACATAAAATTCGTTATAATGGCAAGGACTAGCTATTAGGAGAAGTACAGAATATGATAGGCGCCAATGCAATTATTCATTTTCTAAAACGGAATAATTATTATGATGTTACAAAAATGTAAGCTGAAAGAGCAAATTGTAAGCCAAAGCAATGGTGGTATATTTTGCTCTTTTGTATACTAGGAGTGTAAAACATATTCAAAATAATTAATATTAATGACATTTTGAAAAATTTTATGGAGCAAAATTTGAAGCTATAGTAAACAAAGGGAGTTGTTATTATGAAAACAAAAAAAGTATTTGTACTTTTATTCACGGTTTTGTTTTGTACACTGGTAATAGGGTATTTTTCAAAAGATATAATAACTAAAAAAGTAATGACTTATCCAATTAAAGATAAAATTGTTTGCAAGGTCAATACTAAAAATGCTACTCAAATCAGTTATAAAGAAGTAACCTATCAAATTTCAAACATTTCATTGGATAGGTCTAAAATCGGGGGATGGAATGGAATTATTAACCAAGTGGCAACTATTGATAAAAAAGATTGTATAATTGAACAAAAAGAAATTGATTCATCTGCCCAATTAGCTGTAAATGATATGAGAGCTAATCTTCCTAAAGATGCAAGAATTGTTGTATCTTTTCAAAATGTTTGTTCAATAAAAGGTATGGATACTAAAAAAGCCATCGCCGTTCAAATTAATAACTATTTTTACAAAGCGATTCCGGTAGAAAGTGCGCCTACAGATAAAACAGCCAATAAATCATCTTCTGCGAAGCTGCAATATCAACAGCTTCTTGAGAGAGATTTATAGTCCCACTAAATTTTTCAATTTAATGATATATAAAAATGCTTGCTACTATATTTAGTAGCAAGCATTTTTATATATGCAATCTATTCCCTTTTATCACCACAGGTGTTGTAAACCTTACAAAATGGTAATGCTACGGTAAGGTAAATCGATAGTTTGAAAAATAGAAGGATGGTAAAGTAGTGTAAGAGATAAGCAAGGAGTGATAACAATGAATACGATATTAAAAGTTAAAGATATTGAAAAAGTATATGGAAATAAAGGAAAAGTTACACATGCATTAAATGGTATTTCTTTTGAAGTTAATAAAGGCGAATTTTTGGGAATCATGGGTTCTAGTGGAAGTGGAAAAAGTACATTACTTAACTGTATCTCTACCATTGATACTGTTACATCAGGACATGTATATGTAGATGAAGAAGATATCACTCTTTTAAGTGGAAGTAAGCTTTCAAAGTTTCGACGCGAAAAATTAGGGTTTATGTTTCAAGATTATAATTTATTGGACACATTAACAGCATATGAGAATATATCATTAGCATTATCCATTAATCATTGCCCAGTAAGTAAAATGAAGCAAGAAATAGATAATGTAGCTTTGGCGTTAAATATAGAAGAAGTACTTCATAAGTATCCTTATGAAATGTCTGGAGGACAGCAACAAAGAGTATCTGCGGCTCGTGCTATTGTATCTCATCCATCTTTGCTTTTAGCAGATGAACCAACAGGAGCACTTGATAGCAAATCAGCAAAAATGCTACTAAAAAGCTTAGAAGATTTAAATAGTAATCAAGAGGCAACAATTTTGATGGTAACTCATGATGCGTATAATGCAAGCTTTTGTAAAAGAATTATTTTTATTAAGGATGGGGAAATATTCAATGAGTTATACAAAGGCAGTCACGACCGAAAAACATTCTTTAACAGCATCATGGAAGTTGTTTCTGTTTTAGGAGGTGAGGCTGATAATGTTTTTTAAACTTATTTTTAAAAATGTACGTAGGAGTATTAAAGACTATGTGGTCTACTTTTTGACATTGGCACTGGCTGTTAGTTTGTTTTATGCATTTAATTCAATATCTTCTCAGCCGGGATTAAGCAAATTATCTTCTACAATGAAAATGATGACTGTTACTATGACTCAATATATAGGAATTCTATCGAAGTTTATTGCTGTGATTCTTGCTTTTGTTGTAGTATACGCAAATCAGTTTATTATGAAAAGAAGAAAGAAAGAAATGGGAATGTATATGACTCTCGGTATGGCCAAGTGGCGCATTTCATCTATTTTTGTAGGAGAAATTGTTTTGGTTGGTATTTTTTCCTTAATAGTTGGATTAGGTATAGGTTTGCTTTTATCTCAAGGGCTTTCGCTAATAGCATTAAGTTTGTTTGCAACAGATGTATCTTCATTCCAGTTGGTTATATCTATTAATGCTATAAAAGAAACAATTGTTAATTTTGCTATTATTTTTATGGTTGTTATGATAGTTAACACACGTTCAATCTTCAAGTTAAAGTTAATTGATTTATTAACAGCAGACAGAAAGAATCAAGAATTAAGAGCTCATAATAAATGGATTTCATTTTTATTATTTGCTACATCAGCACTTTGCATGATTTTAGGTATATACATACTTTTTAGTACTGGACTTAGCAAAACGACGCTACCAAAAGTTATGGTAATTATGGGGGTTAGTATTTTATTGTTTTATTATACCGCGTCTAGTGTAATGATCTTATTTGTTCAAAAAAATAAACGTATGTATTTTCATGGATTAAATACATTCTTATTTAGACAAATTGGTAGCAAGCTTCAGACAAATTATCTTGTTATAACAATTATTAGCGGATTGCTTTTATGCTCGCTTGTAGTACTTAGTACAGGATTTAGTATTAGTGGTCAAATCAACACTTTGATGAAGAAATCTATTCCATATGATATATCCCTTATATTACCCATGAGTAAGAGTAAAGTAACTCCACTAGAAAAATCCAAAATGGATGGTGTTTCTTTGCAAGAGAATTTGAAGGATTATTCTGAGAGTATTCTATATGCTGCGGATTATACCTATGGAGATATATTTGCAGGGCAAGTCGTGAAATTAGCTACTATTGATAAGGCTTTGCCAAAATCTAAAGTTTCCTTTATGTCAGAGACGGACTTTAATAAACAAATGGTTCTTCAAAAGGAGAAGCCAATTAGCTTATCTAAAAATCAATATCTTATAAATGCAAATTATAAGAACACATTGACTTATGTAAAGCACTTTTTAAAAAACAATGGGAAGATTACAGTTTCTGGTCAAGCATTAATACCACAAAGGGCAGAACCCCTTAACAAGACAATTATAGCATTTACTCCTATAGGCGCAAATGATAAAGGAACAATTATTGTACCTGATGAAATTGTTTCAAAGTTAATACCAGATGCATATTTATTAAACGGTCTTTATAAAGCAAATACGAATAGAAATTTATTGTACGGACAAATGAATAAAGCATGGATTGAGGAATCTATTCATGAAGGCATCGCCTATTTAACAAAAGATGCGCTGCAGGATTTCTATTTTGGAACATTTGGGGTTGTTGCATTTATATGTAGTTATTTTGGACTTGTGCTTATTATAATTTGTTTGGCAGTACTGGCACTTCAACAATTAACTGAGACTCAAGATAACAAAGAACGATATCACACCTTAGCTAATATGGGTGCTGATGGAAAAATGATTCGCAGAACATTGTTTTTACAGATTGGATTTTACTTTATTTTGCCACTCATTATGGCAATGGCCTTATCTATGGTTGTTACTAGATCCGTACTAGATGAAGTGGAGTCATTCTTTCAAATGTCTATTGGGCTAAATATGGGGGTAAGTTTTGCAATTATTATCGCCTTGTATATAGTGTACTTCGTTGCAACTTATGAAAGTGCAAAACAAATTATTGTTGAACAAAATATAAAATAAAGGAGAAAACAATATGGAAAAATTTTTATCGAATTTAGGAGTATCTGAAGGAATTATTCAAACTATTAAATGGTGGTCCCCACTCCTTGGTGGAATTGCACTGATCGTTGCTATAATTATTGTTGTAATGATTATTAAGCATAGGAAAAACAAATATTTTTATCAATTGATATATCACAAATTAAATCCTCTCCTACGGAGATGATTTAATTTAGCAATTATTCAAATAACCATTCCCCTATAAATTATTATATTGTTTTACAAGAACACTTACTATTGCTGAACTAGCTATAAATAATAACCCAGTCTGCGGTGCAATCATTGTAAAATCAACCAAACCATGCCCAATTATTACGGCTTGAATTCCAGCTAATAATGGAGCCAACCTACATTTTTTTGCATGAAGTATCTTTAAATTTCCGAATAAATTAATCTTCATATATGCATATATGATAAGCCCAACAGCTCCAAGTGAGGTCATAATAGTAATGTAGATATTATGTCCATGGAATAAGGTTGCATAATAGTAACCCTTCATAAAATATGCTCCATGGTCTGTAATTCCCATAAGCCCCCAACCTGCAATAGGTTTAAGCTTTATCATTTTTAAACATCCCTTCCATATTTCAAAACGACTAGTAAATGAACTAGCAAAATTATGGCCAATTACATTTTCTAAAATCTGTGAGGGCATAAATGTAACTACAGCTGTAAGTATAAATATTGTTATAAACAGCCATCTATCTTTTTTATTACCTTTAAGAAAGCAGAAAATAAACAGCCCAAATAACAGTCCCATAAAAGCACCACGTGACCCTGTTAAATATAATGCAATAATAAAAAAAAGTGTTGATATTCTATAGAATAATTTTGTGGTTTTAGCTGTAGTGTTGCAGAAATAAATCCCTAAAAGAATCATTATGGCAAACCAGTTACCCGCTACATTGGGGTTTCCAAAAGTACTATATATTCTGTCATTAATTACTGGCTGAGAGGTAATTTCAAGAAATCTTGCCCAAATATTATAATTAAAACACACATATATAATTTTCTCAATAATTCCGAAAATCGCCGATAGCAATGAAAAACACACCAAATACCTACCTATCTTTTCTATCTTATTTTCATTTTGACAATAATCTTGTAAAAAAACACTAATACATAGATACATAAGGAGAACAAAAGATGCAACAATTGATGTAAAACTATAATTTATAACACCTACTATAAAAGACCAGGTAAATAGTAAACAAAGTCCTATATTCCAGTGATTTTTATATATGCTTACTTTTCTAAACAAAACCATATATGTCATATATATGGCCGGTATTATGCTTATATAAGGGGAAATGACTATTAGTAAAACTAAAATGCCTATAATAAAACCCACTTTCTTTTATAGTAATATACACTTTTTGTGATTTGCACAATAAATGTTCTCTTGTATTCTATCCTTAATATTATTCCACTGAATATATCTATAAACATTCCCCTATTTTATATTATATAATCCTAATATTGAAAACAGATTAAAAAAGCCTTAGATTTAGCTTAAAAATTATTCGCCAAAAATAACATGATGTATAAGTCTCTCCACTTATACATCATGTTATTTTTCCCCACTATTTTAAATTAAATTTAGCAAAAGCCTCTGCCATAGCAGAATTACCAGAATTGACAGGTTCATCTTTCTTATTCTGCTGATTAAGGAATCTACTAACATCCTTTTTATCTAAAGCACCTTTTTCTTTATCCCGACGCTTAGTAAAGGCTGAAAGTTTTTCTCTATAGCCACAACCACAAGCGAAAATCTTATTGTCTCCATCGCCTCTAATCTCCATTTTCTTGTGACAAGTAGGGCAACGTGCATTTGAAACCTGTGATACTCCCTTACGGTATCCGCAATCTCTATCTGGACATACTAGCATTTTCCCTCTCTTGCCATTAACCTCAAGAAGATACTTGCTACATTCAGGACATTTCATTCTTGTAGCATTATCATGTTTGTATACTTCGCCAGAAGCTGAAACGTTCTTCACAAGTTTTGAAGCATAATCTCTCATTTCTTTTACAAAATTCATAGAATTTGCTTTTCCTTTACTTACAAGTTGGAGCTGTTTTTCCCACTTAGCAGTAAGCTCTGGGGATTTCAATTCTTCTGGGACTAAGCCTATTAGCTGTATTCCCTTTGAGGTTGGGAAAATATCTTTACCGCGTCTCTCCATATAAAAGATGTTAAATAGTTTTTCAATTATATCTGCGCGTGTAGCGGGAGTTCCCAGGCCTGAGGTGTTATCCAAGGCTTCCCTTAGGCTCTCATCTTGTATATCTTTTCCGGGATGCTCCATAGCCGTAAGCAGCGTTGCTTCATTATACCTAGCTGGTGGCTTTGTCTTTTCATTTACAGAGCGAGCTAAGGTAAGTTTCACTGCTTCCCCTTTATTTATAGGTGGAAGAGACTGATCTTTATCTTCCCCATCATTTGAGCTGCTTATTTCTCTCCAGCCCTTTGATTTAACTATTTTTCCTTTTGCAGAAAAACTTTCACCCTTTACATCTATCTTTACAGTAGTTTGCTCATACTCGAAAGCTGGGCTTAGAACTTCTAAAAATCTTTTTACAACTAAGTCATAAATACTTCTTTCTTCTTTGTTTAGGCTTGATAAATCCACATGTTGCTCTGTAGGAATTATAGCATGATGATCTGATACCTTGCTATTATCCACAAGCCTATTTGTAGTATGTATTCTACCTTTTATTATATTTCTAGCAGCCTTCTCATATGGTCCTATTGCTATACTTTTTAATCTATCAAGTAGTGTAGCTACTATATCTGTAGTAAGATGCCTTGAATCTGTTCTTGGATAAGATAATAGCTTATGATTTTCATATAATCTCTGCATCAAATTAAGCGTTTGCTTTGCAGAATAACCAAATTTTCTATTTGCATCCCTTTGAAGCTCTGTTAAATCATATGCCAGTGGAGGAAGCTCTTTTTTAGAGGCTTTATTTACTTCTACCACGGTGCCCATTTGATTATTTACCTTAGCAACTACATCTTCTGCCTTTTGCTTGTCAAAGGTACGTGATTCTCCATTTTTACTCGACCAATTCACTGTAAAATTATTTACCTTACCATTTACAGTCCAGTAGTCCTTTCCAATGAATTTCTTTATTTCATTTTCTCTATCAACAATAAGTGCTAAGGTCGGTGTTTGAACTCTTCCTGCTGATAATTGAGCATTATATTTACAAGTTAGGGCCCTAGTTACGTTGAGGCCTATAAGCCAATCCGCTTCTGCTCTTGATTGTGCTGCCCAAAATAGGTTTTCATAATCTCTTCCAGGTTTGAGATTGGCAAATCCATCTTTTATAGCTTTTTCAGTTTGGGAGGAAATCCATAACCTCTTTATAGGCTTTTTAAATCCTGCTTTTTGAATGATCCAACGGGCAACCAGTTCTCCTTCACGCCCTGCATCTGTTGCTATAACAAGCTCATCTACATCTGCTCTTTTAAGAAGCTCGTTCACAACCTTATATTGCTTTGAAGTTTCTTTAATAACTACCAATTTTAAATCCTTTGGTAGCATAGGTAGATCTTCCATTTTCCAACTTTTATATTTTTGATCATAATCCTCTGGACCAGCTAGTGTAACAAGATGTCCTAGTGCCCAAGTTACAATATACTTTTGTCCCATTAAATACCCATTTCCACCTTGACTGCAATTTAAGACTTTTGCAAGTTCTTTTCCAACAGAGGGTTTTTCTGCTAAAACTAATATTTTTCCCATATATAAAACTTCCTCTCATGTATATCTCGTGCATACTATTGTACACGGGTTTATTTTACTGATTTTGCGCATAAACTACATATTTTCTATGTGGCCTATAATTTAATATTATTTGTATTAATAACTATTTTTTCTTATTGGAATATGAAGTAGTTTTCTTTTCTGCCATGAAAACATAATAGCCATCTATTTCGCTTATTTTCACACCACCAAAAATTGAAACCAACTTATTCTTATACCAATCTTTTCTTTTAGTAACCATATACATTTTTCCACCAATGGCTAATCTATTAAATCCTTTTTCAATAAATTCCTTTGGAACAGAAAAATCCACATGATATGGAGGATTAGAAAGAATTAAAGTAAAGTCCTTCTCATTAATATTTTTAAACCCATCACTTTGATATAAGCTAACTCCTTGAACATCATTTAAGGCAATGTTTTCACTTGCAAGCTTTACTGCTGCAACATCTATATCAGTCATAACTACATTTACTGCTCCTACTATTTTTGCAGATAGTATTCCAACTATACCGTAACCACAACCTAGGTCTAACACTTTATCATCATCTTTAAACACAATTGCTGATAACATTGCTAACGTACCTTTATCAACATTTTGAGGTGAAAAGACCTCATTTGATGTATTAAATTTCATATTAATATCTTTTATATTTACATCTAACATAACTATACCTCCAAAGTTCTTCTGAACTGTCGTTAAATTAAAAGTTATTACAACATGTCGCCCATATATATTTAAATACTTCTTATACTTATAACCACTATCTAATTAGCTACAATATATATATTATAAACTACTTTATACAGATTGTTCAATTTTTTGTTAAATCATCACCTGAGGTGCTGAAATATCGCTAAACTATAAGAACAGTGTAAGTGTTTTTTATGCACATAAATGATATACTATATACTGGATGTTAAAAAAATAAACAAGGTTAGAGGTAATTTAATGAATTATATAGTGTTTGATTTAGAATTTAATCAAGGTTTTAATTTTGCAAAAGAAACTAAAAGCATAACAAACCCTAAATGCCCTTTTGAAATAATTCAGATAGGTGCAGTAAAACTAAATGAAAATTTTGAAACAATTGGGGCTCTAGATGTATTAGTAAAACCCGAAATATATACTACCCTTAATCCTTTTGTAAAAGAACTTACTGGGCTAACAATGGAGATACTGGATAGTGGCAAATCCTTCAAAGAAATGTATAGTGAATTCACGGAATTTATCAAAACCGATTCCAGTGTATTATGTGTATGGGGAGTAGCAGATATAAAAGAGCTATTTCGTAATATAGAGTATCATGAATTAGATGCAACCATAGTACCCACCGATTACATAAACATCCAATCTTACGCTTCTAGAAAACTTAATTGCAAAAAAGGAATTAATATTGGACTAGGTAATGCAGCGCAGCTACTCGGCGTGCCTATTGAAAGTGAGTTCCATGCTGCTTATAATGATGCATTTTATACAGCCGAAGTTTTCAAGAAAATTTATAGCAGTGAAATTAAAACTAGGATATATAATCCTCATAAAAATACAAGGGTAACTAGACCTGATACTGAAAATTACAAACTTGATACTTGTAATTTATTTAAACAATTCGAAAAAATGTTTAAAAGAGAACTGACTCAGGAGGAAAAATCTATAATTAATCTAGCTTATATTATGGGCAAAACAAATCAATTTCAAATCAAAATTCCTCAGAGCCCGAATAAATAAAAGCAGTATAGAACTATCTTCTACACTGCTTTTATAATGCTTATTAGTTTTCTGTTTCAGCTTCTGTTTCTTCGCCTGGTTTAACAAATTCTAAATCTGCTCTTTTATTTTCTAAATTAGCTTTTCTATTGTCTAATGTATTAAGATTTATAGGATGAGTAACCATATCTTCAGCTGTACCCATTATATATCTATTCAAGAATATTTTGCCTTCAGGAGTATTTGCTATAGCATAAGGCTCTGTATCTTTCTTAAATAAAACCCATGTATATCCATTATTTACTACTCTATTTAGATCTTCTTTATCAATGAAAGTCCTTGATCTTTCTTTACCATATCTATCTCTTAATATTACTGCAACAGTTTCTTCATCTAATGCTTCATAATCATTAATTGTATTTTGATTATATACTTCTAAATTAGATTTTCTGTTATCTAAAGAATCTCCATTAATATGTCTAACAGGTGCTTTTGGATGAACATCTAATATAAAAGATTGAAGACTTTGCTTTCTTCTATATTTTTTTTCTTCAATATAATAAGTACCTAAATTTTGTGCTAAGTAATTATTAAGATCTTTATTCCATTCAGCAAACCAAAGACCTTTTTCTAATACCTTTTTTAAATCCTGCGTATCTATTTTACCATCAATAGTTGTTCCATCTTTTTTAACTAATTTTAAAATTGTAACTTCTTCCAGGGTTTGATGTTTGTTAGATTTAATCTCAACTTTAGTTTCTTCTTTTTTATTTTCCTTATTTATAATAGGACACCTCTTTCTTCTATTTAAGAATCTTCAAAAAAACAACTAGTCAGTTACATTTTTGACATGTTATTTCTTTTAGATTTCTATAAGGGCTTTAAAGTTGCGTATAACTTTAATATTTCCCTAATTTTTGTTTAATATTTAAGTTTTTCTCTATAATACGCATGTTTACTTTTACTGCATTATTTTAATTATACCACATTGGTTAGTTTAAAAACACTTAATTTAAAATGAATTTAAATTATATTTATTTATTTTATTATCCAAGCACTAGGAAGAGGCCTTTCTCCATACTTACTACTTGGACTATTTATAAGTTTACCTTGGTGGTACATAACTGAAGATGAACCACCATCTAAATTAGCAGCATTAACGCAATTTTCTGCTATCATTATATCTTGCACCTCTTTTATTGTTGCACCTATAGAGTTTAATTGCCTTCCATCTATTACAACAAAAACAATGGTGCCATCTTGCTTTTGACCAATTGCAGTTCTAGGATTAATGCCCCAGCCTCCATCCCCATATATTGATGCCGGTTTATTATTTACTATGAGAAATGGACCAAAGGCTACTCCATCTTGTATATTTAAATCTTTCATTTGTTTTATAGTATAATTACCTAAAGTTAATATTCCATTTTTATCAAATCCTATAAGACTATAGGTTTTAAAACCCTTCTCATAATATAATACTTCTCCATCTTTTATAATTATACCTGTAGGGACTCCACCATTGCCCTTTCCAGCAACATCTACAAATCCTGAAGCATTAACTCCTGCTATACCATTTTCCTGCTTAACTAAATCATTTAAGTTTGTTCTGCATTCCCCTAGACTTTTTGAAACAGCTAGTTTTATTTTTTTAGGATTACTGACAGTAAGTATATACCCCTTAAACTTATTACTATTTATATTAGCTATACTTACATCTTGTTTTTCCTTCTCTTTAACTAAATGCGGTAACTCCTCTGGCTCCTCATCAATTATTGTTATATTGTCTTTATCAGTAACTTCACTAATGGTTGCCACTGTATTCTCATCCATTATTTTATTAACAGTAGCATCACTAGCCACAATATTTGCTATATATTGATGTCTCATAGTAACCATGGCAGTTGTAACTAAATAACTCTGTAATCTTGGAAATAATCCAAACCTAATTGAGCTTATACCTATTGTTGCGTTTATAATTATAATTAATGCAAGGCTTAAGAAAAAAATCAAACTCTTCTTTATGAACTTCATAAAACAACCACCTTTTACAAAATCACACCCCCGGTGCGAAATCCGTATAAATTACTAATTATTTAATATGTTTTATCAAATCGCCACTACTAATCCCATAATATGTTTTTCTATATACTATAGTACGTATTGCAAATATATAAAGTTGCTAACTTATTTTAAAATTATGAAAAAAATTAATCTTATACAGTAAAAAAGTAGCATAGGAGTGTTTTCCCATGCTACTTTTTCACTATAAACTAAATATATCCTTTAGAACCTCGTACCGCACGTGGGTAAGAAGCGCATCTTTATCTGTATTTTTTAGTTTTATCACATAAGTCCATCTACCATAAGGATAAATCTTATAAATCATAGAAAGATTTATAATATATGATTTGTGACTTCGAAAAAATTGATTTTTATCTAGTCTTTCTTCTAATTCACTTAATGCTTCAGAGGTAATATAACTATTATCTACAGTGTAAATAACCGTATTTCTATCTTCTCTCTGAATAATAACTATATCTTTTGTATCTACAAAACTTATACCTTCTTTATTTTTAATTAATATTTTATTTAGACCATTTTCATGGCGAATTATTTTGTGCATTACCGCCTTATTTTCCTCACCATTTAATGTTTTAATACGGTTTAAAGTTTGATAAACCCTATCTAATTTAAAAGGTTTTACAAGATAATCAAAAGCATAAAGTTGAAAAGCATCTGTCATATAGGTAGCATGTGCAGTAGCAAAAACTATTATGGTTTTAGGATTTACATCTATTATTCGTTTTGCGCATTCTATTCCATTAAGTTTGGGCATTTCCACATCTAGAAATACAACTTGCGGCCTTGCTTCTTCGACAAATGTGAGGACAGCCTCACCATCAGCTGCCTCTCCTATTAATTTAAATCCTTCTACTTTTTCGATGGCTTTTCTAAGAATCATTCTCATGCCCTGTTCGTCGTCTCCTATTAACACTTTAAATTCCAACAGTAATCACCGTTTCCTTCTCTTTGACTTTGGTTTACCAAATATTTCGGAATACACCATTGCTTGCATAATGTTTTCTTCTTTGAAGTCTAAATCTAAATATGATAATTCTTCTTCTTTCTCAACTTCCATTTGCTGAGGTTCAGGACTTCCATTCTTAATTGTAGTTAAGTCAATATAACCCTCGCATTCCATTGATTCTTTATTTTCAGACTCTTCTATGTCCATTTCTATTAGCTCTCCATTGATTATAGATTTAAACATAACTTCTACCCCTCAATATTCTTAGCTGCAGTATTCATATTTTCTTTCTTTTTACTCTTTCCGCCCTTAGAAATGGCTTCTCTCATATTCGTATCTGATATTACATTTTGCATATCATAATAATCCAAAACTCCCAGCTTGCCTTCTCTTAATGCTGCTGCTAGTGCTCTTGGGATTTCTGCTTCTGCTTCCACTACTGCTGCTCTCATTTCCTGCTCTTTTGCCACTGCCATGGCTCTTCTTTCTTCTGCTTTTGCCTGGGCAATATTTTTATCTGCTTCAGCTTGAAGTGTTTGAAGTTGGGCACCAATATTTCTTCCAACATCTATGTCTGCAATATCAATGGATAATATTTCATAAGCAGTACCTGCATCTAGTCCTTTTGCAAGAACTGTTTTAGATATAGCATCGGGATTTTCTAAAACCTCTTTATGCGAATTCGCAGTACCTACTGTAGCTACTATGCCTTCCGCAACCCTAGCAAGCACTGTTGCCTCTCCCGCTCCCCCTATTAATCTATTTAAATTGGCTCTTACTGTTACTCTTGCCTTTGCTAAAAGTTCAATTCCGTCCTTTGCAACTCCAGAAACATTTGGTGTTTCAATAACTCTTGGTGTTACACTCATTTTTACTGCTTCAAGTACATCTCTACCAGCAAGATCGATAGCTGCTGCCCTTTCAAAAGACAAATTCATACTTGATCTTTGAGATGCAATTAACGCATTTACTACTGCTTGAACATTCCCTCCAGCTAAATAGTGGGCTTCTAATTGATTTACGCTTACTTCTACTCCACCCTTTGTTGCTTTTATTAGTGGTAGCACAATCTTCTTAGGTGAAACCCTTCTGAGTCTCATACCTATCATAGTTGAAAAACTAACCTTTACATTTGCAGCTACAGCTGAAATCCATAATCCCACTGGTATAAAACTGAAAAACAAAGCTATAAAACACGCTATAACTCCTATAATAATAACTATAGCAATATTACTTTCCATAATGTTACCCCCTTATATCTCTTTATAATAATATTAATCAATATATACTTTATTACTCTCAATGATTACTTTTAGTTTCAGTAAGTACTCTTACAACAATCCTTGGTCCTTCTACTTTAATGATTTTAACCTTGGTATTCTCAGTAATAAATGCCCCTTCTGACACTACATCCATCTTTATTCCATTTATCTCTGCAATACCTGATGGTCTTAAAATTGTTATTGTAACACCTTCTTGCCCTACAAAGTATTCCAAATCCTCTGTGCCAATGTATCCATCTTCCTTTTTTTGAGTTTCATGCAAAATAAGAATTTTTGAAAGACGTCCTTTTGTTACAGATTTCAAAACAAAATTAAGCATTACTCCGAGTATTGCAATTATAATGCCTAGAAGTACCAATACCTCCATAACGCTATTAGAAGCAAGTACTACCCCTACAACAAGAAGTATTGCACCTATAATTCCTGGTATACCAAACCCCGGGTGAAACATCTCTATAATCACAAATATGAACCCAAATGCAAAGCACATAATAGCAATCCCACTTATATTGGACAAAAAACTTATTAATTCCATACCACCACCCCCTTAAAAATCTATATGTTTCCCTTATGACAATACAATACACCCTATCTATTTTTTAAAAAATAGATAATTGCTAAAGAATACATATGCTTGTTTAAAATGTCATATTTACAGTATTGTATTTTTTATCGTGGTACCCACCCTTCAAAAATAGTAGCCTCATTATCACTAAATATTTCAATATCCCCCTCATATTTTTGAAGGATTTCTTTTACAATAGATAATCCCATTCCTTCGCCTTTATCTCCCTTTGTAGTAGCTCCAGTGTCAAAGACTCTATTAATCCATTCTTCGCAAATCTTAGGACCATTGTTTTTAATCCTAAATCTATAGGTCTTTAAATCCTCAAATAGCTCAATTTTAATAATCTTATTTTCATCCCTCTCTTGAAGTGCGTAAATAGCATTATCAATAATATTACCAAGCACTCTGCAAAACTCCCAGGCTGGCACTCTTAAATCTTCTAGTGCAGAGGTTACTACAATCTCTGTTTTAATTCCTCTTTTTTCTCCATAGAGTATTTTTGCTTGAAGCAATGCATTTACTGCAGGATTTGAGGTTTTTAATACCTTGTTTATCCTTTGAATATCTGTAAACACCTTTTCAATATATCCTGTGGCTTCAGTGTATTCTTCCATTTCCATTAAACTATATACCACCTGTAAATGATTCATAAAATCATGCCTTTGACCTCTAAGGGTTTTATTTAAGTCTTCTAACTGTCCCAAAGTATCCTTTAACATACTGTACTCAATTTTATGTTCATTTAAAGACCTAATATCTTTAACAACGAAAAAACTGTTAATAACGCCAAGAATTATCAATACATATATAATCAATTCTCCATTATTAAATTTTTCTTGAAAATTCATAAGATTTTCATTGAAATAATTGTATAACACCACTCCTAAAATGGTTATAATTTGAATTATATTTAAAATAATTACTGTTATTATAGTCTTATTAATGTTTAATTTCTTCTGCATATATTTCTAGTGCCTCCTGTATTTTACACTTTATAGTTTACCAAATAATATATCATAAGGGAATGTTTATTATTTAGGAACTTTATACTTCACTGAAGTTTTCTCTTTATTGTAAATATTTTATTTTATTTATGGTTAAACTTCTTAATAGATATATTAATAAATCTAAAAAAATAGACTATCATACTAGTTAGTCTATTTTTGAAGGTGCCTAAGGAGGGATACTATGTCAAAAATCAACTGTAGTGTTTCAAATTGCTCACATAATAATGAAAATACCTGTTTTGCTAACATAATAAATGTTGGTGGTAAAAGTGCTAAAAAAGATTGTGACACTTGTTGTGCTTCTTTTTTAGACTCCAAAATCTATAGCGATCTTACAAATAATATTAATGAAAGTGGTAACCAGTGTAGCGCAATTACCTGTAATGTAGGTACCTGCACCTATAACTCTAACCATCTCTGCAATGCTAAGTCTATAGATGTCAGCGGCGATAATGTTAATCTGTATTTAGAAACTAACTGCTTAACTTTTAAAACGGAATAAGAAAATAATTTTTATAAAAGATAAAGGATTCCTTAGTATGGCTACAATTCGTAGCACTAAGGAATCCTTTATCTTTATTTATCGAAATATCTTTCTAAAAGCCCTTTAAAAGCTCTTCCATGCCTTGCTTCATCTTTACACATTTCATGTACTGTATCATGAATAGCATCCAGATTTTTTTCTTTTGCAAAAGCTGCAAGCTTTTTCTTTCCAGCACAGGCTCCATATTCAGCCTCAACTCGCGCCTTTAAATTTTCTTTAGTATTCGCCTTTACAACTTCCCCTAACATCTCTGCAAACTTAGATGCATGCTCTGCTTCTTCAAAAGCAATTCTCTTATACGCCTCACCAATTTCTGGAAATCCTTCTCTGTCTGCCTGCCTTGACATGGCAAGATACATACCTACTTCTGTGCATTCAGCTATAAAGTTGGCTCTTAGATCACTTATAATTTCACTATCAACATCTGCTGCCACACCAATTCTATGTTCATCTGCCCAGGTTAAGTCATCTTTTACCTCATTAAATTTACTGGAATCAGCCTTACAAATTGGACATATGGCTGGCGGTTCATTTCCTTCATGGATATATCCACATACAGTGCAAACAAATCTTTTCATTTATACTCCTCCTAAACTATATAATTATTCAATATAGTATTTTTCTTTTTTATATATTTTAGTCAAGTATTATAAAGATTGCATTTAACAAATGCATAATAACTTATTACTTTTATCCATTTTTTAATTCTATTACCTCTTTGTCTGTTAGGTAACGCCAATTGCCATTGTCTATTCCCTCAATTTTTATATGCATAATTCGAATTCTCTCTAGTTTCACAACTTTGTATCCGAAAGCACTGCTCATTTTGCGGATTTGCTTATTTAGTCCCTGGGTTAAAATAATACGAAAAGTATCAGCGCTTACTCTATCAACTTTGCAAGCCCTTGTTATAACACTACAAATTTCCACGCCTTCAGACATTCCTTTAATAAAAAGGTCATCAAACGGCTTATTAACAGTTACTATATATTCTTTCTCATGTTCATTTTCCGATTCTAAAATTTTATTTGCAAGGTCTCCATCATTTGTCATTAATATTAACCCTTGAGATGCTTTATCCAGTCTACCCACAGGGAAAATATATTCTGGATAATTCATAAAATCGATTATATTGCTTTCCACACTCTTTTCAGCAGTACAGGTAATTCCCACTGGTTTATTTAGTGCAATATAAATTTTATCTTTCACCGGGATAGGCTCATTATCAATAAGAATAATATCCTCTTCTTCCACCCACTGACCAGGCGTTGCAAGCTTCCCATTTACTATTATTCTATTTTCCGCGATAAGTCTATTGGCCTCTGTTCTGGAACAAATACCATGATTGCTAAGAAGTTTATTTATTCTCATTTCTATATCTTTATCCTTTCGATATAATAGCTTATTTAAAATTACATCTTGTCAGGTGTTTCAATTCCTAGTAAATCAAGACCTGTTTCAATAATTCCCTTTGTTAGGTTAATTAAATTTAACCACGACATACGCTTCTCTAAATTTTCTTCTTTTAATATCCTGTTTTCATGATAAAATCTATTGAATATATTTGAGGTTTCAAAGAGATATTCACAGATTTTATGTGGAGCTCTTTCTATAAAGCTGCTTTCAATCATTTCATTAAATTTAGAAAGTTTAAGCATAAGATCTCTTTCAACATCACTAGCTGGTCCTAAAATTACATTTGATAACTCCACATTTTCAATTTTTGCACTATTTAAAATAGATTTAATTCTTACAGCAGTGTACTGAATATATGGACCTGTATTTCCTTCAAAAGAGGTAAATCTATCTAAATCAAATACGTAATTCTTTGCAGCTTGATTTGATAAATCACCATATTTAAGTGCAGATACCCCAACTTTTTTAGCAATCTCATCCATATTTTCAACGGATATATCAGCATTATTTCCTTGTGACTTTTCTTTTACCTTATCCTGAATTGTTTGGATTAAGTCCTCTAGCCTCATTACTCCGCCATCTCTTGTTTGGAAAGGCTTTCCGTCTTTGCCATTCATGGTTCCAAATCCGATAAATTCAAGGCTTATATCTTCCTTAACTATTTTTGATTTTCTTGCACATCTAAATATCTGTTCAAAATGAAGTCCTTGCCTTTTATCAACTACATATATTATAACATCCGGGTCATAATCATCTACTCTTTCCCAAATAGTTGCAAGGTCTGTTGTGCTGTATAAGCTTGCTCCATCAGACTTAAGAACCATAAATGGTGGCACAGTGCATGTGTCATCTTCTTTTGCAACATCAACCACAAGAGCACCTTCACTTACATAAGCATAGTTGTTTTCTTTTAAATAATTAACTAGCTTTGGAATATACTTTTGGCAGTCACTTTCGCCCTTCCATAAATCAAACTCAACATTTAAGTTTCCATAGTTTTTCTTTAAATCTGCAACAGATATATTAATTATATGTCTCCATAATGCCATGTAACCTTCTCTTCCATTTTGAAGTTCGAATGTAGCATTTCTTGCTTCTTCCATAGCTTTTTCATCTTCTTTAGCACGTTTACTTCCTGCAGGATAAATATCTTCTAATTCATTAATAGTAAATGGAGCCTCAGATGGATATTCTCCTTTAAAATTCTCATCAAAATAAGGTAATTTGCTCTGACGTCTTTTAAGTTCTGTAATTACCTTACCTATTGGCAACCCCCAATCTCCTAAATGAACATCTCCTATTACATTATGTCCGAGGAATCTTGATATACGTTTTATACTTTCACCAATTATTGCAGGGCGTAGATGTCCTACATGGAGTGGTTTTGCAACATTTGCTCCACCGTAATCCACTATAATAGTCATAGGTTTTTCAGCCTTTTCGCAGCCATATTTTTCACCCTTGTAAATGTCATTAATATAGCTTGTTAGGAAACTATCTTTAACACTAATATTAATAAATCCAGGCCCTGCTATAAATACTTTTTCAAAAGCAGCTTCATTTTGTAATTCTTCCATTACCTCCCTTGCAATCATTATAGGAGCTTTCTTATATTTTTTTGCTGCAGCTAGTGCTCCGTTACATTGGAATTGGCTTAAATCAGCACGATTAGACACCGCAACTGCACCATACTTTTTATCGTAGCCAAGCTTTTCAAATTTTTCTTTTACAATATTATTTAGAATGTGTATAAGTTTTTGCATATTATACCTCCCTTTTTTAGTGCCACCCACGTGGCAAGTGGCAAAAGTGACAAGCTCTAGTGTATAGATGTTATCCATGATCATTTGCGCAAGCGGTTTCTTATATAAGAACAAAAAAACCGCCTCTTAAATATAAGAGACGGATTATATCCGTGGTACCACTCAAATTGACTATATATCACAAGCCTTAAATTGTTACTAATAATACTTGATAAATATAATAGTCCGCTTAAAACTTTAACGCAGTTAACGACTTACCTTACTTGATTTTCAGGCAGCTTCTCCGAGGCTCTCTTCTTTTTTTATATTCTATGGGCCTTACACCATCACCCACTCGCTTTAGACATCTAAAAAAGTACTCTTCTCTTCATAGAATCTATATTGATTTATACAATAGTATAATATTGTAAAATTGTTTTGTCAATATAAATCATTAGCTCCGTCTGCCACTGCTTTTAGCGGTTTAATTTCCAATTTTAAATTCTGCTTTAACTTTTCGTTAGAAAAATCTAGCGAAAATCCGAAATTTTAATACTACATTTAGTAGCATATAAGTTATAATAACTACAAATTAACTATAAGCAATTATATCAAAATTTCAACATTAATTTCATATAATTACATATTATCAAAATAAGCATTACCATTACTAGTGAGTAACCACTTTAAAATTATATTGATGTTATAAAAAATTACCAAATATTTTGGGAGATTTTCTATTAACTTTCGTATATATGAATGTAAAACAAATAAAACATAAGGAGGCATGGGAATACATGATTAATGAAAAAAATTTTATTAATGAACTTAAAGCTAAAAATCAACTTGCATTGGAATATATGATTAACAATTATTCATCTTATGCATTTAGTATATGTAGTGCAATCATAGGTAATCATGGAACACTTGAGGATATAGAAGAATGTGTTAGCGACATTTTTGCTTTAGTTTGGGAAAACTCTTACAAATACTATGAAGAAAAAGCAAGTTTTAAAACTTGGCTCACTACCGTTACTAAATATAAAGCAATAGATTTCAATCGAAGATTAGTTAAAAATCTAAATTATGTTGCTACTGATAATATTGACAACATATATTGTGAAAGTGTTGAAAATGAACTGATTTCAAAAGAAGCTTCTAAAGAACTTCTATTATGTATTAAAAATCTAAAAGGAATTGATAAAGAAATATTTATCAAAAGGTATTTTTTTAATGAATCTATTGAAGATATGGCTAAAAGCTATAATATTTCTAGACAAGCAATAGACAATAGATTGTATAGAGCAAGAAAGATTTTAAAGAATATGTTGATTTCTAAAAATGAGGAGGTTTTAATATGAACTCTAAACAAGATGACTTTTTAGATATTATAAGCGAATTAGATGATACTGAGTTAAACTCCTTAATGGATAATATGAAAACAAATAAAACACTAAATGAAGCATCAAAAGCAAGTCTAGATAAAATAAAAACAATAACCTACAATAAAATAAACAAAGATACTAATAAGAAGATTTTACAAATAAATAGTAAAAAGAAAAGATTTTTTTCACCAAAAAAAATCGTGGCAACAGCTGCGGTGCTGATATTGCTTATACTGCCTTTTTCAAGTAATGTAATTGCTGATATAAAAGGTCTCTTTAAATATATACCTGGCAATAACCAAGTTACTGAGATTAAAAGTAATGGAGAGGTTTTTATATTAAAGAAGCCAGTAAAAGTAACCACTAAAAATGGGTATCTTGAAGTAACCTCTTTAGTTATAGATAATGACAAAAATCTTGTTAGCATAGCAGCACGTGGAGAAGAAAATGAATTTAAAACCTATCTCCCTAAAATTAAAGCAAATATTAAACTAAAAAACCAACAAATAATTGAATTAAATTATGGTTCATATGGTGGTGGAAGTGATCCTGATAAGTGGCATTGGGATATGGATTTTTCCTCTATTGATAAATTAAAAGAGCCTTTGGATTATGAAGAAGGAGATCTTGTAGAGATAGTTCTTGAATTTGAAGATAAATCAAATATAACAGTTCCAATAAAACTTGAAAAAGCTAAAAGCTATGAAGCTTATAAGGAAATTGGACCTACCTGTGTTAAAAATGATTTAAGCATAACCGCTGTTCCATTGTGGTATGATGATAAGCTTAATATAAATCTGTTGCCTTCATGTACAAATCAAAATATTTTTGCAAATTATAACCCAGAGTATAGCTACTTTGGTAGTATAAATGAACCTATTACATTAATAGATAAAGACAATAATAAGCATCAAAAAATTGCTAATGATCATACCGAACCCTTTGAATTAAATTTTAATGTTAAAGAAAAAGAAAATAATTCATATAAATTAAATATACCATATGTAAAAACTACTTATAATCATAAAGCAACTCACAAAATTGTACTTCCTAAAGTAGGTGAAAAAATCAATTTTAATAATGAAGCAATAAATTTAGGCGAATTTAAGTTAAAGTTTTTATCAGCAGAAAGAAAAGTTGAGAATGAAGTTATAATAGATATTGATACAGGGTATGATGATAATAAAATAGAGTCTTTATGGAGCGTTGACCTCTTTAGCCATAATGGTTCTATATTTAGGAAAAATGATTATGATGGATACCAAACCTATTATTTTGATAATTCTAATAAAAGGCCTCTTCCCCCTTTAAAGCAGTGGGTTATAAAGTTAAATCATCCTAATTCATCTGACTTAACTCTTACTATAGGATCATTTAGTACTATAAAAAAAGGGCCCTGGATAATTGATATACCAGGAGAAGCTATCAAAAGGTAGGATTATGTTTAATCTATCATTTTATAAATCCTTTTAACCAAAAATCTAAAAGAAATAACTCATAGGCAATGTGCCCATGAGTTATTTTTTTGTAAACATTAAATCATCACCTTGCTGCTTTAATATTAATTATTTAATTTTTCCATTTTATCAATAACAGCTTCCGCAAACTCCTGTGTTCCAGTGTTCCCACCTAAATCACAAGTTAAATATTTTCCCTCTTTTAAAACAGCTTCCACAGCTTTCTCTATTTTATTCGCGGCTTTTACTTCCCCTATATATCTTAGCATCATAACACCAGATAAAATGCAGGCAGTAGGATTAGCTATGTTTAAACCCGCTATATCTGGTGCAGATCCGTGAGCTGGCTCAAAAACCGCACCCTCTTCTCCAATATTCGCACCTGGAACTAGTCCAAGCCCTCCAATTAGGCCTGCTGCCATATCTGATAGAATATCTCCGTATAAATTAGGCATTACAAGCACATCGTATTTTTCTGGATTCATTACAAGCTTCATGCTCATAGCATCAACTATAACATCTCCAAAGGCTATATCTTTGTGATTTTCTGCTATATTTCTTGCGCATTTCAAGAATAATCCATCAGATAGCTTCATAATATTTGCTTTGTGAACAGCTATTACTCCTTTTCTATTCTGCTCTTTTGCCAATTTAAAAGCATATTCTACTATTCTATCACTAGCTTTCTTGCTTATTATCTTTATGCTCTCTGCAATATCTTCTGTAATCATATGCTCTATTCCTGCATATAAATCTTCACTATTTTCTCTTACTATTATTAAATCTACATCTTCAAATCTTGATGGAACCCCTGCAAATGTTTTTATAGGTCTTATATTAGCATAAAGATTTAATTCCTGTCTTAATGTAACATTAACACTTTTAAATCCCTTACCAATTGGTGTAGTTACAGGACCTTTAAGCGCAATTTTATTTTTTTTAATACTTTCTAAAACGTAGGCAGGTATAGGAGTATTAAACTCCTCTATAACCGAGGCGCCCATACGTACTATTTCCCAATTAATTTGGACTCCACTATTTTCTATTACTTTAACTGCAGCCGAGGTTACTTCTGGTCCAATTCCATCTCCAGGTATAAGTGTAATATTATGTTCCATGCTTCTACTCGCCATCCTTTTTCTTGTTTTTCATAAGATTTATTAAGCCACCGTATATCAGCATCTCTTTTTCTCTTTGTGTTACTTCAGGTAGAGTTTTATACTTAACTCCTTTTGTTATATTACGTACAATAACAATATCTCTTTTAATCTGCTCCGCGGCATCTTCAATAATTAATTCATCCATAATATCTATATCTTCATAATCATGAGTATTCTCAAATACTAAGGGGATTATAGCATTATTAATTAAATTAGCCTTATGAATTCTTGCGAAAGATTTTGCTATAACAGCCTTAATACCTAAATAAAGAGGTGCAAGGGCTGCATGTTCGCGGCTGGAGCCTTGACCATAATTTGTACCTGCAATTATAATTCCACCGCCGTTTTCTTTAGCCACAGCTGGGAAATTCTCATCGCAGGGCGTTAAACAAAATTCTGCCAGGTACGGAATATTAGACCTAAAGGGCAGTAGTTTAGCATTTGATGGCATTATATCATCCGTTGTAATGTTATCCTGTAATTTAGTTAAAACTTTCCCACCCACATTTTCTTTTAATTTTTCTGCCTTAGGAAATGGTTTTATATTAGGCCCTCTTTTTATTTCTATATCGGTGCCATCTTCTGCTGGACTTATTATTAAATTATCATTAATTGTGAATTTTTCTGGCATATCCACTTTAATGGATGTTCCAAGCTCCCTTGGATCCGTTATATACCCTGTAAGTGCCGATGCAACAGCCACTTCTGGGCTCACAATATAAACCTTAGCTGACACAGTTCCAGATCTACCTTTAAAGTTTCTATTAAAGGTTCTTAGTGATACTGCATCTGTTGAAGGTGCTTGACCCATTCCTATACATGGACCACAGGCACTTTCTAAAATTCTTGCACCAGCATCTATCATATCAGAAAGTCCACCATTTTTAGAAAGCATACTTAAAACCTGTTTTGAACCTGGTGCAATAGAAAGTGATACTTCTTCAGGTATATTTTTTCCCTTAAGTATTTTTGACACTTTCATCATATCAACATAGGATGAATTAGTGCAACTTCCTATTAACACTTGCTCTACCTTTATGTGTTTTAGTGATGATACAGGAACTACCTTATCAGGACTATGAGGACAAGCAGCAAGAGGTTCAATCAAGGACAAATCTATTTGGATTGTCTCATCATATACTGCACCCTCATCTGCCTTAAGCTCTACATAATCACTTTCTCTATTTTGTGCACTTAAAAATTCATAGGTTATCTCATCACTAGGGAAGATTGAAGTAGTGGCTCCAAGTTCTGCTCCCATGTTTGTAATAGTTGCTCTTTCTGGTACGCTTAGAGTTTTAATACCTTCTCCAGCATATTCAAATATTCTATTAACCCCACCCTTAACTGTTAATCGTCTTAATAATTCTAATATAATATCTTTAGCTGAAACCCAAGGACTAAGTTTTCCTAGTAACTCTACCTTTACAATTTTAGGCATTGTTATATAGTATTCTCCACCGCCCATAGCAACGGCTACGTCCAGTCCTCCTGCCCCTATAGCAATCATACCTATGCCTCCACCTGTAGGAGTATGACTATCAGAACCAAGCAGTGTTCCACCCGGAACTCCGAATCTTTCTAAGTGAACTTGATGACAAATACCATTTCCCGGTTTAGAAAAATATATGCCATGTTTTTTAGCGACAGTTTGTATATACAAATGATCATCTGCATTTTCTGGGCCAGTTTGTAAAATATTATGGTCTATATAGGCAACAGATTTTTTAGTTTGGACTTTATGGATTCCCATAGCTTCAAATTGAAGATAGGCCATTGTACCTGTAGAATCCTGAGTTAACGTTTGATCTATTTTGATTGCAATCTCAAGACCCGTTATCATCTCACCTTTAACTAAATGAGCCTTAATTATCTTTTGTGCAACAGTATATGCCATGATATCCCTCCATTTATTCTTATATATTTCAAGTTTAAAATATCTAACAAGCCTTAGTATTTTGTTTTTTTATATTTAACTCTGGAATGATATCTTTTACAATTGATTCTAGCTCCTCATTTTTCATTACAGTGTTTCTACCAGTCTCATATTGTTTATCTACCCATTCTTTTATAATATTAATTCTTTCATCTTTTTTACCTATCTTGCCTTTTCCCTTTAATCTAAAATAAGTATTAACCCAAGCCGCTATACCTGCATGTCCTGAATGTTCATTAATAGCAACTACAATTGGTCTACCTAATATTTTATCAGTATCAAAAATATTATATATTTCTTCATCCTTTAATATTCCATCCGCATGTATACCAGCTCTGGTAACATTGAATTCACTACCTACAAATGGTGTTCTAGGTGGAATACTATATTTAAACTCACCTTCAAAATACTTACCAATTTCAGTTATAAGCTTTAAATTCATATTTTTTACATTTCCTTTTATTTGACCATATTCTATAATCATAGCTTCCAGTGGGCAGTTACCAGTTCTTTCACCAATACCAAAAAGCGAAGTATTTATAGCTGAGCATCCATGAAGCCATGCTGTAGTAGCATTTGATACTACATTATGAAAATCATTATGTCCATGCCACTCCAGATACTCAGCCGGAACACCCGCATAAACTCTTAATCCATGTATAATATGTTGAACACTTCTTGGTAGCTGCGTTCCTGAATAAGGTAATCCAAGTCCTAATGTATCACAGGCCCTAATTTTTATCTTAATACCAGATTTCTTAGAAAGCTCCATAAGTTTTTGTGCAAAGGGCACTACAAATCCAAAGAAATCAGCTCTAGTTATATCTTCAAGATGACATCTTGGAACTATTCCATTTGATAAGGCTTCTTCCACAAGTGAAAGATACAAATCCATTGCTTGTGGTCTTGTCATATTTAATTTTTTGAATATGTGATAATCAGAACAAGACATAAGCATTCCCGTTTCCTTAAGTCCCATATCTTTTACTAACTTAAAGTCTTCCTTATTAGCTCTTATCCAGGAGGTTACCTCTGGAAATTTATATCCTCGCTCCAAACATTTCCTAGCAGCATTCCTATCCTTTTCAGTATATAAGAAAAATTCTGTTTGTCTAATTATTCCAGAATTATTATCAAGTTTGTGTAAATAGTCAAATATTGTAATAATTTGTTCCTCAGTGTAGGTGTCCATAGCCTGCTGTCCATCTCTAAATGTAGTATCTGTAATCCAAATATCTTCAGGTATAAACATTGGAATCTGCTCACTTCCAAAAACTACCTTTGGAATTTCTGAGTATGGGAATATATCTTTGAATAACATAGGCTGCTGTTCATGCTTTGCCTGTAAATTGATCATTCCCATCCTACGCGTATCATTATAATTTGTTATTTTCAGCTTATTCATTTGTTATCCTCCTTGATCCTTTTTCTTTTTTAACTATTATATATAATTATTTTTATGAATTGTATGAGTATTAAAATTTCAATTTAATGATTATTATATAGTCAAAAGACAGTTTTGTAAAGGTATTATGCAATATCATATGATTAATCCGTCATTTTTTCAAATAATAACTCTCTTAAAAACTAAATCTACAAGTAATTTTCCATCCATAACAATATATTCCTTTACTCTAAAATTATAATTATGTGTATTTAAAAACAATAATTATGATAATCTAAACCAAGCATTCAATATAAAATACCAATAAAATAAATAGAGTCTTGCATTATAAAGATAATTATCTTTATAATGCAGGACTCTATTTATAACTTAATATTATATTTCTATAAATTCTTTGTATATGTCTAACACATCTCCTGGTTTATTTCGCCTATACCATCCATAGGCAGCAATTAAAATCGAAATTCCCACAATAAAAGCTGCACCACGTATTAATATAGCATACTTACCTACTATTAGTTGGAAGCCTCCTGAAATTGTGATTCCCACAGAATTATTTATAAAGTGTGCAAATATACATAAATAAATGGACTCTGTATTTAAGTATATAGCGCCAATTATCAAGCCTAGCAAAAAGGCATTTATCCCCTGTGGAATATTCAAATGGACCAACGCGAAAAATAAGGCCGATACTATAAGTGCTAATTTGGGGTTTATTTTACTCGACATGCCCTTTAGCAAGATTCCTCTAAAAACAATCTCCTCATATATAGGTGCTATAACAGCAATACTAAGTACCAAAACAACAGGTGAAATAGCCAAATCCTCAAAGCTTTTATTTATAAAATCGGGCATAGGTATCTTGTTTACCAAGTAAATTAAGCTATTATCATATGCTAAACGAAAGCCTATAATAATCAAAGCAACATAAATAAATTTCTTTATATTTAAATTCCTTTTACGCAGTTTTTCACATGAATCTTTACTATACCAATTTAATAAAATAATAATAACAAAATATTTAACTAGTACCCCTGCAACAAAGTTTATATATGGTGCTATATTTGAAGATTGTCTAAAAAATAAATTCATTATTACTATAGGTATTTGTCCTAAGAGTTCCAATAAAACCGATAGAAGCATTACAAGAAAAGCTTTAATTATAGTCATTTGTTTAATACTTATAGCTTGATTTTCTATATTTCTTAAAAATTTCATAATACCACACTCTCTAACTTATTGTATTTTTTAATCAACTTGAAATTTAAGCTATTTTAAGTATACTATATATTTGTTAAAATGTCGTTAATTTACTCCACAGCAACTGCTGAAAGTCGCGCATTATATTTGCAAATTAAAAGATTAGAAAAATGAAATTTTACTAGCAGCTTATACAATAAAAAGGGTATACTAGATTTATTCCTAGTATACCCCTTCTTATATGTGGTTAATTTATCATCTTCCATGCCGAAATGTGGTTAAACTATTTACACTTTTCACCTTGCATATGTCTATCTAATCCATCTTGCTTGTCAGCACCAGGACCTACTTTATCAGCTTGAGCCTGAGTTATAATTCCACTATCTACAAGAGCTTTTAATGGATTAATATGATTATCCTTGTTTGCATCCATATATGCTTTGCATTCTTCCTTTGTCATAGCTTTAGTCTTTTCAAAATCTGCTTTCTTTGCAGCTTGTTCTTTAACCATAGCAGCTTTAATTTTATCTGATTGATCTTGAGTTATAGTCTTATCCGTTACAAGCTTTGCTAAATTTGTTTCTAAATCTGACTGTCTTTTAGCATCCCTTTGAATTTGCTCACTAGATTTTAGAGCATTCGCCTTTTCCTGTGTCAATATCTTGCTAGTAACCAATTCTTTATAAAAATCTGGTTTTTCCGTTTTATTCACTTCTTTGTTATCCTTAGTTTTAATTTTGCCACTTTGATATGCTAAAATTTTATCGCTTTCTGCCTGTGTAATTATGTTTGAGCTAACCGCCACTTTAAGTGTAGCTTCTAGTTGGACTTTAGGTTGTCTAAATTCCTTTCCAAAAGCTGCCTTCCCCTTTGATTTTCCAGGACCACCAAAGCCTATTTTTTCAGCTTGAGCCCGAGTTATAATTCCACTATCTACAAGAGCTTTTAGTGGATTAACATGATTTTCTTTGTTTTCATCCATATATGCCATGCGTTCTTCGGGGGTCATTGCTTTAGTCTTTTCAAAATCTACTTTTATCGCAGCTTGTTCTTTAATCATAGCAGCTTTAATTTTATCTGATTGATCTTGTGTTATAGTCTTATCAGTTACAAGCTTTGCCAAATTTGTTTCTAAGTCTAATTTCATTTTAGCCTCTCTTTGAATTTGCTCACTTGATTTTAGAGCATCCGCCTTTGCCTGTGTCAATACTCCATTACTCACTAGTTCTTTATAAAAATCAGGTTTTTCGCCTTTATTCACTTTTTTATTATCTTTCGTTTTAATTTTGCTACTTTCGTATGCTAAAATTTTATCGCTTTCTGCCTGTGTAATTATATTTGAACTAACACCTAATTTAAGTGTAGCTTCCAGTTTACCTTTTTGTTGTTTAAACTCATTTTTAAAAGGCGCCTTTCCATTAGTACTTACTGGTTTAGTAGTTGTTGCAAAAGCTAAACTAACAGAGGATAAAAGCATGCCTCCTGTTATTAATCCTGTTACTATTTTTGTTTTTAAAGATATACTTTTCATATTAATCTCTCCTCATTTATAATTTATTTTGTTTCTATACTTTATATCATATCCACTTATCATGTCAGCGCCGTGTCAACATTATGTGTATTCCGTGTATTTTGTGTAAATTGTTAAAATGAGGAGATTATTCTTTATTTTATTATGTAATATATAATTATTTACAATGTTTTCTGTGAAATTAAACCATCATATATTTCTTATAAATCAATAATTTAAAAAATATATGATATACTATTTTCAAGGTAGCAATAGCTTAACAATCAGAATTTGAAATAAGCATGAAAATGGGGGAGTACTAATTGCTAAAACTTATAAATCTTTCAACCTACAAATGTGATATGGATAGGTTTCATGACAATAGCTCAGAGATAACAAATTTATTAGAAAAACATAATATAGATGGGATAGAGCTTTTGAATTCTTTAATGTGGAATGAAAATATTATTCCGAGTAGTATAATTCGCGGTGTGCATCTAAAATACTTTCCTACATGGCTTGATTTTTGGAACAATAACGAAAGTGAATTATTAAGGCAGTTTGGTAGCTATGAAGAAATAAAAAATTATTATGGTGGAATAACTAGACAAAGCATAATAGATCATTATAGAAAAGAAATACAACATGCTGATAAAATCAGTGCTGAGTATGTGGTTTTTCATGTGGCTCATGTACAAGTTGAACATACATATACTTACGATTTTACATATACTGATGAGGAAATTATAGATGCAACAGCCGAATTAATAAATGAAGTTTTTAAAGGTTTAAATACAAATATAAAACTATTATTTGAAAATCTATGGCTACCTGGTTTAACATTTCTGAGCAAAGATATGTTATTAAGATTATTAGAAGCGGTTAATTACTCTAATAAAGGATTTATGCTAGACACTGCTCACTTAATGAATACTAATTTTGCCCTTACCAATGAAAAAGATGGAATACAATACATTTTAGATACAGTAAATAATCTTGGTGAATTAAAGAAATTTATAAAAGGTGTACATCTTAACTGCTCCTTATCAGGTGAATATGTAAAAGAGCAAATACAAGCAAATCACAAATATAAATTACCCTTTAATGAAATGCAAGAAAATGTACTTTTTCATATAATGAAAATAGACATGCATAAGCCATTTAGTGATACAGATGTAAAAAAAATCATTGATTTCATTAAGCCACAATATGTTATATATGAATTTATAACAAGGTCTTTGGAAGAGTTGGAGGAGTATATTACAATTCAGAATAAAGCGTTACAAATATAATAACGAAAAAAAGAGTTGTCATAAGACAACTCTTTTTTGGTCGGGGTGACAGGGATTGAACCTGCGACCTCATGGTCCCAAACCACGCGCGCTCCCAGCTGCGCTACACCCCGCTAACAGTTTTAATTATACTAAAGAAATTCATAAATGTCAATAATATTAACAAATATTGCTGTAATAGACACTTTAATTAGTTTTAAGACATCATTTCATTTTATTATTTAATGTATCCTTCATTCCTTAATAAGGTCTACTACTAATTATCTATTTATGTCTATATATGTTTTTTTATCCACAATTATTGCAAGATTATTGGTAATTATAAAGCATTTAGATTTGCAGGTGCAGTTGGTGCTTGTGTATCTGGTTCTATCGTTGAAACCTATACATCATCTACATTTGTTGTTACTGTCAAACCACCTCTTGCCTCTGACACATTATCAGTTGCATCTTTTGCCTTTATAATATCTTCTTTTAATGGTATAGCATTTTCTGTTGTTGCTATACTATTTTTCGGCGTTTCTATTTTAGCTATATTTTCATTATTTAAGATTATATCTTTTCTTTTAAAACTTAAATCTATATTTAAAAAGTTAATATTATTTTTTTTATTCTATATTTGCTTTCTTCTTGGCCAAAAAAAGAGGGGGACAGTAAGCATTAGCTTAGCGTCGCCAGGTAGTGTATTTACATTTTTAGAATCATACCAATAGAAATAATTATTATATATACCGCTAAGAAAATAGCCACACCTCTTAATATAAGATTACCATAATATTTCCTCCAAAATTCATGTTCTGTATCAGGCTTATAACTATCTTCACACTTATTAACTATAGGCTCAACTGAATTTACAGCTTCCTTAAGCCCTATGTCTTCATGCATATCATCATAAAGCATTTTACAATTAGGACAATTTTTAAGATGTTCTTCTACTAAATTAATGGTTTCTATCCTGCATAGTTTTTCTTCATAAAGAGGTAGCAAGTCTCTAATTACACTGCACTTCACAGTAAATCACCTTCTTTTTCAAAGATTGTCTTAAACTGAATTCTCGCCCTGTAAATAGTAATCTTAACCTTAGATAAACTCCAATTTAAAGTGCTTGCTATCTCCACATAGGATAATTCATTAAGTTCACAGAGAATTAATACCGTTCTATATTCATCTTTTAGTTTATATAATATTCTTATTACTCCTTCAGACTTTTCTTTGTTTTCTATAATAGCCTCAGGGTTACCGTCTATTGCCACTAAAGAGCTAATTATATTTTGCTCCATGGGAACACTCTCAATTTTTATCTCTTTTCTATACCAAGATACATATACATTATGCGCTATACTATAGAGCCAAGTTTTTATAGATGACCTCCCCTCATAAGAATTAAGTGATTTAAATGCTTTTAAAAACACTTCCTGGCAAAGTTCTTCGCTGACATGATAATTAGTTGTTTGATAATATAAATATTTATAAATATCTACCCTGTGTTTTTTATAAATATCCTCCAGTGTCTTTAATTTCTCCTTCATAGCATTGCACTCCTATACTTCACACAAATATCCATATTGATGTCCATATGGCGAGCATTATTACTGCTACCAACCCAATTGTTATAACTATTCTAGCCTTTTTTATTGCTTTTTTATCTTGTTCAAATGTTGAAGTATCCACCTGGATGCTACAACTGGATTCATTAGGTTCAATATCTGCCTTATGACTTTTTATCCACTCAAAGCAATCAGCACACTCTACAATATGCCTTTCCATCCAAATCTTTGTTTCTTCCTCCACCATTCCATCTATATAGGAAGGATATAAGTCTTTAAACAAAGAACACAAACTTTTCTCTCTATTCATTTCTTAACCCTCCCTTATAGTTTTGAAGAGCATTAGTCTCTCCAGTATTTACATCAACAAAATATATATGATGCTCTCTGCTCATATAAGGCATAACAATCACCATCCACTTTAGCTTAACACCACCACTTGGCTGCAATTCCTCAATAAGTTTAGCTCTTTTGGCGTATACATTGAAGGCTTTATATTTATTAGTTACTAGCTTAATTGCTTTATTTTTCGAAACCTTAAACTCTTTTTCATTATACACCGTACTATTTTTATCATTAAATTCTCTATAAGCGCTAAGTTTACCTTCATTATCCAGATTGATATGCATGCCGCTAGTTATTCCTTTATCTTCATTAATAAATGAATAGCCGTAATATTTATTACTAAGATTATATTTACTTTTCTCATTATTGGGAATTATTTTTCCATACAATTCTAGGGCTTTGTCCTTATACTTTTCATATAGGGCTTCATCGAATTCCGCTCTATTTTGTTTGTTACGCTGAAAACCTCGCACAGTACCGTCTTTAATATCTAACTCTAGAGAATTACCATTATCACAGATTAAACTTAATGTATTATATTTATTTTCATAATTAAAATCATATCCATCAAATGCATAAGCTGGAACTTTTTCTCCAAGCTTTTGATACCAGGTGCTTATACTTTTTTTTATTGCTTTTTCATCAATCTTAATTTCCTTATAATCTTTTAAAGCTAGTGAGCTACCGACCCCAACCACCTCACTAAGCTTTCCATTTTTAAACCAGCTAACTTGTATATTATTTGAATGCTCTAATTTATTTGATTTACCATTGGAAAATTTATCTTTAATTAACACTTCATATCTATCATCTTTCTCTTCAATATTCATTTCTGTTTTTTTAGCTTGATAGCTATAGCCACATTGTTTTAAAAAGAGAATTGTTTTATCCTTAACTTCATCAAGTTTTAATGTGCCAGGCTGCTTCGCTTTCTTTAAATTATTATTGTGAATTTGAACTACTTTTCCTGTCTCCTCACTAACATCCACATTATAATCTCCTAGAATAATATAGAAATAATTGTAAAAGTCCATTGAGGTTCCTGCATTTAATACAAATTTACTTTTATCATCTCCTAATGCAGTTCTAGCTGTATTTTCAGCCTCTTGCACCGTAGCTAACTTGATACTTTTGTTGAATAACATGTAACCCTCAATGTTCTCATTGCTTCTCATAGGATTGATTCCACAAAAGGTCAACCCCAATATAGTGATTGCTAAAATAAAGATTGCTGAACTTAGTTTTAACCTTTTCCACAAAATCTTTGTACTTTTAACTTTTATGTACTCAACTATATGCCTTGAACCTTCGTACAATCCTAGCAATAATAGAAATACTGGAAGTGCATAAGGCTCCTCGTCCATTAAACAAAGTAAGATAACCACTTCTGGAATTGCTACTATAAAAAATATACTATACCATTTGATGTTTTGCTTCCAGTATACTTGAAAAAATAGATAGATCATTAAAATCATAATAAACAATATCCCTAAATATAAAAGACTCATTAAGTTAAATCTTTCTTTTGGCAAATAAATTGCTGCTGAAGTAAAGGTATATATAATAGGTAAACTTACCATTGCTATATCAAAGCTGTGAAAAAAGCCTCTGAATTTATTTATCCCTATAGTAAGAACATCATAAACACCAACTACAATAACATAGGCAAAAAATATATAATTAGAAAGTTGAACCACAACATACTCTGGTCCTCCATAATAACTTAGCAGCGGACTTATTTTAGTGTGATGAGCAAATTCCATTGTAAAACCTATAAACATTAAACCCCTTATAGCTACGCCTATCCAAATCATATATTTCTCGTAGCGCTGTGACTTGAAAAACAGATGATAAATGGAAAATATAGCTGTAAAAACAATACATATCCCTATTAACTTAATTGAAAAATCACTTAATATAACTAAGTTCTGAAAGTGATCGACTACCCTTTGTAAAAATGTCATATATGTATAATCTCCTTTTAATTTATCGCTATAGCAAAGTTTTTTTTGAAGCTTCTTCTATATAGACGCAGAAAACAAAAAAAAGTTACACTACAAAAAAATAATCCCACACATTATATGTAATGGAATTATTTTTTATTACTTGATTATATATATTTTTCCGTTCCTTCATACTCCTTAAGCTCGTTAACCAGATGCTTGATCTCTTGATCCTTATTTTTATCCATTACCAATATAACATCTCCTGCATCTACAATTATAAGATCCTTTATACCAAACCCAATTATCAATCTATCTTTACCAAATACTGAGCAATTTTGGCTCTCTTCCATAAATGTATTACCCAAAACATTATTACCCCGTAAATTGCTTAAAAATCTTGAAAGTGCTGCAAATGTACCTATGTCATCCCATACAAACTCACATTTTATAACGAAAGCCTTTCTAGTTTTCTGCATTATGCCAAAATCTACGGATATTCCATCTATTTCATTATATTGCTCTTTTATTACTTCACTTTCTTCATCCGTGTCAAATGCTTGATATACCGTCATTAATCGCTTATACATTTTAGGTAAGTACTTCTCCATCTCTCGCAAAAACACATCTGCTCTCCATACAAACATACCACTATTCCAAAGGAAGTTTCCTTTTAAGAGCAAATCTTTTGCTACTTCCGTGTTAGGCTTTTCTAAAAAACGTTCTACCCTGAACGTAGGTATATCACCGGGTGCCCTATCTCCCATTTCTATATAACCATAACCAGTCTCTGGCCTTGTTGGCTGAACCCCTATGGTGACTAACCCTCTTTTTTTGTTTGCAATTTCGACTGCCTGAAGCACTGTTTCTTTAAATTCCTTTTCATTCTCTATATAATGATCAGATGGTAGCACTATCATAGTCGCTTCCTTGTCTTGTTTTAATAGCTTAGCAGCAGATAGACCTATACAGGTAGCAGTCTCCTTATTACTAGGCTCAACAATTATATTTGATTTGCAAATTTCAGGAAGTTCATTGCAAATTTTATCAAAATACTCTTCATTGGTAACTACGTAAATATTTGCATTGCTAACTAAACATTTTATTCTATCCACAGTGCTTCTTAAAAAGCTCTTATTATTAATAATATTCAAAAACTGCTTTGGATTTTGTGCACGAGATAGAGGATACAATCTTGTTCCTTTTCCACCTGCTAAAATTAGTACATATAGCAAAAAATACCACCCCAATATATTACTCATTCCATTTTATGAAGCCTTAGTCCATGTTGTGAGAACAATTTAGAATAAATAATGTTGTGCAATTTTTTTTCGCATAATTTAATAGGCTTTTATCTACTATATATAGTGAAAAGCAGTTTTGTTTTATTGCACCCTTTTTAAAAATATAAAGTGTGTAAAATGAAAACATAAGTTTTCATCCTACACACTTTATATTTAATTATATTTACTTTTCTTCTAAACCAATGCTCTCTTCATCAAAAGGGGAAACAAATTCAAAGTTATCTGTTGAAATTTTACCTCCGCTTTTTTTTAGTAATTCAAAGGCATCATATTTTTTAAGATCATATCGCTTTAAAACAGAGCTTACATCCCTTTTCCCATGCCCGGGGATGCGATTTAAAAACGAACTAAATAATTCTTCTCTGAAATACTCTACATCTATTCTAGGTAAATTGGGCAATGGAGAGAATCCATATTCCTTAGCTTTTTCCACACCTGAGATATCATATTTAAAATAGTACTTTTCTTCTCGTCTAGATAATTCGCCTACTTTAAAGGATTCTCCTTGCGTATTTCTCCATATCATCCATATTACATTGTTTACTTTGCTAGTCATCCCTCTCACCCTCTTATTAAAAAGATTTATACTTTAGTATATTTATACTTTGATATATTGCTATTATGATAGCTATATAATTGAATTGTTTAATTTTTGTCTCAATCTCTCCATAACTACCCTAGGATTTCTATAGAATTCACTAGCACGTATTTTATAAAATTCCCAACCCATCCGTTCTAGACACATCTGCATTTCATAGTGCTTTTGCCAATTATAATCCTCATTAGCAGACATTCCAATACACTGCACTGCTATTTTTTTATAATTATCACCCTGCATTTCCCAGGATAAATCTGTTTCTACAACAAAATCTATAGTGTATTTTCCAACTTTAACTTTTGGTGTAAGCTTATATCCAATGTCTTTTATACTCCTTGCTATATACTCTTCAAAGTCATTTAATAATAAATATTCAGTGGATTTAATTTCTTCCTTAGGTTCATTCTGCTCAAGGCAATATTTTAATAAGGTATACCTAACACATTTATTATTAAGGTTCTCTAAATCTACTGAGTGAAATAACCACATTTGATTTCTTGCGCGACTGGCAGCTACGTTAAATCTTCTTATATCTGACCCTTTAGTTAGCGCTGCAAATTTAGCATTATTTGCAATAACCATAGATAGGAACATTACATCTCTTTCATCCCCTTGAAAAGAATAAGCATCTCCACATATAAGTCTTCTTTGCAACATTTCTTCCATTCCAAGCCTCTCTACTAACATGCCTAATATTAATTCAGCTTGTGCGTCACCTAGAAGCGATATAACTCCCATAGTCATTCCAATATACTTCACATCACTACAACACTCTAATATCTTGTCTACAATGTTCTCTGCCTCTAATATATTTAGTGCCTTAGTTTCATCCCTTAAGCCCCCTATAACTTTAGAGGTTACTATAAATGGACCAACTTTTTGCGTGGCATCTATTCTCCTTAATGGTATTATTTCATTAGAATAGCACAATTCATTACTAAAACCAATTATCTCTGGCACGCATCTAAAGTGTTCCTTTAATAATAACCTATTTGGAAATACTCTTAGGGCAGTATTGTATAAGCTAGTTTTTAAATCAAACCATTCCGCATGTGGAATATCTTCTAAATATGTATTAATTAAGGTTTCCACAACAGTATGGTCCTTTCCAATGGCTTCAGGACTTATTTGTTTTTCATCTCCTACAATAATCGCCTTCTTAGCCCTCATTAATACCGTTATAGCTGATATATCACTTTGACTGCTCTCATCCACAATTACCACATCGAATAAATTATCTGTAAGCTTTAAATTTTCCATAACCCTATTTATTGGCATAATCCACACAGGAATTACGTCTTTACAATTGTCCATTTCCTTTTGCGCGATTTTCCTATACTTTACCGCCTGGGTACCTGTCCCTTTTCCTATTCTTTTTATAGCTTCCATCCAAGTAAATAAGCTTCTTTTTTGAGCTTCTGTAGTACGCTCTATTTGATTAAACCAACTTCTTTTAGAGACAAGTTCTCCTATAATATATTTTTCTTTAATTTTTTCGCGAGCTATATTTTTCTCTAATGCTTCTACAGAGTCTCCGTCTAATTCACACAAGAAATCATTCCATTTTCTCCACTTCCACGCCTTTTCCCAATCTTTGCACTGTGATTTCTTTATAATTTCATTTTCATCATTTGTTATGTTTTTAAGTAGTATTGGACAACATACTTGTAATTTATTGCTTAGTTCTTTTAATTCTAACACCTGATGAGCTACTTTCATTAGACTATCTATTTCTACATAAACAGCTTTTATGTCCTCAATACTCCTTTTGTTTATAGCATTTTGCAATTTTTCTAAGCACCCTATACTATTAAAGGTCTTCTTTATTTCTTCCATTTCACAGCACAATTTATTATATTTATTTATGTGTTTTAAGCTTTCGAATCCCTTTTTAAGATAAATATATGTTTCTTTTTCATACCAAGATAGATTACTCGGCAAATTTTTGCCGGGCAAATCTTTGCCAGTCAAATCTTTGCCGGGCAAATTTTTATCGGTTATATTATTACTTGGTAAAAAATTAATTATATTATTTCTAAAGTCCTTGTCAAAGTCTATAATTGTTTGAATACTTTGAATGTTAGCAGACAATGCAATTATATAGTTTGTGTTTGTGTCTGTTTCATCTATAATTACTTTACCATAGTCTTTTACAGTATTGTTCCAAAGATTTTTAAGCTCTCTTTCTAATAGCTGAAGTTTTATATATAAATCAACCACCACTATTTGGCCGCTGTTATTTATAAACTCATAATCCACCTTAACGCCTTCAAATAAATATTTAAGCTTCCCATGAAGCATCTTAAATATGATTCCAATTCTGCCTTTTTCTCTAATTGCTTTTGCTACAACATCAAAGTCCTTTTTGAATTTGTTTATCTCAACATCCTTTGGTAGCTCTAATTTGTGGTTGTTTAATTCTTGTCTTATTTTATTTATGTTCTTTATATACTCATTACATTTTTCTACTAACTGCTGCCAAAATGCCTGCGATTCATTATTAGAATAATAATGAATCATCACATTATTTAGCCAGTTGTTTTCAAAACCTTCCAGTCTTTCTATGGCATCATCTACAAGTTTTAGAAGTCTTCTATTTCCATAGTCTATGGAATCTACATTATTCCACTCTTTAATATTATCCTCATCAATTTGCTTCTGCTGTTCTAATGCAGTTAATTCTGCAGTTTTATCACATAAATCACTTTCTTTAGGCAGTACTCCTATGTAGTTTTTCATGTTATTAACTTCATAAATTTGCTCTTTTTTAACTGTACTTGATAAGTTAACTAGCTTTTTAAATTCTTCAGTGCACAGTGGCTCTTTCTTATTAAAGGCAATCTTATCCACTAGCCAAGAATGATCATCCTCATTATCTTTAACCCACCTCGCCATATGCATCAATGTATATTTTTGACCCTCATATTCTATTTCCTCATTTTCTCTATCTTCAATACATTTTAAATCTCCATATAAACTTTTCTGCGACTCACGGCAATTAATAAGTTTATACTTTAGTAGCTTTATTTCTTTACGTAATTCTTTAGTGTCCATGGATAAATTTTCTGTTATTTTTCTGACAGACTCGTCCAATTCTTCTAGCGATTTCGTATCATTTCCTAATATGCTAATGCATAACGCTCTAACTTCTTCTGGTATTTTATTAGATAAAACCCTTAATGCTCTATCTGTTTGACTTGTAACTAGTACCCTTTTACCGTGAGCCAATAAATGACATATTAAATTAGCTATAGAATGGCTTTTACCAGTACCTGGTGGTCCTTGTACAACAATGCCATAATTTTCAGCCAGTCTTTTAGTTATTTCCATTTGCTCTTGGTTAGCCGGCAGTGGAAATAACACATCCTCTCCTACTTCCTTCCACTCGCCCCGCATTTCAACATCTTGTACTATTTCTTCCTCTGATACCAGTGCCTCTATAGTTTTAGGAATAGGAAATCCCGCTCTTATTTGCGCTAGTACATCATTTAGTTCCATATTCCAAAGTCTTGTGTCCACCTTGCGTAGTATTATACAAGGTGCATTGTAAAATTGTATATTAGCTTGAACTCGTATATCGGATTCAGAACTTAGGTCCTCAATATAAAAACCTTCCTCGCGAGCTTTTAAAAGTATAGCTATCTCTTCAAAAATTTTCGAAGCCGTCTGGATATTTCTCACATCTAGAGCCATGTCTTTCGCTTTATTGCGAAGGGCTAGTAAACTATCTAAGTTTACTTCTAAGTATTCATTTAAAAACTCAAGTTCCACATTGGTTTGATTATTATATGGCTTTAGAGTAAATGTTTTTTTCACTATGTCAAATTTTATTTCCATCTTAGTTGTAAAAATAGGATGGACTATTTTTTTGCCTTCCTTTTCCCAAGTTAAAATTCCATTTGACCAAATAATTTCTAAATCTTCACTATTTTTTTCTAATTGTAAATATGTTTTTTGAAACTCACTATATAACACTTCTGCTCTCGAATCTATAGTTAACCAATAATCCTTATTTTCGTCGCTATTAAATGTAATTCCGCTAGTATTTTGAAGTTCTTTTTGCCAATATACTTTTTCATATTCATTAATATTTCTTATAGTTTTCTCATTCATATTTTTAATACTTAATAAATACGAAAATACTTTTTCTACTTTATTATTAATATCCAAAGTTTTGCTACCTCCAACTTCCTAATTAAATCCTTTGTATAAGTCACATTTAAATAATGTAAAAAGTCTTATTAAAACACAATCCGTTTTAACAAGACTTATAATTATTTACAGGAGTCTCTCTCCACTATTCTATAAGGTAATACAAAATGTTTTTCATCAACCACTAAATTATTTATGGATTTTATAAGCATTCTCATACTTACAGAGCCCATATCATACATGGGTTGAGATACGGTAGTAAGTTTAGGATAGAATATTGAAGCTGAATAGATATCATCAAAACCCATAACATCTACGTCGCCAGGAACTTTAATATCTCTATCTCTTAATGCATTTATTACTCCCATAGCAATTTCATCACTAGCACAGAATACTGAATCTATCTCCATTCCTTTATCTAATATGGCATTAATTCCCGCATACCCATCTCTAGCCTTAACTCCACCAAAATAAACTAAATCTTTATCCAGGTTTATTTCCATTTCCTCAAGGCCTTTTTTATAACCTGTGTACCTTTTAGATAAGGCATTGACTTTTTCTGTAGTAGTACCTACATATGCAATTTTTTTGTTACCCTTATTTATTAAATATTTCACTGCATCTGCTGCTGCCATTACGTTGTCAATAGAGACGCTAGGAAATATTCCATCCTCATCTGTAGTTTCTACTAGAACTGTTGGCATTTCAAGTTCTTTTATTAAACTTATAATATTTTGACCTATGGAATTACTCATGTATATAACTCCATCTATCATTTTTTCCTTAAGTATTCTTAGCGCTTCCATTTCTTTATCTACATCTAAATCCGCATTGCAAAGCATAATATTATAATTATAAATATTAGCTACATCCTCACAACCTCTAACTATTTCTGGATAAAATTGATTGGATATATCCGGTATAATTATTCCTATGGTGCTAGATTTTTGTGTTTTTAAGCTTCTAGCAACTATATTAGGTCTATACGACAATTTTTTTATGGCATCCTTTACCTTTTTCTTAGTATCTTCATTTACTACATCTATATCATTTAGAACTCTAGATACTGTAGCAATAGAAACTCCCGCTTCTCTTGCAACATCTTTTATTGAAGCAGCCATATTCTCAACTCCTATTTTTTTATCCGATTATTTTTATTATCCTAAAAATGTACTTATCATATCATTATACTTATAAAAGCTTCTTATTTCAAGTTATAATAGGAACTTTTAACTATTCGTATAGTTATAGTGTTGCCCATATAAATAATTTTTACAATAATATCCGTAGTTTATGATTAAAAAGAAAGTATACGACTAATATCGCATACTTTCCAAAATTACCAGTTATACTTTTTCTACAGCCAGGTCTAAATCTTCTCCATTTATCTTAACTGCGTTGTATTCTCTTTTGATATTGTACATAACTTCTACAGATAATGTATCTCGTTTGATTTGCTCTTCAAATTTTAAAATTACATTTTGAAGCATTTCATTTCCACAAACATATAGTCTAATCTTATCAGCAACTTCAAAACCGCTTTCTTTTCTCATATTCTGAATCTTACTTAAGACTTCACGTAGGTGTCCTTCTTCTCTTAGTTCCTCGGTGATGTTCGTATCTAATACTACTCCCATTTCGCCTTCTCCAGCAAATGCATAGCCCTCCAGCCCTTGCATTGTAACAAGTAATCTTTGGCTATCTAATTCTATTTCTGTTCCATTTACATCTATAGTAACTACTCCACCATTATTTATTGTTTGAGCAAGCTCCATCTGGTTCATAGCGGCTATTGCTTTTTTGATGCCAGGTATAAATTTACCATATGGTTTTCCTAGCACAGGGAGGTTTGGTTTTATTTCAAATTGAACATATTTTGAAATATCAGCTCCTAGCTCTACTTCTTTAATGTTAAGTTCTTCTTTTACTATATCTCCATAGTATTCTGGAAGAGATTTAGCACTAACTAGCATTTTAGCAAGTGGCTGTCTATTCTTTATATTAGCAGCGTTTCTAGCACTTCTTCCTAGTTTAACAGTCTTATAAGCCATATCCATTTCTTCTTCTAAAGCTTCATCCACAAGGTCTTCTCTATATTCAGGCCATGCACATAAATGTACACTTTCTGGTGCATTCTTATCAAAGGTAACTACTAGATTTTGATATAATTCCTCTATTACAAATGGTATAAAAGGAGCTGCTATTTTAGCAAAAGTTGTGATAACTCTATATAATGTCATATAAGCGCCTATTTTATCATCTGTAAGTGACTCTACCCAGTATCTTGATCTATTACGTCTTACATACCAGTTAGAAAGTTCATCCACAAAAGCTTCAAGTTCAAGAGCTCCTTGAGTTATTCTATAATTTGTTAAATGATCATCTGTATTCTTAACTAATGAGTTTAATTTTGACATCATCCATTTGTCCATAATATTTGAGGACACGAAATCCTCATATTTAGTTGGGTCAAAGTTATCTAAATCAGCATATAAAATGTAGAATGAATATACATTCCAAAGTGTTCCTATAAACTTTCTTTGTGCATCAATAACTGCATCTTCATAAAATCTTGAAGGAAGCCATGGAGCACTAGCGGTATAAAAATACCATCTTAGAGCATCTGCTCCTTGATTCTCAAGCACTGTAAATGGACTGAGCACATTTCCTTTATGCTTAGACATCTTAATACCGTTTTTATCTAAGACATGGCCAAGTACTATACAGTTTTCAAATGGGTTTGTATCAAACACAGTAGTAGATATTGCAAGTAGTGTATAGAACCAACCCCTTGTTTGATCTACTGCTTCTGAAATAAATTGAGCTGGGAAATTAGCTTCAAACATTTCTTTGTTTTCAAATGGATAGTGATGTTGTGCAAATGGCATTGATCCTGAGTCAAACCAGCAGTCTATAACTTCTTCTACCCTAGTCATTGACTTATTACATTTTGGACATTTTAAATGTACCTTATCTATAAATGGTTTATGAAGTTCTATTCCACCCGGCACATCTATTCCCTTTTCATTAAGTTCTGCTATACTTCCTATCATTTCGCGGTGACCGCAGCTGCATTCCCAAATCGGAAGTGGAGTTCCCCAATACCTTGTTCTACTTATACTCCAATCAATAACACCTTCAAGGAAATTACCCATTCTTCCTGTTCTTACGTTATCTGGCATCCAATTGATCTTATTATTATTTTCTACAAGTTTGTCTCTTACTGAAGACATTCTTACAAACCAACTATCTCTTGGATAATATAAAAGTGGTGTATCACATCTCCAACAGTGTGGATATGAATGTGTGAATTTCTCTGTTTTATATAAGACATTATTCTCTTTTAGGTATTCTAATATTTTAGCATCAGCATCTTTAACAAAGACACCTTTCCATGGAGTAACACAATCTACGAACTTACCTTCTACATCAACTAAATTAATAAGTGGTAAATCATTTTGTTTTCCAAGCAAGTTATCGTCTTCACCATAAGCAGGAGCTATATGAACTATACCTGTACCATCTGTTAATGTTACAAAGTCTCCATGAACTATATAGAAGGCTTTTTCCTTAGGAGTATAGAAATTAAACATTTGCTCGTATTCTAGACCTAAAAGAGCTTCTCCTTTAAATTCACGTACTACTTCATACTCGCCTTCTAATTTACTAAGTAGTTTTTTTGAAAGTATTAAAGTCTCACCTTCCTGGACTACTTCAGTGTAATCATACTTTTTATTCACTGCAAGTGCTACATTACTTGGAAGGGTCCAAGGGGTTGTAGTCCAAACTAGTATAGATTTTTCTTCACCTTTCACCTTAAATTTTACATAAGCTGAAGTTTCTTTTACATCCTTATATCCTTGACCTACTTCATGAGAAGATAGTGAAGTCCCACATCTTGGGCAATATGGCATTACTTTATGACCTTTATATAATAGGTCCTTATCCCACATTTGCTTTAATGCCCACCAAACTGATTCAATATAATTGTTATGATAAGTTACATAAGGATTATCCATATCTATCCAGTAACCTACTCGCTCAGACATTTCTCTCCACATATTAACATAGCTAAAAACACTATCCTTACATTCTGTTACAAATTTCTCTACTCCATAAGCCTCTATTCCAGGTTTCCCCGAAATACCAAGTTTTTTTTCTATTTCAAGCTCTACTGGTAGACCATGAGTATCCCACCCCGCTTTTCTAGGAACTTTATACCCTTTCATTACCTTATATCTTGGAATTATGTCCTTCATAACTCTTGTTAAAACGTGACCTATATGTGGTTTACCATTGGCTGTTGGTGGACCATCATAAAAAGTGAAGGACTCTCCACCCTCATTTAAATCAAAATTCTTTTGAATAATGTCTTTTTCTTTCCAAAGCTTAAGAATATCTTTTTCTATATCCATAAAGCTTTTTGAAGCATCATTTTTCTTGTACATAATAAAACTCCTTTCCCTATTTCATTTAATAATAGACACTTAGATTGGGCTGAATTTATAGAATAATTAAATCATCATCTGCGTAGAAACTAATCATAACCTGCAGACTACAATATTTTTAAATATAAAAAAACTCCACCCTAAATAGGACGAAGTTAAATTCGCTATGCCACCTATACTATAAATACAAATTAAAGTACTATCATACTTTATTCTTTAACGCAGAAATACGGATAAGCTTACTAATTTTTCAGCTCTCAGCTCCTAGGTGATTTTCTTCAAACTTTCACTATGGGTTCACACCTTACCCCACTCTCTGGAAGTTACCTGCTTAAATACTTTTCCTAATCAAAGCTTTTTTAGTCATAATTAATATAAAAAATTTATAAATCAATATGAACTTCTTATAATTATATAATAATGAATTTTTATTGTCAATTCCTTTTTAATTTTTCTTGTATTTTCCATAAAAAAAAATTGATAATTAAGTATTAAATCATCATTTGACATGTTACAATGTTGTTTAAAGCTATTTTACCGAACATTTATGCCTATTTTATGAAAATAGTACGTGAATACTATGGTTTTATGTCTATAATTACAACTTTCATTGTGAAATATGCATATTTTCATGTATATATGTGATATAATATAAGATAAAAATGAAATTCATGATACTTTAAAGTATAAATAATTACAGAATACGTTTACACAAATGAATCCATGTTTTGCTAGACTTGCAAAACACCTTAATTATTTTGCAAATAATTGTAATTAATGATGTTTACCATTGACATGCTTTCATTATTATAATAGAATCATTTTATTTAGTTGTATCTTATTTATAGAATCTCTACACTTACATAAATAAGAGTATTATTTTAATTAGAATATAATTCTATTTCTAAAAATATTAACGGAGTCATTTTCGTGGCTTTTAAATAAAAAGATATATTTAAAGGAGGAAGATTATTTTGAAAAATTTAATTTATGTAATTCCAAAAGAAAATCATTCTGAAAAAAACATTAAAGAAATTCTACTTGCCCATACTGAGGTGAAATTCGTTTCTCTAGTAGGTATTGACCTATCTGGAAATGACACGGATGAAAGAATTCCAATGACTGTATTTTTAAATGACATTATTGGTTTCGCGAAGGGCGCTATACAAACAGACGGTTCGTCTGTAGTCTTCCCAGGAATTGCCACTCTAAATAATGCTAAAACAGACATGCTAGCAGATTTTGATTGTAATTGGTTCATCGACTACAATTATGAAAATATTGACCCCGAAACAAAATTACCTGTAGGAACCTTAAAAATCCCATGTATATTATTACATAATAACATTCCAGTGGATTCAAGGTCTATCTTAAAAAAATCTGTTAGCTGCTTTAAAACAACCCTTCACAATTTATTCAAAGAATATCCATCTGCACTCGCTTCTTTTGATTTTTCATATGAAGATATTGATGAAATCCTACTTACTTCTGCTACTGAGTTAGAATTTTGGGTAAAAACACCTAATGATGATAGCGCAGATATAGAGGAACTATCTACTTCTCAAGAACTAAAAGAGCAATATTGGAGTAGACTTAAGGGGAGTGTTAGAACTGCTTTAGAACAATCGCTTACTCTAATGGAAGAGTATGGTTTTGAACCAGAAATGGGACATAAAGAGGTTGGTGGTGTAAAAGCTCAACTAGGTGAAACTGGTTCTCTAACACATATTATGGAACAGCTTGAAATAGATTGGAAGTTTTCTGATGCTCTTCAATGTGCGGATAATGAACTATTTATCAGAAATTTAGTAAGAGAAACCTTTAGACGTAACAGGTTAGATGTTACATTTCTAGCAAAACCTGTGCAAGATGTAGCTGGAAGTGGTAAACATGTTCATGTTGGTGTAACTGTAAAATTAAAAAATGGCAAGAGAGTTAACTTATTTACTTCAACTAAAAAACATTTCCTAAGCACTATAGGTTATGCCTGCGCTATGGGCATACTCAAAAATTATGAAGTAATAAATCCATTTATTTCTCCAACAAATGATTCACTAAGAAGACTAAAACCTGGTTTTGAGGCTCCTGTTTGCATAGTGACTTCTCTTGGCCACAGTGTGGATGTTCCTTCAAGAAATAGATCTATACTCTTAGCACTAATAAGAGACCTTGATAATCCACTTGCTACAAGATTTGAGCTTAGAGCGCCAAATCCCCATACTAATACATACCTAGCTTTAGCCACCTTATATATGGGCATGCTAGATGGGCTTGTATACGCAATAAAAAATAATAAATGTGAAGATGAACTTTTGAGTGAATTATCTAAAGCACCCGGCGAGGACAGTGAGTATTTAGAAAAACATAGAGCATACAGAAGTGAAGAAAATGTATTTGAATTCTATACAGATGAAGATCGCGAAGAGTTTTTCGGAAAAGCACCTAAAACTATTTATGAAAATCTTCTTGGCCTGGATGAATACCCTGAAAAACTTGAAGTTCTTAAGGCTCACGATGTGTTTACTCCTAGTTTACTAAATAGTTTTAAAATGGCTATAACTACTAGATGGATCACTGAAATAAATAATAGAATATTAAATGCTTATGCAGAAGAAATTCGAAATTCTAAAATGATTCATACTCCTGAAAAGGCTTTGGATTTAGATTTGGCAAATTGGCAAAAAATTAATGATTTAAGACATTTTATTATGAAGGACACTTATTCTAAGACTAGCCTCTTTACTAAAATAAAAGAAGCTTCCAAAATTGAAAACTACAAGGAGCTTTCTGCCTTACAGTTAGAATTAGATGCACAAATGGAAGAACTTAGACTTTGCTATAGCAACTATAAAAAGAATTTGTTAGATATTTAAATTATATATTGTAATTCATGAAAAAATCACCTAAATAGTAAAAATACTATTTAGGTGATTTTTTATAATAATTTAAATTAATATACTATATTAGTTATTCCTAAAGTTTTAAGAATACCAGTAGCAATCGCTTTCGCTAATTTGTTTTGGTAGTCTTCAGTTTTTAACAACTTTTCTTCTGTTGGATTAGATAGAAAAGATGTTTCCACCAATATAGACGTAGCATTTGTATTTCTTATAACATATAATTCTGTAGTAACAGGTTTAATCTTCCTATCTACTCTTCCAGTTGCTTTAATTAATTCAGTTTGGACATTTTGAGCAAGCTTTTGTCCAGCTGCACTCCCTTTAGAATAGTAAGTCTCGATGCCGCTAACAGTAACAACATCCCAGGAATTGGCATGAATACTTACAAAATAATTTGGTTTAGCATTATTTGAGACATCACATATTGCTTGAAGACTTTCAGTTACATTAGTGGACGGAGCTATTTTATCACTAGTTCTTGTGTACACCGTTTCAACACCATTTTCAACTAATATATTTCCTACTTTCAAGGATATTTGTAAAACTACATCCTTTTCTTTAGTTCCCATTGGTCCTACTGCTCCTGAGTATCTTCCTCCGTGACCTGGGTCTATTACTATCTTATAGGTATTTTTAATAACATTAATTATGACTTTAACTTTCTTGTCGTAATCTTTTACGACCCCTTCATAAGTATAAGTGCCTAATTCATTTAGACAAACTGAATTTTCGTCCCATTCCACTGCAACATCTTTTTTTGAATTATTACTCATAGTAGCTTGCATCGTTTTAGGGAAGGTGTATGTACCACCTACTTGTAGGTTAACCATTATATCTTCCACTGAAGATATTTCAAAAACGCAATCATAATTAGTATCTTTATTTGCAAATCCAGCATAGGTCATTAGTCCATTCGCTATAGCCTTTGCAGCATTATTTTGATATTTGTCGCTACTTAATAATATCTCTTCATTTGGATTGCTTAGGAACCCTAATTCCATCATTACTGTAGGACAGCTTGTCTTTTTTAATATTTCAAAAGTTCCTTCTTGTATTTCCCGGTCTTTCGCCCCTGTTGCTTTTATAAGTTCATTTTGTATTGAACTAGCTAGCAACTTATTATTACTAGCATCAGATAAGTAATATGTTTCAATACCATTTGAAGTATTTAACTCATATGAATTAGTATTTATACTTAAAAACACATCTGCCTTTGCATTTTTTGCTATTGCTGCTTTTGCATCATCCTCATTAAGCGCGGTCCAAGGTACTGAATCAGTGTTTCTAGTATATACTACATTAAATCCTCTTGTTTTTAGTATATTACCTAGTTTTAGCGCTACATTTAAATTTATATCCTTAGCCTTAGCACCATTCATGCCAGTAATTACTTTATAAAACTGAGCTGGATCTATACATACAGTAAACTCACTTGGTTTTGTAGGTACACTTGGTTTTATAAGTGCACTTTCAGTATTAAAAGCCATTCTAACTTCTTTAGGAAGAGGTTTTCCATCAACAGACTTAACCTTTTGTGTAACTACCAAAGTATATGTCTTATTAACTTCATATTTTTTCACTGGACTTACTATTACCTTTTTATTGTCATTAGCTAAACTAACATTTACGTCTATGTAATTATTGTTTTCTCCAACCACCTTGATATTTGTAGTTGTTACAGTAGCAGGACTTAAAGGTTTATTAAAACTCACAGTCCAAGGTTTGCTAACTACCACATCTTTTTTAGGACCCATATCTATATAGGTACTAGCCTTAACTATTGTTTGCATAGGTATCAGCAAAACCAAAGTTAAAATCATAATTGTAAATGCTTTAAAGATATTTTTCATATAATCTCTCCTAACCCTTCATATTTAATTATTTAGATCAATGTCTATATCATTATCTATATCATTATTTAGATAATTTTAAGTTTGCTTGTAAATTATGGTATTAATCTTGAGATAATTATACTACAATTTTATTTCCATCTCTATAGTTTATAAATCTTTTTTAATATTTTTTAAATATTTATTGAAATTTAAAATATTTATTTTTAAAATAGTATATTACTTAAAAATTTGTGCCATAATTGAATGATAAATAACCATATAAAATATTGTCTCACTATACAATACGTACCATTTAACTATTTGTTTCAATTTAAGGTGAAATATTTAAAAATCATTTTACAAAAGGAGAATTTACATGGAAATAACTTGGCTAGGTCATTCATGCTTTCTTTTGCAAGATTCAAAAGGCAGGAAACTTTTAACAGATCCATTTGATAGTACTATAGGATATGAAATTTATAAAGGTAGTCCAGATATTGTAACCATAAGTCATAAGCATTTTGATCATAATTATACTAAAGAGTTAAATGGTAATTATAAGATCATAGATAAAATTGGTATGTTCTATATATGCGATATCCCTATAAAAGGCACACCTTCTTATCACGACAAGGATAAAGGTGCAAAACGTGGTGACAACATAATATTCACTTTTAAAATGGATGACTATACCTTATGCCATTTAGGAGATTTAGGTCATAGTCTTTCCAATGATGACATAGATGCCATTGGAAATGTAGATATATTGTTTATTCCTGTGGGTGGTAATTACACCCTGGATGGCAAAGAAGCTGCAGAAGTTACTAAGAAAATAAATCCCAAAATAGTTATACCCATGCACTATAAAACTTCACTAGTGTCCTTTCCCTTAGATGGGGTAGAAACATTTCTTATGTACATGAAAAATGCTGCAAAAATAGACAGTAATAAACTAATAATTAATGGTGAATTAAGAGAATCAATGTCTGTTAAAATATTAAATTATATTTAAAAAGAAGCCCTCCATTTTAAAGTGGACCCTGTGTCAAGGACATTTTAAAAAAAGAGCCTTAAGACTACCCTTAATGTCACAATTGTGATATAAGGGTATTTTTTTTATATTTTTATAGGGTACTCACCTGTTTTTAAATATGAG
>NZ_JBOITL010000041.1:0-60102 GCF_050717515.1 Clostridium sp. | reverse complement strand
ATAATTGGAACAATTTATCAACATACTTTGATTATCCACCAGAGATAAGAAAGATAATATATACAACTAATGCATTGGAGGGATTTAACAGGCAACTCAGGAAGTTTACAAAGACTAAAACTGTGTTCCCTACAGATGATTCCTTAAGAAAGTCGTTATACCTAGCAACCTTAGAAATTATGAAAAAATGGACTTCACCTGCTCAAAATTGGTCCAGCTCATTAGCACAACTAACAATTATGTTTGAAGATAGGATTGAAGCATAATTAAAAATTAAAAATTTATTTTTTTATATTTTAATGTATAATTTAAAACTTTTTACAAATAATATAATAATATCCACACTACCCCAGTATTAGTATTGCCCTAAAAATAAAAAATTAGTACAGGAGTAAATTCCCATACTAATTTCTAGTTAGATATATACTTCTAAAGTCATTTACACAAATCTATAAACATTCTCGAAAAAATTGCAAAGTATTATTATATATCGGGTTAGCACCAACATTTACACGTTATCTATACTACATCACATAGAAATGACTTAGACGATCGATTTTAATGTTGTTTATATTTGAAAATGAGGGAGTCAGATTTGCTATTTGTATGAGAGCTGTTATGTATGGTTATAGCAATATGAACCTTTACTGTAATGCCTCCATAAAACTATGGAGGCTAGCCTTTGTCATAAACCTTTCCTACATGTCATATTTTTTTAGTTATGTACAAAGAAAATTTAAACAACCCGTTAACATATCCTCCATGATTATTTATAATTTCTTCAATTTCACTATCCATCTTTTCAATGATTTTATCATCTAATCCATCAAGAATAGAAGCAAATGCTGGCACTGATTTAATTACCTTTAAATACTGACTCGGATTATTTCTCACTTCTTGTGTATATTCTACTTTTTCAATTAAATCAAACAAACCAGATGCTTCTATCTCTGTTTTTCTTTCATCATTGTTTGATATTCTATCATGTGCACACCTTTCAGGTTTTCTCTTCGCAGTAAAGTATTTAGAAACGTATTTTTCAATAATAATTTCAACCTTTTCTTCTATTTCTTTTGTTGCAGGTAATTTATCATCACATGGATTATACCAAAACAAAACAAGATAGCCATTATCCTTTAAAAGTTCATGGCATTTTTTATATTTAATATTTTTGTCTATCCAGTGAAATGCTTGAGCAGAATAAATCATGTCATATTTTTGATTATTGGGGCAATTCCATTCCTCAAAAGATACTACATCCACTGAGACATCTGGATAGGCAGTGCACTTATCTTTTAATATTTCTGCCATATCTTCCCCTAATTCTATTGCTTGAACTCTAAATCCTTTATCTGCAAATTGTATAGTTGCTTTTCCAGTTCCTGCACCAATTTCAAGTAATCTATCATTCAATTTTAAATCAGCTTTTGAGATTACATCTTGAATTAATCTTTCTGGATAAGAGGGTCTTATCTCTTCATATGTACCCGCAATCCCTTTATATGGTTCTATTTTCTTCATTATGATTACCCCACTTTAATATTATTACGCAATAAAATAGCGTTACGACACAAATAATTTATTTAATGAGAGTCCATTTTCTCTTATTTCATTTAGTTCTGTAGAATTAAAAACCCCAGCATTATAAAGGTTAAAAAACTCCTGAGAAACACTTTGATCAAAAATAAGCATATCATCAGTATTTATAGTTACTTTAATACCATTATCATATAGTTTTTTAATAGGGTGAACTTTATAACTTTCTACTCTACTAAGTAAAATATTACTTGTCGGACATACATTAAGCTGTATTTTATTATCACATAAACATCTCATAACACTCTGAGAATTTGCGGCAGCTATTCCATGCTGTACTTGGTCAAGTTCTAATTCTCCTACAGCCTCTCTAACTAATTCTGCAGTTCCAAATTCACCCACGTGTGCTTTCAAAATTAATCCTTTTGCTTTAGCTTTTCTAAAAATCTGTTTAAAAGTAGGAATGGTAAATTCATCTCCATACATGTCAATAGATTTAAAATAATCCTGAGCTAAAAATTGTTCTAACCCTTCATTCATTTCATCTAGATCATTACTTTCTAATGCTTTAATAAATTTTTCTTTCATATAACACACCTCGATATTAATTTGTAATAAAAAATAAATTAGACATAATTTAAATTTTTTGTGCTAGAAACAGTACACATAGATATTGTCTTACTTAATTCTATAAGTTAATTGTATTAGAAAAATATTACAATAGCAAAACATTATTATTGAAAAATAAGTTAAATAAATCTTATCTAAGTGTTACTATATATATATAGTATGACTATTTTAAGTCATATACATTAAATTTTAGGGGCATGGTGTTTATGGATAACTTTGTTTACATATTTAGTAATAAATTTGAATACGACTTTTTATCAGCTTGGATTAAATACAATAGGATTAAAGAAGGTATTAGTCAAGAAGCTTTAGCCCATGGAATATGTTCTGCCAGCCATTTAAGTTATTTCGAAAATGGTAAAAAGAAACTTAGAAGTGAGTTAATAGAGGCCTTATTAAAAAAGCTAAAAATAACTAATATAACAGGTAGAAAGGATATTGGGTTAATCCGTCAAAAATTTCATGCATTGATGTTTCAAGTAGAAAGTTTTGACTATGAATCAGCTGAAATCACTTATAATGAGTTGTCTACTTTGGAACCTCTCCTACGTAATTCACCTTATAATATAGAATTTAATATTTACTCTCTAATGTACAATATTTTAGTTGAAAGAAAAAGTTATAACGAACTGGAAGCAGCTATTAATATTCTTGATAAAGTTTACAGCAGTTTACACCCAGATCTTCAATATATATATATGTTAGTTACAGGAAGATTTCTCTATGAATATATAAGCCAAACTGAAGGCATCAGAAGACTTGAGAAAGCTTACGAAATCAAGGAAACTCCATGGATTAATTATCGCTTGGGTGTGGCTTATTGTCTAAACTGGCAACATTTAAAAGGCATTATTTACCTAGAGAAGGCATTAAATAGTTATTCACTTTCAGGACGATACAGGAATACCCTACAGTGTCAAAGCTTTTTAGGGTCAAGTTATATCTTTTTAAAAATGTACAAACAGGCAGAATTTCATTTAACGTCTGTAGCTAATGGTTCTGATTATTTTACTTTAGATAAAAATATATTTGGTGTATATACTAACCTGGCTAAACTATATTTGGATATGGGTAAGTATGATAAAGCTATTGCATATTGCCAGCTTGCTATGAATCCATTAAATTCATGGGAAACTGATAAACGTTGGATAAAATCTGCATGGCATGCAAGTGAACAACCAATACTTGGTGCTTGTATCTACATAGAAATCCATAAAAAATTAAATGATGTTTTCAATTATAAAGAAATATTTGATGAATTCTTAACTGATTACTATAAAAATTCCGTATATTACAATTATCTTTATTGTCTATCTTTAAGTGTTTTTAATTTAAATGAAGATATATTTTATAATGAAGTAACTAATACTATATTGCCATTTTACAGAGATAATGGATATTTAGACATTCATTATAAAATAACACTTTTACTAATAAAACATCTAGAAAGTAAGAGGAAATACAAAGCTGCAAATAACTTATACCGAGAGTTATTATGTTAAACCTGATTATATAATATGAAAAATGAAGTGCGACGTAAAAAGAACGTAAAATTCAATTGAATTTTACGTTCTTTTCTACAGTTGTGACTCACTCTGACCATAGATTATTCTCATTTTGCGAGGTTCTGTTTATAGGCCACCAAATATGTATGATAGAACACTTGAATTTCTAAGTATAAACACTATAAGTAATGTCAACATAAAAATTCGTAACCATTGTTTTTTATTCATTGGTAAAATTAGAAATAATATGATAGCAGAAAAAATATCAAATCCCAAAGTAAATGTAAACATATAAAAAAAAGGATAACCTTGTGAAACTAACAAGCCAATGGGCATTGAGGCACATAACGCTGCAATCCATCCATTTCCTCTGCTAAACCATACTATATAGGCTGCTATTGGCGATGCTAACGCTATTCCACTCCAACGGATAAAGTAATAAGTGGGGAAAAAGCCAAACAACTTCATTGAATAGATATAATATGTCAACAACATGCCGCTAAAAAATGCAAAAACCTTTATGGCTCCAATTCTCGGGTTATTGCTCCACGCAACTATTATTGTAGCCAACAGAACCCATATACCTAAAATTGGTAGTTATGTTGCTGACAGTCGGCCAAATGCTTCTCATTAGGCTGTTTGATGGAATTGTATCGCTATATTTGGATATAAAACCAAGAAGCATTCCTAATGCAAAGATTAATAGCACTTTTAAAATTATCTGTTTTATTGTTAATGGAGCGTATTGTTCTTCTCTTATTTTGTTCAAAGCTTCTTTTATAGACAAATATTATGACCTCCTTGTTCATCACTACATAAATAATCCTTACTTAACCCCAATATTAAGTATCAATTCACTTTCTACCTCAGAAGTATTAATATCCACATATTTCAGCACAAGCTTCTCACTACCCATAGATTTAGCTTTAAATAAAAGGTTTTGTCGCCTATTTGAATCACCCTTTAAAGAAGTAAACTTAAAGTCATATGGCTCTATAAAATTATCTCCGTTATACTCTAGATTTTTAATGTATTTAGCCTGTTCTACTTCCCATTTACATGGCCTAGTAATATTAGCAGAAAGTGACACTAAAAATTCAGTATCTTTTGGTACAAGCAAATTAAGGTTTTTATTTTCGTTTAATTTATACTGTTCAAACATTGTGAGAGGTGTCTGAAATTTTATAATATAAACTGCTTGCGAATTATACTTATGATTTTTCAAAATAGCATTACTCTTTCCCATATAGATCACTGTTTTGGAATTAAAATATAGTATATATAAAAACAATAAAACTACTATAAACACTAAAGGGAGTTTTTTTTTCATAATTTCATCCTCCTAAAGTTCTTATTTTGAGGAAATAAACTTTATTATTTATAATACTGGAAGCTTAAATCTAATTAGTATAATCATTGTTTTCACCTATATCAGTAATTCGCTTTATATCTAATGATATGGGTTTACTTGTGTCGACATATATGAAAGATGTGAACTAAAATCAATATCCTCTAATCTTAATTAAGGCATAATACCAAAGCCAATAATAGTTAATATAGATAGTATAGTTAAAACTATATTTCCTCCAAATCCTACTTTAGATAAAATTCTAATGATTTTATTTTCTGGTGTTCTTAAAGATTTAATGGAACCCATTCCTAATGCCCAGTATATAAAAAATAGAAGCATAGCCAAGTTACTTGAAGCTATTATTGGTAAAAGTTCAGAATCGCTTATCCTTAATCCTGATACCCAAGCAAATATACTAAAGCTTAATAATAAACATGATAAAATAACTAAAATACTTCTAATAAGTTTAATAAGTTTGTTAATAATAAAACCTCCAAACATTTATAGTTTTCTTTTTTAGTTGTTGCATAGTAAATTACGAGCACGACATATTGATTTAGTTAATCATACTATAATTGCCATAATTTATATATATAAATTAAGATGGGTTTTATAAAAAAACTATTTACTATAATAAATGTGCACACAATAAATGTCGTGAAATATTAATTATATTTTTATATATAAACTTTAGTTTTTCGTAAGAAAAAAGTTAAATTTAAAAATTTGTTTTGTTATAAAATCTAACTATAGAATAATTAAGGAGTTGGAATTTATGAAAATGAAAGCAAAAAAAATTATGGTAATATTATTAAGTACTATATTGATAAGCTAAGGGTTACATAGTAATAGTTTTGGAAAGGAAATAGAGAAGAAACATTTAGAGGTGAATAACAGTCAGAATTTACAGCGATTCACAGATGTTTTTTTAAAGAAAAATATGGGGAAGTATTCAATCCCAGGAGCAGCTATAGATATTGTTAAGGATGGCAAAGAAGTGTTTAAAAGGAGATATGGATATAGTAATATTGAAGGAAAGATACCAGTAGATCCAGATAAAACTGTTTTCCCAGCAGCATCAGTAAGCAAAATGTTTACTGCAACAGCTATTATGCAATTGTATGATATTGCAACCAATTCATTAAATCCACTTCCGTTTAACTTTGAAGAAGAGTTTTTAAATAAATTTTATCCTGCTATTAATAATAAATTTAATGAAATAAAGAAGAATCTATCTAAGGATTTCAGTAAATATGAAGGAACATATAGAAGCTATGATGGAATAGCAAAAAGTAATATTATGAAGATTGGTTTTTTATTTAATCCTTCAATGGATATGAAAATTAAAGATAACAAAGATGGTACATTAACACTTAATGAATATACGTCTGCTAAAGAGGAAATCAATACAACTCTTGTTGAAAAGGAAGAAGGAGAATTTGTAAGGGCAGATGGACGAGGAGATTTTGCATTTAAAATAAATGATAATGGTAAAGTAATATCCCTGAGGTTGATGGTATAGAAATTTGCAGAATCATTAGGAATTCTTCCCTTGTACCTATAATAATGCTCTCTGCTAAAAGCGGAGATATAGATAAAATTTTATCCTTAGGAGTGGGTGCCGATGATTATATTACTAAGCCATTTTCACCCATGGAGGTAGTTGCTAGAATTAAAGCTCATCTCAGGAGATATAAAACCTTCTCAACTCCATCAAATAATATTTCCGAGAAAAAGGACTTTGGTCAGCTTACTATAGATAGTAAAAGCTATAAAGTGACTTACATGGATAAAGAAATTCATTTTACTTCCAGGGAATTTGAGATAATAGATTTCTTATCTCAGTACCCATCTCAAGTATTTTCAAAGGAACAACTCTATGATAATGTTTGGGGATTAAGTGGATTTGGGGAGCTAAATACCATACCATAGCTGTTTATATAAAAAGAATTCGTGAAAAACTTTCTTCATACAATCTAAATTATATTAAAACCGTTTGGGGAGTTGGCTATAAGTGGGAAGAGGATTTAGATAAATAAAAGAGGTATAGATTTGAAATTTAAGGTTTTCACATTATCAATAATTATATTAAGTACCTTTGTTATTATATATTCAGCTGCTCTCATATATAGTAAAAATGAGTTTTATCCTACGGCAAACAAAGGTAGGCTCTTAACAAATTCTGCAAAAATAAATATTGAACAAGCTTTAGCAAAAAATGGTTTTACCAATGAGATAAAATCTCAATATTCTTTTACTGTTATAGACTTAGGTGGGAGAGTTTTGTCATCATCTATTACGAAATATAAAAAAGATATGGTAATTAATTTAAAGGACTTTATAGAATATGATAATAAAGCTTCTCCAGAGGAACCTGGACTTGTCAAATATTCTACTCCACTAATTATAAATAATACACAAATTGGAACAGCAATTTTTTTGATTTCTAAGGCGGATTTTTTTAATGTTTTACCGATTGCTTCAACCTTATTAAATATACTTCCTATGATTATCTCATTGATTATAATAATTATAATAGCAATTTCTATATATGTTTTTTCTGAAAACGATATTTTAGCTCCTTTAACTGAACTTCATAAAAGTGCGCGTAGAATTTTAAAAGGGGATTTTTCTTATAAAACCCAGTATGATTATGATAGCGAGATAGGTAGCTTTTGTCACGATTTTGAGGCTATGAGGGATGAACTGAAGCTTTCAAAGGAAAAGGAAATAGCGATAAAGATAAAGAGGGCATTGATAATTATTGCTTAGTAATATTAAACAGGGTAAAGAAAAGAACAGGGAGCAATTTCTATATATTTTGAAGATGGAGATAACTATATTCATGTATATGTGAAGGATGCAGGGATAGGCATTTCTTCTGCTGATATACCCTATATTTTCAATAAATTCTATAGAGGAGAAAAGAGCAGAAATCAAAATATTGCAGGCTCTGGTCTCGGTCTTTCAATATCTAAATATATAGTCGAGGCTCATGGGGGTTATATTGAGTGTATTGAATCATCTTCAGATGGGACGATTATGTGTTTTACACTGCCGATATAGGAAACATACTTTTAGAAAACTTGAGTGTTCTGAGTATTTAACCATGGTGGATTTCAGCCACCATGGTTCGCCTCCACCATTGAAACCCACGACAGTACAGAAATATATTGTCCTGGGTTTTTATATTTAAGGAAGATGACTATCTTTTGTTTCTGGAATGAAAGATGGTATAATAACAATATCTCAAGAAAAAAAATTGTATAACAGATAAAGGAATAAATTAGAATGGGTTAGGGCATTGAAATGAATAATACATATAAATTATTGATAATTGAAGATTGTGGTTCTTATGGATATTAGCCTTCCAATTTGTGATGGCTTTTATTGGTGTAAAAATATAAGAGAAATATCTAAAACACCAATCATATTTGTATCTTCAAGGGATAGTAATATTAAAAGTTATTGTTTAATATAAGATTTTTATAATAGTCATACAAAATAAAATAATAAGGCATCTTGAAAAATAGACAAGCATCTTGACTTGTTATTTTTTTTGAGATTTATAAAGGGAAAATAATATGAAAATGAACAGAAAGAGCATAATATTTAAGCTGTTTTGTATACTGTTTACTTTGCTACTATCAATTTATATCACAGTTGGAATATGGACTATTAAGGATACTAATAAGATAGTTAAAAAGGAAATGTACCTTATGAATAGTCAGGTACTTGGGGGGATAGGAAATAATATCTTAATTTTATTATCCAATGTAGAAACAATAATGGATGACATTGCTGTTAACAACAAATTAATAGATATATTATCAATTCCTAATGACACTATACTTAAAGATAAAAAAAGTACTACATCTATGAATTCATACGTACAAGGGTTATTAATAGATAAGGTTTTTAGTTATTCTAAGTTCAATATGAAACCTGAACTTTATGTCATAGGGAAAAATGGACTAACATATAGCACATATTCTAAAACAAAGTATGATATTAAGGGTATAGAAAATGATCAGTGGTATAAGGACATAATTAATTCCAAAGAGAATACAGTACTTATTAACACTTATAAAGATGAGGACGGAATAGGACCCTATAAATATATATTTAAAATGGGTAGACCTATAAAGGATCTTATTACTGGAGAGGTTTTAGGGGTTTTAATTATAGATATAAGTGAAAAGATGTTATACGATAGGTATCGTGAAAGTTTAAGTGATGGCAGGTATATTTGTATAGTTGATGGCAATGGAAAGGTAATATCTAGTAAGGATAAACGATCTATAGGTGAATATTATGAAGATGCTATAGATAAAGATAGAGGGAATAATATTATTTTAAGAGATAATATAGAGTTTATGAAAATAAGCTCAGATATAAATGAAGATGGATGGAGAATAATAGAGGAACTACCTCTAAAGGTTATAAGGCAGCCAGCTATGCAAATAACTAAAAGACTACTAATAGTATTACTAATATTAATTATACTGTCTATTGGAGTTAGCTATAAACTTTCGTTTTGGATAACAAAGCCAATTCTTAATATAAAAAATAAGATGAAGGAAGTTAAGGATGGTAACTTAAAAATAGAGATAAAGGATAAAAGAGATGATGAAATAGGTGAGCTTTATGATGCTTTTAATAGTATGGTAAATAAGTTAGATTATTATATAGATGAAATCAAGAGGGAAGAGAAGGAAAAGAGAATGGCGGAACTTAGTTTCCTTCAGGCTCAAATAAATCCACATTTTCTCTACAATACTTTGAGTAGCATAAGATTTTTAATTTCTATGAATAAGAATGAAGAAGCAGAAGAAATGGTTTATAGAGTTACAAAGCTCCTTAGGGCACTTTTACCTAAGGCAAATGAGTTTATAACATTAAAAGAAGAAATGCACAATATTAAAAACTATGTGGAGTTACAAAAAATGGGATACCCTGGTAAGTTCACTTTTAGTTGTGATATTGAAGAAGAAATAAATAATTACAAAGTTCCATCATTTATATTACAACCTATTGTAGAAAATGCAATTATATATAGCATGGAAAAAGAAAATAATGTGGGGGCTATAAGTGTAGTGGCTTATAGAAGCCATGATTGTATAAGAATTGTGGTAAAGGATAATGGAATAGGTATGTCTGAAAGTAAAATAGATGAGGTACTAAAAAAAGAAAGGGTACTTAAAAAAAAGGGATCAGTAAATAGAGTAGGCGTCATTAATGTTCATGAGAGGATAGTACTAAGTTATGGATTAAATTATGGATTAAGTATAAATAGTATTGAAGGAAAAGGGACAAAAGTGATTTTTGTATTGCCAAGAAAGGAGGAGTAATGATGTTAAACATATTAGTAATTGAGGATGAAGCACCAATAAGAGAGTGGATTGTATATACTATTTCAAATTTATCTAAGAATTATAATGTAGTAGCTGCATCAAATGGAAAAGAGGGATACTTGCTTGCACTGAAGCTAAAACCAGATGTGATTTTCACAGATATAGGCATGCCTATAATGGATGGACTAGAGTTTACTAGAGAAATAAAGAAGGTAATGAATGATGTAGTAGTTATCTTATTAACTAACTTTGAAGAGTTTTCATATGCAAAAAAAGCTATTAGCTATGGAGTTTATGAATATCTTATAAAATCAGATATAAGGACCAAGGATATAAGCGAATTGCTAGTAAAATTGGACAAGAGTATTGAAGGTACTTCTAGTGGAGGCGCTTGTATTGAGGTTGTAGATATAAATAAATGTGAAGAAAAAATAGGAAATAAATATTCAAAAACAATTAACAGCGCTATGGATTATATATATGAGAATTATAAGGAGCATATTTCACTGGGGGATATCTCAAGGCACGTATACATATCACACGAGTATTTTTCAAGATTGTTTAAGGAAGAGGTAGGAGAAAACTTTAGTACATATCTTACAAATTATAGAATGAAAAAGGCTGAGTACCTTTTAAAGAATACTGATAAGAAGATAGCTGAAATAGCTAGTGAGGTAGGATATGTTAATACAGGGTATTTTTCTAAAAGTTACAAAAAATACAAAGATGTTTCTCCAGAAGATGATAGGTACTAATAATAGATATATCAATATAATTTTAAAATGTCAATATTGTTCAACAGAAAATCAAAATCCTTGTAAAGGTTATCAAAAAACTTCATTTAAAATAATCTCAATGTTTAATATACTATAAGTGTTGCAGGGGACAAGTTTAAAAATACCTGCTCGCCTATGAAGCGTCATAGGAGGAAATAATGAAAAAAAGCAAAAGAGTAGTTTCAATTCTTATATTATTGTGTTTAGTTATATCAATGACAACAGGCTGTTTTAAGACCAAAGGTAAGAGCGAGAAAATAGCAATCATTTTTAGTTCTGTTGGTTTAGGGGACAAGTCCTATAACGATTTGTGCTATGAAGGTGTACTAAAGGCACAAGAGGAACTAGGAATAGAATTTGATTACTGTGAACCTAAATCATCCAAGGAGTATGAAGCTGTAATTAGGAAATGTGCAGAAAATGAAGAGTATGTTCTAATAATTACAGTTGATTCAGAACAAGTAGATGGTGTAGAAAAGGTATCTAAAGATTTTCCAAAGCAAAAATTTATAACATGTGATTCAAGAGTTACGCTACCTAACGTGGTTTCTATATATGAAAAATGGACAGAACAAGTTTTCTTAAATGGTTCCATAGCAGGCCTTTCAATGTTAAGTGGCATGGATAAGGTTTCGAAAAAAAATGTTGCGGGCGTAATACTTGGCATAGAGAGTAGTCAACTTAGAGAAGCGGCTGTGGCGTTTGAGGCAGGAGTCAAATATGTAAATCCAAATGCAAAAGTTATATCCGCAGTTGTTAATGATTTTTCATCATACTCAAAGACAAAAGAACTATCATTACTCTTATATGGCAAGGGAGCAAGCTTCATACAGCACTTAGCAGGTTCAGCTGGTCTTGGAGTATTTGCAGCAGCAAATGAAGCTGATAAATATGCTTTTGGTGTTGATGGAAATCAGAATTTATATGACCCTAATCACATTGTGGCAACAGCAAGAAGAGATATTGATAATATATTATTTAAGGAAATTAAAGATATGAAATCCGGAAATTTTAATCCTGGGGTTCATGAATATGATATGAAGGAAGATGTACTTCGTGGAGCTAGAGAAGGATCTAATGTAGTGTTATCTGAAGAAATAATACAAAGAGTAGAAAACATAAAAAGTAAAATTATTAATAAAAAAATTATTATCCCATCAACTGCAAACGAGCTAGAGAGGTGGGAAATTAAAAAATAATAAGTATAAATAAAGGGAGAGATTTTAAAATGAGAATGTATGATATTATCAAAAATAAGAGAGATCATAAGGAATTATCTAAAGAGGAAATTGATTTTTTTATCGAAAATTATGTTAGCGGAGAAGTAACCGATTACCAAGCTTCAGCTTTACTAATGGCAATATATTTAAATGGGTTTACAGATATAGAAACATCAAATCTTACTATGGCAATGGTTAATTCAGGAGATGTAATAGACCTTACAATGATAGATGGAATTAAGCTTGATAAACATAGTACTGGCGGGGTTGGAGATAAGACTTCTCTTATATTAATACCAATGGTAGCAGCAGCGGGTGGTAAGGTTGCCAAATTATCAGGAAGAGGACTTGGACATACTGGTGGAACTTTAGACAAATTAGAATCTATTCCAGGTTTTAATATAGAGGTAGATGAAGATAAGTTTAAAGAATTAGTTAAAAATGCAGGACTTGTAATAGCAGGTCAAACTCAAAATCTTGTGCCAGCAGATAAAAAGATTTATGCTTTAAGAGATGTAACGGCTACGGTTGACAGCATACCTCTTATAGCAGCAAGTATTATGAGCAAAAAAATAGCTTCAGGATCAGATGCAATTCTTTTAGATGTTAAGTACGGTGAAGGAGCATTTATGAAGACCGCAGAAGATGCAGAAAAATTAGCAAGGGCTATGGTTAATATAGGTGAAAGTTTAGGACGTAATACCTCCGCGGCAATTACATTAATGGGAGAACCTTTAGGATACTCAGTAGGTAATGCACTTGAAATTCAAGAAGTTATTGAAGTGTTAAGTGGTAGAGGTCCAGATGATTTAAGAGAGTTATGTCTAGAACTTGGAGCTCAGATGCTTAAACTGGGGAATATAGAAAATGATGTTCAAAAAGGAAAAAAACTGCTTAAAGAATTATTAGCTAACGGAAAAGCTCTTTCAAAATTAAGAGAATTAGTTGTAAATCAAGGTGGAGATCCAAGTGTTATAGATGATCCAAAGAAATTTACCATATCACCACTTAAGCATGAAGTTAAGTCACCTAAAGAAGGATATGTATTTGATTTAAACGCAGAAAAAGTGGGTATATCATCATTAATTACTGGAGCAGGAAGAGAGACAAAGGCTGATGATATAGATCATGGTGCAGGAATTGTTTTAAAAATAAAAATGGGAAGTTATGTTAAAAAAGGCGATGTACTTGCTACATTATATTCTAGTAAGGAAGACTTGTTTGCAAAAGCAGAAGTGATTTTATTAGAAGCATATGATATTCAAGGTAAGAAACCAAATAAAGTATCAATAATTAATAAAATCATATAAGAGTAAGGAGATTTATAGTATGAGTAAATATAAAAGAGTATTTTTAATAGTTTTAGATTCAGTTGGTATTGGTGAATTAGATGATGCAAAGGAGTACGGAGATCAAGGAGCTAATACTATTTGCAATATAGCTAATAAAACAGGAGGACTTACTTTAAGAAATCTTCAAAAATTAGGAATTGGGAATATTGCATCAATTAAGGGTGTAGATAAAAATCAAAAACCATTAGGATATTTCACCAAGTCAAAGGAAGTATCTAATGGTAAGGATACAATAACAGGCCACTGGGAAATGGTAGGATTACATACGCAAAAACCATTTAAAACCTTCACTGAAACAGGATTCCCCAAAGAGTTAATAGCTGAACTCCAAGAGAAAACAGGTCATAAGTTTATTGGAAATATGTCTGCTTCAGGAACAGAAATACTAAAAGATTTAGGAGGAGAACATTTAAAAACTAAAAGCTTGATTTTATATACATCTGCAGATAGTGTTCTTCAAATTGCAGCTAACGAAGAAATAATACCTTTAGAAGAATTATATAGAGTTTGTACTATTGCCAGAGAAATTACATTAAAAGAAGAATATAGGGTTTGTAGAATAATAGCTAGACCATTTATAGGAACTAATAAGGATAACTTTAAACGTACTTCAAATAGAAAGGATTTAGCTTTAGAGCCACCAAATAAAACAATTTTAGATGGAATATCAGAAATGGGGTTGGATGTTGTAGCACTAGGTAAAATCGGGGATATATTTTCTTATAAAGGAATTACTCACAGTGAAAAAACTAAGAGTAATGATGATGGTATTTTAAAAACTATTGAAATAGCTCGTAGCAATTTATATGAGGGATTAATATTCTTAAATTTAGTGGATTTCGATTCTTTGTATGGTCATAGAAGAGATGTTGAAGGGTATAAGACAGCATTAGAAGAATTTGATATTCGTTTAGGTGAGTTAATGGATGAACTTAATTCCGATGATCTTCTAATAATAACAGCAGATCATGGAAATGATCCAACTTTACCTGGTACTGATCATACAAGAGAACATGTGCCGGTTCTTATTTACAGTCCTTCACTTAAGGAATCAGGAGAGCTACCAGTACTTAAAAGTATGGCAGATATGGGCATAAGTATTTTAGATAATTTCAATGATACTAATAAAGAATATAACCTTGAACTTGGGGAAAGTTTCATGAGTTTAATAAAATAATCTAAAGATAAGTGTTAAAAAGTGGAGGGGTAGTTTATGATAATAATAAGAAACTTATTGGGAATTGTAATATTATTTGGTGTTTTATATCTAATATCAAATAATAAGGCCAATATTAATAAAAAACTGATTGCTAAAGCATTTGTTATACAAGTTGTAGTGGCGTTATTATTAGTTAAAGTTCCATTGGGAAAAATAGTTATACAAAATGTATCAGATGGGGTTAGTAATGTCTTAAACTATGGCAGCCAGGGGTTAAACTTTGTATTTGGATCATTAGCAAACGGCAGTGCACCAACAGGTATGATATTTGGTATACAAGTATTAGGTAACATAATATTTGTATCAGCATTGGTTTCAGCTTTGTTTTATCTAGGAATTTTAGGGTTTGTAGTTAAAATAATAGGTGGAGCAATAGGGAAGGTTATTGGGACAAGCAAAGTAGAAAGTTTTGTGGCAGTAGCGAATATGTTTTTAGGGCAAACAGATTCACCATTACTTGTAAGCAAGTATTTACCTAAAATGACTGAAAGTGAAATAATGTTAGTGCTTATATCAGGTATGGGTAGTATGTCTGTTAGTGTAATAATGGGATATGTTGGTCTTGGAATACCTATGGAATATCTTTTAATTGGTAGTACATTAGTGCCCCTGGGAAGTATAATTATCTCTAAAATGTTGATTCCAGAGGTAGAAGTAGCCAGTGGAATAGATAATTTGAAAATAGATAACAAGGGTGATAATGAAAACTTAATATCAGCTATTTCAGAAGGAGCATCTGCAGGACTTAATATGGCTCTCGGAATTGGTGCAGTTCTTATAGCAATAGTAGCACTAGTTGCAATGCTTAATGGGTTTCTTGGAATGTTTGGAGTATCACTGGAAGGAATACTGGGATATGCATTTGCACCAATAGGTTATTTAATGGGTGTTCCAAATGATAAAGTATTACTTGCAGGGCAATTACTCGGAAGTAAGATGGCATTAAATGAGTTTGTAGCATTTGGACAACTTGGTAAAGTAATAAGCACCTTAGATTATAGAACAGGACTTATGCTTTCAGTATCATTAGCAGGTTTTGCAAATATATCAAGTATGGGAATCTGTGTATCAGGAATATCAGTATTCTGTCCAGATAAGAGAGGACAACTATCAAAACTTGCTTTTAGAGGAATGATAGGTGGTTTCTGTGTAAGTGTATTAAGTGCATTAATTGTAGGTATAATTATTGCAATTTAGATAAAATTACTTTTTATTTATATAATTCACTTCTTTCAATGGATAGTGATATAGTTAGGTAGGCTTCTCCTCTACATAAGAAAATTTAAAAATTTATGCAATAGAAGACCCTTGATTTTAAGGGTTTTCATTGTTTTTTGGGTGAAAATGAAAGGGTTTCAAGCTAAACTACTGGGTATCTATAGTTCATACAATTTAACAGCAAAAAAAGTCATTTACCAAATTAATATAATTTGGGTTATAATATATTTAAGTCACAACAGTAAAATAATGTGGAATATGGAGGTATTGTTTAATGAATAAGAAATTAGTATTAGGTTTAGTGTTAACAGCAAGTTTGCTTGCAACACCTATAAACAATGCATATGCTGATTCATACAAGAGTGTTACTATAGGGTATGATTTGACGAATCAACAGAAACAAGACATGCTAAAGTATTTTGATGTAGATAGGAATAGTGCGAGTATTGTTGAAGTTACAGCTAATGAGGAAAAGAAATATCTGGGAGATACAGTATCTAGAGCTCAATTGGGTAATAAGGCCATATCATGTTCCTATATTGAGCCAACAAATACTGGTGGGTTAGTAGTGAACACAAACAATGTAACTTGGGTAAATGATAGTATGATAAAGAATGCCTTAATTACAGCAGGAATTGAGAATGCTAATGTTAAAGTTTCTGCACCATTCACTGTATCAGGTACGGCAGCTATGACTGGCATACTAAAGGGATTCGAAAATAGTAAAGACGGTAAGAAATTAGATGAAAGTACAAAGAAAACCGCTAATGAAGAGGTGGCAGTTACAGGCAAACTAGGTGAAAAAATTGGACAAGATAAAGCTGCGGGATTAATTAATGAAGTAAAGAGTGAAGTTATAAAAGATAAACCTAAGAATGAGAAAGGTATAACAAAAATAGTAAAAAATGTAACGAATAATTACAATTACGATTTGTCTAAAGATGATGTAAGTACTATTGTTGGATTAATGACAAATGTAAATAAATTAAACTTGGATTACAGTAAAGTAAAAGGACAGCTTGAGGGTGTAGCTAGTACGATGAAAAATACATTAGAAAGTGATAAGACTAAAAGTTGGTTCGCAGGTGTGTGTGATTCTATTGGAAATTTCTTCAGAGGAGTATCGAATAGTTTAAAATAATAAATGAGATGAGCAGGCTTAGCCTCCACCAGTGAACCCCTCGACGAATGTCGAGGGGTTTTAAGTATTTTAGCTAGGTTAGAATTGTGAAAGATTAATTGTATAATTATTAGAACTATTGCAAATTACTAAATAAGTAAATATCTTTATTCGCAAAATTGAGAAAAATCGTTTTATGTCGAAATCGTGTTATAATATATAATATATAAAATACAAAAGGAGGTATGACTTATGGATAATAAGTTATCAAAAAATGCATATGGTGGTGTAGATGGTAAAGACTACGTTCCCTACATTTCCAGTGGTTCTAAATCTGGTGGAAACGTTGCCGTATTAATAATCGGTATTATTTTAGCTGTAGTATTTGCAGCATCAACTGCCTATTCAGGTATGAAATCAGGGCTTACAGTTGCAGCTGGTATACCAGGTTCTATAATAGGTTCTGCATTTATAGCTGCATTTGCTAAGAAAAAGGGTATCCTTGGCAAAAACTTAGTTCAAGGTATGGCAAGCGGTGGAGAATCTGTTGCTAGTGGTATAATATTCGTTTTACCAGCAATTCTATTAATAGGTTCCAAAATTACTTTCTTAGAAGGTTTTGCTGTTGGTGTAGGTGGAGTTTTATTCGGTATTGGAGGAGCTTCTCTTGTTTACAATTACTTAATGGTTGAAGAACACGGTAAATTAATGTATCCTGAGTCAATGGCTATATCTGAAACACTTGTTGCTTCAGAAGGTGCTGGAGAGGCAATGAAGTTCATGGGAATAGGATTCGGAATAGGTGGTATTATAACTGTTTTAACTAGTTCATTTTTGAATGTAGTTAATAACAGTATAAGTTATGTAAACGAAACCTTCTACAAGTGGAAATTTGAAGTTGAAGTTAACCCTCTATTATTAGGTATAGGATTCATAGTTGGTTTAGAGGTTTCTGTAGCTATGTTTGCTGGTTCTATATTATCTAACTTCGGTATTATGCCTTTAATAGGTTACTTCTCAAGTCTTGCAAAAGATGGTGTAACTGTATGGAATGATCCGAGTGTTGCTATAAACACTATGCAAGTTAAACATATCGCTGGTAGTTATGTAAAATATATTGGTGCTGGTATGATGCTTTCTGGTGGTTTAATAGGTGCTATAAAACTTATACCTACTATAATAGCATCTATAAAAGAAACTATGAATGCTAAGGAGTCAAATAGTGGTAGTGGCTCATCTATTGGAAACCTAATATTACTTGGTGGAGTGGTAGTATGTTTCATAGGTGGTTTTATGGTATCTGGTGGTAATATAGTAATGGCTATAGTTGCTTCTATTTTATCATTATTCTTATCATTATTATTTGTTATAGTTGCTGGTCGTTTAACTGGTACCATAGGAACTTCAAACCTTCCTGTATCCGGTATGACTATAGCTTCTATAGTTGTTGTAACCTTATTATTCGTTGGGATGGGATGGAAAAATCCTGAAAACAACAAAACATTACTTTTATTTGGTACATTTATAGTTACGGCTATATCTGTAGCTGCAGGTTATGCTCAATCGCAAAAGGTTACTTTCATAGTAGGCGGTAACAAAAATGAAATGGATAAGTACTATGTTATATCTGGCGTGATTGGTGTTGTAGTAGTTATTGGTACTATATTATTACTTTCAAGTCAACTTGCAATAACTGGTGATAATGTCCAATTTGCACTACCTCAAGCTAACTTAATGGCAACATTAACTGCTGGTATAATGTCAGGTGAATTACCTTGGGTTATGATCATTGTTGGTATTGCTATGGGAATTGTTTTATATTTATTAAAACTTCCTGTAATGACAGTAGCTATAGGATTCTATTTACCGATAGCTACAACTTCTATAATATTAATAGGAGCATTAGTTCGTTTATTTATAGAAAAAACTTCTAAATCTGAAAAAGAAAAAGAAGCTAAAGTTTCTAATGGTATAAGTTTATCTTCTGGACTTGTTGCAGGTGGTTCTATAATAGGTCTTATAGGTATAATACTTCGATTTAAGTTTTTTAAGGATAATGCACCAAGTGGATTTACTGCTTCTAATGGAATGGCAATTATAATATTAGTAGTTCTAATAGTAGCTACTATAATGCCTATAGTAAAAAGTAAGGTAAAAAATGCTAAGCAATAACGAAGACGTTTTAAATATAATATATGAAATATCTGACAATTTTCAATATGAAGTAGATAAAGGAAATATTGTGACTATACTTGAAAAACAAGATCATAAGTTTCAAAAGTTCTTTAGAAAACTTAAATTCAGAATTCCAGAGTATAAAAAAACTTCTTTGGATGAATATGGAAGTTGTGTGCTTTTACAGATAGATGGCAAGAAAACTGTAAAAGATATTGGAGAAAGTCTAGAAGCAAAGTATGGTGATAAAGTTCAACCACTTTATGAAAGATTATTGTTGTTCTTAAACCATATCGACGTTAATTGTCACTATATAAAAAAATAAATTTCTAATACAAAAGGGCTGCTACACTAAGAAATTAGTGTAGCAGTCTTTTTTGCAAAAAAAATATGATTTCAGGGCCCCAAAGGTCAGGGAAAAGGTGTAAATTAGCTTTTTTCTTCAAGTCTGCTTATACGGCTACCTCATCAATAATATTCAAATCTAAATAAACATGGTATAATAAAGTGAAAAAATTGTACGAACAAAAGGGAACTACGTAAATAAAGGAGTTATTGAATATATGAATTTTTATTTCGCACCTATGGAAGGTTTGACTGGGTACATTTATAGAAATGCCCATAATGCTTTTTTCAATAATATAGATAAATACTTTTCACCTTTTATTACTGCAAATCAAAGTGAAAGTTTTAAAACTCGGGAATTAAATGATATTTTGCCTGAAAATAATCAAGGACTAGTTTTGATTCCACAATTACTAACCAATAATGCAAAAGATTTTATTCATACTTCAAAGAAAATAAAGATGCTGGGATATAATGAGATCAATTTAAATTTAGGATGTCCTTCTAGAACTGTAGTTTCAAAAAATAGAGGATCGGGATTTCTTTCGAAAAGAGAAGAACTTGATGTGTTTTTAGAGGAAATCTTTTCTGAGTCTATAACAAAAATCTCATTGAAAACCAGGATAGGAAAAGATAAGCCGGAAGAATTTTATGATTTAATCGAAATATTTAATAAATACCCTATAGAAGAGCTTATTATTCATCCAAGGACGCAAAAAGATTTTTATAAAAATAAACCTAATCTGAAAATCTTTAAGCAAGCTTTAGTTTCAAGTAAAAATCCTGTTTGCTATAATGGTGACATTTTTACAATCGAAGATTACAAGGAGTTTTCCGCTGCTTTCCCTAGTGTAAATACTTTAATGATTGGCAGGGGATTATTAGCTAATCCTGGACTCAGCAGCTATATTACAGATAATATCAAACTTGACAAAAAAATATTGAAAGACTTTCATGATAAAATTTATGAAGACTATAAAAAAATACTCTTTGGAGATAGGAATGTCTTGTTTAAAATGAAAGAATTATGGTCTTACATGATTCCGGTGTTTTCTGATAATGTAAAGTATGCAAAAAAAATTAAGAAATCAGAAAGATTATACGATTACGATGAAGCAGTTTCAAGCTTATTTAGAGAACAGGATCTTTTAGGAAATTCAGCTGAAAGCGACGAAAGTATAGGATAGAATTAAAAAAAGATAGCAAAACTTTGTAATGAGGTTTTGCTGTTTTTTTTATTATCATCGAATATTTGCGAAATTTTGTTAATATTAAAGCAAACATGGGTATGGTATATCTTATTTAAGTATAGAGCCTAAAATCAATATTGAAAAAACAGGAAAGTAGAGTTACATTATAGATAATAACTGTTATTTGATAAATAAAATTATAAAAGAAAAATAATAATTAAACAAAAATTGTTTCTTGTACTAATTAAAATTTAAGGGAGCCCAATATATATGAAAAAGCAGTTGTAGGATTTACGCATGCAGATATAGCGGTTGCCAGTAGTAATAAAGCCCCTTGAAGAGCAGTAAGAAAAGTTTGAGTTAAACTTGTAATGTATACTTATTAGGTATACAATAAAAGTATACCCTTTAGGTATACTTTTAAGGAAGACGTTTACAAATATTGTTGGTGTAGTAAAACATATTGATTATATGGATTCCAAAGGTGAAAAAGAATTGGCGGAGTCACCTGAGTTTGATGAGTTTTGTTTGCGGCAGTTCAATGTTGTGATTTTGCAGATTTCACAAAACCACATTCATGAAACCGCATTAAGAAAAGGGAGGTATATTAATGTTTTTTAAAACTATGGAGCAACATGAAAATTTGAGGACAAAAATTAGAGAGTTTGCGCAGGAGGAAGTTAAACCTATTGCATTTATGTTAGACCAAGAAAATAAATTCCCAATGGACGCAATTAATAAGTTGGCTGATATGGGGATGATGGGGATTCCATATCCAAAAGAGTATGGTGGAGCAGGTCTGGACGTAATAAGCTATGCTATAGCAGTTGAGGAATTATCAAGAGTGGACGGTGGTACAGGAGTAATTCTTTCCGCGCATACATCTTTGGGTGCATACCCAATTTATGCCTATGGAACAGAGGAGCAGAAACAAAAATACTTGGTGCCACTAGCAAAGGGAGAGAAAATTGGTGCATTCGGTCTTACCGAAGAAAATGCTGGTAGTGATGCTGGTGGTACGGAAACCACTGCAGTACTGGATGGTGATAATTACATTTTGAATGGTGAAAAAATCTTTATCACAAATGCTGGTGTGGCTGATATTTACGTTGTTTTTGCAATTACTACGCCGGATATAGGTGTTCGTGGTATAAGTGCATTTATTGTGGAAAAAGACACAGAAGGCTTTAGTTTTGGACAACATTACGACAAGATGGGTATTAGATCATCTGCAACTGCAGAGCTTGTATTCAATGACGTGAGAATCCCTAAGGAGAATCTACTAGGTAATGAGGGTGACGGGTTCAAGATTGCTATGGCAACTTTGGATGGTGGTCGTATTGGTATTGCAGCTCAGGCTCTAGGAATAGCTCAAGGGGCTTATGAAAATGCTTTAGAGTACTCAAAAGAAAGAGTTCAATTTGGCAAACCTATATGTCAGCAACAGATTATCTCTTTTAAGTTGGCAGATATGGCGACAAAACTTAGAGCAGCTAGATTACTTATTTACAGTGCGGCAGAGCTTAAAGAAAATCATGAGAGTTACAGTATGGAAGCTGCTATGGCGAAACAATATGCTTCAGATGTTTGCCTTGAGATTGTAAATGATGCTCTTCAAATATTTGGTGGAAACGGATATTTGAAAGGCATGGAAGTTGAGCGTGCTTACAGAGATGCTAAAATTTGTACAATATATGAAGGGACTAATGAGATTCAACGTGTGGTTATTGCTGCTCACATCATAGGTAGGATGCCGAAAAAAGAGAACACAGGTAAAGCTACTAAACGTGGGCCTGCAACAGGTTATCGTAAGAAAGTGATTTTCAAGGAAGGAACTGCCAGTGAAAAAGTAAATGCACTTGTGGAAGCTCTTAAGGCAGATAAATATGATTTTACAGTTGGAATTCCAATGGACACTCCTATAACTAAGGCTGAAAGAGTTGTAAGTGTAGGACTAGGTATAGGCGAAAAGAAGAATATGCAACTTATAGAAGACTTGGCAGTTCAAGCTGGTGCAGCTATAGGTTCTTCGCGTCCAGTAGCTGAAACACTTAAATATTTACCGCTGAACCGTTATGTTGGTATGTCTGGTCAAAAATTCAAAGGGAATCTTTATATTGCTTGTGGAATTTCAGGTGCAGGTCAGCATTTGAAGGGCATAAAGGATGCTGCTACAATAGTTGCTATAAATATCGATTCCAAAGCGAAAATTTTTAAGAACTCTGATTATGGTATCGTTGGTGATTTAATGGAGATATTACCATTACTTACTGCTGCTTTAGATAATGGACAGGCAAAGAAAGATGCTCCACCAATGGTGAAGATGAAGTCAACTGCTCCTAAAAAAATTGTTCAAACTTGGAAACATTATGTATGTAACGGATGCGGTTATGAATACGATCCTGGCATGGGTGATTCAGAAGGCGAAGTAAATTCCGGAACTCTATTTGAAAACATACCTGAAGACTGGACTTGCCCTGCTTGTGGTGAAGAAAAAGATATGTTTATAGAAGTCTAATTTTTATAATAATTAAATATAATAACGTGTTTTAGTATAAAGGAGGATTATATATATGTATTGTGTTAGAAATATAACTGAGGATCTTTATTGGGTTGGTGGAAGCGATCGTCGCCTTGCCCTTTTCGAAAACATTCATCCAATTCCAAGAGGCGTTTCTTATAACTCATATTTACTAATGGACGAGAAGACAGTGCTCTTTGATACAGTAGACTGGTCAATTTGCCGTCAGTTCATTGAGAATATTCAATCAATATTAAAAGGCAAACCTTTAGATTATATGGTAATTAATCACATGGAGCCTGACCATGCAGCATGCATTGAAGAGATTATTCTTCGTTATCCTGAGGTGAAAATTGTATGCACTGAAAAAGCTTCTTTATTTATGCATCAGTTCGGTTTCGCTATTGATGGCAAGATAGAGGAAGTTAAAGAAGGAGATACAATGTCATTTGGAAAACATGTGGTTGCATTTGTAGCAGCTCCAATGGTACATTGGCCAGAAGCTATGGTAACATTTGATACTTATAATGGTGTATTATTTTCAGCTGATGCCTTCGGTTCTTTCGGGTCACTGGATGGTCAGCTGTTTAATGATGAGGTGAACTTTGATCGCGATTGGATTGATGATGCCAGAAGGTACTATACAAACATTGTAGGAAAGTATGGTCCTCATGTTCAGGATCTTTTGAGGAAAGCGGGTACTATTGACATCAAAATTATTTGTCCGTTACATGGACCAGTATGGCATAATGATTTGGGGTACTTGTTAGATAAGTACGACAAGTGGAGTAGGTATGAACCTGAAGAAAATGGCGTAATGATTGTTTATGGAACAATGTACGGCAATACGGAGGCGGCTGCAAGTGACCTAGCAACAAGACTTGTAGAAAAGGGAATGACGAATGTGGTTATGTATGATGTTTCAAAAACCAATGTCTCCTATTTAATTTCTGAGACATTTAAATATAGTCATGTGGTTCTTGCCTGCGTAACCTACAATTTGAAGATTTATCCACCTATGCTGAATTATATAATGGATATGAAGGCATTAAATCTTCAAAAACGTACTTTCACTCTTATAGAAAATGGCTCATGGGCTCCTCAATCAGGCAAATTGATGCGTGAACTATTGGATGAGATGAAAGAAATGACTATTTTAGACAATGAGATGTCATTGAACTCTACTATGAAGGAAGATGATGTTGATTTAATGGATTCGGTTGCGGATAGCATTATCGAGTCGATGAAGTAATTTCAGAAAAACATAAATTTGGGACCTAATCATGGATGAAATTCGTGGACAGGTCCCTTTTGATGTACATGTTAATATTAATTTTGGCGAAGGTTACATGTAATTTAAATGTGAAAATCCATAAAAACCCCATTGACAAAACAGGGTAAAAGTCTTAAACTTAAATCCATACCAAATGAGTATACTTTAATGACATTTCAGAAGGAAAGAATCCTACTTTTATAAGTAGTAGTTACATGCTATAACAAATAGAAAACTTCGAAGGAGTCTAAATCTCCTTTTGAAGTCGTTAATATTGCAGTATCGCAGATGATGATTTAAGGAGAAATATAATATGAAAATAACACAAGAAGCAGATTACGGACTTAGAGTAGTACTTCACTTATGTAAATTAGGCTACGGGGAAAAAATAGAAGCAAAAGCAATTTCAGAAAAAGAGGGCATACCCTTAAGATTTCTATTAAAACTTTTAAGAAAACTTACACAAGTAGATATTCTAAGATCGTATAGGGGAGTCAAGGGAGGATATGCTATAAATAAATTGCCAGAACAAATAACCTTAAAAGATGTTATAGAAGCAATAGACGGACTTGTATGTGTTAATAGATGTGTAATTGAACCGGATTTTTGTAATTTGAATAGAAGTGGTGTATGTGTTATACATAGAGCTATGACAAAAGTACAAAAAAAATTAAATGCAGAATTAGAAAGTATAAATTTTAAACAGCTAGTCGATGGAGAAGTTTAAAAAATCAATTAATAAATGGGTATTTCTTTACTAAGGCTTCTTTTGGAAAGTTTAAAATCGGTGAAAATTCTGTTTTAACCGATTTTAGTGATGAGAAAGAGTACTAGAAAGAGCATTAATGGCTAGAACAGTAGCCATTGGTGCTCTTTTTGTATTTGGAGAACTTCTATAATACAGTGAATCTGTAAATTTGCATTAGTAAGCTCGCTTTACTGGATTGTTTACAGTTTGTTTTACTTTTTTGATTATTTATATAAAAATATTAAAAATATATACGCAGAAAATGTTGACAATTGTAGATAAATATATATAATTATATAAGAGCGCAAAATGTTACAGAATTCGACAGCAGGACCAGCGATTAATATAAGGTTATCTTTACACTAGGCATGGGTACAGAAACCAGAGTTAAATATGAAAAGATAACATATATGAAGTATTTTATGAAATAGAATGGAACAAAATTTGAGTAGCTATTTTAGGTGTCTGCAGGTGCCTTTGATATAAATATTGCAATTAATGTAATTGTTAATTGTAGTAAACAGTTGGGAATAATATTATAAATTTAATTGTAAGGGTTCAAAATAAAGTATGAGGTGAAAATTATGAAGTATAAAAAAATATCAAAGATTTTAATTTCTACATTGTTGGCAATATCCATTGCCTTAACTTCAAGTTCGCAAATTATATTTGCTGTAACACAACCGGAACCGGACACACCTTTAGTAAAGCAAAATATTAAGCAGACATTGACAGTTAAAGCTATTAAAAAATTGAATAATGGAGTTAAGTTTGACCTGGGAAGTTATGATGCTTATATTAGAGTTCTTGATAATGATTTAGCTAAAGTATCCCTAGTGAAAAAAGGACAAAGTGAAACTGTTTCCCAGGGGATAGCAAAAAAGGATTGGAAGACACCTAAGTTTAAAACACAAGATTCAGATAATGAATACATAATTACAACAAGTGAAATAACTGTTAAAATAAATAAAAAAAAGTTTGGTGTAAAATTTCTTGATAAAGCCGGTAATGTAATTAATGAGGATTACATGAAATACGGCTCAGGCTATGAAAATAACAAACCTTTCGTATTTAAGAAAACAGATAAAAATGAGGCTTTCTACGGATTTGGAGAGCAGGCAGGTCTTAACCTTAATCAACGTGGTAAAGAAATAGGAATGTGGAACACAGACGCATATTCCTACACGAAGGATACAAAATACCTGTACACGACTATTCCATTCTTTATGGGATTGAAAAATGGAAATGCCTATGGTATTTTTATGGACAATGCTAACCGTTCTTATTTCAATATGGCAAAGGAGAGCGATGATTACTACTATTTCTATGCCAATTCTGGACAACTTACTTATTATTTCATGAATGGTCCGGAAGTAGAAGATGTATTGGATAGATATACTGAACTTACAGGTAAGATGGAAAGACCAGCTCAATGGACACTTGGTTTACATCAAAGTAAGTGGGGATATACACCAGAAGAATTAGTAGATGTAGCTAATACTTACCGTGAAAAGAAAATTCCATTAGATACAATGCATTTTGACATTGATTATATGGATGGATACAGGGTATTTACATGGAACAAGGATAAGGATTATCTTGGAGCCTTAAAGAAATTGAAACAGCAGGGTTTCCGTGCAATAGCAATTAATGATCCAGCTGTAAAAGTTGATGAGAATAACGAAACCTATAAGGAAGGTATTGCTAAGGACTATTTTGCAAAAAATCCTGATGGTTCTGTTTACAATGGTGAAGTATGGCCAGGAAATTCCGCATTCCCTGATTTTTCAAAGTATGATGTTCGTAATTGGTGGGGGAAAAATTTAAACCCTCTATATAATGCAGGATTTGACGGAATTTGGAATGATATGAATGAGCCAGCTGTATTTAATGGTCCAAATCATACAATGCCACTTGATATAAAGTTTGGTGAGGGAGACAATGAAAAGACACATGCTGAGTATCATAATTTATATGGACATGATGAAGCCGTGGCAACTTACAATGGAGCTAAAGAGAACAAGCCAAATCAAAGACCATTTGTATTGACTCGTGATATGTATGCTGGTACGCAGCGTTATGCGGCTCTTTGGACAGGAGATAACGTAAGTAATTGGGAACATCTTCAAATGTCAATTCCTATGAATGCAAATGTAGGATTATCAGGTCAGCCATTTGTTGGAAATGATATCGGAGGATTTGCTCAGCGTCCAACACCAGAATTATTTGCAAGATGGATCCAAGTAGGAGCACTTTTACCATTTGCACGTGTTCATTATGACAGTGATTCAAAAGCATCTGCATCTGGACAGGAACCATGGGTATTTGGAAAGGAAGTTGAAGACATAAGCCGTAAGTACATTAATTTAAGATATCAACTTCTTCCATATCTTTATAATGCATTTGTAGACGCTTCAAAGACAGGAGCACCTGTACAGCAGCCTCTTGTTTACCAGTTCCAAGAAGATAAAAACACCTATAATATAGCTGACCAATTTATGTTTGGAAGCTCAATTATGTCAGCACCAATAGTAAAAGAAGGACAAACATCCAGAAGTGTATATCTTCCAAAGGGTACAAATTGGGTTGATTATTGGACAGGAGAAAAGTTTAATGGTGGACAAACTATTACACGTAAAGCTGATTTAGGAACTATGCCTCTTTATGTTAAGGCGAATTCCATAATTCCGACCCGTGAAGTTCAGCAGAAAACAGATGAAAAACCATTAACTAACCTTGTACTTGATACTTACCTTGACGGAAAGGCTGAATATTCATTTTATGAAGATGATAATAATACCTTAGATTACAAGGAAAGTGAAGAGTTTAATATAACAAACTTCACAGTAGCAAAAAAAGGTAATAAGATAGAATTCATGCAGGAAAAGAAGACAAAAAACTATAAGGATTCTAAACTTACAAATTATACATTAAAATTAAATGGAATAAATAAAAATCCATCTAAAGTTCAAAATAAATCTAAAAAGTATACTAAGGTTAATAGCATAGCAGAACTTAACAAAAAATCAGGCTCTTATTTCTATGATAATAAGGCTAAGGTTTTATATGTTAACATTCCTGCTAACCAGTCAGGAAAAGTCATGATAAACTAAATAGATAATTAAATAAGAGGAGGGGCTAATGCTCCTTCTTTTATTGCTTGAGGGTGAAAACAATGGGTAAAAAGAAATTTATTATAGTGATCATTTTAATTTTGACAGCTGCTGGACTACTTTTTATTGGGAAATCATATTTAAAATCAAATCCTGATAATATAGCTATTTATCAGGATATGTTAATAATGGATGTGTACACTGATAAAAGTTCCTATAAGCCACATCAAGAGGTTTATTATGTTGTAAAATTGAAGAATGATTTAGAAGTGGATTATAGTGGAAAACTCAGAATTTACTTTAAACATTTAGACAAAAGTATATATCACGAAGATGTTAAGGTGAATTTAAACAAGGGTGAATATAAAGAGCTTAATTTAAAGTGGTTTCCCCCTAATGATAATTATAGTGGATATATGCTAGAAGTATATGCAGTTATGGAAAATAAAGTTATTGATCACAGAAATACTGCAATAGATGTATCTTCAGATTGGAGCAAGTTCCCAAGGTATGGCTATATAGCTAATTTTCCGGAAATTGACAGCAATAAGGCAAAGGATATAATAGATAATTTAAGCAGGTTCCATCTAAATGGGCTTCAATTTTATGATTGGCAGTATAAACATGACCAGCCACTTGCAGGCACCGTTGATAACCCAGACTCCACATGGCTTGACATTGCAAATAGAAAGACCTCAGGTAAAACAGTAAAAGACTTTATAGATTTTGCTCATAATAAAAATATGATGGCTGCAAACTATAATCTCATGTATGGTGCATATGAGGATTATGAAACTAGAGGTGTAAAGAAGGAGTGGGGACTTTACAAGGATAATAACCATAATGAGGGGGATTCTTTCTCTCTTCCAGATAGCTGGGCTGTTAAAAAGGTAGGTTTAATGAATCCGGGAAATAAGGAGTGGCAAAATTACATATTTCAAAGAGAAAAGGATGTTATGGATGTATATAAATTTGATGTATTTCATGTTGATACCCTAGGATCTAGGGGAACTGTTTATGATTATAATGGAAATGAAGTTAAGCTTGATGAAACCTATACTGATTTTTTAAATAATGCAAAACAAGCTTTAAATAAGAGAATAGTTGTTAATAATGTTCAAGAGTTCGGAAAAAATCCTGTATCAAAGGATGCGGATGTTGATTTTTTATATACAGAAATATGGCCTCCCGATTATGCATCCTATGAAATGATAAAAAAGACTATTGATAATGATTTGACTTGCAGTAATGGAAAAAAAGCGTCAGTAATAGCCGCCTATATGAACTATGGGAGGCAGTCAGGTGAAAAATTTAATGAACACTCTGTTAAGCTAATGGATGCTGCTATTTTTGCTGCAGGTGGAGATCATATGGAGCTTGGAGATACAGGCATGCTTTCAAATGAGTATTTTGCCAATGATAATGTAAGGATGACACCTTATCTTATAAGTTCTATGAGAAAATATTATGATTTTATTGTAGCCTATGAAAACATACTTAGGGATAATATGAAGGAAGTAAATACTACAATTGAAATTCCAGGTGTAAATGTAAGCAAAAATGGAAGTGTAAAAACAATATGGGCCTACAGCAAGGAAAACAAAAAGTACCAAACGGTTCAGCTAATAAATCTTTTAAGCAGAGAAGATGATAACTGGAGGGATGAAAAAGGGAATTGTAGTCCTCCTGAAACTAAAAAAGATTTTATTTTGAAACTCTATGTGGATAATACAGATATAAAGAGTATAAATTTAGCATCTCCAGATTTAAATGGAGGGACGTCAAGGCCATTAAAATATAGTAAAAACAAGGATTCGAAGGGTGCTTTCTTAGAGATTAAGGTTCCAGAATTGCAGTATTGGGATACAATTTTTATCGAACGTTCTGTTTAAAATATTAAATTATTAAGGATAATGGGAGATTGATAGTAAATATAAACTGCTTTTGCACACTTCTTTCAATGAAGGGTGATATAGTTAGTATTGGGTGGACTCCACTAAAAAAACTCTCGACTAATTAATTGGTCGAGAGTTTTTTTATGCTTTAATACTATGTAGTTTTTTGTCATTTACACCATTTCTGCCAGTGAAGCCAACTTCTCACCTTCAACGCGATAGACAGTCCAATCGCTCATTGGGCTTGCACCCATCTCTTTGTAAAAATCAATGGATGATGTATTCCAATCTAGACACCACCAATCGAGTCTACCGCATCCACGATCAATAGCTATTTTCCCTAAAAATGCCAGCATAATTTTACCGAATCCTTTTCCTCGTACCTCGGGTTTGACAAACAAATCTTCTAAATAGAGATTTGATTTGCCTAAGAACGTTGAAAAATTGTGAAAGAAAAGTGCGAATCCGATTGGTTTACCCATGTACTCCCCGATGATGACTTCCGCTTGCTTCTTTTCGAATAAAGAAATTCTAAGAATGTCTTCTGTAGCAACGACTTCATGTAATAAATGCTCATAGTCCGCCAAATCATTAATAAACTGTAGGATCAACGGCACATCCTCTACAGTTGCGAATCTAATTTTAAAGTTATCCTCTGATGTTTCAAAATATGTTTTCATTGTATATGCCTCCCAATAATATTATTACTATTACCTAAATTCAACGTTTACTTATTTGGACATCAATTAATAGTGAATACTTACCAAGACAGTACTATAGTTTGATTTAATTCCATTTTAACACAATAACTACCCCATAATAAGAATTTTGCTCCACACTGTTTTTTAAAACATTACTATTTTATGATACCATGTTACTAAGCTTTAGATTTAAAGGATAAAATTAAAGTTATAACAAATTAGTAGTATAATACTATTATGGAGAAATCACCATAGAAATAAATGAAAGTTTTTGAAATGAGGAGTATATTTGAAAAGTATAAGTATTTTAGTGATTGAAGATGACAACGAAATTAACTATCTTATTGCAAATTATTTGAGAAAAGAAGGATATATTGTAGATTGTAGTTTTGATGGTATAGAAGCCATATATAAATTTGAAAATATGATATATCAATTGGTAATTTTAGATTTAATGTTACCAAAACTTAATGGTGCTGAAGTACTTTTAAAAATTAGGGAAAAAGGTACAATTCCAGTAATTATTTTATCAGCAAAAGATGAGCAAACAGATAAAATATTTGGACTTGAATTAGGAGCAGACGATTATATTACAAAGCCTTTTGATATAGGAGAGGTTATAGCCAGAGTTAAAGCTCAATTAAGGAGATATTTACATTTTGACAATAGTAAAATCGAAGAAAATCAAATATTAGAACACGGAAAGCTTCAGTTAAATTTAAATAATTATGAACTTAAAGCTGGAGAAACAAAAATACCTCTTACTTCAAAGGAATTTGAGATAATAAAGCTTTTTATGAGTTATCCAAATAAAGTATTCACTAAATCTCAACTTTTCAATGCTGTTTGGAAAGAGGAATACAATACTGATGAGAATACAGTAATGGTACATATAAGTCGTATAAGAAGTAAAATTGAAGAAAATTCTTCTAACCCTGAATATATAAAAACCGTTTGGGGAATAGGATATAAGCTGGGGGATGTGTAGGAATGAATATATATATACTGCTTTTTTTAATAAGTACATGCTTTATTTTAATATTTAGAAATATTTATTTTTCTAATCAGATAAATGAAATTAATAGAACATTACTACATATAAAAGACGGTAATTTTAATATTAGGCTACGCTTTTATTCTGGAAATAAGGGTATACGAAACTTGGGTGTTAACTTAAATTCTATAATAGAACAATTTCAATGTATGGTTGAAAAAAAGGAATATCTTGAAGAATCAAGAAAAAAAATGGTGTCTAATATATCACATGATTTAAGAACTCCATTAACATCTATTCTTGGATATTTAGAAGCACTACATAAGGATTCAAAGTTAAATGATAAAGAAAAAAAGTATTTTTTGGATGTGGTATATTCTAAGTCTCAAACATTATATTCATTACTTGAAGAATTTTTTCAGATATCTAAATTAGAAGCAGAAGATGTACTAATTAAAGTAGAAAAAATTAATTTGACTAATATGGTTCAAGAAGCCTTAGTAGGATTTTATCAAGAATTTATAAATGAAAAAATTGAGCCTATCATTGAGATACCAGAAAAAGATTTTTTTGTGTGGGGAGATGGTAAAGCAATAGATAGAATATTATCTAACCTTTTACTTAATGCACTTAGATATGGAAAAGAACAAAAAACAATTGGTATAAAAATGAGAGGGGAAAACTCTATGGTTTGGATAGATATATGGAATGTAGGAACTGGTATTAATATCAAAGATATTCCATATATTTTTGATAGATTATATATCGGAGAACCTTCAAGAAATAAAAAATCACACGGAAGCGGATTAGGTCTTACAATAGTTAAAAAACTTGTAGAAAGGTTAAAAGGAGAAGTTTTAGTTAAAAGCATACCAAATGAAAAAACTACTTTTTCATTTTCATTACCTTTATGTAAATAGCTAATGTAAAGTGCTAACTTTATGTTAGCTATTTATAATTTAAGGTATTTGTAAGGTATTTGTTAGGGTTATTTTAAACTTATAGAGTATTCTATTAACATTATAATAAATTAATAATAGGGGGAGAGAATGGATGGCATGTATATTAAAAACTTATAATTTAACGAAAAAATACAAAGATCATAAAGCTGTTGATAATGTAAATATAACAATAGAAAAAGGAGATATTTATGGATTCTTAGGTTTAAATGGTGCAGGTAAAACAACTACTATGAGAATGATTATGGGGTTAATTAAGCCTACCAATGGAAATATTGAGTTGTTTGGTGAAAAGCTGAGTAAGGACAAAAAACATTTTTTTTCAAGAGTTGGATCTATCATAGAGTTTCCAGGCTTTTATGAAAATTTAACTGCGGTGGAAAACTTAGATATTCACAGAAAACTTATGGGTGTTCCAAGTAAGGATTGTATAGAGCAATCGTTATTGGCAGCAGGAATACTTGACGCTGCTAATAGAAAAACAAAAGAGTTTTCACTAGGTATGAAACAGAGACTTGGCATAGCAAGAGCTTTACTTCATAATCCTGAGTTTTTAGTATTGGATGAACCAACAAATGGGTTAGACCCTATGGGAATAAAAGAAATAAGACAACTTATACTTGATTTATCGCGAAAAAGACATATAACTGTATTAATATCAAGTCATATTTTAAGCGAGGTTCAGCAATTAGCTACAAAAGTAGGCATAATACATAAGGGGAAATTATTGGAAGAGATAAACTCCGAAGCGTTAAAAAAGAAAAATAGACATTATATTGAGCTTAAAGTTAACAATGATAGAGAAACTGTATTTATGTTAGAACAAAAATTTAATATAACAGATTATATAATTTCAGAACCGGGAGTGATTAAGATTTATGAAAGGTTAACAGAGACTGCGAATATTAATAAAATACTAATACAAAATAATGTTGAGGTTAAAGAAATATCTCTGCTCAGAGACAGTCTTGAAGATTATTTTATTAAGTTAGTAGGAGATGATATAAATGAATAAAGTAGCAAGTTTATCAACTGTGATAAAGACTGAATTCCTTAAGCTAAGAAAATGCAAAGTTTTGTGGTGCATTCCTCTATGCGCTTTTTTGCCTGACCTATTAATATTTTCTATGTTTGCATTAAACAAAAAATTCCCTACAGTTGTTTGGGAAACCTATTTTACAGATGCTATAATGATGATTAATATGTTGATGGCCATTGGACTGTTCTCTTTATTAGCAGGGTTTATATTTTCAAGGGAATATCAAGAAAATACAATAAATAGTATGTTTGCCTATCCAATAGGTAGAATACAATTTTTCATCAGTAAACTTATTGTTATACTAATTCTTATTTCTATTACACTTATGGCTTCATTTATTTTGTTAGTACTTTTAGGATTGACTATAAAACATGAACCTTTAACCTTTAGTATTTTACTATATTACACTAAAACCTATATTTTTATGATTATTATGCACTTTGCATTAATTCCTATAATAGCATTCTTAAGTATTTATAATAAAAGTATAATTCCACCAATTATACTTGGAGTAAGTGCTATTACCCTTAACCTTCTAATAATGAATACTCGATTTAATACAATATTTCCTTGGAGTATTCCAACTATATTAAGTCCTCATGAAAATGGAATGACTTATACAAATTACACTTTAGGTATTATTGTTTTATGTACAACCTTTATCATTGGAACCATATTAAGTATAAAAAGCATAAAGAAAGATGTACATTAGGAGAAAGAAGAAATAGGCTGGTGCCCCATCAAATAATAGGTGTGAGTTGAAAAAATACTTTGATAAACTCAAAGGCTAGTAGATAAGATATAATAATGGTGAACACTAAAAAATCATATAACATGAGCCTGAATCAAACAATTTGATTCAGGCTCATGTTCATTTCTGAATAGAAAATTAGGTGGTTTACATAAATGTAAATTAGTATAATACTTAATAGGATAATAATTTAAAGGGGGTTTTTTGTATGAGGAAACTTATTATTTGTGCTTAGCAAAGGCTATGCATGATAAAATAAACATTGTGAAATAGTCTTTGCGCAATCCTAGAAATAATTAATTAGGAGGAGCAAAATGAGCTATTTAAAAAATATAAAATGGGAAATAGTTGCACTAACAATGCCTAGGGTAAAAAGAAATTGTCCTAAGTGTGGAAACGATGCGTCTTTTAAAAATAGTCAAAAATTTAGAGTGAATGCAAATAAAAATAAGTTAGATGTATGGCTTATTTATCAATGCGAAAAATGCAAATCAACTTGGAATATGGCTATATATGAAAGAGTAAGTTGTATAGATATAGATTCAACACAATATGAATTATTTTTAAATAATGATTTAGAACTAGCAAAAGAATATGGGTTTGATATAGCTATTCATAATAAAAATAAGGTGAAGCTAGAGTTTGAGAATGTTGAATATGAAATTATTGGTGAAGATATAAATATACTTCAAAGTGATTTTAATAAAAAAAATAAAATTGTTGTAGATATTAGATGTAAATACTCACTTGGTTTGCGAGTTGACAAGGTGCTGAGCAAAAAGCTTGGTGTTTCAAGGGGAAAAGTAAAAAAACTATATGAGAATTCAATAATTTGTGAGGCAAGCCAAAAAGATTTGTTGAAAGAAAAAATTAATGATAAAATAAGAATTTATATAGGGTGACTATGTAGATACATATTATATGATAAATAATACAAGGTATATAAAAAAGTGTATGCGATTGGTGGATTATATAGTATAGGGTTTGTATCCATCAAAAAAATCTTGGACAGAGATGTCCGGGATTTTTTTATGCATATTTAAAATATAAATCAACATTAGGAGGACATATTAAAAATGTTACAATGCTGTTACATTTCTGATGGAATTTTGATAATGTCTTTTGTTATTGTTAAAAGGAAGATTAAGATGCATATATTATTTTATACTTATTGAAAACGTTTCCCCTATGGAGAATTTGAAAGTTTTTAAAGTATATTAAGATAGGTTTACACTATCAGTATTAATAAGGAGGGTATAACATGAAAAATGCAAAAAAACTAATTATTCTAGGATGCACACTTGTCCTAACTATAGGAATATGTAAGGGATGGGGTCAGAAACCTAAGCACATTACCTTAGCAGCAAATAAAACTACAACTGGTTCCACAAAAATTAAGGGCAATAAAATAGTAATTGGACATAGAGGTGCCTCTGGATACTTACCTGAGCATACTTTAGAGTCTTATACTTTAGCTTATGGACAAGGTGCAGATTATATAGAATGTGATGTATGTTTATCTAAAGATGGTGTTCCGGTAATAATGCATGATACTATGTTAGATACTACAACGGACGTAGCTCAGCGCTATCCAAATAGAAAGCGTGTAGATGGACATTATTATGTAATTGATTTTACATTAAGTGAAATTAAAACACTTAGGGTCCACGAACGTACAAAAATAGATTCTAAGGAGCCTGTTTATCCTGGCAGATTTCCTTTAAATAGTTCTCATTTTGAAATTCCAACCTTAGAAGAAATGATAGAACTTGTACAAGGATTGAATAAGAGTACGGGTAATGATAAAGGAATTTACCCTGAATTAAAAGAACCTAAATTTCATACAGATAATGGACAAGATATTGGAAGTGTGGTACTAAAAGTTCTTAGAAAATATGGGTATGATACTCCTGAATCAAAAATTTATTTGCAATGTTTTGATCCAACTTACTTAAGAAAAGTCAGGACAGAGATGGGTGCAAAAATGAAAATGGTTCAGTTAATTGGCGAAGAAGCAGATTGTCCAGGAGCAAATTACAAAACAATGATGTCAAATGAAGGACTAGCAAAAGTAGCTGAATATGCAAATGGTATTGGACCTTGGTATCAACAAATAATAGATGAAAATGGAAAGAAGAATAGAGCTCCAGTTATTAATCCTAACTTAGTAAAAGATGCACATAAACATAATCTTGTTGTTCATCCCTATACATTTAGAAAAGATGAAATACCCAAATATGTAACTAGCGTAGACCAGCTAATTCAAAAATTTTATTTTGAAGTTGGCGTAGACGGTGTATTTACTGATTTTAGTGATATTGCAGTAAAAGTATTGGCAAATAATTCGAAAAAATAATTCGATATAAATTGAGAGCACTTAAGGTATTTTTAACTTAAGTGTTTTTTAATTTGATTATTATACAATTTTAGACAAACAATTTGAAGATTCTACAATTTTTACGTATAATAAGTAGAAACTACAAAATCTTATAAGTACTTTGAATGCTTTTAACTATTACTTATTATATATAAGAAGGAGCGGTTTAAGATGAAAATTTTATTGGTAGATGACGAAGAGAGTATTTTAAATTTAATCCGTATGAACCTAGTATTGGAAGGTTTTGAGGTAGTAACCAGTGCTACCGGTAATATTGGAATCAAGGCCTTTCAAGATGAAACCCCAGACTTAGTGTTACTTGATTTAATGCTACCTGATTTAAATGGCTATGAAGTTATGAAGAGAATGCAACAGATTAATAGGGAAACTCCCATTATCCTTCTTACTGCAAAGGGGCAACTCAATGATAAACTCCTAGGGTTACAGTTAGGTGCAGATGATTATATTACAAAACCCTTTGATAGTCGAGAAATTATACTGCGTATACGGGCAATTTCAAGGCGAATAAATCAATCAAAGCTTCTTAATGAAAATTCTGAAAACAAAATAGAAAAAGGATTCATCAAACTTCTAAAAGCTGAAAGAAAGATTTTTATAGATTCCATAGAAGTTCAATTTACTTTTCGTGAATTTGAAACTATAAATCTTTTAATGCAAAATATTAATAAGGTTTTTAGTAGAAAAGAGCTACTAGAAAAACTTTGGGGCTACGATTATGAGGGTAACACTAGAGCTGTTGACATTCATATAGAACGAATTCGTAAGAAGCTTAAAATACATGGAAATGCCATTCAAACTATTTATGGTGCCGGATACAGATTAGAGGTATGAAATGAAAATTGGTATAAAAAATAAAATCGTAATTATGAATATAGCCGTGTTACTTCCGGTTTTACTTATTGTATGCTCTATTACCATTGGCAATCTTTATAAAAATATACTTAATAGCTCTATTACCATGTTAAAACAAGAAAGTTACAACAGTCAATTAAATATCATTACCTATTTAGATAATGAAAAAAACATAGGGTTGCCAGTACTTCTTAAGAATATGGGCCCTTTTATTGCTAAAAATTTGTCTGATCATTACAAATTCAGAATTCAATTATACAACAAGGATGGGCTAGTAGGGGATTCCGAAGAGTATCCTATAATTTCAGAGAATAAGGATGTGGTTCATGCACTTTCAGGAACCAAATCCTATATTATAAAAAAAATTGAAAACAAGGAATACGTTTTATTTTCAAGTCCCCTTTATTTTGAAGGAGAAACTATTGGTTGCTTTCGATATCTTTATCCCCTAGATAAAGAAATAGGCCTAGTTAAAAATACCAGTGTAGCCATGTTGCTGATAGGTATACTAGCGCTGTTTCTTTCTATTTTTTTAAGCAATATGTTTTCTAGAAAAATTGTAAGTCCTATTGTATCTTTAAAAAGAGCTTCCCAGAAGGTTGCAAATGGAGATTTTACAAATACTATAGAAATTGATACCACAGATGAGATAAAAGACTTAGCGGATTCTTTTAATCTTATGTCGACTAATATCAGTAATTCTATTTTGAAATTAAAAGATGAAAAAGCAAATCAAAAAAGATTTTTAGATAATGTTACCCATGAATTAAAAACCCCCATAACCTCAATAATTGGATATGCAGATTTACTTCCTAGAGTAAAGACGGAAGAAGACAAAACCCAATGTTGTGATTATATCCAAAAGGGTGGACAACGCTTGCTTTGTCTTGTGGAAGAATTGTTAAATCTTTCTAAATTAAATAAGGAGGATTTTCAAATGGAAGCAAAGCAAATAAACATTAAAGTAGTAATAGAGGAAAGCTTGTTAATTTTAAAGCCTAGATTAGATAAATACAATATTTCTATAGAAACGTTGTTATTTGATCATTTACTTTGGATAGATGAACAAAAAACAGAACAAGTGCTTTTAAATATACTTGACAATGCCATTAAATATAGCGAGTGTACCTGCATTGTTATAAAAATGTCCGACGCTGGAGGGTCTTTAATTGTTTCTATTTCAGATAATGGTGTAGGTATAAGTAAGGAACATTTGAAAAGGGTTTTTGAACCATTTTATACTGCAAATAAAAGGTTGCAAAATCAATACGGTGGTATGGGTCTTGGACTTGCCATTTGCAAGGAAATTATGAAAAAAGAGCAGGGTGATATTTCTATAAGCAGTGAAAAGGGAACAAAAGTGGAGTTATTTTTTGAATTGTTGCAAAGCTGATACAATTTTGATGTAATTCTGAAAACGTTTTTTGCTATTATAAGGGGGAAGAGAAAAATAAATATTTTAAAAAAATATAAAAAATTATTTATTATTTATTTTGTTTTTATGCTATCGCTAGGAATTATAATATTTTGGCAATACAAAAAAAATTATGATCATTTAGTACTTATTCAGGATAGAGAACAAGTTTTAGAAGCTGCAAGGACCTCCACACCTGTAAAATTAGAAGTTTATAGTAACCGTTGGGGCAAGGCTGTTATTTCTGATAGTAGGGTTATTGAAAATATATGGAATATTATAGACGAAATGTCTAAGAGTAGCCCCTTGCAAGAGAGCCAAAGTACATATACTTCTGATGAAATCAGTGGCACTATTTATTATTTGAATGGTAAAAAATCTACATTTAGTTTAGGAAGTCACCTAAAAATCAGCGCTATTATATATGGAAATCCTAAAGATAAGCCTTATGTAGATCAGCTTAAAAATTATGTATATGAAATCTTATGTGGTCCTGAAAATCTAGGTAACCTTATTAATGAACGAAATAAAGTTACCGTAGTAGATAGCAATAATAATATACAAAAATGTGGTAGTGATGATAAAAACTCTATTCGTAATAAAATACTAAAATGCTCTAAAATTCAAAATAATGAAGCACTAGAAGAAGCAATCAATAAAAAGGGAAAAGTGCTATACCACATAAAAACCTATTTAGAAAAAGAAAGTAAAGCCATTCTAAATAAAAAAGGAACTTCCTATGTAATTATAAACATTGATGTATATGAGAATGGATATATTGTTATTCAAGATTTTAGTAATGAGGTACTAAATGCAATATATATGAAAGGAAATTTAGTAGAAGTTTGTAAAAACATAAGTAAAACTGGTATTTGATTTTTATAGTTCATATATTTTGGAGGTATCCTAATGAAAGCTTACAAATTTATTATATTTATTCTACTCTTGTGTTGTTTTACATTGTTCACTGCATGCAATAAAAGCCAAAGTGCCTATCCTAATTTACAAGGCAAAAAACTTTTGGTTTATGTAGCCTTTCATGAAGATGAGGCTAAACCTTTACTAGAAGGCTTTAAACAAAAAACTGGTTGTGAGTATTCCCTTTTGAGATTTCCTACTGGGGAAGCTTTAGCCCGGGTAATGGAGGAAAAAACAGCTCCTAAAGCAGATGTTTTTTTAGGTGGCACAGCAGATGCCCATGAATCCATGAAAAAAGAAGGCATAATTGAAAAGTATATTTCAAAAAATGCCAGTTTCATTCCTGAAAGATATAAAGATAAAGATGGGTATTGGACAGGACTTTACATAGAAGCCTTATCTATTGGCATCAATAAAGAACGATGGGACGCGGAGTTTAAATCAAAGGGAATAAAGCAGCCAGAAAGCTTTGAAGATTTGCTAAATCCTGCTTTTAAAGGTGAAATTATTATTCCTGACCCAAAAACCTCCGGCACCGGCTACACTTTTGTTTCTTATCTTGTACAATCTATGGGGAAGGAAAAAGCCTTAGAATATCTAGGCAAACTCAACCGTAATGTGGCACAAGTTACTGCAAATGGTCTTACCCCAGCACAAAAGGTAGGGATTGGTGAGTATTTAATTGCTGTTAATTTTATAAACCAACAGCTTATAGTTAAAAAGTCTGGATTTAATATACAATCTAAAATTCCTAAAGATGTTGGATGGACTCTTTGTGCGGTTTCTAAAATTAAAAATGGTCCAGATTCTAAGGCTGCAAATGCGTTTATAGATTATTGCTTAACGCTAGAAGCTGGCAATGCACTGAAAAATTTTTCTATGGCTATGTCTACAAGAGAAGATGTATCCATTCCAGAGGGAGGAGAAAAGTTGAAGAATCTTCTATCTAATGAAAAATATGATTTTAAAAAAGCAGCTATCGATAAAAAAGAGATGATAGATGCTCTTGAAAAGATCAATCCTTAAATTTATATATAAATCAATATGCTTAAAAAAATTTAAACGAAAGGTTGATGAAACCAATGGGAAATTTATTTAGTTTTTTGAAACCCGCTTTACCTATTGAGAGATTACCAAAAGAAAAAATTGATCCAGCTTACAAAAAATATCGTTTACAAGTGTTTATAAGTATATATATTGGTTATATGGGTTACTACTTTGTTAGGAGTAACTTTTCACTAGCCAAGATGTACCTCATTCATGAAGGATTTACAAAAACACAACTTGGTTTAGTTGCCTCTGCGCTAGGAATGGCTTATGGTATAAGCAAATTTGTTATGGGTAACGTATCTGATAGGTCCAATGCCAAGTATTTTTTAGGTATCGGGTTAATTTTGTCTGGTATTACAAATCTGTTTTTTCCACTCACCTCAAGTCTTACAGTAATGTTTATATTGATGCTTTTGAATGGATGGGTTCAAGGTATGGGCTGGCCACCATGTGGAAGAGTCATGACCCACTGGTTCTCAGATAAAGAACGTGGACTTAAAATGTCTATTTGGAACACCGCACATAATGTGGGTGGTGGATTTATAGCCGTTATTGCACTTCTTGGTGTTCAAATATTTGGAAGTTGGAAAGGGATTTTTTATTTACCTGCTATTATTGCAATTGTAATTGGAACAATGTATATGGTCTTTGCAAAAGATACACCTCAATCTGTGGGACTTCCTCCTATAGAAGAATATAAAAATGATTACCCTGCTGTAAAGGTAAAAGACAGGGAAAAGGAAATGACTGGAAAAGAAATACTATTTAAATATGTACTCAATAATAAATATTTATGGTATATCGCTCTTGCAAACGGTTTTGTATATATGGTACGATATGGGATTATTAATTGGGCTCCACTATACCTACAAGAAGTAAAAGGTTTTAATGTTAAAGAGTCAGCAATTGCATTTTCATTATTTGAATATGCTGCAATTCCGGGTACTATACTTGTGGGATGGATAAGTGATAAGGTATTCCACGGTCGTCGTGCACCAGTAGGGGTAGCTTGCATGGTAGGTGTTACGGCTGGTGTGTTCATTTATTGGCAATCTTCAAGTATTTTAGCAATAAACATTACCTTAGCTTTAATAGGTGCTTTAATATATGGACCCGTTATGCTTATTGGAGTAAGTGCCTTAGATCTAGTTCCTAAAAAAGCGGCTGGTACTGCGGCTGGTTTTACAGGACTCTTTGGATATCTTATTGGACAAGTTTCAGCTGAAATTGTAATGGGAATGGTAGTAGATAAATACAACTGGGATGGAGGATTCACGCTTCTTATGATTTCTTCTGTACTTGCTATTGTATTTCTATCCCTTACTTGGAACGTACATGATAGGTCAAAACCAGAAGTTAAAGATGTTACTGCTGCAAGTTAAATAGGTACTTAGCATAAAAAATAATCCTTAAAGGGGCTATCTGCCATAGAAAATTCTATAGCGAGATAGCCCCTTTTTATACATTAAATGTAGTATAATACTGTGCCTGAGCTTCCCACATATCTGCATATAGACGGCAATTTGAAAGCAATTTATCATGAGTGCCTATGCCTACGATTCTACCCTCTTTCATAACAACAATACGGTCAGCAAATTTAATAGAACCTAATCTGTGAGTTACTACCACCGCAGTCTTATCCTTTGCAATCTCTGCAAATCGCTTATATATCTTGGTTTCTTCTACTGGATCAATAGCTGCAGTAGGCTCATCTAATATTATCAGTTCATGCTCTCTATAAAAGCCCCTAGCAATTGCTACTTTCTGCCACTGGCCGCCTGACAAATCTACACCATCAAATTCTCTAGATAGCATGGTGTCATATCCATTTGGAAAAATCTCAGTATTTGTTTCAATTCCAGCTTGCGTAGTAGCATTTTTTATATCTTTCTGTGTCTTTGAATCAGCTTCCATTTCACTCATAGTAATATTATCCGACAAACTGAGCTGATACCTTTGGTATTTCTGGAATACACCGGAAATGCCTGTAAACAACGCACTTGGTGTAAAATCTTTTGTGGATTTATTATTATGCAGTACCCTACCGTTTTTCGGAAGATACAATCCTGCACACAACCGAATCAATGTAGATTTACCGGAGCCATTTTCACCTACCACGGCAATTGTTTCACCACTGTGAATTGTAAGATTAACATTTTCTACTGCATTCCTATTTGAAAGTGGGTAGGAAAAACTGACGTCTTCTAAAATGATATCTCCATGAAAGGTTTTTCCCTGTATCTTTTCATCTTCGCCTCTCTCTGGAAGGTCTAAAAATCTTAAGTAGTTTTGTATTTTTCCAAAATTCTCTGCATAATATCCTAATCGTCCGCAAATAACATCTTCCATCATATTAAACATGCTGCCAACAGAAGCGAATACAGCCGCAAAAGCACCTACAGTGATCTGCTGCATCATCAAGGCATCAAACAGCATCCATAAGATACCAAGGTACCCGGCAAGTGACACCATCTTCATACTAAGTTCTATCAAATTCGTCTTTACTTCCGCCTTCCATTTTAAATGGTTCATCTGAACCAAGGTTTCTTTAAGTAGTCGCATAAAATACGGACAAGCGCCTAATATACGGGTTTCTTTAAGATACTCCCTGTCTGCTAGACAGTTTTCATAGTATTGGCCTTTTCTTCTAAGAGTTGCTGAATCATCTTCTAGTTCTGCAAATACCTTTACCCGTAACAGCTGGGTAAGTAATACTGGAAAAAAGACTAAAAGCAGAGACGCCGCTAAAATTGGTTTTAATGTAAAGAGATATACGCCCATAAATAGAAAATATGGAACATACAAAGTCATAATGTCTGTAATGGTATTGATAAAATTCTTAGCAAATTTTACTCCCAAATAAGATTTGTTAATATCATCTAATATTTCTGTATTCTCAAAACAAATGGGATCTAATCTAGCCATTTTCATATTTATGATGTGAGAAAGTTTTCCCGTGGTTTTCACGTCATAAGTTTCACCTATAAAATTGGCAACTCCACTAGCGATTTGTTCTAATACTTTTACTGCTGATAAGAGTATCAATGCTAATACAGCAGCTTTTAATGTACCTTTATTAGCTGCTAAATCTGTTACGCTATCAAATAATCTTTGCATAAAAAAAATTGATACCGCAAAGAAAGATCCATTAAAAAAAAAAAATTATGCAATTTAAAATAAATAGTCTAGGAGAAACGGATACTACCTGGGGCAAAATCCTTACTATCATGGTCCATACAGATATTTGTTTATTTTTCTTACTCATTATACCAACTCCTTTGTGCCTCAAACATTTCTGCATAAATGCCGTTTTTATGCAGAAGTTCCGCGTGGCTACCTCGTTCCGCAATAATGCCCTCGTCTACTACTAATATTTCATCTGCAATCCTTGCAGCTCCAAGTCTATGGGTAATAAGAATGGTTGATTTTCCTTTGCTTACTTTTTCAAACAGTGCATATACCTTACTCTCACTGATTGGATCAAGTGCCGCAGTGGGCTCATCCAGAATATATATAGGTGCATTGTGTGCCAAAGTACGGGCAATAGCAACCCTCTGCCACTCACCACCGGATAAATCCACACTGTCCTCTAAAAGTTTACCTAGAGGTGTATCAATACCTTTTGGTAGCTTATTAATAACCTCATTTAGCTCCATGGAGTCTAATGCATTTTCTACCAAAGCTTTCTGTTTATCCTCTTTGTGAAATTCGCCACAATTACCCAAAATCACATTGTCCTTAACAGTCACATAATACTTCGCAAAATCCTGATACACCACTGAGAAATAAGCCTTTAACTGTTCTTGGGTAAAGCTTCTGAGATTTTTACCGTTAATCAGTATCTCACCTTCGTAATTGTCATACAAGCCAGTGAGAAGCTTTGTAACAGTTGTCTTACCTGCTCCGTTCTTTCCAACAAAAGCATATTGTTTATTATTTTCCAAACGCATGGATAGACCCTTTAGAATCTTTCTGTCAGTTCCAGGATAAGAGAAATGTACATTTTTAAATTCTATGCTCTTAAAGGGAATCTTCTGCAGGGATATATCAGGTAATGCATCCGCACCCTCAATTTCTTTAATATTTGAAAAGGTTGTAAAATCTCCTAAATACAGTTTATTTTTTGCATATTCTTGCATGACAAAAGATAATTCCCAGGACATCTGCTGTACAAGACTAAAAGCAGCGGTAACTAAACTCATATACATACCAACGGTAATCTGCCCACTGCTTACAGGTGTAAGCAGTACCAGTGCAATAGCCATGGATAAAAATGCAGTAATGATACCTCCACTATTCATTCTAATAAAATTACGTTTCATTGCTTTGTACTCTATTTTACGTGCAGTTTCAAACCTATCAAACCACATTTTATCTATGGCATGGCTATATCCAAATAAGGCACGTTCTTCTACATTTTCTCTTGAAGAAAGGACTTCCTTTAAATAATCAGCCTTTCTTGTATATTTCTCTGCCTCTGTATATGCTTCATAGTCAACTTGTCCACTTTTAAACGCTAATGTAAAAAGCGGAAATGCAATTGCTACAATGGCAATAGTTACCCACCATACTTGTGTAACAATTATCAGCATAAGTGAAACAATTTTCACTCCATACTCTAGGATATTTAACAGATTGTCAAACCCTTTCACCATTTGTTCAGAGGGGTCTTCACCTACTCTTGTAATCAATTCCCAGATGTCATTATTCTCGATATACTCATAAGCCAGACGGCTACGTTTTTTTACCACTGCTAGACGCATGCCTTCGTTCATTTTTAAATCAATTCTTAATTTCACAAAAGCCAGTAGCAGGGAGGATAACCATGAAAATGCGACTAGCACCATGATTTGAAATAAGGGGAGGTAAATATTTGCTATACCTCCATTTTTAAAAATATGGATGGCTGTATCTACAAATGTAGCTGTTGCTAATACTTGAAGACTTGGAATAGTGGCCACAAAAACTCGTAAAAACATCATACATATTACAGGAATGGGTGCAATCTTTAAAGGTATTCTAATATAATCAATTACCTTATACTTTTTATTTTTAATTTCCACAATTAGCCCTCCTTGTTAATTAATTTCCCGATTTACTATATAATACAACGATTTTAAGGAAAAAAATGTATTATATTGGAGCGATTTACATATAATTATTGTGCTTTTTGTTCTATATATGTAAATATATTCTATAATTATAAATATACCTAAAAGTAGCTTTAATTTTTTTAGAAGTCTTTAATATTGTGTTGTATTTAACTTATTTAAGGTTATATTTTAAGAAAAATATGCCTTAATTCTCAAATTATATGATATACTGCTAAGTATGAATATACTGCTAAGTATGTGATATACAAGGAGGATAATATGCTTCAGATGTTTAGAATTAATAAAAAGTTATTTAAACAACTAGATTTTGGCATAATAATTATTTGTATAATTATTGTGTTATTTGGTTCGTTAAATATTTTAAGTGCAACTCAACATCTTTATAAAGGAAATAATATGGGTAGCACCGTTTTAAATTTTCATTTTCTTAAGATGCACTTGGCATGGCTTGTGATAGGGTTGTTTGTAATGTATTTAATAATTCTTATAGATTACAAAGTCATTCAAAGTTATGCAAATATAATATATTGGGGGGGCATATTCCTACTTATACTTAATGCAATAATGCCAGTCAGGGTTAATGGAGCAGAGTCATGGCTAAAAATTGGACCGTTACCACAATTTCAGCCCTCGGAATTTGTAAAGATTGCATTGATAATTATGATTGCTAAACAATTAGAGGAAATGGAAGGCAATATAAATAATATTAAAAACTTTCTTAAACTTTCTGTTTATGCTATTATTCCAGTGGTTTTTTTATTAAAGCAGCCTGATATGGGAATGACTATGTTTTTTTTCTTTATCCTTTTAGGCATGTTTTTTATGGCTGGGCTAAATTCTAAGGTTATTGTTGGTGGCTTAATAGGTGTGGCTGGTACTGTAGCATTAGTTTGGAATTCAGGGTTAATTAGAATTTATCAAAAGAATAGGTTGGTATCTTTTTTAGATCCGGATTTAGATCCCATAGGTACTGGTCATCAACTGAGGATGTCTCAAATTGGAATAGGTAAGGGTGGACTTTTTGGTACTGGATTTTTAAAAGGCGCCTGGGCGGCAGTTGGAAGTACCCCTGAATCCAGCACAGATTGTATTTTTTCAGTGGTGGGAGAAGAGTGGGGGCTTATTGGTGTAATTTTTCTTCTAACTATGTATGGATTATTAATTTATAAGCTAGTTAAAATTGCTAAAGAGTCTAAGGATATATTTGGTACAATGTTAACTGCGGGTATTATATCTATGTTCTTGTATTCTATTTTACAGAATATAGGTATGAATATAGGTATTATGCCTATTACAGGACTTACTCTTCCTTTTATGAGTTTTGGAGGAAGTTCAATGATTACAACTTTTATATGTATTGGTCTTGTTTTAAACGTAGGCATGAGGAGAAAGAAAATCAATTTTTAGGACCAATAAAATCCTGGACAGAGATGTCCAGGATTTTTTATGTCTTAATATTTAGAATATGAATGTAGCAATCTGTAGTGCTCTATTAATTATTAAACTTTAATATTTTGTAAGGGAAAAGTTAAAATTAATAACTTATCTTTTTTTTATTTGAAAATTAGTTAAAATATTGAAATATATGTTGCAATTGGATGCGTAATGTATTATTATTAAAATTGTGAGTTTTTATGAAAAGAGTGATAATTATGAATGAGCAAATGGAATTAGTTAGAAACAAATTAGAAAAATTAATAGCAGTTACTGGAAGCCTTGTTGATAATGAGGTTGTTTCTTTAAGTCAGGAACTGGACAAGCTTATTTTTCAATATTATTTATGTGAAAATTAAATATAGATAAATATAAATTTATCCCTCTGGATTAATAAGGGGGAATTTTTTATTTTGGTAAAAATTTTAAAATTTAAATATTTGAGAATAGCTTGTATAACTGTATTGGAAAATCCCAATGCAGTTTTTGTTTTTTTGAGTTAGGATTAACATCGGGTAAAAGTATAAAAAGTGTGTACAAGAATAAATTGATTTTAGTTTGCCCATGAAATCATTTAAACATATACACTTTCATATTTTTCATATATAATTGGAACTTACAATGGTGGGTTTGAATGTGGTTAAATCTAATTTAAATGGAAATAGAAAAACGAAACTTAGTGGGGTGTATGTATGTCAAAAGTTATTGTTGTTGGCGGAGGGCCTGCTGGTATTATGGCAGCCATTAGTTCAGCAAAAAATAGTGAAGTTATATTAATAGAAAGAAATAAAGAAATTGGTGCCAAGCTAAGACTGACAGGTGGAGGCAGATGCAATATCACAAATAATAGAGATATAGAGGAATTTTTTGATAAAATAGTAAGTAATAAGAAATTCTTATATAGCGCTCTTTATACATTTTCAAACCATCAACTTTTAGAATACTTTAAAGGAAATGGATTAGAATATAAGGAAGAGCTTGACCAAAAGGTATATACCAAAAGTAATAGGGCCGATGAAGTTATAGAATTATTAAAGGTTGATTTAGAAAGAAATAAAGTTAAGATTATGTATAACAGTAAAGTTCAAGAGTTAATAGTTGAAGATGGAGAAATTAAAGGGGTAGTAACTGATGATGGCAAGCGGATTCTAGGGGAAAAGGTAATTGTTACAACAGGAGGAAAGAGCTATCCAGATTCTGGTTCAGATGGGTCTATGTTTGAAGTATTAAGGAAGAATGGGCACACTATAACTCCTTTATATGCAGCCTTAATTCCATTAGTTATAAAGGAAGAGTTTGTTAAGAGCCTGCAAGGTGTTGCAATGAAGGATGTTGTAATTTCAGCTAAGATTAAAAAAAGTAGAATAGAGAAGTTTGGTGATATGATATTTACTCATTTTGGAATATCAGGACCAGCGGTATTAAAGCTTTCATCTTATATAAGTAAAGCGTTAGCAGAGGGAGAAGTCGAAGTTACTTTAGATTTTTTAAGGGATAAGTCTAAGGAGGAAATATCAGAGATTATGAGGAGTAGTCTAAATAAAACTGTGCTTAATAATTTAAAAGGTACTCTTCCACAAAATTTCTTAAAAGAAATTTTTGATCTGTTAGGACTAACCGAGATTAAGATTAGTGATTTAAAGAAGATAGACGAGAATAAGATAATTGAGTATATGAAGCAAATGAAGCTAACAGTTAGAGAAACATTATCAATTAAAGCAGCTCAAGTGACTTCAGGTGGCGTTAAAGTCAAAGAAATAAATGCTTCAACTATGGAATCAAAGCTTATAAAAAATCTTTATTTTGCAGGAGAAGTTATAGATATTGATGCTGAAACAGGTGGATATAATCTTCAAATGGCATTTTCCACAGGATACTTAGCAGGAAGTAATGAATAAATCAAATAAATTGTAACTTAGTAAAAAGCCATAAGAAGTTAATTTCTTATGGCTTTTTATAGAATAAAAAATATTACTTAATAGGGACATATATGTCAAATTCTCCATTGTTCATAAATCTTTCATCGTATACTTCTAGTTGTGGTCTATATTCTATTTCATACCCTGAGGCTGGAACTAAATTGGTAAATATATTATTGTAAAACTCACCTAAATCTTTTATAGCTCCTCTATAAGTATAAACCAAGTGTCTACCCTCTGGAACAACCTTTGTTATCATACCTTCTGGTACATCTAGAAAGCTGTCTACTTCTACGCAAGCAGTATAGTGAAATCTACCCTCTGAATCCATTCCACAATCACATATACCATAACAGAGCATGGACTTACTTTTTTGATTTATGTCTTTGCAGTTTTTGTTAAATGCTTCCCAAAGGGTAGCAATTTCACCATTACTATTGTTTCCAAAGTAAGGTATACCTACAGCCTTAAACCCTTTTATGCTTACTATTTTTGCTTCCATAACTATGACCTCCATCTATTTATTTAATATGTTAATTATATCAAGTAATCATTGCCAACAGTATGTCAGGAATTTATTTAACCTTATATAACTTTAAAATTTTATTTATTTTTCTAATTACATAATCTCTAAGTTCTATAGGTTCTAAAACCTCAATCCGATCACTTAAAGGAAAGATTACATTACAGGCAGTTTGAAAACTTATCATATCTATATCGTAAACCCAATTATCTGCAACTTTTATGGAAGAGAGTACATAAAAGCCTTCAAGGGTTCGCTTCTTTTCTTCATAGAGTTTAATTTTAACAGGATATGAATTATGATCTACCTTAAGGTATGCTTGTCTTATAAATTGATGCTTACTATTTTCCCAAAACTCTTCCAGAGAAAAGTTTAGAGGCATACCGAAACTTTCAGTTAACACTTCAATATTTTCAATTCTGCTGCACTTAAAAATCCTAATCTCATTTTTAAATTCACAAAAGGCTATTACATACCAATCCGAATTTTTTACCACTGCACCATAAGGTCGGATAATCCTTTCAGATACTTCTCCATCATATTTTTTATAGTGGATTTTTAACTTCTTTAAATTAAGTACTGATTTTTTAATTATATCTACATTCTGATTTTCTATTCTTTTTCCCCACCAAGGGTCTGAATCAATAAAGAATTTTTCTTTAGCCTTAATAATTTCTTCTTTATGCTCTTTTGATACAGTATTTTCAAGCTTAATAATGGAATTTTTAAGCTGTTGTGCCATTTCAGTGTTTTTTTCTGAGTGGATACCCATACTTGAAAGTAATAGATTAACTACATCTCCACTCTCTAAGTCATTTGAATCGATTTTATAGTTCTCCATAAAAGAAAAACCTCCATTAGGACCTGGAACTGACAAAATAGGAATACCTGTTTCGCATAATATATCCATATCTCTGTATATGGTTCTTTCTGAGGTTTCAAGTATTTTAGCTAAGGTTCCAGCTTTCATTATTCCTCGGGAATTAAGTAGCATAATAATTCCCAGTAGCCTGTGAAGTCTCATGAGATCACACTCCTATTATCATTTTTTTTATTGATTAAAATACCACATGTGAAAATATGATTTTATTAAAGGTAAGCACGTAACATTCCTTATAATTATTATAAGGAATTAAACAATTTAATTATATAGTGGCAAGGGCTTAATATACAAAAAACTTTATATTGACAATTAAAAAAATAAGAGGTAATATATAGAAAATGAATATTCAGAATTCTTTGAAGGGAATAGTAAATATTATCTTAGTATCCAAAGCGAGTAGAGGACAGTGAGAGCTCTACGAGAAAAGTAATATTGAAGTGACATCCTGGAGATACTTATTTGAAATATATAGTAGGATAAGTCGGATTCCACCGTTAAAGGGATTAAAGATGACTTAGTTGATTATAGCTTTGTCAAATTAGGATGGCACCGTGAATACAACTTTCGCTCCTATTATGGAATGAAGGCTTTTTTTTATTTAACGCAGTTTCAACGTAATGGTTGGGGGTGGGTGGTGACAATAGATGAGGCCGAATCTACGGAAAGAGAGCTACTCTATTGATGGTGTTTAATATTTGATAAATTTGAATTAATGAAGTTAAACAAGGGTGGTACCGCGAGAATTTTGCCCCTTGAGCTTATTGCTCAAGGGGCTTTTATTCGTTAATTTAGAAATTTAAATTATATAGTAAAGAGCGCTGGTATTTTTAATAATATATTATTTTTGAGGAGGAAAAAATTATGGGTAGAATTATGGTAAATGAATTAGAAAATCACATAAATAAGAAAGTTGAAATAAATGGTTGGGTATATCGTGTAAGAAAGTTAAAAACTATTACATTTATTATTCTAAGGGATAGAACTGGTCTGGTGCAATGTGTTGTAGAAAATAGTTGTATGGATATTAGTGGAATAAAATTAGAGTCAGTTGTATCAATAATTGGAGGAGTTAAAGAAGGTAATAATGCGTTAAATTCTTTTGAAATATTAATTGAGAAAATTCAAGTGATTAACAGCTCGATAGGAGAATTACCAATTGAAATAAATAAGGATGAATTAGAAATAAATTTAGATACTATGTTAAATAACAGAGTACTAAGTTTAAGACATGCAAAAGTAAATTCAATATTTAAAATTCAAAATATTATAGTTGGAGGGTTTAGACAATTATTAATTGATGAAGGGTTTACGGAGATATTTACCCCTAAAATTGTTGCAGAGGGGACAGAGGGTGGAACTGATATGTTCCAAGTGAAATACTTTGAAAATATAGCGTACCTTGCTCAAAGTCCTCAATTTTATAAACAAATGATGGTTGGAGCTGGTTTTGAGAGAGTTTTTGAAGTAGCGCATGTGTATAGGGCAGAGCAACACAATACCACTAGACATTTAAATGAATATATAAGTATGGACCTTGAAATGGGATTTATTAAAGATGAAGAAGATATTATGGAAATGGAAGAAAGGTTATTAAAGTTTATATTAAATAAAGTAGAAGAAGAGGGTAAAATATATTTAGAAACGTTAAATGCAGATATGCCAAAGATAGAAGATAAAATACCGAAAATTAAATTTAGTGAAGCTCTAGAAATATTAGAAAAAGAATATAATAAAACAGATTTAGATGGAGACTTAGACCCAGAAGGAGAAAAATTAATTTGCAGATACGCTAAGGAGAAGTTAGGCTGTGACTTTGTATTTTTAACTCATTATCCAAGAAGAAAAAGACCTATGTACACTATGCCTTATGGGGAGGAAGAAACAAGAAGCTTTGACTTATTATTTAGAGGTGTTGAGATTACTACTGGAGGACAAAGAATTCATGATTATAATATGTTAATAAAAAACATTGAATACAAGGGCTTAGTTCCAGAAAATTACGAAAATTACACCTCATTATTTAAATATGGAATGCCTATTCATGGAGGGCTTGCTATAGGACTAGAGAGAATAACAGCACAATTATTGTGCCTTGAAAATGTTAGAGAGGCATCTCTTTTTCCTAGAGATAGAACAAGACTTGTGCCTTAAGTATATTCTGAATAAGCTTACAATATTGTGCATGAAATGCAAGGCGTTCCAGAAACATATCTGATAAACTAATAATTGCAAGGAAGGTGTATAGATGGATTTGCTAAAAAAAATGAATGATGCATTAAATTATATTGAGGATAATATGCTTAGTGATATTGATTATTCTAAAGTTGCAAGGGTAGCTTGCTGTTCTGTTTATAATTTTCAACGTATGTTTTCATTTATAACTGATGTGTCATTATCTGAATATATTAGACGTAGACGGTTAACGCTTGCCGCATTCGAATTTCAAGACAGTAATGTAAAAGTAATTGATCTTGCACTTAAGTATGGTTATGAATCACCAGAAGCATTTGCTCGTGCATTTCAAAATATTCATGGCGTGACACCCACAGTAGCAAGGAATATGGGTGTAGAGCTTAAGGCTTATCCTCGCCTATCCTTTCATATTTCGATTAAAGGAGCTGTAGAGATGAATTATAGAATTGAGAAAAAAGAAGCATTTACGATTTTTGGTGTGGAGGGGGTTTTTACAACAGAAAACGAAAAAAATTTAGTGGAAATACCTAAATTTTGGAGTGAAGCTATGGAGAACGGAACAATAGATAAGATAGCTGATGCTACAGGTGAGAATTGGAATAATAAGCATGAGCTTTGTTCCGTTAATGCAGTATGTGATTATCGTGAAATAGGCGGAAGTAGATTTGCGTATATGCTTTGTGCATTTAAAACCTCTAAAAGTGTTACTGAAGGTTTTACCGTAGTTGATATTCCAGCTGCTACCTGGGCAATATTCACCTCAGAAGAATATGGAGAGGGAGAAATTGCTAGTGCTACTCAGGACTTAGTAAAGCGTGTATATACTGAATGGTTACCAACAGCAGGTTATGAAAAATTAGATGGCTATGAATTTGAAATGTATTATACTAAAGAAAATGGTAAAAATTATACTGAAACATGGATAAGAGTAGCTAAAAAGGTGTATGAAAATACTTATTAGAGAAGTAGGGTTTGGATATAAAGTCATATTAAAAGCGTGAAATTTATAGCTTGACAATCAATTTAATGAGCGTATAATAAAATTAATTAAATATTATTCATAAATGTTAAGAAAAGGAAAGTAACTTTAAAAATACTTATACAGAGAGTTCTTGTTGGTGAGAAAGAGCAAAGGATATTAAGGAGAAAATGGCCTTGGAGCGGTGCACCGAAATTCTAAGAATTTAGGCTGCAACGGGTTCACCCGTTATAGTGACAAAAGTATAATCACGTAATCGTGACGTACTTGATGAGGCCTATATTGTGAAATATAGGTGAATTAGGATGGTAACGCGAAGTTTAACTCTCGTTCCTAAGATTTATTTCTTAGGTTCGGGAGTTTTTTATTTTGCAAAAAATTATTAGGGAGGTATTTTACATGAATATTTTTATTGGAGGAGCATGGCCTTATGCAAATGGGTCACTACACATAGGGCATATTGCAGCACTATTGCCAGGGGATGTAATAGCAAGGTATTATAGAGCTAAAGGAGATAATGTATTTTACGTTTCAGGAAGTGATTGTCATGGAACACCTATTGCTATAAGGGCTAAAAAGGAAAATATATCAGCTAAATCTATTGTAGATAAATATCATGATGAATTTAAATATTGTTTTGATAAATTAGATTTTTCTTATGATTATTATTCAAGAACTGATGATGAATATCATAAACAAGAGGTTCAGACATTAATTAAGCTTTTATACGAAAAAGGATTGATTTATGAAAAAGAAGTAGAACAACTTTATTGTGAACATTGCAATCAATTTTTGCCGGATAGATATGTAGAAGGTATATGTCCAAATTGCAAAAGCATTGCTAGAGGGGATCAATGTGATAACTGTTCAAGTTTATTAGAACCATTAGAATTATCAGAAAGAGTATGTAAACTTTGTGGGAATGAACCTATAGTAAAATTTTCCAAGCAAATATATTTTGAGTTGTCAAAATTTGAAGGTGAGATAAGAAAGCATTTAGAAAGTTCTAAAGAGAATTGGAGAATAAATGCAGTAAATAATACAGAGAGATATTTGAAAGAAGGATTAAAAGATAGAGCTATATCAAGGGATTTATCTTTAGGAATAGATATTCCAATTAAGGGGTATGAGGATAAAAAAGTTTATGTATGGATAGATGCTGTGTTAGGTTATTTTACTGCATGCAAAAAATGGGGAGAAGAAAACAATAAAGACTTTACAAAGTTTTGGAAGAGTGAAAGTATTTCTTATTATATTCATGGGAAAGATAATATACCTTTTCATTCAATTATTCTTCCAGCGCTTTTAAGTGGTATAGGATATAAAAAAATGCCTGATAAAATTATATCTAGTGAATATGCAACCCTTGAGGGCAAAAAAATATCAACTAGTAATAATTGGGCTGTATGGATACCAGATATTATTGAAAGATATAATAGTGATTTGATAAGATACTTTTTTATAGCAAATGCTCCTGAGAAAAGAGATGCGGATTTTTCATGGAGAGAATTTATAAATAATAATAACGGTGAATTATTAGGTGCTTATGGGAATTTAGTTAATAGAACTTTAGTATTTGTTAAGAAATATTTTAATAATATAATTCCAAATGGAATTGTAAATGAAGAAATTAGAAGAAATGTAGAGCAGCTATATAAAAGTGTGGGTAGCAGTATTGAGAAAGGAAATTTAAAAATGGCTATTGAGGAGGTATTTGAATTTATTAGAAGTATAAATAAATATTTTGATGAGAAAAAACCATGGATTACTGTTAATAGCAATAATGAGGAGTGTAGTGACAGCATTTATAATTGTTTATTTTCAATAATAAATATAGCAAATCTATTAAATCCATTTTTACCCTCATCTTCGCATAAGGTAAAAACTTGGTTAGGATGTGATGTTAGTAACTGGAGATGTGTTGATTTGAAAGCTAATATTGTTATAGGGGAGTTTGAATTATTGTTTGAAAGGTTAGATAAAAAACTAATTGATGAAGAGTTGAATAGATTGAAGGAAAGTCTAAAATAGAAGTATAGAAAATAATTTATAAATATCCAAATAAAATAATTATTTCCAAAAATGTATTGACAATGTATTTGTAAGATTGTAATATATTATTATATTCAGTGAGTGTACCTAGTTTGTACTAGCGGTACAGGGATCATCCTACACGTAGATAACTCTACGGAGTCACTTCTTAAGTGATTTCGTGGAGTTTTTTTTGTTTATAAAAAGAAAAGTAAAATAGAATGGAGTGATAAAATTGAAACTTGAGTTATTAAGAGCTAACAATGAGATGGAAGAACAATATTATGATTTTATTAATGAATGGGAAAACTGTGGAGAAGAAATAACCCCCTATGGTGCAAGATTATTGGGTATGAATTATATAACATGGCTTACGCACACTAATAAAATGGAAAAGGTGGATACTTGTCCAGCACACTTAGTTCCATCACACATGTATTTTCTGGTTTTAGAAAATAAAAGAATTATAGGAGCAATAAATATTAGGCACTATTTAAATGACTACTTACTTAGTTTTGGTGGGAATATTGGTTATGGTATTCGTCCATCAGAACGAAAAAAAGGATATGCCACATTAATGTTAGCTATGGCGTTACCTATAGCAAAAGAACTTGGAATTAGTAAAGCTTTAGTTACTTGTGATAAAAATAATTTAGGTTCTGCCAAAACAATCACAAATAATGGCGGAGTTTTAGAAAATGAAGTTATAGAAGAGGGGGAAATAACTCAAAGATATTGGATAGAGGTATAGGTTGTAGGATAGAATTTATGGGGGGATTAATATGTTTACATCATTTGTTAAGGAAGAAGGAGTTTTAAATAAAAAGACATTTTTAGATTGTGAGGTTCAATTTAATCTCTTCCATAGGATTATTGAAGGAAAAGAACTTATTGCATTAAAAACAAAGGATGGTAATGTAATAGCTATGCAGAATCCAGGTCATGCAATGTGGATATGGGTTAATGAAGTACTTGAAGGGTTAGAAGTTAACAATGTAGTTAATTCATTATGTAATATAATAAAGGATAATAATATAAGTGAAATATCAGGACAAGTAGAAATAGTAAAAAGAATAGCCAAGCAATATTCAAACCTATTTGGTGTATCTTATAAAATATCTATGAGAATGCAGTCATATAAGTGCCTAGAGGTTATTAGACCACAAAATGTTCAGGGGGAATTAATAAGAGCAGAGTTGTGTCATGTTGGTATTGTTGCAGAATATTGTAAAGGTTTTGCTTTTGATAGCTTTGAAAAAATAGTAACAAAAGAAAGTCAGGTTTCTGGAGCAGAAAGCTTAGTAAAATCAGGCGATTTATTTTTATGGCAGGTAAACAATAATGTTGTTTCAATGGCAAATATAGCACATCGTTCTATGAGACATGCTCGTATAAATAGTGTATATACTCCTAATGAACAAAGAAAAAAAGGGTATGCATGTGCATTAATGGCTGAATTAAGTTTTAATGTACTGAAAGAAAGACTAACACCAATGTTATACACGGATATAACGAACCCTGATTCAAATAAGGTGTATAAAAGTATTGGATATAAGGAATGTGGGAGAATTGATGAAATTCATTTTGTTTAACGATATTTAATTTTTATATAGAAAACAGACAATATGCCACTTGCCATGTGGGTGGCACTTTTGAAAGGAGTTGATTTTATGAAATATCCGTTGCCGCTTAAAAAAGGAGATATTATAGGAATTACTGCGCCATCTATGGGCGTATTAGGGGTTATATATATAATCTAACAGAAAAAGTTATTTGGAAGTCGCTAATCGAAGACCGTAAATTTACCACCTCAATTAACATTAATAAATGGTTCTTATGCAGAAGTTTTTTATGATAATGGTAGAGGATCAATAAAGCAACAAATGGTATAAATACATTATGATAATACTGTGGTACTAATGTACGCCATTACTATATTAATAACGGAGGGGAATATAAATGAAAAGAATAGAAGACGTTTTTTATGAATTACCATATCTTGAAACTGAAAGATTGATATTAAGGAAAATAAGTATAGATGATAGAGAGGATATGTTTAATTATGCGTCAGATCCAGAAGTTTCTAGATATACTGCATGGTCTGAACATAAGATTTTAAATGAAACAGAAGAATTTATATTGAAAATTATAAGTGAATATGAAAATAGGAGAGGTATGACCTGGGGAATAGTATGTAAGGATAATATGAAATTTATTGGGACTTGTGGTTTTATGCGATGGAGTCCAGGACAAGCAATTGGTGAGCTTGGATATGCGTTATCTAGGGCATATTGGAATAATGGATATATGACAGAAGCTGTTAAGAGATTAATAGTGTTTGGTTATGAGCAGATGGATCTAAATAGAATCGAGGCAAGATGTATTGTAGATAACGTAGGTTCAGCTAAAGTAATGGTTAATTCAGGTATGAAGTTTGAAGGGATACTTAGACAGCAATTGTATGTTAAAGGGCATTTTCATGATATTAAAATACACTCTATGGTGAAAAGTGATATGTTAAGGAGATGATATTATGGGTACATTAGTTTTGCTTAGTGATTTCACTGAAAATGATAATATAGATTTTAAAAATAGTGTAAGAAAGCTTTTTTCAGATAAGAAATACATTTTAACATATATTGCATCAATGACAGATATAGAACTTAAGTATTATAAAATGAATAAAGAAAGCTTAAGCGAATACGGTAATTTTGAATTTCATTATTTGGATATTGATGAATTTTATAACCCAGATAATATAGAGGAATTATTTAAATCGGATGTTATATATCTTTCAGGTGGAAACACATATTATTTCTTAAACAATTTGAAGAAAAGAAATTTAATAAATAGGCTTAGAATATACGTTGAAAATGGAGGGTGTATTTTTGGATTAAGTGCTGGTGCAATAATGATGTCAAAGGATATTTCAGCTTCACAATTTGGTGATGAAAATGTAGCTTACTTAACAGACTTATCCTCATTAGATTTAGTAGATTTTGATTTTATGCCTCATTGGAATCAAGATAGTAGCTATTTAAATGATTTAAAAGAGTACACGAAAAATAAAGGAAGAATTTGTTATATATGTAATGATGGAGATGGAATTATAGTAAAAGATAATGAAACAAAATTTTATGGAAATATAAAAATTATAGAAAATGGAATATTTAACAACATTTCAGAGGAGAATCTCCCGCTTCTATAGGTACAAATATTTGGAATATATATTCTGAAACAACGCAACCGCATAATTTTAATTTATTAAAAAGCCATAAGAAATAAAGTGGACCCTGTGTCAAGGACATTTTAAAAAAAGAGCCTTAAGACTACCCTTAATGTCACAATTGTGATATAAGGGTATTTTTTTTATATTTTTATAGGGTACTCACCTGTTTTTAAATATGAG
>NZ_JBOITL010000040.1:0-61750 GCF_050717515.1 Clostridium sp. | reverse complement strand
CCCATACCATCACTCTCCTAACTTGATGTATTAAGTATAACAAAAAAACCCTACAAAGTAGAGTCAGTTAGTTTTGAGTCAAGTATGGCTCTTTTTTTAAACTGTCTACCTTATAGGGTCCATTATATTTTCAAATTTGAGGGCTTCTTTTTGTATATTTATTTATTCCATAATATAATTTTATTTTCTGAAATACTCTTTTGTACATCAATGACCCTCTGGTTTGCGGAGCCAGTATATTTACTAGCCTGGGTCTTTAATTCTTCATGAAATTTACCATCAATAAGTACATCTATACATTTTAGTAGCCCTAGCTTGTCTTTATCTTCACTATTTATTAACTCTTCAAAAGTGTATCCACTATAACACCAAATATTTAATTCATAGTCCCTTATTCCTTCTGACAATTTTGATAGTGCTAATGCACTTTCAAAAGGTTCTCCTCCTGAAAAAGTGACCCCTTTTATTATGGGCATATTCTTGTCTATTTTTTTCAAAATATCTCCTACTAAAACAGAATCACCATAATCAAAACTTTGCATAAGCTGATTTTGGCAACTTTCACAGTTATGCATGCAACCAGATACAAAGACTACAGCACGCATTCCCTCTCCATTAACTAATGAATTATCTAAAAACCCACCTATTTGAAGTTTCACTAAATACACCGCCTTTTATATGACAAAGTAAATGAAAATCATAAGCAATTGTATTAATACAATTGCTTATGATTTTAAACAGACTTTATTTAATAGACAGCTGTATGATTCTCAGTATGAGATATCCTATCTGCTCTCTCTGCTGTTTTTCCACTACCAAATCTTTCATCCAAACTTAAGTAACCTGTTACTCTTGAAATTCCTTGTATATTATGACTCCCACATTTGGTGCATTTTTGTACTCCACTTTGGAGATATGTTCCGCAGTCTTTACAATATCTTATATGAAAATTAATCCCTAAATAACTAATGTTTGTTTGCTTATATGCATAATCTAATATGTCCATTATAATTTCCCCTGTTGGGTAATCATCAAGTTCTATATAACTAATATGTCCACCATTACATAATTTATGGTAAGGTGCTTCAATATCTATTTTTCCCACAATGGATATTGGATATCCTACGGGAATATGATAACTATTTGTATAGTATTCCTTATCCGTAACCCCCGGAATTTCACCAAATACAGCCTTATCCTGAAGTATAAATTTACCACTTAGTCCTTCAGCTGGCGTTGCATAAGTGCTCCAATTAAGCTTAGTTTCCTCTATTAGCTTGTCAGTATACTTTCTTATATAGGATATTATTTCAACCCCTAATTTTCTCGACTCTTCGCATTCTCCATGATGTTTTCCTGTTATTGCTGCCACTGTTTCCGCAAGGCCTATGAAACCAATAGCCCATGATCCATTTTTCAAAATAGGTTCAATGGAATCATTAGGTGTTAATCCTTCACTTCCCATCATAAGACCTTGACCTGCTACGAAAGGTAAATCCTTAACCTTTAATTTTTTTAACACATTATATCTATGCATAAGTGCTTCCCTGCAAAGTTCTAATTTAACGTAAAGTAATTTATAAAACTTATCTACATTTCCCTTAGCTAATATGCCAAGTCTAGGAAGATTTACAGTTGCTGGCGCAATGTTTCCCCTGCCTTTTGTTCCTGCCTCTCCATTTACGTTAGAACAAACATAAGTCCGACATCCCATGGTAGCTGGTGTAATGCCTTGATCATAGTAAAATTTATTAAAATCAGCATCTAAATTCATAAAAGTAGGGTTCATTCTCTTGCTAGCAACCTTGCAAGCAAGCTTATATAAATAGTGATATGGATCAGTCTTCTCTCTATTTACTCCTTTTTTAACCCTAAAAATTATATTTGGAAATACTGGTTGTTCCCCTTTTCCAAGTCCTTTTTCGTATTCAATTAAGAATATTTCACATACTAGTGCTGCGTCTTTGGATTCTGGTATTCCAATATTCATTGAACTAAAAGGCACTTGTGATCCTGCTCTGCTATGCATTGTATTTAGGTTATATACTATACCCTGCATAGATTGTTCTATAGCTCTTCTTAATTTACGCTCTGCAAACGCATTGATTTTATTTTCATCTACACCCAGGTCTCTAATTTCTTGACGTATTTCTTGCCTTGTGTATTCTATAAATGCTGCCATATCATTATCAAAATCTGGATGTGACTGACCTCCAAACATATCGTTCTGTGTTGATTGAAGTAAAATACATGAAAGTTCCGCTGCAGACTCTATCCTTTTTGCTCTCCTTATATAGCCATAGCCTGTATTAAAACCTCTTTCTAAAACTTCTTTTGTTGGTATATGTAAACAATTTACGGTTAAATTGTAACTATCCAAATCATGGTAATATACGTCCCCATTTTCATGTGCTTTTGCTAAATGCTTAGGCATCATAGATAAATTATGCCATTTGTTAGATTCACTAGCAATTCTAAGTAATTTAGAACTAAAATTATTGCCCACATTAGCATTATCTCTATCTGTTTCTACTCCTATTTTTTCTATAGCTTTCATAAGGTCTGATTTTATTTCTCTAATCTTGTTACGTTCACGCCTATAATTAGAAAAAGCTACTCCTATAGGCTTATGACCATTTTCTAAAAGTTTATCTTCCACAATATTCTGTATTTCTTCCACAGAAAGTTGCTGTTTATCTAAATCCTCAATTCTTTCTAGCACCTTTTGAGTTAACTCTATAATTTCACTTTCTTTTAAATTAAAAGCTATCTCATCCGCAGCTCCCCTTATGGCATTGGTAATTTTTATTGAATCAAATTGAACCTCTCGTCCATCTCTTTTTACTACCTGTAGCATAACTAGGCCTCCCTAAACACAATATCTTGTACTTTGCTTATTATACTCTAGTAAAAATTTTATATCAATTTCAGAATTAACTTCTATCATATAATACGCCCATTTAGGTTTTGATTATCTCAATATCCTTTGGTTTTTTATCCTTATTCTCTTGTTGACATTATACTTTATCCTCTAAACTTATTTTTATTAATCTCTCCCTAAAAAAAAATTAAAAAAATAAAATAGTATAAAAAAAATATTAAAAGCCAAACTATATTTAGAACATAAAGCAACCACTATTAAAACTTTTAAGACTATTAAAACTATTATAAATAATATACTGTCTGGGTTAAAATAGTTTCATAAAAATAGCTAAACTATATGCATTTTAAATTATACAATAATATAATTTAGTAAATTGAGTTTAGAAGAATTTTTAGTAAATAAATAAATAAAATACACAATTATTTATTTTATTTTTGAAAAACTATTTAAAATTTTAGCAAAGTGTAGTATTATAATACTTATGTTACAAATGTTTTATGTTACAAATGTTACAAATTTTTTTATTCAGGAGGAAAGTTATATGAAAACAGGTACAGTTAAATGGTTTAATTCAGAAAAAGGGTTTGGATTCTTATCCGTAGAGGGAGAAGAAGATGTATTCGTACATTTTTCAGCTATTCAAGGAGACGGATATAAATCTTTAGAAGAAGGACAACAAGTTCAATTTGAAATAACTACTGGCGCTAGAGGCCCTCAAGCTTCAAACGTTACTAGATTATAATTCAAAATCTAAAGTAATCTATAATATACATCAATTATAGATAAAACACCTATCACATTGTGATAGGTGTTTTTTAGTTTATATCAATTATCAACAACCTTATGTACTTTGTTTTATTTATTTTATAAAAACATTATCACTTTCATGAATATAATAGCTATATTTGCTAAAACTATACAAGAGTTATTTATAGACTATGAAAGGATGTTTTCATAATGATTGGTAAAATAATAGATATGGACAATACAGATGCTTTTATAAATTTTTTAGATGGAACTACTGTGGATATATGTATTGCTCGTTTACCTAAAAATTCAAAAATAGGAGATACTATTGATTTAAATATAGCGTCTCCTACTAATATGAAAAACGATATAATGGAAAGCTTTTTCTAATAAAATCTAAACAATAAAAATCTGTATTTGTTTTCCAAATACAGATTTTTATTGTTTAGATATCCCAAAAATATAATAACATGATCACTTGATATATTTCAAGATGCCTTAAAATTTAGCAGGTTTTTTATCCTCGAAAGTTTCAATATTCCATAGTCCTTTATCATATTTAGCTACTACGTAATACACCTTTTCTTTCTCGCTAAGTGTAGTCTTAATTGTAGCAGAGGACTTGTAAATAGTAGCTTTATACCCTTCTGTTTTAATCTTTACTAACACATCATAACCTGTACTTTTACCTTTTACTAATACAGCATTATAATCATTTAGCAATTTACTTTTAAAGGATTCTAAATCAGTTGATAGTATAAATTTAGCTGCACTGTTATCTTCACTTATATCAAGGCCTATTTTTTTGCCCTTGCCCTCACCCTTTACATACTTATCTAGCACCTGTGAAATTGAATCATAATACACAGTTTTAAAATCTATTGGCTTTCTTATATTCCAAAAGTTTTGTATTATATCATTATCAATTCTTTTAGATACAATATAGCTCTTATCTAAACTGTACAAGTTAGCTCCATCTTTTTCATCCAACCCTGCTATATAGTTGAATTTATGAACTTTATCTACACCCTCATACATTTCAAATATATAATCAGACTCTAGTGTTGATTTTTCACTAACTTCCTTAGATGTTGATAAAATTTCATACAAATCCTTTATGGCTATTTCATCTGTAACCACGAATCTAAAGCTTTTATCCCTAGTACTTTGTATTATTATCTTTTTAATTCTACCCATCTTAATATATTCGAAATCATTATTTTTTAGTCCAAGCTTTACTTTAATTCCATCAAAGCTTTTACATCCCGTAAATATAAATGCAGCTATAATTATAAAAGAAAATATCAGGAGCCTATTTTTATTTTTATACATTTGTTATCCTCCTCGCTTTTCTCTTCTGGAAATAACTATTATCAATTATTATCCTAACTTTCAATGTTATTTCCATAATGTTTTCTTTATTCTCTCAAAATTAAATAATGCAATCCCAATAAGCACAATAAATAAACTTATAAATTGAGATGTAGAGAATATAAATACGTGCCCTCTAGGGTCATCTCTTAAATACTCTATAAAAAATCTGCCTATACTGTATATAATAAGATAAAGAGAAAATACTCTTCCTTTCTTTCTTTCTTTTCTATCATACCACAATAAAAAAAACGCCAACAAAAAATCAAATAGTGAGGAATATATTTGCGTTGGAATCACGTGCATATTTGCAGGTGCAAAAGGCGAATTTTTAAATTCGACTCCTATTGGTAGCGATGTAACCCTACCATAACAACATCCCGCCAGGAAACATCCTAACCTGCCAAATCCTTGTGCTAAGGGTAAACTTGGAATTACTAAGTCAAATACACTAAATATATCCCAGCCTTTTTTAACACTATAAAAATATACTGCCAGTATACCTCCAAAAATAGCTCCATAAATAACAAATCCATTTCCAATATTCTTTAATACTGATGGCTCATCTATTATATGTTTGATGTCCGTTATTATGTACAATAGTTTCCCACCTATTATCCCACAGATGATTGCTATTATAGCCATGTCCCAAATATTATCTTCATTGTACTGTTTTTTCTTACTTCTATAAGATAAAAGAAAAAGTGCTGAAATAATTCCTAGCATTATCATTAATCCGTAACCGTAAATTTTCACACCAAAAATTTGAAATAATACTAGCTTCATTTGTATGCCCCCCTATTAATAATAGCTATCCTTTTACATCGTAGATTTACTAGTTAATTGTCCGAAGATGCCTTAACACATTATTTAAGCTACCTAATGCAATAAAACATTAAGAGAAGCCATAATGCTCCTCTTAGTTAAAAACTCGTTAAAAGCTCGTTAAAGACGCTTTTTTCACCCATAATGTAGCTATGTATCCTTCTTCCAAAATAACATTAGCTAAATTATAATACTTTAAAAAGTATTAAGCAACTTTAATTAATTTTAAAAGTCTCTAATATACTTTCATAAATAGCTCCATAAGCCTCTTTAAAATTAACATCCCTTGTAAAAAATGAAAACCTATAAAATTCACTCCCATCATCAATAAAATATTCATAGGCCTTGTACCAATTATTATCAGTTACACTAATTAGGTATTGCACTAAATATGTTTTTTTACCATTTATAATAATACTGTCTAATTTATAATTCTTAATTACATTTTGCTCCTGAGATATTTTTTTACTGTTCTCTAAAAATGTTTTCAAATCCTGTTTATTCTTCCATACTTCTACAAATCCATGAATTATTGCATCCGATGATTGAAAATCATTGTGATATATAATTTCTCCACCGGAAAATTTTTTTTCTTTAGTTGTCCATCCTTCTGGTAATTTATAATTTACTTTTCCGTTTAGAGCAGCATAATCATTTAGCAAATTAATATTATGTTCCACAAGAATGGTAGTTTTTAACTGTTTATCAAATCCTTTTGATATCCTCAAAAGTGTTATCATAAGTCCCATTAGTATTACTATAATTCCAACTTTTTTTCTATTTATAAATATAACCCTCAATGTACCCCTCCGTATATTAATATCAATATACTATATGATACATATTAAAATAATATTAAAAAATTAAATGTGCCACTAAATTATTTAGTAGCACACTTAATTTCATATATATTATTTCTTTAAAGGAACAACAATTGTAGATTTTTTAAAATCATAAAACATCAGCCAATGTCCCATTTCATCATTCTTACTATTTGAAATCCAAGTTACAAAACCAGTTTTACCTCCATAGGGCTGATGAGCTTTAGCTCTGCTTCCAGGTATTCCATAAACAATATATTTCATTTTTCCAGCGGAGTCACATTTATATCCAAGCATAAAATATTTATGGTTTTTAATGTATGGATAGTAACAAATCATAGGATAATATGCTATTGTATACTTATTATAGTCACTGAAATCATACATGTTCTCTAAGCTACTTACAGGTATTTTGTACCATTTACACCATTTAATTTCTTTAGAAAAATTAGGTACTTCATCTAAACCTAGTGCTACAGTCTTAAAGAAATCTCCCATGGCACCTTTAGGATATTCACCTTTATCATAATCATCTTTCTTATCATGACACTTATCTTCTTCATCTTGTTTCTTATCCTTGTTTCTATTTCCGCCTAAAACATCTTCAAACTCTCTAGCCTCGGGCTCTTTAACTTCAGGCTCTCTATCTTCACATTCTTTGACTTCTGGCTCTTTAGCTTCAGGTTCTTTGGATTTAAGATTTCTAGTTTTAATCTCTTCCAATTCACCTATCGTTTCAACATCTTCAGCTTTGACGCGTCCTGAAGCCTCTACTTCATCACTTTTTATTTTAATTAATTCAATGTTTTGTTCATATTCATCAAATTCATTAATTATATCATCCGTTCTCGTCTCTTTGTTTTCATTTTTGACATCCGCGAGTTTATAGTTTCTCCATTCATTTGGTTTGTCTGTTGTTGAGAATCCACTCATTATTGAAACCACGTTGGTATCTAAAAATTTTACAATTGCAGCCCCAACAATCTTTTCAGCAGATATACCAGTGCCCCCTATATTTTCCATTTCGTATTCATTAGAAATGTCTACCCTACCATAGTCGTCTATGTTCAATTTACCCAGTTTTATAATTTTATTTACATCTTTTTTACCACATATTAAAATCATGTAATAAGGTTGTTTTTCTTTCCTTAGGTTTTGCACGTAGTATGAAATCTTACATTTATTATTTTTCATCTCTAACTTTGCATATCCAGAAGGAATTTTATCAGAGTCTAAAGAATAACCTTTTTCATCTTCTTGTAATATAATAAAGTACCTACTATAATTTTTTTTAGGTGTCACCTTCTTTTACCTCCATATAAAACTTATTCATTATACTATATGAAGTATATATTAGAAAGTGAACAACATTTGAAAATTTATTTTACAGACCCTATTTCGTCTGAAAGCAACGCAAATTCTTGAAGTGATAAGGTTTCCCCTCTTCTACCCGGATCAATGTTTGCTCTTTCAAAGCATTTTAGCAAGTTTTCTTTATCAATTCCTATATCTTTAAGACCATTCCACAATGTTTTCCTTCTCATATTAAAAGATTTTCTTACTATAGAAAAAAATAGGGCCTCGTCTTTAACCTTAACTTTAGGCTCCTTTAATCTATCTAATCTAATAACTATAGATTCTACCTTTGGCTGCGGTATAAATGCTGTTGGTGGCACTAATCGTAAAATTTTCGTATCACAATAGTATTGAACTAATATTGAAAAAGCCCCATAAGCCTTGCAATTTGGCTCAGAATCTATTCTTACCCCAACTTCTTTTTGTATCATTATAGTTAGTGATTTAAAATCATAACCTTTAGTAAGTAAGTTAACGATTATTGGAGTAGTGAGATAATAGGGTAAATTAGCCACGAGTTTTACGGATTTTTCATCTCCCATTAACTCATTAAAATCTACTTTAAGTGCATCCTTATGAATAAGCTCAAAATTATTGAAATCTTTAAGTTCCTCTTCTAAAATAGGAAAAAGTTTTTCATCCAATTCTATAGCACAAACACTTTTAGCTCTTTTTAAAAGCGCTCTAGTTAATGTTCCAAAACCTGGTCCTATTTCAATAACAAAATCTTCTTCATTAACCTCTGCCCCATCAACCACATCGTCGAGCACAGAGTCATCTATCAAAAAGTTTTGACCCAGACCTTTTTTAAACCTAAAATTATATTTCTTTGCAACCTCGCTAATAGTTAAATTTTCCATAATTCATCTCCTTATCTATTTCTTTAAGGGCCTCTATAAATTCTTCCTTTATAATCCCGTAATTGTTTAACCTAGTTATAAATTGTGATGAATTACCATATCCTATCCCTAATTTATTTCCTAAGGCATCCCGTCTTTCCTTTGCGCGGCTATCAGCTGTCAACTTAAAATATATCATATCCTGCACATTAAATTCTTTTCTTTTCTCCTGGACTTCAAATTTTGCAGCTTCAAGAGCTCTTAATATTGTTTCAGGTGATGCATTTTCAACACCAATATCTCCATCTTTAGTTCCTTCTTTTTGAGATATGTATGCATGTTTTACATTAGCTACTCTTTTAGAAATAATTCTTCTTATTTTTTCTCCAGCAAAATCTGGATCAGTAAAGATTATTACACCTTTTCGCTTTTGAGCTTCTCTTATTTTGTTAATTATCTTTTCGTTGATTCCAAAACCACTTACAGAAATCAGTTCAGCATCTACTGCCCTTTTAACCGCTGTAACATCATCTCTTCCTTCAACTACTATTACTTCTTTAATCATATTATTATTCATATTATCCTCCATACTATACTATTGTAAGGCACTTACTATTATATATTAATAAAAAAGAAAGATATCCTTTAGTATTTCTTTTTATTGCTGTATCTATAATATCATTTTACTTATTAATAGTGAACACTATTAATAGTGAACACTAATTATTAGTGACCTGTAAAGCAAAAAAAAGGAGCTAATGCTCCTACTTTAAAATATATACATCTACATTACGTGATCCCCAGTCCCACATTTCATCACTGGAATGGAAATATAAATCTATTATATTACCCTTTATAGCTCCACCTACATCTTCTGCAATGGCATATCCATAGCCATCTACCCAAACTTTGCTTCCCATTGGTATAACCCTAGGATCCACAGCTATAGTACTATAGCCATCAGGATTTCTTTTTGCTCTTGCCCCTGTGGAAGTTATACCTAAGTAAGGATCGTCAGGACCTTTACTTGTGCAATTATAATCAGCAGTATATGCTGTTGCCCTAACCTTAATCTTCTTAGTATAACGAATGTCACCTCCGCGGGATGGAGTATATACATTAACAGTACCTAGTGCAACTATTTGTTTAACCGGCTGTGATTTAATTTTTTCACTTACTAAATTTCTAGATACCTCTTTGCCATTTTCATAGACAATAGATGAAGTAATAACCTTTAGGCCTACTTTTCCCGGTTGAACAACTTTTTTTACACCCTTATTCATTTCATTGCTACTTTTAAATTCAGTTGCAAAGTCAATCGCTTTAGTTTCTTGAAGAATATCAGTGTTTACTCTTGTTATTTGTACTTGTAACCCTGATTTTAGCGAATTACTTTTTAATGGGATAATCTTATCTTCATCCTTTAATACAATATTTTCTGCTTTCAGCATATCTGCTACTGTATTTTCAGCAGTTTGAATATTCAGTTCTTTCCCATCAACTTTTACTTTAACATTTACAGCTTTTTTTATATATATTTTGTCTCCGTCTTTTACTTCACTGTCTAAACTAACTGTAATTTGATCTTTTGCCCCTAGTGCTATATTATTAGTTTTTAGTATTTGATTAACATTACTTTTTAGTGTTATAACTTGTATGGATTTACCATCAACAATAACAGATATAACTTTTTTCATGTTAAATATAGTCACCGTAATACATGTTAATAACAGCATTACTACAAAAACTGTCTTGGGCCCATTTGAAAAATAGTACTTCAAATTATTTTTCACGTTTTTCATCATAGAGATTCCCTCCCTTAGTCAAGAGTACTTGGGTATTATACCTTGAAGCAAGAAATATGTCAAATTTTAAACCCACCACTCTTAGTTTTGACTGTTAATGCATCATTGTGCATACAATTATAATATTAAATTATAATTTCAAAATAAAACAACTAATCCAGTCTTTCAGGGTAAATTAGTAAAATAGTATTTACCATTAAAATTATATGTGCTTTACATAATTTTAATTACATATATGTATATTTATATTTTTTCCAATAAATAGAATTAATAATCATTTTACACTATTTATTTATTTTTAGCAAGCTTTTAATGTTATAAATTGTTATATTTTCAATTTCTTGTATGGTATTTCCCTTGATTTCTGATATCTTTTCAATTATGTATTTAATATAAGGGGATTCATTTCTTTTACCTCTATTTGGTTCTGGTGTCATGTATGGACAATCCGTTTCTACAAGTATCCTATCCATTGGTACAACTTTTGCAACCTCCCCTATTCTTTTTGCATTTTTAAAGGTTATAACCCCAGTAAACCCTATATAATATCCGAGTTTTAAACATTCCTGGGCAAATTCAACACTTCCTGAGAAGCAATGAACGGTACCTATAACCTCTGGAAATTGTTTTAATATTTCTAAAGTATCACTATGAGCATCTCTATCATGGATAACCACTGGTAATTTTAGTTCCCTTGCAAGCTCCATTTGAAGTTTAAATGCCGCCTTTTGAATATCTCTAGGTGGATTTTCTTCATAATAATAATCTAATCCTATTTCTCCTATAGCTCTAACCTTTGGATTTTGCGCTAAATTTCTTAATTCTTCAATAATTTCCTCATTAACAATATTTGCATACTCAGGATGTATTCCTACTGCCGAATATATAAAATCATATTTTCCGGATAATTCTACTGACATTCTTGCGCCTTCCAGTGATGCGCCACAGTTTAAAACCCCTATTACACCTTTGTCCTTTAATCCAAGTATTACTTTTTCTCTATCTTCATTAAAAGACTCATCATCATAATGTGCATGTGAATCAAATATCATAATAAACACTGTAATTAAACTCAATTATTAAAAAGTTTAATTACAGTTTTCACCTTCCTTTCATTATTTTACAGTGAACCCAATATAGGAGACAATAACCCCATAATTGCACCCAGTACCGCTCCGAGCCTTGTTATAGCATTTAGCTCTTTGCTAGCAATATCTAGTATAATTTTTTCTGAAAAAGCTACATCAAATTCATTGATTTTATCTTCAACTATCTTAGCTATATCTAAGACTTCAATTACGTCAGCTGCCTTATTCTCTATAAATTTATTGTATAACTCTTTAACTACTTTAGAAATGGACTTAGATAATTTATCCCCTTCACCCTCAAATATTGATTTCATCTCTACATTTAGCAATCTATTAATAATTACTGAAACTATTTCTGCTATTTTTATTTTTACAGAATTGCTTTCTGCCATAGCTTCTATACGACCCTTTATAATCTTTTCTATCTCATTTTTATAATTTATACCTGATTTTTCAAGCATCGCCTCAATAGATACATAACTATTAAACTTATCCTCAAGCTTATCTAAGGTATTTCTAATAAGTTTTTCATCTACAACCTCTGTAGTAAGTAACTTAATTAAAGGCTTTATGCCATCATGAATTCCTTCTTTAGAAAATTCAGAGAATAGGCTAGAAACTGAACTCTTCAAAAATTTATCTATTATATCATTAATCATTAATGCAATATCATTATGGTTTTCGTCTTCATCTAAGAACTCATTTATACCCGTAACAACTTTTTCATAAGTGCTGTCAGCATTCACAAACATTGCTACCATAGGATTTAGTTTAGTTGTTATTGTTTCTCCTACAATTTGTCTCAATTTCTTTTTAGTCTTTTCTTCCTTCATCATTCTCTTTATTGCCATGGAAATATCATATCTTTTGCCATAAACATATACTTTTATATTATCTGTTATCCCTTTAGGTATAACATCTTCAAAGTTCTTATCTAAAACCTTTAGCCCATTTACTTTTTCTTCTAGTATATTTTCAATTTCCCCATAAAATTTTTCTGTATCTTTATACTCAATAGCCACATCTAACACTTTGTTTTTTATTGAATTATATAACTCGCTTTGACAAATGACTCCTGGTGTAGTCGCTAATTCTAACATTATTTGCCCATTTGCATATGTACCAATAGCTTGTTTAACTCCTTCTTCATTTATATAATCAATAAATAATTTAGAAATATTACTGTTGGTATTTTGTATAAAATCACAATATTCATCGCCGAGTAAAGCCTTTATCTCATTTTCTACTGTATCTTGACTATTCTCTATATCAGAAATTTTACTTTGCACCCAAAAGTCTAATTGTTCATTCATATTTTCACTGCACAATGACTGCAGAATTGTTTCCTTTGTCAAAAGATGTTGCCCTATAGACTCACCTACACTTTTAGCAATTCTAGACTTTTCTTTTGGAATAAGACCTGGAGTAAATGGAACTTTAAATTTACCAATTCTAATTTCTTTATGTGGCTTAAACAACATTTTTATAGCTAACCAGTTGGTTATGTACCCGATAATAGCTCCAACTAAGGAACCAATAAGAAATTTCATATTATTTTACCCCCTTGTAGTTCTTTGTAGTACAAAACAATTATTAATTGTTTTGCCCTTTGTAGTTCTCTGAAATAGTCACAATTACTAATTATAAATCTAACCTTCACAAAATTCAATAGACTGTTTTATTTTAAACAAGGTACAATCAATCTTAATCTTCGATGCTACAATATAATTAAATATAAAAGCATGAAGCCAATTTAGTAGCACTTCATGCTTTCTTATTAGAATTACCTTACTATACTTCCAGTAGGTAACTCACCTGGTATTGATACTGCAAATAGCTTGCTATCGTCCTGCGTAGCTGCTGCAATTATCATTCCCTGGGATAATTCACCTCTAAGTGTAACAGGCTTTAAATTAGCCACTAATACTACATACTTTCCAATTAAATCTTCTGGTTTATAGTTTTGAGCTATTCCTGAAACTACCTGCCTTATTTCTCCACCTAAATCTACTTTTAACTTTAGAAGCTTTTTGGATTTCTTCATTGGCACGCATTCTAATACTTTAACAACTCTCATATCTATTTTTTCAAAATCTTCTATAGTAATTTCTTCTTTTATTTTCTCCATAGTAGGTTTTTGTGCTGCTTTCCTAGTCTCTTCTACAAGTTTGTTAAGTTCTTCTATTTTAGCTTCCACATCTATTCTTGGGAACATTACTTCACCTTTATTAACTTTTGTTCCTGCAATCGTTCCATTGAAGGATGATAAGCTATCCCAAGTAGCTACCTCTACATTTAGTTGAAGGTTTATTTTGCCACTTGTAGTTGGTAAAAATGCTGATATTAACACTGATGTCATTCTTAAGGATTCTGCTAAATTGTACAATACTGTACCTAGTCTTCCCTTTTGAGTATCATCCTTTCCAAGTATCCATGGAGTTGTTTCATCTACATACTTGTTAGTTCGTCTTATAAGCGCCCAAACATGGTCCAATGCTTCAGGTATTTTTAACTCATCAATAGCTTTTTCTACTTTTCCTGGTGCTGCAAGTGCTAGTTCTATAAGTTCATTATCAACATCTGCTGTATCTTTAGGCACTGGAATAATTCCATCAAAATATTTTTCTATCATTGTTACAGTTCTTGATAATAAATTTCCTAAATCATTAGCCAGGTCTGAATTTGTTTTCTTTATAAATATTTCACTAGTAAATGTTCCATCAGAACCAAATGGTATTTCATGAAGTAAGTAGTATCTTACAGCATCCACTCCAAAATGATTAACTAATACTACGGGGTCTACTACATTCCCTCTAGATTTTGCCATTCTTACTCCACCATCAACAAGAAGCCATCCATGACCAAATACCTGTTTAGGGAGAGGTAGCTCTAATGCCATTAGCATAATTGGCCAATAGATAGTATGAAATCTTAGTATATCCTTGCCTATTAAATGCACATCTGCCGGCCAGAATTTTTCATAAAGAGAAGTGTCCTCTCCATTATATCCTAGAGCCGTTATATAGTTAGATAAGGCATCTACCCATACATATATAACATGGCCTGGATCAAATTCCACTGGTATACCCCAATTAAAGGTTGTTCTTGAAACGCATAAATCTTGAAGACCTGGTCTTAAGAAGTTATTTAACATTTCATTTTTTCTTGATTCTGGTTGAATAAACTCTGGATGAGATTCAATGTACTCTATCAGTCTGTCAGCATATTTTGACATTTTGAAGAAATATGCTTCTTCCTTTGCCTTTTCTACTGGTCTTCCACAATCAGGACATTTTCCATCTACGGCTTGGGTTTCTGTCCAAAAAGATTCACAAGGAGTGCAGTACCAACCTTCATATGCACCTTTGTATATGTCTCCCTGATCGTACAACTGCTTAAATAGTTTTTGAACAGCCTTTTTATGATAATCATCTGTAGTTCTTATAAATTTATCATAACTTATATCCATCATTTTCCATAACTCTTGTATACCTGCTACTATTTCATCTACATAGGCTTTTGGAGTAACCCCTTTTTCCTGCGCTATTGTTTGAATCTTTTGACCGTGCTCATCTGTTCCTGTTAAGAACATTACATCATAGCCTGTAAGTCTCTTAAATCTAGCAATTGCATCCGCCGCAACTGTTGTATAGGTATTCCCTATGTGCAAATTTGCTGATGGATAATAAATTGGTGTAGTAATGTAATAAGTTTTTTTAGTCATAGTTTTCTCCTACCTCTCATACTTAAAATTATTTATAGTTGTTGATTTTAGCCACAATAAAATATATTGTTTTTGTTATAGTGATCCCCAAACATTAGAATTTTCTAGGGAATAAAAAAAAGTCTCTAAACAGAAAAACCTTTCTGTTTAGAGACGTATTAACGTTTTACCACTCTAATTCATCTTTATATCACTATAAAAATCTCACTTAGTGACCATCATCACCTGTCAATATAACGGTTGCGCCCGTATTATCCTAATAATTAAATTCAGATAATCAGCTTAAAGACCATGTTCATAAGCTGGCCTGCTACTGATTTTCACCTATCTCAGCTCTCTTTTAGCATTTAAGCTTATTACTCTTCTCATCATTGCATTTGTTTAATGATAATTATATTGCAAATAAATCACTATGTCAACATTTTATCCTAAAATCCTAAAATTATACTTAGAGCATAATATTTTATGATTCTATTTTTTTTAACATTTTTACGCCTTTTGTACCTAGTAGATAATATAGCAGTAAATCCAAAATCCCATATGAACCTACTATTAAGGCAAATACAATCCATTTAGTTAGTTCAAAGTTAATAATTATAAATACCGTAAGCCCACCTAAAGCTATGCAAATAATCATACTAATCATAACGTTAAAGTTTCGCTTTACTGCCTCCTGCTCTGTATCCCACTGAAGTTTCGGAAAATTCAAATCAATAAATATCCCTATAAAGGATGTAAATAGTATTCCTAAAAAACCAACTATAATCATTAATAAAACTAAATCCAATGGCAATTTAAGTAATACCAACGCAACTATACTTATCATAAGCATCCCAGCTACTCCGAGTACTACTGCAGCTAATGCCTTTGCCATAAGCTGATCTTTATATTTCATAGGTATATATTTTAACATAAATAGATTTTTACCTTCTCTTGATATTGCTGTAGTAGCAATAGCATTACTACAAGAGGAAAAAATCATAAATGCAAAGAAAGCGCCTAATGTTATTCCTGTACTCTTACCACCTTGTAAAAACCCAGATAATTGCTTAAGTTGCCCTGAACCTCCCTTTTGAGCGAAAATTGGTATAAGTAAAAATATAGGCCATAAAAAATTCATAAGTACACAATTCATAAAATAAATTGGCGTTCTAAATAAAATCTTTAATTCTTTTAATATATATATCTTTTGAGAAGAATTTTGTGTTGTATTTTTTATAAGCTCGTTACTACTAAGAGTTTTTCTCTTTGAGGATGTTTCAGATACCCCCATAACCCCTTTAAAATACAATGCTTGACCTAATATTATAAATATCATTAATGCAGCTACTGTTACAACTATAAATAATATTAAATTAATAATACCCTTAACATTACTAGTATTAATTAAACTGTTTACAGCTATCTTAGTACTTGGAAACATCTTTGTAGCCAAATCAACTAGGGAGTTGTTTCCTTTTGAAAACATTTCAGTAATTTCTGCTCCGCTTAAATCTTGTGAAAACTTTTGGATATATATGTTCATTCCTACACCAAATACCATAGCTATAAGTCCACCTACTAATCTAAACCTATCCTTATTTTTTGCAATATTAGTAAATCTCATTATAATCATATTAATTACAGAGGCAATTACTAGTGGAACTATAGGCAAAAGTAAAAATATAATAACTCCATAAACATAATACAATACCCCTCCACCGCTCTTTATCCCATAAGCAATTAGTGTAGGCGCAAAAAATATAATTTCTGTCAGGTATTCATAAATTAATACTACAGCAAATTTAGCCCCCATGATGTGCCAAGGCTTAAAAGGTAGTGGTAATAAATTTTCTACATCCATAGAAAAATAAAATACACTCATAGCATAAAAAATACCAAAGAAGAAAATAACAACACTAACAATAGATAGTCCAAATCCCAATATAATTGCTTCTTGTCCAATTTGATGTAATGCATCATAGGCCGTAAATATAAACTCTCCAAACATTATTGCCATAGGTGTGAATGCTAGTACTAAAAGCAGTCCAAGCAATAGCCCTTTTATTTTCTTTTTATTTTTCTTGCTACTAGATGATCCAGTTCCTGTTTTTAATAGCACCTTAGTTAGCGCTATAAATTTACTCATTTTCAGTCATCTCCAAGAAGATTTTTTCAAGGGACCCGCTGGCTTTAAAATGTTCCCTTAGTTCATCTAGTGTTCCACAGAATAATATTTTCCCCTTGTTTATTACAGCAACCCTATCACATAGTTTTTCAGCTACTTCTAGAACATGAGTTGAGAAAAATACACTTTTCCCATTATTTGCATGTTCCTTCATCATTTCTTTTAAAACATAGGAAGATTTGGGATCAAGCCCCGTCATTGGCTCATCTAAAATCCAAACTTCTGGCTCATGAATGAGTACACCCATAATGATTATTTTTTGTCTCATACCATGAGAATAACTTTGAATTTGGTCTGTTAACGCATTGCTCATTTCAAATCTATTTCCTAAGGCTTCGACTCTTTCTTTTCTAAGGTTACTAGGTACATCATAAATATCCGCCATAAAGTTCAAATACTCAATACCTTTAAGTCTTAAGAACATGTCCGGATTATCTGGTACAAATCCAAATTGTTTTTTAGCCTCTAAATCATTTTTTTCTATATCAATTCCATTGATAGTGATTTTTCCGCTATCGGCACTTAATATACCCGTAATCATTTTTATAGTAGTAGTTTTACCTGCTCCATTTGGACCTAAAAATCCAAATATTTCCCCATCTCTTATAGTTAGACTTATGTTGTCTACGGCTTTATTCTTGCCGTTATAACTTTTGTTTACATTTGTAATTTCAATCATATCTTAACCCTCCCACTATTCCATAAGAGTAGACAACAATTGTTATCTACTCTTATGATATGTTTTTTTAGCTTACTAATTTTTTAGCAAACTAATATACACATTAACATTATCATACTTTCTCTTTTTTTACAATATATTCTATACCCATCCCCTTAATGTGTATATTTTGTATTTTCCTGAAATTCTACTAAAAGAAAAACTTGGCTAAGTTAACCGCCATTATAATTGCTGTAATATCTGCTAGTATAGCTGCCACTAATGTGTGTCTAATTTTCTTTATACTTACTGCTCCAAAATATACTGTCAAGGTATAAAAGATGGTTTCCGTGGAGCCCATTATTATAGATGCCACGAGTCCTATGTAACTATCTGCACCATATTGTTTTATGATATCAGTAAATACTCCCAGGGCTCCACTTCCTGAAAGGGGTTTTATTAAAACTAAAGGGACAACCTCTGGTGGAAGGCCAATAAACATAACAACTGGTTTTACCAAATAAATAAATAAGTCTAAAGCACCGGAAGCCCTAAATACATTAACAGCTATAATCATAGCTAGAAGGTATGGAAAAATTCTAAGACAAATGCTTATTCCATCCTTTGCGCCTTCAACAAAGCACTCGTATACCTTTACTTTCTTAATAACTCCATACATTACTACAAATCCAATGATAATTGGAATTATTCCCTTTAAAATATATGATAGTAAATTACCTACAATCACTCTATTTCACCTACCCCATTTAAATTTCAATATCAATTTTTAATATTTTTACATTAAATCATTATCCTCGCAGCTGCTCATCTTCTTTGAATCTTAAATGTCGTTAAAAATAACGTTGTAAAATTTTACAATAAACTACCCCTAAAATTGCAGCAGTACCTGTTGCAATTATAGCTGGCAGTATAATAATTGCTGGATTTTGTGAATTATAAGCAGCTCTTATAGATATCACTGTTGTAGGCAGAAATTGAATACAGGCAGCATTTAAAACTAAAAATAATGCCATATCATTGCTAGCTGTATCTTTGACCTTATTATTTTTCTGCATCTCTTCCATAGCTTTTATACCAAAAGGAGTAGCAGCATTAGATAACCCCATCATATTGGCTGTTAAATTCATAGTAATACTAGACATTACCTTCTGGTTTTTTCCAGCACCTTTAAATATAATTTTTAAAATTGGCCTAAGTATATTTGCCAATTTATCAGTTAGTCCACTTTTTTCAGCAATTTTCATTATGCCACACCAAAGACATATCATTCCAACCAGACCTATTACAAGTTCAACAGAACCAGCTGCTCCTAAAACAACAGCCTTTGATAGGACTTCTGCTTTCCCTGTAAAAATCCCAATAATTATACCTAAGAATAGAATTAAAAACCAAATAATATTTATCATACATTTTCCCCCTAGCATTTAAATTATCAGTGGTTCATTAATATATATGTAGCTATTTATATATAATTGCATGTATTTATATTTTATTCATTTCATCTATTAATAGTTTATTCACTACATATACTATAAAAAAAACATTTTTTGTGTTATTATTTTCTTGTTGCATATACAATTAATCATCATCTTCAAAGTTGCAATATTAACGACTTCAAAAGGAAATTCCCCTCTTTGTAGACCTCTGGTGCAGATAACAATTATCAATTGTTATCCTCCCACTAAAGTTTTATCTTTGTTATTATATATATTCCCCTACTTATAAAAGTGGGCGACTATCCTTCTGAAATGTCGTTAACAATAAAAAAAGGAGTTACTATATGATTAATGTACCTTTATTAAACTCTAGTGTATTTACACTTTTTTGTTATTTTATTATCTATTCCTTTATGGGCTGGTGTCTTGAAACAGTCTACGCCACAATAAAGAAAAGTGAATTTGTTAATAGAGGCTTCCTCCATGGTCCTTTTTGCCCTATTTATGGTTTTGGTACACTATCCATAATTGTTTTGCTAAAACCTATAGAGTCTAATTATATTTTTCTCTTTTTAGGTTCAATAATCTTAACTTCTTTTCTAGAATACATGACAGGATATATTCTAGAGACTACGTTTAATAGTACTTGGTGGGATTACAGTGATGAACCCTATAATCTTCATGGAAGAATTTGCTTGTCCTTTTCTATAATATGGGGGCTTGTTTCCATGTTCATTTTGAAGGTAGTTCATCCATATATTGTTTATATAGTAAATTCAATACCACCTACACCCGGCATAATACTTTTTTATATTACTCTCCTCTATTTTATTATGGATTTTACAACTACTGTAATAACTGTATATAAATTGCGATGTCTGTTAACCCAGTTAAATACAGTATATTCAGAATTAACTGAGAAACTATCAGATTTTAAGTTGAATTTAGGAAATACTAAGGATATGTCTGAACTTAAAATTAAGTTGGATAGTTTAATAGAAAGTGCCGAAATGAAAGTTAGTAAGAAGAAGTCTGAAATTGAAAATATTATAAAAGAATTGAAATTAAAATATGACTCCTTGGTTATTAAAAAATATCCTGATTATTCAAGACTTATAAAAGCCTTTCCTGACTTAAGATTCAAGGGACTAGATTCTATTTTAAAAGATGTTAAAAATAAGGTTTATAAGAATAAGAAAATGTAATCTTATGCTTTTCCATAAAAAAATTCCTTGTTGATTTCAAATTAGTGGTTACTAACATTAAAACATAGGTATACTAAAAAATAACATAAGTTAAAGGAGATTAAAAAATGAAAGAGAACAACATAAAGCTAGCACAAAAGGGAATTGATGATGCACTAGAAACTATAGACGCCCTAGAAAAAACTATAAAAGAAACTCCTCTTCCAAAAAATATATTAAAAGAAAGTTTTTATATTCTTTCTAAAAAAGTTGATGAAATTGAAGATATATTGAAAAATGAAGGTATACTGTAATTTGACCTATGTAAACATATAGTTTATATTTATTTGCATAAAAGCCATTAAGAGACTAATAGTATTGGTCTCTTAATGGCTTTTATGCGTAATTATAAAAAATACCTTACCTCCATATTTTAACATATTAGGAGGCAAGGTATTAATATTATATTTGTTTTTTATAGCCACTAAACAACATTTAGAGTTATTTAATGCATTGTTCATATTATGACCTAGCAGCCGCTAAGTTTTTAATAATTAACTTCTTCTAGGAATAATCCTTTAGCTGGTGCAATGTGTCCTGAATATTTTCTTTCTTTTTTATCTAAAATATCGTTGATTCCGTCTGCAGGTCTTTCACCCAGCCCTACTTCAACAAGGGTTCCAACTATTAATCGTACCATATTTTTCATAAATCCATTTCCTTGAATACTAATTTCTATATTTCCATCTTCATCCACAATATTTATAGTGTAAATGTTTCTGACAGTAGATTTTTTCTTAGTTTTAAGTGTTGTAAAACTTTGAAAGTCATGTTCCCCTATTAAATATCCTGCTGCTTTTCTCATTTTTTCAACATTTAGAGGTTGTGGTATATGGTACTCATATTTTCTATTAAATACATTGTGTGCTTTGTTATTACATATATTATATACGTATTTTTTAACCTTGGCATTGTATCTAGCATGGAAATTCAAATCTACTTCTTCCACTGTCTTAACTACAATGTCGTCAGGTAAATATTCATAGCAATAACTACGCATCTTATGTGTAGGCATTGCAGCTTCTGTTCTAAAGTTTGCTACTTGATTTGTTGCATGAACTCCTGCATCTGTTCTGCCTGAAGCTGTAATTTCGATATTTTCTCCAGCCATTTTACTTAAAACGGTTTCTATTTTGTGTTGAATTGTATTGTCACTATCTCCAAGTCTTTGCCATCCTTTATACTTAGTACCATCATATTCTATTACAATTTTTATATTTCTCATATTTATTATTTATCCTACTTTCTATTTTAGAGTTTAATCTAATTTTTTAACTATTTTTTTTAATACATACCTTATATTATATACATATATCACGATTAATAAAACATACCATATAAAATAATTCTTAACTTTGATAATGCTGAATGAAATTTCACTACAGGATACCTTGTTTCTGTATTTAAAATAACCCTACGCTTTATGATTGTCCACTTAGTCAATTTCCAAGTTGTCTTTAAATCCTTTGCACTTTTCCTTACCGCTTTTCTTTCTCTTTCACTACCATCATAAAATAGTACAAAATCGAATTCTGCATCTTCACTATTAAATTCTTCATCAAATTTTTTAATAATACTATTAGGTGAAAGTAATAACCTACCTGCTTTTGGCTCTAATGTAAATGTAAGCCCTCTCTTATTGCTTGAAGATAAATAAGACTTATAAATTAGTTCACTACAAAACAAAGCGTTATCTGTCATAATATCAAAATTATAATCGTATGCCTTTCCTAAATATTCAAAGGCTACAAATAGTGCTTTTAATTTGTCTTCCTTTGATAGTTTAGGACGTAGTGCAGAAAAATAATCGACTTTTGCAATAACATCTAGAGAATTTATTACCACACCGGCGGCAATAGCTTCTATAATATATAGTCTATTATTTTTTTCACATAAACTATGGTATACCTTAGGATATATTACTTTTAAATACTCCGAAACACACAAGTAATCCCCTAGTGGCATGTCCTCAAAGTACTTATCTAATTCTTCTAAGCAACCTATATAAATAGCAGAATGGGTCCAGAATCCAGGTAATCCCAAGTTTGTTAATTGATAATTGTTTTTCTTTAAAAGTATATCACCTGGCAGCAATTCACCTTTGATAATATTAATATCTTCATTGCTAACATACTTTTCTTTTCTACTAGAATAATCAACTCCAGTAATACTTATAGCAACCCATCTTTGAAATGGGAACCAAAAATCAAAAACATTTTTTCCCAAAAATTGAATTACATTGTTGAAGACAATATTTTTATGATTTTTAACAAGTTTTAGTACATTTGAATAATTACAACTTGCATAATCTAATAATTCTCTTTCAATTTTATCTCGCAGGTAACCAGAAACTTCATAGTCATTTACCATAAAATCAAAGTAATGTTTATTTCTAAATAAAGATATCATATAAGAAATTTCTGTAATTTCTTGTGTAATGTAATAATATTGTTTTTTATTGATATTGTATTCAGGCCTACTTTCATTTAACATTGACTCAAGATACCTGTTTTTATCTATGATGCTCACCAATAATATAGAGTTTTTACGTATTGCTATGGTAGTAACATAAATCAACAATATATTTTTAAATTTAGTGTGTGAATCTTCTGCACTTTTTAATATAAGTTTATTTTTATATTTTTTCCTAATTTCATTAAGTCCATTGTAGCATCCTACATAACTAACCCATTTTTCTAATATACACAGTTTGCTCGCTAAGGACATATTTTGAATATCAGAATTAAACAAAACTTTGTTTTTTTGGATTTCATTCACCACATACTCTAATTCTTTTATAAGTTCTAAGGATTGGCTTATTTCCTCATTAACTTTTCTATGAACTACGCCCATACCCCTATCCCCCATAAATTGACTTTAGCAATTTAATATTATTATATCATATAACTCACTATTCCTTTACTAATATAAATTATAAAATTAAAATATTTCTATTTTATTTTAATATATTGAATAATTTCATGTATGTTTTATTTTTTACATGTTTTTTACACACTTTTATATGTATAATATATATCATATATAATAAATTTTTTGGAGGTTCATATGTTTACACCTGAACTATTATTACATTTTTTGAATTTATTGTTTATTATTAATATCCTCTTCGCCTTAGTAGTTGTGTTTTTTGAACGAAAAAACCCTGCAAGCACTTGGACTTGGCTTATGGTATTACTATTTTTACCTAGTATAGGGTTTATTATATACTTATTTCTTGGTCAAAATTTGAAGAAAAAAAAATTGTTTTCATTGAAAAAAGAAGAAAAAGAAAATCTCACCTCAATTATTGATAAACAAAAGGAATTTTTAAGCAATGACTCTTTAGTTAAAAGTAATCCTTTTTTAAGTAAATATTCTGATATGATGGAGCTTAATCTTTGTAGTGATAATGCCTTTTACACTAATAATAACCAAGTAACTATATTTACTGATGGTAAGTCAAAGTTCGATCAACTTAAAGAAACCCTTGAAAATGCAAAGCTATACATTCATATGGAGTATTATATATTTCAAAATGATAATTTAGGAAATACTATTCTTGATATTTTATGTAGAAAAGCTAAAGAAGGAGTAGAGGTAAATTTACTCTATGATGGTATGGGATGCCTCAAAGTTCCTAAGTCTTTTTTCGCTTCTTTAACTAAGGCTGGAGGAAAGGTTGCTTGTTTCTTTCCTCCCTTTCTTCCTTATATAAATCTTAGAGTAAACTTTAGAAATCACCGTAAAATTTGCACTATTGATGGTAAGTACGCCTTTATCGGTGGTTTTAATATTGGTGATGAATATTTAGGACTTTCTAAAAGGTTTGGTTTTTGGAGAGATACCCATTTATTCATACAAGGAGATGCAATAGATGCATTGGAATTGCACTTCCTAATGGATTGGAGATTTGCTTCCAATGAAGACTCTGTTTTTGATAGCAAATATTTCCCTCATAGAACCCACCTTGGTAAAACCGGTCTTCAAATGGTTTCAAGCGGTCCTGATTCCACTTTCAATTCTATTAAAAATGGTTATTTAAAAATGATTAGTAAAGCAGAAAAAAATATTTATATTGAAACTCCTTATTTTATTCCAGATGACAGTATATTGGAAGCTTTAAGAATAGCCTCGCTGTCTGGAGTAGATGTGCGTATTATGATACCTAGTAAGCCAGATCATCCCTTTGTGTATTGGGCTTCCACATCATATATGGGAGAGCTATTAGAATCTGGTGTCAAATGTTATACCTACACTAAGGGCTTTCTCCATAGTAAATTTCTTTCTATTGATGGCTCTATAAGCTCTGTAGGAACTGCTAATCTGGATATTAGAAGTTTTACTTTGAACTTCGAAATTAATGCTTTTATATATGATAAAGACATAACTTCTAAGTTAGATGATTTTTTTAATAATGATTTAAAGTTTTGTGAGGAGCTAACTCTCCAAAAATATACTAATAGAAGTTTTATTGTTAAGTTCAAGGAATCTGTTTCAAGGTTACTTTCTCCTATACTATAATGAAAAAGGGCTGTCTCAAAATAGAAATTACTCTCTATTTTGAGACAGCTCTTTTAATTTATTTTAATAGGTGCCTTATACTATTTCTTTTTAACTAGAAGATATACTCCCACAAATACAAAAAGTACTGGTACAAAGTATGCTCCTATGCTGTGTCTTATAAAATAATATATTGTATTATCTGGAAATAATTTATTAATAATTGAAAGAAAACCTATTATTACTAATCCATAGCCTACTATTAACCCACCCTTCCCCTTCATGTTTTTTATTATATCATCATTTAAATTTTTACTATTACTTGAATTTTCACTATTATTAAAAGTTTCACTATTATTTGAATTGTGATATTGATTAAATATAAAATCAGAGTCACGTACATTTTCTCCTCTATCAAGTCTGTGAGCTATATTGAATGTGTCAAAGCACAAATAGAACCAAAGTGGTATTATTATTATTCTTGCTAATCCACCTAACCCAATAAAGTTAAATAAGGGCTCTATCAGAAAAAATATAACCATTGCTTGTATTCCTTTTTTCATAAGTCCTAAGTACATATACCCGAGTCCAGGAACTAAGGACGACATAAAGGTTAAAAAACTACTTCTTTTTTGCATTATACCCATCTCCTATCAAATGTTTTAAAATATCCATTTTTTCATTATATTTATATTGAACAACCATAATTTCTGTTTTTAATTTATATTGTGTATTAATTATTTTATATTGTAAGTTCGTACTAATTATCATTATCATAGTGAGCCCTGCAACAATTAATGACATAGCAGGTATGTCTATTGAATTTTTTTTAGTTTTTTGCAATTTACTCATTAGCTTTTCATTATAATTGTTAGTCGTTTCACATTCTTCAAAGGAATTTAGTATAAGCCTATCTAGATCATCCCAATTTTCTTGCATACTGTGATATCCCCCCTTTGAATTTCTATCTTCAGTTTTTGTTTTGCCCTATAAACTCTTCCCTCTACAGTTTTTTGAGATATATTTATAACGCTAGCTATTTCCTTTTGGCTTAAACCTATATAATAATATAATACTATTACTTGTTTCAAATCTCGTGGAAGACTATTAATACATTGTCTAATATGATTTTTCTCATCTATGTCACATTCATTATGCTGAATATTAGTATTAAATAGTCCAGTTAAAAAACCCTTTATACTCCTCTTTCTCTTATAATCTAAGGCTTTTGACATTGATATTTTATAGATATATGTGGATAGTGAACATTCTTCTCTAAACTTCACTATATTATTATACAAAGCAATAAATACTTCTTGAGACAAGTCTTCAGCTTCAAAGTAATCCTGCGTATATGCATAACACAAAGATATAACTTTTCTTTTATACTTATTTATTGTTTCAATAAAGCACTCATTGTCTTTATTTCTTAGTCTCTCTACTATTTGATGATCTTCCAAATATATCACTCCTGACTATCGACACTCACTACGCCATTATTAACATCAACTTTAATTTTCCCTTGACCATTTCCAATCTTTGTTGATATTCCTCTGTTTATTTTTTTATCTCCATTTACTGTACATACGCCACTATTTATATCTGCTTCTACATTTAAGTTTTTATCCTCTGTGTATACAGTAATTTTACCATTACTTGCATCTATATTTATATCGGTACAAAGTTTATTTCTAAAAAATATATTAGCATTAGAAACATTTATATTACTTTTTTTAATGTCTCCCTGTAAGGAAATATTTGCATTGCTTGCATCTATATCTATATCTGATTTTATATTTGTATCAATAGTCTTTACTTGACAATTAGCAACATCAATTTTCAAATTGTATCCATCAGGTACATATATATATGCCTTAACCCGTTTAATATAACTTTCTTTAATATTAACCTCATACCCCTCCATAGTTTTCTCTTCAACTATTTTATAATCATTAACTGAGCTATTTTCTTTCACATAGACATCTGCTTCAACTCTTATATTTTTGTCTTCTGATTTACAAATCTTAATATCTGCATTGGAAGCTTTAAATACAAGTCTATTGCCACTAATAGATAAGGTTTTAGATACACTTATTTTTTTTGTATCATTTAAGGATCCTAACTTAAAATCTCCGCCGTTAAATTCAATACCAGATCCAATTCTGTCTATTAGGTTTCCAAAGTTTCCAGACAAATTACTAAATGTATTTATACCTAAATACAGAAATATAATTAAAATAGTAAAGTAGTTAAATTGGATTCTATCTCCCTCTTTTCTTCTAGTAACCCGTATTAATATCTCTACTCCAAGTAAAATGAAAATTGCAGGCCACCATATAAGTAATTGAGTTCCCAGCTCTGGATTATTCATATTTATAATCATCCAGATACCTAGAAAGATTAGACCTACTGAAGAAGTAATTGTACCTATTTTTCTCATAAAAATCCCTCCTTAAATTTAGTTCTCATATATTTAGACGTATACAATATAGAAAATCCCACAAACTTTTTTAATGTTTGTGGGATTTTTTATTTAAGAGTGCCTAACATACTTTATTAGGCTATTAAATCATCACCTGCGAAGCTGCAACGACTTCAGAAGGATATTGTTAAAATGTAATAAAGAAAGGTACAAATACCATCATAGTTAATATTGTATCCAATACTAAAGCTATACCAAATTTACTAATTGGCATTGCTTCTAAATCTTTTTCGTAAAGTTTATATCCAAAGGAATAGCATATTGTACTTATAACAACACCAATCAATACTGAAACCCATTTGTGTGCTAAAATTTGTGGAAGTAAATACATCTTATCTCCATAGGAGTTGCTCAATACAACTGCGGTTTTTAATGCAAAGCTTCCAATGGAAATAAGTATGAAATATACTTTCTTTTTCTTATCCGAAAGACAATAAGAAAAAAAAGTCATAATAGATATTAGGAGGACTACAGGTATTATCCATTTAATAGAATATAGTACGTAAACAAAACTATATACAAACCCCTGAAGAGTATTTAATTGGGCCTGCTTTGTTTCTATTGCTAAATGGACATTATTAACTTTCTTAAACTGCTCATTTTGTGATCCTAGATATATTCCATACTCATCTTCTTTATTATAACTGGCGTATGCAATTGTATCTCCGCTTATTGCAGGATAAGTCGTAAGGCCTGATAGTCTAGATGCAAAGCTATAGCTAGCTACCTTATTATCCTTTAAAATAAAATCAACTATACTCTGCTGGCTATCTTTAGTTCCAAATATTCTATCAGCTGTGGCAAAAAATCTAGCCCCTTCTTTGGAATAGGTTCCAACAACGTTAAAAATATTTCTATTATTATCAATATACAATTCACTAGAGTTTTTACTGCTTCCATCCAAGGCAAATTCTAGAATCCTAGTCCCTACAATTTCTCCTTGCACACTGTATTCAATTAATAAATATCCATTTTTGCTATCGCTTGCAGTAGCGGTATTATTAAATGTCATAGATGCACTTTTGTTAAGTACCCCTGCTACTTTAGGCAATGATGCTACTCCATCCTGCACTGTTATATAACTAAAGCCTTCTTCTCCATTGCAATATGTAAACATACACCCACTTTCAGTTTTAACACCTGAAAATAAGGTTGCACCCTTTATATTAAAATTGATCTTAGAATTTTTAGCCACATCTAATACTTGAATTTTGTCTTTATAACCCACTATTAAAATATCTTCACCTATTTGATAGGTCTGCGTTATGTTTTCTATTTTCGTCCTATCTAATTCCTTTAGTTCTTTATCCAATTTTATAATTTTTAAACTGTTGGCACCATTATCATAGGAATTGTAACTAAGATAAAAAAAACCTTGCCCTTTTAATAAATTCACCTCTTTAACCAAAGTATCTTTAGTTTCAAAGCTTTTTTCCACTATTTTTTTCCCTAAATCATCTGTAACTACAACCTGTAACTTACCCCCATCATTGAAAGCTACAATGTTATTTTTATCATTTTTTAATATTCTAGGAAAGCATGTTATATTCCCTTTAGATATAGCAACCTCCTTGCTCCACTTAGTAGATGGTGGTTGCCTCCTTATATCATATTCCACTTTGTATTGAAATCCTATTATTGCGAAAAACAATACTATAAAACTTATTATGTACATTTTCTTTTTCATTTTTTGCCCCCATTAATGTTTTTTGTAAACCTTTAGATTTTTACCCCCATAAAAAAATTAATCACTAATGGGATGGTTAAGTTTTTTTTAAAAATTAACCACCTCATTAATATTTTTGGTGTTTTTTCACATGCCTAATTTACTAATTGTCGCTCACTTCCATCTTTTTTTATTTTATAGTTTTTGTTATCTGTCCCATTTTTATATAATATCCAATCACCCTGTACCTTGGTGTCCATAGTCACATCTTTATTTAACATAGTCTTACCAAGGGCATCTTTTCTAATCTTATATAAATATCCCCCATTAGACCAATTACTGTAATAAATCCATTGTTCATCCATTGCTATAAACCAACATTCGGAATCAACAAGTTTCGCTTGTATTGTTCCGTCTGATGACATTTTATATAATCTATGTTCTTTAAATGCATTACTGAAATATATCCAAGTTCCATCAATAACCGCATGTTCCATTGATTGTAGATATTGAAATTTTCCACTTACACTTATTGGATATTTTTTTCTGTTCCACTCATGGTCTTTATTAGCGATTTCTTCATCAGATAAATTAAAATAAGTATATTTAACCTTATCACCCTCATCTGGAACTGGATCATTCAAGGTGGCATCTAGATGATAATATTCACCATCTATTTTCACCATATTCCAAGCATGAAGTTCTTTTTTTACATTGGCATCATCTTTTACTACTTTAGCTTCTATTCCAGCTAAATTTAATAATAACTTCATTGTATCAGCATATCCTTGGCAAACAGCCTTACCAATAATTAATGTTCCATAAGCCGTATAAGAATCTTTTGGCAATGTCCCCATTTTATAATTTTCATAATCATATGCTGTATTTTTCACAACATATTGATGTATTGCTAATTCCTTTTCTAAATCCCCCATATTGTTATTAGTTATATTATTTACAATGTCTTTCGCTTTATTATATGCTGCAGCTACCTTAACATCATTTATTATTACATCATACTTGTTTTCTATAGCAGCATACAATTCATCAAAACTAATAACTTCAGTGCAAGGCCTGACTGGCTCTACTTCATTACCCTCATCGTTTTCAGGGATAACTTTTATAACTTTTAATTTCCAACCTTCATAGAGTTTTTTACTAGGATCACTTTTCATAACTTTCCATAGTGTAGAATTAGAAGACATTGTCCATAAATCTAAAATGTATGTACCAGGAACAGTTGGCGTCCATTCTATTTGTCCTCTATATTCCTTATTGTCTTTTATCCACTTATCTGTTGTAGTATTAAGAATGTGAAGTTTGTAAGTATATGGTCCAGCCATTCCATTTATATCTTTAATTCCGCCTATTGTTACTTTTTCCCCTACTTTGAAAGTACTTTTCTCTATATCCATATCATTTATGGTATACACTCTATTGCTAGCATTTTTTTCAACACAATTTAGATAAGCTCCATAACTATTATCATATTTCTTCAAAGATTTTTCTTCCCTCACCTGTATCCAAAGTTTATATTTGCCAACCCAAAACTTCTTGTCTGGAGAAATCTCGTAAGGTTTGTCTGAGTCAACTAAAGGAGTATACCCATTAGTAATATCTTCGTAGGTTTTTGTGTTTTCACTATATATCCATGCTCTATATTGAACCTTTTTTGCATACTTTGAAGTAATGTAAAATTTCTCTTTTTCTCCTGCTACTAGCGGTGAATGTCCAACGCCCACAAAAGATACTTGTACCTTTTTTTCTGTATCTTTTACTGTAATAACTTTAAGTTTCCAGCCTTCATATAACTTGCTTTGTGGATTCTTCATTAAGCTCTTCCAAAGTGTAGAATTATAAGACATATCCCAAACCACTAAAACATAAGTTCCAGCTTTGGTAGGCACCCATTCTAAATTATTTCTATAACCCTTATTATCTAATATCCATTCATTAGTTTCAGTATCGTATACATGAAGCTTATATGTATATGGACCTTTCATGCCACTAATATTTTTAATTCCATTTATTGTTACCTTTTCGCCTACTGTATAAACATCTCTATCAATGTCCATATCTCCTGCTGAATACACTCTATTATTATCATCTCTATTTACACAGTTTAAACTAGCTATATACTCACTATCATAATTTTTTACAGAATTTTCTTCTTTAACCCAAACTATAAGCTTGTATTTACCTAATTTAAAGTCTTCATTGGGCCTAACTATATAGGGTTTAGTAGCATCTAATGACTCTGTATAACCCTTAGTAATTTCTATTTTTTTATTCATATTAACATTAATTAAAAAAACTCTATATTTAACTTTTTCAGCTCCCACAGAGGTTAAATAAAAACTTTCACTATCCCCTGCAACTAATGGAGAATGGTCTACTCCCACAAACGCTATCTTGACAGTTTTTTCTACTGCCATTACATATTTAAAATTCCCACACAAAATAATAGTAAGGAATATAAGTAACAGAACTTTGAATACTCCTGAATCTTTCCTCAAAAATCCACCCCCCTTTGATTTCAAAACCACAAGTCTTATAAATATAATGTTAGTATGTATTTTACAGTTTACAAAAAACTTATTAATATTTTATTATAACATTAATTACTATAGTTGGTAAACTTAATATAAGTTTCCAATGAATATATTATACACGAAATACTTTTTTTATTCTATATATAAAAGCTATGATATTTATTTATTTTTTCCTTGAAATAGGTATACTAAATGAAAAATCAGTTCCTTTTCCTATTTCACTTTCAACCCATATCTCCCCACCATGTTCTTCAATAATATACTTACATATAGCTAATCCAAGTCCCGTGCCTCTAGGTTTATTGGTAAGAGTATCACCAACTTGGCTGAATTTTTCAAATATATATTTTTTATCTTCCTCTCTAATACCTACCCCTGTATCACTAATACTTACTATTATACTTTCCTCCACTGCTCTAGCTGTGCAAACTATACACCCTTGCTGCGTGAATTTTATAGCATTAGAAATAAGGTTAATTATTACCTGCATTAATTTATCTTTATCTGCCATAATTTTGGGAAGAGGTTCTCTTACATTTTGTATAACTTGAAGCGATTTGTCTCTAATAATTGGATTGGTTAAGGTTATTACCTGGGTTATAATTTTTTCTACGTCAATTTCTCTCATATTCAAACTAACTTTTCCCGCTTCCATTCTTGATATATCTAACAAATCATTTATAAGACAGGATAATCTCTCACCCTCTGATAAAATTATATTTATATCTCTCTTTATCTTAACAACTGATCTTTTATTTTTTTCATTTTCAAGATCTAGTTCTTCCACTATAGCTCCTTCAAACTTTCGTTTAACCATTTCTGCAAAACCAATAATTGAAGTTAAGGGCGTTCTAAGTTCATGAGAAACAGTAGATAAAAAATCTGTTTTCATCTTATCCATATCCTTCAGTTTTTGAAAAAGCATAGCATTTTCTATAGCTACGGCTACTTGACTGACAAAGGAAAAAACATTAGTCCTCTCGTTTTCATTATAGGCTGACTTTTTATGGTTTAGCATTATCACTACCCCATATATCCCCTCTTTATAAATTATAGGAATTATAAATAAACTTCTCATATGGTATAATAGTAATTGAATCTCTGTGCTATACTTTATATAATCTACCTTCTTTAAATCCTTAATATAATAGGTTGCTCCAGACTCTGTGATTTTTTTTAATAGTTCAATACATTTATTATCCTGCAAATAACTACTTAGATTTGTTTCCTCTTCATGCCCATGACAAGCCATAAGTTCAAATTTATTACCATTTTTAAATAAGCTTATAGCAGTATCATAATCTAGAATTTCATATAAATTTTCGAGTAACCTATTAAAAATATCATTAATGTCTGTTGTAGAACTAAATATACTAGTAGTAGCATTAATTTTTTTATCAAATTCTTTAGATTTTCTAATCATTACCATCTTCATTTTTATATGAATAACTGTAATGTTGGCTATAAATACAATGCCTATATATACGTAAAACTTTATGCCTAATACTTCTATCATAATATACCTCTATTTATCATTAATCATCTTCGATGCTATTAATCATCTTCGATGCTATTAAATATTTTATATATTTCTACATCAATACACAATTTAATACTTAACTACAATGAAAATACCAATTTTTTCACCTTATGTCAAGTATTAATAAGTATTTCATATACCTAATCATTAATATATAATAAAATATGCTTAATATATTCTATCTTTATTATCATATGAAAGAGGTGCCTTTATGCGAAAAGCTGGTAAAGTAATCAATATCGAAAAAAATAAAGTGTATATCATAACCACAAAGAATGAATTTGCTACTCTTGAAAAGCATGCGACTGAACCTAAAATAGGTGAACCATATGCAGGTGAAGAATTTCGTAATGCTGCCATTTGGAAATATTTATTAGTAATTGCATGCATGGCAGTACTTTTATTTTCAATAAAAAAATTATATTTAGATAATAAAAATAATTATTCCATTATTGTAGACATGAATTCTTCTATAAAGATGGAGGTAACGGGTACAGATAAAATTAAAAAAGTCGAAGGAGTAAGCTCTGGAGGCTATAAAATCAAGCGACTTCTTCCTTTAGAAAATAAGTCATTGGATGAGGCCTTAAAATTAATTCTAGATGAATCTATTAAGCAAAAATATCTAACTAAAGCACATGCTGATGATGGTTTTAAAATTTCTATATTCATTTCTGGAAATAAAGGTAATACAACCATTAACTTAACTGAGTTTATAAAATATGCTGATGCTCATAATTTCAAGGTATTAGTAAATAATAATGGACAAGTTAAAATAGACTAAGGGTATCCTATATAGGATACCCTTAGTTCTATTTATACTGAGGTATTTCAAATACTAAAGATGCATTACTACATTTATCTAAGATTTCTTTAATTTTATAACTTTGCTTATATGCCCAAGCTATGTCTGTAGCATATTGATGACGATAATCTACACTTGCTGGAATGGCTGGGTTCCATTTCATTTTATACAGTGTATTTTGTTTATAATCATTATTGTTTATATATTGAGTAGAAATCCATTTAATTCCACCTTCAATAGCAGCCTCTGGAGTAAACCACCCCTCCGTATAAGCTTTTTCCGAACCTAATTTATTAGCATTTATATCTCTTGCTCCAATCCCGAACATATTATAAGTTTTTTTGCTCTCAACTGGGCTCCCAGCAACTACATTAACTACTATACCATTAGCTAATACTGATCCACCATGACCGGTTTCTAAAATACTATGAGCAATAACATATGCTGGGTTAATATTATATTTCTTACAAGCATTCAAAAACGTTTTACCTTGACCTTCTAGTATTCCCTCGCCTTCTAATACATTATCGAGCTCCTCTGCAGTGATTCCCTGAATATAATTTAATGTTAAAAATTGATATACCGCATAATTATGCTTTTCAAAATTTTCAGGATTCAAATATTCATAAATATCTTTATTACTAGGAATCAATTCATAATTAGCTATGCCATATTTAGGACTTAGTTTACTTTGTATAACTAGCATTTTATCTAATGTGGTATCATATGGCTTATAAACATATTTCTTATTAACAGTATTCATTAACGGCACATTATCTGTTACTGCTATAGTAAAATTCATATTTACAGCTGCCTTAAGCGAATTACTATTTAAGCCCGTTATAGTTTTAGAAATTTGCAGTGAATAAGTTTGTCCCTCTATATAACCATCAGTTGGTGGTTTTACTATTATGGTATTATTTATAGAGTCATAGGATATCTTTACTTCTGCTGGAATCGCTACTGGATTATAGACCTTAACACTTTTAGTAAGGTTGTCCACATTAATTCCTTGATTAAACTTAATCTTCCACACTTTATTAGCTGACACATTTGTCTTATGTTCCATTTGAATAGGACCCGTGGCTGCTCTAACAGTATTCGGAATAAATATAAATAAACCGCACATTATAATTAGGAATAATTTTAACTTATTTAAAATAATTCTATTTATCATTTTATCTTCCCCCTATACTTTTTATTGAAATTCACTAACGTGGTTTATTCAACAACTTCACTCCAAAATGTAATTAATTTGCCATTTCCCTTTATGTTTGGATGATTATTTAATATAATGAAATGAAACATTACTTTTGTTAATGGATAGCTTGTCCATAATTGTTCCATTATTTATATTGATGTGAATATTTAACCAATATGTTATAACTATTTTACCATATATCATTAATTATTCAACTTAATTTTACTATACAATTCCAAAGGACGGTGTGAAATGAAAACCATAAATAATGATAAAGAAAAAAATATTATTCAGCACTGTGAAAATAGTGCTTCAAAAACTAGATTAAACAAATTTATAAGCGAAACGGGTTTTTGCTCTAGGCGCGGAGCAGATAAAATGATTGACGAAGGTAAGGTCAAAGTAAATGGTAAAATCCCTGAAATGGGCACTCAAGTATCTTCAACAGATTTAATTGAAATAAATGGTAAACCGTTGAAAAATAAAGAAGAATTAGTTTATTTAGCTTTCAATAAACCTGTTGGAATAACCTGCACTACAGAGCATAAGATTAGGGGAAATATTATAGACTTTATTAATTTTCCAAAGAGAATTTTCCCCATAGGCCGCCTTGATAAACCTTCACAAGGTCTTATATTTTTAACAAATGATGGAGACATTGTAAATAAGATTCTAAGATCAGGTAATAACCATGAAAAAGAGTATATCGTTACTGTGGATAAACCTATATCTCATGATTTTATAAAAAATATGGCAAATGGTTTACCTATACTTAATACTGTAACTAAAAAGTGTTTTATAAAAAAAGAAGGTAAATATGTTTTTAGAATAATTTTAACAGAAGGGCTTAACCGTCAAATACGAAGAATGTGTGAGTACTTAGGCTATGCAGTTGTAAGACTTGAAAGGCTTAGAATTATGAATGTTTCTATAGATAGACTACCAATTGGTAAGTGGAGATACCTAACACAAGATGAACTAGTAGGTATTAATGATTTAATTTCTAATTCCATTAAAACTGAAAATGCCTCAAAATAATATTACTATAGCTTTCTTCTATATTAAAAAAGCGCACAAAATTGTGTGCTTTTTTAATATAGAGTTATCAACATTATCCACAGCTGCACTGTGGATAACTTGTTAATCTTAACTAACAATAACTATTTTATTTGACTCTAATTCTTAGTCGATTCTGTAGTTTCATTTTTATTCTTTATATATACATAATAAGTTTTATGTTTTATACAAATATCCTTTACTTAATTATTTATTATTATTTTTATTAATTTGTTGATAATTTAATTTTTTTATTGTTTTTTATTTAGACTAACAGATTATACACATTAAAATTTACTAGTCCACAAATGTATTAAAACTATGTAGCCTTTTTAAAAATTATTATATACTATTCAAGACTTATGCACATTATCCACAATTTATCTGTGTATAAGTTGTGGAATTGATGTTATGGAGTGATTATTAGTATTAATTAGAGAAATTATTAAAAAAAATTTGCATTTTTTTCATTTTAATGAAAATTATTTTAAATTTTATTTTTAAGTTATGCACATTATCCACAGTTTTGTTGATAACATGTTGATAACTTTTAACCTATTTGTTTACAATTCTTCCTTTAATTATGAGTCTATGGGTAGCTACTCTTATTGGAGTACATGTTACTAATGTTATTTCTGCGCCTTCGGTATTATCTAGAACAGATATTTCTTCTGGTTTTACCACTTTACTTTCATAAACAATATATTCGAACTCTCCGTCCATAGTAGTAACCATTATTTTATCACCTATATTTAATTCATCTAATCTATTAAAATATTGATTATATGTATAACTCCTATGACCTGCAACACAAAAATTGCCTTTAGCTCCCGGCATTGGCGTTCCAGTAAAATGACCCACTGCATATTTTAATATATCTGCATCAACACCTTCGCTAAGTGCTACAGTTAGCTGGATTTTAGAAATGGAAATAATTCCAATGGTACCTTTTGTTGTAGCTGAAGGCTTTTTATCAACAGTCTTTATATTTTCACTAACACCTAACTTTTCATCAGCCTTTTGAATGTTTTTCTTAAAGTCTTCAATCATAACCTTTTGTGTTTTATTAGCAGTATATCTCATAGCTAGTGCAGAAATGATAATAGCTACTCCTATAATCATCATAAGTATTCCAATCCAACCCTTTTTCACAATATTCCCCCCATCCATTTTGTAATTTTTTTCAATATATCTAAACATTATATCATATTTAAATATGCTAGTTAAACCTATGCTTATATACTTGTTGTTTATTTGAATTTGACTGACCATAATAAAATTTCTTGATTACCACCTTAGAAAATGCTATATTAGGCACATGAAAATAATTAATAAGTCAAAGATGCATATCTATTTAAAATATTTATAAATAAAATTGAAAAGAGGTAATTCACTTGAGAATTGGAATGGGATACGATGTTCATAGATTAGTTAAGGATAGAAATTTAATACTTGGCGGAGTAAACATACCCCACGAAACTGGATTGCTAGGTCATTCAGATGCAGATGTTCTTATTCATGCTATTATGGACTCTCTATTAGGCGCTGCGGCTCTTGGTGACATTGGGAAGCATTTCCCTGATACTGATGCTAAATATAAAGGTGCCTCAAGCATTCTTCTCCTTAAACATGTAGGAACTTTAATAAAAGCTAAGGATTATATAATTGAAAATATTGACGCAACAATTATTGCACAAAGACCTAAAATGGCACCACACATCCCCTATATGGTAAAGAATATTGCATTGGCACTACAATTGCCTATAGATAAAGTAAATATTAAAGCTACTACAGAGGAAGGTCTTGGTTTTACTGGCCGCTGCGAGGGAATTTCTTCCAGCTCCATATGCCTTTTAAAATAGAATATAGAAAAGCTAAGGACATTTCTTATAAAAGAAATGTCCTTAAATTATAAATTTTAAAACCCTTTTTTCCAAATTTCATAATCTGCATGGTCAATAAGCATAGCAGAAGAAAAATATGCCCCCTGTCCGTATTCAACACCTAGTTCTATTAGCTTTTTCTTTTCTTCTATAGTTCGTATTCCCTCAGCTATAATTTTCATATCAGTTTTCATAGCCATTTTAACCATGTGCTCTACCATTAATGCTTTTATTTCATCTTTATGAACATCTCTAACAATTTGCTGAGAAATTTTTATAAAATGTGGCTTCATCTTTATTAATTCCACCATATTAGAGTTACCTTCCCCAAAATTTTCCATAGCTAATTTAAATTTTAGCTCATGAGCAAAATTACGCCAAAATGCGCTTCGTGGTATACGTTGAGTAATTTCTAAAACTAAGTTTGTCCCTTGTAATTTATTTATAACTTTTTTAATAGTGTGCCTTGTTGTATCTGATTGAAGTTTAAAAAATAATCCTTCTTCAATAAATGGTTGGAGTTTATCTAGATAATTACACAATTTGTCGCAAGCAAGCAATGTAAGCTTTTCTAAGTCCCCAGTAAGCCTAGCCTTTTCAAACATTTCATCAGGAAAAAATTCTAATCTTGAATCCCTAACTAATATTTCTAAGGATTTAACTTTTCCACTGTTTAAGTTTATAATAGGCTCCACCGTAAGCTCTATAGATTTATTTTTTATTATACCTGAAATATGATATGCCTTTTGATCAATCTTATATATTGAATCCTTATCTAAATACTCACTTATTGAAGTTTCGTCTAAAAACCATTGAATACTGGTGCATGAGGATAGGCTAGGATTATATAAATCTATAAGTTCATGCTTTAAAACAGCTCTTAAGTTATACATTGTATATATCATTGCTGCCATTCTTTTATTTTCATCCTTTGTCTTACGAATAAAGTTAAGTCCTGCAGAAACTCCAGCTAAATAAAAAGATGGCTCATATAGTTTATTTCTAGAATCAGAAAGCAAATAGTCTATCCCATGTCTTAATTCTGGTATTATATCCCTCAATATACTAGCTCCATCTCCATCCGGTATATCAACGTATTTTACATTTTTTGTTAATTCTTCACATAAAGTAATCCAAAATTTTCTTTGCTTATTGTTATCAAATTTTAAATAGTCCATTAGTGAATGTAATTCTAAATACCTTGTATCATAAAAAATATTACTATGTGTTTGGTAACTTCCAAAATCAATAATAGATGGTTTCTTCACCGAAACAATTATATTCCCTCCATGAAAATCTCCATGTATACAGGAATGTAAATATTTTATCTCACTACCGCCCCAAACCTCTTCATCTGTAAAGAATCTATAGGGATTGGGAAAAAATTTATCTGCTCCATCAATAACTAACCATTTTTTATCCTCATCAATCATTAATGTCTCAAAAGCCCTTATAAGTTTTTCATCCATAAATCTATAACCTAAGGAGGTTTTCATTATATCAATGGGAGATTTAATTTCTGACGTATGTGGTTTATTCCAAGTATATAAAAATTTAGCTACTTGTTCTGAAGTTTGCTTAACTAATGCTAATTCATTTTCCAATGAATATTTTAGGGTTTTAATTCCTAGTACGTTATCTCCCCCCAGTTCATATAGCACTCCAAATCTTTTTAAATTATTTTGGCATTGTATTTCCACTTCGTCAATAATTTTAGGTATATATCCTTCAACAGAATTCTCCCTTGATTGTAAAAAGGCTTTATTATGTAATCCACTTTCATTCATTTCTTGAATCTTTAAAACTCCGAGTTTTCGAGATTCACCAAATTCCACAGTGTATACTGCTGCACCAGATTCTCCATCGTTTAGTTCATTTATTATTTCTATAGGTTGATTTTCTTCTTTAAACTTTTCTAAAACCATTATCTTTTCCTGCTGGCTTAGCATATTTTACCCCCTATATCGGTTATTGTGATTATGTTACTATTTATAATATAGATAAACATACCTTTCGCAAGGCCTATTATTCTTCGCATGCTAATTTATAAAATTATAAACCATTTCTAGTGAATTTAACAGTGTATAAACTATTAACTTCTGTAAACTTTATGGTTTACACTAATTATAGGTTAATTCTCAATTATATTTATAGATATTTTTTCTGGCGTGCAAAATATATTCTTTGTAATTTGATTATACTACAAATATATTATATTGCTATAAGTACAAAAAATCACACAAGTTTTATGCTTTATAAATCCTGTATGATTTTAAAATTTTCCTATTAAAAACTATGCTTAAACTCTAGTTAACTAAATAACTTCCTAGTACAATAGTACTTATCTTCTCTTTTTTCTAAGTCAAACTCACTTATAGATGTAATTCTATCATGCTGCTCTACATGAAGCACATAGCCTTCCTCATTCTTATTTAGGAAATAAACTTTCGTATAATTCATAACTTCTACTTTGTCCCCGAAAGTATCATAAATTAATAACGGTATCTTACTTAGCATATATATCTACCCCTTTTATATTTAATAACTATAAATTAATAAATATTATGGTATACCGTTATTTATGCTTAAATTTTTGATAACTTTGATTTATTATTTTATATTTTATTAAAAGACAATGTACAAAAACATGGAATAACAAACCAAAAAACTTTCGGAGTTAATCCGAAAGTTTTTATTAGTAAAATATATCATATAATTAAATCATCACCTACTGAGATGCCATATTAATCTCCTAATGTTGCCACCATAACTGCTTTTATAGTATGCATTCTATTTTCAGCTTCATCAAATACTATGGAAGCTTCACTTTCAAATACCTCATCTGTAACTTCAACACCATTCATTCCAAATTTTTCAAATACTTCTCTACCAACTCCAGTCTTCAAATCATGATATGCTGGCAGACAGTGCATAAATTTAGTATCTTTATTTCCAGTCAAATCCATCATTTCTTTATTAACTTGATATGGTTTTAATACACTAATCCTTTGCTGCCAAACCTCATCTGCTTCTCCCATCGATACCCAAACATCAGTGTATATAACATCTGCATCCTTAACTCCCTGTGCTACATCATCCGTAATAGTGATTTTTGCTCCTGTACCACTGGCTACTTCTCTACATTTATTAACTAGCGCATCTTCAGGGAATAATGAATTTGGAGCAACTATTCTAAAGTCCATACCCATCTTGGCAGCTCCTATCATAAGAGCATTTGCCATATTATTTCTTCCATCACCAGCATAAACAAATTTAATTTCATTTAATGGTTTAGAAAAATGTTCTTGTATAGTTAAAAAGTCAGCAAGAATTTGAGTAGGGTGATCTTCAGTAGTTAATCCATTCCATACTGGAACTCCTGCATATTTTGCTAGTTCTTCAACTACTTCTTGGCCGTATCCTCTATATTCTATTCCATCATACATTCTTCCAAGAACTCTCGCTGTATCTGCTACAGATTCCTTTTTACCAATTTGAGTCCCTGTAGGTCCAAGGTAAGTTACATGTGCTCCTTGGTCTAGTGCTCCTACTTCAAAAGCACACCTTGTTCTTGTGGAACTCTTTTCAAATATTAATGCAATGTTTTTACCCTTTAATGTTTGCCTCTCTGTACCTGCATATTTAGCTCTTTTTAAATCTCTAGCTAAATCAAGAAAATAATTAATCTCTTTTGGTGAAAAATCCATAAGCGTTAAAAAGTTTCTATTTCTTAAGTTAAACATAATAAATTCCCCTCTCTTATCTTTACTCGATTTTTTATAGTTATACTAAATCTTCCCTATAGAATGGCATAGACATACATCTAGGACCACCTCTACCTCTTGATAGTTCACCAGAAGGCATTTGAAGTACCTTTATGTTGTTTTTATCTAAAATCTCATTAGTAACATAATTCCTCTCATAGGTTATTACGGTACCAGGAGATATAGCTAGTGTATTTGATCCATCATTCCATTGTTCTCTTCCTGATATAACCTTATCTCCGCCACCACAGCGTATTAAAGTAATATCTTTTTTTAAATGATTAGAAAGTATTTTTTCCAAACTACCTTCTTCTTCTTTGGTTATCAATTCTTTATTCTTATGATCATAAGTTACTGCTGTTACCTTTAAGGTACCTTCTATTCCTGGATGAACAGTAAATTTATCATAGTCGATCATTGTAAATACAGTATCTAGATGCATGAACGCTCTAGTTTTAGGGATATCAAAAATTAAAATTGTTTTAAAACACTCGCCCTTTTCAAATATATTTTTAGCCATACTTATAACTGCTTCTTTATCAGTTCTTTCACTATGTCCAATGGCAATAACCTCTTTTGATAAAATTAATTCATCGCCACCTTCAATATTATATACCTCATTTCTATCATACCACAATGGAATGCCTGAATCCTTCAGTTCTGGATGATACTTAAAAATATATTTTCCAAACACTGTTTCACGCCTTCTAGTTTTAGTTTTCATAGAATTTAAGCTTATTCCATTGCCAATACATGCAAATGGATCTCTTGTAAAATATAAATTAGGCATAGGATCCATTATAAATGGATACTCATCATAATGTTCTTTAATCTCAATTTCTTTTTTTCTTATTCCTGACATCACCTTATCAATCATTTGTTTTTCTGACAATGAATATAAATAATCCTTTAGTGATGTTATGATTTTAATTTCATTTATACCACATTCATCTATAACTTCGTCTAAAAATAATTCCTTAACTTTAGGATCTTTTACTGCTTCTACAGCTAAATCTTCAAGATACAATGTTTCCACACCATTCTCCTGCAATATCTTAGCAAAATTATCATGTTCTTCCCTTGCTACCTTTAGGAATGGAATATCATCAAATAAAAGTCTTTCTAAATACTCTGGTATAAGATTTTCAATTTCTTCTCCAGGTCTATGTATAAGAACAGTCTTTAAATTGCCTATTTCCGAATATATATTGATTTTTCTCTTATCCATATTATCTTAACCTCCTATTTGAAATAATTAATATACAATCTTTGTGCCAGATAATCCTTTTAAAGCTTCTTTTGCTTTTGACAATGATGCTATAATAGCTGTTTTGTCTTTATTATTCATTATGAATTTCTTGCAAGCCTCCACTTTGGGTAGCATACTCCCTGGAGCAAATTGACCTTCAGTAATATAGTTATTAAGCTCATCAAGATTAATTTGCTTAAGTTCCTTTTGATCCGGCTTATTATAATTTACACAAACCCTATCTACTCCTGTTAATATTAAAAGCACATCTGCATCTAGTATTTCTGCCAGTTTCTCAGCAGCAAAATCCTTATCTATAACTGCTGCAACTCCTTTAACCATTCCACCTTCACGAATAACAGGTATTCCCCCGCCACCACAAGATATAACCACATTTCCCATATCCACTAATTCTTTTATTAAATCTTTTTCTATAATATCAATAGGCTTTGGAGATGCAACTACTCTTCTATAACCTCTACCGGCATCTTCTTTCATTATATAACCATGTCCCACTTTTAACTTTTCTGCTTCCTCTGCAGTATAAAAAGAACCTATTGGTTTAGTAGGATTTTGAAAACCTCCGTCCTCTTTATCAACTACTACTTGAGTTACTATTGTTCCTACAGTCTTATCTATGCTTCTATTTCTTAATTCTTCACCTATAGCATTTTGAAGATGATATCCTATGTATCCTTGTGAAAAAGCACCACATACATCAAATGGGAACAATACATTTCCCTCATCAAACTTTTGGGCGGCTTCTACTGCTGCAACAATTTGACCTACTTGAGGCCCATTTCCATGAACTATTGATATCCTGTGTCCATCTTCTATAAGATCCACTATTGACTTAGCTGTTTCCTTGCAAGTGTTAAGCTGTGCCTCTGGGCTTCTGTCTTTAGGATCTGATTGAAGTGCATTTCCGCCTAATGCTAATACTATTTTCATAACTAAACCCCCAAAATATTTTTAATTTTTACAATAATTTTATATTATCCATATTTTTATACTATCCTCTTATACAATCCTTGTCAACCACTGGAATTTCATTATACTTGCATAAGTATTCTGCCCATTTCCCATGGATTTATTAAATTATCACCTGCAATAGTCAAAACTCTTTATAAACTTATTAAATATAAAAGAAACTATTGTCTTACCTGTATAAATATATACATTAAGTGAATAAATTTTATAAAATTTATTTTATATTTTTACATTTTATTTGACATAATAATATTTAAAGCATATAATATATATTAGTACATACCCCCGGTGGGTACAAGGAGGATAAGATATGAATATTTCATTTGATGAGGTTACTAAAAATGCTTTAAACAAACAACTATTACAAAAGGGTAAATCTTCAGTTAGGTTACTTATAAAAGGCTTTGGTTGAGGAGGCCCAATATTGGGTGTTGTTCTGGATGAGCAACAAGAAGATGATATTTTAGAATCAGTAAACGGAATAAATTTTATAGTAGATAATGAATCTTCATTTGTTTTTGAAGATACAAAAATCATGTACGCTAAAAGCATATTTGGCGAATCCTTTAAAATAACAACTACGAATACTTCAGATAGTTCTTGTAGATAATAATTACCTATAAAAAAATAAAAGACCTATATTTAATAGGATCTTTTATTTTTTTTAGAATATTTTGCCCTTTAAGATTCATAGCCTTCTACAATTTTTTGAACTAATTTTTTTATGGCACTTGCTTGTGATACTAAGTTCATTACAATCAAAAAAACTGATATTCTTTCCTCGTCACTTTCTTTTAAATCTAGTGAATTAATTATTTTTTCTAATTTTTCTTTATCACAAAACTGCCTTTCAGAAAAATCATCAAAACTCTCCTTTTGCATATCTGAAAAGAATTTATAAGCGTTTTCCCATGAAATAATATCATCATCTCTATCATTGATTTCATTAAATGCTAATCTAAAAACTTTTTTAATCTCTTCTGCTGTAAGTACAGGTCTCATGTGGCTAACCAATACTAACTGTGCAAGATGCAATTTTGTATAGCCTCTTTTTTTACTGTCTTCTGGTTTTGATATAACTTCGCTCTTTATATAATTCTGTACTATATTATTAGTATAATTATCAGCCTCAAATTTATCATTTAAATAATCAATAACTTGAGATAAAAATAAGTCATATTGAGGTAATTCCTCATAGGGAATTATACTATTTTCTGATATTGATTTTGCTAATAAATTTATACTTTCCAGGGTAAATCTAGCCTTATCCAAGTTTTATCACCTTCCCAAAATTAGTATCTTAAATAAAATATGCTTTCTAATCTGTCAAATACAATACAATTATATTTGTATTATAAGGTAAATATAAACCTATTACAAGTTATTATATATATGATATTTTTTTGCGTTTTCTTTAATCAGTTAAATATAAAAGTGTATTTATAAAATATTGTATATATAAAGAAATATATTACCATAATAATATTAATAGAATTTTCATCTGTAAGCTATAGATTATATTAAAATGTTTTGAATATTGTACAAAAGTGTATAATTAAGGAGGTTGCTATGACAATACTTAGTAGACTATTTTATCTTATAAAATCTAAAATAAGCAGCATTTTAGATGAATTAGAGAACCCCTTAGAACTGCTAGATAAAAAAATATGGGATATGGAATGCATTTTAAATGATGCTAGGATTTCATCCGCTAAAATTTTAGGTAATATACATGAAATTGAGAGAAAACTGGAAAGCCTATCTAAAGAATCTGATGAATATATGGTCACAATTAAACTTGCACTAAATAAGGGTAATGAAGAACTAGCTAAAAAAATCCTTGAAAAAAAATTAGACAATGATAAATATTTTACCTCATTAAACACAAGTTATAATCATGCAACTTCCAAAGGTGAAGCTTTAAAATTACAACTAAGGCAACTACAGCAAAATATATATGATATAAAAATATACAGAAATGAAGCATTCGCAAGATACACTGCAGCTGAAGCTCATAAAAAAATAAATGAACTCATTGGTAATATATCAACTAAAAATAGTTCTTTGTGCATTTCAAATGTTGAAGCGATTATACAAAAGAGAGAATGCTTTATATCCGCCATGACAGACTTGAATTTTGATAATGAATTATATAATGAAATAGCAAGCCTTACTAGTCTAGACTTAAGCTTAGAACTAAAAAAATACATGTGATTTAACTCACAGTTAATATTGCAAAGAGGCAAATCCTAAATATTAAAATTAAGTTATCCACAGTTTTTAACATTTAATCAACAGAAGCTGTTGATAACTTAAGTTATATTGAAAAGCACTATTTAGAGGCTTTTTGATATTAAAAGTAATTCTGACAAGTTTATTATCCACATTGTCTATTACTGACTGTGCATAACTTGTTAATCCTTGTGTGGAATAAATAGTACCATATTTCTTATCTACCTTCAATTTTTATCTTTTTCTGCTATTTGTTTTTTGTATTATCTCAATGAATTATTGTAGTCCTCTAAAAATTTTGCTATGCCTTTATCAGTAAGAGGGTGCTTAATCATATCCATTATTAGTTTATAAGGAATTGTAGCTATATTAACCCCAACTTTTGCACAGTCTAAAATATGTATAGGATTTCTAATGCTAGCAGCTATAATTTCTGTATTTATATTATACATTTTAAAAATTTGAACTATATCTGAAATTACTTGAGAACTAGAAGATCCTATATCATCTAATCTTCCCATAAAAGGACTTACATAATTTGCGCCTGCTTTGGAAGCCAATAATGCTTGTTGGGGTGAAAATATTAAAGTAACATTTGTTTTTATGTTTTCTTTTGAAAGAATATTAACAGCTTTCAGCCCCTCCTGGCACATAGGTATTTTAACAACTACATTCTTATGAAATTTTGAAAGCTCTCTACCTTCTTCCACCATTTTACTAGCAGTCATATTTATAACTTCTGCACTTATTGGTCCGTCAACAATAGTACATATCTCTTCTATTACTTCTTTTATATTTCTTCCTTCTTTTGCTATCAAAGAAGGATTTGTAGTTACTCCATCTATTATTCCTAATTCTGCAATTTTTTTAATTTCGTTTACATTGGCAGTATCGATAAAAATTTTCATGTTATCCTCTCCTTCATTTTAAAAATATTCACTTCATAACTATAGCACTTTATTTGTATGAACACACTAAATTTAACAAAAATTTCTTAATCCACTATGCCTTTTATCTTTTTTTATAAATTTTATTTTTTAAATATTGTATTTACAATAAATTTTCTTTTTTTTTACAATCCAATATTCTAAAATGATTTTGTACTTTATTTTTAATTTTAATTTTATAATTATATCCACTAATGTTAAAATAGTCAAATTTTTTTAATGATTTATATTTCATTTTGCTTTTTACAAGTAATAATTTATTATATAAACAATTGGTAGTACAACCCTTCGACATATATTAATAAATATATCCATAAAATTACTATTTTACTTTTGATATATTTCTATATTATAAAAACTGTTTTTCCCATTGAATTTTATGGCTTCACAAGGTTTTTCTAGTTTTATTTATTGATTTTAAAGACTTAGCAACTATAGTAAAAATTTGTATTTTTTTAAAAAAACATATTGACATTTGTATTATATGGTAGTATATTAACTTTAGATGGAATTAAATATTAATTTTGTAATATTAACTAAATTAATCAAGCGAAATTTTGACTTTATACGTCAATTTATTAATATTTCAATATTAAGATGTCGTAAATTGTTATCCTAAGGAGGAATTATTATGAAATCAACAGGTGTTGTAAGAAGAGTCGATGAACTTGGAAGAATTGTTATCCCTATAGAACTTAGAAGAACTCTAGATATTGCTGAAAAGGATGCTTTAGAAATTTACGTTGATGGCGAGCTAATTATTCTAAAAAAATATCAACCAGCTTGTATTTTCTGTGGTGATGCTAGAGATGTAGTTAACTACAGAGGTAAAAATATCTGCAAACCTTGCCTTGAACAACTTAAACAAGAAAAATAAATCAAATAACTAATAAAAAAGAATCCTATAAATTATAGGATTCTTTTTTATTTACCATAGAAATTATATTATTAAAAACAGGCTATTAAAAATAGCCTGTCCAATTTTAAAGTTATTTAACTCTTCTTGCAGTAAGATAATCGCCTCTCGTCAATGCTGATATTTTAATAACATCTCCGGTACGCGGCGCATGAATATATGAATTATTACCTACATACATTCCCACATGATGTGGATTTGAATCTGAACCAAAGAAAATTAAATCTCCCGCTTGTAAATTTTCTCTAGCAACATATGATCCTTCATTTATCTGTGTAAAGGTAGTTCTACTTAATGAAACACCAAAATGATTATATACATATTGCATAAAACCAGAACAATCAAAATTTGTAGGACCTGCGGCACCCCAAACATACGCTACTCCCAAAAAATTACTTGCATATGCAACTACAGAATCAGAGCTAAGTGATGAAGATCCTCTAGATGGCGTATACTTAGGTGTCTTAGCTATTGATGCCTGTATTTTCTTCATAGTAGCATTTACAATTGCCTCTGCATCACCTATTTTGCCAGAATATAATTGTTTTTGCTTGTCAGCTTCTGTAATTAATATTTCTTGTTCTTTTCTTTTTACTTTAATGTTGGCTATTTTATTTTCATTATCAGTTTTCAAAAGTACTAATTTAGTCTTTTCATTTTCAAGCGTTATCTTCGTATCTTCAATTTTACTCTTTTTATCTGTTAATTCTCCGATAATTTTATTATCATATTCAACAATTTTTTTAATGTTCTCAACTCTTGAAATAAAATCTGATATTCCCTCTGAATCTAATAAAACTTCTACATAGCTATCCACACCATTTATATACATGCTTCGCATTCTCTTATTAAATAAGTCTTCCTCTTCTTTAATACTTTCCTCTGCAACTCCTATATCTTTTGTAGTTTTTTCTATTTGCCCTTGTGTTTTTCCTATTTTCGCTTTTGCTTTATCTACTTCTGCATAAATTTTTTCTATGTTTGCATCCATTTTTTCAATAGAAGCTTCTATGTTATCAATCTTACTTTGAGCTTGCTTATATGCGCTCTTTTGCTGCTCAAGCTGTGTCTTTTGGTTTTTAAGCTTGTCTGATAATGGGTCTGCAAATATTGGCATACTTATTGTAGTAACTAGTCCAAGTGTTACTATCAATGATATCATCCTTCTACGCAATGTAATTCCCCCTTATATGTATATATATGTATTTAAATAATTTAAGCCTTCTTAAATCAACAATTTTATTATAACACTACTTTATACCAACCTCAATGAAAAGTTTACATTAAAATGTAAACTTTTTGACACTTCTTTAAATTTTAGCATATATTTTTAAAATTATTGTAAAAATAGCACTTTATTCCCTTTATTTGTATATTATATGTTCAATGAATGCTTGTATATTTCAGATTTAGCCATACCTCTATCCTTTGCAACCTTTTTCATGGCATCTTTTTTATCCATTCCCACCTTCATATATTTTTCTATATGTTCTTCTATAGTTAGTGTATCCCATTTTGCTTTTTCATCTTTCTCTATATCTTCCTTACTCTTACCTTCAATCACTAATACATATTCTCCTCTTGGAGCTTTTCCTTTATAGTATTCTATAGCTTGTTCTAAATTCATTCTAATTATTTCTTCATACAATTTTGTAAGTTCTCTACACATTGATATTTTTCTATTACCAATATTTTCATATAAAAATTCTAATGTACTTAAAAGTCTATGAGGAGCCTCGTAAAAAATTAAAGTTTCGCTCCTATTTAATAAGTCATCAATAATAGGCTTTCTTTCTTTATTCTCTCTAGGCAAAAATCCTCTAAATATAAATTTTGTAGTATCAAGCCCTGAATATACAAGCGCAGTAGTAATTGCTGTGGCTCCAGGCAACACTTCAAATTTTATATTCTGCTCTATGCACTTTTGAACTATGACACTTCCAGGGTCTGATATTCCCGGTGTACCAGCGTCACTAATAATAGCTATATTTTTACCCGCTTTAATCTGATCAATTAAATTTTCACTTTTCCCTTGCTCATTATGTTGATGATAACTTATAAGTGTTTTTTTTATATTAAAATGATTTAATAGTTTTAAGCTTTGCCTTGTATCTTCTGCTGCTATTATATCTACATTTTGTAGCACTTCTAATGCTCTTAGTGTAATATCCTTTAGATTTCCTATAGGAGTTGGAACTAAGTATAATTTTCCTACCATTCTTATCACCCTTTACTTTGATATTTGCATTAATTTAAATTGTATCCGAACTGTACATATCAACAATCTCCTGAGTATACCCACCATCTTCCCTGTGAACATAAAGCGGTGTCTCCCATTTTAAAAAGGTTCCCCCATCTCTTTGCCCCTCTATAAGCACAATATTTGGTGCCTTATTCACACTAGGATGAACCATTCTTATACGTTTAGGCTCAATTCTATGCTTTCTCATAGTACATAGAATATCAACTAATCTATCAGGTCTATGTACCATATAAACCCTTCCGCTATCCCTTAGTAGAATTCTAGTTGCAATAATTACGTCTTCTAATGTGCAACAAATCTCATGCCTTGCTATGGCATTTTTATCGTTTAAATTTATTAAACCTGAGTTATGAAGTTTATATGGTGGATTAACTGTAACAATGTCTACTTTAGGAATGGTTTTAATAAGTTTTATATCCTTTAAGTCTCCACATATAAATTTCATTTTATCTTCTAATTTATTAAACTCTATGGAACGGTTTGCCATATCAACAAGTTCTTCTTGAAGCTCTACACCAATTAAATCACTTGCGTAGGTTTTACCTGCTAATATGAAAGGAATTATTCCCGTGCCACTGCATAAATCAACAACTTTGGCATTTTTTCTTACTTTAGCAAAATTAGCAAGTAGTACTGCATCCACACCAAACCTAAAAGCGTCTTTTTTTTGAATAACCCGAATACCCTTTAGTTGAAGATCATCCAAAGTTTCATCACTTCTTAAAAACTCCATTATGTATCTCCTCTCTATGAAATTTATGTTAACTATATAAATAGCATTAAAAGAAGTATACCTCAATTTTTATTGCTAAATCAAGGGGATACTATTTATAAAATAATAAATTCATTATTCATACTTTATAAAACTACTATTAGTAACTATTGCTGAATATATATTAATTATAGAATAATTGATTTTAATGAGGTTAAAATGGAATTAATATTATACCCTTTTAAAAATATAGTTTTCAATAAAAATTCCGTATTATTAGATGCTTCTTTCGTGCTTAGCTTGATATATGATGATGATATTAAACATAGTGATTGTCTATCATGCTTAAAACAACTCTCTGAAGGAAGTTCCCAATTTTACACTACCAGTATAATATCTGCTGAAGTCTTAAATCAAATACTTTATAAATTATTCATTAGTGACATTGAATCTAAAATAAATAATACTAGCCCCTATAACTCAATTGACAACATTAGATCCATAACAAGTAGCTTTAGTCGCCATGACACCAAAATTTTGAAACAAAGGAAAGAAGATAGGCTTATTCATATTCCATATAAAAGATATTTTGATAATATTTCTAAAAATTCTATGAGACGAAATTTATTGAATATCTATTATAATAAGTCCGTGGAAATAATTTCAGAACTAGAAAAAATTATAAATATAAAATATCTCAACATTTCTGAAGAATGTATATCTCTAGTTAAAAATTTTATGTGCGAAAACTTATTGTCTGTGAATGATGCCTTCCACCTAGCTACTGCGGAGTACAATAATATAGATTTTTTACTGACTTTGGACGGTGATTTTCTTTTTGCTGAAAGTAGTAAAATGAAAATACTTAAGATTTAGATCATTTAAATTAATTAAGCTAAAAAAGAAGCGTATTTTGATTGTGTCAAAATACGCTTCTTTTTTAACTATTATTTTGGAATATAAATTTGTGTACCTTCTTTAATCTTATTCTCATCTGTAATTTCATTTGTTTGTTTTATCATTTCTATAGCCTGTTTTACACCATAAGAAGGCATATTATTTTTAGCAATTGAAGTTAAGGTATCTTGCTTTTTAATAATGTATTCCTTAGTAATAACGTCTGACTCTAAAGCCTTTGCTGTTTTTACTGCTTTTTCATAAGGAATCACTATCTTCTGCCCCTCTGAAATCTTATAAGATTCATTTATACTGTTTCTATTTTTAATAAACCCAACAATTTTGCTTTTATCCTGACTAGGCATATATGTTTTTGCTATGCTGAACACTGTATCATCTTTTTTAACAGTATAAATTCCAACATTACTTTTGTCATTTATATAAGCAGCGTCCATTTCATTAGTACTTTGTTCCTCAGTATTTTCAATTTCTTGCTCTGGTTCACTAACACTTAGTTTACTTTCTTCATTTCCTTTTGTTAATACCTCATTATTTTTTTGAACTATGCTATCATTCTTTGTTTTTACATTAGTAGCAGTTTCTCTTCCTCCAATAAACCTTAATGCAAAAAATACTCCTAAGATTACTACAGCAATAGTAGATACAGTAATTATTCCTTTTTTCATCCTCATATTTATAACCCCTTTCATATTTATTAGTAAATTATTTACATTTAAATTATTGACAAAATTTAAAAATCTCATACATAAAATATATTTTTTATTTGAATTAATCTTTTTAAAATATAATTAAAAGGGCCTTTGCAAACAAAAATAGGTTGTTAACTTTGCATATAAGTTAACAACCTCCATATTCCCTATTTTATAAATTTTTAACGTACCCACTATCCCTTTAGGGCAGTTGACTATCTATTACTTAGCTTCTATTCTCTGAATAACTTCCTGGGCTGTCATTCCAGTTGCATCAATAATTGGAGTACTTGAGATAGTATCCTCTATTCCCATAATGTTTTGATTTTCACCTGTAACAACAATTGCATCATACTTATTTAAAAAATTGCCTGCATTTTTTTTTCTGTTATCAAACTCTTTCACTATATATCCTTCTTTGCATAAGTAATCACTAATTATGCTCAACCCATTTTGTACTGCCACTTTCTTCATATTTCATGCCTCCCTTCAAAATTATTATCTCCAATAAAAAAAAGAGTATTCACAGGGAGTTATTATACTTAAGGCTTTAACATTATAAAAAATCAAATAAAAAAATACCAAATAAATAGTTATTTAAACTATCTACTCAGTATTTACAAAATTCTAATTGTGGGTCTTTTCTGTTTTTTATATAACTGCGTACCCAGCGTCTTCAATGGACTCAATTAAATTATCTAATGAAACAAAATAATCATCGTATATTATTTCTATTTCTTTGCTTTCACTATTTATTTGGCAAGCAATAACTCCTTGGTTATTTGATATTGCTACATTAACGTTACTAATATCATTTGAAGTATTCATATTGCATACTTTTATAACTGACTTCATCTCTATCCCCCTAGTTCTCTTTAAATAATTCTTTTATTATATATGAATCTTCTTCATTTCCAACCAATTCTAATTTTAATTTAATATCCTCCACAACTACAGCATCTTCATAGCTTCCTGAAATTAATGTTAGGTCTTCAATTTTAACCTCCACTATTTCTTCATCGCTACCATTAAGTTTTATCTTAATTTTAACAGCTTCTTTTACTACACTATTTCCTATAACTTCCGCTCTGCCATAAGGTGTATCAACTATGGACCCTAAAGTCGGTAATGTTTTTCTTATTTTTTCATATGTATCCTGCTCATAATTTAAGCAACACATTAGCCTTCCACATATACCTGAAATTTTTGTAGGGTTTAATGATAGATTTTGCTCTTTGGCCATTTTTATAGACACCGGTGCAAATTCTCCTAAAAAAGTTGAACAACACATAGGTCTACCACATGGTCCAAGGCCACCTATCATTTTTGCTTCATCTCTAACTCCTATTTGTCTAAGTTCTATTCTTGTTCTAAATACTGCCGCAAGATCCTTTACCAGTTCTCGGAAATCTACTCTTCCATCCGCTGTGAAGTAAAATATAACTTTATTATTATCAAAAGTATATTCTACATCTATAAGTTTCATATCAAGTTCATGTTTATGAATTTTATCTAAGCAAACATCATAGGCTTCCGTTTCTTTTCTTTTATTTTCCGAATCCTTTTCTGCATCTGCATCTGTAGCCTTTCTAATAACGCATTTTAGAGGAGATACTATATCATCTTCTTTTATTTCCTTTATGCCAATAACGCATTCTCCAAATTCTATACCTCTTACTGTTTCAACAATAACCTTATTTCCCTTTTGAATATCTATATCGTTTGGGCTAAAATAATATATTTTACCTGCTTTTTTAAATCTTACTCCTATGACTGTAACCATTTTAAACCTCCTGCATTTTAAGTAGCATTACTTGAAACGTAAGCCCTGGATTAACGTTCCTATCTAGATTTTCTCTAGTATCATTTATTATATTTATAATACCATTCAATTTGTTAAATGAAAATATATTAGCTAATTCTTTTATACTTAATAACTTATCTATGTTAATAATTATATTCTCTTCTTCAATTTCTTTATATATTATAGTATCCCTAATATAAGAAAGAAATGCAGTTAATATTTCTTTGAAATTTTCCTTTTGATTCGATAATTTCTTTTCATATTTTATTAATTCTTCAGTTCCCACTTTATTAAGCTGGAGTAATATTTCCAAGGTAATATTTCTAATATCCTTGAAATTATTATCGTAAAGAAATTTTTCTGCTTTCCCAGGTATTCCATCACTAAAAGCCACAATAACTTTTATTTCCTCTAAAGATAAATTCGGATAATTTATTTTTAAAAATTTTTTCATCTCATCTACAGTTAAGCTTTTCAGTTTATGTATTTGGCATCTTGATTTTATTGTGTCTAATATAACTTCTAGATTTTCACATAATAAAAGTATAGTCACATTCTTAGGTGGCTCCTCAATTGTTTTTAAGAATGCATTTTGGGCTTGCGCCGTCATTTTATCAGCTCCGTAAATAATTATAACTTTCTTATCCCCTTCATAGGGTTTTTTATTAATTTCTTCAATTAGAGTTCTTATAGAACTTACACCTATTGTACTTTTATTTTTTTCTACGTGCCATTCCACTAAATCAACATATTGCATGTCTTTATTCTTTCCTAAAATTTTAAACCCTATATCCCTGGCGAGTTTACTTTTCCCTATTCCATCCTCTCCAACTAAAAGATGAGCATGTGATAGCTTATCTGAATTTATAGATTTACTTATTTGATTCTTTATATTATTATGACCTATTATGCTCTCAAAACTCATTTTAGTCCTCCATAAACATATAAGCAAGTATAGATTTATATACTTGCTTATAAATAGTTATATCTTTATATACTTATCTACGTCAACTACAAATACATTGGCTCCACCTGCATCCACTTCAATAGGAAATGGCATGTATACTCCTGTGGATCCTGCTACAGGTGAAGGTGATGTTACTATTTGCTTTCTTGACTTACATACATCCTTGATAATAGCCAAAACTTCATCTACCTTTTCTTTATCTACACCTATTAGCAATGTTGTATTTCCTGACTTTAAAAACCCGCCAGTAGTCGCAAGTTTTGTAACTCTAAAGCCTTTATCTGTTAATACCTCAATTAAATCACCTGCATCATCATCTTGTACTATTGCAATTACTAATTTCATATAATCCCATCCTTTTATAATTTTATTTTTTTAATAGTTCTTATTATATCTTTATGTATTTCATCTACATTTCTATTACCATTGATTACTTCTATTTTATCATATTTTTTACAAATATCTAAGTAACCTTCAAAAACTTTTTTATGAAACTCATTTCCACTGTTTTCTAAACGATCTAAAGTCCCTTGCATTTTTTTTCTCTTTAGCCCTTCTTCATAGGGGATGGTAATCATAAAAGTTAAATCTGCCTCTAGTCCCTCTAATGCCGCTTGATTAATACCTCTTATTCTTTCCATACCAAGTCCTCTACCAATCCCTTGATACACCATTGAAGAATAAACAAACCGATCACATATAACCATCTTACCAAGCGCTAATGCTGGCTTTATAACCTCATTAACTAGCTGTGCACGAGATGCAGCATATAGTAATGCTTCACACATATAGCTCATACTAGAATTATCATTGTCTAGTATTATATCTCTGATTTTCTCGCTAATTTCTGTTCCTCCTGGCTCTCTTGTTCTTACTACCTCATACCCCGATTCTTTTAGATACTGTTCTAGTAATTCTATTTGAGTAGTTTTTCCTGAACCATCTGGACCTTCTAATGCTATTAGACGACCTATTTCCATGCAATCCCCTCCACCAATATGTATATATAATAATGTCTATTTCTCTACTATTGCTACTTTTCCTTCATTAATTCCAATCACTGTTACATTGCACTGCATGTAATATTCTATGACCGCTATCGTATGCTCCTCTAGTCTTTCTCCAGGCATTACAATAGGTATTCCTGGTGGATATGGAACTATTGCTACTGCACTTATTTTACCCTCTGAATCCCTTAATTCTATCATAGTTTTTTCTCTATCCATTACTTCATATGGGTACATAAGGGGAATGGGAATACCGTAACCTATTAAATCTACATATTCCTGCTTTAAATTATTCATATCACAGTCTTTAAGCGCTATGTATAAGGACTGAAACTCTTGCTGCGAATTAAAGGGAGAAAATATTAAAACTACATTTCTACTATCACTCATTTCAGCTTGAATTTTATTTACTCTTAAATATTCTAATAACTTATGCCCACTGTACCCTTTAGGTACATTTAGTATATACCTAGTTAAATCCATAGTATACTTATTAATATCTTCATCATAATTTTCTGACATCTCACGTAAATCTTCAGGTCCTAAAACATAAATTTTTTTAAGGCTATTAATTTTTTCTCTATAAAACTGGCAGAGTTCAATTAACTTTTCATAGTCATTTTCACCATACTCCTCCATATAAAATCTTGCATAATCCATAGAGCATAAAAGCATATAGGAGGGACTTGTACTTAAAAAAGCACTTACATAAAAATCCACCTTACTAATATCAATGCCTTCTCCTACATGTAAAAAAGCTGTTTGTGTTAAGCTAGGTAGTGTTTTATGTGCGCTCATAACTACCATATCCGCTCCCATTTTCAAAGGATTTTGAGGTAATAACACAGATGCCCCAAAATGAGCACCATGTGCAGCATCTACTAATACCTTCATGTCATATTTTCTAGCTGTTTCAATTACATATGGTAAATCTAAGCATATACCATAATAATTAGGGTAGGTAACAATAATCCCTTTAGCATCTTTATTTTTATTAATTAAATAGAAAAAATGCTCCTTATCTAAGGGAAAAGGAGCATCATATTTCGAATTAATTTTATTTTTAATATATACTGGTTTCAATTTTCTCATGATAATGGCATTAAATATAGAACGATGACAATTTCTCTCTACAATAATTTTGTCACCCTCATTAAAACATGAAAAAATCATAGCTAAATTCCCACTAGTACTACCATTCACTAGAAAATATGATTTAATACTTCCATAGTATTCACTCAATAACTTTTGAGATTCTTTTATTATTCCTTCTGCACAATGAAGATTATCTAATCCATCAACCTCAGTAATATCTCCTTTTATAAGATTTTCATAAAGCTCCTTGCCTTGCAACGTTTTTAAAAACCCGAGCCCCCCCTTATGACCTGGCATAGAAAAGGGAATATTTTTTTCTTTTATATATTTTAACACTCCTTCTACAAGTGGTAGTCTTGGCAATCCTTAGTCACTCCTCTTGGCAAGCACTGTATCAAAGTCTTTCTTATACAGTTCTTGTAATATTCATAGAAATCCGTATTAGCCTTTGCCTTTATGATTCTTCCTTCGCAATTCACACAAATTCCTCTTCCATTTATCATTATACCATCATTTAGAGGCTTTCTACATATAATACATTTTTCTTTTTTCATATTTTCCCCCTTAAACTTGCTCTCTTAAATCATAACTTATGGTACTAAAACGTCGTTAAAACTACCTAAAGTATAGCCTCTTATAATATATTTTATTCAAGTAAGTACGATTTCTTATTTTGTCCACATAATTATTGGAAATATATTTATCTACATTTTAAGTCAAAACACTCTATTAAAAATTGTTATATGACCTTATAAAACTTTATTTGTTCTTATCAATATATTTATGTACCTTAGGTTATACTAACTGTGTTATTAATAACAAAAATTTGAGAGGAGGTCGTTCCATGAAACAAAAAATTATAAGTTATTTAAGCACTATAAAAGAAGATATATATAGTTTATCTAAATATCTTTATGATAATCCAGAAACAAGTTATAAAGAATATAAAGGTTGTTCTTATATAATAAATATGTTAAAAGATCATGATTTTGAAATACAAGAAAGCTATTGTAATATTCCTACTTCCTTTTATGCCAAATATGGTAGTGGTCACCCTAAGATATGTTATATATGCAAATACACATCAACTGAAAATGTAGGTCATATTTTTGGTAATAACGTGAATGCAAGTATTTCTACTGCTGCAGCATTAGGTTTATCAAAGGTAATATCTAAAATTGGAGGAAGTGTAATTTTACTAGGATGTCCAGGTGGTTACTCCAATGGATCAGAACTTACTTTAGCGAAAGAAAAATGCTTGGAGGATATGGATGTTATATTTGCACCTCACTGCGATATAAGCAATGCGGAGAGTGGTACTTCCATGGCTACCATCCCAATTAAAATTGTGTATAAGCAAGATACTAATACCAAGAATAAAGATATTGGTAATTTTTCATCTTTAGATGCCTATTTGTTTATACTTAATACATTCAGTCAATTGTTAAAAGGATTAAACAACAATTGTTCTATTGATGCTATCTCTATAAATAATGCTTCCTCTTGCCCTAACTTACGTTCCCAATCTGAGGCTAAACTTTATTTGACAGCTGCTAAATTAACTGAAGCTAAAGTATTAGAAAAAACTATGGTGGATTTTATCCAGTCAATGTCTGAAATAACCAATATGACTGCAGACTTTAGCCTATTTGAATTACCTTCAGAAGAACTTCTGACTAATAAATCACTATCAAGGATATTTACACATAACTTAAAAGAATGTGGCATTATTAATATTGCTACTCATAAAAATGCAACCTATGGCCTCGGAATAGGCTCTATAAGCCATATTACGCCATGCATATACCCATCAATATCTATTACAGATAAATCACTAATAAGTTGTCCGTCGCCAGCATTTGCTTTAGAAACTCAAACAGACTTTTGTAAAAATAATACTATAAAAGCTGCAACAGCTCTTGCTATAACTGGCCTGGACATTATTGAAAAACAAGATTTATTAAAAGAAATTATAGTTGAATTAAAATAGCATAGAATTAATATTTGACAAATATCTTTATAATAAAAAAAGAAGTATAATCTTAATGCAATTATACTTCTTATATATATCTAATATTTATTTTTTAAAATAATGGTTTTGCTTTTATTGATCTAATCTTATTAATAAGCCCATCACTAGGTTGAAAGTAAAACTTTTTGAATTTATCTCCTGTTTTATATACACAACAAAACTTACTTCCATTAAACGTAGAACAAATATACTTTTTGCAGCTAGTAATATGAACATCTGCATTGCAATTACTATATTTACCAATAAACTCAATATCCTTTAATTTAATATCCTCTAGTATTCTAACCTCTTCACCTATTATTTTATGAATAATGAATTGATCTGCTACAATAGAATACTTATACTTAACCTTACATTTTGAAAATTCAATATAACAAAGAGCTATCATTAGTGTATTAAAGAACATATTTATAAACGTTTTTAAATTTATTCTACCTACACTTATCTTAGGTAATAAGTCTGATAGGCATATAAACGTAATTAGTGTAATAAACAACAGTACCACAGCTGGAAACTTTTTTCTTTGAACCATCTCTTTATACATAAAATTTTAGACCCCCTAATATCATTTAAAATGTTAGGCATAAAAAGTTTTGTGTCCAACATATGTGATTATACTAGCATTTGATATATAAATCTACTTGTACTAAGTTCCCTATAGTATGTATAGGCTTAGTATATTAGCATATATCCTGTTTATACTAATATGTATGCATCAACATATGTATTTCTAAGTTTATCTCTAAATTGCTACTTTTCATAAAGATTTATGGATATTTCATTTATTTATAGTTCTTAAAAAATATGAGCTTAATATAGTTGTATCAATATAAATGTAAACTTATACATTCAACTTATAAAATTATCTATTATATATTTTCTTATTTTACAATATTTTATAGGATTACCTACTTTATAATTCATCTGTAGTACCCTTTACTATCTTAATTAATACCTTTTAATAAAAACTAAATTAAATTTTAATCTTTTTCTTAATTCCATCAAAATAAAGCTCTCCCGTATCATCTTTTTCAAAGGTATATTCTCTGTCTATCCAAGTGTGACGGAATATACTTTCTTATATTGGATAAATTGGCATTACCCATTTATTGTTTTGTATAAAAAATAGCAGTTAGAAATGATTATAAAATAAAAAAAGTAGTCTATCTGCTGAAATATCAGCATTTAGACTACTTTTCTATTGTTTTGGAGGCGCCACCCGGATTTGAACCGGGGAATAAAGGTTTTGCAGACCTTGACCTTACCGCTTGGCTATAGCGCCATAACCTGGTGGCTAGACCAGGAATCGAACCAGGGACACGAGGATTTTCAGTCCTCTGCTCTACCGACTGAGCTATCCAGCCACATTACCTGGCGACGACTTACTCTCCCACAAGGTTGCCCCTGCAGTACCATTAGCGCATTGAAGCTTAACCTACCTGTTCGGTATGGGAAGGGGTGTTACCTTCATGCCATAATCACCAGATTGAGAAA
>NZ_JBOITL010000039.1:0-336768 GCF_050717515.1 Clostridium sp. | reverse complement strand
AATAGGATAAATGAGAGCTTGAGCTGTATGTCGCGAAAGTGACACGTACAGTTCTTAGGCGAGAAGGAGGGAGTAATTCCTCCGACTTAGCCGACAGTCGAAAAAATGAATACTTAATTGATGAGTGCAGTGAAAATGAATAACTTGGATATGGCGAACTAGTAGAATATTATGTGCTGCTGTTAAATGGTTTATAATTTAGAATGGAGGTATATTATGGAAAGAAATGAATTGCCTAAATTATTATATAAAAATATTGACATGGTTAAGCCATATCCAAACACGGTAAAACCAGTTGATAAAATGGTAGATATAACAGCTTTTTTTCCTGGAGGTAAAGGACTGTGGTTAGAAGAATACTCAGAGGTATTCCCAAGTGTTCTTGTACTCGGTCAAGATTTTTCAACAGTAAAACAGTACAAAAGGATATTAAGAAATGAAGCAACTGATTTAGAATGTGCAACATGGAGAAATCTAATTAAATTTTTCAACGAGGCAGGAATAGATTTAAAAGATTGCTTTTTTTCTAATGTATTTATGGGACTAAGAGATACAGTATCTATGACAGGAGAATTTCCTGGCTCTAAGGATGAAGATTTTGTTAAAAGAAACATTGATTTTCTTTACTATCAGATTGATGTGATAAAACCTAAAGTGATTATTACTCTTGGAATACCTTCATCAGAATTTCTTGCTAAATTATCATCTGATTTGGATTGTTGGACAGACGGAAAGGCATTAAGAGTTCCTAATATAGGTTTACAAAAAAATGTTCGATTTAAAGATAATGTTTGCACTTGTTTAGCATTAGAACATACAAGCTGTAGAAATGCAAACGTAAAAAGAAGAAAGTATATAAACAATAGTGGTGATCATTGTGGGAATGATGCAGAAGTTGAGATGTTAAGAGATGTTAAGATAATTAATTCGCAATCTTCTTAACGGACGACACAACCAACTGTTACAATTACTAAAGTAATGGAGTAATTCTGCATTTTTTTATATATTCTTCAGCTTCCCATTATTCTTATAATGTACAATAAACAAAACTTCTTAAAAGGCAGCAATGCCTTTTTTTATTTTACAATTTATGAATATAATAGGAATCGTTAGTAAGTACAAGTTATTCATTTGCTATTCCAACTTTTGATATTACAACATTAATTAAGAAAAAAATTCAATCAAAAAAGTATACATTTCTTTTTAATTCCCATCTTTAAATTTAACCTATCCTACCCTGTTTTAATCTCTGTTAAAATAGAAGCGGACAAAAGACGGATAAAACAAAGAAAAGAGCATTTAGGAATATTCTTCCTAAGTGCTCTTAACCTTTTAAACAACTGGTGCCGGAGGCGGGAATCGAACCCGCACGGTATTGCTACCACTGGATTTTGAGTCCAGCGCGTCTGCCAGTTCCACCACTTCGGCATGTCTGACAAGAATTATTTTAACATATATTTATAATTAATGCAATAGTTATAGTAGAATTTTATATCTGCTTTCATTTTGCTTAAAGTATTCATTCTATATGGAACAAAACCAATATTAATTTTTTGTACAATCAATTGAAAATACCATTCAAAGTATAGTATTATATGTAGTGTACATGTAAATACTAATATAAAAAAATACATTTTATTATATTGTTAATTGATCAGGGGGCTAACATGAAGAGAATATTAGATACTATTATTGATAAAAATAGACATTTTACAAAGGAAGGAATAGTTGCCTCATATATACCAGAACTGTCTAAAGCAGATGGAGAGGCGCTAGGTATTTGCGTAACTACTCTTGATGGAGAAGAATTTTTTGCAGGGGATTATGAAACGAAATTTACAATACAGAGTATATCAAAGGTTGTTACACTTATGCTAGCCATAATTGATAATGGGGTAGATTATGTGTTTACTAAAATAGGAATGGAGCCCACAGAAGCTGGCTTTAATTCTATAATAAATTTAGAGAAAAATACTGACCAAAGACCTATAAATCCAATGATAAATGCTGGAGCAATTGCAATAGTTTCCTTAATTACAGGGGATACTGCAGAGGAAAAGTTTAATAGAATCTTAAAGTTTACAAGGAAAATAACAGGTAATCCTGATATTAATATTAATGAAGGGGTTTATACCTCTGAAAAAGCTACGGGGGATAGAAATAGATCACTGGCTTATTTTATGAAGAGTACAGGTGTTATTGAGGGTGATGTGGAACAGGTTTTAGACGTATACTTTAAGCAGTGTTCAATGGAGGTCAATTGTAGGGATATAGCAAGAATAGGAGCTATGCTTGCTAATTCTGGTGTGATAATTTCTAGAAATGAAAGAGTTTTATCTAGAGAAGCTACTAGAATAATTAAAACTATAATGGTTACTTGCGGCATGTATGATGGTTCAGGTAACTTTGCAGTACATATAGGAATACCTGCAAAAAGTGGTGTAGGTGGAGGTATAATGGCAGCAGTGCCTAGGAGAATGGGTGTTGGTGTAATTGGACCCGCGCTGGATGAAAAAGGTAATAGTATTGGTGGTATAAAGGTTTTAGAAGAATTGTCTAAGGAATTAGATTTAAGTATATTTTAAAAAAATGTAATCATAGCAGAAAGAAGGGATTTAAAATGTCTAAAGAAAGGTTATTAATTTTAGATGGTCATAGTCTTATGTATAGAGCTTTTTATGCATTGCCGGCCCTAACAAATTCAGACGGTATATATACTAATGCAGTTTATGGTTTTACAAATATGCTCTTAAAAATGAAAGAGGAATTTGAGCCAGATTATATTGTTACAACCTTCGATAGAAAGGCACCTACTTTTCGTCATGAAGAATATAGTGATTATAAGGCAGGTAGAAAGAAAATGCCTGATGAGCTTATCGGACAGTTTTCTATAGTTAGGGAACTTTTAGAGAAAATGGCTATAGACATTTTTGAATTAGATGGATTTGAAGCAGATGATTTAATAGGAACACTATCTGTAATTGGAGAAAAAGAGGGGCTAGAAGTCTTTATAGTAACAGGGGACAGGGATGCACTTCAACTTGCTACAGATAATGTTAAAGTTGTAATAAATAAAAAGGGAATGTCAGAAAAAGAAATATATGATAGAAATCGAATAATAGAGGATTTTGGAGTAACCCCTACTGAATTTATAGATGTAAAGGGCTTAATGGGAGACGCCTCGGATAATATTCCAGGAGTGCCAGGAGTTGGTGAAAAAACTGCTTATAAGCTTATTAAAGAGTACAAGAGTATAGAAAATGTTCTTATGAATATTGAAAATATCAGTGGCAAGAAGCTTGTGGAGAATTTAATGACTTATAGTGAGCAGGCTATTTTCAGTAAAAAATTAGCTACTATTATTACTAGCGTGCCTATGGAAATAGATTTAGATTCAATTAAATCAAAAGAAAACTATGATGTACGTGCTGTAAAAGATTTATTCTATAAATTACAGTTTAAATCATTAATAGGCAAAATAGCAGATGATGAGAATTCAATTGAAGAAATATTTTCAGCTGATTTTACAGTAATAGATAAGCTGATCGAGCTTAAGGGATTAGTAGAAGAGGTTAAAGATACAATTTACATAATCTTTGATATTACAAATGCTAATGTTTTTTCTGAAATTAGCTTAAATAATATATACCTGAGTTATAAGGAAAAAAACTATGCTATTAAGGTTAGTGAATTATTTAATGAAGATGAAGAAAAAACTATAAGTTATTTAAAAACTATGCTTGAAAATAAAGATATTAAAAAGGTAGGCCATTCCTTAAAGAATGCTTATACAGCTCTTAATAAAAAGGGTATTGTGTTACAAGCAGTAAAATTTGATACTGAACTTGCAGCTTATTTGATAAATTCAGCACAAAGTGAATATAGTTTAGAAACTCTTACTGATACATTTCTTAGAATTAGTATTGTAGGCGAGGGTGATGCAAAAGAGATTAATAAAGTGGCATTACTAAAAAAACTTTATGAACTATTAGAAATGAAGATTAAAGAGTATAAAATGGAAGAACTTCTATATACGGTAGAGCAACCACTAACAGAGGCTATATCATATATGGAGGCAGAAGGGTTTACAATAGACAAGGATAAACTAGCGGAACTTAACATAAAATTTGCAAAAGACATAAATGAAATGGAAAGCACTATTTTTGCACTAGCGGGAGAAGAATTTAATATTAAATCTCCAAAACAATTAGGAAAGATATTATTTGAAAAATTAGATTTACCTGTTATAAAGAAAACAAAAACAGGATATTCAACCAATGCTGAGGTTTTAGAGGCATTAGTAGATAAGCATCCTATTATTACAGAAATTACTCGCTATAGAGGGCTTACAAAGATTTTTTCTACCTATATAGAGGGACTACAAGCAGTTATTGATACAGATTGTAGAATACATTCCAACTTTACTCAAACAGTAACTACAACAGGAAGATTATCAAGCACAGAGCCTAATTTGCAAAATATTCCTATAAAACATGAAATGGGTAGAGCTATAAGACGAGTATTTATACCACATAACGATCAGTGTGTTATATTATCTGCGGATTATTCACAAATAGAGCTTAGGGTCCTTGCTCATATATCTGGGGATGAGAATTTAATTGAAGCTTTCATTAACCATAGTGATATTCATACTAAAACTGCTTCAGAGGTATTTAATGTACCCCTAGAAGAAGTTACATCACTTATGAGAAGTAATGCCAAAGCAGTAAACTTTGGCATAGTATATGGTATTGGAGAATTTAGCTTAGCAAAGGATATAAATGTATCTAGAAAAGAAGCTAAAATTTATATAGATGCCTATTTTGAAAGATATCCAAAAGTTAAGCAGTATATGGAGGATATAGTAGTTGAAGCTGAGAAAAATAATAGTGTTACCACAATATTTAATAGAAGAAGAGCAATCCCTGAAATAAACTCCTCTAATAAAATTGTTAAGTCCTTTGGAAAAAGGCTTGCTATGAATACACCAATACAAGGTACTGCGGCAGATATTATTAAGCTGGCTATGGTAAATGTATTTGACAAATTAAAGGAGTCGGGCTTGAAAAGTACACTAATACTTCAAGTACACGATGAATTAATATTAAATGTATATAAAGATGAGGCCCAGAAGGTCCAGAATTTGGTTAAAGAGCAGATGGAAAATGTTATAAAACTTTCAGTTCCTCTAGAAGTAGGAATAACAATTGGAGAAACTTGGTATGAAGCTAAGTAGTTGCAAATGTTAAAGGTAGGGATAACAGGTGGTATTGGTAGTGGAAAGAGCACAGTAACTAATATGGTAAAGGAAAAGCTCTTTCCCGTTATTGATGCTGATATTGTAGCTAGAGAGGTTTTTATAATATATCCTGAGCTGATATCTCAAATTAAAGAGGAGTTTGGGTGTGAGTTTTTTGATGAGGAAGGTAAATTACTGAGGAAAGAGCTTGGAAACTACATATTTAAGAATGATACCCTGCGAAAAAAGTTAGAGCGTATAATTATGCCTTTTATAATAAATGAAATAAACCGTAGGATAAAAGCCTATGAAGAAGATAATTGTAAGTTATGTTTTCTTGATGCGCCTACTTTAATAGAGAATAATTTACATGCCAGTATGGATGTAACTATATTAGTATGGGTAGGAAAAGATGTTCAAATACAAAGGGTTATGCTTCGGGATAATTTAGATTTAGACGCAGCAATGGATAGAATAAGAGCTCAAATGCCAATAGATGAAAAGAGGAAGTTTGCTGATTTTATTATTGATAATGGAGCAAGTATTGAAAATACAAAGTTACAATTAGATTTAATTATTACACAATTAGAAAGGGTAATGTGAAATATGAAGTTTAAAACAATTATAAAGATTTTATTCCTAATTTTATTGGTTATGATATTAATCAATGTTAAAAGTATTTTTAAAAGTTTTTATCCAATAAAATATGAGGAGCACATAATTAAATATTCGCAAAGGTATAATGTAGACCCCGTTTTGGTTGCAGCTGTAATTAAAGCAGAAAGTAATTTTGATGAAAAAGCTAAGTCACATATAGGTGCCTATGGGCTTATGCAGATAATGCCTGAGACAGGAATGTGGATTGCTGAAAATATGGGATTAAAGGACTATAAAGTGGAAAAATTATATGATAACGAAATTAATATTGCCATGGGATGTTGGTATATTAATAATTTAAATACAGAATTTAATGGAGATACAGACCTAGTGCTGGCAGCTTATAATGGTGGCCGCGGAAATGTTCAAAAGTGGCTTAAAGATAAAGAACATTCTGAGGATGGAAAAAAATTAAAAAATATTCCTTTCGGAGAAACTGATAAATATGTAAAAAAAGTAAAGACAAATTATAATATTTATTTTAAATTATATGGTGATAAACTTAAGGTATCTTCAAAAAACAACTAAAATATTGACAATTCATATTAAACTGATATATAATAAATCTTGTAGTCATTGGTTGTGTAAATACATATGACTATAAGATTTTATCCTTGTACTAAAAATGATATTTGCGAGAGTGGCGGAATGGCAGACGCGCATGTTTAAGGGACATGTGGGAGACCGTACGGGTTCAAGTCCCGTCTTTCGCACCAAGAAAAGCTAGTGGAATCAACAGATTTTGGTTTATTACAAGTAAAAAACTATCACAGGACCTTTTTGTAAAAAAGAAGTTGAACCTGTGATAGTTTTTTTTGCATTAACCCTTTTTATAAAGAAGGCAGAACAAATTTCGGGAGAGATGAATTTTTAAAAGAATTATGGTAAAACTAACATCTGAAAGAGGTGTTAATTTATGAAATTGTTTATGAAAAACAAAAAAAACAATTCTAACAACGAAAAAAAGGAAAAACAACTTGAAAATAATCCTGTTACTATGAACGGTGATAATGACAGAAGTAAACCGGTAAGAGGATTAAAGTAGCAAATGCTATAATTAGCAATTAAAATAAAGATGGTGCAATTTTGTACCCTCTTTATTTTGATTGTTAATTTTTTTTAGGGTAAGGAAAGTATATATTACGTAAACTTCATTTTGAGTAAGCTTTAGTAATTCTTAACTGATTTTAATGGGAGATGCGTTAAGAAAAGTGCATGTTTGAGCGTCAGCGAGTTTGCACTTTTTAGCATCTTTCATTAAAATCAGTTTAGAATTACTTAGCGCAGCGAAATGCAGTTGAAGTAATATATACTTTCTTATTTTTTTTGTTGCAAAAGTTAGTATCAAAACACTGCATCAAGCATAAATTGTTAATGTATTAATAATTTAGAAAATGGGAGGTCAATGATGAATCTAGATGACAGAAACTTTGAGGATATAGACATGAATGAAGAATATGAAATGATTCCATTTGAACCTATGATGTATGGATATGGGCAAATGAATAGCATGCCGAGTATGGGTGTGAACCCAAGTATGGGTGTGAACTCAAGCATGGGTAGGCCAATGGGATACATGCAAGATGTAAATCCAAATATGGAAAGGACTCCAGCTATGGGAATGGATCAATTTAATGAAGATATGTTTATGAATGGCTTTAATTCAATGGCTATGATGTATGGAGATACATCTATGAAAGATTATGAGGATGAGAATGAAGGGTTAAGACAAATAGATAAGTATGGAGATAATGAGCCTTTTAGAGATGGTTATAATAATCCAAATAAATTTAATCCCAAATACAATGATGTTGATTCCATTGTAAGAAGGATTGAAAGGTATAACCCTGCAATATTTAGGCTCTTGACTAGGTGTGGTATGCCTTATGCCCAGGCAAGAGATATAGTTAGAAGAATTGTTAAACTCACACTTATGTACAGTGAGGAGTAAATTAGTCTTAAGTTCAACATAAGGGACATTTAGATAAACCATAGAAAATGTTTATATTATAACCCTATAAAAATTTATAGGGTTATAATATTTATCAGGCATTTTTGTGTATTTAAAAATAGAGAATTAGTAATATATACTTTTTTTTATTGAAGGAGATTTAAAGGTAATGTAGAATTGTTTATTAACATAGAATTTAATTATCCAAGAGGTGTAAATATGTTTAATATAGATATTGTGTTTGATGATGTTAGCATCATGAGTGTAGAAAAAGAAGATATTATTAAAATCGAAAAGTGGATTAATAGCCAACAAGTGTTTAATATAGATGCGAGTCAGGATTATGGTATTATGGAATTTTACGAAAGATACTTAGAATATTATCTAAGTGAGGGAGAGTACTTTCTTAAAGTTATGCGAGGTAGTGAACTTATAGGAATTATTAAAGGCCGGATAGAATTTAAAAATCCCAATGAAGTGTGGATTATGTGTTATTTAATAGAATTTAGATTATATAGTCTTGAGATATCTAACACTATTATTAACGAATTTTTAAAGCATTTGTATAAAAACTATGGAATACGTAATTTTTATACTTTTGTTTCAGCTGATAATCAGGCCATGCTGAAACTATGGAAAAATAATAAATTTGAAATAAGTAGAGTAACAAGTAATTTTTTAGAAATAAATAAGCAAGACAAGGACATATTAATTTTAAAAAAAGAATTTGATATTAATAAAATCAAATCAAATAATGCTTACATATATTAATGTGACACTAATAATAGTCTGCTTATAAAATGTCATCAGAGCTATTGACATTTTTAGGAAAATTATTTATAATAAATTAAGCTGAGTCCTATTTATATATAGGTACGGAGGAACCAAGAAATATGGGGTTAATCTAAAAAAATAGTAAATATTTATTAGTAGGGAGCCTTCAGCCCGAACCCGTCAGCTAACTTCGGAAGCTTTAGGAGGGATCAAGTGAATATTTTAAAATCTAATTTAGTCAAAATGGTAGTTTTTCTAGTGTTCATAGGTGTTTTTACAAGTATGAAAACCGAAATGGTGAAAGCCGATGTGGCAATTAAAGGTCCAACACAAGTTGGTCTTCGCTGTGCAACTTTTAAAACAGACAAGGTTATTAAAGTGCCAGATAGAAGTGCACAAAAAAAGAAAAAAGAGCTAGGGAAAAGATTATCAAGAGGTGAAACTTTATCTAAATCACTGGCTTCAGGTAGCCAAAGTAATTTGATTTCTTATGCCTATAATTTTATTGGAAAACCATATGTATGGGGAGCTACGGGACCTAGAAGTTTTGATTGTTCAGGCTTTACAAAGTATGTTTATAATGCTTTTGGAGTTGATTTACCACATTATACAGGGTCTCAAATAGGTGAGGGAAGTTCAGTATCTAGGGGTAATCTAAAACAAGGTGATTTGATTTTCTTTAATACAGATGGACCAGTATCACATGTTGGCATTTATGTAGGGGATGGGGAGTTTATACACGCCTCCTCAGGAAGTAGAAAAGTTACAGTGAGTAATTTAGATAAAAGTTATTACGCTTCCAGATATGCAGGTGCAAGAAGAATTCTTAAGTAGAGATAATATAATCCGACATTAATTGTCGGATTTTTTTATTTTAGATAGCTTATATATTTTCTTTTTTTTATTCTAAAATTAGCTTTCAAATAATAATATTTTAAATAAGGATTTATTAAGTTGGGGGATGTTAGAGTGAGATATACTAGATATAATTATAAACCACCTAGAAAAAAAAATAATTTTATGCTGGTCTTTATATTAATTATAATAGCAGCTATTGCACTGGGCACAATATTTTCCAAACTATTACCTAAGAATAATACAAAAGCAACTGCAACTGCAGATGATAAAACTACTAAAATAGGGTTAGAAAAAGATAAGGTAACAAATAAGGATGCTACGAACCCTTCTAAAGTAAGCTCTGAAGGGATTATTAATGACTATGTAGCAATACAATGTGGTAACTTCAGTAACAAGGCAAACGCTTTGGTTTTGAAAAATAGTTTAATGAAGTCTGGTACACCCTTTATTATTGAAGAAGATAATTCAAATAGAGTTTTGCTTGGTATTTATCCCAAAGGTAATATTGATAGTATAACTAAGGAGCTACAAGCAAATAAAATAGAATATGTTAAAATTAATTTTCAGGTGATTGGCAATGATGCCACCGGTTCACAAATCAATGAAATGATAAATGCAGACCTTAAAATATTAAATAAACTTTCAGAAAAAGATATTAGTGGAGTTCAAACTGTGGAATTAAAAAAGTGGCTAGGAACCTTAAAGGGTGCAGATGAAAAAAGTGCAAGTTTTAATACCATGACCGAAATAAAAGCATATTTAACTGCTTTGCCTGTGGAATTTAAAAAGGAAAAAACTGAGGAAGGATATATATATATTTATAGATTTATAAAGAAACTATCAAAGATATAACCAGATAATTTTTTTATATTTTGTAAACAAATTGTAAAGAAGATCCATGAAATTGAATGTAAAATAGAATGATACAAAAAATACAAATGGATTATTAAAGTCTATTTGTATTTTTTTAATCCAACTTTATAGTCATTGCAATCCTAACTAAACCTTCTGCAATTATAAACTTTTCCTGAATAATATTTTATACACTTGTTAATGAATTTATTAAATGTTAAAATGTATAAGATATATAAGTAAAGTGGGGGATATAATTTGAAAAGTGCAGAAAAAAGAAATTCGTATTTTATTTTTTTTATGCTTATAGGAGCCATTTCTGGAAGTCTTATAGGTGAGTTATTAGGAAATAATTTAGGTGCACTGGCATTTTTAAAGAGTACATACACCATAGGTATGAATAAGCCTATGCTTATAGATCTGAAAGTATTAGCCATAACTTTCGGTATAAATTTTAATATTAATATTATGTCTATTATAGGCATAGTTTTGGCAATAATATTATATAGAAAATATTAGGAGTGATGTAGTGGATATTATTTTAGCTTCTGCTTCGGTTCGGAGAGCAGAACTTTTAAAAAAAATAACTAGTAATTTTAAGATAAAGGTAAGTGATTTTAAAGAAAGTGACATACCGTTTTCTGGAAATTGTGGGGACTACGTTATGAACTTAGCAAGAGGAAAGGCTATGGATATCTCTAGTAGTATGAACAAACCAGCTGTTGTAATAGGTTGTGATACTATCGTTTATTTTAATGGCAAGGTTCTTGGAAAACCTAAAGATAACGAAGAAGCTTTTCAAATGCTTAGTGATTTAAGTGGCAATACGCATGAGGTCTATACAGGAATTGCAGTAATAAACACTGAAACCCAAAAAATTTCAACTGAATATGTTTGTACAGAGGTAAAATTTTCAAAACTCTCAGAGGTGGAAATAAACAAGTATATTGAGACTGGAGATCCTCTTGATAAAGCGGGAGCTTATGGTATACAAGGAGCGGCATCTTTATTTGTCGAAGAAATAAAGGGTTGCTACTATAGTGTAGTGGGGCTACCAGTGAATAAATTGTATTTTATGTTAAGGGAGATGGGGGTCAATCTATAAAGGAGTTGTTTTATGGGTATGACCTTCAAAATCATGGATTTACCTCAAAATGAAAGACCGAGGGAAAAATTATTAAGATACGGTGCTGAAACACTTTCAAACAATGAATTATTAGCTATAATACTTAGAATAGGATCAAAAAATGAAAATGTTTTAAGTCTTTGTGGTAGAATTATTTCGGAGTGTGGCGGACTAAATGGACTTTTAAGTTCAAGTGCAGAAGAGTTTATGAATTTAAAAGGTATTGGCAGTGCTAAAGCAACACAACTTTTGGCCCTTACAGAAATTTCAAAAAGATTTAGAAGTTTTAAATCTGGAGAAGAATATAAAATTACCACGCCCAAAGATGTAGCGCAGTATCTTATGGAAGAAATGAGATATTTAAAAAAAGAATATCTTAAATTAATTATGCTAAATACAAAAAATATAATTATAAGTATAAAAGATATTTCGATTGGTAATTTAAATACTTCCATAGTTCATCCAAGAGAAGTTTTTTATGAAGCTATTAAAAATTGTAGTGCTTCCGTGGTTATTTGTCACAATCATCCTTCAGGAGATCCAACTCCTAGCAAGGAAGACATAAGCATTACTACAAGACTTAAAGAATGTGGTAAATTATTAGGGATAGAATTGCTTGATCATATAATTATTGGTAATGGGACTTATACAAGTTTAAAAGAAAAGGGAATGCTTTAGATACGAAAGGAGAAATTATAATGGGAATATTCGGAACGTCTCGTGATATGGGAATAGATTTAGGAACAGCAAATACATTAGTTTACTTGAAGGGGAAAGGAATTGTACTAAGAGAACCTTCTGTTGTAGCTATAAATATAAATACTAATAAGGTACTCGCCGTTGGTGAAGAAGCAAAGCAGATGATAGGTAGAACACCAGGTAACATTGTTGCAATTCGTCCTATGCAAGATGGAGTAATTGCAGATTTTGATATTACTGAGAAAATGCTTAGGCACTTTATAAATAAAGTCAGTTCAAAAGGATTTACAAGCCCAAGAATTGTAGTTGGATTTCCATCTGGGGTAACTGAAGTTGAAAAGAGAGCGATAGAGGAAGCAACTAAAAGAGCAGGAGCAAGAGAGGCATATTTAATGGAAGAGCCAATGGCAGCAGCTATTGGAGCTGGACTTCCTGTAAATGAACCCACTGGAAGTATGATAGTGGACATTGGAGGAGGAACTACAGAAGTTGCAATAATTTCACTGGGTGGGATTGTAACAAGCAAGTCTCTAAGAGTAGCTGGGGATAAGCTAGATCAATCAATAATAGCATTTATTAAAAAGCAATACAATCTTATGATAGGTGAGAGAACAGCAGAAAACATTAAAATTGAGCTTGGATCAGCATCTGTTTTAGAGGATGATGACCTTAGTATGCCAATAGTAGGAAGAGACTTAATATCAGGACTTCCTAAAGTTATAGAAGTAACACAAAAGGAAGTAAGAGAAGCACTTAGTGAACCAGTTCAGGCAATAATTGAGGCAATAATAACAACCCTTGAAAAAACTCCACCAGAGCTTGCATCAGACATAATGGAAAAAGGAATTATGTTAACTGGAGGCGGAGCACTACTCAAAGGAATTGATACACTTATAAATCGCGAAACACATATGCCTGTGCACATTGCTGAAAACCCACTTGATTGTGTTGCTATAGGAGCAGGAAAAGCTCTGGTAAATATAGACGTTATGAGTAAAAGAAGATAGATGAAATTTTTAAAAAATAAACTGGCAGTAGTTATTATAATACTGTCAGTTACATTTTTATCTTTAATCGGGTATAGTGCAAACAGAGAAAAAATGTCTTTCGTGGAGAACGGTGTGGGGGTAACTATAAACTCAGTGCAGGGTTTATTTTTTAATGGGTTTAATAAAATAAGAAATTCTTTTAAATTTGCAACAAATTTTTCAAATGTTAAAAAAGAAAATGAAGAGCTAAAAAAAGCTAATAGCGAGTTCAAAATAAAAGCATTGGAATATGCAGCTTCAATTAAAGAAAATAAAAGATTGAAAAGCATGCTTAAGTTTTCAGAGGATAATGAGAAGTACAATTACATTGGTGCCAATATAAATGGATTAAGTGCAAATGGTTTTTCAGATGGCTTTTATATAAATAAGGGAGCCAATAAAGGTATAAAAAAATTAATGATAGCTATGACTGGAGAGGGCCTGGTAGGTCAGGTTACATCTGTAGGTCCCAATTGGTCTATAGTTCAATGTTTATCTAATGAAAATATTTCAGTGGCGGGTCTTGTTGAAAGAACAAGAGATAATGGTATGGTTAAAGGATATAAAGATGAAAATAATAAATTGCTTGCACAAATACAGAGGCTTTCTTTAGATTCAGCTATAAAAAAAGGTGATGTAATAACTACATCAGGTCTTGGTGGCAGATATCCATCTGGAATTAGAATAGGCAGTGTGCTAAGTGTATACGAGGATAAAGGTAAAGTAATGAAAGGTGCTGTAATAGAGCCATATGTTGACTTTACAAAGATTGAAGAAGTTTTAATTGTGGTACCAAAAGAAGTTAGAGAAGATGGAGAAATAAAATATTAGGGGTTGTATTATGAAAAGAGTATTAACATTAGTATCTTTGTGTATTCTATTTCTAATATTAGATAATACCTTGATGCCTTTGCTTAAGATACATGGTGCATGTCCAAGTCTAATATTTATTTTTGCACTATGTTATTCTATAGTTAGTTCTCAAAAAGACGCAGTTATAATTGGAGTTTTTACTGGAGCCCTTCAGGACTTGTTTTTTTTGAACGGTTTGGGAATTAATATGCTAACAAATATGCTTATGTGTCTTGTAGCTGCTCAAATAGGAAAAAGTATATTTGTTGAAAAGGCGCTTCTTCCGATAGTATCATCTTTTGTGCTAAGCGTAGTAAAAGGTATCATGGTAGTTTCTTTAATGTTTTTGATAAAGCAATATACCCATATGGATACAATATTATATAATGGAATATACAATTTGATAGTTTCTTTTTTCATGTATAAATTTGCTTATAAACTTTCTCAAAAGGAATACATGAAGAAAGAGTGGAGATTTTAAGGGCATTTCAGAAGGTGATGATTAAAAGGTTGGTGAAATAGTGAGTAAGAAAAGCAAACAAAAGAATGAATTTTCTAGATTTAATGTTTTGGGTATAATTATGATTATGATTTTTTGTGCAATTATTTGGAGACTTATAAATGTACAAGTAGTTAATGGTGAGTTATATAGGGAAACTGCAAATCAACAAAATCACAAGATGATATCAACAGTAGCTCCGAGAGGTGACATAATTGATAGGAACGGTAAAAAGCTTGCTGAAAGTAAACAAAGCTATATATTAACATTTACCAAAACAAAAGAGAGCGAAGAAAGGTTCTTTCCCACTATGGACCGTGTATTTAAAATTCTTGATAAAAATAAGGCAATTCAGGTAGATGAGTTTTTGCTTAAGGTAAAGACTAGTTCAGATAAAAAACAAAGGTCCTATAGCTTTGATTTTGGTAAGACTGTAGATAAAAAAACACAAGATTGGATAGAGCTTAGATTTAAAAAGGATAGAGGCTTTGAGGAAATAGTAATTAGAAAGCTTTATAAGGATAAAAAGAAAGATGACTTAACAGCTGAGCAACTTAAAAAAGTTGATGAAGATCTTTTGAAAATTACCCCAGAGCAAGTTTTTAATGAACTAATAAAACAGTACGGAATGGAAAAAATTAAAGATTCTAAAAGCATAGAAGCGCTGAGGCGGTATATGTTGGTTAAGGATAATTTAAAGATGCAGAGTTTTTCAGGATACAAACCTATAACTATTGCTAATAATTTATCTGAAGACGCTGCTGGTATTTTTGAACAAATGCAACCTGAAATTCCAGGTATAAGTGTTACAACTCAGCCAATTCGCGTCTATCCTAATAAGGATCTAGGGTCGGCATTCCTCGGGTATATTTCTAAGATAAATCCTTGGGACAAAGATAAGTATGAGGAACAAGGCTATGATATAAGTTCGGATTATATAGGTACTTCAGGAATTGAAGCAACCTTTGAAGAGGTTTTAAAGGGAACTAAGGGTCAAGAAAGTATTTCGGTTAATAAACAAGGACGTAAAGTTAATACACTAGGAGAAATTGAAACTTATCCTGGGCAAACAATACAACTTAATATAGATAAAAATATGCAATATGCTGCAGAAAAATCTTTAGATGAGGTTATGATAAGTCTACAAAAGGCAGGTAAAAACACGGGGCAAAGTGTAGATACAACAAATGCAAACAGAGGCGCAGTGGTAGTACTGGATGTTAATACAGGTAAGGTATTAGCATTGGCTAGTAGACCTGGGTATGATCCTAATCTATTTTCAATAGCTGGAAGTTCAACTAGTGAAATTAATGATTTATTAAATCCCAAAATAGATGAAATGGGACCAAAGTATATTCAAGATAGAGGGCTTACAGAGGTTAAAGGTGTGCTAAGTGATAAAGATATGGCAGAAAAATCTAAAGATGAAAGAGCAAAAATATTACTTGATTATATGTTTCCACTAGACAAAAGTGTAGCAGGTAATTCTAAAGTAAGAAAAGATAATAATGATATTTTCCCGAAAGCAACATTTAATTATGCAACTAAGTCTCTAATACCTCCTGGTTCCACTTTTAAGCCGCTTACAGCCATTGCAGGGCTAGAAGAAGGCGTTATAACAGAGGGTTCTACAGTGGATGATAATGGCCCATACAATAAGAGGTATAAATCCGTTACTGCTGCATGTTGGTTATATAATGAGCAACATTATGGTCATGGAATAGTAGATTTAAGAAAAGCAATGAGAGAATCGTGTAATTATTACTTTTATGATGTAGCTGATAAACTTTTTGAAAAGGGTGGGGAGAATAAAACCGGTTTAAACTTACTAGCAAAATATGCATGGAAATTCGGTCTTGGAATAGATCCGAGTAGTAATGCAAAACCTGCTACAGGTATAGAGATTCCAGAAAACTTTGGTCAGGTTTATAATTATCAGTCCAGTAAAGAAATATTAGCTAATATACACATAAGTAATCTGGTAGGTTTTCTGCAAAAGGGAACAAATGCCACAGGGGGTAAATATAAACCTCTTGATACTGTGTCACAAAAAGAAAGTGGCACTGATAATCAAATACAGGAAATTAAAAAAGCAAATGAGAAAAAACTTAAATTTCAAGCTTTCATTAAAGCACAAATGAAAAAAGATAAGAAAGATTCCTATAATTCAATTATACAAAGTTCTGAGATTTCTATAAAGGAAGTTATTGAAGCTTCTAAGTCATTGAAAGATAATAAATATACTGATAAAGATATCAGGGCTATGGCCGAAACTATTTATTCGGAAATAAGTGATGCTAATACTGAAATTAATTCTGCTGCTAATGCATACTATGCAGCTATAGGGCAAGGGTTTAATGCCTTTACACCACTTCAGTTAGCAAATTTTGTGGCTACTATGGTGAATGGCGGAAATAGATATGAAACCCATTTGGTAGATAAATTTTTAGACCCAGATGGTAACATAATTAAAGAGAATAAGCCTGTGGTTTTAGAAAAAACTAAAGTAAGCACTGAAACAATTAATTTAATTAAAGAAGGTATGTTGCAAGTTACTAGTGATCCTAAAGGTACAGCATATAACACATTTGGAGGTTTTCCTATTTCAAATGGAGGAAAAACAGGTTCTGCTACTTTTAATGACGTTACTCAATCTGCGCTAGGAAGGACTTCCTATGGATACTATATAGGTTTTGCACCCTATGACAAACCTAAAATAGCTGTTTGTGCAGTGGTTTTTGATGGGGGTCATGGTGGATGGGTTGCACCAGTTGCAAAAGCAGTTTATGAGCAGTATTTTAAAGCTGAATTACTTAAGCTAGATCCTAAATATGAATTTATGTATGATGCAGATAAGAAAACTGGTAATGTGAAATTACCTACTGCAATAACAGGTAATGGTCATGATTAGATAAATTGTAAATAAAAATTTTAAATAAACTCTAACAAATAGACTCTAACAAATTTATTTGTTAGAGTTTATTTGAGCTCAGGACATATAAAAACAACTTCAAATCATTCTCAAATAATAGAAGTATTTATAAAAAATAAAAAAATATACTTATATTGAAATTAAGCAGGAATTTACCTATAATATGTAGAATTAAGTAGACTAAGTTGAATTATGGAAAAGATTTTAAAAGGTTGGTGAAATGGTGAGTAAGAAAAATAAGAAAGATAAAAAAGATAATGAGTTTTTCAGATTTAATGCTATGACTACCATTACGATTGGTATTTTTTTTGTTTTTTTTGGAAAACTGATTAATATGCAGATAGTTAATGGTGAGTTATATAAACAAAAAGCAAATCAACAAAATCATAAGGTAATATCCACAGTAGCACCAAGAGGTGATATTATTGATAGAAAGGGTAAAAAATTGGCTGAAAGTAAGCAAAGTTATATATTAACATTTACTAATACAAAAGAAAGTGAAAAAAATTTCTTTCCCACTATGGACAAAGTATTTAAGATTCTTGATGCAAATAATGGAATTCAGGTAGATGAGTTTTTACTTAAAGTAAAGACTGGTGCAGACAAAAAAAAGACAGAATATAGTTTTGATTTTAAGACCTTAGATAAACCAAAACAAGATTGGATAGAGCTTAGATTTAAAAAAGATAGAGGCTTTGAAGATGAAGTTATTAAAAAGCTATATAATGATAAAAAGAGAAATGAATTAAAACCTGAGCAGCAAAAAAAAGTTGATGTAGATCTTTTAAAGATTACTCCAGAGCAAGTATTTAATGGACTAATTAAATATTATGGAATGGACGAAATTGTGGATTCCAAAAGCAAAGAATTACTTCGTCGGTATATGTTAGTTAAGGACACTTTAAAAAGGCAGAGTTATTCTGGATATAAGCCTGTAAATATCGCCAATAATTTGACAAAAGATGCTGCTGGCATTTTTGAACAAATGCAACCTGAGATTCCAGGGGTTAGTGTTACAACGGAGCCAACTAGGGTCTATCCTAATAAGGACCTAGGGTCAGCTTTCCTCGGCTATATTTCTAAGGTGAATCCTTGGGAGGCAGATAAGTATGAGGAACAAGGCTATGATATAAGCTCTGATTATATAGGTGCTTCAGGAATCGAGTCAGCTTATGAAGAGGTTTTAAGGGGAACTAAGGGCCAAGAAAGTATTGAAGTGAATAAACAAGGGCGAAAAATTAAGACCTTAGGTGAGATTGCAACCTATCCGGGGCAAACATTACAACTTAATATAGATAAAAATTTGCAATATGCTGCAGAAAAGTCTTTAGATGCGGTGTTACTACATTTACAAAAAGAAGGAAATAACCCAGAGCAACAAGTAGATACAACAAATGCCAATAGAGGTGCAGTGATTGTAACTGAAGTTAATACGGGTAAGATATTAACACTAGTAAGTAGACCTGGATATGATCCTAATATGTTTGCAGTATCTGGTGGGTTAACTCCTGAAATGAATGATTTGTATATAAATCCAAACATAGCTAAAAAGGGACTCGCTTATATTAAAAAAAGAGGGCTTGCAGATATTTTTGATAAAGGTGTGCTAAATGAAGGTGATAGGTCAAAATCCAAAGAACAAAGAGAGAAAATACTACTTGATTATATGTTCCCTTTAGATAAAAGCATAGAAGGTAATACTACAATTAGGAAGGACAATAATGATATTTTCCCAAAAGCAACTTTTAATTACGCAACTAAGTCTCGAATACCTCCTGGTTCCGCCTTTAAGCCAATGACAGCTATTGCAGGGCTAGAAGAAGGTGTTATAAACAGGACAAGTGAAGTAACCGATAATGGCCCATACAATACACGTTACCCATCTATTAAAGCTGCATGTTGGAAGTATAATGAGCAGGGTTCTGGTCATGGAAAGCTTAATATTCAAAAGGCGATGAGTGAATCTTGTAATTATTACTTTTATGATGTAGCTGATAAGCTTTATGCACATGCTGGAGAGAATAAAACAGGTTTAAACCTAATAGCAAAATATGCATGGAAATTCGGTCTTGGGATAGAGCCTAATAGTAATAAAAAACCGGCTACAGGTATAGAGATACCAGAAAACTTTGGTCAGGTATATAATTATGAATCTAGTAAAGAAAGATTTGCGAATAATTATAGAAGCAATCTGGTTTCCAAATTGCAAGAGATGAAAAAACCACTTGATCTTGAATCACAAAAACAAAGTGGCACTGAGAAAGAAATAGCTGAAATTAAAAAATTAAATGAAAACAAAGTTAAGTTTATTGCTTTCATTAAAACAGAAATGAAAAGAGATGTGAAAGGTTCCTATGATTCAGTTATAAAAAGTATTCAACTTGAGATAAAGAAACTTATTGAATCTTCCAAAGTATTAAAAAGCAATAATTATACAGCTGCAAATATCAGAGCTATAGCTGAAATTATTTATTCTGTAATAAGTGATACTAATACTGAAATTAATTCCGCTGCAAATGCATACTATGCAGCCATAGGGCAGGGACACGATGAGTTTACACCATTACAGTTAGCTAATTATATGGCTACCGTGGTGAACGGTGGAAATAGATATGAAATGCATTTGGTGGATAAAAGTTTAGATCCAGATGGAAAGATAATTAAAGAAACGAGGCCTGTAGTTTTAGAAAAAACAAATGTAAGTGCTAATACAATTGATATAATTAAAGAAAGTATGTTAGAAGTTACTACTAAAGGTACAGCATCTAGCACATTTAAAGATTTTCTTATACCAAGTGGAGGGAAAACAGGTTCGGCTACTTTTAATGATGTTACTCAAACTGCGCTAGGAAGGACTTCTTATGGATATTATATAGGATTTGCTCCCTATGAAAAACCCGAAATAGCTGTTTGTGTAGTGGGTTTTGATGGAGGTCATGGTGGATGGATGACTCCAGTTGCAAAAGCGATTTACGAGCAATATTTTAAAGCTGATCTACTGAAAAAAGATCCTAAATATACATTTATGGTTGATCCAGATAAAGGAACTAGTAATATATATTTAAATACTGATTTAATTGGAAATGGTCACGATTAGTTAAATTACAAAGGGCTAGAAATTTCAAATAAACTCTGACATATTTATATGGCAGGGTTTATTTAATTGTTAGGCACATAAAAATCATGTGGATTTTCACTTTAACGACATTTCAGAAGGAAGTCGTTAATTACAGCATCTCAGAGGATGATTTAAACAGTAAAAACAACTAAAAAATAAAAAAAATATATTTATATTGAAATTAAGCAGGAATTTACTGATAATATGTTGAAATATTAGCGTAAGTTCAATTATGGATGGAACAATTAATAATTGCTTTAGAGACATGAAATAAATAGCAAATTGAATGGTGATTATTTTCATGTTCCATAAACCCCAGAATAGAGCTAGGAGGTTAAAATTATGGTTACAGATAAAATAGTAATTAAAGGAAATAAAGAGGGATTAAATGTAGTTATAAATATGAATCATTTCAGCGATTTTGACGATATGTTAGAGGCTTTAGTTAATAAACTTTCACAAGGAAAAAAATTTTACAAAGGAAGTACTTTGAAAATAACTACTGAACTTAAATACATAAATGAAAAGGAAAGTATAAAATTAAAGGACATATTATTCGATGAATTTCTAATTAGTGATTGTATTTTTCAGGATCAAGAGGAAACTACTGTTAAAGTGTTTGCGGGCATATATGAGGGGAAAACTAAGTTTTTAAGAAAGACAATAAGAAGTGGACAAAGTATAAATTATCCTGGTAATATAGTTATAGTTGGGGATGTAAACCCAGGGGCTGAAATATATGCAGCAGGAAATATAATTGTGCTTGGTAATTTAAGAGGCGTTGTGCATGCAGGCACCAGTGGTAATGAAAAGGCTATAATTGCGGCATTGAAGCTAGAACCTCAAATACTTCAGATTGGAAGTGTTGTCACAAGGTCCCCTGAAGACAACCTTAAGCCTGAATATCCTGAGGTGGCAAAAATTAAAAACGGAAATATTATTGTGGAACCGTATATAGAGAATAAATATATTTAATGGAGGTAATGAACATGGGAGAAGCTATAGTTATAACATCGGGTAAGGGCGGTGTAGGTAAAACTACTACCACAGCGAATATTGGAACAGCACTTGCATCTATGGACAAAAAAGTAGTAGTTATTGATGGAGACACTGGACTTCGTAACCTTGATGTACTAATGGGACTTGAGAACAGGGTAGTATTTACATTAGTAGATGTTATTGAAAAAAGATGCAGATTAAAGCAAGCATTAATAAAAGATAAAAGATTTAGTAATTTATATTTAATGCCAACAGCTCAAACAAGAGACAAAAATGATGTTAATATAAAAGATATGCTACTTGTAGTAAATGAGTTAAAAGAAGAGTTTGATTACGTTATAATAGATTGCCCAGCGGGTATAGAGCAAGGCTTTGAAAATGCTATAGTGGGTGCTGATAGAGCTATTATAGTGGTTAATCCAGAACTCACTTCAATTAGAGATGCAGATAGGGTAATAGGAAAATTAGACTCTAAGGGTTTAGATAGACATGAGGTTATAATAAATAGAATAAACTATGAAATGACTAAAAGTGGAGATATGCTTTCTGTAGATGATATTATAGAGTGCCTAGCAATTAAATTAATAGGAATTGTACCAGATGATAGGAAGGTTACGATTTCAACTAACAAAGGTGAACCGATTGTTCTAGACGACAATTCTTTGGCAGGTCAAGCTTTTAAAAACATTGCTAAAAGAATAATTGGAGAGGAAGTACCTTACGCTACACTAGATGGATCATCACGTAGTGAAATGGGATTTTTTGCTTCTCTAAAAAAAATATTTAAGGGTATATAGGGGGGAACTTTAATGAATTTATTTAAAATGTTTTCTAGCAAGGATTCCTCAAAAGATATTGCAAGTGATAGATTAAAACTAATTTTAATACACGATAGAGCAGATTTTTCACCTGATTTTTTAGAAATGATTAAAAGTGACATACTAAAAGTAATATCAAAATATGCTGAAATAGAAACCGGGGAAATCGAAGTTAGATTAACAACCACGGAAGAATATGAGGGAAGTTCGCCAGCACTAGTTGCTAGTATTCCTATTAGAAAAATAAAGAGATGAGCTATCCAACCTATGTGTAGTTAACAACTTATGCATAGCTTTTTTTTCACAATATGATATAATCATATTTGAAATGGAGGTAGGTCAATGCATGAAGATTTTACAGAAGCTAAAACTTAATAAGAAACTTTTAAGAGAATTAGATTATAGTTCTATTATACTTGCAATTTGTATTGTGGCTTTCGGATGCATAAATATTTATAGTGCGACGAATAAGGACTATGGAATATATTATCCTAAATTGCAAATTGCGTGGCTTGTATTAGGTCTTATAACAGTGTATCTTATTTTGATATTTGATTACATTTTAATTAAAAATTACGCTTTGTTAATATATTGGGCGGGGGTCATATTTTTAATACTTAATGATTTTGTTTTAGGATCTACTACCAAGGGTGCGACTTCTTGGATAAAAATTGGTAGTCTAGGAATACAACCTTCAGAATTTGCTAAAATTGGCATGATAATAATCCTGGCTAAGAAATTAGATGATATGGAGGGAAAAATTAATAACCCTAAAAATTTATTAACATTAATATTTTATGCGGCAGTGCCAATGGTATTAATTGTTATTCAGCCTGATATGGGAATGACTATGGTTAGTTTCTTTATAGTACTAGGAATATTTTATTGTATAGGACTAGATCAAAAAATTATAATTGGAGGGCTAACCTCGGTTATTCTGTTAATTGTAGGGGTGTGGAATTCACCAATTATGAAACCATATTGGAAGGGAAGACTAACATCTTTTCTACATCCAGAACAATTTGAACTAGGATATGGACTTCAGCTTATTCAATCAAAACTTGCTTTAGGCTCAGGAGGAATACTGGGACGTGGCTTTGGAAAAGGAGTTCAATTTAATTCTGTGCCAGAAAATCATACAGATTTTATTTTTTCGGTGCTAGGAGAAGAATGGGGACTTATTGGTGCATTATTATTAATACTTTTATATGCTATTCTTATATATCGATTAATAAAAATTGCAAAAAACTCTAAAGATGTTTTTGGAACTGTAATAGCTGTGGGATTTATATCGAATTTACTATTTTCAATAGGGCAAAACATTGGGATGACCATGGGACTTATGCCTATTACAGGCATAACTTTGCCATTTATGAGTTATGGTGGAAGCTCGCTTTTAACAAGTTTTATGGCACTAGGACTTGTGCTAAATGTAGGCATGAGGAAAAAGAAAATAAACTTTTAATATTGCAGCTTGACAGAAGATGATTTAACTACATTTCAGAAGGAGGAAATATGAGAATAGCACTAATAGCACATGATAAAAAAAAGGACGATATCATTGACTTTGCAAATCGTTACAAGGATACACTAATGCAGCATGAACTATACGGGACAGGAACAACAGGAAAATTAATAACTGAAAAAGTGGGATTGACCGTTAGTAGGTTTTTATCAGGACCTCTCGGAGGGGACCAGCAAATAGGTGCAAAGCTAGCACAAGGGGAAATGGATATGATAATTTTTTTAAGAGATCCACTTACAGTACAACCCCACGAGCCAGATATTTCAGCATTACTTAGATTATGTGATGTTCATTGTGTTCCACTTGCCACAAATTTAGGTACAGCGGAAGTTTTGATGAGAAGTTTAAGAAATCGTGAATAAAACAATATAACCTAGCAAGCACTGTATATTTCTCAGTGCTTGCTATTTTTTTAGATTATAAATATATACTTTTTATTTTTGATTATATTATGTAATATAAATGGATAATTTTAAATATATATAAATAGTAAAAGAATACATGAGGGGGATAAAATGGGTAATTATAATACGCAGTATCAAAGCTATTATAATAATTTGGCTAAAAAACAGAGGGGTACAAATAATTTTGCTAGTGAAAGTAACAGGAAAAATGGAATATGGGATTATTATAGAAAGAGATTAACTAGGGAACTTATTGGAGTACTTATATTGTTTATTATTGTACTGCTCTGCAAAGTAGTAGTTACCACTAAAACTCAATATGCTTATAATTATTCTAAGGAAGTAATAAATAAAAAATATGACTATGGTACATTAATAGAGAAAACTAAGGGGTTTAAAATAAAAGATATAGAAATAATTACAGTGAATTTTATAGAGAAGATTAAAAGCACAATTTCAAGTGGAAATGAGCTAAATAATAAAAACATCGGGCTTTAGTAATTACTATGGGGGATTAATTGATAAGAATAAGTAAGCTGTTTTTGCCGTACATTGTATTATTGTTAATATTAGGGTTTAAAGGAGAAATTCTAATAGCTTTTCTTCTAGTGTTAATCCATGAGTTAATGCATTATTTAACTGCTAGGATTTTAGGCTTTTCGGGTTTTGATATAGAAATACTTCCCATAGGAGCCGTACTTAAGGTTAAGGATTTAGACGAGGCAAGTGCTAAAGAGGATATAATTATTTCGCTATCAGGGCCCTTACTAAACTTAATACTGGCAGCTGCTTTTTATGTTTTATTTATATTTTTTAATAGATCTTATTTGCATTTAATATATAGTAGTAATTTAGCTATAGGCATTTTTAATCTTATCCCAGCATTTCCACTGGACGGTGGAAGGGTCCTTCGGGATATACTTAGTATTAAAACTATATATAGAAGAGCTAATGAAATTTCTGTTAGGGTTAGCATGGTCCTTGGAAGTATTTTCATGTTTATATATTTTGTAAGTGTTGCAGCAAATAAGAGTAATTTTAATTTGGGACTAATTTCTATATTTATTTTAATATCTTCAATTAAAGAGAAGGAAAGGATAGTATATTTGATTATGGGCTATATTATCAAGAAAAAATACAGATTTATAAAGAGAGGGTATATAGAGAATAGAAGTATGTCTATTTTTTGTAAAAAAGATTTATTATCGGCTCTTGGAATGGTTGATAAGAATAAGTATAATATATTTACGGTACTGGATGAGAATATGAGTGTGCTAGAAATTTTGTATGAAGAAGAGATAATTCAGGCAATAAAAGCTTATGGAAATATAAGCTTACTTTCTTACATTGATATTAAGAAGGAGAAAAACACGCTATGAAATGGAATCTTAAAAAATAACTAGTAAATATACCAGCCTTTTAAAGACTGATATATTTACTAGTTATTTTATTTGAAATGTGGTTATAACTAATTTTCGTTTTGAGATTTAACTTTCCTGTGTTAAAATAAAACAATGTGAGAAACCTAAGGTAGTTGGAGCTTCAATTATTAACTACCTTAGTGAAAAAACCAGGAGGGATTTCTATGAACAAAATTTCTGATGATATTTTATTTAAAGTTGAAAAGCCTGCCAGATATGTAGGCGGAGAACTTAATTGTTGTTATAAAGATATAGAAAGTGTGGATATAAGATTTGCTTTTTGTTTTCCAGATGTATATGAGGTGGGCATGTCCCATTTAGGAAGTAGAATACTTTATCATGTGTTAAATTCTAGAGCTGACACCTATTGCGAAAGGGCTTTTGCTCCTTGGCCAGACATGGAAAAGCAAATGAGAGAAAACAATATAGCCCTGTATGCACTAGAGAGCAAGGATTCACTAAATGAATTTGATTTTTTAGGGTTTACTCTCCAATACGAGATGAGTTACACTAATATACTTAATATGCTAGATATGTCAGGCATAACTATAAGAGCCTCAAAAAGAGGTGAAGACGAACCTATAATAATGGCTGGTGGACCTTGTGCTTATAATCCTGAACCACTGCATGATATAGTGGATTTCTTTGAGATTGGTGAAGGCGAAGAAATAATGAATGACGTGATGGATGTTTATAAAAAGTACAAAGGCAAAAGTAAGAAAAGTGAATTTTTGAGAGAAATATCTAAAATTAGAGGAATATATGTGCCTTCCTTATATGAGGTATCCTATAACGAAGATAACACTATTAAGGAATTTAAGCCTAAATACCCAGATGTTCCAAGCCACGTTGTGAAAAGGTTCGTAGCAGATTTTAATAAGGTTGCCTATCCAGAAGAAATGGTAGTTCCATATATAGAAATAGTACATGATAGAGTAATCCTTGAGACCTTTAGAGGGTGCACTAATGGATGTAGATTTTGCCAAGCGGGCATGATATATAGACCAGTAAGAGAAAAAACTACGGATACACTTGTAGAGGCAGCAGATAAGCTACTAAAAAGTACAGGATATAGGGAAATATCACTAAGTTCACTGAGCATTTGTGATTATTCAGATATACACAACCTTATAGCTACTCTTATGGAAAAAAATAAAGAAAACCATCTCAGCGTATCTTTGCCTTCCATTAGAATAGATTCTTTTTCTGTGGATTTAATAAATCAAATACAAAAGGCAAGAAAAACTGGCTTAACTTTTGCACCAGAAGCAGGAACTCAAAGAATGAGAGATATTATAAACAAGGGTGTTACAGAAGAGAAAATATTAGAGGCAGCTAGTAGCGTATTTGCTTCCGGTTGGTCAACTATAAAGCTTTATTTTATGGTGGGACTTCCTTATGAAACTATGGAAGATGTACGTGGTATTGCAGAGTTATCAGATAAGGTTGCAGGAGAATACTTTAAAATTCCTAAAGAAGTAAGAAAAAGGGGCCTTCGGGTTACTACAAGTTCCGCTATATTTGTACCAAAACCATTTACACCTTTCCAATGGGCACCGCAAAGCACCATGGATGAGGTAGTAGAAAAAATTAAAGCAGTTAAGTACGCTATAACAAGTAAGGCAGTTACGTATAACTATCATGAATCTATAGTTTCATACCTAGAGGCAGTTATTGCTAGAGGAGACAGAAGAATTTGTGATGTTATAATAAAGGCTTTTGAAAAGGGCGCAAAATTCGATGGTTGGTCTGAGCATTTCAATTTTGAATTTTGGAAAGAAGCTATGGTTGAATGCAACGTGGATGGTAGTTTTTACGCTTATAGAGAGCGAAGCTATGATGAGATACTTCCTTGGGATTTCATAGATATTGGAGTGAATAAAGAGTACTTAATTTTAGAAAATGAAAAAGCTAAAAAAGCAGAATTAACACAAAATTGTAAACTAGGATGTACAGACTGCGGTGTTAATGTTAATTTTAAAGAAGGGACGTGTTTCCATAGTGCGTTATCTAATTAAGTATACTAAAGACAGTGAGATAAAATTTATTGCTCACTTAGATTTAATGAGAACCCTACAAAAAATAATTAAAAGATCGGAACTTCCAGTAGAATATTCAAAAGGTTTTAATCCTCACATGGCAGTGTCTATTGCACAGCCATTGTCTGTAGGAACACATTCTAGGGGAGAATACATGGATGTAGTTTTAAATTGTGAGAACGACGAAAAATATATTATGGATAAGATGAATGATAATTCGCCCAGGGGAATTAAAATTTTAGATGTGGTAAAAGTTATTCCCGGTGAGGGAAAAAAACCGGCACAAGCTATGGCAACTATAGATGCTGCAAAATATAAAATCAAACTAAAGTGCACTAAGGAAGAGGAAGTATTAGAAATTTTACAAAGCCTCCTTGCCAAAAGCGAATGGAACATTATTAAGACTAGTAAAAAAAGTGGTGAAAAAATGGTTAATATAAAACCATTAGTGTATAAATTCGAATATGAGGTAGAGGGTTCTATACTTGTTATTAGAACGCTTGTTGCTTGTGGAAGCCGCAATAATTTATCAGCGCAGCTACTGGCAGATTATATTGTGGGGAATACTGCTTATATCAATAAAGAGGCTTTTGTTGATATTGAGAGAGAAGAAATGTATGGAACTAAAGACGATAAATTAGTCACTCTTAGCGAGTTTTTTAAAAATTAGTAAAACAGGAGCTGAGTTAAAGTGAAAGAAATATATATTGAAAGACAAGAAGAATTTCTAAGAATAGCTATAAAAGAAAATAACAAATTAAAGGAATGCTTCATAGAAGAGGATTCAAATGGACCAATCCCTGGAGAAATATATAAGGGGGTTGTAAAAAATATTGTTCCAGCAATTAAGTGTGCTTTTGTAGATATTGGGCACGATAAAGATTGTTATATGTATTTAGATGAAAAGTTTAATAATACAAAGATAAAAAAAGGCGACGAAATAATAGTTGAAATTTTAAAAGAGGGAATAGATAAAAAAGGAGCAAAAGTTACTAGTGCTTTTGGTATTGCAGGAATATATTCTGTAATTGTAAACATGAATAAGGACATAAGTTTTTCTAAAAAGATAAACAATAGTGATTTTGAAGATATGGTGACTAGTGGATTAAATAAACCAGAGGATGTAGGGGTTATGATTAGGACTAATGCCTTTGATGTAGACCTTAGCGTTCTAAATGATGAAGTCCAGGAATTGTATGAAATATACAAAGGGGTTATAAATCATGCGCAGTATTCAAGAAATCCTATTTTACTATTTAGCGATGCTGGAGCAATAAATAGAACTCTACGTGATATTTTAGATAAAAATACTTTTAAAATAGTATTAAACAATGAAAGTGATTTTGAATATGCAAAAAAATTTACAGATCACAGGTCTGATATCTCAGTAAAAGTTGAGCTTCATAAGGAAAGTAGAATGTTATTTGATTATTATGGAATAGAAAAAGAAATACTGAGTCTAAGAAATCATAGAATTTCATTAAAATGTGGAGGGAATATTGTAATTGATAAAACTGAGGCAATGTATGTAATTGATGTTAATTCTGGAAAGAATGTTAAAAGTCATTCGCTGCAAAAGACTGCACAAAGCACTAATATTGAAGCAGCTGACGAAATTGCAAGACAAATAAGACTCCGAAATTTAAGTGGGATTATTATAATAGACTTTATTGACATTGAAGATTTAGATGCTAGGAAAAGTATACTAAATACTCTAAGAGTAGGCTTTGCAGATGATAAAAATAAAACTGTAATTTATCCCTTTACCCAACTTAATTTAGTTCAAATTGCAAGGCGTAGGAGAGGAAAGTCTATATATGAGTTTATTGAAGAACCTTGCAAGCATTGCCTTGGTAAAAGTAGTAGGGTTAAATTATCCTATATTCAGTTTTTAATAAAAAATGAAATTTCTAAAATACACAAGGAACAGGGCATAAAAGATATATATATAGAAATTGATGAAATTTACCAAAAGGATATAATGGAGGATGTTTTAGAATTTGTAAGGCTTATAGGGGCACTAGAAAATAGTGTATATGTAAACTTTATCCCTCACTTAGAAAAATTTAAAGTAGAATCGCTAATTTTTGCAAATCAAATAAGAAATTTGCAAACATATAAGATATATGGGTAAATATGCTTTACAAAGGTATAGATATATGTTAAAATGGCTTTTGTAGACCGCTCACACAAGGTTATGAAACATACTTGATACAAACAATTACATATGGTATGTACCTGGGATGGCGAGACTGGATCAAGGAGGTGTATTTTATGTACGCAGTAGTACTTACTGGTGGAAAGCAATACAGAGTTCAAGAAGGAGACGTTTTATTCGTTGAAAAATTGAATGCTGAAGTTGAAACAACAGTTGAATTTTCAGAGATTCTTGCAGTAGGCAAGGAAGAGGGTTTAGTAGTTGGAAAACCTCTAGTTGAAGGAGCTAAAGTTGTTGCTAAAGTATTAGCACAAGGAAAAGCTAAAAAGGTTATAGTTTTCAAATTCAAGAGAAAATTGGATTATAGAAAGAAACAAGGACATAGACAATCATATACTAAGATTCAAATCGAGAAGATTGAAGCTTAATTATGGTTAAAGTTGAATTTGTTCGAAGAACAGGTAAAATAGTTTCTTTTAAAATAAAAGGTCATGCTATGCCAAAGGAAGAACAGTTAGATGTAGATTTAATTTGTTCTGCTATTTCAGCAATTTCTCAAACTACAGTAATTGGGATTGAGGAAGTTTTGAAAATTAAGGTAAAGTATTATATAGAGGATGGATTTCTGAATATAAATTTAGAAAATCAAACTTTGGAAGATATTGAAAGATGTCAAGTTTTATTAGAAACAATGATGCTTGGACTTAAAAGTATAGAAATTACTTATGGTGACTATATAAAACTAGAAACAGAGGAGGTGTGATACTATGCTAGTTATTAACCTTCAGTTATTTGCTCACAAAAAAGGAGTAGGTAGCTCAAGAAACGGTAGAGATAGTGAATCAAAAAGACTTGGGACTAAACGTGCAGACGGTCAATTCGTTCTTGCAGGTAATATTTTAGTAAGACAAAGAGGAACAAAAATCCATCCAGGAACAAATGTTGGAATAGGTGGAGACGACACTCTTTTCGCTAAAGTTGATGGAGTTGTAAAATTCGAAAGAATGGGAAAAATGAAGAAAAAAGCAAGCGTTTATCCTGTTGATGAAGAAGTAGAAGCAATTGCAATGGCTGAATAGTTTAAGGCACCCTTAAAGGGTGCTTTTTTAAAATTCTCTTTCGGAGGATAGTAATGAATGAATTAGAAAATTATATAAGCTTACTTAGAAAACAAAGACACGATTTTATGAATGATCTTCAAGTTATATATGGTTATTTGCAGATTAAAAGACCTCAAGGTGCCTTAGATTATATAGATAGATTATCTAAGCAAAATGAAACTATTAGTGAAATTTATAAATTGCAAGATGATGGATTTTCACTATGCCTTGAGAATAATATTAAAAAATTATGGGCAAATGAAGTTAAAGTTGAGATAGATATTGAGATTAGTAATTTTAAAAATAAAATTTTTGAAAACCAATATAATAAAAAAAATGATTTGGTTAACACTATATTTATGGAGATAGAAGCTACTGATCAAAACTTTGTTTACATTTATATATTTCAAGATGAATTAGGTGAAAGTTTACTTCTTACTAATAATGAAACCATGTTAGGCGAAATAAGCTGGATGGATGAATGGCAACAAATAGATATAGAAATAGATGATTTTAAAATTTATAGATGTGGTTTTGATAATAATATAGCTTATAGATTATTATTCTAATGACTAAAGTTAAAAAAAATAGAAAATGAGCTAAGGTAAGGTGAAATATATGTTTATTGATACAGCCAAAATTTTTGTTAAATCAGGGAATGGTGGAAATGGAGCCGTTTCGTTTAGAACAGAAAAATATATACCATTGGGTGGTCCAGATGGTGGAGATGGTGGAAATGGTGGAGATGTAATACTGGTAGTTGATGCTAGTATGACTACTTTATTAGATTTTTCATATGCGAGAAAATATGTAGCAAAAAATGGAGTACAAGGTTCTGGTTCTAAGTGTTATGGAAAAGCTGGAGAGACCCTGTATGTTAAAGTTCCAATGGGAACTATTGTACGTGACGTGGAAACGGATAAAATAATGTATGATTTAGCTCATGATGGTGAAACTTATCGAGTTTGCAAAGCTGGACACGGTGGAAAAGGTAATGTTAAATTTTGTACACCTACAAGGCAAGCACCAAACTTTGCAGAACCAGGAATGCCAGGAGAAGAACGATGGATTAAGCTTGAACTTAAGATTTTAGCTGATGTTGGACTACTAGGATTTCCTAATGTAGGTAAGTCAACCTTGCTTTCAGTAGTATCAAAAGCAAGACCTAAAATAGCTAATTATCACTTTACTACTTTAAAACCTAATTTAGGAGTAGTAAGCGTGAAAGGTGCACAGAGTTTTGTTATGGCTGATATACCAGGAATAATTGAAGGAGCAGCTGAAGGAGTAGGTCTTGGAATAGGATTTTTAAGACATATTGAAAGAACTAGAATGCTTATTCATGTAGTTGATATTTCAGGAATTGAAGGTAGAGATGCTGTAGAGGACTTTGTGAAAATAAATGAAGAACTTAGAAAATATAGTGTTAAGCTATGGGATAGACCACAAATAGTAGCTTGTAATAAAAGCGACATGCTATTTGATGATGAAGTTTTTGAAAACTTTAAGAAAAAATTAAACGAAATGGGATATGATAATAGTAAGATATTCAAAATATCTGCAGCTACAAATCAAGGCGTAGAAGCGCTTATGAAAGAAGCAGCAAGAATGTTATCTACTATTCCAGTTACAGAACTCGTAATAAACGATGAGGATAGATTCATAATAGAAGACAAGAAATTCACCTACACTATTAATGTGGATGATGAGGGAACTTTTGTTGTTGAAGGAAGCTTTGTTGATAGATTGCTAAATGCTGTTAATATAAATGAACCGGATTCTCTTAAATATTTCCACAAAGTATTAAAAAATAAGGGAGTATTTGATGCACTAGTTGAAAAAGGAATTCAAGACGGAGATTTAGTGAGATTACAAAACTTTGAATTTGAATTCTTATTATAATCAATGACAAATGACCAATGACCACAATTGATCATTGATCATTAAAAATTGATCATTGCTCAAACTAGGAGGATATTATGATTACAAGTAAACAAAGAAGTTATTTAAGAACTCTTGCAAATACATTACAACCAATATTTCAGCTTGGAAAAGCAGGGGTAGAAGAAAATTTTTTAAAGCAGTTAAATGAGGCGCTAGAAGCTAGAGAACTTATTAAAATTAAGGTTCTAAATAATAGTGGACTAACTGCTAGAGAAGCATCAGATATAATTTGTGAGGCTATAGGCGCTGAAGGAGTTCAGAGCATTGGTAGCAAATGTGTATTATACAAAAGGTCTTTAAAAAAGCCCACAATTGAATTGACATAAAAGCATGTAATTTTACATGCTTTTTCCTCTATGGAAAATCATAGTTTGTGCTAGTATTTTCCAAGTTGCCTTTGAAAAATATATTATTAGTATGCGCGGCTAGGATAGCCGAAGCCATTCTAGCCATTGTTAAGAAGGCTTAGTTTGTTTTGATGCCTTATTAGAAAATAAAGAGGGTGTTGTTTTGAAAAAAGCCATTTTTGGAGGAACTTTTGATCCAATTCATATCGGACATATTCATATTGCCTATGAAGCATTATATAATTTAGATTTAGACAAAATTCTATTCATGCCCGCAGGAAATCCACCACATAAAAGAGACAAGAAAATTACAGACGCTCAAATTAGATATGATTTAGTTAAGAGAGCAATAGAATCCGAAGACCATTTTGAAATAAGTGATTATGAAATAAATAAAAAAGAAAATAGCTATACCTATGAAACTGTTGAACTTTTTAGTGAATTTCAAAGTAATATAGAATGGTATTTTTTAATCGGCGTAGATAGCTTAATGGAATTAGATAAATGGAAAAATGTAGATAGAATTCTCAATAGTTGTAAGATTGTAGTTTATAATAGGACAGGATTTACAGTGGAAGAAGTTGCGAGGCAAAAGCGCTATATAGAGCAAAAGTTCAATAAAAAAATAATTTATATTAATATGCCAATTATAGATGTATCTTCAACCAGTATTAGGAATAATATAAAAGCAGGTAGGGAAGTTAATTACCTTTTGCCTAGAGGCGTAGAGGAAATAATTCATGTTCACAATCTATATAAATAGTAAGATTTACAAAGAGTAGAAAAACCATCTGTAATTATCTTCTGTAAAAGAGGAGTATTAGGAGGAGTTAAATGTGGAATGAGGAAGATATGCTTTATTATTTGCATATGAATTTAAGTGAAGGCAGATTGAAACATAGTTTAAGTGTTAGTGAAACTGCAGTAACTCTCGCAGCTAAATATGGAGAAGATATAGAAAGTGCAAGAATTGCAGGATTAGTTCATGACTGTGCTAAGAATATGAAGGCTGATGAGCTTATAAAAATGGCCAGTGATCATGGAATACATATAGATGAAATATATACAACTAATCCATCTATTTTGCATGGATTAGTTGGAAGTATAATAGCTAGAGAAGTGATGGAAATCCAAGATGATGATATTTTGAGCGCTATTGCGTATCACACTACGGGTAGAAAAAACATGAGTATTTTAGAAAAAATAATTTATATATCAGATTACATTGAGCCATTAAGAAAGTTCAAGGGTGTAGAGGAACTCAGAACCCTAAGCCTTACGAATTTAGATGCAGCATTGATACAGTCTCTTGAAAACACCATTATCTACGTTATAAGTCAAAAAGAATTATTGCATATAGATACAATCCACGCAAGAAATTATTTATTAAGTAAAAATAGAAGGTGAGAAGATGAGGAAAAAAACAAAAAGAAAAGTAAATTATAAAAAAATTGCAGTTGGTACCATTTTTTTTGTGGTGGCAGCGGGTATATTAATTTTTGGAGGGCTATATTACTATTTATCTAGTCTTAATAATAGTGCAGTTGATTTATCTAAAAAAGACATAACATCTAAGTTAAGTAATGGCGAGATAGAACAGATAATTAAAACTGGAGAATCTTGTAACATATTGGTTATGGGTGTAGATGTGGGTACTCCAGGGGCTACAAATGCGGATGATCCTAAAAGGACAGATACAATGATCCTGGCACATTACAATTCAGAAGATAAAAAAATAAGCTTGGTTTCTATTCCAAGAGACACTCTAGTTAAGATAAAGAACAAAAATCAAAAAATTAATGCTGCTCATGCTATTGGCGGGGTAACTTATGCTGTTGATGCCGTAGAAAAGCTATTAAATATTAGAATTGATTACTATGGTAAAATCAATTATGAAGGCTTTAGGAAAGTAATTGATGCTATAGGGGGAGTGGATGTTGATATAACAAGGACAATGGATTATGATGACCCCACACAAAATTTAAGTATTCATTTTAAAAAAGGTAAAATTCATTTAGATGGTAAAAAAGCTGAAGAATTTTTTAGATGGAGAAAAAACAATGATGGAAGTGGCCTGGTAGATGGAGATCTGGGGAGAATAGAAAATCAACATATATTTATTAGCAAAGTTATGGAAAAAATAAAAAGTCCACTTATAGTTATTAAAATCCCAGGTATTTTATCAGCAATTCAAAGTTCTGTAGAAACTAATATGGAGGCCAATGATATAATTAAGTATGGATACATATTTGCTAAGATAGATAAGGAAAATCTCTCTATGGCTACCATAAAGGGTGATGATAAGAAGATAAATGGTCAATCATATTTGGTATATAATGAAGCTCAAAATAAGGATACTATTTCAAAATTATATGATAGTAAGGTGTTATATATTGATAAGTCAAAGCTTAGAATAAAGATAATTAATGGCACTAAAAAAGCAGGGCTAGCTAGTGATTTCTCAATATATCTAGTGAAAAAAGGCTATAATAAACCTGTAACAGAAAATGGTGATGCTGTTAGTAAAACTAAGATTTTAGTATATAATAGCAATAACGACATAAAAACTGCTTTGATAAAAGATTTTAAAATAGACAATATTGAATTTTTATCGTCAAAACAGGAGAATTTTGATATAATAGTGTTATTAGGTGAAGATCATGAATACATGTATTAATATTTTTCACCTAGGGATACTATGCAAAGATAGTGTTTACACTATCTAAAGTTATGAGGAGGAGAAAAAAATGGAAAAAAAGATTATAAGCACAATTAAAGCACCAGCAGCTCTTGGACCGTATTCTCAAGCAGTAAAAGTTGGAGGTATGGTATATACTTCAGGATCACTTGCAATAAACGCGTCTACTGGAGAATTTATAAATGATGATATAAAAAAAGCTACAGCACAATCATTAGATAATTTGAAATTTATCCTAGAAGAAGCAGGAACATCATTAGATAAGGTAGTAAAAACTTTAGTATTTTTAAAGGATATGAATGATTTTGCTGATATGAATGAAGTATATTCACAATATTTTAAAGAAAATCCACCAGCTAGATCTTGCGTTCAGGTAGCAAAACTTCCTAAGGATGCATTACTAGAGATAGAAGTAATTGCGATTGCTAACTAATAAATTAGTGCTAACTAATAAATTAGTGCTAACTAATAAATTAACATATGTAGTTAAGGAAGATATTCATGAATTGAAATTAAGAGATTACTTAAAGTATACAGAGAATTTATCTAGTAGATTTTTAAAAAGCTCAGGACTTAGTGGAAAAATAAGTGTAAATAATAAAGTTGCCAGGCTAAATCATAGAATAAATTCAAAGGATATAATAGAAATTGATATGAAGACGAATGAGCATCAAAACATTGAACCAGAGAAGATGAACCTGGATGTGGTATATGAAGATATAGACCTTATAGTTATAAATAAGAGTCCAGGTATAGTGGTTCATCCCACGAAGGGTTATCCCTTTGGGACACTTTCTAATGGTGTTTCATATTATTTTAAAGAAAAAAATGAAAAATGCATTGTTAGACTGGTGAGTAGATTGGATATGGATACTTCAGGTCTAATAATAATTGCAAAAAATCAATTTGCACATATGGCCTTAGCCAGAGACATGCAGAGCAAAGACATGCAAAAGGATAATACGTTGCAAAGCAAAGACCTGCAGTGTAAAACCTTTGAGAAGAGCTATATGGCGGTTGTACATGGCAATATGAAAAATAAGTCAGGTACTATTGATTTGCCTATTGGAAAACCCAATGAAGAAGGTGCAGCAAGGGAAGTTTGGGAAGAGGGACAAAGAAGTATAACTCATTATGAAGTTATTGATTCTTTTAAAAATGGTGACCTTTTAAAATTGATTTTGGAAACTGGTAGAACACATCAGATTCGCGTTCATTTAAGTCATATTGGTCATCCGATTTATGGAGATAGCCTGTATGGTAGTTCCGAAAGTCATTATATTGAGAGGCAGGCACTTCATGCTTATAAATTAATTATTCCACACCCAAGAACTGGTGATGAGCTTATACTTGAGGCGGAGCTTCCAGATGATATAGTGAATTTAATAAGTAAACTAAAAGCTGAAAGTGAAATATAAGAAAGCAACAGATTTATACTATTTAGTATGAATCTGTTGCTTTCTTTATGTGTTACCTTTTACGATTTAAATTATCAATATATCTACTCAATCTGTGTTTTCTTTTTCTTTTTATATGCTTTAATCTGAAAAATACTATTAATACTGCTAGGGTAATGGCAAAATATTTTATTGTGTTTAATAAAAGTGCAGAACCTTTAAAGTTTTTTGAATCACCTTTAAAAAAACCATTGTTTGGGGAAGGAGGTTTAGAATAATTTACTCCGCTAGACAAATCTAAATTGTAGGAATCTTTATCAAAAGTAATTGTTGCTTTACTTATTTTATCACCTTTAGCAATAGTAGCTAGGTTTGAATTATTTTGATCAGTTTTAATAGTCGGAGTTGAAGGTGGAGGTGAATTTTTAGCTTTAACAATATAAAAATCCTTTGAGGCAAGTAGTGGAATAAGTGTACCATCATCTAAAGTTAATTTTGATACTTCATGGTCCGCATTAAAATATTTAAAAAGCTCAAAATTGTCAAATCCATAATTCAATAGGCTTATACTGTCCCCAAAAAAAGTCTTTTTAGAGTCGTGAACAAGAGCGACTATAAGCTTTTGACCATTTCTACTAGCCGTGGCAATATAAGAATGCTTTGATTGGATAGTATAGCCTGTCTTTCCACCTTCACAATTCTCATAATAGTATTGGTCGCCTTTATGTATTAGCCTATTACCATTCCAAAGAGGACGTTTTTCCACAGATTTATTAGTTGATGCCATTGTATATGAAGGAGTTGTGGCTATCTTTTTGTATTCTTCATGTTTAGTAAGTTCCTGCATAATTAAAGCTAAGGCATAAGCTGAAGTTTTATGTTTAACATCATATAAGCCATTAGGATTGACAAAATTAGTGTTTTTACAGCCCAGTGAATTTGCTTTCTCATTCATAAGCACTGCAAATTTTTCAGTAGTGCCGCTTACATGCTCTGCCAGGGCTACAGCGCAGTCGTTAGCTGAAGCTAATATTAATCCGTATAACAATTCTTTTACAGTAATCTTTTCGCCTTCAAATAGATATATTTTTGAACCATCAGTCATCTCCGCATTTTTGCTTACAGTTACCACATCGCTTAAATTACATTTCTCTAAGACTAGAAGTATAGTCATTATTTTAGTAGTGGAAGCTGGGGGATAAGCAGAATTCTTATTTTTTTCATAGAGTATGGTGCCTGTAGTAGCATCCATTAAAACTACACTATCAGCTGATGCCACTGGAGGGGCTACTATTGCTTGTACCGCTCCGGTTATATTAAAAAGCAAAAAAAACGATGTAAATATTATTGTGATAAATTTCCTCATAAATTACCTCCCAGTTTTCAATAATTATATTATATCAAAATAATTCTTTCTTAGCGACAGTATTTACGAAAAGTTGTCAATAATTTTATAATAAAGGCAAATTGTTCCACTGTCACAGAGGGCAAAAGGGAGGATTTATGAAAAATAAAGAAAAAATTATAGGCTCTATAGTTATTTTATGCATAAGCATTGTATTTATAATTGCTGGATATACAATGTCCGGTCCGAAAGAATCTATTAATGATAAAGATTATAAAGATATATTTGTAGAAACTGATAAAGCTTCAGAAAAAAAAGACGAAAAGGTCGCGGCTACCACTAAATCAAATACAGCGCTTAAATCAAATGCAGCTGTTAAGTCAAATACAGTAGAAGATAGCAATATTAAAGTGGACATAAAGGGAGCAGTAGTATATCCAGGGGTCTATGAAATAAAAAAGGAAAGTAGGGTGAATGATATTGTAGCGCTGGCGGGGGGCGTTACCCTTGATGCAGATCTTGATGCAACCAATCTTTCTGAAAAATTAAAGGATGAAGATTGCATTGTGATTTATAAAAAGGGCCAGGCGGATAAGCTGCGAAATTCCCAAAGTAAAACCAGTGAGGCTATAGTTTCAAGTTCCAAGGTAGTGAATGTTATTATTAACATAAACACTGCAAATAAAGAAGAATTAAAGACCCTTACAGGTATAGGAGATACAAAAGCGGATGGGATAATTAAATATAGAGAAGAAAACGGAGGATTTAAGTCTGTAGAGGAGCTAACAAAAGTAGATGGTATTGGAGAAAAGACCTTAAGCAAATTTATAGATAAGGTAGACATAAAGTGACTAATGGTATAAAATTATCTTGAACAATTAGTAATAATTATTACTAATTACAGAGAACTACGAGGGCAGAAAACAATCCATAATTGTTTTCTGTCACAGAGAACTACAAGGAGGTTTTAACATGGAAAAAAGACTTACAGAATTATCAAAAACCTCTGGCTGAGCAGCGAAAATAGGGCCAGGGGCCTTGGCGGAGATACTAGGTAAATTACCTAAAATGGAAAGTGAAAACTTAATTGTTGGAATTGAAACTTCGGATGATGCAGCGGTGTACAAATTAAGTGAGGAAATTGCAGTAATTCAAACCTTAGACTTTTTTACACCTGTAGTAGATGATCCTTATACCTTTGGGCAAATAGCAGCAGCAAATTCATTAAGTGATGTGTACGCTATGGGAGGTAAACCAACCTTAGCTTTAAATATAGTATGTTTTCCTAATTGTTTAAATATAGATATACTTGGACAAATTTTAAAAGGTGGAGCAGATAAAGTAATAGAAGCTGGAGCAATAGTAATAGGTGGGCATTCAGTACAGGATGATGAACCTAAATATGGTCTATCGGTTATGGGAATAGTACATCCAGATAAGGTGCTTAAAAATTACGGCTGTAATATAGGAGAGGTTCTAATTTTAACAAAGCCCTTGGGTACTGGCATAATCAATACCGCAATAAAAGCTGAGATGGCCTCAAAAGAGGCTTACGACATTGCAGTTTTGGTTATGAGTACTTTAAATAAATATTCTGGAGAAATCATTATGGAGCATGAAATAAGTGCTTGTACGGATATAACAGGCTTTGGTATTATGGGTCACTGCTATGAAATGGCTAAGGGATCAGATGTAAGTTTAAAATTATTTAAAGAAAATATACCATACATAAAAGAAGCTAAAGAATATGCAAAAATGGGGCTAGTGCCTGCAGGCACCTATAACAACAAAGTATACTTAGAGGATAAATATGAGCTTAGGAGCATACCGGAATGGTTAGAGGACATATTATTTGATCCTCAAACTTCAGGTGGTCTTTTAGTATCTTGCACAAAAGCTGAGGCGACAAAACTTATGAGTAGGTTAAATGAGTTAGAATTAAAATCACAAATAATTGGAGAAGTAATCCCTTTGCAAGATAAATATATAATCGTGGAGTAGTGAAAATTCTCCATATTAAAACACTTGTGAGGATTATTTAGTTAACAAAATAAGTGCAGGGTGGGATTACTATGAATAGAGAATTATTAAGAAGCTTACCTAAGGTAGATGAGCTACTTCAAGAAGAAATTATAAAGAAGCAGTTAGAAAGTAATATAAGAGTTCTTGTATTAGATTCTTTAAGAGAGGCTATAGAAGTTTATAGAAAAGCAATTCTAAATGATGAAATACAAGCCTTAACTAAGGAAGAAGTAATAAGCTATTCTGTCAAACTATTAAATAAAAAGAATAGTCCAAAGCTTAGAAAAGTTATAAATGCTACGGGAACTGTGATTCACACAAATTTAGGTAGATCTCTTTTATCAAAGAATGCAATAGATCGAGTAATTAATGTTGCCGAGAATTATAATAACCTTGAGTATGATATTGATAAAGGCAAAAGGGGCTCTAGATATTCACATATAGAAGACATTCTTATAAAAATAACTGGCGGCGAGGCCGCTATGGTGGTAAATAACAATGCAGCAGCAGTTATGCTTGCGCTAGATACATTGTGCAGGGAAAAGGAAGCAATAGTGTCTAGAGGGCAATTAGTTGAAATTGGTGGGTCTTTTAGGGTTCCTGAGGTTATGAAATTTAGTGGTGCTAAACTAGTAGAAGTTGGTACAACTAATAGAACTCATTTATATGATTATGAGGATAATATTACAGAAAATACAGGAGTACTATTAAAAGTACACACTTCAAATTTTAAGATTATGGGATTTACAGAGGAAGTATCTATAGAAGACTTAGTAGTGCTAGGAAATGAAAAAGATATACCCGTAGTTGAAGACATAGGAAGTGGCGTGCTAATAGACTTTTCAAAATATGGATTTGTCTATGAGCCAACAGTTCAGGAAAGCATAAAAAAGGGTATAGATGTAGTAACCTTTAGTGGAGATAAGATGCTGGGTGGTCCTCAAGCTGGAATTATAGTAGGGAAAAAAAAGTATATTGATAGAATGAGGAAAAATCAATTAACTAGGGCGCTCCGAATAGATAAAATGACTTTGGCAGCTTTAGAAGGTACTCTTGCACACTATTTAGAAGAAACAGAGGCTATAAAAAACATACCAACTTTAAATATGCTTTTATGTAACACGGAAGATCTTAAGAAAAGTGCTAAAAAACTAAAAAGAATGCTTCAAAATAAAACTGATAAATTCACTTTCACTATAGATAATGACTACTCAATGGTTGGTGGGGGTTCGATGCCCACAGAAAAATTAGAAACTTATGTTATAAAAATAAAAAGTGAAAGTTACGGCGCTCAGCAAATAGAAGAGACTCTGAGAATGAATGAAGTAGCTATAATTGTAAGAATTAATAATAATGAAGTTATAATGGACCTTAGAACACTATTCGAAAAAGATTATGGGATTATTGTAGAGGCTTTTAAAAACATGCAAAATGTATAATTAACTTGCATGCCCATATTTTTATGGAAAGGATGTTGCATATATGAAGCATATTATTATAGGAACGGCAGGGCATATAGATCATGGAAAGACTTCTTTAATTAAAGCATTAACCGGTAGAGAGACAGATACTTTAAAAGAGGAAAAGGACAGAGGTATTTCTATAAATTTAGGATTTACCTATTTTGATTTACCATCTGGTAGAAGAGCTGGGCTAATTGATGTTCCAGGTCATGAAAAATTTATTAAGAACATGCTAGCAGGAATAAGTAGTATAGACGTGGTACTACTGGTTATAGCAGCAGATGAAGGTATTATGCCTCAAACTAGAGAGCATTTTGAAATATTGCAACTACTAAATGTTAAAAAAGGAATTATAGTTCTTACAAAAGCAGATTTGGTGGATGCTGAATGGATTGAAATGATTAAAGGCGATTTAAGGGATGAATTTAAAGGAACATTTTTAGAAAATGCACCTATTCATGCAGTATCCTCAAAAACAAAAATGGGATTTGATGAGCTAGTTACTGCTATTGATAAAATCACAGAAGAAGCTTCTGCTAAAGATACGGAAGGGCATTTTAGATTACCTGTGGATAGAGTATTTTCTGTAAGCGGTTTTGGCACGGTGGTAACTGGAACAATAATAAGCGGAAGAATAAAGGTGGGAGATACGGTAGAAGTATATCCTTCAAAAGTAGTTACAAAGGTTCGCGGTATTCAAATCCATGATAAACCTGAGGAGTTTGGAGAAGCGGGGCAAAGATGTGCTATAAACCTGGCTAATTTAAAATTAAGTGAAATAAGCAGAGGGGATGTAGTTTCTAAATTAAATATAATGGAACCTTCATTTTCAATAGATTGTGCGCTTTACTATCTAAAGAGCGCAGAAAAACCACTAGTTAATAGGCAAAGAGTTAGATTATATCATGGAACAGATGAAATCCTCTGTAGAGTTGTTATATTAGATAAAGAAGAAATAGCACCAGGGGAAAGTGCTTATGTACAATTAAGACTTGAAAAACCTATAAATGCTCAAAGAAATGATAGATATGTAATTAGAAGTTATTCACCTATGCATACTATAGCTGGGGGCACTATTATTGAACCTGCTGCGCAAAAGGCTAAAAGATTTAATGAAAAGTATGTAGAAGATCTTAAAGTTAAAGAAAGTGGTAAAACTGAAAATATTTTAGAGCATACTCTTAGCAAATTAAGTGGGGATTATCCAGATGCTTCTGTGATTTTAAAAGCCTTAGGCAAAAATGAAGAAGGCATAGAAGATAAATTACAAACACTGGTAGAGGATAATATAATAATTAAATTAACAGCTCTAGATAAGACAATATATATACATAAGAATTTCCTAAAGCAAAAGATAGAGGAAATAGAGAAAATTTTAATAGTATATCATAATGAAAATCCACTTAAGGCTGGTATGCCAAAAGAGGAAATAAAAAATAAGATTTTCGGCAAAAATATAAAGCAAAAAACCTATGATGAAATGTTATTGCTTATGGAAGATAGAAATGCTATAAAAGTATTTGAAAAATCCGTATGTTTATACGATTTTAGGATACAATATACAGTGGAGCAAGAAAAATTAAAACAGAGCATTATTGAGGCCTATGATAAGGGTGGATACAATACCCCTAAATATACTGACTTAGCTATAAATGAAAAGGATAAAAAGACCTTTAAAATGGTTTTTGATTCGCTTATGGATAATGAAGAATTAATAAAAGTAGCTGAGGATTGTATTTTTACAAAAGAGCATTATGAAAATTCAAAAACACTAGTATATAACTATATTAAAGAACACGGCAGCATAGCGGCATCAACCGCTAGAGGAGTATTTGACACAAGTCGAAAGTTTGCGGTAGCGCTTTTAGAACATTTTGATAGCATAAAATTAACCAAAAGAGTAGAAAATGATAGAGTGTTATATAAAGATAGTTAGAAATAGAAGCTAAATATTAATTTATTCGACAAAATCATGCATATTGCTATTGAATATACGGTTAAGATATGCTATAATTAGTATATTCATGGGAGTAGATAGGTGCTGGTGTGCCTGCCAGTCTTCAAAACTGTGTTGTCGTGCTAATACCACGATGGGTGTGTTCGATTCACACATATTCCCGCCAATTAAATCGACATATTGCGGCCTAGATACATAATTTTTTATGTTATCTGGGCCGCTTTTTATTTTGGATTTTTTTAAATGCATATACCTGTAGCACAACATTGACTGTTAGCATAACAGGTAACTAGCACTCAGTGTGTTTTATGGAGGCGAAGGTAATGGATAATTTTGATTATAGGGATTTGCCTGAGATCTATTGGAGTAAAGATACTCGAGTAGGGAAAGAAAGGGTTATTACCGAAGCGACGCCATTAAGGGTTGAAGCAGAAAACCTTTCTAGAAGAAGGCAGTTGTGGGTTGTTAATGATGCAGCTACTTATATTTACCATTCAACCGATCCGAACTTTACGCTTGAAAGCGGAAAATATAGATACCATTACACATATAACAAATCAAACCATTGTAAGTCAAGGCGAACAACTGGGTATAAAGCTGATAAAAAGTCCATATTTTGAGCCTGGTGATAAACGGATACAAGCAGTAAATTTGGATGGCAGGTCAAAAATACAAGCAGCTACCTCAATCAAATATTAAAAAAATTAGAGCATAATTCAAACGTAAATTCAGTAGAGCATGATAAGATGCAAAATGACATCACTCATATCAAAGGCAATGTTGAGGCTCTTAGAAAAGATATTTTAAATGTTGAAATTATAACAAGCAGTAACTGGAATGATATAGCAAAATTAAAAGCAGTTAAATAGACATATTGCGGCCTAGACACATAAATTTGTGTATCTAGGCCGCTTTTTTTAATTTTCTGGGATATTCTCAGTTCCTTCAATATGCTCTATTCCATTGTCATTAATTTTATAATTTCCTCTGTCCTCTTGTTTTTTTATAAATTTCTTCTATGTTATATTTCATAATTACCTCCTTGAATCATTTATACTCACTTTTTTTTATCTAATTTTTGTGAACCCCAAGTTACTTCAATATCTTGTATTGTTCCATCACTCATATTAGCTTTTAAAGTTTAAGGTAGTTTATATTCATCACCAACTGTCATTTCTATTTTCTTATCCGCTATAGAAATTATAGTTGAAATAACCTTTATTGTTATTTCAACTTTTTTATCATAACCAATGACAGTACCATCTATAGTAATATTTCCTGTTTTACTAGTATAATATATCTATTATATATTTGATATTACACGTGGCCTAGATACTCTCTGGGCCGTTTTTTATTTAGCAAAAATAAGATGATACTTATTAAATCTATAAAAAGATTTATAATATTTATTAGAATGGTAAATAATTAATAATATGAAATATATTTCGGGAGTGATTAAAGTGAGATATGTAATAGTTAGTGTAGTAAATGGAAAAGCGGGTGTTTTTAATGATAATTTGCGGCAGGAGATATTTGAGAAATTCGGTGCAAAATCCTCCAAATTGCCTGCACACTTTACCATAAAAGCACCTTTTGAATATGGAGGAAGTATTGGTGATTTAGAAATTGCATTAGAGATATTTAGCAAAGAGAATAGCGGTGCTTCTTATGATATCAATAATTATGACCACTTTGATCAGCGGGTTGTTTATATGAAAGTGGAGATGTCTAAGGAAGGGAAAGAACTTCATGACAAACTCATTGATACTATTGATTCATTGACTTATATTGATTTTGATAAAAAAGATGGCAAAAACAAGATTTTTCATATAACCCTTGCATCTAAAAAAGTTAATGATATATACCCTGAACTTTGGGAATATGTTAATACTAAACCCTGTAGCTTTCAATGCAAATTTAATAATATATCAATATATGAGTGGCAAGAAAACACTTGGATACTACGTAAAAAATATGAATTTTAAATAGGATATATAAAAAAAGAGCCGTAGGCTCTTTTTTAAGTTTCTTGGGTATTTTCAGTTTCTACAATAGCCTTAGTTCCTTCGATATGCTCTATTCCATTGTCACTAATTTTATAATTTCCTCTGTCCTCTTGTTTTTTTATAAATTTCTTATTAACTAGTGAGTCAAGTGATGCCTTAAATAATCTAAGATCACCCTTACCCTTACCTAAATCAATACCTAACTTTATTTTTGCTACGCTTTGTGGGGATGCAGCTCTATTTTCATAAAGATAGTTGAATAGTTTAGCTTCAATTTCTTCTATGTTATCTTTCATAATTACCTCCTTGATTAATAAATTTATTTAGTAATAGTATTTAATTATACTACATCACCTAGGTAATAAAAAGATATAGTTTATAAGTAAGGTTTTTATATGTGAGTCTCTGCGATAAACACAGGTAATGTCAGCTATTTACGTTATATATTGTAAAAACACTCAAATTCATTACTAAATGCTAATATAATGTCAAAAATAGCTTTCGACATTACTATTTAAAGAGAATATAATCAAAGGATGGTTATTTTTCATTATTATAGAAAAACTAATGATGTGTTATTTTAATAATATTGGGGGCGATGCTTTGGAATTTGTAATGAATAAAATAATGAGTATAGACAAAGATGCTGAAGGATATAGAAAGGGCATTGATGAACTGCTAAAAGAAAAACAAGATGAACTTGAAAAAACAATTGTGGATATGAGGAGCAGCTTTCAAGAAGAATCTAAAATTATTAAAAATGCTATAAGTAATGAAAAAATACTTGAGGCAGAGGGTAGAGCTAAAAACATAATAAGTGAAAAGCAGGAAGGATTAAATAATATTAATACTAAATATCAAATAAATAAATTACAGATAGTAGAGGAAGTATTTAATAGAATAATAAAGCCACTATAGGAGTGAAAACATATGGGAAGTGTTGTTAAGTTTAGTGCTATAAATACTAAAGTAAAGGCAATGATGGGGAAGATGCTGAGCGGAGAGCAGTACTCCAAATTACTAAATTGTAAAGACTTCAAAAGCACTCTTAAACTATTAAAAGAGGAAACTAGCTATGGTGAACTTTTAGAAGGGTACAACTTAGAGAAGATTCATCGGGGTAATTTAGAAACTATTTTGCATAAGTATTACATAAGTACTTATAGTAAATTTATAAATTATTTTGATGGTGAATATAGGAATCTCATAAAAACTTTATTTGTAAGATGGGAAATAGAAGATTTAAAAGTAATTATAAGGGGTAAATATTTAGGATTTAGCCGCGCCGAAATAGATAATAAGCTAATTGCCAGAAGTTCCTTAAATAAAATTAATTATGATTACTTATTAGCTTTAAAAAGTGTAGAAGAGGTAATAGACGGATTAAAAGGTAGTATATATTATAAGAGCCTAAAGAATTTAGCTAAGATTGCAAGTGCTAAGGGTTTGTTTAGAATTGAAACTGAACTGGATTTTGTTTATTTTACGTCCATACGCCGGGAACTTAAACATTTAGACAAGGAGAATAAAGAAGTAGTGTATAGCATAATGAGCCTTGAAGCAGACCTTTTAAATTTAGGCTGGATATATAGGGGGAAGACTTTTTACAAGATACCTCCAGAGGAACTGTTTAACTATACTATATATAATGGGCATAAGTTTTCAAAGGAAAAACTTAAAAAACTTTGTTATATAAATAATATAGAAGAATTTAAAAACATATTAGAAAAAACGCCCTATGCATCAATATATGAAAAGGATGATCCTAATTTCATTGAAAAACGAGAACGTGAATTTCAAAAAAAATATTTCAAGAAAATTCTTAGAGAAAATAAAACTAATATTAGTATGGTTATGAGTTATCTTATTGTTTATAGGATTGAAATAAGAGATATTATATCTATAATAGAACAAAAAAGATATGACATGGATATAAATGAAGGTATTAATTATGTTTCTGTTACATTGTAAATGTTAATTACCACATAGAAGCGCAGGAGGTGATTTTGTGTCTATAGAAAAAATGCATATGGTTAATTTAGTGGGGGCTATTAAAGATTTTGATAAACTTACTAAAATGTTAGCACTAGAAGGCTGTATGCAACCGGTAAGTGCACTGCAAGAAATAAACTCATCAGACTTTGTACTGAAAACTTCCACGGATAATATAGAGGCTTTAATGGATGTAAGTTACATAAGGCCTTATTTATATGATAAAGAATATAATATAAGTTTAAAACATATTGAGAAACTTGTGGACGCTGAAAAGACCTTTGGTAAAAGCTTTGATTACACTTGTGAGATGATTTTTGATTTTGATACTATGGAAAAACAGCTTTCGGAAGTCTATGGCAAATATAAGGTTTTAAACACAGAACTAGAGGATTTAAAAGAAAAAGAGCATTATCTTAAAAATACTTATGAGGCCTTAGAATTTTTAAAGAATGTATCGCTTCCTATGGAAGACATTACTAATATGAAAAATTTCCAAATGGGATTATACAAAGTGCCAGAGCAAAACATGCTTAAAATAAAAGCCAACTATGAAAATATACCCTCAGTAATCCAATCTGTCTATAAGGAAAAGGATTTTGTTATATTTATAGCATTTACTCCAATGCTTTTGATAGTAGAGACGGAAAGAATTTTTAAATCTGCAAATTGCGAAAAAATTCTAGTGCCTGAGCATTACACTGGAGTTCCAAGGGACGTGTCAGTGACAGTTCGCGCCGAAATAAATGAGGTGCAACAATCTACAGTGGAAATTCAAAAACAGCTTAATGGTTTCCTAGATGAAAATTATAAAACAATAAAAAACATTCAAAACAGTTACGAATTAGAGCAAAAGTCTGGAGAAATAAAAAAAAGTGCAGCTTGCACAAATGAATTTTTTTATCTTTCAGGTTGGATACCTAAAAGTTTTATGGCGAACTTTAATAAGTTACTTTCGGGTTTTGATGGTAGAATATTGACCATTAAAAAGGATCCTAATGAAAGAACAAATAAAGATATAACTCCACCAACAATGCTAATAAACAATAAATTGTTTAAACCTTTTGAGAGTATGGTTTACATGTACGGTGTTCCTAGTTATGATGAAATCGATCCCACTATGTTTTTGGCGATAACGTATACATTAATGTTTGGTGCTATGTTTGGAGATGTAGGTCAAGGATTAATATTGTTTTTAGCTGGTTTTTTACTTAAGAACAAGCTAGGTAGAAATAATTTAGGCGGAGTTTTTGAAAGGATCGGGCTAAGTTCTATAGTATTTGGATTTCTATATGGAAGTGTATTTGGCTCTGAAACAGTAATTCCAGCTATTCTAATTAGGCCGATGGATCATATTAATGATATATTAATTGCCGCAATAATATTTGGATGCGGTTTCCTTATTTTAGGTTTTATATTAGGAATTACTAACAGTGTAAGGCGAAAAGATATAGAACGCGGATTTTTTGGAAAGGAAGGACTAGCGGGTTTTATGTTCTATATTGGAGTTTTAACATTAATAGTATCTGTAGTTTATAAAAAACCATTATTACCGGAAGCTGTTTGGATAATATATTTTATTTTCTTTTTATTATTGATATTGTTAAAGCAGCCACTAGCAAATATTATCTTAGGTAAAAAAATATTATTTGAAAATGGAGCTAAGGATTATTTTATAGAATCAAGTTTTGAGGTAGTAGAAACGCTTTTATCTATGTTTTCTAATACCCTGTCATTTATAAGAGTAGGTGCCTTTGCCTTAAATCATGTTGGTCTATTTGTTGCATTTTCTGCTATGGCATCTATGACTAAAAGCGGATTTGCATCTGTGCTAATACTAATACTTGGAAATGTAATAATTATATGCCTTGAAGGGCTCATAGTATTTATACAAGGGTTAAGACTGGAATATTATGAATTATTCAGCAAGTATTATGAAGGTGGCGGGGTTAGTTTTGAGCCTGTGAAGGTGGAACTTAAGTAACGCATATAAAAAAGTATTTATTGTATAAAATTAACGAGTGTGCAAGTTAGCGCATTTGACATTTGAGGAGGAATAACGATTATGACTATATTATTAATGTTAACATTTTGTGTTGTTATAGCTACTATTACTTACGGAGTTGTTCAGCAAAGTAAAATAGATCTTTTAGGAAAACAAAAAATTAAAAAGGCACTTAAAATAAATTTAGGGGTGTTTATTCCAGTTATGACGGGGGCTTTAATAGTAAATATTCCAAGTGTGGCTCACGCTGCAGGAGCAGTAGCTACGAACCCTGCTGCAGGACTTGGATATTTAGCAGCTGGACTTTCTACAGGACTTGCAACTATTGGTGCAGGCTATGCTGTAGGTGCAGTTGGCTCTTCAGCCTTAGGCGCAGTATCTGAAGATCCTAAGATACTTGGTAAAACTCTAATCTTTGTTGGTCTTGGAGAAGGTATTGCTATATATGGACTTATTATATCTATAATGATACTTTCAAAATTATAATTTTTTAGGAGAGAGACTTATGAGAAGTTATTTAATAAGTGATAATGTTGATACATTTGTAGGTATGCAAATGGCAGGACTAGAAGGCGTTCTTCTTCATGAAAAAGAAGAAATAGTTAAAAAAATAGAAGAATTAAGAAAAGACCAGGAAATAGGAATAATAATAATAACAGAGAAAATTGCGGCGAAAATCCCTGATGAGGTAAGAAGCATAAAGCTGTCAAAGGAAAGACCTCTTTTGGTAGAAATTCCTGACAGACATGGTTGGAGCAAGGGTAGTGACGCTATATTAAAATACGTTAAAGAGGCTATAGGGCTTAAATTATAATAAGAGCATAAGAATTTGCAGGAGGTTTGGTTATGACCACCATTGAAGATAAGATAAGTTTGTTTTCTAAAATAATATATGACAAGGTAAATGACGAAAAAGAAGAACGGCTAGAAGCCTTCAGTTTGGAGGCTAAAAAAAGAATAAATGTGGAAAAAGAAAAGATAGAAGAAATGCGGCGGGATCTTAAAAGAGAAGTGGCAAAAAAATCAAATATAAAAGCAAATGGGATAGTGGCAAAAGAAAGGCTTAATAAGCAAAGAGAAATATTATTTCTTAAGGAAAAACTTATTAAAGAGGCTCTAGAAAATGTAGGACAAAGGCTTGCAGAATTTGTCTCTTTACCGGAATATAAACCTTATTTTCTAAGTATATTGGAAAATACTTTAAAGGAAATAGATAGTGGAGAGTACTATATTATAGTACTCAAAAGGGATTATGAGAAATTCCAAAGCGAAATTGCAGTGATACTCAGTAATTACAGTGATCGAAATGTGGAAATGAAGATTTCAGAGGGAGACTTTATAGGTGGCATAATACTAAAAGACATTAAAGGGAAATTTAAAATAGATAATAGTCTATATTCCAAATTGGAAGAAAGCATGGAAATAATTGGCCTTCGAGTTATGGAAATGTGGGCCAATTGACATCTGTTATGTCCACTGATTTATGAATGGGAGGAAAAACATGGAAGGAAATATAATGGGAGTAAATGGTCCAGTTATAAAAGCTGAGCATATGAAGGGCTTTAAAATGAGAGAAATGGTTATGGTAGGCTATAAAAAGCTCATCGGTGAAATCATAATATTGGAAGACGACTTCGCAACTATTCAGGTTTACGAAGAAACTAGTGGACTTAAAATAGGTGAACCTGTAATTTCTACTGGAAGTCCTCTTTCTCTTAAACTGGGACCAGGAATACTAGGAAATATATTTGATGGGATTGAAAGGCCACTAGAAAAAATAAATGAAATGTCTTATGGCTTTTTACCTGAGGGTATAGGTCTAATATCTCTTGATGAAGAAAAACTTTGGTATGTAGATATTAACGTAGCTCTTGGAGATGAATTAAAAGAAGGATTTATATATGCAAGTGTTCAAGAAACTGAATCTATTATGCATAAAATAATGGTTCCACCAGGGGTGTTTGGGACAGTAATCCAGGTGTGTGAAAATGGAAACTACAACATAGAAACCACAATAGTTAAATTAAAACAAGGTGAAAAAATTCATGAACTTAAACTTTACCAATATTGGCCTGTAAGAAATCCAAGACCAGTAAAAGATAAAAAAACTATTTTTAAACCTCTTATCACAGGACAAAGAATAATAGACATATTCTTTCCAATAGCAAAAGGCGGTACTTGCGCAATTCCTGGAGGATTTGGTACTGGAAAGACTATAACCCAGCATCAACTTGCCAAATGGTCTGATGCAGATATTATAGTTTATATTGGTTGTGGAGAAAGAGGAAACGAAATGACAGAAGTTCTAGAAGATTTCCCGAAACTTATAGATCCTAGAACAAACCTGCCACTTATGAATAGGACTGTACTTATAGCTAATACATCTAATATGCCGGTAGCTGCCAGAGAAGCAAGTGTTTATACGGGTATTACAATAGCCGAATATTTTAGGGATATGGGATATCATGTTGCTATAATGGCAGACTCAACTTCAAGATGGGCAGAGGCACTGCGGGAAATCTCAGGAAGACTTGAAGAGATGCCAGCTGAAGAAGGATATCCAGCTTATCTTCCATCTAGAATTGCAGAGTTTTATGAGAGAGCAGGCTACGTAGAAAACTTAAACGGCAGCGAAGGTTCTGTTACTGTAATTGGTGCAGTTTCGCCTGCAGGGGGGGACTTCTCAGAACCTGTCACTCAAAACACTAAAAGATTTGTTTCTGCTTTTTTAGGTCTTGATAAAAAATTAGCTTATGCGCGGCATTATCCTGCAATAAACTGGCTATCTAGTTATAGCGGCTACACTTCACTTTTAAAGGACTGGTATGAGGAAAACGTGGCGGAAGACGTAATGGATTTAAGATCAAAGATGCTTAAGCTTTTATATGAAGAAAATAAGCTTCTAGAGATAGTTAAATTGGTAGGTGAAGATGTGCTACCAGACGAACAAAGGCTTATCATAGAGGTAGCTAAATGCCTTAAGATTGCATTCCTTCAACAAAATGCCTATAATGCTGTAGATACTTTTGTACCTTTAGATAAACAATATAAGATGCTTAAAGCTATAGAATCCTTTTATGATAATGGAAGTAGGGCAGTAAAAGCATCCATACCAATTTCCGTTATTATGAATAAAGAATTAATGGAAAAGCTTTATAAAATGAAATACAATGTACCCAATGATAAACCAGAACTAATAGATGATTTAGAAAGTGAACTGGCAAGATATTTTGAGGAACTTATAGAAAGATATAGATAGGTAGATAATAATATATACCTACAGAAACTAGTGAGGAGGTATAAGCAGCTATGAAGAAAGAATATTTGATGTTAAACAAAGTCCAAGGGCCTTTAATTATACTTTCTAATGTGGAAAACGTAGCCTATGATGAAATCGTTGATATATTGGTGGAGGGAAAATACAAAAAAAAAGGCAAGGTTGTTCAAATTTATAAAGACAAGGCTATAGTACAAGTTTTTGAAACAACAACGGGGATGTCTGTTACTAATACCTCAGTGCATTTTAAAGGGGAATCCTTTAAAATAGCTATTACAAAGGATATATTAGGGAGAGAATTTAATGGAATAGGAGATCCGCGCGATAATGGTGGAGAAGTTTATTCTTCAAAAAAATATGATGTAAATGGAAGACCTATGAATCCTGTGGCTAGAAGATACCCTAGAGATTACATACAAACAGGGATATCCTCTATAGACTGTCTTGCTACATTAATTAGAGGGCAAAAACTTCCTATATTTTCTGGAAATGGTATGGCTCATAATGAACTAGCCGCGCAAATAGTAAGGCAAGCCAAAGTTTCTAGTGAGGCAGATGAAAAATTTTGTATAGTATTTGGAGCTATGGGAATAAAGTATGACGATGCTAATTATTTTAAGAAAAGCTTTGAAGAAGCGGGAGTGCTGGAAAAGGTAGTTATGTTTACGAATTTAGCAGATGATCCTATAGTTGAGAGAATAATAGCTCCAAGATGTGCGCTTACTGTTGCAGAATACTTAGCTTTTGAAGAAGATATGCATGTACTTGTAATTCTTACAGATATGACTAATTATTGTGAAGCACTAAGAGAACTATCTTCATTAAAAGAAGAAGTTCCAAGTAGAAAGGGTTATCCAGGATATTTATATTCTGATTTAGCGTCGCTATATGAAAGAGCTGGCATGATGAAAGGAAAAAAAGGTAGTATAACTCAAATACCAATACTCACTATGCCTAACGATGATATAACGCATCCAGTGCCAGATCTTACAGGCTTCATAACAGAAGGACAAATTGTTTTAAGTAGAGGGATCCAGCAAAGGGACATATATCCGCCAGTAAATATTTTATCATCTCTTTCTAGACTTATGAAAGATGGTATTGGTGAAGGTTTTACTCGCGAAGATCATGGGGATGCATCAAATCAAATATTTGCAGCATACTCTAGGGTACAAGATGTAATAGCTCTAGCACAAGTTATAGGAGAAGATGAGCTTTCAGAAATAGATAAGGTGTATATGGACTTTGGTAGAGCCTTTGAAGAAAGATTTTTAAAACAGGACTATGATGAAAATAGGGATATGACAGAAACTTTAGATTTAGCTTGGGAAATTCTTGGCATATTGCCCAGGAATGAGCTAGATAGGGTTTCACCTAAAATTTTAGAAAAATATTATAAAGCAGTGGTGAAGTAATATGGAAACCCTTGCGCCAACTAAATCTACCTTAATGGCTGCTAAAAATTCCTTGGACTTTTCTGAAAAAGGCTTTGAACTATTAGATAAAAAAAGAAATGTATTAATAAGAGAAATGATGTCTTATGTAGATAAGGCACGGGTTCTTCAAGAGCAGGTAAATAAAACTTTTTCCAAGGCCTATAAGGCTTTACAATCTGCAAATATAAATTCAGGAATAACTAAGATGGAAGATATAGCTATGTCGGTGGAAGAAGCAAAAGATTATGAAATTTTGTTTAAAAGTGTTATGGGCGTAGAAGTACCAAAAATTATTTTCGAGAGAAAAGAAATAGAACCAAAGTATGGATTTTACAGAAGTAGCGCGTCTATTGATGAGGCAATGAAAGAGTTTAACAATGTAAAATACTTAACCTACGAGTTAGCAGAAGTAGAAAATGCTGTATACAGATTAGCCATGGAAGTAAAGAAAACCCAAAAGAGAGCAAATGCACTTCAAAATATACAGATTCCTAAATATGAGGAAATAGTAAAATTTATTACAGAAGTTTTAGAAGAAAAAGAAAGAGAAGATTTTTTTAGGTTAAAAGTAGTGAAAAAGAAACATAGAAAAGAAGATTAGCACTGGAATTAAAGACTTGAAATTATAATAGTAGGGCGTGTACTTAGTTAAAGGTACACGTTATTTTTATTTAACTAGCAATAAAATTCACCAAAAGTTAATTTAATAAAAGAATATTCAAATTATTCTAAATGTGTTATAATGAATTTAGAAAAGGAGGGTAAAATTGTAACATTAAAAGAAAATTTAGGGGTAATAAATTAAAGAGTTAGTTGTTTGAAAGTTTTAAGATAAATTACTGTTTGGTTTTAAATGATATATGTGAAGTATATAATTAAGAACAACATTTTAAATAAATAATAAGAGGTGGAATATGGAAGAATACAGAGGCTATGTAATAGAAGTTATTGAAAATCAAGAGAAAGAATATCCATTTAAGGCAATAGCAAGAAAAGAAGAAGAAGAAATAAAACATAAAGGACATAGCAAACTACAAGCCATTGATCTTGTTAAAGGAACCATTAATTTAGCTTTAGCTAGAAATAATAAATAATAAATATTCAGTGTTTTTATAAGTATTTTGAAGAAAAGTATTGCAAATCAATAATATATATGTTATTCTAAATGAGTTGAGATTGCAAAATCATTAACATCAAGATTTAATATGATTTAAACATTACCTTTTTAGGCATATAAAGTAAATCAGCTCTTAAATCTTAATATAATTAAAAAGGAGAAATGTTTAAATGGCAGATAAAACTATAATATGCAAAGATTGTTCACAAGAATTCGTATTCACTGAGGGTGAACAGGAATTTTACAAAGAAAAAGGATTCGAAAATGAACCACAAAGATGTCCTGATTGTAGAAGAGCTAAAAAACAACAAAACAATAGAGGATTTCAAAGATAATTTTATCTAATAAAAAATACCTGTAGGAATTAATTCCTACAGGTTTTTATTTTGCAAAAAAATATTGTATAATTTTAGGCAAAGCATGATATAGTATATTGTAGATGAGGCAAATGAAATGACAAGAGAAGTATGCCCAGGGAAAAGGAGCTAGGATCATATGAAAAATGTAAAACTAAGTAAAGCTAATATGAGCAAAATTACTATGCAAAATGTTAAGCTAGATAAGGTGACAATTGCACAAAAAGAACATGTTCACGGAGGAATCTATGAGGGAGAAAGACTTGATGGCGTAAAAAATGGCCAAGGGACTTTTATTTATACGGATGGAAGTAAATATGTAGGTCTTTGGAAAAATAATAAAATGCATGGCATGGGAACTCTCACTTGGGCCTGTGGAGAAAAATATGTAGGTGAGTGGAGTGATGATGAAAAACACGGAAGTGGAATATATACCTGGGCAGATGGTGAAAGATATATAGGAGATTGGGAGAATGGTGAAAAATCCGGTCAAGGCATTTGTAATTGGCCAGATGGAGATATCTATGTAGGGGGCTGGAAAGATGGACTTAGACAGGGGGAAGGAATCCATACTTGGGCTACTGGAGATAAATATATAGGTCAGTGGGTAAATGATGAAAGAGAAGGCCAAGGAATGTACATATACGCTGATGGAGAAATTGTCATGGGACAATCTAAAAGCAACCAATTGATAAGGTAAAGCTCGTTGCTATATTGTGCTTTAAAATTGGAGACTTTAGCTATTTATGCTAAAGTCTCCAATTTATTCAACGAAGAATATAAGGTATAAAAAATGCAAAAGGATAGGTTGGTAATATGAAGAAGTGGTATGGAAAAACAATGACAAAAGTAGTGAAAATTTTAGATTCAGACATTAGTTTGGGGCTAACTGAAAATAAAATCAAGCATATGAGGGAAACATATGGCGAAAACCTAATATTAAAGCCTAAAACTGAAAGTCTTTTAACTTTGATTATTGAAGAAATAAGACAATTATGGATGGTTATATCCTTAATTTTTATAGCCATGTTATTTTACAACAAGTTATATGTTATAGCATGCATCGTAGCTTTTATAATGATAACAAGTCTTGTAATGTTAATTCATGGAGACTATAAAGAAGAAAAAAGTTTAATGGCAATTGATAACTTAAACACAGCTTTTTCTTACGTATTGCGAAATGGAAAGAGATGCAAAATAGCTTGTGAAGAAATAGTTGTTGGAGATATGTTTTTTTTAGAAAAGGGTAGCTATGTGGCAGCTGATATTAGAATAATAGAATGCGAAGATCTTAAGGTACGTGAAGTTGCTGTAACAGGTGAAAAATATGAAGTTGAAAAGTACTCTATGAAGATAGAGGGAGGGGTAATAAATCTTTCTCAAATAAAGAATATGGTTTTTAAATCTTCTATTGTTACTGGAGGATCTGGCCTAGGTATAGTTGTTGCTACTGGAATGGATACACAAATTGGTAAAATTGCAAGTGCACTGCTGGAATATAAAAATGACAATAGGATTTTTACTAAAAATTTAAATAAAATTGCAAATAGAGCAGCACAAGTTACTATGATAGCAGGCGCAATAACTTTACTTTTTACCCTATATAATAAATTTTTAGTCTATGAAATTATAAATGCTCTTATATATGTTTTTATGACATTTTATTTTCCGATTTATATTATAATATTATTTACATTTTTTAATATTATATTCCAGGGATTTAAGAAGAAGAATATATACATAAAGGGTATTTCTGCTATATACTTTCTTGCCAGCATTACTACAATATTTACAAAGAAGATTGGTTGTATTTCGGAGAATGTACTTATCTTTAGACACGTATATTGCGATAATATGCTTGTTGATGTACAAAAACAAAGCATTACTATGGAAGCTACTATGGAAAGAATAATCAGTATAGCATTACTTTGCAATGATGCTAAACTAGAAAGTGGGGGAGCGTCTTATAGTGGAAATGATAATTCTATTGAGAACTTAGCAGAATATGCAATTCTTAAATTTTGTAGTGAAGAATTTTCAGAAAAAAGTAGATTAGAAATGCAACAAGAAAGAGTTTTTAAAATACCCTATGATTCTGATAGGTTGATAAAAACTGTTCTGAATAAGATTGAGGATAGATATAGAGCTAATGTATCAGGGGGTCTTGATAGTCTATTAAACAGGTGTACTCATATTTTAATTAATGGGATAGAAAAAGAAATTAAAGAAAGCGATATCAAAACCATTATAAATGCTCATATAGGAATGTCTAATAGTGCTTATGCTGTTATAGGGTTTGGATACAGGAATTTCAATTATGAACCCAGCATTGATGAGAATATTGAAAGTAATTTAGTTTTTGTAGGTCTAATGGGCTTTGAGAATCCTATTAAAAATAATTCCTATGCAGCAGTGCAAAACTGTATAGACAAAAACATTAGGCTTATTATAGATGAAGAAGATAATAAACTAGCTTGTTTAGCTTTTGGGAAGCGAATAGGACTTACTCATAAAAAAGAAGAAGTTTTATCAGGAATAGAAATAGATTATATGGACAAAGAAGAATTCGAAAAAAATATTGAGGGCGTTAGCATTTTCTCTAAAATTTCGCCTAAACATAAAAGTGAAATTGTGAACTGCCTAAATTCCAAAGGCCATTCTATAGCATCAGTTGGGGATAGGTTAACGGATTTGGAATATCTTAATAATTCACGTATATCCATTTCAACAGGAAATGAATGTAGCAATGTAGTAAGAAAACTATCAAGCTTATTTTTACAAGAAAATGATTTAAGTGAAATAATCAATTTAGTTCACCATAGTAAAAAGATTATTAACTTTATAAGTGAATTAGGTTTATTCCTAAGTGCGGTAGGGCTTAGTGAAATCCTTATAATATTAATATGTTTAATTGCTAAGGGGCACATGCCATTTACGCTTATTGAAATCTTATATTTGAATTTTATAATTATACCTTGCTCAGGGATGTCAATTCTATTGCAAAATAGAAATAGGGTTAAAGATATGAAAAATATTAATTTTAAGTATATAAAAAGAGTTTCAGTAAGAAATGCATTTATAACTAGCGGCATATATTTTTTGATTTTATATTTAATGGGTAAATTTACTACTATAAACACAGTGCATATTGGATTTATTATTTTTGTTTTATACCAAAATTTATTTTGCATAACCATAATATCTGAAAAGCATTTTTTGAAAAATAAAAATTCTTACAGTTTATTACTTATTAATTTGGTATTGCAGTGTATATTTATTATGATGTACCTTTTTAATATTATTAGTTAATTTGAAAAAAGAACAAGAGCTTCCATAAGGTTTATAAGCTAGCTGGAAAAATGAAAAATAAGCAAAAATAACCTGTTTAATTTGAATATTTATTGGATAAAATAAAATTGTGGAGGTGTGAAAATGCTTGAAAATATATTTGAAACAAAGGTAATAGGAAGTAACACAATTTTTTTAGATATACCAGAAGGAGAGTATTTTATAAATTATAATAATTTATCACAAGAAGCGGCACAGGAGATTACTTATAATTATTTTAAAATAAGAAATAAATCTGGAATACCTCATGTAAAACATATTCATGCAATTCCTAATATCCACAATGTTGAGATTATAATAGAAATAGAAAAGGATGGAACAAATTAATATGTTCTTTTTAATAAATAAATTTTCAAGTACTACAGTTTATTATGGCTAGACCCTTAGTGTATTATGCAGTGTCAATTTTTATGGGATGCCTTATTTGTTTAATTTTAATTAGTAATCCTATTTTAGGTGCAGTTATAGCTGCATCTTTTTTAGCTGTTATGTATTTTACTATAGATAAAAAATTCTTTTATCTGATAGTTTGTTTTTTTATTATTTCTGCTATAAATTATTATGCTTATTTTAATATTAACTTACCAAAGTCGCAAAAGTTGAAAGTAAGAATTTCAGACAAAAATAATTATTATTGCTATGCAAAATCCAGTAACAAGAAAATTATTTTGAAGGGCAATATCTTTGGATTAACGGAAGGAAGGAATGTTTGGATAAGGGGCAATTTTAAAAAAATGGCAGTTTATGAAAGAGGTATAGTTGGAACCTACATAGTTAATGATTATAAAATATGTAATGAGGATTTAATATCAAAGATTGAAAGTTTTAGAAGGGATTTATATAAAAAATTTTCAGTAGTACTAGGAAAAGAAAAAACTGCACTAGTTATGGCTGTATGTTTTGGAGATAGCGGCTTTATTGAAAAGACGCAAAAGGAAGACTTTAAAAAGTTAGGTATTAGCCATGTTATAAGCGTATCAGGACTACACATGTCAATAGTATATAAAGCATTAGAAATTATTAGTGGCTATAAAATTGCTCTTTTATTTTCTTTTGTATATATGATATTTACAGGAGGAAAAGCATCTACTATAAGAGCATTTATAATGATTTTTATATTAAAAATAGCAAGTAAAATTTATAAAAAATACGATAGTCTTTCCTCTATTAGCCTAGCTGCAATTATACTATTGTTATTTAGACCTTTCTATATTCTTGATATTGGGTTTATGCTTTCTTTTCTTTGTGTTCTTGGGATTATATTGTTTAATAAAAAAATAAAAAAGGTATTATATAAACTTCCTAAAGCTTTAAATGAATCTTTTAGCTTAAGCATAAGTTCTCAAATATTTTCATTGCCTTATGCAGTTTTTGCACTGAAGACTTTTAGTTTCGGATTTCTTTTTAGCAACTTACTGCTATTGCCTTTTTATACTGTAGTTGTGGTTTTAGGTAATATAGGATTGGTCCTTAGCGGTTTTTATGAATTGTTCAACTTAATAAATTATGGGTTGTATACCATTTTAATAATTATAGAATTTATTCAAAAAAATTTATGCATAATGCTACCAGAAATAATTTACTTTTCTTGTATAGAAAGTTTAGTTGTATTTGGGTTATATCTATGTTATCTTGGAATTAAAAGTGGACATAGGCAATTTAAGTATGTTCCCCTATGTGTTATTTTTGTTTTTGCATATCAAAATTACAAAGTTTTTCCAGAGATCAGTTATATAAGTGTAAATAATAATGATATAGTTTTAATACAATATAAAAGTGATACAATTGCAGTTACCACAGGTAACATCAATGCGCTCGATTTAAAAGTGCCTGTAAAAGTAGATAATGTTTTTAGAGGGTACCGAGGAGATTCAACTATAAAGCTTTCCCATAGATGTATTATTAGGTTAATCAGTCATGGTAATAAATTAGAAGCACAAGTGTGTTTTTTAGAAAAATCAAACATAAAACCTAATCTGGAGGTTTTTAATAATACCGGTAGTGAAATTACAACATATAAAAAAAATATAAAACTAAAAAAGGATGATATTTATACGCCTAAAGGTACAATAATAAATAAATACACAATTATAGGAAATAAAGTTTTGAAATTTTAACAGGGGTTGGTGGAAATATTTTGATTAATTTTACGGATTTAGAGAAAAAGTTAAAGAAAAATGAATTAGATAATTGCTATGTATTTTGCGGATCAGATGAAAAATTAATAAAACACCATGTTAAATTTGTAACTGATAAGGTGTTAAAAAGTGATTTCATGGATTTGAATTATTCAAAATTTGATGGTAACAAAGCTGATTTTGAGACAATTATTGAATCTTGTGAAACTATGCCCTTTATGAGTGATAAAAAAGTAGTAGTTGTATATAGAGCGTCATTTTTAGATGATAGTGGCGGAAGTAAAAGTTCCGGGGATTTGAAAAGTGAGAATTTCCACTTGTTAAATGAATATTTGAAGAATCCCGCGCCTCATTGCGTTTTAATTATATATTATGTGTTTTCAAGTGACAGAGAGAAACCAAGTAATAAAATTAAAAAATTAGACAAAAAAGCCTGCGTTATAAAAGTTGATAAATTAAGAGGTGAGGTTCTCCAGAAAAAATGTATGGATTTGTTCCAAGGTGCAGGTAGCAAAATAGGGAAAGCCGAACTTGCACTATTTTGTAGCCAAGTAGACAATAATATGGATATCGTAGTTAATGAAGTAGAAAAATTAGTTTCTTATGCAGAGGGAAGAGACATTACAAAAGATGATATTTTGGCTATGATGCCTCAAAAGAGTGAAAATGATATTTTTAATTTAGTTGATTATTTGTCTCAGAAAAATATTAAGAGAGCTCTAGATATTTTAAATGAACTTATATATAGGGGGGAGAAGATTCCGCTTATACTATTTATGATAGCCAGGCAATTTAATCTTTTATTTAATATTAAATTAGGTATTGATAGCGGGAAATCAAAAGAGATTTTGGCGGGTGAGCTAAAGCTTCATCCTTATATCTGTGAAAAAATGATATCACAGAGTGCGAAATTTACTTTAAAAGGGCTAAGGAGAAATATTGAACTATGCGTTGATACGGAAAAAACACTGAAAAGTACTTCTACTGATAATAAGATAAATATGGAAGTCTTTATGATAAAGACTGTTATGTAGCAAAAAAAATAAAAACCGGTGGACATCACCGGTTGTTTATTATGCAGTTAAACTTAAGTTGTTTAACTTCGCTGCGAGTCTTGATTTTCTTCTTGCTGCTTTATTAATGTGAAGAATACCTTTTGTTACAGCCATATCTAAAGCTTTAACCACGTTTGCATATGTAACTTTAGCTTCTTCAACATTACCACTAACGATAGCTGCTTCGAATTTCTTTACCTTAGTTTTTAAAGCTGATTTAATCATTGTATTTCTTAATGTCTTAACTTCAGTAACTTTAATTCTCTTTTTTGCTGATTTAATATTTGCCATTCATTTTCACCCCCCTTTGTATTTAATCCGTATCAGCAGTTTTGGGGAAAACTGCATACGAGTCTATTTAATAGACAATAGACAATTGATATTATAGCATTAAAATTAAAGCACTTCAAGTGAAACTTATCCTACATATAGAAATTTTAAATAATGTTAAATTTTATAGAAATGTTAAATTTAAATAAATATTTTTATAAGAATAGGGAAAGACTATTAGGAAAAGCTAATATTAAAATTTAGTTGAGGTGAAATTATGATAAGTATAAGAACCGATTTAGCAGTGGAAGCTAAAGAGATATACAGTGCAGAAAGCAATGGTGAGCTGACTGGTGTTGATGTAGAGGAGTATAGTGAGGGTGATATTAAAATCACTAATGTAAAAATAGTGAGTGATGTTGGAGAAAAAATGATGGGAAAACCAAAAGGTACATATATAACTATTGATATCCCGGAATTTGTTCACTATGATGGCGAGGCTATGGACAGGGTAAGTGTTGTAATGGGAAAGGTATTGAAGCCCTTAATAAAACTCGAAGATAATATGACAGCCCTTGTGGTTGGGCTTGGTAATTGGAACGTTACTCCTGATGCTATAGGTCCAAAAGTTGTTTCCAAAATAATGGTGACTAGGCATTTAAAACAATTAGTGCCGGATTCTATAGATGAAGGCATAAGGCCGGTGTGTGCTATATCACCGGGGGTACTAGGAATAACTGGTATGGAAACAGGCGAAATTATTAGGGGCGTGGTTGAGAAAATTAAACCCAATTTAGTAATTTGCATTGATGCATTAGCGTCAAGGAAGATGGATAGAGTAAATAGAACTATACAAATAGGGACTTCTGGAATTTCTCCAGGAGCTGGAATAGGAAATAGGAGGATGCAAATAAGCGAGGCAACACTGGGAGTGCCGGTTATAGCTATTGGAGTGCCAACAGTAGTGGATGCAGCAACGCTAGCTAATGATACCATTGATTTAGTACTTGATGAGATGATTAGAACTGCGAATTCAGGTGGCGAATTTTACAATATGCTTAAAGCCATTGATAAGCAGGAAAAACAAAAGATGATAACTGAAATATTAAACCCATATGTTGGTAATCTTGTAGTTACACCAAAGGAAATTGATATGGTTATAAATTCTCTTTCTAAAATAATTGCCAGCGGCCTTAATATAGCCTTGCAACCAGCACTGGACCTGGAGGACATAAACAAGTTCTTAAACTAGTCATAAATTAATATATTCCCTCATATATATTGTAAAAACAGGGGGGATAAAAATGAATTTTTCAAAATGTACTATTAAAAAGAATAGTAATGTGAGAATTGCTTTTAGTATTTTCACATTACTAATTATTTTTTTATTTGGAATCATTTTACCTAAAAATGCTGTGGCCTACAGTGAAGGAAATTATCTAAATTACTTTTATGTTAAGGCTATTAATAATACATTATCTGTATTTAAGTCTGTGGGCACGCAAGAAGAGCCCCATAAAAGTGAAAGTAGTTTGAAATTACAAACACTATCATTTCTAGGGATAGACATTTCCAATCCTATATCAATAATAACAAAAGAAATTGCATATTTGAATGAAAATAAAATTAGTGGAGATATAAATGTAAAAAATGATAGCAATCAAGTAAACAATTTAAAAACGTTTATTCTTAATCCCTTTAATTTAGGAGAAAAACAAATAAGTAAGACTGAAGCTACAACAGAGAAATCTAATGTCATTGCAAACCTTTATAATTCTAAATTGAAAAAAAATCTAAATAATGCGAAGCCAGAAGTACTTATATATCATTCTCATACTTCGGAAGCTTATTTAGCCTCAGACAAGGATAAAACTAAAGCTAGTGATAGTCCGGATGGAACAAAAAATGTAACGGCTGTAGGAGCTGTAATAGAAGAGGAACTAGAAAAGAATTATGGAATTGCAGTTATACATGATAAGACGGTGAACGATAAAGGTGATTATTATGGGGCCTACAAAAAATCCGGTATTACTTTAGATAAGTATTTAAAGGAATATGGAGATTTTAAATTGATTATAGATTTACATAGAGATAGTAAAAAGGCAGTAACTGCAAAATTAAATGGAGAAGATGTTGCTAAGTTTATGTTTGTAGTGACAAAGAAAAACCCTAGATATGTAAAGCAAAAGAAATTAATAGATTCCATGATAGGAACATCAAATAAACTATTTCCAGGTCTTTTAGAGCCCAGAGAAATCTATCCTTATGATTACGGTATGGGCTTTTTTAATCAGAATAGAAGTGATAATGCTTTGCTAATTGAAGTAGGCTCAGATAGTAATACCATTCAAGAAGCGAAAAATACTGGTAAATATTTAGCAAGAATAATTGCAGAGCAATTAAATGGAAAAAGTGAATAATATATTTTTAAAAGTGCATCCTTACTAAGGAGAAGATAATAATTAGTAAATATTATTTATCTCTTAGAACCTTAGGAGGCACTTTTATGCGAAAAAAAGGTAGAATTAAATATACTATTGTGATTTTTCTTTGTTTTTCTATACTTATCTATGGATTTTTTAAAATTAACATTACTAAAACAAAAGATTTGAGAAAAAAGTCAAAGTTTACAATAGATTTAACATTAAAACCAATTGATTTAAAAATAGAGACTGAAGATTATGTTTTTTATGTAAATAATAAGGTTATTGATAAGATTAAAGAAAAATATAATGGCATTTTTTCAAAATAATAATAATATTAATACTTTCAGCTAAATAAATCGCTATGGAAGAGTACTTTGTATTGACAAAGTTATAGACATTTATGATATAATTTAAGTTGTTTTGTAAAAACCAATATATTTTGTGGCACAAGGCAATGATAAAAAGTGGAATATAAAGTATACTTAGGTTATGCTAAATTCATATACAATAACGGGGGTAAAAATTAATGCAGAGTGATAGACAAAAATACATAAGAAATTTTTCCATAGTTGCACATATAGATCACGGCAAGTCTACTCTTGCGGATAGGCTACTAGAAAAGACAGGTACTTTAACTAAAAGAGAAATGGAAGAACAGGTACTTGATACTATGGACTTAGAAAGAGAAAGAGGTATTACTATAAAATCTCAGCCAGCTAGGCTTGTTTATAAAAGAGATAATGGCGAAGAATACATATTAAATCTTATAGACACTCCAGGACATGTAGATTTTAATTATGAGGTTTCAAGGAGTTTAGCTGCTTGTGAAGGAGCAGTGCTTGTAGTTGATGCATCTCAAGGAATTCAAGCTCAGACTCTGGCAAACTGTTATCTTGCCTTAGATAATAATCTTGATATTGCACCAGTTATTAATAAAATAGACCTTCCTAGTGCAAGGCCACAAGAGGTTATTAAGGAAATTGAGGATGTAATCGGAATTGAAGCTCAGGATGCTCCGCTAATTTCAGCTAAGACTGGACTTAATATAGAAGATGTTTTAGAAACCGTAGTAAAAAAGATTTCACCACCTAGTGGTGATGAAGAAGCTCCACTTAAAGCGCTAATTTTTGATTCTTCTTATGATAGCTATAAAGGCGTTGTGTGTTATGTAAGAATTAGGGATGGCATAGTTAGACCAGGAACAAAGATTAAGCTGATGAATACTAATAAAATCTATGATGTAGTAGAAGTTGGAGTTTTTGTTCCAAATTATCTGCCTGTACCTGAGCTAAGAGCTGGGGATGTTGGATATATAACTGCTTCAATAAAAAATGTTAGAGATGCTAGGGTTGGGGATACAGTAACAGAGGCTGATAGACCAGCGCTAGAGCCACTTAAGGGATATAGGCCAGCAGTTCCCATGGTATTTAGTGGTATCTATCCTGTAGATGGTTCTAGATATGGAGAATTAAAAGAAGCATTAGAAAAACTTCAGTTAAATGATGCAGCCTTAGGTTTTGAACCAGAGACATCTATTGCTTTAGGATTTGGATTTAGATGTGGATTCTTAGGTCTTCTGCATATGGAAATAGTGCAAGAAAGAGTAGAAAGAGAATTTAATTTAGATATTATTACTACAGCTCCTTCAGTTATATATAAAGTAATGAAAACTAATGGGGAATTAATTGAAATAACAAATCCTACAAACCTTCCAGAGCCTACAGAAATTAATTATATGGAAGAACCAATAGTTAAAGCTTCAATTATAACACCATCGGAACATTTAGGAACAGTTATGGAGTTATGCCAACAAAAAAGAGGCGTATACATTGATATGAACTATATAGAAACCACTAGAGTGGTTGTAAATTATGAATTGCCTCTTAATGAAATAGTATATGACTTTTTCGATGCCTTAAAATCAAGAACAAAAGGCTATGCATCTTTTGACTATGAATTAAAAGGATACATCAAGGCAAATCTTGTAAAATTAGATATTTTGCTTAAAGGAGAAAAGGTTGATGCTCTTTCTATGATTGTTCCTGAGGAAACAGCTTCCCATAGAGGAAGGGTTATGTGTGAAAAACTAAAAGAGCATATACCAAGACAAATGTTCGAAATTCCAATACAAGCAGCTATAAACGCCAAGGTAATTGCAAGAGAAACTGTAAAAGCAATGAGAAAAGATGTTTTAGCTAAATGTTATGGCGGAGATATTTCAAGAAAGAGAAAATTACTAGAAAAACAAAAAGAAGGTAAAAAGAGAATGAGACAAGTTGGAAGTGTAGAAGTTCCACAAGAAGCATTTATGGCTATATTAAAAGTAGATTAATTTTAAAAATTGAGAATAGAGAATGGAGAGTTAGGAAAAATATTAAGTCTCAACTCTTAATTCTCAATTTTTATAAGTGGAGAAAGAGGGCTTAAATAATGAAAAGCGTGGCGTTATATATACATATTCCTTTTTGCAAACAAAAGTGTTTATATTGTGATTTTCCATCTTTTGCAGGTAAAGAGGAACATATGCTCCATTACTGCGCAGCTCTCGCAAAAGAAATAAGTAGTATAAAAAATAAAAAAATAAAAACTATATTTATAGGTGGGGGTACTCCCACCTATTTATCTTTAGAGGGCTGGGAAATCATAAAAGAAAGTATTGATAAATTAGACACCGCCGGTGATTTAGAGTTTACAGTGGAAGGGAATCCGGGAACATTTACAATGGAAAAATTAAAGTTTTTTAAAAAAATGGGAGTAAATAGGCTTAGTATTGGGCTTCAAGCCTTTCAAGATACGCTCTTAAAAAGCCTTGGGAGAATTCATACTATAGAAGATTTTAAGCAAAGTTTTGAAATGGCTAGAAATTTAGGCTTTAATAATATTAATGTAGATTTAATGTTTGGTTTGCCGAGTCAAACCCTTACGCAATGGCAGGAGACCTTGAAAAATTTAACTGAGCTTAAGCCAGAACATTTATCTTGCTATAGTTTAATAGTGGAAGAGGGAACTGCTTTTTATAAAAAATTCCAGCAGGGTACATTAAATCTTCCTGATGAGGAAGTAGATCGAGCTATGTACCATGAAACAATAGAATATTTAAGAAAAAAAGGGTATATTCAATATGAAATTTCAAATTTTGCAAAAGATAAAATGTCCTGTAGACATAATTTAGTATACTGGGAAATGGAGGAGTATATTGGTTGCGGGTCTGCTTCTCATTCATATATTGATGGTTTTAGGCATAAAAATGAAGAAAATGTAGAAGCTTATATGGAGAAAATAAATGTTTCTGGCAGTGCAATAGTAGAAAGAAAGAAAAATTCCACTAAAGACGACATGGAAGAGTTTATGTTTATGGGACTTAGAAAGATAGTAGGTATAAGAAAAAGTCAATTCCAAAAAAGATTTAATATAGATATACACAGTGTTTATGATAAAGTAATAAATAAATATACAAGTACTGGATTCATGGTGGAAAATGATGATAATATTTTTTTAACTTATGAAGGTATAGAAGTATCTAATGTAATTATGGCAGAATTTCTTTTGTAATAGACTTCCGTATATACTGAAACTTATATACAGTAGGGAACTTCAACTTTTATGAAGTTGCTTAGAAATTAAAGATAAATGGAGTATATCAAATTTAAACTGCTATAATGACTATAAAATGGCTATATTTAAAATTAAGGGTTATTGACAAATACAATAGTAAATGATACTTTTAATACATACTCGTTAGCACTCAATGGTAGTGAGTGCTAATAAAAGAGGTGATATTATGGAAATGGATGAAAGAAAAATTAAAATACTTCAGGCTATAATTACAGATTATATAAATAATGGTGAGCCTGTGGGGTCCAGAACCATAGCTAAAAAGTATGATTTAGGTATTAGTTCAGCTACTATAAGAAATGAAATGTCAGATTTGGAAGAGATGGGATATATTGAGCAGCTCCATACTTCATCTGGTAGAAAACCATCAGATAAGGGCTATAGATTATATGTTGATAGACTCATGCAAATAACAGAATTATCAACTGAGGAACAATATATGATTAAGCATCACCTTATTAATGTTGCACTATATGAGGTTGATAAAATTGTTAAACAAGCAACCCTTGTGCTTTCGCATCTTACAAATCTTACATCTATAGTTAAAGCACCTTCTGTTCAAAAGAGTTGTATAAAGTATATTCAGCTAATGAATTTAGATGCGGGAAGTGTCTTGTTTGTAATTATCACTGACAGTGGCATAATCAAAAACAATGTTATTAAGGTTAGTAAACCTATTAACGGTGCTACCATAGAAAAACTCACCCAGATACTTAATTTTAGATTAGGAAAGCTTACAATTGAACAAATAAATTTAGAGGTCATTAACAATTTAAAAAATAATTTAGCTTCTTATGAAGAAATCTTTGATGGTATTATTCCAGCTTTATATGATAGTTTGTCTGGCGTGGAAACTTCAGAAATATATATTCAGGGTGCTGCAAATATATTTAATTACTCAGAATATAACGATATTGTTAAAGCACGGGAGTTTCTAATTTTAGTAGATAATAAAGAGAGTATAAATAGTTTACTAAATGCTAAGGACATTACTGGTAATATTACAATAAAAATTGGTGGTGAAAATTTTGTTGAGTGTGCTAGAGAATGCAGTATTATAACGGCAGTCTATAGCGCAGCAGGAACGCCCCTTGGATCTATTGGTGTTATAGGGCCAACAAGAATACCCTATGGAAAAGTTATATCCGTGTTAACTGAAATAGTTAAAGAATTAAATGACAATATAGCTCAAATTTATGATGATCATAGATAAAATTTTGAATTAAAAGATTTGCTTTGAGCCTGGAATGGAGGAATAGTTGAGTGCATACAAATAATAGTAAAAATGAAAAAGTTTTAAAAGAAGAAAAAATGCCTTTTGAAGATTCAAGCTCAGCTGATGAAATTGAACTTGAAGAAACTTCAAGTGATTCAGAAGAAAATGAAGGTATAATAGAAGGAACACCAGAGGAAGCTGAAATAGTAGAAGAAGTAGATCCTATAGAACTTCTAGAAAGTGAAAATGAAAAAAATATGAGTAAAAAAATTAAAAAACTACAAGAAGAAAACACGAAGCTTGAGGATGAGGTTATTGCTATTAAAGATAAATTTTTAAGAACAATGGCTGAATATGAGAATTTTAGAAAAAGAACAGCCAAAGAGAAAGAAGGCATATACACTGATGCTTGTGCCGATGTTTTAAAAGAAGTTTTACCAGTACTAGATAACTTAGAAAGAGCGCTTTCAGTTGAAGGCTGCGGTGAGGATCTAAGAACTGGAGTAGAAATGACAGTAAGACAATTTAATGATGCTTTTAATAAATTAGGAGTTGAAGAACTATCCCCAGAAGGCGCCTTTGACCCGAATTTTCACAATGCAGTGATGCATGTTGAAGATGAACAGTATGGAACTAATGAAATAGTTGAAGTGTTCCAAAAGGGATATAAAAGAGCAAATAAGGTATTAAGACATAGTATGGTTAAAGTTGCAAATTAATGATTTATATTATAAAAAAATATAAAAACCTAGCAGTTAAAATGCTATAAACTAAAAGGAATACAAGGAGGAAATAATAATGGGAAAAATTATAGGAATAGATTTAGGTACAACAAATTCATGTGTAGCAGTAATGGAGGGTGGAGAACCAGTTGTAATCTCTAATTCAGAAGGTGCAAGAACTACACCATCTGTAGTTTCATTTCAAGCTAATGGAGAAAGACTAGTAGGCCAAGTAGCTAAAAGACAAGCAATTACAAATCCAGATAGAACAATAATGTCAATTAAAAGAGAAATGGGTACTGATCATAAAATAGATATTGATGGAAAATCACATACACCACAAGAAATTTCAGCTTATGTTCTACAAAAAATAAAAGCTGATGCTGAAGCTTATTTAGGAGAAGCAGTTACTGAAGCGGTAATAACTGTACCAGCATATTTCAATGATAGTCAAAGACAAGCAACAAAAGACGCAGGAAAAATAGCTGGACTTGAGGTTAAAAGAATAATAAATGAGCCAACTGCAGCAGCTCTAGCTTATGGTTTAGATAAGATGGATGTTAATCAGAAAATATTAGTATATGATTTAGGTGGCGGTACATTTGACGTATCTATATTAGAACTTGGCGATGGTTTATTTGAAGTTAAGTCAACTAATGGTAATACTAAACTTGGTGGAGATGATTTTGACCAAAAGGTAGTAAATTATATAGCTGAAACTTTTAAAGCTGATAATGCAATAGATTTAAGAAATGATAAGATGGCTCTTCAAAGATTAAAAGAAGCTGCTGAAAAAGCAAAAATAGAATTATCATCATCAATGCAAACAACAATTAATCTACCATTTATTACTGCAGATGCAACAGGTCCAAAGCATATAGAGATGAACTTAACAAGAGCTAAATTTAATGAATTAACTCAAGATTTAGTGGATGCTACAATAGAGCCAATGAAAAAAGCTCTTGCAGATGCAGGTTTATCACTTAGTGAAATAGATAAAGTTGTGCTTGTAGGTGGTTCAACAAGAACACCAGCAGTTGTAGATGTAGTTAAAAACTTTACAGGAAAAGAACCTTCAAAGGGAGTAAATCCAGATGAATGTGTTGCATTAGGTGCAGCAATCCAAGCAGGAGTATTAACTGGAGAAGTTAAAGATGTTTTACTTCTTGACGTAACTCCATTAACACTAGGAATTGAAACACTAGGTGGAATTGCTACTGCTCTAATTGAAAGAAATACTACAATTCCTGCTAAAAAGAGTCAAGTATTCTCAACAGCAGCAGATGGTCAAACATCCGTTGAAATTCACATTGTTCAAGGTGAAAGACAAATGGCTGCAGGAAACAAGACACTAGGAAGAGTTACTCTTTCTGGAATAGCAGCAGCACCAAGAGGAATTCCACAAATAGAAGTTACTTTTGATATAGATGCTAATGGTATAGTTAATGTATCAGCTAAAGATAAAGGAACAGGAAAAGAAGCTAAAATAACAATTACAGCATCAACTAATTTAAGTGATTCTGAAATTGATGCAGCAGTAAAAGAAGCAGAAAAATTCGCTGAAGAAGATAAATCAAGAAAAGAAGCAATTGAAGTTAAAAATAATGCAGAGCAGTTAGTATACCAAACTGAAAAAAGCTTAACTGACCTGGGAGAAAAAGTTTCAGAAGAAGATAAAAAAGTTATTGGTGAGAAATTAGAAGCACTTAAAAGTGTTAAAGATGGAGAAGACACAGAAGCTATAAAGAAAGCTACTGAAGAATTAACTGAAGCTTTCTACGCAGTAACTACAAAAATATACCAAGCAGAAGCTGAGCAAGCTCAAGGAACTCAAGAACCAGGAAACATGGGCGGAGAGGCTCCACATGATGATAATGTAGTAGATGCTGATTTTAAAGTAGACGAAGATGAAAAAAAAGAAGATAAATAATTAGTAATACCATTAGATTAAGGGTGGGGTAATTACCCTTCCCTTAATTTATTTTAAGTAAATTATATCAATAAGTGTAGAAAAACTATATAATAAAAGCATATATATTTTAGGTGGTGTAAAAACAGCATGGCAAAAAAAGATTATTATGAGACCCTTGGCATTGAAAGAGGTGCTAGTGAAGAAGAGATTAAGAAGGCCTTTAAAAAGGCTGCATTAAAATATCATCCAGATAGAAATCCAGACAATAAAGCAGCAGAAGACAAATTTAAAGAAGCAAATGAAGCATACCAGGTCTTATCTGATTCAGATAAAAGATCAAGATATGATCAATATGGAACAGCTGATGCTGGAGCAGGCTTTGACGCTGGCTCTGATTTTTCAGGCTTTGGTGGTTTTGGAGATATATTTGGAGACATATTTGGCGGCGGATTCTCTTCAAGAAATCAAAATGGTCCTAAAAAAGGTGCGGATTTAGAATACAATTTAAATTTAAGCTTTGAGGAGTCTGTTTTTGGCGTCGAAAAAGAGGTGTCTATTACAAAAAACGAAAAATGTAATGATTGTAGTGGTAGTGGTGCTAAAGCTGGTACTTCTCCTAAAACTTGTGATAAGTGTGGCGGAAATGGACAGATAAAAGTTCAGAGAAATACTGCTTTTGGTAGCTTTGCTAGCATGAGCACTTGTGATAAGTGCGGAGGGCGTGGTCAAATAATTTCTGAACCATGTAAAACTTGTCATGGCTCTGGAAAAGAGAGAAAAAATAGAAAAATTAAGATTAATGTTCCAGGTGGAGTTGATACTGGAAATGTTATGCCTTTAAGAGGGCAAGGAGAACCAGGTGAAAAAGGTGGCCCATCAGGAGACTTGTATATAAATATCAGAGTAACTCCTCATAAAACTTTTAAAAGGAACGGAATTGATATTCATATAGAATCTCATATAAGCTTTGGATATGCAGCTATAGGAACTGAAATTAAGGTTCCAACTGTGGATGGGGACGTTAAATATAAAGTTCCAGCAGGCACACAATCTGGTACCGTGTTTAGACTTAAGGGAAAGGGTATACCTAGAGTTAATGGACATGGAAGAGGCGATGAATACGTAAAAGTCATTGTTGATATTCCAAAAACCTTAAATGATAAGCAAAAGGTAGCCTTAAAACTCTTTATGGAAGCAAGTGGTGAAAGTGTTGATTTTTTAGACGAAAATAAAAAGTCTTTTGTGGATAAAATATTAGGTAAATAATAACTAAAAAACTTCGTTTATAAAACGGAGTTTTTTATTATAAACAAGGAGGATAACAATGAATAAAGATTGGGTTGAAGTAACTATAATAACAAGTAGTGAGGCAGTTGAGGCGGTATCTGCTATGTTATATAATACTGGTGTAAAAGGGGTTTCTATTTTAGATCCACTAGATATGATTTACAGGCGAGATCATACTACTGATTGGGACTATTTTGATGAAACTATTATAGATACAAATAGCGGGGTTGTAGTTAAAGGATATTATAAAAGAGATGAAAAATTTGAGGGTTACTTAGAAGAGATTAAAACAGGGGTAAAAAAATTACCAGAGTTTGGCTTAGATATGGGTGTAGGAACTGTAACGGCAACTGATGTAAAGGAACAAGATTGGGAAAATAATTGGAAGCAGTATTATAAACCAATAAAGGTAGGAGAAAAGATAGTTATAAAACCTATATGGGAAAAATACGATAAAAAACCTGGTGAAATAATTGTAGAGCTTGACCCGGGTATGGCTTTTGGAACAGGAACTCATGAGACTACTAGAATGTGTATAAAAGCACTTGAGAGGCACGTTAAGGCAGAGTCGGTTGTTTTTGATATAGGAACAGGGTCAGGTATATTATCTATCTCTGCGGCTAAACTTGGGGCAAAGAAAACCATAGGGGTTGATTTGGACCCAGTAGCAGTAGATTCTGCTTCGCTGAACGTCAGTTATAACGATTTAAATAACATTGAGATAGTATACGGAGACTTAATGGAAGTTGTTAAAGGAAAAGCTAACATTGTTATAGCTAATATAATGGCTGATATAATTATGTTTTTGACTGAGCAGGTTAAGGCATTTATAGTAGAGGGTGGATATTTTATTTCCTCGGGAATCATCCTAAGTAAAAAAGATGAGGTAATAAATAAGTTAACCCAATGTGGCTTTGAAATTCAAGAGATTAATATAGAGGGTGAATGGGTTTGCATAGTTGCAAAGTTATAGTCAATTAACTATATAAGGCATCTTTAAAATATATTGTGTTAAAGATGCCTAGCTGAGGAGAGAATAAATAATGCATAAATTTTTTGTGCCAAAGCAAAACATAGATGGTGATAATGCCATTATAGATGGCGAAGATGTAAAACATATATATAAGGTATTAAGGCTTAAAATTGGTGATGTGGTTAGTGTAAACAACTGTGAAGGTAGTGAATATTTAGGGGAAATAACTTTAATAGATAAGAAATCAGTAACTATAAATCTATTAGAAAAAAGCTCTATAAATAATGAAAGCCCTATTGAAGTATATTTATTTCAGGGAATGCCTAAGTCAACAAAAATGGACTTAATAGTTCAAAAAAATACGGAACTAGGGGTTAAGGCAATAACACCTATAATTACAGAGCGAGTAGTAGTTAAAACTGAGCTTAGCGAATTCAAAAAAGTAGATAGATGGAATAGGATAGCACTTGAAGCTTGTAAGCAGTGCAAAAGAAGTTTGGTGCCTCAAATTAATGTACCTATAGAATTTGATCATTTATTAGAAGAGTTAAAACATATGGATTTAGTGGTGGTTCCCTATGAAAATGAAGAAGGCTATGGTATAAAGAAATTAATGAACAACATAGAAAAAAAGACTATTGTTAAAGTTGGTATTGTCATAGGACCAGAGGGTGGATTTGAAGAAAGTGAAATTCAAAAACTTAAAGAAATAGGATCAAAAATCATCACTTTGGGACCCAGAATACTTAGAACTGAGACTGCAGGTTTTACTTGTTTAAGTTTGATAATGTATGAACTGGGAGATTTGGGAGGGGTTATATAATGAAAGTTGCTTTTTCTACTTTAGGGTGCAGGGTAAATCAGTATGAGTCAGAAGCGATGGTAGAAAAATTTATTCGCGAAGGATATGAAGTGGCTGAATTTCATGATTTTTCTGACGTATATGTTATTAATACTTGTACCGTTACTAATATGGGTGATAAAAAATCAAGACAGATGATAGGACGCGCTAGAAGAGCAAATGAAAGTGCTATTATTGCAGTGGTGGGCTGTTATGCACAGATAGCGCCTAATGAGGTAGCAAGCATTGAAGGCGTTGATGTAGTTTTAGGTAGCCGAAACAAAGGTGATATTGTTTATTGGGTAAATAGAGCTCGCCAAGAGTCGAGGCAAGTAGTAGAAGTTAGTGATGTTTTAAAAAACAAGGTATTTGAAGACTTAAATATTAGCGAATATCAAGATAGAACTAGGGCTTTTGTAAAAATTCAAGATGGTTGTAATAGATTTTGTTCTTATTGCTTAATACCTTATGCAAGAGGAGCAGTATGTAGTAAACCGCCTGAAAAAATCATATCAGAAGTTAATGAATTAGCCCAAAATGGTTTTAAAGAGATTCTTTTATCTGGTATACATATAGCATCTTTTGGATTAGATTTAGAAGACGGATGGAATTTAGTGAGGATTTTAGAGGCAGTGGATAAGGTTCCTGGAATAGAGCGGATAAGAATAGGCTCAATAGACCCAACCTTCTTTACAGAGGGTGTTATCGATAAAATAATGTCATTTAAGAAGCTATGTCCCCATTTTCATCTTTCACTTCAAAGCGGATGCGATAAGACTCTTGAAAGAATGAATAGGCATTATACAGCGCAAGAGTATAAAACTGTAGTAGAAAATTTAAGGCTAAATATAAAGGGCGTTTCTATAACTACAGACGTAATTGTAGGTTTTCCTGGAGAAACCACGGAAGAATTTAATGAAACCTATGATTTCTTAAAAGACTTAGAATTATCAAAAATGCACATTTTCAAGTATAGTCCGAGAAAAGGCACCAAAGCTGCTGGAATAAAAGAGCAGATTGATGGAAATATAAAAGAAGAGAGAAGTCACAAGCTTATTACACTTAACAATATGCTAGAAGAAAAACATATAAACACCTTCGCTGGAAAATGCATGAATGTACTATACGAGCAAAAATTAAAAAATAGTGAAGATGAATATGAAGGCTACACTGACAACTATGTAAAGGTTGTAGGAAAATCCTCTAAAAATATAGCAGGTGAATTTCATATGACTAAACTCACAGAAGCTATGGGTGATTATATACTTGGAGAAGTACAAGACTCAGAATAATTATGCAATGATAAATATATCTAGCAGGAGAATAAAATTTTATGTTGAATAGTATATTAATAAGTAATGAGCATTTGTACATTGCTCATTGAAATGATGGGAGGTGATTATGTGGAAGACTGTATATTTTGTAAAATCATAAAAAAGCAAATTCCCTGTGAGATGCTTTATGAAGATGATAAAGTTATAGCATTTAATGACATAAGCCCTCAGGCACCCGTGCATGTTATAATTATTCCAAGGCAACATATTGATGACTTAAATTGCTTAAAACAAGAGTCATCAGAGCTCGTAGGTCATATATTTATGGTTGCTGGGAAAATTGCGAAAACCTTAGGAATTGCTGAAAGTGGATATAGGATTGTTAGTAATTGTGGGGAGCAAGGGGGTCAAACTGTTCACCATGTACATTTTCATTTATTGGGGGGCAGAATGCTACAGTGGCCACCTGGTTAATAGGAAAATTAAACTAAATAGCAAACCAATATGCCAGCCTATTTAGTTGGATTTCTCATACAACTAATTTCCTGAATGTTAAATTGCAGCGTATATAGTGCAACTAAATGCATTATATATAATAAAATAGTAATGAAAATGTTGACATTATGTAAAATTGTGTTGTATAATAAAAACTGTGCTATTTAGGCCCCGCATTAGCTGTTTTTAAATTGAATTGAGCTAGCGGAGGGAGGGATAATGATGTCAGAAATTAAGGTTGGAGCAGACGAGTCCATTGAGAACGCTTTAAGAAGGTTTAAGAAAAAATGTGCAAGAAGTGGAGTGCTTGGAGAAGTAAGAAAAAGAGAGCACTATGAAAAACCAAGTGTTAAAAAGAAATTAAAATCAGAAGCTGCAAGAAAGAGAAAATTCAAATAGAATTTTTGAATATGGAAACAGATAAAATAAAATTTTGTTAGAATACCTTCCTCAGCAGTAAATAAGTTGTAAATTTTAGAGACATTCAGAGAAACAGTAGTAAAATTGGGAGCTAATAGCATGAAAAACGTGAAAAAAATTATATTTGCCGAGTTGCTGTAAGTTATAAGCAACGTAGATGGTAAATTTGCTTTTGAAATAGTAAAACAATATTTAAATAAATAAAAGACTCAGCATATGCTGAGTCTTTTTTTTTATTTAAAAATTATAAAATTTAAAAACTGTAATTTCTTGTGTTTTTTTTTCATAAATTTAATATGAAGTATTTTATGAGGTGGATATATGGAAAAAAAATTTTCTAGAGCAAAGGAAACTATAGCTATTAAGTTAGATTTGCCAAGAGATATTATATTAGATTTGCCAAAAATAACTATTTTGGCTAATAATGAAATAAATATAGAAAACCATAAAGGTGTAATAATTTTTGAAGAAGAAGAGATAAAGATAAACTCCAATGTGGGACTCATTTCTATATATGGAAAAAATTTAGAAATATTATTTATAGGAGGAAACACAATAACTTTAAGTGGCAACTTTAAATCTGTTGTGTATGAAGGAGATGAATAATTTAAAAAAATACAAAAAAGGTACTATAACAATGGAAATTCAATCATTTATGCCGGAAAAATTTATAAATTTATTATGGGGAAATGGTATTACGGTTAAAAACATAAAAAAAATTAATATAACAACTTTAGTGCTGGAGGTTAAATTATGCGATTATGTTGAAATTAGCAAAGTAGCAAAAAAAACAGATACTAAAATTGTGATTATAGGAAGGAAGGGCTTATCCTTTTTTTTAATGAAAGTAAGAAATCGGTCTACGCTATTACTGGGAATGATTTTATTTGCATGCATAATATATTATTTATCTACATTTGTATGGAATATAGAAATTAATACAGAGCATTATATAAGCCCATATGAATTACGTAATCAAATTAAAGGGTTTGGGATTTCAGCTGGTCTCAGAAAGAAAAGTATAGATGTGTACGACATTGAAAAAAAAATTCTAAGAAGCAATAATGAGATAATGTGGGTAAAAGCTAGGATTGAAGGCGTTAAGCTAAAAGTTGATGTAATAGAAAGACAATCACCGCCTATTATAATTGTGGACAAAACACCTTGTGATTTAATAGCCAGTAAAGACGGTATAGTAGTTAGAGTATTTACCACGGAAGGCACAGCAGTTGTTAAAGAGGGAGATATAATACAAAAGGGTGATCTATTAGTTAAGGGTGAGCAAGGTAAAGAAGGAAGTGTATACGCTGTACATGCCCAGGGAGAAGTTATAGCAAAAACTTTTTACGAGGAGATTAAAGAAGTTCCATTATCCAGTAAAACAAGGATCAAAACAGGAAACATTATAAGTAATTCATACATTAAATTTGCAAATAAAAAAGTTTATCTCAAAAATAGCTTAATTCCCTATGGTAATTATGATAAAATAGAAACTAACAATAAATTTATATATAAAGAAACCTATTATGAAATCCAAGAAAAAAATATACTTGTGGATCCTACTAAGGTAATAAAGGAAATTTATTCTAATATATTGAGAAATTTAGAAAAAAATGTAAAGATTATAGACAAGATTGAAGATGCAAAAAAAGACAAAGATAAATATTCTATAAAAGTATTAGTTGTTGCTGAAGAAAATATTGCTTGCGAAGAAAAATAATAATTCTAAGGAAAATGAAAATCAGTATATTTTTTAGAATACTTGCGAAAAAAAGGTGGGGATGGCATATGAAAAATATTAGAGAACTAATGACGCTTAATAAAGCAAAGCCATATTTGATTTTTATAATTACGGCAGTTGTTATGTGTTCAATTTTAGTAACAGCTTTAGTTCCCAAAAAATATACATTAAATGTGGGAGATATTGCGAAAATAGATATAAAAGCTCCTAGAGAAGTTGAAAATGAAGTATCTACAGAAGTCAGCATAGCTAAGGCTGTAGGAAATGTAGAGAAAAAAACAATTAAAGCTCCAGTGAATGAGAAGGCTATAGAAAATTTTAGAAAATTATTTTCTGCAGTAAACAAGTTAAATTCAAGTAATTCAAATGAAAAAGTATTAACAGAAAAGGAAAAAATATCTTCACTCAAGGAAAGTAATCCTATCACTGATTTTACCTATGAAAAATATCAGGCATTAATAAAATTAGATCAGAAAAAAGCTGTTGAACTCGAGAAATTTCTTAAAGAAACAATGACTACCCTTGATGCTTCATTTATAATTAATGAAGATAAGCCTGAAGAAATTATAATGGCTAAGGGTCTTATTGCTACAGCTTTTAATGACTCGAATTTTACAAAGGATATAAGAGAAATAGGAATGGCTATTGCAAATGTAGAAGTTCGTGCTAATACAATTTATGATAAAGAAAAAACGGAGATTCTAATAGAAGCGGCGAGAAAAAGCGTTAAACCTATCATGATTAAGAAGGACCAAATAATTGTAAGTGAAGGATCTCCAATAACTTTTGAACAAAAGGCGCTACTTGAATCATTAGGGCTCCTAGATAATACAAATAATTTTGAATGGTCCTTATATTTAAGTTTAGCAGGGCTTGTATGTTTAGTTATTCTACTTCAATGGTTTTATTTATATAAGTATCAACCAGAAATATTTAAGGATATAAAAAAATTAATTATGCTTAATATTCTTAATATAATAGCTATATTGCTTGCTAGAATACTAGGTATAATTTCACTGTATGTAATTCCACTAGCTTGTATACCTATGCTCATGGCTATTTTAATTGATGATGAGGTATCCATAGGCTTAAATATTCTTAATTGTATTCTAATTAGCGTTGCAGTTAATTTTAATTTTGAAATTACTGTACTAGCTGTGCTAAACTCTATTACTGGAGTTATGTTACTCAAGAAAATGCAACAAAGGAACGATATATTATATTCAGCTATATATATTGCAATGATAAACTTGGCGCTTTATCTTTCTATGGGATTTTTACTAAGCAATAGTATAGTTGATGTTTTAAAAAAGGCGGGAATGGTGTCTTTTGCAAGTCTTATATCTGGAGTACTTACCATTGGGTTTTTACCATTTTTCGAAAGTTTTTTTGATATAGTGACTACAGTGAAGCTTTTGGAACTTTCAAATCCAAATCACCCACTGTTAAAAAGGTTGCTTTTAGAAGCCCCAGGAACTTATCATCATTCTGTACTTGTGGCGAATCTTTCAGAGGTGGCAGCGGAAGTAGTTGGTGCTAATCCTGTGCTTGCGAGAGTTTCTGCTTATTATCATGATATTGGCAAGATAAAGAGACCTTATTTTTTCAAAGAAAATCAATTGGGAAATGATAATCCTCATGATAAGATAACCCCTAATCTAAGTACACTTATAATAATTTCACATGTAAAGGATGGCCTAGATCTTGCAAAGGAATATAAAGTGCCTATGGCGATTCAAGATATTATACAACAACATCACGGTACAACTTTAGTTAAATATTTTTATGTAACTATGAAAAATTCTAGCGATGCTCCAGAGGAAATTAAGGAAGAGGATTTTAGATATCAGGGACCAAATCCTGAAAGCCGCGAAGCTGCAATTATAATGCTGGCGGACGGAGTGGAGGCAGCTGTGAGATCAATTCCAAATCATACAAAAAATAAAATTGAGGAAATGGTTAATAATATAATAAAAGGCAGACTTAATGATGGGCAATTAGATAATTGTGATCTAACGCTAAAAGATTTAGAGAAAATACGAAAGGCATTTTTAAAAGTGTTTTCAGGAATATACCATGAGAGAATAGAATATCCCTTGGATAAATGGGAAAAAGATAATAAAGGAGTAAAACAAGTATGATTTTTATAGATAATAGGCAAAATAAGATAGCAGTTACAAAGGAGCTGGAAACTGCTATAAAAGAGGTCATTGAATATACGCTTTTCGAGGAAAAGCTTATTATAGATAATGAAGTAAGCGTTATATTAATTGACAACGATGAAATTAAAAAAATAAATTCAAAGTATCGTAGCATAGATGAAATAACGGATGTGCTATCCTTTCCAATGCTGGATTATCCACAAAACAAGGTGTTTAAAGATGTGTATATAGATTATAAATTTGACCAAAGTGATTTAAATGATGAAAGATTAGTAATTGGGGATGTGGCATTATCACTAGAAAAATCTAAAGAGCAAAGTGAAGAGTTTGGGCATTCCTTTATCCGTGAATGTGCATATCTTACAGTGCATTCAATTTTACATTTGTTAGGGTATGATCACATGGAGGAATCTCAAAAAAACCTTATGAGAAAAAGAGAAGAGGAAATATTGAGTAATTTCAAAATATTTAGATAGAGTACATTAATAATTATTTAAAATGACGAGGGTGACCTACAATATTTTCAAAGGTGGTTAGGTATGAAAGTGAAAAAAATGGTTGATAGTTTTAATTATGCTATTGAAGGTATTATATATTCCATTCGAACGCAGAGAAATATGAAGATACATATGATAGCTGCAATAATAGTGCTGTCTGCCACTTTTTTTTATGATTTGTCAAGAATAGAACTTTTGATTATAACCATAACTATAACCTTGGTTATAGTGGCTGAAATGATAAATACTGCAGTAGAATGCGCTATAGATGCTACAACAAATTTTTATCACCCATTAGCGAAAATTGCTAAGAATGTTGCCGCAGGTGCAGTGCTAGTAACTGCTATAAATTCAGTACTAGTAGGCTATGTTATATTTTGGGATAGATTAACTCCATTAAATAGAACGATGATGGCAAAACTTAAAAAATCTAACCCTGACAGGATATTTTTTATATTAGTTATAGTTTGTATTGCAGCAGTAGTAGTTAAGTCAATTTATGATGAGGGAACTCCATTTAGGGGGGGAATGCCAAGTGGTCACAGTACAATAGCTTTTTCAGTAGCAACAGCTATAACAATATTAACTACTGAACCCTTGATTATGGTATTATCTTATTTGCTAGCTGTAATTGTTGCGCAAAGTAGAGTGGATTCACAAATTCATTCTATCTTAGAAGTGTTTTTTGGAGGTATTTTTGGAACTTTATTAACCCTGTTATTATTTAAAGTTTTAGGATAATATTATAGTCGGTTTCAGTTGCATATATATATATAACATAATATTATTGAAATACTAATATTTAATGATATAATTGATATACGTGATTTCTAATTGTTATTTATTATCATGTGATCTAAAATTAATTATTTAGGGGTGTGTGTATTAATGGATTATAAAAAGTTAGCTAAAATTGCAATAGATGCTAGAGAAAATGCTTATGTGCCATATTCAAAATTTAAAGTTGGTGCAGCTGTTGTTACAGAAGATGATTCAATATATACTGGATGCAACATAGAAAATGCTTCTTATGGTGCTGCTAATTGTGCCGAAAGAACTGCAATTTTTAAAGCTATATCCGAGGGACATAAAAAAATTAAAGCTATTGCTATAGTTGGTGATATGTCCACCCATACCTATCCATGTGGTATTTGCAGACAAGTTATAGTAGAATTTGCCACAAAAGATATTGATATTATATTAGTAAAAAGTGAAGATGATTATATAATAAAGACTATGGAAGAAATATTACCAGGCGCGTTTACTAAAGAAGATTTATTAAAGTAAGATAGAAAAAGATTCTTAATTACTATCTACTTAAGATAACCAGAAGGAGGATATATGTTTAAATCGGGATTCGTAACTATTATAGGAAGACCTAATGTAGGTAAATCTACATTAATAAATTACATTATGGGGGAAAAATTATCAATTGTGTCTAATAGACCCCAAACTACAAGAAACAATATACAAACTATTTTGACAACTAAAGATTCTCAAATAATATTTGTAGATACTCCAGGAATGCATAAACCTAGACATAAACTAGGAGAATATATGGTTAAAGTAGCGCAGCAATCTACAAGTGAAGTAGATGTGATTTTATTTATAACTACACCAGGAGATGAAATTGACAAAGGTGATATGCATATTCTAGAACAACTAAAAGAGAGTAAAATTCCAGTGTTTTTATTAGTTAATAAGATTGATGAAAACACCCAAGAGAGAGTAGCTAAAACTATTCAGAGTTATTCTCAGTATTTTGACTTTAAAGAAATAATACCTATAGCTGCTATAAAAGGTAAAAATGTTGATATAGTTACTAAACTTGTAGTGGATAATATTCCAGAGGGACCACTATATTACCCAGAGGATATGATTACAGACCAACAAGAAAGATTTATTATTACTGAAATCATAAGAGAAAAGGCTTTGAAGCTATTATCCCAAGAAGTACCTCATGGAATAGCAATAGAAATCATTTCTATGAAACGAGATGATAGAAACATGTATCATATTGAAGCTAATTTGCTATGTGAAAAAGATTCCCATAAGGGTATAATAATTGGAAAAGGTGGAAAAACACTTAAGCAAATTTCTACTTATGCAAGACAAGATGTAATGAAATTTTTAGGCGAAAAAGTAAACCTAAGATTATGGGTAAAGGTAAAGAAAGAGTGGAGAGATACTTCAAGTATTTTGAAGGAATTAGGGTATAAGTAGGGGATGATTTTCTGTCAATTTTAAAAACTAGAGCTATTGTCATAAAAACTCAAGAATTTAAAGAATCTGATAAGCTAGTTTGGCTTTTTACTGAAGAATTTGGTAAAATAACAGCAATAGCAAAGGGAGCCAGAAAAAATAAAAGTAAATATGTATCATCCACACTACCTTGCTCTTATGGCGAGTTTATACTTTTCAAAGGGCGAAATTTATATACAATAAATGAAGTTACGATTATAGACTCTTTTCAGCAACTATTACGGGATCTGGAGACAATTACTTATGCTTCATATTTTAATGAATTAATTGATATTGCCATGGAAAATGAAGAGGCTAATAGTGAACTTTTTAAGGATTTTGTTAGTGCTTTCTATTTTATAAAAAATGACGTTATGGATATAGAAGTTCTAGCAAGAGCCTTTGAAACCAAACTTTTAAAGGCCACAGGTTATGGAATGAATTTTGAACAATGTGTTAGATGCAGAAAAAAAATAACAATATCTAATAATATTGATTTACAATCTTATGGTCCTATTTGTAAAGAATGTGAAAAGGTAAATAGTATATATATATCAAACCCAACATATAATACATTAAAATTCTTAAATAATTTTGGTATGGATAAAATTAATAGAATAAGTGTTTCACAATCAACAAAGATTGAGCTATACAAAATTTTATCTATTATCATTTCTCAAAATTATACGAGGAAGCCAAAGAGCCTAGAGATGTTTAATTATTTAGGGGAATATAATAACTAGTAAATGGTCTCTACCCAAGAAAAAATATAAGGAGGATGATTTTAATGTCAGAAATTACACTTGAAAAGATTGACATCATCAAAGAGCGAACAGGAGTATCATATACTGAGGCTAAAGAAGCCTTAGAGGAATGTGATAGTGATGTAGTTAATGCCCTTATTTATATCGAATCAAAGCAAAAAAAATCTAATAAATTCAATATGGAAGAAATGTATGCCACTAAGGATGAGTTCATGGCAGCTATAAAGGATATTGTTAGAAAAGGAAATGTATCGAGAATAAAAGTAAAAAAAGATGAAAATGTAGTTATGGACATACCTGTTAATGCTGGTATTGCAGCAGGAGTACTTGCTGGATGGTTTGTACCTGCGCTAATTGGCCTTGGATTATTAACAGCAGTACTTACAAAGGTTACTATTGAGATAACTAAAGTAGATGGTACTGTAGAAGTAGTTAATACTATTATTAAAAATACAGTTGAAGACGTAAGAAGTAGAATGAGCGATATGAGCTCCGATGTAAAAGAAAAATTAAATGACACAAAAGATACTTTTACCCAAAGCAGTAAAGATGGTAGTGATGAAAATGTATACCAATATACTGTGAAATTTGATAAGGAAAAAGAAGACCAAGAAGAGGAAAAATAATATAAACAATGATGTTATTTTATTTTTAACCTTTTAGAAGCTCTACCAATAAAATTTCCCCTTATATAAAGGGAGCAGCTAATAGTTGCACACTTTATATAAGGGGAAATTTAACTATTTGTATAACTTATCCAAATATTATTAATGAGAAATTAATAATATAGGAATATTTTATAGTTTTAAACAAAAAATCCTTGAAAAACCCTACAATATGTATTTAAAATGTGTTACAATGTTAAAAATGGTATGTAAAATTCTAGTATAATAATACATTATGCAATCGTTTGTATTTCCAATATTAGAAATATAACAAATATAGAAATTATATATCATGTTTAGTAAGTTAAATAGAAAGAGGGTGGGAAAAATTAAACTAACACCAAGACAAGAAGAGATTATAAGATTAGTTAAAGAAAATCCACCTATTACCAGTGAACGCTTAGCAAATAAGCTAGGAGTAACAAGGGCTGCACTAAGGCCAGATTTGGCAATACTAACAATGACAGGTATTTTAGACGCAAGGCCTAAGGTAGGATATATGTATTCAAAGAAACCCTCTTATAGTTTAGTTTATGATTATATAAGAAATATTAAAGTTAAAGATGTAATGTCTAAACCTGTAATGGCAACAGAAGAAACAATGGTTTATGATGCTATAGTACATTTGTTTTTGAATGATGTAGGTACTTTATTTATACATAGTAATGGCAATTTAGTTGGAGCCGTATCAAGAAAAGACTTTCTTAAAATGGCTATGGGTGGTACGGATATGCACAAAGTACCTGTAGGTATTATAATGACTAGAATGCCCAATATAGTGCTTGTTGAAAAAGAAGATAGTATTTATTTAGCCGCACAAAAGATTATAGAGCACGAGGTAGACAGTCTACCTGTGGTAGAAAGAAAATTTGAAAGTGGTAAAGAAATATTTCAAGTTGTAGGTAAAATATCCAAAACTAATATCACAAGATTATTTGTAAAAATGGGCGAAAATGGCTAAATAACTAAAGTGAGTGCTAACTAAAGTGAGTGAAAGTGGGTACTGTTTGTTCTAGGTTGGACACTTTAAACCCATTATCATATATAATTTATAATCGAAGGGGTTGTATGGAATGGAAAATAAAAAATATGTTTATCTTTTTAGTGAAGGGAATGCTTCAATGAAAAATCTTCTAGGTGGTAAAGGTGCAAACCTTGCAGAGATGACCACACTTGGAATCCCAGTACCACAGGGATTTACAGTAACTACTGAAGCTTGTAATAAATATTATGAAGACGGACAATTAATTGCATCTGAGATTGTTAGTGAAATACATTCTAAAATGGCTGATCTTGAAAAAATTACAGGAAAGAAATTTGGAAGTTTAGAAAATCCATTGCTTGTATCAGTTAGATCCGGAGCAAGAGCATCAATGCCTGGTATGATGGATACAATTTTAAATCTTGGATTAAATGATGAAACAGTAGAAGTTATGGCAAAACTAACAAACAACCCAAGATTTGCTTATGATTCTTATAGAAGATTTATCCAAATGTTTGCTGACGTTGTTATGGGCGTTGAAAAAAGAAACTTTGAAAACATTATGGATAATATGAAGGAAGCAAAAGGCGTAAAATTCGATACTGAGCTAGATGCTAATGATTTAAAAAAATTAGTTAAACAATTTAAAGAATTCTATAAAGAAGATAAAGGCGCGGAATTCCCAAGTGATCCAACAAGTCAATTAATAGAGTCTATTACAGCAGTATTTAGATCATGGGATAATCCTCGTGCTAACGTGTATAGAAGATTAAATGATATTCCAGGGAGCTGGGGAACAGCAGTAAGCGTTCAAGAAATGGTATTTGGTAACAAGGGAGATACATCAGGAACTGGTGTTGCATTCTCAAGAAACCCATCCACTGGAGAAAAAGGAATATATGCTGAGTACTTAATGAATGCTCAAGGTGAAGACGTTGTTGCAGGAATAAGAACACCACAAGATATATCACAACTTGGAAAAGATATGCCAAAAGTATATGGCGAATTTATGGCAATTGTTAATACTCTTGAAACTCACTACAAAGATATGCAAGACATGGAGTTTACAATTGAAGATGGGAAATTATACTTCCTGCAAACAAGAAACGGCAAGAGAACAGCGCAGGCTGCACTCAAAATTGCTGTGGAACTGGTTGAAGATGGAATGTTATCAAAACAAGAAGCTATGATGAAGGTTGACCCAAAACAACTAGATACATTGCTTCACCCTAATTTTGATGTAGAAGATTTAAAGAACGCTACAGTAATTGCAAAAGGTTTGCCAGCATCTCCTGGAGCGGCCTCTGGAAAAGTTTGTTTTACAGCAGAAGATGCAAAAGCTAAACACGAAGCTGGAGAAAAAGTTGTTCTTGTAAGGCTTGAAACTTCACCAGAAGATATTGAAGGTATGATTGCCTCAGAAGGTATATTAACAGTAAGAGGTGGAATGACTTCTCATGCTGCGGTTGTTGCAAGAGGAATGGGAACTTGTTGTGTTGCTGGTTGTGGAGATATAAAAGTTAACGAAAAAGAGAAAAACTTTAAAATTGGTGAAATCACATATAATGAAGGCGACTTTATTTCAATGGATGGAAGTACAGGGAATGTATATGCTGGAGTAATTAAAACAGTTGAGCCTGAAATAAGCGGTTACTTTGAAACATTTATGGGCTGGGCTGATGAGATAAGAAGCCTAAAAGTTAGAACTAATGCAGATACTCCAAAAGACACTGCTCAAGCAGTTAAATATGGAGCTGAAGGTATAGGTTTATGCAGAACAGAGCATATGTTCTTTGATGCTGATAGAATAATGGGCATAAGAGAAATGATCGTTGCTAAAGATGAAGAAAAAAGAAGAGTGGCCCTTGCAAAATTATTACCAATGCAAAGAGAAGACTTTATAGGAATCTATGAAGAACTTGCTGAAAGGCCAGCTACAATCAGATTTTTAGATCCACCACTACATGAATTTTTACCACATGACGACCAAGATATAAAGGAACTCGCCATTGATATGGGAATAACTTTTGAAGAGCTAAAAGCTACTGTTGAATCATTACATGAGTTCAATCCAATGATGGGACATAGAGGATGCAGACTTGCAGTATCATATCCAGAAATAGCTGAAATGCAAACTAGAGCGGTTATTGAAGCTGCTATAGACGTTAAGACTAGAAAAGGATACAATATTGTTCCAGAAATAATGATTCCTCTAATTGGAGAAGTTAAAGAATTAAAATATGTTAAAGATATAGTAGTAAGAATAGCTGATCAGATCATAGCTGAAAGTGGTAGTGATTTAAAGTACATGGTTGGTACAATGATTGAAATACCAAGAGCAGCGCTTACCGCTGATGAAATAGCAAAAGAAGCTGAATTCTTCTCATTTGGAACAAATGATTTAACACAAATGACTTTTGGATTCTCAAGAGATGATGCAGCAACTTTCTTAAAACACTACTATGAAAAGAAAGTTTACGAATTTGACCCATTCCAAAAATTAGATCAAGTTGGCGTAGGCAAACTTATTAAAATGGCTGTGGAACTTGGACGCAAAACTAGACCTAATATAAAACTTGGAATATGTGGAGAACACGGTGGAGATCCTTCTTCTGTTGAATTCTGTCATAATGTGGGACTTGATTATGTATCATGTTCACCATTCAGAGTTCCAGTTGCAAGACTTGCAGCTGCTCAAGCAGAAGTAAATAATCCAAGAAAAAAATAGCATTTTCAAGATTATGTAATTAATAGATTAATTCAAAAAAGCCGCTGCTTTGCAGTGGCTTTTTAATTATTAACAAATTATAAAATTGTCTTAAATTTATTTTCCATATAAGATTTAAGGCCGAAAACAAAATTTAATTGATATTCATTTTTGTTAGTTGAATTATTTAGTAGATTTAAGAAGGCTTTTTTATTGCATTTATTAATATTACCATAATAATCTCTTGAGATTTTCCAATACCTTTGGGGAAAGGCTAAATAAATAAGAATATATTTATAATCATCCAAGGTTAAAGGTAGAATTTTATCATATAATTTTAAAAAGCTTATTGCCAGCTCTAAATCCCATTTTGTATTGTCTCTTTTTAACAGTCGCCTTAAACAATATGAAATATCGTGGGCACAATAGTCATTTCTACATTTATCAAAATCAATTACCCATATTTCATTATTATTGTCAAAGATAATATTTTTATTAACATAGTCAAGATGACACAATGATTTTGTAAGATTATCTTGGTTCATACCATAAGCCATGTTTGTAGAATACTGAGCTAGCTGAATACTTGAGTCAAAATGCTTAAGATAGAGTCTCGAAAAAGCATCATCATATTTATAAGCTAAATTGGAGAAATTAAGAAGGCTTTCATAATGCTTATATATGGAAGTGCCCAAAGTGCCAAAGCCCTCTTTTATGTTACTACCGCATATAGGTGTAAAGCTCATACTTACCTTATGCATATTTGCAAGATTGGTACTACACGCTAGTATATGATCTATATTATCGTAGTCGCATTTAATGCCATCAACCCAAGGGGTAAGTATAAATAACATATTATTATAGTTTATAAATCTGCTATTGGTTTTTGTTTTAAGGATTCGAGGCACATTGATATTATTTCTATATAACCATTCTATAGCGGAATACACAAATAACAGATCTTTTACAGAGTAATAAACTTTTTTTAAACAATAGCATTCATCGAAGTATTGCACTTTATATACGGCTCTTTGTTTATCAGTATCCTTAAATTTAATTTGTGATATATCAGCATTAGTTAAGTTATATTGAGGTAGGATGTGTTTTTTTACATTTTCTTCAGATAATAAATCTATGTTATTTATGTTTTTAGCCGTGGAGGGCATCATATCACTCCTAAAAAATTATTACATTATTAGAATATTAATCAAACTTTAATAATATACGTTTAATATTAAAAAAGGGTAATTAATTTAATTTGTAGAATACTAAGTAAGGCAACTAAAAAAAATTAGGGGGGTATTTATGAACATTCGCCAAAAAATAGAAACTAATGAAGCCAATACAATTATGACCTATGGGGCCTTGTCCATAAAATCAAAAGGACGAAAAGTATCAGAAGAGTTAGATGATGTAAGAACTTGCTATATGGTAGATCGAGATAGGATAACACACAGTAAGTCATTTAGGAGACTGCAGCACAAAACTCAAGTATATATAAAGGCCAGTAGTGATCACTATAGAACAAGACTTACACATACCCTAGAAGTTGCACAAATAGCTAAAACTATAGGTAAGGGTATAGGCTTAAATGAAGATTTAATAGAAGCTATAGCACTAGGTCATGATATAGGGCATGTTCCCTTTGCTCATAATGGTGAAGAGGTACTTAATGATATTTTGCCAGGAGGATTTAGGCATAACGAAAATAGCATTAGAGTGCTCACAAAAATTGAAAAATTAGGTGCGGGACTTAATTTAAGCCTGGAAGTATTAGATGGAATTCTCAATCATAGTGGACTATCTTCCAAAATTGGAAAGGCGGAAACGCTAGAAGGTCAGGTGGTTAGGTATAGTGACAAAATTGCATATGTTAATCATGACATAGATGATTCCATAAGAGCAGGATTATTAAAAGAATCAATGTTACCCATTGATGCAATAGAAGTTTTAGGTGCAAATCATGGCAAGCGAATAGATACTTTAGTAAAAGATTGTATTTATAATACATTAAATAACTTAGATGAGGATAAGATAGAGGTATCGCTTAGCGAAGTTGTTTCCGGCGCATTGGGTGAGTTAAGAAATTTTATGTTCCAAAATATATACAAAGGTGAAATATTAAAGGAAGAAAGGCAAAAAGCTCAATTTGTTGTAACGCAAGTTTTTACATACTACCACAAGAACCCAGAGGCAATGCCAAACTTTTATAAGTGCATAGTTCAGGATGAAGGATTAGATATAGGAGTAGCAGATTATATTTCAGGTATGAGTGATGATTATTGTTTAATGCTGTTTAATAATATATACTTGCCTAAAGTTGTCATTTATTAAAATATAAGAATAAACTTATAAACCCTTCCAGAAAAATTAACTAATTTTTAATTTGAAAATAAAAAAATAAAAAAATAAAAAAACACAAATAATGAAGGAAATTTGTAATTTATAAAGAATATATAAAGTGCAAGCATAATTATTATTAAGAAAAGTGGTTTAAAAGAAGGATAATACACTTTTTTGTCGAATAAAAATACATTGTGAATTTATATAAGTAAGGTGGTAATAATCTATTGATTGCTGAAGATGTCATCCGAAAAATAAAGGAACAAAATGATATTGTGGATGTAATATCTGAAAGTGTTAAGCTTAAAAGAACCGGAAGAAATTACATTGGCCTTTGTCCTTTTCATAATGAGAAGAGTCCTTCTTTTACTGTGTCTCAAGACAAGCAAATTTATAAATGTTTTGGATGTGGTGAAGCTGGGAATGTAATTAGTTATATTATGAAGGAGAGGAATGTAACTTTTCCCGAAGCTGCAAAGGTTCTGGCTGAAAGAGCAAATATCAGTATAGAACTAGAAAGTGACCAGAATAATGTACAAAAAAACATGTATAATAAAATGTACAATATTAATGTAGAAGCGGCTAGGTATTTTTATGACAATTTAAGAAAGGATAAGAAAGCAGAAGCATATTTCGTAAACCGAGGAATATCTGAAACTACTATGAAGAAATTTGGTTTAGGTTTTTCTTTTGATAAATGGGATGGCTTGCTATTATATCTAAAAAAGAAAGGTTACTCTGAGCTGGATTTACTTAATATAGGATTAATTATTAAAAGTCCTAAAGGTTCATATTATGATAGATTTAGAAATAGAATTATGTTTCCTGTGTTTGATTATAAGGGAAAGGTCATTGGATTTGGAGGAAGGGTTTTAGACGATTCGAAACCCAAGTATTTAAATTCACCTGAGACCACATTATTTCATAAAGGGTATCATCTTTATGGATTAAATTTTGTAATCAAAAATAATAAATCTCGAACAATAATAATTGTAGAGGGATACATGGATTGTATTTCACTTCATCAATATGGTTTTTCAAATGTTGTTGCATCCCTTGGTACGGCGCTTACTATTAATCAAGCAAAATTATTAAAAAAATATGTAGATAAAGTCATTATTTCATATGATGCTGATTTTGCAGGTCAAGCAGCAACTTTAAAGGGTCTAGAGACATTAAGGAATGAAGGCTTTGATCTTAGAGTACTAGTAGTCCCCAAAGGTAAGGATCCTGATGAATATATAAAAAATAATGGACAGCAGGCTTTTCAAAAATTAGTGGATGATGCTCTTCCTATAATAGATTATAGAATTAAAAGAGCAAGTGATGGAATAAATTTTTCAAATAGTGAAATGCTAATAAAGTATGTAAAAAAGGTTACTGAAATTATTGTAGACTTAGACCCTGTTGAAAAAGATGTTCATATAAAAAAGATTTCTGAAGGAACGGGAATCAAAGAACAAGCAATATATGACTTATTAAGAGAAGAAATTAACAAAAATTCAAAAAAAACGCAAAAAATGAATACACAACAGGATTTTGGACAAAAATTATATTTAGAACCAGCTTATATTAAGGCTGAAAGAAATTTATTGAAATTCATGTTTATAAAGGTCGAGAATTGTGATTATATTACAGAAATTATGTCCATAGATCAATTAGTACTTGAAAGTCATAAAACTATATATAAATTAATTGTTGAATATAAAAATTTAACAAGAGATGAAAAAATTAAAAACATCGAATTTAGATGTAATGATATAGAATGTACAAAAGAATGGATAAATACTATGGAAATTAAGTTTAGTGGAGATGAAGATGATCATAAAAAACTTATAAATGACTGCATAAAAGAACTTAAAAAATTCAAGTTAGAGGAGTCGAAAAAAGAAATTATGAATAAAATCAAAAAGTATGAATCAAAAGGCTTGCTAGAAGAATCTATAAAACTTGCCCAAAAACTTATAGAAGTGCAAAAAGATATAAAACAATTATAGTAATTAGAAAGGAGGTAATATGATGAAGGATAAAAGCTCAAAAATGACTATAGTCAAGAAACTTATTGAAAAAGGCAAGAAAAAAGGATCATTAACTTATAAAGAAGTAATGGATGAACTTTATGAAATAGATTTAAGTCCAGAACAAATAGAAAAGGTTTATGAAGTTTTAGAATCAATGGAAATAGATGTTGTTGGGGATATGAATGAAGCTGCTGCACCTGCTACAGGAGCTCAAGCAGAGGTTGAGCCAGAAACTGAAGAGCTTGATGTGAGTATACCAGAAGGTATATCTATAGATGATCCTGTTAGAATGTATTTAAAAGAAATTGGAAAAGTTTCATTATTATCATCAGCTGAGGAAATTGAACTTGCTAAAAGAAATGAAGAAGGCGACCTGGTTGCGAAAAAAAGATTAGCAGAGGCTAATTTAAGACTAGTCGTTAGTATAGCTAAAAGGTACGTTGGACGGGGAATGCTATTTCTAGACCTAATTCAAGAAGGTAATTTAGGACTAATAAAAGCAGTAGAAAAATATGACTATAGAAAAGGCTTTAAATTTAGTACTTATGCTACTTGGTGGATTAGGCAGGCAATAACTCGCGCAATAGCAGACCAAGCAAGAACAATAAGGATACCGGTGCATATGGTTGAAACTATAAATAAGCTTATTAGAGTTTCTAGGCAACTCCTTCAAGAACTTGGACGGGAGCCTCAGCCAGATGAAGTTGCTGAAAAAATGGAAATGCCCGTGGCAAAAGTTAGAGAAATAATGAAAATTGCACAAGAACCAGTATCACTTGAGACTCCTATAGGTGAAGAAGAAGACAGTCATTTAGGAGATTTTATTCCAGATGATGATGCACTAGCACCAGCAGAAGCTGCTGCATTTACAATGCTCAAAGAGCAATTAATCAACGTTTTAGATACATTGACTCCTAGAGAAGAAAAAGTTTTAAGATTAAGATTTGGACTAGATGATGGACGCGCAAGGACTCTCGAGGAAGTTGGAAAAGAGTTTAATGTAACACGCGAGAGAATAAGGCAAATTGAGGCCAAAGCACTACGTAAATTAAGACACCCAAGTAGAAGTAAAAAATTAAAAGATTATTTAGATTAAACACCTTATTTAAGGTGTTTTTTCCTGTGTAAAATTATGGATAAATATTTACAAGGTGGATTTAAATATGATATAATGTGATTGAGAAGGTGATTTAATGGATAGTTATATATCTAAGGAAGGACATGGGCTCTGGTTTATGTTGCTCATGACCGCATTATACAATATACTAGTCTTAACATTACTAAAATTTACCAATTCATACATTGTAGCTAGCCTGTTAAAGCTTATATTAGTGTCATGTAATATATATCAAGTATACTACATGTTGCTTTACTCATCACTTAAATGCACTATTGATGACCAAAATCTTGGCATTTATGCTATTGGGTCCTTAAAAAAAGTGATTATACCCTTAAATCAAATTGAAGGATATACTATATCAAGTGGTACAATTAAAGGGATCAAGCTTAATGGCATAGCCGCAAGTAACTTTGCCATGGGGAGATTTGTAATTGATAAAATTGGCATATCTAGAATGTTTGTTACAGATAACAAGAAAGTTTTTTATCTGAAAACTGAGCATATGAATTACGCCATATCTCCTGTAGATTATGAAAAATTTGAGGGAGCACTAGCATATCACAATGTAAATAGAGTAGAGTGGAAATATAAAGTGAATAATAGCTATAATCTTCATAAAGACAAACAGTTCATTTTACCCTTAATGGTAGTTAGTATATTAACTATAATTTTAACCTTGAATCCATTTATATTATATTTAAAAAATATGATACCTAATATTATGCCCTTAAACTTTGATGCAAATTTCAACCCGATAAAAATGGGAACAAGCAAACAATTTGCATTTACTCAGATGATTTACGGGGTATTAAATATGGCATTGCTATTTTGTATGTATTATGCAAGCTATTTTAGTTCCAAATATGATAGAAAATCAGCCTATAAATTTATTTATTTGTCACTAGTTGTGGCCATGATATTTTTAATTATGCAGTTTAAAATATTAATTAACTTTAGATAAGGATGAAAACTATGGATCTTAGTATAAGATTAAAAGCAATTGTAAGTATGATAGAAGAATGTGAGAGTGCTATCGATGTAGGAACGGATCATGGGTATGTTCCTATATATTTAGTGGAAAATGGTGTAGTAAAAAGTGCTATTGCCTCTGATATAAATAGAGGTCCCGTTGAGAAGGCCAAAAATAATGTACGTCTAAGTAATCTACCTGCGCAAATTAGTTGTAGACAGGGAAGTGGATTATCTACAGTTAATATAGGAGAAGCCCAGATAGCTATTATTGCAGGAATGGGTGGTAATTTAATAAGAGATATCTTAGAAGCTGACTTAGATGTGGTTAAACAATTTAAGTATATGATACTTCAACCAGTTCAAAATGCTGAGGTTTTAAGAGAGTATTTGTATATCAAAGGATATAATATCATTGATGAAGAAATTTGCAATGATGATGGTAAGTTTTATGAAATTATTAAGGTCAAATATGACACTAGACCTGTAGCAGTGGATAGTATATATTATGAGATAAGCAAAATATTATTAGATAAGAAAAATGCAGTAATGCAAAGTTTTATAGAGTATAAATTACTGAAATATTCAAAAGTGTATTATAGTTTAAATGATGATACGATTCTATCTAAAAATAGGAAACTTCAACTTTATGATGTTATACAAAAACTTAAGGGGTTTTTAAAATGTTTTTAAAAGTAAAAACTATTGAAGATATTATGGAAGTGTATGCCCCAGCTAGGTTAAAAGAGGATTATGATAATGTAGGACTAATGGTGGGGGACAGTGATGCAACAGTTACAAAAATTTTAATTGCATTAGATTGCACAATGGATGTAATTTCAGAAGCCCTTGATAAGGAATGCAATTTTATATTGACTCATCATCCTCTTCTTTTCATTAAACCTAAAACTATTACTAGGGATAACCTAGTTGGGAAAAAAATTATTGAGCTAATTAAAAGTGGTATAAATGTATACGCTAGTCATACCAATTTAGATTCTGCTAAAGGCGGGTTAAATGATATTGCCACTGAGATTTTAGGGTTTAATAAATTCAAGATTATTGAGCCGAAAAAAAACTCTAATTATGATGATGGCCATTCGGGTATAGGTAGATTAGTATGCTTAGATGATCCTATTATGCTGAGTCAATTATGTGAAAATGTTAAAAAAGCATTTAATGCAGAATTTATAAGATATGTAGGTGACCAAGATGATTTAATAAAAACTATTGCTATTATAAATGGCAGTGGAGAAGACTTTTTTTATGAAAGTGTGAAATTAGGTGCAGATTGCATTATTACAGGTGATACTAAGTATCATGGTGCTTGCGATTTAAAAGAAGAACATATAGCGTTAATTGATGCGGGACATTTTGCAACAGAGTGGAGGCCGCTACAGATATTCGCAGGAAAACTGAAAAAACAATTATTAGAAAATGGGTACGATAATGAGGTTATAATCTCTCAAATATCACAAGATCCATATAAAACTATGTAGTATAAAATACCATTTGCATTTCATCTAATAGTATGGTATTATTACTTTGCGAGTAAGCCAGACAATCGCTGCGCAATATTGCGGAGAGGAACGTCCGAGCTCCATAGGGCAAGGGTGCTGGGTAACTCCCAGTGAAGGCGACTTTAAGGACAGTGCAACAGAGATATACCGCTAAAGGTATTCTAGTAGTTTAGCTTGCTAAACTTTTGAATATACTAGTAAGGATGGAAAGGCGAGGTAAGAGCTCACCAGCGCAATGGCGACTTTGCGGCTATGTAAACCCCACCTGGAGCAAGATCGAATAGGAGAACATTATGGGACTGCCCGTCTCGTTCTCGGGTGTATCGCTTGAGCCTATTGGTAACAATAGGCCTAGATAGATGATTGTCTAATACAGAACTCGGCTTATAGACTTGCTCGTACCAATAAAAAACATTCACTTTATAGTGGATGTTTTTTTTGTTGTATAGAAAAGTATAAATTTAAATATATTAAGTGTAAAAATGAAAAACAATATATATACAGTTGTATATATATTATATAAATTAAGAAAATAAAGAAATTTCAATTACTTTGTAAAAAAAATGAAACAAACATGAGAAATATGGTATAATAGTGTAAATGATTACAAATTAATAATTGGATGAAAATATTAGGAGAGAGATGTATAAGGAATTAAGTTTAAAAGTAATTTAACAATTAAAACTTAATCCATAACATCCACCGAAGAAGTTAAGCTTTCAGGTATCCATTTGGAAAAGTACTAATATTGGACAAACCTCTGGAGAGACTTTTATAGCACCGAAGGAGAAAGCTAAATCTTATTTAATTACATATTATTTGTATGTGATTGAGTTCTGAATAGTGAAGCTCTCAGGTAAAAGGACAGGGTTATTTCAAAAAGGTCATTTCATTTTGATCTCTATTTTAGTGTGCTTTAAAAGTATAATGGTCTCACAGTATATTAATTAGTATAAAATTTTTTATTGAATAAATTTTTTATGCAAAAATTAAACAACTAGAAGGGACGTGTATTTATGGACTTATTATCAATTATTAAAAGCATTAACGGTGTTTTGTGGGGGTATGTATTAATATTCCTACTATGTGGTACTGGAATTTACTTTACAGTAACTCTAAGATTTGTTCAAATTAGAAAATTTAAAGCTGCCTTTAAAAAGACGTTTGGAGGAGTTAAATTTGGACATAAAGCAGGAAAAGATGGAATGTCATCCTTTCAAGCTATGACAACCTCAATAGCGGCTCAAGTAGGAACAGGAAATTTAGCGGGAGCCGCAACTGCCATGGTATCAGGAGGACCTGGAGCTATATTTTGGATGTGGATAAGTGCTTTCTTTGGCATGGCAACCATTTTTGCAGAAGCAGTGCTTGGGCAAAAATTCAAACAGACAGTTGATGGTGAAGTTACGGGAGGGCCTGCTTACTATATTAGTAAAGGTCTTGGAAGCAAAAAGCTAGCAGCATTTTTTTCAGTAACTATAATAATTGCCTTGGGATTTATAGGTAACATGGTACAATCTAATTCTATAGGTGCAGCAATAAGTGAAAATACTAATATTCGTATAGTGGTTGGTGTTATTGTTGCAGCATTAGCTGCAATGATTTTTATTGGGGGAGTAGGTCGAATTGCTGCCTTTACTGAAAAAGTAGTCCCAGTTATGGCCCTATTTTATATAGTAGGTAGTTTGGGAATTATATTAGTAAATTATGCTCATATAGGAGAAGCGTTTAGAATGATATTTGTAGGAGCCTTTAATCCTCAAGCTATTACTGGTGGTGTAATGGGAGTTGGGGTAAAAGAAGCTATGAGATATGGTATTGCAAGAGGATTATTCTCTAATGAAGCTGGAATGGGTTCTACACCGCATGCACATGCAGTTGCAAAGGTTAAACACCCAGCAGAGCAAGGACTTGTTGGAATAGTATGTGTATTTATTGATACATTTATAATTTTAACATTAACTGCAATGGTTATATTAACTACAGGAGCATTAGATGGAAAAACTACTGGTATAGCACTAACACAAAAGGCTTTCAGTAATGGAATGGGAAGTTTTGGAGGTCCGTTTATAGCTATAGCACTATTCTTCTTTGCTTTTTCTACAATAGTAGCTTGGTATTTCTTTGGAGAAGCTAACGTTAAATACTTATTTGGTAAAAAAGCATTAACGCCTTATAGAGTTTTAGTTGTTATATTTATAGTACTAGGTTCCGCTCTAAAGGTTGAACTAGTTTGGGAACTGGCAGATACATTTAATGGATTAATGGTTATACCAAATTTATTGGCATTATTAGGACTTAGAGCTTTAGTTAAAAAGTCTTTAGATGATTATGAAGATGATTTTGAAAAGAAAAACTAAAGTTTGTAATAGAAATTTTTAAAATAAAACAGGATGGCATATTTGTGCCATCCTGTTTTTGCATTATATTATATCTTATAAAAGGCATTAAAATCATAAAAGTATGGAATTATAGTAAAATAAGCTTTTATAATTAGAGAAAATATACTATACTATAAATATAACGAATTATAAAAAACATTTAATGCTTAATATTCGTATAAATTTATATTTTGGAGGTATTAATCATGGAAAATAAGATATATAGGTTATATGTAGAGAAAAAAGCGAACTATAATGTTGAAGGTGAAAAATTATTAAGGGATATAGTAATAAATTTGGGTATAGTGGGCCTTACAGGACTTAGATTAATTAATAGATATGATATTATGGGAATATCAGAAAATCAGTATCAAAAGTCAAGAAATACAATATTTTCAGAACCTACAGTAGATGAGGTTTATGATGAAGAGCTAAATGTATGCCAGGGAGAAAGCGTGTTTGCTATTGAATATTTGCCAGGTCAATATGATCAAAGGGCGGATTCAGCTGCTCAATGTATACAAATCTTAACTCAAAAGGATAAACCTATAGTTAAAACAGCAAAAATTATAATATTAAAAGGTAATATTACTAAAAGTGAAATAGATGAGATTAAAGAATATTGCATAAATGCTGTAGACTCTAGAGAAACAGGACTAGAAAAGCAAAGTGATTTAGAGCAAATTTTTGATGAACCAGAGAAAGTAGCTATAGTAGAATCTTTTATTGATATGACTGAGGTGGATTTAAGAGAATTTTTAAATGACAAGGGTCTTGCTATGAGCTTTGAAGATTTAAAATATTGCAGAGAATATTTTAGGGAAACTGAAAAGAGAGACCCAACCATAACGGAGATAAAAGTTATAGATACTTATTGGTCAGATCACTGTAGGCATACTACCTTTAATACTGTAATTGAGGATGTTTATATAGAAGAAGGTAAGTATTCTAAACCAATTAAAGAGGCTTACGCGGAATACTTAGATACTAGACAATTTGTTTACGGTAAGACCCCTAGAGCTGTAACATTGATGGATATGGCAGTAATTGGAATGAAAGAGTTAAGGAAAAAAGGAAAGTTACAGGACCTGGATGTTTCAGACGAAATCAATGCATGCAGCATAATTGTAGAAGCAGATATTGAGGGTGAGAAGGAAAAGTGGCTAGTAATGTTTAAAAATGAAACTCACAATCACCCAACTGAAATAGAACCTTTTGGAGGGGCGGCTACTTGTCTTGGTGGGGCCATAAGAGATCCATTATCAGGTAGGAGCTATGTGTATCAGGCGATGCGTGTTACAGGCTGTGGTGATCCAAGAGGCCGGATTTCAGATACCATAAAAGGAAAACTTCCTCAAAGAAAAATAACTCTTGAAGCTGCTCATGGATATAGTTCTTATGGAAATCAAATAGGGCTTGCTACAGGACTAGTTTCTGAGGTCTATGATGAAGATTTTGTTGCTAAAAGAATGGAAGTAGGAGCAGTTATTGGAGCAGTGCCCTATGGAAATGTGGTTCGCGAGACGCCGATAGCTGGTGACAGCGTTATACTTCTTGGTGGAAAAACAGGTCGAGATGGGTGTGGTGGAGCTACAGGATCATCTAAGCAGCATAGTGATAGTTCATTACGAACTTCAGGAGCAGAAGTTCAAAAGGGTAATGCACCTACAGAGAGAAAAATTCAAAGACTATTTAGAAATCCAGTGGTTACAAAACTTATAAAGAGATGTAATGATTTCGGTGCAGGTGGAGTGTCTGTAGCTATAGGGGAACTGGCAGACGCACTTATAATTAATTTAGATGCTGTGCCAAAGAAATACCATGGCCTAGATGGCACAGAACTTGCCATATCAGAATCTCAAGAACGTATGGCTGTTGTTGTTAGACACCAGGATGCTGCGTTATTTATAAAACTTTCAGAAGAGGAAAATTTGGAAGCTGTGGAAGTAGCAAAAATAACTGATGACAACAGGCTTAAAATGATATGGAAGGGAAAAACTATAGTTGATGTAAGTAGAAGCTTTCTAGATACCAATGGAGTTAAACAGTGTTCAGACGTAAAAGTATCAGCCCCAAGTGAAAGTGAATACTACTTTTCAAAACACACAAAAATAAATTCTGAAAAATCAATAAAAAAATTATGGAATGAGACTTTACAAGATCTTAATGTTTGTAGTCAAAAGGGTTTAGTGGAGAGGTTTGATAGTACTATAGGAGCAGGGACAATTTTAATGCCTTTTGGTGGAAAGTTTCAGAAAACACCAATTCAGGCTATGGTAGCAAAATTACCTGTACTCCTTGGAAATACAAATACTGGTACGATAATGTCCTATGGATACAACCCTAAATTATCTAAATGGAGTCCTTTTCACGGAGCTGCCTATGCGGTAATAGATTCTGTAACAAAGGTAGTAGCAAATGGTGCAGATTATACAAATGTTAAACTTACCTTCCAAGAGTATTTTGAAAAATTATCAAAAGACCCACAAAAGTGGGGTAAACCATTTTCAGCATTACTTGGAGCCTGCCATGTGCAAAAACAATTTGGTATTGCAGCTATTGGTGGAAAAGATAGTATGTCCGGTACTTTTAATGATATGAATGTACCACCAACCTTGGTGTCTTTTGCAGTAGACCTTGTAAATACAGACAAGGTTATATCTCCAGAGTTTAAAAAGCATGATAGTCAGGTAGTTTTAATTTATGCAAATATTTGCGAAGATGGATTACCTGATCTTGAAAAGCTTGGTCAAAACTTTAAATTAGTAAAGAAATTAATAGATAATGGGAAGGTTTTATCAACTTATGCAGTAGGAACTGGAGGCCTGGCAGAGGCAATATCAAAAATGTGTTTTGGTAATAACGTAGGGTTTAAATTTGCAAGGGATATTCAGGTGGAGGACATATTCAAAGAGGATTATGGCAGTATAGTAATGGAAATGGATAATAGTGTACTTCAGGAGCTGATTAAAGACAATGCAAATATTGTAGTACTTGGAAATACTCAAAAGGAGCCAGTTATTACGGTGCTTTCAGAGACTATTAGTTTAGAGGAAGCGCTATGCAATTGGGAAGGTACGCTAGAGAGTGTATTTACTACAAAAGTAAATAATGCAAAAATAAATAGTTGTAGTGATAAAATTCAAGTAAATGCTGGGGAGTTTAAATCTAAATCTAAAGCTACAATTAAAATTGCAAAGCCTAGAGTTATAATTCCTGTGTTCCCTGGTACTAATTGTGAATATGATTCTATGAAAGCTTTTGAAAAAGCTGGGGCGCAGGTGGAAATAGTGGTAGTAAACAATTTATCCTCTGGGAATATTGAAAAATCTATAAAAGTTATAGCAGAAAAGATAAGAAATTCCCAAATAGTTATGCTTCCAGGAGGATTTAGTGCTGGTGATGAACCAGATGGGGCCGGTAAATTTATGGCTACATTTTTTAGAAATCCTATAATAGAGGAAAGCATACATGAGTTATTAGAAAATAGAGATGGATTAATTCTTGGAATATGCAACGGATTTCAAGCCTTAATAAAACTTGGACTACTCCCTTATGGAAAAATAACTGAGATAACTGAAAATAGCCCAACTTTAACCTACAATGAAATTGGTAGACATATATCGCGTATGGTGAAAACTAAAGTAGTTTCAAACAGGTCTCCTTGGCTTAGTCATTTGAAAGTTGGAGATGTTCATACTATCCCAGTATCCCATGGAGAAGGTAGATTTGTAGGGAACGGCGAAGTTATTAAAAAATTATTTGAAAATGGGCAAGTAGCAACTCAATACGTAAATTTTGAAGGCGCTCGAAGTTATGATATAGACTTTAATCCAAACGGTTCAATGCAGGCTATTGAAGGAATTACTAGTTTAGACGGAAGAATTTTTGGAAAAATGGGTCACTCTGAAAGAGTAGGCTCCAATATTGGGAAAAACATTATTGGTGAAAAAGATCAAAAAATATTCCAGGCAGGAGTAAATTATTTTAAATAGAATTTGAAACATACGAAGTAGCAGTAAGTATAGTACTTTTATACTTACTGCTTTTGAATTTTTTGTAAATTAATAGCATAAAAGAGACAAGCAAAAACCTTAAAACACGAACAATAAATAAGATATAACTAATTAATTGTACATATGAAGATGTAAACACGAACAATATTAACAACATCAAGATTAATATATTGACTTAGCAAAAAATAGATGTTAAGATAAAAATATAAAATAACAATAGTTCATAAATATATTTTATGGTATAGTCCTTTTTTTATTGGAAATTATAAGAGGTGATTACTATATTTCAATTGGAGGTAAAAAGATGAGTGTAGGAATTGTTTTTGGAAGCAAATCAGATAAAGAGGTAATGAAAAATGCAGCAATAGTACTTAAGGAATTTAAGGTGGAGTACGAAGTACATATTTTATCAGCTCACAGAGTACCAGAGAGATTATTAGAAGTAATAAAGGAAATGGAAAACAGAGGTGTAGAATGCATTATAGCAGGCGCAGGGCTTGCGGCACATCTTCCAGGAGTAATTGCCTCACAGACAGTAATGCCGGTGATTGGAGTGCCAATTAAGGCGGCTATGGAAGGCATAGACTCACTACTTTCAATTGTACAAATGCCAAAAGCTATTCCAGTTGCTACGGTGGGCATTAATAATAGCTATAATGCTGGAATGCTTGCAGTTCAAATCTTATCCCTTAAAGACTCAGAAATTAAAAATAAATTAATAAAATATAGAAAAGAAATGAAAGAAAAATTTATAGCAGAGAATGAAGAAAAGGTTGAATTTTAAAATAAAAATATTAAGGAGTGGTTATTAATGGGAGATTCAGTATTGTTATATGAGGGAAAAGCTAAAATAATGTACAGCACAGATAATAAAGACCAAATTAGAGTATATTATAAAGATGATGCAACAGCTTTTAATGGAGTTAAAAAGGCTCAAATTGAGAATAAGGGAATTTTAAACAATAGCATAACTGTTGCATTATTCGAATTACTCGAGAAAAAAGGTATAAGAACTCATTTTATCAAAAAATTAAGTGACAGAGAACAACTTTGTAAAAAGGTTGAAATAATACCTCTTGAAGTAATTGTAAGAAATGTAGCAGCTGGTAGCATGGCCAAAAGATATGGAATTGAAGAAGGTACAAAGCTAAAAACAACAGTCTTTGAATTAAGCTATAAAAATGATGAATTAGGTGATCCACTTATAAACGATTATCATGCAGTAGCTATGGGACTTGCAACTTTTGAAGAACTATTAGAGATATACCATATAGCTTCGGAAATAAATGATATTCTAAAGGATGTTTTCCTCCAAAAGGATATAAATTTAATAGATTTTAAAATAGAGTTTGGAAGATTTAATGGAGAAATACTTTTAGCGGATGAGATATCACCAGATACTTGTAGATTTTGGGATGTTAAAACAGGAGAAAAATTAGATAAAGATAGATTTAGAAGAGATTTAGGCAATGTTACAGAGGCATATGTGGAAATATTAAATAGAATTAGTGGTAAATAAGATATAATATCTAAAGGCTAGAGAGCAATAACGAGGAGGAATTTCTTTGAATGAAATTATAAATTTAGATGAAGTATCCATTAATGATGAAGATAAGTTTAAAGAAGAGTGCGGTGTGTTTGGTATTTTTTCACCGGATAAAGACTTAGATGTAGCATCTTTAACTTATTATGGCCTTTATGCCTTGCAGCATAGGGGAGAAGAAAGTGCTGGAATAGTATATTCAGATGGAGTTAACCTTGTTTGTGAAAAGGCGATGGGCCTTGTATGTGATGTTTTTAATGAAAAGCAAATTAAAGCTATGAAGGGTCATGCAGCCATTGGACACGTTAGATATTCCACTACAGGAGGCAGCGAATTAAAAAATGCACAGCCACTACTGAGTAAATTTAAACTAGGGGATATAGCTATTGCGCATAATGGGAATTTAGTGAACGCAGATGTTATAAGAGAGCTACTAGAAGATTGTGGACACATGTTTCAAACATCCATAGATTCAGAAGTTATACTAAACCTAATCGCTAGAGGTGCAAAAAAAGGTGTGGAAAAGGCCGTAGTGGACGCCATTCAAGCTATTAAAGGTTCCTATGCAATAGTAATGCTTACAAAGGAAAAGTTAATAGGGGTTAGAGATCAAAATGGCATTAGGCCTCTTTGTCTAGGGACAATAGGAAATAGTTATGTTATTGCATCGGAAAGTTGCGCACTAGACGCAGTAGGTGCAGATTTTTTAAGAGATGTAAATCCTGGTGAGATTGTTATAATAGATGAAAAGGGGCTTACATCAATAAACTTCGCAGAAAAAACTAAAAATGCAACTTGCTCCTTTGAATATATATATTTTGCAAGACCGGACAGTACCATTGATGGAATTAATGTGTACACATCAAGAGTGATGGCGGGAGAACAATTATTTAAAGAATCACCTGTAGACGCCGATATGGTTGTTGGGGTTCCAGATTCAGGCATGGCGGCTGCTATAGGATATTCTAAAATTTCTGGAATACCTTTTGGAATGGGTCTTATAAAAAATAGATATGTGGGTAGAACCTTTATAAGTCCCACTCAAGAAATTAGGGAAAGAGCAGTATCTGTAAAATTAAATGCATTAAAAATAAATGTAGAAGGCAAAAGAGTTATTCTCATAGATGATTCAATAGTTCGGGGAACCACCAGCAAAAGACTAGTAGAAATATTAAAAAAAGCTGGAGCAAAAGAAGTTCATTTTAGGGTTTGTTCACCAGTTGTAAAATATCCTTGTTATTTTGGAATAGATACACCTTATAGAAAAGATTTAATTGGTGCTAATGTATCCGTAGAGCAAATAAGGCAAGAGATAGGTGCAGATAGTTTGGGATATCTAAGCATAGAGGGACTTCTTGAATCCTTGGGCCATACTGAATTTTGCTTAGGTTGCTTTAAGGGTAGATACCCAGTATCTGCTCCCTTTGAAAATGATAAAGATAGATTAGAAAGGTAGGGATATTCATGATAACTTATAAAGATGCAGGTGTTAATATTGAAGAAGGCTACAAGTCAGTAAAATTAATAAAAGAATTAGCAGCAAGTACTTTTACAAAGGGTGTTTTAAATCATTTAGGAAGTTTTGCTGGTATGTTTGAAATAGGTGAGGGTTATAAAAATCCTGTTTTAGTCTCAGGTACAGATGGCGTTGGTACTAAACTTGATATTGCATTTAGGATGAAAAAATATGGCACTGTAGGAATCGATTGCGTTGCTATGTGTGTAAATGATGTTCTTTGCCATGGTGCAAAGCCACTTTTCTTTTTAGATTATATAGCTTGTGGAAAACTGGAGGCACAAACTGCAGCACAACTAGTAAGGGGTGTATCAGAAGGGTGTATTCAAGCTGGATGTGCACTTATAGGCGGTGAAACTGCTGAAATGCCAGGATTCTATAGAGACGGCGAATATGATATGGCAGGATTTACTGTGGGTATAGTGGATAAGCATAAAATTATTGACGGGTCAGCTATTAAAGATGGTTATTCCCTTATAGGAATTGAGTCTTCGGGACTTCATAGTAATGGCTATTCCTTAGTTAGAAAATTAATACCAGATTTAGATACTGATTTTAATGGAGATAAGATAGGGAATACACTTTTGACCCCAACAAAAATTTATGTGAAAACTGTACTAAACCTTATAGAAAAGTTTGATATAAAGGGTATGGCACATATAACTGGTGGTGGTTTTTATGAAAATATACCAAGAATGTTTAGTGACAAGTTCACAGCAGTGGTAGATAAAAATAGTTTTAACACTCCAGATATATTTAAACATCTTATTTCCCTTGGGGTAACTGAGCAGCATATGTACAATACATATAATATGGGAATAGGTTATGTATTATGTGTTGAAAATAGTGATACACTTAAGGTTATAAAGACCATTGAGGATTTAGGAGATAGAGCATATAAAATTGGTCATGTTGAAGCTGGAGGTGGCGGAGTTTGCTTAAAATAGCCCTATTAATATCAGGCAGTGGAAGCAATCTTCAGGCTATAATTGATAATATAGAAAGTGGATATTTAAACTGCTCTATAGAAGCGGTGATTAGTGATAAGGAAAATGTATATGGCATAGAAAGAGCAAAAGCCAAAAATATAAAAACCTATGTAGTGGATAAAAAACAATATGGTGCAAAAATTTCAGATGAAATATTAAAAATTTTAGATGGGAATGTAGATTTAATAGTGCTGGCTGGATTTTTATCAATACTTCAAGGGGATCTTCTTCAGGTATATAAAAATAAAATAATTAATATTCATCCAGCCCTTATACCAAGTTTTTGCGGACCAGGTATGTATGGAATAAAAGTTCATGAAAAAGCAATAGAATACGGTGTTAAAGTTTCAGGATGCAGCGTTCATTTCGTAGATGCAGGTACAGACTCTGGGCCAATTATAATTCAAAAGGTTGTAAAGGTTTATGGTGAAGATACTGCTATTGAACTTCAAAAAAGGGTTTTAGAGCAAGAACATATCGCACTTTCAGAAGCTATTAAATATATAAGTGAGAAAACTATAAAAATTGTTGGAAGAAAAGTACTAGGTATTTGATTATTACTTGGGCACATGAAAATAAATGTGCCTAACTTGAGAGGTGGAATAAGGATGATTAAAACAGCACTTATAAGTGTCTTTGATAAAGAAAATATATTAGACCTTGCAACAACCCTCACAAATAATGGGGTAGAAATTATATCCACAGGTGGAACTTTTAAATATTTAAAAGAAAATGGTATAAAAGTAGTTGAAATTTCCGATATAACAGGTTTTGAAGAGATATTAGATGGAAGAGTTAAAACACTACATCCAACTATTCATAGTGGGATTTTAGCCATAAGAGATAATAAAGAGCATATGGCAACTATCAAGGCTAAAGGAATAAAACCTATTGATATGGTAGTAGTTAATCTTTACCCTTTCTTTGATAAAGTAACAGAAAACATAAGTTTTGAGGAGAAAGTTGAATTTATCGATATTGGTGGACCAACAATGCTAAGAGCTGCTGCTAAAAACTTCAAGGATGTTATTGTACTTAGTGATACTAGTGATTATGAAAATATTATAAATAAAATGCAGGCTAAAGAAGAAGTAGATTTTGAAACTAGAAAATACCTAGCAGGTAAAGTATTTAATTTAATATCAGCTTATGATGCTGCTATAAGTAATTTCTTACTTGGCGAAGATACATATTCCCAGTATCTTTCTGTTTCTTATAAAAAACAAATGGATTTAAGATATGGCGAAAATCCACATCAAAGTGCAGCTTATTATGTTAACACAACAGAAAATGGAGCTATGAAGGATTTTAAGCAGTTAAATGGCAAGGAATTATCTTATAATAATATAAAAGACATGGACATTGCATGGAAGGTAGTATGTGATTTTGAGGAAACTGCTTGTTGCGGTTTAAAGCACAATACACCTTGTGGAGTAGCTATAGGTAATAATGTACTGGAAACATATAAAAAGGCCTACGCTTGCGATCCTATGTCTATATTTGGTGGCATTGTTGCTTTTAATAAAAAGGTAGACAGTGAAACAGCAAATGAACTTGTAAAGATTTTTTTAGAGGTGGTTATTGCGCCAGAATTTGACGAGGCAGCCTTAAAGATATTAAAAGCTAAGAAGAATTTAAGAGTTATACTATGTTCAAATAGTGCCACTGATAAAATGCAAATGGTTAAAGTCGATGGAGGAATACTGGTACAAAGCTCAGATGATAAATTAATTCAGGATATAAAAGTAGTTACACAAAACAATCCATCAGAAGATGAAATGAAAGATTTGATATTTGCAATGAAAGTTGTTAAATATGTTAAATCCAATGCTATTGTAGTAGTAAAAGATGGTGTCACTAAAGGAATTGGGGCAGGACAGGTAAATAGAATATGGGCAGCTACGCAAGCCTTAGAAAGAGCCGGGAATGGAAATGTAATGGCATCAGATGCATTTTTCCCCTTTGGAGACGTGGTAGAGCTAGCTGCTAAATATAATATAACATCCATTATTCAACCCGGTGGTTCTATTAAGGATGTAGAATCCATAGATATGTGCGATAAAAATGGAATTTCTATGGTGTTTACGGGTATTCGTCATTTTAAACATTAAGCTACTTTGGTAGGTATTAAGCTCATGGTGGAATAATAGTTATTCTACCATGAGCTTATTAAAAATATTAGGAGGCGTTTTTATGAAGGTGTTAATAATTGGTTCTGGGGGAAGAGAACATGCATTAGTATCAAAAGTTGCAGAAAATCCTTCTGTTGAGAAGGTGTATTGTGCTCCTGGCAACGGTGGCTCCCAGAGAGAAAATAAGTGTGAGAATATTAATATTACAAAAATAGATGAGCTTTTATCTTTTGCTTTGGAAAACAGAATAGATATTACCATAGTTGGATCAGAGGAACTGTTGGTGCAAGGTATAGTAGATAAGTTCAAAGAAAATGGACTTAAAATATTAGGACCTAGTCAAAAGGCAGCCAGACTTGAGGGAAGTAAAGCTTATTCAAAAGAATTTATGAAGAAATATGGCATAAAAACAGCAGCCTATGAAGTCTTTGAAAATGAAGATAAAGCTTTAGAGTATTTGAAAAAATGCGAATATCCAATAGTAATTAAAGCAGATGGTCTGGCAGCAGGAAAAGGTGTGGTAATTTGTAATGACTTTATCCAGGCTGAAAATAGCATAAATGATTTTATGATATTGGATATATTTAAAGGTAGCGGTAAGAAAATTGTAATTGAAGAGTTTTTGGAAGGTGTAGAAGCATCTATTCTTTCTATAACTGACGGGAAAGTAATAATTCCTTTTATATCATCAAAAGATCATAAACAAATATTCAACGGGGACATTGGACCTAATACAGGTGGTATGGGCGTTATAGCTCCAAATCCCTATTGCAGCAAAGAAGTATTAGATGAGTTTGAAAAACATATATTAAGGCCTACGCTTAAGGGAATTCAAGAAGAAGCAATGGATTATAAGGGCATAATATTTTTTGGTATAATGATAACTAGTAAAGGGGTATATTCCCTTGAATATAATGTGAGGCTGGGAGACCCTGAGACTCAAGCTGTTCTTCCGCTTATGAAAAGTGATTTTGTGGAGCTTGTGACTTGCGCTATAGAGGGGGACCTCCAGAACTTTGAGCTGCAATGGAATAGTGGATACTCTTGCTGCGTGATTGCTGCATCAGAAGGTTATCCAGGTAGCTACAATACTGGATTTGAAATAAGTGAGCAAGATAAACTGCAAGGTAAGTTATTTTTAGCTGGGGCTAAAGAAGAAGATGGTGTTCTTAAGACATCTGGTGGAAGAGTTCTAGGAATAACAGGTCTTGGTGAGACATTAGAAATTGCAACGGAAATAGCTTATGCTGATATGAAAAAAATTCAGTTCCAGGGAATGTACTACAGAACAGATATCGGAAAATAATTTTAAGTATGATTTTGATTTAGAGTTTTTTCTTAGATTACGCTATAAGGTCAAGTATATATTGCTAAAATGCGTTCACTTTGCCAAGTAATTCTAAAATTTATTTTATTCACAGTTGCTAAAAAATACAAACTCGCTAGCGCTCAAACATGTATTTTTCTTCACGCAACTGCAAATAAAATAAATTTGAATTGCTAAGGCACGTTCAAACGCATTCTACGCAATATATACTTTTGTTAGCATAATCTAAGAAAAAATACATAATTCTAAAATTACTATTATTTTTAACGGTAACAGACGTATGAAAACAGAATTAGGAATATTAAATTTCTCTGGAGTGACTTGCAATAAGAAACGATAAAACTGTTGAAATTAGAATTTCTAAATCAAATTTCTAGTTTAGAGTTCTTTTGCAAGGCAAGTAAGAGAAATTTAATATTCATTTTATGCTCCTATAAGTGGGTTTAGGGAGGATTCTTAAATTATATTGTGCATTGCACGTGAAAACATTGAAAAAAAGGTTGAAAATTGCGACAATTTCTTATATTATAGTAGTAATAAACATAAATTATGATTAGGTGACATTTATGCATAGGAGATGATAATTATGAAAGTTATCAAAAGCGATGGAAGACTTCAAAATTTTGATTTAAGTAAAATAAAAACTAGCATAGATAGAGCTTCAGATGATGCTAGGCAACCTCTTAATGAATCAGATCTTGAGAATTTAGCAAGGAACATTGAAAAAAGCTTGAAAAATTATCAAAAGGATAGTATTCATTCTGATATTATCCAAAAATTTGTATTGAGGGAGTTAGAAAAACAAGGGTTTAAAATTGTGGCTGAATATTATAGACAAGGAAAAATATAATAATGAAAGAAAGTGGATGAGTTAAATCATCTGCTTTTTGTTAGGGGGAGGATTTTTATGGAATTATGGGATATTTATGATGAACATAGAGAAAAAACTGGACGAACACATGAAAGAGGTATTCCTGTGAAGGAAGGCGATTATCATTTGGTGGTTCATGTTTGGATTGTTAATGATAGAGGAGAATTTCTAATTCAAAAGAGGCAACCCTGGAAAGAGGGCTGGCCTAATATGTGGGATGGTTCTGCTGCTGGGTCTGCAGTAGTTGGGGATAGTAGTAAAGTCGCTGCAATACGTGAAACAAAGGAAGAATTAGGCATTGATTTGGATATGAGTAGTGGTGAGATTTTATTCACTATTAAATTTTCTAGTGGATTTGAGGATATTTGGCTTGTAAGACAAAATATTGATATGAAAGAAATAAAACTTCAATACGAAGAAGTTGCAGATGCAAAATGGGCTAGTGAAAAGCAAATTAAACAAATGATAGGTGATGGTGAATTTATAGCATTCAATTACATTGATAAAATATTTGAACTGGTGAATTCTAACATAGTGAAACCTATCTTTCCTAGCCAAGTTAAGATAAAAAATTAAAAGAGAGAAATCATAAAAATACATTTAAATAAACTTTAACAACAAAAAAGTAGTTGGCCTGATTTAGCCATCTACTTTTGTTTGTTCTATGTAATTTATTGAAGTATATTTATAAGCATTTTCAAGGCAACTGCCAGGGACATGGTTACAAATATAGGTTTTATAAGTTTTGAACCTTTACTTAAGGCAATACTTGTCCCCATTTTAGCTCCTAAAATCATAGATACTGCAACTGGTATTCCAAACATATAATTTATTTTGCCGCTAAGGGCAAATAAAATTAGGGCTGTTACATTGCTTACAAAGTTTAAAATTCTAGCGTTAGCAGAAGAGGCTACAAAGTTGAATCCGAAGATATTTATAAATCCAAAAACTAAAAAAGAGCCAGTTCCAGGACCAAAAAAACCATCATAAAAACCTAGGGAAAGGGCGAGGACAATACCACCGAGTACATTTTTTTTAGTAAGTCCCTTAAATTTATCTTGGAGTCCCAAAGATTTGGAAAAAAGAGTATAAATTCCGATAAACATGATAAGAATTAATACTAGTGTATTTAGAAATTTTTGGTCTATATTTAGTACTGCTTTAACACCTAGCATTGAACCTACGAAAGTAAAGGGAATAAGGTATTTTAAAAGTTTGAAATTTGCCTTACCTGATTTTATAAATCCAAGAGAGCTAGTAAAAGAACCAGCAGTGGCGCTAAATTTGTTTGTACCAAGCACCATATGAGGTGGAAGTCCTGCAAGCATAAAGGCTGGTACACTTATGAGTCCGCCACCTCCAGCGATGGAATCTACAAAAGAAGCTAAAAAACCAGCCATGCATAGAAGAATAATTTTAGTAATCATATAACACCTACCTAATTTTTATTAAATCATCAGCAAATATATTGTTTAATAATCATTATAAGTGATTATGAATATAAATTAAAGAACTATATAAATTCACTCTAAGTCAGGGTATCACACAAAAACACCCTGTAAATTTTTAGATAATACATAATAGCCTCTTGATTTATACTTCATAAGTACGTATTATATATAGATGGGAGTAAAAAATCTTATGTATTTGTCCCATTACGTTTAATAAAATAAGGTTTTGAAAAATAATAGTATAATGAGAAGGAGGATTTACAATGTTAGAACAAAAAGATGTAAACAAAAGTGTTATTGAGGAATCAGATGATATAAATAATAAATCTGTAGGAAAAAACGAAGAATTAATAGGTGCAGATGTTAATAATCAAAATTCTAATGAGTACAAATCTATAAAACCTAATTTTATAGATACGCTAAAAGCTAACCTAATAGATTTGGTAATTATAGGCGGAATATCGGCAGTAGGGGTATTTTTGGCAGATGCAATTTTAAAATTAGCAGGATATTTTATAACTCAAAAGTTCCAAATGGGATTTATAATTTTTATGGTGGTTATGGTACTATACATGAGTATTATGGAAAGTGGTAAAAAATCCGCTACCATTGGTAAGAAAATATCTAGATTAATTATTACAAAAGGATAGGAGACATGGAAAAAACTATGCAAAAAAGAAAAGAATATGAATTTTATATAGAAGATATGGAGTTTCCAGCACAGGGCATAGCATTTCACGAAGGTGAAAAAGTTACTATTAAAAATACCCTACCAGGCCAAAAGGTAATTGGTAGAGTATTAAAGAAAAAACCAGATGGATTTCAAGCGAAACTTGTACGTGTCCTTGAGGATGTAGACTATAAGATTCAGCCGCAATGTACTATTACAGATTTATGTGGAGGCTGTAGTCATCAATTTCTTTCATATGAAAAACAACTAGAATTTAAGAAGCAGCAGGTATTAAGGTTGTTTGAGGGTGCAGAAATTAAAGATTTTGAGTTTTTAGGTATAGAGGCGAGTCCAGATCAATTCGAATATAGAAATAAAATGGAATTTACTTTTGGAGACTTCCAAAAAGATGGTGAATTAACTCTAGGTATGCATCTTAAAGGAAGAAGCTTTAGTATAGTTACTGTGGATGATTGTAGAATTGTAGATAGTGATTTTAGAGAAATTTTAAAATTAGTATTAAACTATTTTAAAGAATTAAAGTTACCACACTATAAAGTAATGGAGCATGCAGGGTATCTAAGAAATTTAGTTGTTCGAAAAGCTACAAGTACTGGTGAAGTATTAGTTAATATTGTTACTACAACTCAGATAGATTTTGATTTTAGTGAAATAACTAATATGCTTAAGGAATTAAAATGCGTTGGAAACATCACAGGAATAATACATACATTTAATGATGGCTTGGCAGATACAGTTCACCCTGATAAAACTTGCGTATTATACGGAAGAGATTATATCATGGAAGAACTATTAGGTCTTAAGTTCAAAATAAATGCCTTTTCTTTTTTTCAAACTAATACAAATGGTGCAGAAAAGCTTTATAGCTTAGTTAGGGATTTCTTAGGGAGCGCTAAATCAAAAGTAGTGTTTGATTTATATTGTGGGACTGGAACTATTGGACAAATTGTTGCAGCTAAAGCAAAAAAAGTTTTGGGAATTGAATTAGTAGAAGAAGCAGTCCATGCTGCAAATGAAAATGCAAAAATTAACAGTCTGGATAATTGTGAGTTTATAGCAGGTGATATAGCAAAGGTTATTAAAGAGGTGAAGGATAAACCAGATTGTATTATTTTAGATCCGCCAAGAGCTGGGGTTCATCCTGTAGCCTTAGATTATGTTATAAAGTTTGATGCGCCACATATAGTATATGTATCTTGTAACCCTAAAAGTCTAGTAGTTGATTTGAAGGAAATGATGGACAACGGATACAAGGTTCAAAAAGTAGTACTTATGGATATGTTCCCACACACACCTCACATTGAGACTATTGTAGACATAGTGAGGGTAAATCAGTAGGTTCAAGGGTTTAGATGTTTAAAACTTAATAAGATTATGAATTTTTCCGACGGTTCTTCAGGCCTGTCGGAAAAGTTTTTTAAAATGTATACCAATAATTTGTATAAGATCAATAATTATATGTAAGGACCTTAAAACCAAAATAAAGAACTATCTGAGCTCAGATAGTTCTTTATTTTGGTTTACCATAACATTTTATTATGTTGTATGTGGTAGAGATGTATGGAACCGTTCCAAAAAGGCTATTGAAGATATTATAAATAATGGCCTGGAAAATGTAGCAGTTGTGGCACATGGAGGAATGATAAGAGTCTTAATAAGTGGGTTTTAATATATTAAGTGTACAAAAATATTATGAATATAACATATAATATCTAATTATTACAATATTTGTGCGGAAAGCCCACTCCTTCAGGTGTGGGATGGATAGCATAGCTTGTGTATAATATATTTGTAAAATACATAAACTATGCTATTATAAATTCATGAAAAATAAATATAGAACAACTAAAACAACTGTATCTTTGATTAATTATAATTTTATATTTTGTCCAAGATATAAAAGAAAAAAATAATACCTAATGTTGAAGAGAGGTGAATATTGTGTCAAGTTATATATTGACATTAAAATTAGCTACAGAAATATATCAAGAAGATATATTAGATAAAAGATTAGAAATAGGTAGAAATATTTATAATAGTTGTCTAGGCGAATTATATAAAAGATATAACTATATGAAAGAATCTAAAGAGTATAGAAAAGTAGTTAAAATGAAAAAAGGCAAAGAACGTAATAAAGAATTTAACAAATTAAATAAAAATAATGGTTTGACAGAATATTCACTTCATAAGTACGTTAAGCTTATACAGAAACATTTTAAAGATAATATAGATAGCTTCACTACACAAAAAATAGCGACAAGATGTTTTAATGCTTTTGGGCAATTAATGCTTCATAAATGTAATAAAGTTTATTTCAAAAAATATGGCGAAATGAGTAGTGTTTAGGGTAAATCAAATAAAACTGGACTTAGATTTGTAGATAATAAATTAATATGGAATGGACTTGCGATAGATATAATTATAAATAAAAATGATGAATATGCACATGTATCATTATTAAATAAAATTAAATATTGTAGAGTAGTTAGAAAGTTCATTCGAGGTAAGTACAAATATTTTATTCAACTAATTTTAGAAGGAATTCCACCTGAAAAATATAATAAAGAAACTGGAGAGGTTAGGCATAGAATAGGAGAAGGAAATGTAGGTATTGATATTGGAACTAGAACTATTGCTTTTAGTAGTAAAAACGAAGTGAAATTATTAGAATTATGTCCAGAAGTTGAAAATATTGAACATGAAAAAATGATATTGCAAAGAAAATTAGATAGACAACGTAGGACTAATAATCCTAATAACTTTAATGAAAATGGAACTATTAAAAAAGCTTTCTAAGAACCCCTTGCTTTTAGGCATGGGAGTTAGAGTAATTTATGAAGTGTATGAGAAAGAAAATACAATTAAGATTTTAAGAATGTGGACACATTATCAGTAAAAAGGTGCTATAAGTAGACCCTTTTTTTACTCTCTTAATTAGGGTTTAATATATTCAACTACTAAAATCTATAAAGTTTGTATTTCAAAGCAAAAACGAAATTTGGCTATATTACTAGCTTTCATAACCTCATTAAGTTATATACAAACTTTTTGTTTATTTAATACGAACTTTAACTTTAATAGAAGGAGTTACTATAGATGGTAAGGTTTTTAAAATTAATAATAGAAAAGTAGTGGAATGAAACTTACCTTATGAAACCTTTATTTATCAGAATCATTTATATTTAACACTGTTGACGTATAAGCAGGATGTAGATTATAATTATTGTTGATTAAGGGAACGCTCTATTTTATAGAATATTAAGTATAAATATAGAAATATCAACGGGCTGAGCTATGGTATGTAGGTTAAATATTAAAGTTGAGTTTTATGGTGGCGATGCCACCCGTTTGCCACCGTTACACAAAATATTATTATATACCTCATATATGGCATTATATCAATGCTCACAGAGTATTATAAAATATATACAGATAAGATAAAATGCAAAATATAGACACACTCCTCACATTGAGACGGTAGTTCACCATAACATCTTATTATATTGTATGATATGATAGCGTTTATTTATAAATTTTAAGTAATAACTAATTTTACTACACTTCTTTACAGAGATAAAATAAGGCTAAGACGGAAGAGCTAAATCATATATTTGAAAGATATTATAGGGGTACAAATACTGGAAAGGTACATGAAGGTTCAGGGCTTCTTAGTTTTTTAATCTTCTTTTTTAGAATGTCCTTGACATAGGTACCAGTTTATAAAAGGTACCCTTATTTTCTTAATTATTTACCACTCAAACCATAATTTGACAATACTCTGGCGCTAGGATCGTTTACGTTACATCCTTCCCATTCTTTGTTTGGCATCCAAAAGTCTACTACCATTTCTGCTTGTAATGGATAATATTTTTCAAATAATTCTCTGTATAACAATGATTCTTTTGTGAATGGTTTAGAATTATATTTATACTTTTTACATAGTTTTTCAAATTCTTCATCAGAATAGCATGACTCTGCATATTCTTTTAAATAGTCCACCATAGAATGGCCTACAGCATCGCTAAATGCTGCTTTTTCCCGATATAAAATATTATCTGGAAGATAATCTCCTTGAAACGAATGTCTCAAAAGGTATTTACCCATGTTGTATTTGTTTAATTTCTTTTCAGGGTCGATGGACATAACATACTTTACAAAATCTAAATCCCCGAATGGTACTCTTGCTTCTATAGAATTTGAGCTGATACAACGGTCTGCACGAAGTACATCGTACATATAAAGTTCCCTTATTCTCTTTTGTGATTCCTTTTGAAATTCTTCTGCATTTGGAGCAAAATCAGTATATTTATATCCAAATAACTCATCAGAAATTTCACCGGTTAGAAGCACTCTTACATCAGAAATCTCGTGTATTTTCTTGCAAATCAAATACATTCCCATACTTGCTCTTATTGTGGTAATATCGTAGGTCCCAAGAAGTTTAATAACCTGCTCAAGTGATCCAAGCACTTCTTCTTTTGTCATATATAGAGTGGTGTGATCACTATGAATATAATCTGCAACTTCCTGTGCATATTTAAGATCAATTGCGTCGCCTGTCATACCTATGGCAAAGGTTTTAATTGGTTTTCCAGGATGCATTTTTTGAGCAATTGAACATACTAAGGAGCTGTCGAGGCCTCCACTTAACAAGAATCCTACAGGAGCATCAGCATCCATACGTTTTTTTATAGCAGTTACAAATTTATCATGAATTTTGCTGCAGATAACTTCTAAGTCATCATTACAATAATCACCCTCAGTTTCTGCGATATCAGAGTAGCATGTAAATTTGCCATCAGCATAATAATGTCCTGGTGGAAATGACATAATTTTGTATGTAAGACCAACTAAATTTTTCGCTTCACTTGCAAATATGATTTTACCTGATTCGGAATAACCATAGAAGAGAGGACGGATTCCAATTGGATCTCGTGCTGCAATGAAACTGTTCTTTTTTCCATCGTAGATGATAGTTGCGAATTCTGCATCTAATTTTGAAAACATATCTAGCCCATATTCATAGTACATTGGAAGCAATATTTCGCAATCACTATCAGAAATAAACTTATGTCCTTTTTCTATTAGGTCTTTCTTAATTTCACGGAAACCGTAAATTTCACCGTTACAGATGGATGCATCTGTATTCCTTGTGTATGGTTGCATTCCGCTAAAACTTAAATCCATAATAGAAAGTCTTTGAAACCCCAAAATACCAGATGGTAAAGTAAGAATCTCTGTCATATCTGGTCCTCTCGATTCGGTTCGTTGTAATGCTTCTGCAAATTTATCATGTTTCATGTCTGTTCCTGTATAACACATAATTGTACACATATTAATATACCTCCTTAATTTTAAATACAAAAAAAAGCCCTCATCCTATAAAAATAGGACGAAAGACTTATACTTCCGCGGTGCCACCTAAATTAGCTTATAAAGCTCACTTTAATCAGCACGGAATTAATATAAATTCGATACTGTCCAAGCTGTAACGGTTTGGCTCCGTCCAATACTACTCTTAATAAATTTCGTTTGGAAGCTCCGGGATGTTCTTCATTATTTGATTCGTATCAGTCTCTCACCACCACTGATTCGCTTTGACTACCTCATAATAACTACTCTTCCCATCAAGGCTTTTCTATTGATTATATGATATTTAATTTTGCATTTCTTTCATTTTACTTTGTATTTTATAATTGGTCAATAGTTTTATGAAATATTTCTTTAAATAAAATTCATTTTTTGAAATAATGGTTAATTTAAATATGATTGATACTATTAGAAATGGTATTAAAAAAATATTATTATGTCTATAATTTTAAAACTATAAAGTTAACAGTTTGTTTAAAAAGATTAAGACTTTTTTTCACAAAGAAATAATTCAAATGAATAATAGGAGGAAATTATTATGTTTAAAATAGGATTAGTTAATATAAAAGCATTGATTAAAAGATACATAAAATTAAATGATGTGGTGGAAATTCCGACCATTTTCCGCCGGTACATAAAATATGATTAGATATAATTAAATAAATTTAGTGCTTGAAAATTATTATATACCTCATATATGGTATTATATCAATGCTCACAGAGTATTATAAAATATATACAGATAAGATAAAATGCAAAATATAGACACACACCTCATATTGAGACTATTGTAGACATAGTGAAGGTATAACAGGGTTTAACAAGTGAATATTTAATTTGAATTGTCTATTTGCCACCGTAAATTATTTTATGGTGGCAATTTTATTATGTCCAAGAGGATTTTCATCAAAATGGTAAATATTTTTACGAAGTATAAGTTCGTCCCAAGTTTAAATATTGTTAATGGACTTATGAATTTTTAATCTTTTTAAAATAAACAATAAAACATAACACCAATATTATCGTCGATGTAGTGGATGCAACGCCCGCCTTAACAAATCGGTTTATATTGCTTTCAGAATGAAGGACATGTATCCAAAAATTCGAAACTATAAAGAATATTATCAATATTGATAATTTGATTTTTTTCAAATTAAACACACCTTTCTATTTGAGGTATTTGTTTAAACAATTGAGCACTTTCAATGTGGATTCATTTGCCCTATTAATCTCTTTTTTAGCTCCAAACGAGTGAATCGGAATAATCGATAAGCTCATAGTAAATATAGTTATAACCGACATTTTATGTAAAAATTTATTTGTTTAATATACTATCCTTTGTCAAAATATTAATTCTGTTTATTATATTACCATTTAATACATATTATTTATACCTTTTTACATGAAAAGGTATAAATAATATGTATTAATGAATTATTAAAATTTAAAAAAGAGTATGGAACAGCTTTAATATATTTTAGTAGTTCTAGAATATATTTGATAAATTTAGGAAAAAATAAATATACCTTACCTAGAGGTACCAGTAAAAGAAAATATTAATTAGTAGTGAATTGAAATTATATGTAAAAGGATAGGTGGTCATTATGAATACACAATATGTACAAGGAGATTGTATATTTGCAAGAATCAACAAAACGATAAAACAGTATGAGTATTTAACAGAGAATATAGAGACAGAAGTAGTAATAATAGGTGGAGGAGTCACTGGTGCAATTTTAGGATACTATTTTAGTAAAAATAATATTAATTGTGTTATTTTAGAGAAATCAAGAATAGGTCACGGCAGTACTAGTATAACAACCTCATTACTTGAATATGAGCTTGATAGTAATGCTATAGAGCTAAAGTCACATACAAGTATGGAGAATATAATAAAATCATATAAGTTGGGTATAAAGGCATTAGATGAAATTCAAGAGTTTATAGATAAATATGGGAATAAGTGTGATTTTAAAAGAGTAGATAGTTTTTTATATACAGCTAAGAAATTAGAAAAGAAGGAGATGGAAGAAGAATATGAGATTAGAAAAGAGGCTGGATTACCTGTAGAATTTATTGATGAAGATAATAATCCATTTTTATTTGATGTAAAGGGTGGTGTATTAGGTAAAGGTGGAGGGGCTGTATTTGATCCCTATAAATTTACCCATCATCTAATTGAGGTAAGTTGTAAAAAGGGGTTAAGAGCATATGAAAACACAGAGGTTATAGATGTTGAATATTGTAATGATGGTGTTACTGTAGAAACTGTGTACGGTTATAAAGTTAAAGGAAAAATTGTTATTGTAGCTACAGGTTATAATACAGGGCTTTTCACTAAAAGGGCCTTTGGAACTAAAACTACTACATTTAATATTGCAACTAGGCCAATAGATAACATTGAGGATATTTATAAAGACGTAGTTATTAGAGATAACAGAGTTCCTTATAATTATTTTAGAACAACTAGAGATAACAGGTTTATAATTGGAGGGGAGGATATAAACTTTTTACCAGATATATATAATGAAAAATTATGTAGTAAAAGTTATGAAATATTAGAACAAAGGCTAAAAACTTTATTTCCAAATTTAAATATAGAGATAGAATATAGATATTGTGGAGCGTTTGCATCTACTCAAGATAATTTGGGTTTTATAGGAAAAGATCCGACTAATTCTAAATTATGGTATTGCTTAGGTTATGGGGCAAATGGAATATTATTTGCTATGCTAGGTGGAATTATGTTAAGTAAATTATATTCTGGAGAAGTAGATAAAGATATGAACCTATTTAAAGTAGATAGATTTGATCACTAAACTAAACGGAAATCAACCAAACTTAAAAAGAGCAATATAACCTATGCTTTTTTTGGGGCCTCACAAATCTCAAGATTAATAGTATGTTCAAGTCAATTGCATTTTCAGCAAAAAGAAACTAATATTTCAGAAGAATATCTTGTATATCACAAAAAATAGCTGAAGATTTTAATCTTCAGCTATAATTATTTTTGATTTAAATTTATTAAAATTATTTATAGTACTTTTGGATAAATTAGAATCTGTTATAATATAATTAATTTTGCTAATTGGAGCAATATTGATTGTTACATCTCTACCAAATTTGCTACTGTCAGCTAATACAAATATTTCTCTAGATCTTTCTATAATAGTTTTTCTTATTACTGCTTCCTGCATGTTAAAATCAGAAATTCCATTTTCAATTGTAATTCCACCAGCACAAATGAAACTCTTTTGAATGTTCAGTTGTGAAAAATTAAAGATATAGTCATAAGATACTATAGACCTCTCATTATGCCTTACCTTACCACCAATTATAATAATTTCATGTTCGGTATTTAATAATTGGTTTAAAACTGGAATGGAGTTGGTTATTATGGTTAGCTTTTTTTTATTCATAATATTCTTTGCAATATGATAGGTGGTTGAACCACTGTCAATAAAAATACAGTCACCATCATTTATAAATTCACTACATTTCTTACCAATAGATTCCTTCTGTAGGAGTTTATTAGACATTCTTTTTTTCATAGTTGATTCACCTAAGGTGGCAGTTTTAATCTTTGCTCCTCCATATACCTTTTCAATCTTATTTTGTTTTTCTAAAATTGATAAGTCACGCCGAACTGTTTCTATAGATATGCCAAACTCACTCATGAATTCAGAGATTGTAACCACATCTTTTGTTGAAAGTAATTCCAAAAATTTATTTTGTCTTTCACTTGGTAGCATAAAATCACCCTAACATAGTTTTTTATTGTGTAACATTTAAATAAACACCAAGGAAGTATACTAGTCTATTTATTTTTCTGCTCATAATATATAAACAACTTATCATAAAACATGACAATATACAAGGAAGTATTAGAGAATAAACAAAGAAATTGTCATATGTGTCTACAAAGTATGTCGTGATATAGTATAAATATAATAAACATATAGTAATACTTTACACACTTTTAACCTATTCATAATATGTATTAACCTTTGTCAATGTATACTAAAAGTGCGATGAAATAAAAAAGAAAACAATTTGGAGGTGAATTAAATGCTTGAACTCAGAAATATAACAAAGCAATTCGATGATAAATTAATATTAGATAAAATTAATTTAAAAATAGAAAATGGGGAGATTGTGTCTATGCTAGGACCTAGTGGAAGTGGTAAAACTACTTTGCTAAATATAATTCTAGGAATAATACCAATGGATAGTGGCAGTATTATATTTAATGACGTTGACATAAGTAAAGTATCCATGAAAGATCGAGGATTTAATATTGTTTTTCAAGACTATGCACTTTTTCCTAATCTTAATGCCTATAAGAATATAGTATATGGTCTGAAAAACAAACCTAATTTAGTATCACCCAAAGAGCTTGAGGAACTTATAGATTTTTTAGAATTAAAAACTCACTTATATAAAAAAATTCATGAATTATCTGGTGGGCAGAAACAAAGGGTAGCATTAGCTCGAACACTGGCAACAAAACCTAAAATACTTCTTTTAGATGAACCTTTAAGTGCTCTTGATGGAGTTATAAAGGAGACAATTAAGGAAAAGATTAAAGCTATTACTAGGGAATACAAGCTTACAACTATTATAGTAACTCATGATCCAGAAGAAGCACTAACTATGGCGGATAAGGTGCTGATTATTGAGAAAGGTAAGATTTCACAATATGGTTCGCCAAAGGAAGTAGTACATCAACCTAAAAATAAATTTGTGGAGGAGTTCATATTACGCCAATTAAAAATAAAAAGAGATAATATTTATAACTTGTTTGGAGAGAGTTATGTATAGAAAAAAACTTGAAACAAAAATTATTTTTACTGTTATAACCTTGTTTTTTATAGCATTCCTTTTTATTCCGCTACTAATACTTTCAATGAACTCATTTATGGGCGAAAATGGTATGGGATTTTCTAATTATTATTTAGTTACTCATAATAAGGAGTTTTTAATTGCCATAGGAAATAGTATAAAAGTTTCCTTGATTACGGCGTTAATAACAACAATTTCTGCTTTTATTCTAGCTTACGGAGTAAACTGTACAAAAATATTTAGTCCCATAAAAAACTTTGTAAAAATTGGAATATCTATACCAATGCTTTTGCCTACCATAACTTATGGATTTGCTATAATATATTCTTTTGGCAGGCAAGGACTTCTAACAAAACTTTTTGGAAGGGAGTTATTTCAAATTTATGGTTTCAATGGACTTCTAACAGGCTATGTAATTTATACACTACCTTCAGCTTTTCTTCTTATAAATAATTCTTTTGAGTATATTGATAAAAAGTTTATTGTTGTATCAAAGCTTATGGGTGATAATTTTTTAAGAAGTTTTATAAATACAATCTTTCGTCCCTTAATTGGTACCTTAGGAGGAGCCTTTGTACTTAGCTTTATTTTAAGCTTTACAGATTTTGGTATACCTGCTTCTGTAGGTGGAACCTATAGTGTAATTTCAACACAGCTTTATGAAGTAATGCTGGGGTCCATACCTAATTTTAATGGTGGCGCTGCAATAGCTATACTCATGCTTATACCTGCAGTTTTCGCGGTGTTCTTCTTAAATTATATTGAAAGATATAATTTTAGTTATGATAAATTTACAGAAATCCAGTTGAGTAAAAACAAATTCAGAGACATTTCTTTTGGTTTAGTATCAGTTAGCACCGTGGTAGGTATTATGTTAATATTTTTAGTAATGTTTATAGCACCCTTTGTTAATAACTATCCTTATGATATGAGCTTTAATCCTAGGCTTTTTAAAGATACTGTTTTATCAGGAGACATTTTAGATGTATATGGAAATTCACTTTATGTTTCTATTATTTCAGCAATTATTGGCACTATAATTTGTTATAGTGCAGCTATTGTAAATGCTCGTTCTAATATGAGTAAGAGTGCTAAATTAGCAATAGATATATTTTCAATGATAACTAATACAGTTCCAGGGATGGTTTTAGGACTAGCTTATTTAATGCTTTTTAATAAGAGTGATTTAAAAGGAACTTTCACAATAATAGTAATTTGTAATACAATACATTTTTTTACTACACCTTATCTAATGGCTAAAAACTCCCTTTCTAAAATGAATCCTGCATGGGAAACAACAGGAGAATTAATGGGTGATAACTGGATTAAAACTATAACTCGTGTTATTATTCCTAATTCAATAAACACTATAGTAGAAATGTTTGGGTATTATTTTATAAATTCAATGGTTACAATTAGTGCTATTATTTTCCTGGTCACTGCAAGGACATCTCTTTTAACAAGCAAAATTAATGAACTTCAACATTTTCAAAATTTTAATGGTGTATTTGTATTATCTATACTTATTTTTTCAACTAATATATTTATTAAACTTGCCTGCAATTTAGTTAATAAAAAAATAACTATCCATAAATAAGTGTGGAAGATTTAATAAATATATAAAATAAAGGAGAGATTTTTTATGAAAAAAGCTTCTAAAATTATTGCAATTTCTTTAATGGTATGTTCATTGTTGTTTACGCTTATTGGGTGTAGTTCTAAAGGTGCACAAAAGGTTGTTATATACACTAATGCGGACGAGGAAGCGGTGGCATCTATGAAAAAAAGTCTTGATAGCTCTGGATACCAAGGTAAATACGTATTACAAACTCAAGGAACATCTGAACTTGGTGGAAAATTAATGGCTGAAGGCGATGAAATAGAAGCTAATTTGGTAACAATGAGTTCTTATTTTATAGACAGCGCACAGAAAAAAAACAATATGTTTGAAAACTTAAATTTTACTACTAATTCATTAGAAAAATATCCAAGTTATTATACACCGATATTGGCAAACACAGGTGCAATATTTGTTAATACAAAAGTTATGAGTGAAAAGGGTCTTGCTATGCCAAAATCTATAAAAGATTTAACTAAAGATGAATATAAAGGTTTAGTTTCAATCCCTAACATAATGAATTCATCAACTGCATGGCTTCTTATTCAGGCAATTATAAGTGAATATGGGGAAAAAGAAGGTACCGTTGTATTCAATAAACTTATTGTAAATTGTGGACCCCATATTGAAACTTCAGGATCAGGTCCAATAAAAAAAGTTAGAGTTGGAGAAGCGGCAGTGGGATTTGGTCTTCGTCACCAAGCGGTAGCTGATAAAACTTCTGGAAAAGATATTGATTATATAGATCCAATAGAGGGGAATTATTCGCTTACAGAATCAATAGCAGTAGTTAAAAAGAAAGACACAGCTATAACAAAACTTGCTATGGAAATGGCAAAGGTTATAGTAACTAAATCAAGATCTGAACTTATTAAAAATTATCCTGTTGCACTTTACACGGGTGAGACTATAGATAAGCTAAATAAACCGGGAAATCCTAAAAAGTTTGAAAGCCCATTAACAGTAGAACTTCTTGCAAAACATCAAGAATTTTTTAAAGTTTCAAAATAAGTAATAGGAGGGATTTTTAATATGAAAAATTATAAACTACTAACCCCAGGACCACTAACTACTACAAATACAGTTAAAGAGGAAATGCTCTTTGACCGTTGCACTTGGGATGATGAATACAATGGAATAACTCAAAAAATTAGAAGGGAGATACTTAACTTAGCAGAAGCATCACCTGAGGTATATACTACAGTTCTTATGCAAGGTAGTGGAAGCTTTGGTGTTGAAGCTGTGCTCCATACAGCTATTAGCAAAAAAGACAAATGTTTAATAATTACCAATGGTGCTTATGGAGAAAGAATTGTAGCCATGGCTAAATGCATGGGAATTAACTATGTTAATTATAAGGTGGAATATGATACTTTTCCTAAAGCTTTTGAAATAAAAGAGATACTTATTAGTGATAGAGATATAACTCATGTAGCTATGGTTCATTTAGAAACTACAACCGGTATATTGAATCCTATTGAAGAAATTGCAAAATTATGCGGGGAGTATGATAAAACCTTCATACTAGATGCTATGAGTAGCTTTGGAGGAATTCAGATTAATGTTCAGGAGCTGGGCATAGATTATTTAATTAGTAGTGCTAATAAGTGTATTCAGGGTGTTCCAGGTTTCTCCTTTATTATAGCCAAAGTCCAAAAACTTTTGAAGTGTGAAGGTAATTCAAGTAGTTTATCGCTAGATTTATATGACCAATGGAAAAATATGGACAAAAACGGTAAGTGGAGATTTACTTCTCCAACACATGTGGTTGCTGCTTTTTCTAAGGCTTTAGATGAACTATTAGAAGAAGGAGGAGTTGTAGGTAGAAACAAACGTTATAGGGACAACAATAACCTTTTAAGAAAAAAGCTTAAAGAGATAGGAATAACTTCATACATAAAGGAAGAACTTCAATCCCCTATTATAACAACCTTTCTTTTACCCAGTGAAGATTTTAACTTTAAAAGTTTTTATGATTACGTAAAAGAAAGAGGATTTGTGTTATACCCTGGTAAGTTAACAGAGGTTGATTCATTTAGAATTGGTAATATCGGTGAAATATACCAAGAAGATATGGAAAAGTTATGCCTTATTATACAAGAATACATGAGGGGGATAAAAATATGAACAAAGTAGAAGGAGTTATATTTGACTGGGCAGGAACCACCGTTGATTTTGGATGCTTTGCACCTGTTAACATATTTTTAGATATATTTAAAGCAGTTGGTATAGAAGTAACTATGGAGGAAGCAAGAGCTCCTATGGGAATACTTAAAAGAGATCACATTGTGGCTATTCTAGAAATGGTTAGAATAAGGAAACAGTGGGAAGAAAAATATGGTAGAGATTTTAATGAAGTGGATATTGATGATTTATATGGTGAATTTCAACCCCTACTTATAGCTTCATTAAAAGAGTATACGCACCCAATTCCAGAAGTTATAGATACGGTTAAACTACTGAGAGATCAGGGAATGAAAATTGGTTCAACTACAGGATATACAGATGTAATGATGAGAATAGTAGTTGAGGGTGCTAAGGTAAAAGGGTACGAGCCAGACTTTTGGGTAACACCAGATTCTACAAACTCTTTTGGTAGGCCCTATCCATACATGATATTTAAAAATATTGAAGCACTAAAACTTTCAGCCTCATGGAAGGTTGTGAAGGTAGGGGACACGGTAGCAGATATTAAAGAAGGAGTAAATGCTGGAGTTTGGTCTGTTGGGATAGCTGTTGGAAGCTCACAGATGGGACTAAACTATGAGGAATTTATTAGTCTTTCTGATAACGACAAAAATGAAATTATTAAAAGCACAAAGGAAAGTTTTTTAGAAGTTGGCGCAGATTTTACTATAAGTTCTATGAAAGAACTACCATTGTTAATCAGAAAAATTAATGACTTAATAGCAGCTGGCACTAGACCAAATGCAAAATAAGGTGGAATTAAATCGAGAAGGTGATGTGAACTTTAGCCAGAATAGAGAAAAGTGGATTATGGATCTCCATAAAAACAGTAAAGAGGTTTTAAATGCTGATAAATCTGTATTTATGAAACAATCTATGTCTACCCCCTGTATGAATGTAATTGTAAATGCAGAGGGATGCTATATAGAGGACATGTCAGGGAAAAAATACTTAGATTTTCATGGTAATAGTATACATCAAATAGGTTATAAAAATTCTTATGTTATTGAAGCTATTAAAAAACAAATGGAAGAGTTGCCCTTTATTCCAAGAAGATATACAGCTGATGTTGTGGTACGCGCTGCAACAGCATTAGTAAACAAGACAACATCAAAAGATTATAAGGTGTTATTTACACCATCAGGTAGTGCAGCTATAGGTATAGCACTTAAAATTGCACGAAAAGCAACAGGCAAACATAAGGTTATATCAATGTGGGAATCCTTTCATGGAGCCGGACTTGACTCAATTTCTGTGGGAGGAGAATATGTTTTTAAGAAAGATATGGGACCGCTTATGCCGGGGTGCATAAGATCCATTCCTTATAATGGATATAGAAATCTACTAGGAAATATAGGGGAAGATGGTGTTTCTAAGTTTTGCACGGATTACATTGAATATATAATAAAAAACGAGGGAGATATAGGCGCAATATTATTAGAACCAATTAGAGCTACAGATACACATATACCTCCAAAAAGTTATTTTCAAAAACTTAGGGCAATATGCGATAAAAATGATATATTACTAATTTTCGATGAAATTCCAACAGCACTGGGTAGAAGTGGGGAATTTTATGTGCATCAAAATTTTGATGTAGAGCCTGACATACTTGTCCTTGGAAAAGGACTTGGAGGAGGTATAATACCTCAAGCAGCTGTGCTTACAAAATCCAAGTATGATTGTGCTGGAGATATTTCTCTAGGGCATTATACTCATGAAAAACCAGCGGTAGGCTGTGCAGCTATCTGTGCTACTATAGATTTTATTGATGAAAATCATCTGCTGGATAATTGCAGGATGATTTCAAAGTATGTAAGAGAAAAGGCTGACGTGTTATATAATACTTATGAGTGCATTGGTGAAGTACGAATTCGAGGCTTATTAATTACATTTGAATTTGTAAAAAATAGAGATTCAAAAGAAAAGTATGATGAACTTACAGAAAAGGTTTTATACAAATCGCTTGAGCTTGGTCTATCCTTTAAAGTATCGGCGGGGAATTGTGTAACTTGGCATCCACCGCTAATAGTTACTGAGAATGAAATTGATATAGCTTTTAGTATATTGGAAAAGGCTATAATTCTTAGTCTAAATATATAAAGTTTATATTAAATATAAAAAGCATCTGCCCAACAGATGCTTTTTAATGGGTTTTCAGTAACCTAAATAAGGATTTAAAAAAATAGAGTAGATGAAAGAATAAACTTATTTATTAATTTATATATGAAAAGTTAGCACTGTTGACGTATAAGCAGGAGTAGATTATAATTATTGTTACATTGATCATTGATCGTTGATGATTTTATAAATTAAAGTTGACTTGTTATTTATTTTAATGTCTCTAACATAATTATTTTTATATTTAGTTGAAAAATGTACCCTTTCGCATTTGAATGGCATATAAAGTAGTATAAATTCAAATGAAGGAGGGATGATTTGATGGTAGAGATAGTTATTCAATATGTTTTAATACTGCTTTTAGTATTAGGCCTTGGCTATTTAGTTTACTTGTTAAAGGATAGGGATACAAATCTTAGGGAAGACTATTTTGGTCTTGCTTATGTAATACTTGGTGGGCTATCTGCTAGTGAGTCTACACCTGAAAATGCAAAAAGAATTATTAGAATTGTTTCAAGAATAGTTCAGCATGTAGAATCAAACTATAAAAATAGCGAAAATACCTTTAAAGAAGAAAAAGCTATTAACATGGCAAAGGATGCTATTGGTTTATTGAATTTTGAGAGCAACATAGATAGAGAAAGTATAAAATATATTATAAGATTAGCTGCAGCAATGCTTCCTGCAACTAATAAGACAGTTGAGAGTTGACAGAGTACAGTGGACTGGGACAGAGTACAGTGGACAGGTGACAGAAGGCAGTGGAAAGTGGAGGTTGAATTTTATTTTTACGAAAGTGAAAATTTCATCAACTCTCCACTTTCAACTCTCAACTTTCAACTGTCCATTGTCCATTGCATAGTGCAAATAGAAGGAACAAGCCAAGGAGGAAAATTAATGTTAAAAACCATAGAATATGGAGAACTTGAGGGGAATTATGTATTAGTTGACGTAAGAAGTCCAGGGGAATTTGAAGAAGGAACAATAAAAGGGGCAATTAATATACCCTTATTTGATGATGAAGAAAGAAAAATTATTGGTACCGTATATACAAGGGAAAGTGTTGATAAAGCAAAAAGAATTGGACTAGAAGTAGCATCTAAAAAGTTACTCCATATTTATGACGAAATAAAAGAACTTAATAAGCAATACAATAAAATTGTGTTGTTTTGTGCTAGAGGCGGAATGAGAAGTGGTGTACTTGGTATGTTACTTAGTTCTCTTGGTGTAAATACAGAGAGAATAAATGAGGGATATAAAGGATATAGAAAGTTTGTAATTGAAAAATTACCTGAACTTAATGATGGTGTCCAATATATTGTTTTACATGGTAATACTGGTGTTGGAAAAACTGAAATACTTAAACAATTAGAATGTGATGGATATGATGTTTTAGACCTTGAAGGTTTTGCTAATCATAGAGGATCTCTTTTAGGTACAGTAGGACTTGGAAAAACCACTAGTCAAAAGGCATTTGAATCTAAAATATATCATATGTTACGAGATTGTAAAAGTCCTTATGTGTTTATTGAAGCAGAAAGCAAACGTATAGGAAATACTACAATACCTGATTTTGTATTTCAAAAGATGAAAAGTGGTAGACATATATTTGTAGATGCAGATATTGAGTTTAGAACAAATCTTATTATTAATGAATATACAAAAGTTGGGAACTGTAACACCGAAATAGTTGATTGTTTAAAAAGACTGGAAAAGCATATTGGAGAAAAAAATGTTGACATGTACTGCAGCGCCGTTTTAAAATCAGAATATGAGGTCGTAGTAAGCGAACTTATGATTAAATATTATGATCCTATGTATATGCATTCAGCGAGTAAATACGATTATGAATTAAAAATTATGGTAGAAGACATAAAAACTGCCACAGAGCAAATAGAAAATTGGTTCAAAGTTATATAAAAGAATAAAAATACCAAAAAACAGAAACTAATGTTCTGTTTTTTTATTTAAAGTCCTTTACCTTTTGCAAGTAAACATATAAAATAACAAATGGATAATAAAATTTTACTGGAGGATTTATATGAGTTTTGATAAGGAAGAAATTCAAACCTATGATGTAACCGACTTAACTTCTCTAGAAAAACTAGAGCCTGTAAGAATAAGACCGGGTATGTACATAGGTTCTACAGGTAGCAAAGGGTTACATCATTGTATATGGGAAATTTTAGATAATGCTATAGATGAGATAGCTAATGGCTATGGTGATAGAGCTGAAATAATATTAAATAAAGATAAAAGTGTTACTATTGTTGATAATGGTAGAGGGATTCCTACAGGAATACATCCTATAAAAAACAAATCTGGTGTGGAAATGGTATTTACTGAGCTTCATACTGGTGGAAAGTTTAATAATAAGAATTATAAAACTTCTGGCGGACTTCATGGTGTTGGAGCTGCGGTTGTAAATGCATTATCGGAGTGGCTCTTAGTTGAAATAAGTCAAAAGGGTAAAGTTTTCACTCAAAGATTTGAATATTCTTATGACAAGGAGTTAAAAAGACCTATGCCAGGTACACCGGTGAGCAAGCTGGTGGAAGTAGGGTTAACAAAAGATACAGGTAGTAAAGTTACTTTTATGCCGGATAAAAATGTATTCACGACGCTAGAATTTAAAACAGATGTTATTGATGAAAGGCTACAAGAATTAGCCTTTCAAAATAAAGGAATTACCCTGGTATTTATAGATAATAGAAAAGAAGGGAACCCTACAAAAGAATATCACTCAGAGCGGGGTCTTCTAGATTTTATAGATTATTTAAATGAAAGTAAAACTGTTTTGCATAAGGACCCTATATTTTTTCAAGGTGAAAAAGAAATAAATGGGATACAATTATACGGCGAAGTGTGCATACAATTTACAGATTCTACTACAGAATATATTGCGAGCTACGTTAATAATATACCAACTACAGAATCAGGAACTCACGAAACTGGATTTAAAACAGGTATGACAAGGGCTTTTAAAGAAGGTGCTAAAAAGCTTAATCTTTTAAAAGAGAAGGATAAGGAATTTGAGGGTGACGATTTAAGAGAAGGTATGACGGCTATCGCTAGAATTAAAATAAGCAACCCAATCTTTGAGGGTCAGACTAAAAGCAAACTAGGAAATAATGAGGCCTATAGCATGATGAATGAATTATGCTTTGCTAAAATTTCAGAGTGGATAGAAGACAACAAAGAAATGGCAACGAATATAATAAATAATGCTATTTCTGCTGCATCAAGACGGGATAAAATAAAAAAGATTAATGACGCTGAAAGAAAGAAAATAGGTAAGGGAGCAGCTCCTCTTGCAGGGAAGATTGCAGTATGTACATTAAAAGATTCAGAGTTTACAGAATTTATAGTGGTGGAGGGAGACTCAGCTGGTGGAAGTGCCAAGCAAGCCAGGGATAGAAGATTCCAAGCTATTATGCCTTCAAAAGGTAAAATTATGAATACTGAAAAGCAAAAACTAGAAAATGTACTAGCTAGCGAGGAACTTAAAATATTCAATACTGCCATTGGAACAGGAGTTTTAGAAAATTATAAGGAAAAAGATTTAAAATATGGTAAAATAATTATTTTAAGTGATGCAGATGTTGATGGATATCACATTAGAACATTGTGGATGACTTTTATTTATAGATATATGAGACCGCTCATCGCCAATGGTCACCTTTATATGGGGATGCCACCACTTTATAAGGTTTATAAGAATGGTAAAAATGGTGAAGTGGCTAAGTATGCTTATAGTGATGAAGAACTAATTAAGACCAAAAAAGAAATTGGAAAAGGTGCTCTTATCCAAAGGTATAAGGGTCTTGGAGAAATGAATCCAGATCAACTTTGGGATACTACACTAAACCCAAGTACTAGGACTTTGCAGCAGGTCACTATAGAAGATGCAGCAAAGGCAGAGAAGATGGTTTCGCTTCTAATGGGAGATGTGGTTGCACCTAGAAAAAATTACATGTATAAATATGCTGAATTTTAACAAAGGGAGGATTTATTAAATGGCAAAAAAAATTGACGTACCTAAAGACAATAATATAATAATGACTCCTATAGAGGAAGCGATGCCAGATAACTACCTTCCATATGCCGTGGAGGTTGCCAGGGATAGGGCCTTGCCAGATGTACGAGATGGGTTAAAGCCAGTACATAGAAGGATTCTTTATGGAGCTTATATGCTAAAGGCCTTTCCAGACAAACCTTATTATAAATCAGCAAGAATAGTCGGAGATATTCTTGGTAAATACCATCCCCATGGAGATAGTTCTGTTTATGGTGCCATGGTAATACTAGCCCAAGATTTTGCCACAAGAAAGCCTCTAATAGATGGCCATGGAAACTGGGGAAGTCAAGATGGCGATAATGCGGCTGCCATGCGTTATACAGAAGCAAGGCTTTCACCTATTGCTCTTGAAATGATAAGAGACATTGATAAAGGCGTTGTGGAAATGGTAGATAATTATTCTGATACAGAGAAGGAACCCTCCGTATTGCCATCAAGATATCCTAATTTGCTGGTAAATGGAACCTTTGGAATAGCGGTAGGAATAGCAACAAACATACCACCTCATAATCTAGGAGAGGTAATTGATGGGCTAATCGCTTACGCAGATAATGAGAAAATCACAACAAAAGAGCTTATGAAATATATTAAAGGACCAGATTTACCAACAGGAGGCATTTTAATTGGAAAAAATGCTATACAAGCTGCTTATGAGACAGGAGAAGGTAAGGTAACGCTACGTTCTAAAATGAAAATTGAAACATTAGAAAGTGGACGCATTGGGATAGTTATTACGGAGTTCCCATACAGAAAAAACAAGGCAAAGCTACTTGGGTCTATTTCTGATATGACAGCGGATAAAAAACATGCAAAAGCACTAGAGTCTATTGTAGATATTAGAGACGAGTCTGATAGAAGTGGACTTAGATCTGTAATTGAATTTAAAAAGTCTACAGATAAGGAAACTGCTACTAAGGTGCTTAAATACTTGATGAAAAAAACAGAACTTCAATGTAATATACCTTTTAATATGGTAGCACTGGCTAATGGAAAGCCTCAAACTATGGGGCTTAAAACCATATTAATGCACTATTTAAATCATCAAAAGGATGTTATCACTAAAAGAACTCAAAGTGAACTAGCAGTTGCAGAAAATAGATTCCATATTGTACAAGGATTTATTAAGGCCGTAGATGTAATGGATGAAATTATTGTGATAATTAGAGGGTCAAAATCTAAAAAAGATGCTGGGGAAAATCTTATTAGTAGGTTTGATTTTTCTACAATTCAAAGTGATGCAATACTTGAACTTATGCTATACAGGCTAACGGGACTTGAAATAAAAATATTCTTAAAGGAATATAAAAAACTGGAAGCACTAATTATGGGATATAAAAAAATTCTTGGAGATGACAAGGAACTTTTGAAAATAATAAAAACAGAAATCTTAGAAATCAAAGAAAAATATAATGATCCTAGGCGTTCGGAAATTATTGAGGATGATAACGAAGCTAAAATAGATGTAGAAGAGTTAATTATGGTAGAGGATATTATGATAACACTATCTAACGATGGTTATATAAAAAGAGTGCCAACGAAATCTTATAATAGGTCTAACACTAATATAGAAGATATAGAGTATAGGGAGGGAGATTTTAATACATATTTAATTGGAACAAGTACTAAAGACACCTTGATGATCTTTACGGACCTTGGAAATATGTATCAATTAAGAGGCGATTTAGTGCCAGAATATAAGTGGAAGGAAAAAGGTGAAAGACTTGATACCCTTATTCGCGGAATAGATTTAACAAAAGAGAAAATTGTTGAGACACTTTCAACTGAAGATTTGTCGGCGGCTAAGGAATTTATGTTGTTTACTAATAAGGGGAATGTAAAGAAAACAGATTTGGATAAATTTATGACGAGTTATACTAAATTATCTGCTTTAAGGCTAAGAGAAAATGAAAAACTTCTTCATGTTAGGTTAATAGATAAGGAAAGGCAAGAAAATTTCTTCAAAGTATTAACAAAGGAAGGGTTAGAATTTTCTGTGGAAGAGCCAGTGCTTTTGGATATTGATAGAAATACAATTGGTACTCAGTTATTTAATCTCACAAGCGAGGATGAAGTGGTAAAAATAGAATTTGCTAAGGATTATGATTATAAAGAATTCTATCTTAGTTTAAATGCAAAAGGAGCAATAAAAGTATCTAGTAGAAAGACAAATACACATTTAAGCACCTATACTAAATCATCTTCTACACTGCTTATATTTACGCAAAAAGGTGCAGTTCATAAGCTACCTAGCTATATGATTCAGAATATTGAGAAGAGTGGTATACTTATTAGCACTCTACTGGACAATTTCAATATTGATGATAAAATAGTAGATATTGTGTCAATCGATAATTTCAATGAAGAAATAAGTATATATTTCTTTACTAAAAAAGGTTTTACAAAACGCACTAAGCTTTGTGAATTAGAAGGTGATTTCTTCTCTGCAATGGTCTATAAACTAAAAACAGAAGAAGATAAATTAACCGCTGTAAAAATTAACAAGGATAATGAAGATAAAGATATACTAATGGTAACAAAAAAGGCAATGTGTATAAGATTTAATGTGAATACTATTAACTTTATGGGAAAAGTTGCCTCAGGGGTAACAGGAATTAGCTTAAGAGATGATGAAGTTATATTTGTAGATTTAATACCAGCGGTAACAAAAAAATCCGAAGATACTAATGAAATAGCGATCACATTTGAGGAAGAAATGAGCTTAACCGTGAGCTGCTTTAAAGGTGAAAAGAAGACTATAAGACTTCAGGATATAAACGTTCAGAATAGAGCAGGTAGAGGTAAAAACTTAACCAATGCACTTATAGACGATTATGTAGAGGATGTTACTTTAGCACCTGCACAAAAATAATAAGTAAAAGATGCTTTTAAATAAAAATAAAAAACACGCATAAAAAGTTAGATAAAACTTGTTTTAGCGTGTTTTCCTTTTATTGAAAATAAATAAAATATAAAAATGAAGGTGATTAAATGGAAAAAATAGTACTTAAAAATGGAGTGAAGTTATTATATAAGAAAGCAGAGAATAATTTAACTTCTTTTACGGTAGGGTTTAATGCAGGAGCAGGTATTGAGGGAAATAGTGAACTGGGAATTGCTCACGTGGTAGAACATATGCTTTTTAAAGGTACCACTTCTCGCTCAGAATATCAGATTAATAAATTATGTGATGAAACCTTCGGATTTTGTAATGCAATGACTAATTATCCCTATGCAGTATATTATGGTACCACCTTAGATGAAGATTTTGAAAAAGGCTTTGAAATTTACTCGGATATCCTTTTGAACCCAACTTTTCCAGGGGCGGGGTTCAAAGAGGAAATAGATGTAATCAGCGCCGAATTAAAAGAATGGAAAGATGATTCTAGCCAGTTTTGTGAAGACTCCTTGCTTTATAATGGGTTTAATATGCGAAGAATAAAAAATTTAATTATAGGCACGGAGGAGGCAATTCGCTCCATAACCAATGATAGAATTAAAAATTTTTATTATAAACACTATACCTCAGATAATTGCGTTGTGAGCGTAATATCTTCCTTGAGTTTTAAAAGTGTTTCAGACATAGTGGAAAAATATCTTTGTAATTTTAACAATAAAGAAATTAATGCTGAGCATCATTTAGACCACACGCCACAGTATATATACGAAAATAATAATCCAGGAACTTACTTTCAATATAGAGATGACTTGCAAGGTGCAAAAATTCAATATTGTTTCCCTATTCATGATTTAAATGATAGAGAAATTAGTGCACTAAAGCTATTTAACTTAGTCTTCGGAGAAGGTACAAGCAGTATACTATATGATGAAATTAGGACTAAAAGAGGCCTTGTTTATGATATAAACAGTAAAATTAAAAATGAGACGGGAATAAAACTTTTTACTATTTCCTTAGGTACTTCCTACGAAAATGTAAATAAGACCATAGAAATTATTAATAATCAAATTGAAGAAGTTAAGAAGTTAAAGGGCTATTTTGATAAGGATTGCCTTTTAAAACTGTGTAAAAGCTACAAATTAAGAAGGATGCTAGCCTTAGAGAAATCTATTCAAACTAGTATGAGTTTATGTGTATATGAAATTATGTATGGAGATGGCTCCGTAATTTTTTCTGAATTTAAAGGGATGGAAAACATAAAAGATGCTGAAATAATGAAAGTAGTAAACAGTGTTTTAGTTAATCCTACTATTCAAGTTTTGATGCCTAGTAAGGTATAGTGGGCAGCGAGTTTTGATGCTAAAAAAATTCAGCACTAAATATGAAATAATAATTAATTAGGAGATAAGTATGGAGAAAAAGTGGTTAATAAAAAATACCTCTAAAGACATTAAAACCTTGGCAAAAAAATCTGGGGTAAGTGAGGTTGTAGCTAAAATTTTAATTAATAGAGGATTTCATAATGAAATAGATATAAAAAGATTTATGAGGGCTAGTTTAGAGGATTTATATGATCCGTTTTTAATGAAAGATATGGAAAAAGCTACAGAGTTAATAAAACTCGCTATTGAAAACAATAAAAAAATAGTGGTATATGGGGATTATGACGCTGATGGTGTTACTAGTACTGTTATAATGTATAAATCATTAAAACAATGTGGTGCTCAGGTAGAATACTATGTTCCTGATAGAGAACTTGAAGGCTATGGTATAAATAGTGATAGGATAAGAAAACTTTGCGCAGAAGGTGTTCAAGTGATTTTAACTTGCGATAATGGAATCGCCGCAACGGAGCAGGTAAAACTAGCAAAAGAACTAGGAATGACTGTTATAATAACTGATCACCATGAGTTATCATTTGAGGAAGATAGCAGCGGAGTGAGAACCTTCAAGATTCCTCCAGCGGATGCAGTTATTAATCCAAAACAGAAAGAATGCAATTATCCCTTTAAACAACTCTGTGGAGCGGGTATTGCACTTAAATTTGTTGGAGCACTATATTTAAAACTTGGAATTAATAGTGAAGCTGTAAAAGAGTTTATAGAAATAGCAGGAATAGGAACTATTTGTGATGTGGTAGATTTAACTGATGAAAATAGAATAATTGCTAAAAATGCCTTAGAGATGTTAACAAATACAAAAAATCTTGGGTTAAAATGTTTAAAAGAAATTTTAAACATTGCGGATAAAGAGATGAAATCCTATCATGTTGGGTTTCAAATAGGACCCTGTATAAATGCTACAGGCAGATTAGAATCAGCAGCTATTTCAGTTGAACTTCTTATATGTGAAGAGGAAACTAGAGCAGTGGAACTGGCTAAAACACTATATGAACTTAATAAAAAAAGACAAGATATGACAACGGAAAATGTGCAGCAGGTAATAGAACTTGTAGAGCATTCCACTTTTAGAAATGACAAAGTATTAGTGATTTATAAAGATACTATCCATGAGAGTATCGCAGGAATTGTAGCAGGACGTGTTAGGGAAACTTTCAATGTGCCAACAATAATATTAACTAGTGGAAAAGAGAATCCTAAAGGTTCAGCAAGATCTATTGAAGAATATAATTTATTTGAGGAATTAATAAAATGTGAAGATCTACTTTTAAAATTTGGAGGACATCCAATGGCGGCAGGTCTTTCTATCAAAGAGGAAAATATAGAAAAATTAAGGCAAAAGTTAAATTCTATTTGCAAGCTAACGGATGAAGATATTATACCTAAAATAAGAATAGATGAAAGAATGCCACTAACTAAAATAAATTATGGGATAATTGAAGAATTGGAACTTTTAGAGCCTTATGGTAAAGGTAATCCCTCACCACTGCTGGCCGAAAAAAACATTCCCGTTTTAAAAATAGATATATTAGGGAAAAGTGCTAATACAATAAAAATAAAGTGTTTAATGCCGGGAACAAATAAAACCATTGATGGAATATTTTTTAACAGAGTAGAGGAATTTATGGAAATGCTAAAAGATTCCTATGGAGAAGATTATATGACCTACTTTGATAACCCAAGAAGCATGAAACTAGATTTGATTTTTACACCTCAAATCAATGAGTACAATGGGCGAAAGTCTATTCAATTAAAGATTATAGAATTTAAACTCAGTTAAATATTTATAGACACATAGACTTAAGTCTATGTGTCTATATTATATTTTGGTTATATTATAAATTTTCTTCGTACTGTTGTACCATTTTTTTAACCATTTCTCCGCCAACAGAACCACATTCCCTTGAAGTTAAATCGCCATTGTAATCTGTAAAGTTAACACCTAGTTCTTTTGCAGTTTCCATTTTAAATTTATTTAATCCGGCTTTAGCTTGAGGTACTAATTTTCTGTTTGACATTTGTTAATCACTCCTTTTATATTTTATTTTATTATGATAGTATCTTGTGCAGAAATTTAAAATATATAATAGAATATTGAAGGGAATTAAGGCAAGTGAATTTTAAATTAAAAGAAATTATATGTGTTTCCATTATTCAGGTTAAATCATCTTCTGGGTCGCTGCAAAATTAAAGGATATATGCCTTGCATATATCCTTTAAAAACTAATTAAAATTATAGATTTTTTTCGTATTGCTCTACCATTTTTTTTACCATTTGTCCGCCTACAGAACCGTTTTCTCTAGAAGTAAGATCTCCATTGTATCCTTGTGATAGATTAACTCCGACTTCTTGAGCAGCTTCCATTTTAAATTTGTTTAAACCCTCTCTAGCTTGTGGTACTAATGCTCTGTTTCTGCTTGTCATTATTAATTACCTCCTTCTATATTTTATTTGTGTTATGATAGTAGCTTGTGCAGAAATTTAAAATATATAATAGAATATTGAAGGGAAATAAGGCAAGTGCATCATTTAAAATTAATACTTGTTATAATGTGAAAAACTTTAATTATATGAAAAAAAATAACATATTTTTATTATTTTATGAATTTAAAAAAATATAGTTATATGAATAAGATAAAATATCAGAGTTAAGAGGTATATGGCTAGCATATACCTCTTAACTGATTTAAAACATTAAATTAAAGGTTTTTTTCGTATTGTTCTACCATTTTTTTAACCATTTGTCCGCCTACAGAACCGTTTTGTTTAGAAGTAAGATCTCCATTGTAACCATTCTTCAAACTAACGCCAACTTCTTGAGCAGCTTCCATTTTAAATTTGTTTAAACCTTCTCTAGCTTGTGGTACTAATGTTCTGTTTGCCATTTTAATTCCTCCTTTAAATTTTTGTGTTTATTTGTATGATAGTAGTTTATCCTGGTATTGCATTTTTATTATAGTGGGTTCAAGGATAGTTTTGAAAATTATATACTGTATAGAAAATTATGGACAACATCATTTTATATAAACAGTAGAACTTTTTATTGTAATTGGTATATAATAATGTAGAATAAACTGAGTAAAGCATCTTTTCAAAGGAGTGTTAAAGTGGAAAATCACAAAATAATAATGACTGGTGGAGGTTCAGCAGGACATGTAACACCAAATCTTGCGCTTGTACCAAAACTTAAAATGCTAGGTTATGAAATCCAATATATTGGAACAAAAGAGGGCATTGAAAGAGAAATAATAGAGGGTGAAAATATAAAATATTATCCTATTTCAAGTGGAAAACTTCGAAGATACTTCGATATGAAAAATTTTACTGATCCACTAAAAGTAATTAAAGGACTTTTTGAGGCAAAAAAAATAATGAAAATTGAAAAACCAGATATTGTTTTTTCAAAGGGCGGTTTTGTTTCTGTACCAGTGGTACTTGCTGCATACCTTTGCAAGATTCCAGTAATTGCTCATGAATGTGATATTACGCCAGGACTTGCGAATAAACTTGCGGCGCCTTATTGTACAAAAGTATGCGTAACTTTTCCAGAAGCCCTAAATGAAATAAAAAATGGAAAAGGGATAGTAACTGGTAATCCTATACGTCGCGAATTATTTTTAGGAAGCAAAATAAAGGCTAAAGAAATATGTGGCTTTAAAAATGAAAAACCAATATTGCTAGTGATTGGTGGTAGCTTAGGATCTAAAGCTATAAATGAAGCTCTACGGTCTAAGCTTGAAAAATTAATATTGAAATATAATATTATTCATATTTGTGGCAAGGATAATATGGAAAAATCACTGCAAAACAAAATGGGCTATGCGCAATTTGAATATGTAGTGGATGAATTACCTCATTTATTGGCTGCTGCGGATCTAGTGGTAGCAAGAGCAGGAGCAAATGTAATATTTGAACTTTTAGCACTAAGAAAACCTAATTTATTAATTCCATTATCTGCCAAGGTAAGTCGCGGTGATCAAATACTTAATGCTAAATCTTTTGAAAAAAGCGGGTATAGTATGGTTATTCAAGACGAGGAGTTAACACCTGAATACTTACAAATGAAGATTGATGAATTGTATAATGACTCAGAAAAATATATTGTGAAGATGAAAAATAGTAACGCAGAAGATAGCATTGATTTAATAGTTGATTTAATAGAAAAATATAGAAAAAGATGAAGAAAGTAAAATTTCTTCATCTTTTTCTATTTAAAATATTATTTATTTTATAGAAAAGCTAAAAAAAGTGTAAACTGTAATTATGAGAATATATCCTTGCTTATTATTTAAGAAAAATAATAATATAAATTAAAGGAGGAATAAGATGGAACTTAATTTTTTTGGTGCTTGCCAGTGTGTTACAGGTTCATGTCATATGCTAAAGGTAGGAGACAAAACTGTTTTATTAGATTGTGGATTATACCAAGGACGCGATGGAGATGGGGGTAATAACCAGAATTTTGAATTTAACCCGGAAGATATAGATTTATTGATATTATCCCACGCTCACATAGATCATAGTGGAAGAATTCCACTACTATATAAAAATGGATTTAAAGGTGAAATTATATGCACAAAAGCTACCAATGAACTATGCCTTGTGATGCTTCAAGATAGTGGTCATATTCAGGAGATGGAAGCTACGTGGAAGAATAGGAAATTTAAAAGAAAAGGCCTGCAAACTGTTGTGCCTTTATATACCTCAAAAGATGCTCAGGAGTGTTTAAAGCTTTTTAAAAGTTATCCTTACAATGAGGAAATAAAACCTTTTGATGGCTTAACAATTGTCTTTGTGGATGCAGGGCATTTATTAGGGTCAGCTATTATAGAACTGCAATTGGAAGAAAAAGGTGCAGCGCCTGTAAAACTTGTTTATAGTGGCGATTTAGGTAATGTTAACATTCCACTTATAAATGATCCCAGCTTTATAGAGTGTGCAGACTATGTAATTATGGAAACCACCTATGGAGATAAAGTACATAAAAATTTCAAAGATGTATTAAAGGAGCTTGCCAATATAGTAAAAGAAACTTTTGACAGAGGAGGGAATGTTATAATTCCATCCTTTGCAGTAGGTAGAACCCAAGAGGTAATATATGCCTTGAATAATTATTTTGATGAGGATATGCTTAAAAATCTCTCGGTGGTTGTGGATAGCCCCTTGGCAGAAAAGGCAACAAGAATTTTTGAGAATAATAGAGAATATTTTGATTCTGAGGCAAAAGAGATGGAAAAGCATGATAATAATATACTGAGTTTTGAGGGGCTTAAGTTTACTCAGTCTGCAGAGGAGTCTATGAAGTTAAATGACATTCAAAAGGGAATGATAATAATATCAACGTCTGGAATGTGTGATGCAGGTAGAATAAAACATCATTTAAAACATAGTTTATGGGTTCGTGAAAATTCTATAGTATTTGTAGGATATCAAGCTGAGGGAACCCTAGGTAGAAAAATATTGGATGGAAATAAAATGGTTGAAATTTTTGGTGAAGATATTTCCGTAGCAGCATCAATATATAATTTGCAAGGACTTTCTGGGCATGCGGATAGAAATGGTTTAATTAATTGGATAGACCATATGAAGATAAAACCTAAAGGTATTTTTCTTGTACATGGAGATAGTGATGCTCAAAAAAGTTTTAAGGAACTATTAGATTCAAAAGTTTACTATTCGGTAATTGTTAAAAGTGGGGAAAAATATAAACTATAAGAAATATAGCGGAAATTAGTGCTTTTATAGTTTATTGGTAATTATTATAGTATAATGCAATATTTATACAATATTCATAACAAAGAACTTGAATATTTTTCATTTTGATGTATAATTAAGGGGTAATTAAAACTATCTATTAATATGAAAGTATGGGGTGATAGTAATGAAAAAATTAACAATAATTTATTGGAGCAATAATGGAAATGTTGAAGTTCTAGCTAATAGTATAGCTAAAGGTGCAAGAGAAGCCGGAGCTGAGGTACTAGTTAAACTAGTTAGTGAAGCTAAAGTTGAAGATGTAACTAATGCAGATGCAGTTGCTTTTGGAAGTCCATCAATGGATAACAATAGAATAGAACAAAAGGAAATGCAACCTTTCATTGATAAATTCAAATTACTTCCACTGAGCAACAAAGTTACTGGATTATTTGGATCTTATGGATGGGATGATGGCGAATTTATGAACAAATGGGTAAGCCAAATGAAGGATTATGAGTTTAATGTTATACAAAACTTAACCGTTAATGAAGCTCCTTCTAAAGAGCAATTAGTTGAAGCAGAAGAAATGGGTAGAAATTTAGTTAAATAACGTTAAATAATATAAATCTGAAAGCTAAGTAATTTATAGGTTATTTATAAAACTTTATAAATCATTTATAGATTACTTGGTTTGTAATTTGAATAAAAGAGTGGCCTAGGGTCAAACTAAACAAGAAAATGTAAAAAATAGCTTATAAAGCTTTATCAAGCTTTGTTATGCTTTGTAACAATTTTTTTATAATATTATTAATGAAAGAAGGTTTATTTATGAGAAAAATGAAAACAATGGATGGTAATACAGCAGCAGCACACGTTGCTTATGCGTATACTGACGTGGCAGCAATTTATCCTATAACACCATCTTCAACAATGGCAGAGTATTGTGACGAATTGGCAGCTAAAGAAACAAAAAATGTATTTGGTCAAAAAGTTAAAATAATGGAAATGCAATCAGAAGCAGGAGCTGCAGGAGCAGTTCATGGTTCACTTCAAACAGGAGCATTAACTACAACTTTTACATCTTCTCAAGGATTATTATTAATGATTCCAAACATGTACAAAATAGCAGGAGAGTTACTACCAGGAGTATTTCATGTAGCTGCTAGAGCATTAACTACTCATGCACTTAATATTTTTGGAGATCACCAAGATGTAATGGCTACAAGACAAACAGGATTTGCACTACTTGCATCAGGTAGCGTACAAGAAGTAATGGACCTTTCACCAGTGGCTCATTTAACAGCTATTGAAGGAAAAATTCCTTTTGTAAACTTCTTTGACGGATTTAGAACATCTCATGAAATACAAAAGATTGAAACTTGGGATTATGAAACTCTAGCTTCTCTTATAAACACAGAATCACTAGAAGAATTTAGAAATCATGCACTTAATCCAGAGCATCCTGTAACTCGTGGAACAGCACAAAATCCAGACATATATTTCCAAGGAAGAGAAGCTTCAAACTCGTACTATGATGCTCTTCCAGCAAAAGTTGAAACATATATGGGAAAAATAAATTCATTAATCGGAACTGACTACCATTTATTTAATTATTATGGTGCACCAGATGCAGATAGAATAATAATAGCAATGGGTTCAGTTTGTGACACAATTGAAGAAACTATAGATTATTTAAATGCAAAAGGAGAAAAGGTTGGAGTACTTAAGGTACATTTATTCAGACCATTCTCACTGGATCATTTCTTCAAATACATACCTTCTACGGTTAAGAAGATATCAGTATTAGATAGAACAAAAGAACCAGGATCAATTGGAGAACCATTATTCCAAGATGTTAGAAATGCTTATTATGAAAAAGAAAATAGACCAGTTATAGTTGGCGGTAGATACGGACTAGGTTCAAAAGATACTACTCCAGCTCAAATTGTTGCTGTATTTGAAGGCTTAAAAGCAGCTTCTCCTAAAAATGGATTTACTATAGGAATAGTTGATGATGTTACTAATACTTCACTTGTAACAGGACCTGAGATAACAACAACTCCTGAAGGAACTAAAGAATGTAAATTCTGGGGACTAGGATCAGATGGTACAGTTGGAGCTAACAAGAGTGCTATAAAAATCATAGGAAACCATACAAATATGTATGCTCAAGCGTACTTTGCATATGATTCTAAAAAATCAGGTGGAATTACAGTTTCTCACTTAAGATTTGGTAAGAAAGCTATAAAATCACCATATTTAATAAATGCTGCAAACTATGTTGCTTGTGGTAATCAATCTTATATATATAAATATGATGTTCTAAAAGGGATTAAAGACAATGGAACATTCTTATTAAACTGTATATGGACTCCAGAAGAATTAGAAATACATTTACCAGCATCAATGAAGAAATATATTGCGACTCACAATATTAACTTCAACATTATCGATGCAGTTGGAATAGCTCAATCAATAGGTCTTGGCGGAAGAACAAACATGATAATGCAATCTGCTTTCTTTAAACTTGCAGACATTATTCCTGTAGAAGATGCAGTTAAGTATCTTAAAGAAGCAGTTATTTCATCTTACGGTAAAAAAGGTGAAAAAGTTATTAACATGAACAATGCTGCAATAGATAAAGGAATTGAATCAGTTGTTAAAATTAATGTACCAGAAAGCTGGAAAAAAGCTGTAGACACTAAGGATACTTCAAAAGAAGCTAGACCAGATTTCATTAAAAATATTGCTGATGTAATGAACAGACAAGAAGGAGATTCACTACCTGTTTCTGCATTTATGGGAATAGAAGATGGAACATTACAACCAGGAACAGCTGCTTTTGAAAAGAGAGGTATTGCTGTTAATGTACCAGAATGGCAAGTAGATAAATGTATACAATGTAATCAATGTGCGTATGTATGTCCTCATGCTGTAATAAGACCATTCTTAGCTACAGATGAAGAACTTAAGAACGCTCCAGAAAGTTATGTAAGTAAAAAAGCTACTGGTGGAAAGAATTTTGAAGGAATGAATTTCACTATGGGTATAAGTTTAGAAGATTGTACTGGATGTGGTAACTGTGCAGAAGTATGTCCAGCAAAAGAAAAAGCATTAATTATGAAACCATATGAAACACAAACATCATTAATAAAAAATTGGAAATTCGAACAATCATTATCTAAAAAAGCTAACCCTATGACTACTGCAACTGTTAAGGGAAGTCAATTTGAAAAACCATTAATGGAATTCAGTGGAGCTTGTGCTGGATGTGGAGAAACTCCATATGCTAGACTTATTACTCAATTATTTGGAGATAGAATGCTCATAGCTAATGCTACAGGATGTTCTTCAATTTGGGGAGGAAGTTCACCAGCATCACCATATACAGTTAATGAATGTGGTCAGGGACCAGCTTGGGCTAACTCATTATTTGAAGATAATGCTGAATTTGGACTTGGAATGTTCCTTGGAACTACTCAATTAAGAGATAGAGTTGAATTGTCAGCAGTGAAAGCTTTAACTTTAAACACAAGTGATGCATTAAAAGCAGCTATTAATGAATGGATTGAAAACAAACAAGATGCAGAAGGTTCAAAAACTGCAACAGCTAAAATGTTACCATTGTTAACAGCTGAAAAAGACAATAATGAAGCATTAAAAGAAATATTCAGTAAAAAAGATCATTTAGTTAAAAAGTCTCAATGGATATTTGGTGGAGACGGTTGGGCTTATGATATAGGATTTGGTGGAGTTGATCATGTACTTGCATCTGGCGAAGATGTAAATATTCTTGTAATGGATACAGAAGTATATTCAAATACTGGAGGTCAATCTTCAAAATCTACACCAACTGCAGCTATTGCAAAATTTGCAGCAACTGGTAAGAAAACTAAGAAAAAAGATTTAGGTATGATGGCAATGAGTTACGGATATGTTTATGTTGCTCAAATAGCAATGGGTGCTGATAAAAATCAAACACTAAAAGCTATAAAAGAAGCAGAAGCATACAAAGGACCATCACTTATAATTGCTTATGCTCCATGTATTAATCATGGTATCAGAGCAGGTATGGGATGTACTCAATTTGAAACTAAGAGAGCTGTTGAATCTGGATACTGGGCTATGTATAGATTTAATCCAGAACTTAAAGAAGCAGGAAAGAATCCGTTTATATTAGACTCTAAAGAACCAACTACTTCATTTAGAGAATATTTAATGGGCGAAGTAAGATATTCTTCACTTGCAAAAATATACCCAGAAACAGCAGAAGCATTATTTGTTAAAACAGAAAAAGATGCTATGGAAAGATTAGACAGTTATAAAAGACTTGCTGACCAAAAATAGTATTTAAGGTTTTATTTAAAATTGCAAATTCAAAAGAAGATGAATTAAATTTCATCTTCTTTTGTAATTAAAATACACACAAAAAAGATTTAACAATAACTTAACATTAAAATTTTGAAAAAACTCTTTTAATATTTTCAAATTAAGGGTAGAATATAGAATATACTGAAATGTAGGAGGTAACACATTATGAATGAAGATAAAAAAATGCCTTCCGTAGACCAAGAAAACTCAGGTTGCGGATGTGGAGACAATCATGGTTGCGGATGTGGTTCAAATGACCAAGAAAATGAAGGCTGTGGATGTGGTGGTCATGATCACGATGAACACGAGGGTTGCGGTTGCGGCTGTGGAGAAGGAGAAGCACTAACTGTAGATTTAGAAGATGAAAATGGTAATGTAGTTCCATGTGAAATAGTAGATGGATTTACTTATAAAGATAATGAATATGCATTAGTTCAAAATCCTGAGGACGATTCAATATATCTTTTCAAAGTAATTGGAGATGAAGAAACAGGCGAATTAATTATCCCTGAAGATGAAGAATTCGCAGAAGTAACTGCATATTATGAAGAAATGATTAAAGAAGAGAAATAGTTTTACAAAAGAGTCGTTGCAATTGCATCGGCTTTTTTTAATTTTAAAAAAAGTAATTAATAGTGTACTTATGGTAACAATATTAATATTATAAGAGTACAATAAGAGTAGCCTATGGGTAAAAAAGTATAATTAAAGGAGAATATGCGTTGTGAAAGAAAAATTAGCTATTTTCGATGTGGATTACACACTAACCAAACGAGAGACACTGGTAGAATTTTATTTTTTTATGATGAGAAAGAATCCTAGATTATTAAAATATCTACCTAAAAGTATATATTCATCTATTTTTTACGCTTTGAAGATCCATGATGCTTCAAAAGTAAAGAAAACCTTTATACGATTTATTGATGGTATAGAGGAAAATGAAATGAAAAAAATTGTCAAGGAATTTTATGAAAAACGTTTAAGTAAAATATTATATAATGATGCTATTGTAATGATAAAAAAAATGAAAGCAGAGGGATACAAAATTTATTTAATTTCTGCCTCCGCTGAGTTCTATTTAAATGAGCTCTACAACATAAAAGAAGTAGACAAAGTAATAGGGACGCGGTTTACCCTGGAGAATGGCTTACATAGAAATGAAATCTTGGGGGAAAATTGTAAGGGAGAAGAAAAAGTAAAAAGACTAAAAGCAGTTTTGAAAAAGGAAAATATGGTGGTTGACTTTGAAAACTCTTATATGTTTTCTGATTCTCTGTCAGATTTGCCGCTTTTTAATTTGGTAGGACATCCTTACTTAATAAATTTTAAGAAAACCCACCATAAAATTGAAATTTTAAGATGGAAATAAAAATCTGAAAATTATATCTATACACGAAATTAAAAGGGGGAGATATATATGGACAAATGCATAAATGAATACTTTTTATTTGGGGAGGAATTTAAGCCAAGGGAAGAATTTGAAAATTATAATGTGAGTACAGGGAAATCACTATACGAAGTTATAAGGATAAGTGATGGAATACCTATTTTTCTTCTGGAGCACTTAAACCGCTTAGAAAATTCTGCGAAAATTATGAAATATAATTTGTGTGTTACAAGGGAAAAAATAATAAATGGAATCCTTGAATTAATAGATAGGAATAATATTTGTGATGGAAATCTAAAATTAGTTATTAATTATCAGCCCAATGTGGCTGATAGTGAAAAGGATAAAACATTAAATGAAAGGTTCTTAGCCTATTTTATACCTCATGCATATCCATCAAAAGAGCAATATGCGCAAGGTGTAAAAACTATTATGTATCAGGTAGAACGTAATAACCCCAATGCTAAAGTTATGGATAATATGTTCAGAGACAAGGTAAACGAAAAAATTGCTAGTAGTGGCGCATATGAGGCAATTTTAGTGGATGATGCTGGCTTTATTACTGAAGGTAGTAGATCAAATATCTTTATGGTTATAGGATCTATTGTTTTAACCTCCAAGGTAGAGAATGTTCTGCCTGGTATAACAAGACAATTTATTATAAAAGCTTGCCAAAAGTTAAATATAGTAGTTGAAGAAAGAGATGTTCATGAAAGCGACATTGAATCCTTAACGGGACTTTTTATTTCTGGAACTTCACCCAATGTACTGCCGATCAAAAGTGTGGATGAGTTTTCTTTTAATTCCTCGAAAAATTCAATAATAAATTCAATAATAGTGGGATTTCAAGCTGAATTAAATGAGGATAAACAGAAAATTGTAAAGTTTATAGGAAATAGGTCGATAAACAAATAAAACAATTGAAATGTAAAGCAAAAGAATAGAAGAAATATGGTATAATTTCTCTATAGAAAGGGGTGGTATAATTGGTAACTAAGGCATGTGGAAAAAAATTCCAAGGTTTGAATGTAAAGGAATGTTTAGCTGATGCAAGTTTTAGTTTGGGGGTTCCAATAGAAAAGTTAAAATATACAATATTAGAGGAGAAAACTCATTTTTTTAATAAACATGCTATAATTTCTGTGGATGAAATAGAGGTTTTGGATGATGAAAACCTTAAAGAAGAAGATGCTTTTAAAGAAGATGTTTCTAAAAAAGCTGCTCAGCAGCAAGAAATAGACGGAACAATAGAAATTCAGCAGGGTAGAATTATTGTAAAAGACCCTTGCCCAGGTGGGAAACCAGCAGTAATTTCCTCAGGCAATAACATTGCAATAATTATAAATGGGGAAAAGATTAATAAATGTACTCCTGTCACTTCGGAAAGCAAGATAGAATTTGTGTTTAAAGAAGATGAGGCTAAAAGGCAGATGAACTTAAGAATAAGTGAAGATAAGATGGAAGCGTACATTAGTATTATATACAAACCCAGTACCGTCTATAAATTAAAAGATGCTGAGAAAGCAAGCATAATGACAACGGCAATAGACATAAAAGAAGAAATCATGCCGCCTAAATTTACAGAATCAGAAATTAAAAATGAGTTATTAAATCACAATATAAAATATGGAATTTTGAAGATGAGCATTATTAAATGTGCAAAGGCTGATGAAATTTCGGACCTGCTTATAGCATCTGGGAAGAAAACTATAGACAAGATAGATGATAGGTTGGATATTAAATATAATGAGACAGATGAAAAAGAAGACCTGCAAGATGACAATGTTAAGGTTATAGACTACAAGGCTATAGGTACTGTAGTGGGAGTAGAAATAGGACAAGTTCTAGCTATTCACTATCCAGGAAAAAATGGTGAAGATGGAATAGATATTACAGGTAAAATTATAAAAGTTAAAAATGCGAAAAAAATAGTTATAGGTGCAGGTGAGGGTAGTGCGCTTAAAGATGAATTTACTGTGGTGGCTACAAGCGAGGGTAGACCTTCAGCCAGGGGGAATACGTTTTTTGTTTATAAAATTCATGAAATAAATGGAGATGTGGAATTAAAAACTGGAAATATTAAATTTGTAGGGGATATAGTTATAAATGGCAGTGTACGGGAAGGCATGAAAGTAGAGTCTGGTAATTGCATTTTAGTTAAAAACAATGTTTCAGAAGCAGAAATTACTGCTAATGGAGATGTTGTGATAAATGGTAATGTAATTCACTCAAACGTTTCAGCTGGAAAAGAAGATGTATTAATTTTAGAACATTTAAGTGATTTAAATTGCATGAAAGACGACCTAACAAAATTAATAGCTTCCATAAAACAATTAAAAGATTTGAATCTTTTAGTAAGAAATACTAGTGATGGTGAATTAATTAAAACTTTAATGGAAACTAAATTCAAAAAACTCTCTCAAACTTCTATTAAGGTAGCTAAAAGAATTTTGAAGCTGGGAAATTCTGAAGATGAATTAGTATTTATTATTAAAAATAGGATACTGGAGCTTGGTCCTCTTAATATCAAGAGTTATGAGGAACTAAATGCTGCAGTGTCAATTATTGATAATAAAATTTCTCTACTATCTATGAATTTAACTCTTCCTGTGGATGTAGCGCTAGACTATTGCCAAGACTCAATAATTAAGAGTTCTGGTAATATTACCTTTAGCGGTATTGGACAATACGTATCACAAATAGAAGCAAGTGATAGCGTAATATTTCAAAAGGATAAAAGCGTAGCTAGGGGTGGAGTTATAAAAGCAGGAAAAGAAATTAAATGCAAAATAGTTGGGGGAATGGGTGGAGTAGCAACAAAACTTATTGTAGAAAACCATGGCCATATATGGGCAGAAGTCGCTTATCCCAATACTAGGTTTACTATAGGTACTAGGGAATATATTCTAGATGTTGCCAGCAAAAACATTCATGCGTATATAGATGAAAGTAGAGAACTAGTTGTTGATAAATTACTGTTGTAGGGGGATTTAATATGAAGCAGGAAGAAATTAAGATTTTGATTTTCAGCATAAATAATGAGCATTATGCTACAAATATTGTGGAAGTGGAAAGAATACTGGATTATGAATATTCAACTAAAGTTCCAGATTCACCACAATTTGTGGAAGGTGTCATAAATTATGAGGGTAGTATTTTGCCAGTTATAGCATTGTCAAAAAGATTTAACTTGCCTCTAGCTGAAATACAAGAAGGCTGTAAGATAATAGTTACGAAACAAGACCAAAGTAAAATAGGTATAATAGTTGATTTTGTCTCTGAAGTTAAGGATGTATTGATAGATAGCATAGAAGATTCACCAGAAATCATTTCTGGAATATCCAGAAGATATATCAAAGGGCTTATTAAGATTGATGGTAAAATAATTATATATTTAAATCTTGCAGCTATATTAACAGAAGAAGAAAAAAATGAAATATTATAAAATAGGGTGTAAATATGGAATATAATGAGATAAAAGTAGGAATTTCGGATTTGAATGTGACTTTTTCGCCAGATAAATTAATAACTGTGGGGCTTGGGTCTTGCGTGGGCATTGCAATTTATGATAAAACTATAGGTATTGGAGGATTGGCACATATAATGCTTCCAGATAGCAGCCAATTCAATAAAATAACTAACGAAATCAAATTTGCAGATTTAGCTATCCCAATCCTGGTAGAGAAGATGATAAAAAAAGGTGCAAAGCTTAAAAATATGAGGGCTAAAATAGCAGGTGGAGCTTCAATGTTTAACTTCCCTGATAAAAGTATAATAATGGACATCGGCAGTAGAAATGGTATCGCAGTAAAAAATGCTCTAAAAATTTTATGCATTCCAATACTTTCAGAAGACATTGGCGGTAATAAAGGCAGAACCTTAATATTTGATACCGCTAGTGGGCTGCTGGCTATTAGAACAGTAGGTATGGGAACCGTAGAGATTTAGATTTATACATAGTTAATGAGGTGATGTATTGTTAAAGAAAATTAAAGTGATTGTAGTAGATGATTCAGCATTAATGAGAAAAATCATTTCTGATATGATTAATGCTGAGGCAGAAATGGAAGTTATAGATACAGCAAAAAATGGTGAAGACTTGTTAACAAAAATAACCAGTAAAATGCCTGATGTAATAACTATGGATATTGAAATGCCTCAAATGGATGGTATAAAAACCTTAAAGGAATTGAAAAAAAACAATGTTAATGTACCGGTTATTATGCTTAGTAGTGGTTCTAAAAGTGGTACGGAATTTACAATGGACTGCCTTGAGCAAGGTGCTTTTGATTTTGTAGCAAAACCCTCTGGAGCAATATCACTAGACATTGCTAAGGTTAAAGGTGAATTGGTAGGAAAAATTAAATTGGCTTTTATGCAGAGAGAAGGTAAAAACACTGCCAATATAGGGGCCACTACAGGCAATAAAGCCATCAAAATGCACAAGGTGGAGGCTGTGGTCATCGGAGCTTCTACAGGCGGTCCTAAAGCCCTATATAAAGTAATAACAGCACTGCCCGATAATATAGGAGTGCCAGTCTTTGTGGTGCAGCATATGCCAACGGGATTTACAAAGGCTTTTGCAGAGAGACTTAATTTAAATAGTACACTGAAGGTTATAGAAGCGGGGGAGGGCGACGCAGTTTTAAAAAATGTAGTTTATATCGCTCCTGGTGGATATCATATGGAAGTAGGATTAGATAAGAGGATACATTTAAATACAGAGCCTACTATCTGGGGTGTTAGACCAGCAGTAGATAAACTTTTTATGTCCGCCACCGCAGTATATGGACCGAAGCTACTAAGTGTTATACTTACTGGCATGGGACGAGATGGAGCGCAAGGCACAGTAGCAATTAAAGACAATGGAGGCATAACTATGGCAGAGCACCAATCTACTTGCACCATATATGGGATGCCAAAGGCGGCTTTTGAAACAGGTAAAGTAGATGAGGTTGTTCCCTTAGATAATGTTGCGCAGGAAATTAATAAGATTGTAATGGGGAGATGATTATAATAATGGATTTAATATATTTTCAAGAATGGGTTTTGAAAGAATATAAGATAGATTTAGCCGCTTATAAATCTAACCAATTACATAGGCGAATTTTAAGTTTAATGTCAAGAGTTGGGGCGAAGTCTGTAGAAGAGTATATTAGTTTATTAAAGAGTGATCCTCTTCAAAAACAAAAATTCTTAGACTTCATTACAATAAACGTAACAGAATTTTTTAGAAATCCAGAAATATTCCAGGAACTTTCACAAAAAGTTAAATCGGAACTGACCTGTAATGGAGGGCTTAAAGTTTGGAGTGCTGCCTGTTCTGTTGGAGCTGAGCCTTATTCATTAGCTATGATTATGGATGATTTATACCCAAGAGCGAATCATAAAATTGTAGCTACAGACATAGACAGTACAATACTTCAAAAAGCAAAAAATGGCGAATATGTCAGTGCAGAAGTTAAAAACGTGCCAAAACAATTCATGGAAAAATATTTTCTAGTTAAAGAGGATAAATACTGCATTAATTCTGCCATAAAAAAAATGGTGGACTTTAAAAAACATGATCTTATTCTGGATAAGTACGAAAATAATTTTGATTTAATAGTGTGTCGAAATGTAGTTATTTATTTCAATGCAGATATTAAGGATAAAATATATAAAAAATTTAGTGAGTCATTAAAAAAAGGCGGATTACTTTTCGTTGGGGCCACTGAGAGTATATATAATTATAAAGAGTATGGATTTGAAAAGGCATCAACATTTATTTATAAAAAAATGTAAGGGGAGTACAATCAACAAGGAGGGGAAAAAATGGATACATCACAATATATGTCAATGTTTTTAGAAGAATCTATGGAAAATTTGCAGACATTGAATGAAGCACTTCTTATTTTAGAACAACAACCAGAAGATATGGACAAACTAAATGAAATATTTAGGGTAGCTCATACCATAAAGGGTATGGCTGCAACTATGGGATTTAGTCAAATGGCTGAATTAACACACAAAATGGAAGATGTTCTTTCTAAATTTCGCGAAGGTGAGCTTAAAGTAACAGAAAAGGTAGTAACTGTTCTATTTAGATGTCTAGATACACTAGAAAAAATGGTAAATAATATATCAGAGGGGATTTCTGAGAAGCTTTCCATTGATGATATAATAGATGATCTACATTCTATAGCAGAAGGAAGTGGAACTGCTGATAATCAGAAAAAAGAAATAGCTGTAACTAAGGATAGTAATCATAATGGGGCTGAGCGAATTACCCTTAATGAATATGACATTAATGTTATTAAACAAGCTATGGATAAAATGTACAATGCCTATGAAATAAAGATTTTACTAAGTGAAAATACCCTGCTTAAGTCAGCAAGAGCGTTTCTTATTTTTAAGAGCTTAGAAGAATTTGGTGAAATAATAAAATCCATACCAGGAGCTGAGGATTTAGAAAATGAAAACTTTGAATTTGAAATAAGTTTAATCTATATTACTAATAAAGAAAAAGATGAAGTTATTGATAATTTATTAAGTATTTCTGAAGTGGAAAAGGTAATGGTTGAAAATGTTGACGTTGAAATTGGTAATGATAACTTGCCTGATAAATCAGTGAAAATTAAAAGTATAGAAGAATCTCCAAAAGCTATAGCAACTATGGAGGTTAAAGGTAAAGAAGATAAAAAAGAAGCGGTAGTTCACAAAAAAGCACATCAATCTGTGAGAGTTGAACTGGATAGACTAGATAAGTTTATGAACATGGTTTCAGAACTTGTAATTCATAGAACAAGACTAGAACAGATAAGTAGTGTTCATAAATTAAATGATTTAAATGAAACACTAGAACAAGTAGCAAGAGCTACCTCAGAACTGCAGGATTTAGTTATGAAAATAAGAATGCTCCCTCTAGAAGTAGTATTTAATAGATTTCCAAGGATGATAAGAGATTTATCAAAAGATTTAGGAAAAGAAATGGATCTTCAAATACAAGGACAGGAGACAGAGCTTGATAGGACTGTTATTGATGAAATAGGTGAACCACTACTCCATTTGCTTCGAAACGCTGCAGACCATGGTATAGAATCTAGTGAAGAACGAATTGCTAAGGGGAAAAATCCTGTTGGTGTGATTAAACTTATAGCTTATGCAGAAGGCACTAAGGCCATAATAAAGGTAGAAGACGATGGTAAAGGGCTAGCTGTTGATAAAATAAAGGCAAAGGCTAATAAAGTTGGTATAAATACTGAAGGAATGTCAGACGCAGATATAAAGAATTTAATCTTTGCACAAGGCTTTAGTACTAATGAGGAAGTAACAGATATTTCTGGACGTGGAGTTGGCATGGATGTTGTTAAAACTAAAATTGCTGCCCTTGGCGGAACAGTAGATGCTATAAGTGAGATTGACAAAGGTACTTCCTTTATTATAAGATTACCATTGACGCTACAAATTATCCAAGCATTATTAATAAAAATTGGTGATGAAACTATGGCCATTTCTCTTGGTTATATTGATAGAGTAATAGACTACAAGGAGGACCTGATTAAGAAAACTAATAATAAAGAAGTTATTGTTTACAATGATTCTGTAATTCCACTAGTAAGGGTAAGCAAAAAATTGCAAATAGAAACTACCAATAAAAATAAGAAATACATTGTTATTGTAAGAGTGGGAGAGAAAATAGTAGGGCTGTTAGTAGATTCGCTTCTAGGACAACAAGAAATTGTAATAAAACCTCTAGGGAAAACACTGCAGGGATTAACAGAATATATAGGCGCAACTATTTTAGGGGATGGACTAGTTACATTGATACTAGATGCTGCTGCCTTAGTATAGGAGGATATAATATGGATTATTCTGAGCTTAGTGCTATGCAATTAGACGTACTACAAGAAGTAGGCAATATTGGTGCAGGAAATGCAGCTACATCCTTATCTGAGTTATTGAATGAAAAAGTAGATATGACCGTGCCGGCAGTAAATATTGTTCCCTTTGATGACATCTTTGCTAAAAATGGAGTTGAAGAAGTTGTAATTGGTGTAATTGTAAGAGTCCTGGGAGATATACCAGGTAATATACTGTTTACACTAGATAAAGAAACTGCAATAAAAATTATATCAAGTCTTTTACGTGAGCAGCAGGAGGAGATAACTGAAATTGGAAGTTCGGCATTATGTGAAATAGGAAATATTATTGCAAGCTCTTTTATGAATGCAATATCAAAGCTTACCAATCTTGCTATTATGCCTTCTGTGCCAGCTGTTGCAGTAGACATGATGGGGGCAATACTTTCTACTACTTTTATTGAATCAGGTCAATTTGATGAGTATGTACTTGATTTAGAAACACAGTTTTTACAAGAAAATCATAAGGTAAGCGGGCATTTTTATTATATACCGATGCCCGGATCACTAGAAAAAATATTAAATTCACTAGGTGTAAATTAATTGGAGGTAATATAAAATGGCTAAAGTATTAATTGTTGATGACGCGGCATTTATGAGAATGATGATAAAGGATATATTAGAAAAAAATGGATTTGAAGTTATTGGTGAAGCAAACAATGGGTTAAAAGCAGTGGAACTATACAAAGTAGAAAAACCAGATGTGGTTACTATGGATATCACCATGCCTGATATGGATGGAATTGAAGCTGTTAAAGCAATAAAATTAATTGATCCTACTGCAAAAATAATCATGTGTAGCGCTATGGGTCAACAAAGTATGGTTATGGATGCAATAAGGGCTGGTGCAAAAGATTTTATTGTTAAGCCATTTCAGGCAGATAGAGTACTTGAAGCAATAAAAAAAGTCATAGGCTAGGAGGATAACATTATGCAAGTAGTTGTATTTAAAGTTAATGATGAACAGTTTGCAGTAGAAGCGTCTATTGTTCAAAGTATTAATGATATGATGGAAATTACAAAGGTACCTAAATCCGCAGATTATATAAAGGGCTTAATTAATCTAAGAGGTAATATAATTTCCCTCTTAGATATAAATCTCCTTTTAGATATTGAAAAAAGCGTAGGCTCTCAAGAAAATATTATTATATTAAATCTACAAGAAGAATCCGTTGGGGTAACTGTGGATCAAGTTGATGAAGTATTAGAAATTGAAGAAAATTTAATTGAAAAAGTTGAAACTGACAGAAAAAAAACCTATATTAAAGGGGTTATAAACTTTAAAGATAGAATAGTTACATTAATTGATATTGGTAAGCTTATCGAGAGATAAGAGCTTATCGAACGATAAGAGCTTACCGAAAGATAAGAGCTTACCAAATGGTAAGCACTTACCAAATGGTAAGCACTTACTGAAATATATATATATATTAATCATACTTTATACAGAGAAATGAGGTAGGAATATGGCAGAAGTATTATCGCAAAGTGAAATAGATTCACTTTTATCTGCCCTTTCTTCTGGGGAAATAGAACCAGATCAGCTCCCGGGTGAAGAGGAAAAACATAGAATAAGGTTATATGATTTTAGAAGCCCTCAAAAGTTCTCAAAGGATCATTTGAGAACTCTTGAGCTCATTCACGATAATTATGGAAGAATAATATCAAGTTATTTATCTGCACAGCTAAGAAATAATGTAAAGGTTAAGATTGAAAGTATTCAGCAAATAACCTATGATGAATTTGTTCATTCGATTCCAAACCCTACTATTTTAACTATATTTAAAATGCCACCACTAAGTGGGTCTATATTATTTGAGACTAATCCTCAGTTCTCTTTTCAAGTAATTGATATACTTTTGGGAGGAATGGGTACTAGAAAAGTTAAACTCAAGGAGTTTTCTGATATAGATATAAATATATTAAGAAATGTAAATGCGGGGCTTATAGCTAATCTTAAACTTGCTTGGGAAGATGTTTTGGAAGTAGAACCAGAAATTGAGGCAGTAGAAACTAATCCTGCACTTAATCAAACATTAGCACCAAATGAACCAGTTGCTCTAATTACTTTTTCCGTAGAACTATGCAATAATAGTACATTTATAAATATTTGTATACCTTATTTAAGTATTGAAAAAGTACTTGATAAACTAGTTGTTCAATATTGGTTTAGAGAAAACAATGAAGAAATTCTAAATGATTCTAGAAATAAATTAAAAGATCGATTAAATATAGTAAGCGTTCCAATGACAGGAATGCTAGGCTCTACAAACATCACTGTAAATGAATTTTTACAATTAACAGAGGGGGATGTCATCACATTGGATAATGCAAGTGACAGTCCAATTAAAGTATTTGTAGAGGAACATTTGTGCTATACAGGTAAACCTGGAATTATAGGTAAAAACAGAGGAATTGAGATACTAGATATAATAGATAAGGATGTGGAAAATTATGAGTAACGGCTTTCTTTCACAAGAAGAAATCGACGCTCTCTTAAATGGAGGTGGCGAAAGTTCAGGCCAAGGCGAAAGCTCTGAAAATGCCATGAGCTCAGAGCCTATAGAAAAATTTGAGCTTTCTGAAATTGAGAGAGATTTGTTAGGTGAAGTTGGAAATATTTCTATGGGCTCAGCATCAACAGCTCTTTCCACTATAACGGGCCAACCAGTAAATATAGCAACGCCTGTAGTTTCAATAACTACACTTAAAGAATTAAGAGCTAACTATGAGATCCCTAATATTGCTTTAGACGTTAAGTATACAAGTGGTATTACAGGTGGAAACCTTTTGGTTATGCAGACTACTGATGCGGCAGTTATAGCTAGTTTAATGATGGGTGGAGATGGGAAAATAGAAGGTGCACCACCTCTTTCAGAAATCGAAATTAGTGCTGTTTCAGAAGCTATGAATCAGATGATTGGTTCTGCGGCAACATCTATGGCAACAATGTTTGCTAGAACGGTAAATATTTCACCACCCGAATCTAAGATATGGGATGATAATACATCACCCTTAAGTGATAGTATAGATGAAAATGAACAAGTTGTTCAGGTAGCTTTTAAATTGACTATTGGTGATTTAGTTGATAGTTCTATAATGCAAGTTCTTCCAATTGAAACTGCTAAAAAAATAGTAGATATTATGATGGGTACAGAAGAAATTCCGGAGGCACCTAAAGTCGAGAACACGCAAAACGAAATTAAAACACCAAAACCAGAACCGGTTTCTGCTAAAACATCTGCAGAGCAGGAAGCAGCTTATACTAGTGTGCCGGCCCAACCTGAATACTACGCAAAACCTATTGAAAGACAGCAGCCACAAGTAGAAGTTAGGCAAGCAGCTTTTGCGCCGCTGACAAAAGCTCCTGTTTATAGTTCTCCAAGAAACATTGACTTAATATTAGATGTTCCACTAGAAATTTCCGTAGTACTTGGAAAAACTAAAAAGAACATTAGGGATATTTTGAATTTAGGAACTGGATCACTAATTGAACTTGATAAGCTAGCAGAAGAACCAGTAGATATTTTAGTAAATGGTAAAAAGGTAGCTTACGGTGAAGTAGTAGTTGTAGATGAAAATTTTGGAGTTAGAATTACTAGTATAATTAGTGGAGAAGAAAGAGTTAAAGTTATAGCTGAATAGTGAATATAAAATAAAGATTAAAGAAAAATATATATGATATAAAAAGGAATAAATTTTCTTTATTCCTTTTTATTTGAGGAATAAAGAAAATTTATTCCTTTTTATTTTTTTGTGTTATAAATATTTATGATATCTTAGAAAAAGCAGATGAAAATAAATACATATAGTAAACAAATTATTAATATTGGATAATAACAAAATGGAGTATAAACTTTGAAAGATTATATACGATAATAGAGATAGATAGAACAAACTAGAAGTGAATTTAGTATAAAGATATTAAAAGCTAGGAGTGGTTATGAATGAAAATAGATGGAGTAAAAAATAACGTAGTTAGTTTCTATAAAAATAATACACCTAAAACAGAATCAAAGGTAGCAGCTACAAAAAAAGATACCATAGAATTATCCTCAGTAGGAAAAAGTTTAAGTGCATTATCATTGGATAGTAAATCAGTTAATTCAGAGGCAAAGATAGAAGCTATCAGAAATGAAGTAATGCAGGGTACCTACAAGATGGACTCAAAATTAACGGCTACTAGAATGATGGACATTATGAAGGATAGAGAGGTTTAGTTATGAGGCAAAAACTAAATAGCGTCATAATACATGAAATAGAAGCTATTACAACTCTTTTATTAAGACTTGAAGAGCAACACAAATGTATAGTTGTTAATGATATTTTTGGAATGGAAGCTTGCGTAGACAAGATTAAAAAAGCTAATAAAGATATAGCATTTATGGAAGTTGAGCGAAGAAAAATTACGGAAGGCAAAACTATGAGGTCCATAATTGAAGAATTTAAAGATAAAGAGCTTGAAAAGAATTTTTTTAAAATAAACAACTTATTACAAGAAGTTGTACTTCAAAAAGATACAAACGAGTTACTTATAAAACAAGGACTTAGTTTTACAAATAGAATATTAAATGTATTAAATCCATCAAGAGAAGTAGCGACTTACAATGCATATGGTAAAGTAAAAAAATAGTATAAGGTTGAGGTGAAAGAAATGTCAGGATTGTTCGGAACTTTTAATGTAGCGAAAAGAGGCATGAGTGCCCAACAAAAAGCACTAGACGTAACAAGTCACAACGTAGCCAATGCTAATACAGAAGGATATTCAAGACAAAGAGCTAATATGGAGACTACAAGGCCTTTTGGTATGCCTTCTATGAATAATGCCATGGGACCAGGACAATTAGGTACTGGGGTACAGGTTTCTTCTATAGTAAGAATTAGAGATACCTTTTTAGATTATCAGATAAGAACAGAAAATGGAACAACGGGTTGGTATGAAGGACGTGAAAAATTTCTTTCAGAAATTGAAAGTATTATGAATGAGCCTAGCGACACAGGGGTGTCAACTTTATTAAGTAAGGTTTTTAAATCTTGGCAAGTACTTTCAGATAGTGCAGAAAGTTCAAATGCAAGAACTGTAGTGGCACAACAATCCAAAGCGCTTACAGATGAATTAAATAATACATATAATCAGTTAATAAAATTAAAAGATAATAGCCAAAAGACTATTAAGCAGAATGTAGTGGATGTAAACAGTATGCTTAATCAAATAAATGAATTAAATAAACAGGTTATAAGTGTAAAAATTGGTGGAAATGAGCCTAATGATTTAATGGATAAAAGAGATTTGTTAGTAGATCAGTTAAGTACTAAATTTGGTATAACTATTGATAAAAAAGCATTAGGTGGGGAAGATCTTAAACCGGATGAGACCTCAGGTATGGGAAATGCATACCTTATAAAGTCTAACCCAAATGACGAAGTAAGAAGATTTTCTTATGTAAGTAGTATTGTACCAAAGGATAATCAAAAACCAGGTAAAGATGGAAGTTATGAGGTGACTTACTACAAAAACGGGAATATGGCAACGGATAAAAATAAGGTAACTATGACCATGACCTTGAGTGCTGCTGAATATAAAGAATTAGATCAAGGTAGAGTGCTTTGGTCAGATAATGAGGGTAATGCTATTAAAGCAGATGGTAGTAAAATTGAGGATGGTGCTTCATTTACTGATTTAAAACTATTTTCTCCAGCAACGGGAGAGCTTAAAGGATTTATGTCCGTGCAAGCAGATATAGATAAATATGTAAATGAGTTAAATAGTCTAGCTAAGGGTATTGCATTCTCTATAAATGCGGTGCATAGCGGGGAAAGTGATGCAACGAAGGATAAGTTAATGTTTTTTGTTAATAGCGAGCTTGGAGGCACGGAGCAAGAAATTACAGCAGGTAACATCTCTATTAACAAAGAAATTCTTGATGATGTTATGAAGATTAAGGTTGGACAAGGTGATACTCCAGGAGCAACTAATGGATATAGAGCATTAGCCATTGCAAAGCTTAGAGATGTAAGATTAGGGATTCAAAGCATTAATGTGGATACAACAAGAGATGGTTTTTTGACGGGTAAATTTGCGCAAGATGCTACTTTAGGAGTGATGATGGTTAAATCCGATTCAAATGGAATGACTGTGGATGGTTATTTTACAGATATAGTTAATAGGGTAGGAGTAGATAACCAAGAGGCAAAAAGAATTGTAAAAAACCATGAAATAGTACTGGCAAATTTAGATGAATCAAGAGCCTCCATCTCAGGTGTATCTTTGGATGAGGAAATGGCTAACATGATTCAATATCAACATGCTTATCAAGCTAATGCAAAGATTATTTCAACCGTGGATGAACTTCTAGATTTGGTTATTAATGGTTTAAAAAGATAAAAATAGAATTTAATTGTTAAGGGGTGAAGATGTGAGAGTAACCAATAAAATGCTTTCAAATAATTTCTTGAGAGATATGAGAACAAATTTAACTAATCTGAGTAGGCTTCAGAATCAAATGTCCTCTGGTAAAGAAATAAAAAGACCTTCGGACGATCCTTCTAAAGCTTCTAGAATAATGCAAATGTATTCAGAGATAGATGCAAATAAACAATATAATAGTAACATTAAAAATTCAATAAATTGGCTTGATACAACGGATACAGCATTAGGACAGGTAGGGAATGTAGTTGGAAGAATTCAAGATCTTTTATTATCCGCTGGAAATGGTAGTTATGGTGCAGATGAAAGACAAGCTGTTAAGGATGAGATAAATCAAAAGGTGGGGGAATTATCACAAATACTTAACACAAGTTTTGATGGTAAATATATATTTGGTGGCACAGACGGAACAAGTAACCCTACGGGAACAGGAAAAGATGCAAGTGGAAAAAATGATGAGTTGATTTGTAACCTAAAACCAAAAGTGGTCACTAAAGGTACAGGGATAGAAATGGCTTATGCGGGTACAGCGGTAAATAAAGGTGATACATTTAACATGTATTTAGATGGAGTATCGATGGACGTAAAAATAACTGATGATATTAAAAGTGGTACAACTATGGGGGATGCAGCTAAGATCCTTGAAAAAAGTATTAATGGAACAACACCACCACCAACTACAATAGTTACAGTTAAAGCAAATGCTGATGGAAGATTTGAAATTAGTAGTGCATCAGGTGTTATAAGATTCTCCGATACCGCTGCAACTAAAGATTTAGGCCTAGTCCAAGGACCTGACAAGCTACTCGTAGAAGTGTCCCAAGGAGTTACTATGGATTATAATATTACAGCATCACAAGTTATAAATTATGGAACAGGTGATGAGAATCTTATGAAATTACTGGGTAATATTACTAGCCATCTTGATTCAGTAAAACCTGATGAGATTAAAGAGTTGATCAAGGGGGATTTAGCAGGAATAAAAAAAGCTATGACAAATGTTTTAAAGTTACGTTCTGAGGTTGGTTCAAAGCAGAATAGAATGGAAAGTGCTGAAGATAGGAATGTAGATGCAAATTTTAATATGACAGAAATCCTGTCTTCAACAGAGGATATAGATATTACAGAAAAATCCATGGAATATGCTACTATGCAAACCATATATATGGCATCGCTACAAACTAGTGCTAAGGTACTTCAGCCTTCATTGCTAGATTACTTGAGGTAGTGGAGAGTTGGAAATTGAAAATCGAGAGCAAAATGATTTTCACTAAAGGAGTTGATTTGTATTATGGAGATAGTTACTAAGTACCATGGCGCTCGAGCATATGGTGATGAAGATGTTATAGTGTTCAAAAAAGGTCTACCGGGATTTAAGGAACTTAAAAACTTTATAATTTTTCCCTTAGAAAGTAATGAAATTTTTAGTATATTACACTCAATTGAAGATGCTGAAGTGGGTTTAGTATTGGTATCACCCTTTACAATCCTTATGGATTACGAATTTAAAATACCGGATACATATATAAAAGAACTCCAAATTGCGACGCCTGAAGCAGTATTAGTATTAACTACAGTAACTTTAAGTTCAAATATTGAAGATATGACTACTAATTTAAAAGCTCCTATAATTATTAATATAAAAGAAAATTTAGGGGAACAACTAATATTAGATAATGATAAATACAAAATAAAACAACCACTATATAAAGCGGATAACAAGTGATAATTGTCATGTACTCCAGAAAGAGGCAAGGAGGACGAATAGATGTTAGTAATAGGTAGAAAAAAAGGCGAATCCTTATTAATAGGTGACGATGTTGAAATAACCATAGTTAAAATTGAAAATGGCTCTGTAAAAATTGCTATAAGTGCACCAAGGGAAATTAGTATTTTAAGGAGTGAACTTTATAAAGAAGTTACAGATGAAAACCAAAGAGCTATGGTTTTTGATGCATCAACTCTAGAAAAATTAAAAAAATAAATTAGGGGGGGCAAGCATGAATATTGGGGGTATTAGTGGAAAAAAATCCGCAGATTTAGATAAATTTTATAAAGTTGCAGAAAATCTTGTGGTTTCAAAGCCTGTTGAAATCAATAGTTCACTAAGTAGAAGTGATAATAGTGAAAAAGAAGTTAAAAATGCAGTAAGTAAAATAAATAAATTTTTAGAGGGTGAAGGTACTCATGTGCAGTATGAAAAGCATGATGTTCTTAATCAAATGATTATAAAGGTAATTGATAACAATACCAATGAAGTGATAAAAGAAATCCCCTCAAAAAAAATACTAGATATGGTAGCTAAAATGTGCGAAATGGCCGGTATTTTAGTAGATAAAAAGGCATAATTTTCAGTATGAAAAGTAGTAACCTTTTAGAGAAAATGCGTAACCCACTAGGATAAAGATGGGAGGGGTATTATGGAATTTAAATTAAATAAAATTGATGTTGAAATAAGACAAAGAGTTAAAGATACTACAAAGTCTGGTGTAATTCATAGAAAAGGGTCAATATCTGTAAATAAAGATAGAAATCCTAAAGAAAACTCAAAGTCTTATCAAGAATTTAGCAGTAAGCTTTTAAAATATAAGAACAATCATAAAATAACTGTAGGTGCATTTAGAAATAATCAATATGACGTAGAGGTTTTTAAAGATGTTTTAGAAAAAGAACAAAGAATCATGGGGAATTTTATAGATACTAAAAAGTAGAGGTGATTGGATATGGCAATGAACGCTTATGGGAATGCATTCAATACTTATAAAAATAATAGTGTGAATTTCGCATCAAAGGAGCAATTGCTTTTGATGTTAGTAGATGGAGCAGTAAAATTTTCAAAAATAGGTAGACAAGCTATTTTAGATAAGGATGCTAAAAAGGCTCATGAAAACATTGTAAAAACTCAAAATATATTTTATGAATTAATGGCAACATTGGATGTGGCAAAGGGTGGTGAATGGGCGGAAAGCTTAATGAAGGTTTATGATTTTATAGTAAGAAGGCTTACGGATGCTAATATTAAGAAAAGTGAAGAAATCATGAATGAGATAATCCCGCTGATTGATGATGTTAGGGATACTTGGAATGAGGCTTATAAGATATCTAAAGGCGGGAAATAGACGAAAAATTGAGAACGGAGAATGGAAATTTTTATACGTAGTATAAAAAAAATTCTCAACTATCAATTATATAAAAGAGGAGGGTGTATTAAATGAGAATTACTGGTATGGCTTCAGGGATGGATACAGAGGCTACTGTAAAGCAAATGATGAAACCTTATACCATGAGAGTGGATAAGATGAAACAGGATAGACAAATAGTATCTTGGAGGCAAGAACTTTATAGGGATATATTATCAGATACAGCTACTATTACAGATACATATTTTAATAACTTAAAATCCGATACTAATATGTTAAGTAAAAACAACTATGCGGGGTTTGATGTGAAGGCCGTTAATAGTGACACAACGAAAGGTGCTGGAGTTAGCGCTACGACTTCTGTGGGAGCTGTAATTGGAAACTATAGTGTGGTGGTAAATCAATTAGCTACAGCAGCAAAGATAGAGAGTGCAAATGAAATAAAAACAACGCTAGGTGGAGAAATAGATAAATATACTACAAAATTAAGTGAATTAGGTATAAGTGATGGAACGCTGACCTTTGATTATAATGGACCTCCACAAACAAATAAATCGATAACTGTATTAGCGGGTGATACAATATCACAATTAATGGATAAGATTAACCAAGGTACTTCTGGAGCTGTTAAACTAAATTTTAGTGAATTGACAAAGAGTTTTAGTCTAGAGAGTTTACAAATAGGAGAGTCAGCATCATTAAAGGTAACAGAGGGCGTAGCGGGTGGTGTTTTAACAGGGTTAAAATTAAATTCAACTAAAGATGCAAATGGAATAGCAAAGTCATATGTTAGTGGAGATCTAATAGCTGGAAAAAATGCTAAAGTTACAATAACTCCTCCAGGTTCTACAGATGGAATTCCTGTTACAAAACCAGGTAATACTTTTTCAATAGATGGAGTTAACTATACCTTAACCGAGGAAAAAACAACAAATAACATTACCGTTACTGGAAATTCTCAAAAAACTTATGATAAAATCAAAGGGTTCATAGATAAATATAATGAACTAGTAGAGAAGGTCAGTCGAAAAACTGATGAAAAGAAGCAATATAAGTATCTTCCACTTTCTGATGAACAGAAAAAAGATATGAAGGAAGATGAAATTAAACAATGGGAAATTAAGGCTAAACAAGGGTTGTTAAAGGGTGACTCAAATTTAGACAATATGCTTAGTTCAATGAGAAGTGCTTTTTTTCAAGGAGTAGAAGGCGAAGGCATATATCTTTCAGATATTGGGTTATCAACTTCAGCAGATACAACTCAAAGAGGAAAGATTATAATAGATGAGAAAAAACTAAAAAATGCTATTGAAACTAGAGGTGAACAGGTTGCTAACTTGTTTGCAAAGCAATCTACAATACCATATAGTGAAGGTGATACAAGTATTGTTAGAAATAAAAGAAACAGCGAACAAGGTATATTTCAAAGAATAAATGATATTATACAAGATTATACAAGAACAACTGGTAAAAAAGGGATTTTAATTCAAAAAGCAGGCGTAAAAGGGGATATAAAATCTATATTATCTGAGGATATTATAAAGAAAGATAAAAAGATAAATGAAATGATAAAAAGTCTATCAGCTAGAGAAAATAGATTTTATATGCAGTTTTCAAAACTGGAAGTAGCTATGAATAAACTGAATTCCCAATCAAATTGGTTAACACAACAATTAAGTGGGGGACAGTAAATTGCTTGCAAAAGCTATAGAATGGAGAAATTCTTATGAAAGAATTGACACAAATGTTAGTACAATTTAAGCAGGTAACTATAGAACTTATTAGGGCGCTGCAACAGGACGAAATTAATAAATTAGATGGTTTATTAGATAGTAGACAGATGGTTATTGAAAATATGGAAAAGATTGAATATACTACTGAAGAGTTTGCGAATATATGTGATGAGCTAGATATATTAAAGGTGCAGCATGAATTATTAGAATTAATGAAAGCAAAGAAAGAAGATACAAAAGAAGAATTAAATAAAATACAAATAACTAAAAATGCTAATAATAATTATAATAAAAGCTTTTATGTTAATTCAGGCACGTTTAATAAACAAATATAGAAATGAATAAAAGATTAAAATCTATAAAATAATTTTAAAAAAACTATAAAGTATATAATTTAGTCTACGATATAAATAATAGAAGTTGAAAATGTAAGTAGCTAATAAGATGTTATTTGATAAATACATTAAACTTTTTAGTTGTAAGTAACAAATATTGACTGCAGAAGGTTGCCTAACTGATGAAAATTAACCTGGTGTTGAATATGCAATGAAATCATTGATGGTAACTGGATGATGAAATTCAACAAAGAAAGTAACAACGACAAAATGATAAGCAATATTTCAACAAATTAGTTAGTAGAGCTCATAGCGAGCTTAACTATAAATAACAAATAGAGGACAAGGATGTCCTACTAAAAACTCAAGGAGGAATTTATTATGATAATTAATCACAACATGGGCGCAATGAATGCGAACAGAAATATGGGAATCAATGCAGGTAAGGCTGGTAAGTCAATGGAAAAACTTTCATCAGGTCTTAGAATTAACAAAGCAGGAGACGATGCAGCAGGTCTTGCTATATCAGAAAAGATGAGAGGACAAATCAGAGGATTAGACCAAGCTTCAGCTAATGCTCAAGATGGTATTTCAATGATTCAAACAGCAGAGGGTGCATTAAGCGAAACTCACTCAATTCTTCAAAGAGTAAGAGAACTTGCTGATCAATCAGCAAACGGAACAAACACTGATGCTGATAGAAAGTCAATTCAAGATGAAGTTACACAGTTAAAGAGTGAAATTGATAGAATAGGTAACACTACTGAATTTAACACACAAAAACTTTTAAATGGTGGCTTAAAAACTTCTGGAGCATCTGTTGGTCAAAATTCTACTACAGGATCAATAGTTGCAAAACTAACATCAGGTATCGTAAAAGGTGCAGTTACTAATGCAGCTGCTGCTGGTACTGACTTTGTAAAAGAAACAATAACTATTGATGGTACTGCTATAGAAGTTAATTGGCAAAATCTAACTTCAGATGAGCAGAATGTACTTAAAGGTGCTACAACTGACGCAAACACTAAGCAAGCAGCTGCTGCATTAATAGGTCAAAAAATTAATGAAGCAATTGATGCTTCAGGTAAAAATGTAGCTCATGTAAATGCTTACAGTGATGGATCAAATTTAGTTATAGAGAGCGGTTCTAAGGGAGTAGACTCTAAAGTAACTGTAGGAGCTGCAGGTGTTGCAAAAGTTATGACAGCTGGTGGTGCTGGTACAACTGCAGGAGCAAGTACTTATAATGGAACAACTGTTGCGGTTACTGATTTGTATAATGCAACAATAAATGGAGTTACTATGGAAGTAACACCTAGTGCTGTGTACACAAATACTGATCCTATGGCTGATGTAGCAGCTCTAATGCAGACTGATATTAATGCTGCAATAACTGTTGCGAATACATCATCAGGAGCTAAATCATCTGCAGAGCCAGGATTCATTGCAGCTGTTAAAGTTAATGTAACCAAAGATGGTGCTTTTGAAATCATAAGTGAGAGTGGTCCAGTATCATTAACTGATAAAGTAGGTAAATCTGCTGTTGCTGACTTAGGATTAAGTCAAGCTCAAACAGAAGCTGGTGGAAATGGTGGCATGACATTCCAAATCGGAGCTAACAGAGGTCAAACTCTTACATTTGGTGTAAATGATATGAGAACTGCTGCACTAGGAATGGCAGGAGTAGATGTATCTTCAAAATCTGGTGCACAATTAGCACTTGATACTTTAGATAAAGCTATTGCATCTGTTTCAACTGAAAGAGGTAAGCTTGGAGCAATCCAAAACAGATTAGAGCATACAATAGCAAACCTTGGAACATCAGCAGAAAACTTAACTTCAGCTGAATCAAGAATCAGAGACGTTGATATGGCTAAAGAAATGTCAACATTCTCAAAAAACAATATTCTTAACCAAGCTGCTCAAGCTATGCTTGCTCAAGCTAACCAACAACCACAACAAGTTCTTCAATTATTAAGATAATTTAAAAACTTATAAAGTAATATTAAGGAGTCGGGGTGAAAGCTCTGGCTCCTTAATCTTTTTAACTTAAACAATCAGAGGAAGGTGCTTTTTATGGAAAAAAGAACATTACTGACACCACAATATATGAAATATTTTCAGTGTATAGGTCCTATTTGCGAAGATAACTGCTGTTATGGTTGGAAGGTGCCTATCGATGAGAACACTTATAAAAAGTACAGAAGGGTTTCAAATAAAGTGCTAAAGCCTTTACTTAATAAAAGTGTAACTAGAAACCGCTCTAATCCTTCTACTGAGAATTATGCAAAAATAAAGATGTATGACAACGGCTGTTGCCCCTTTTTTGACGAAGATAAATTATGTGGTATTCAAAAAAAACTAGGAGCTGAATTTCTATCCAAGGTGTGTATAACGTACCCAAGAGTCACAAATGTAGTTAATGGAGTATATGAAAAATCATTAACGCTTTCCTGTCCGGAAGCTGCAAGATTAGTTTTGTTAAATTCTAAAGTTATGGAGTTTGACGAAATTGAAGAATTAAAAGAGGCACAACATGATATTGCCCACAGTATAGACACTGATAATATTCAGAATTCTAATAATGTAAAGAAGCATTTTTGGTTACTTAGGATGTTTAGTATATCTCTTATTCAAAATAGAAAATACTCACTAACGGATAGATTGATTATTCTAGGTATATGCATGAAAAAAGTGCAAGAATATCTTAATAATAATAGAGTGCATGAAATACCTGAACTTATTGAAGAATACAATAACATTATTGAAAATGAAAGTTTGAAAAAATCTCTTGGAGACATTCCTATAAATTTAACAATACAGATGGAACTTATGAAAGAATTTAATGACCAAAGGTTTTCAATAGGATTTTGTCAAAACAGTAAGCCGTATATAGACTGTGTTAATGAATTTTTAAAAGGAATAGAATATACTGCTGAAGCTAAAGTAGAAGAGGTAGGAGAAAACTATAAAGAGGCATATGTAAACTATTATGAGCCTTTTGTGAGGGAACACGAATATATTTTTGAAAACCTTCTTGTAAATAATTCATTTAGAGAAATGTTTCCTATAATTTCTAAGGATGGAGTTTTTGATGACTATATGAAGCTAGTTGTAAATTATTCACTTATTAAAATGCTCTTGATTGGTGTGGCTGCTTATAATAAAAAACTAGATGAAGCTTCAGTTGTCAGAGTTATATATTCTTTTTCAAGGGCTATAGAACATAATAAAACATTTTTTGATAATACATTTAAGCTTTTTAAAGAAAATGGATATGATACTATGGCATATATGTCTATTTTAATAAAGAATTAAGCAATATTAATAGGTTTTCATAAAGAGCGAGAATCTTCGCTGACTATTTTTGAAAAAAATAAGATACAAGGAGGGAATGAAATGGATATAGGAGCACTTTCAATGATAATGAGTCAATCAAGAGTACAACAATCAGCTAGTATAGCGGTAATGAAGATAGCAATGAATACAGGTAAAGAAAATGCTATTCAGATGACGGAAATGATAAAGAATGTTGCAGTAGACTCTAATGTAGGACAAAACTTGGATACTAGGGCATAGGTATGGGTGAAAAAGAAGAACTAAAGATGGAATTGAATAGGGTAAAGTATAGACATAATATGCTAGGCATCATGGAGGTAAAACTACTGCAAATGAGAGAAATAGCGAAGCAGGCTAAAGATGAGAATTTTAGTGAAGTAGAGATTGAAGTTCTAAATTGTAAGCTAAATGATTTAGCAACACAGATAAATGCATTAGATGAAGAAAGTAGAAAAACAGAAAATGAAGGAATAGTTGAATGAGTATCAATGGCTATAAAAATAGAAAAACAAGATAAATAGGCTCATTCAATTAGGATAGCTTTGGCTTGGTAAAATGATAAATAGGGGGTAATCACATGGATGTGGCAGCACTATCAATGGTTAAAGAACGTGCTGACAATGTAGTATTGAAGACGAATATAGATACAGGGGAAAAAAATAATAATCCAATGATAGAAAAGAAACATAATGATGCAATAAATCCTAATATCGGACAGAAATTAGATGTAATTGCTGATAAACAGATGGACAAGAAAGATGAACTACATAAACAGTTACAACAGGAAATAAAGTGGGCACAGGAGAAACAGAAGATGCTTAACCTCAAAGAAGTAAAGCTGTTACAAATGAGAGAGATAGCGGAGCAAGGTAAGCAAGCTATCATTACTCCAGAGCAACTAAGAAATTTGAATCACAGGCTAGATAAGTTAGCAGCACAGGTTAGTGCAATAGATAGCGATAGCAAAAGAACAAAAGGCGGGAAAAAATTAGAATGAGCAACAGTGGCTATATAAATAGCTACTGTTGCTCATTTTGTGGTAGGAACTAATACTATATTTTACTCGGGTTTTATAAGTCTAAAGCATTTAAAAAAAAGAAATTAGATAATAGTCTATACTAAGTTAAGTTATGGTAAAAATAACCGATAGTTAAATGTTACTTAATTAATTTTATATGTTTTTGATAGGAGTGTTTCTTTTGATAATAAATCATAATATAAATGCACTAACTGCTTATAATAAATTTAATACTGCAGGAAAAGTGAAATCTGATGCTATGGAAAAGCTTTCCTCAGGGATTAGAATAAATAGTGCTGCTGATGATGCAGCTGGATCGGCTATAGATCAAAAAATGAAGGCACAAATTAGAGGACTTGAACAGGCAGGTAGGAATATTCAAGATGGTGTTTCTCTTATTCAAACAGCGGAAGCGGGACTTGGTTCTATACAAAACCCTAATCTTTTAAGAATGAGGGATCTTATTATACAGGCATTAAATGGAACTTTAAATGGAGCAGATAGAATGAAAATTCAAAATGAACTTGAAAGTGTAAAAGCTTCCATTAATGATATAGCTAATGATACTGAATTTAATACAATAAATGTTTTATCACCACCTATTAATAACGATAAAGCAATACAACCAATTTCTAGCTCTAAATTGGATATAGTGTTTATGGTGGATAATTCAGCAAGTATGACAACTAATATCAATACAGTGAAAAGTGGGATAGGGGATTTTGTTTCAAGCTTAAATGGTGTTGCAGATACTAAAGTTGCTATAGTGAATTTATGTGTTGGGAATCCATATGATATAAAAAACTTTGAAAGCGATCCTAATCAAATAGCAAATGAACTAAATGGGTTAAGTGCTACTGATGGTACAAAACCTTATGAAATAATAGAGAATTCTGTTCCAGGAGGTGTAATTGGTAACAAATTATCATATAGACAAGATTCTAAAAAAGTTTTTATTGTATTTACAGATACTAAAAATGAAGCTGGTAGTTCAACAGAATCAAATGCTAAAAGTGCTGTTGAAGGTTTAAATGTTTCTACGGGATTTGACAGTGATGATATTCAGACATACTTTTTTGCCATGGGAGGAATTTTTCCAGATGATGATTTTAATGAAATAACAGATTATACTGGTGGGAAGATATATCACCCAACTGGAGCAGCAGATATTTCTGATAAATTAAAAAATGATTTAGTCCAAGAAATTAAAAATTCAATACCTGCTAGCATGCATACACAACAAGAGGATGAAATGCCCACACTAGAACTTCAAGTGGGCGCAAATTCAGGTGAAAAATTTCAAATTCAGCTTTTTGATGCCAGAACAAAGAATTTAGGAATAGATGATGTAACAGTTATTTCTATTGAAGAAGCTGAAAATTCACTTGAAAAAGTTGATAAAGCTATAGAAATAGTTTCAACACAGCGCGGTAAATTTGGTTCATACCAAAATGCATTAGAACACATATATAGCAATGTAGGTGACTATGGCTATAATTTAACAAGTGCAGATTCTAGAATAAATGATGCAAACATGGCAAAAGAAGTAATGCAAATGACTAAAAGCAGTATAATACAAGAAGCAGCACAATCAATGCTAAAGCAAGCTGATGAAATGCAGAAAAGTGTATTAAATCTTATGACTAAGTGGCAAGGAAATGCGCAATAAGCTCAGGCAAGCCCTCGCAAGCACCCCAGGGGTGTAAATTTTGGAAATAAGTAAATAGGAGGTAATCAAGTGGACATAGGAGCACTATCAATGATAATGAGTCAATCAAGAGCACAACAATCAGCTAGTGTAGCAGTGATGAAAATTGCAATGGATACAGGAAAGGAAGCTAAGCAAGTTCGTCGGCAAACCTCCTCACTAGGGTGACAGGCACTTGTAAAATAATGCAAATGAATATAGCAAGCTCAGAGTCAATCAAGAGTACAAGAATCAGTTGGCATCGCAGTAATGAAGATGGCAATGGAAACTGCTACTCAGATAACAGAAATGATGAAGAACGTTGCAGTAGACCCTAATGTAGGACAAAACTTGGATACTAAGCCATAGAGAACTGATGAATGAAAGGGAAGAACTACAGAAAGAATTGGAGCGGGAGCTACAATTGGTGAAGTATAGACAGAAGATGCTGGACATAATAGAGGCTAAGCTACTTAATATAAGGAAATTTGAAGGCTGTAAACTGCGGAGATATACAAATATATTTCAGTAGGTTTTTTGTCGTGGGGGATAGTTTCATGATATTATTTTAATAGCTTAAAGTAGTGTAAAGGAAAAATCAATGTGATATAATAAAACTAATAATGAATTACAGAATTACAAGGAAGTGAATAAACTTTGACGAAAAAACATGATTTTGATGCAGCTTGGAAGTCCATATTAGAAGCTTTTGAAATAGAAGTCGTAGAATTACTTTTTCCAGAGATATTTAATAAAATAGATTGGAAATTAGAAGCAGAATCCTTAGATAAGGAACTACTAGAAATACAGAAAGATATATTTGATAAAGATAGTAGTGAAAAGGTAATATCAGATAAAATAATAAAGGTAAGATTAAAAGATAAAGGAAGCAAGATCTTATTTATACATGTAGAAGTACAAAGCTATAGCAGTGGATATGAAGTTTTTGCAGAAAGAATGTTCAGATACTTTTATAGAATATGGGACAAATTCAGGTATAAAAATAAGGATGCGTCAGAAATCGTGGCTGCAGCAATATATACGTATAAAGGCCAGCGAGGAAAAGATAAAAAATATGTATATAAATTACCTGAGATAAAGAGTGATATACTAATATATAATTTTAAAACTATTGACGTAGAAAAAATAAAGCTTGAAAAAATTAATGACAATAACCCGTTGAAATTAGTTTTTAAAATGGCAAAGGCTTTATTAGAAACTGGAGCACATGATTTAGATATATTAAAGGCAAAAATAAAATTAGCAGAGGAATTAAAAAGTTATGATAAAGTTAAAAATATTGATCAAATAAAAGCATTAGTAGATTTTTTAGAATACTTATTTTTAATTGAAAATCCGGAGTTAGAAAAGAGATATGAAGAATATAAAAAGGAAAATGGAGGTGCATTTAAATTGAGTATAGACGAGATTAGAAAGTTGCACTACAAGGAAGAGGGAAGAGAAGAAGGAAAGTTTGAAGAAAGAATAGGAATAGCAACAGAAATGCTATTAGATGGTGAATCAATTGAGAAGATTAAAAAATATTCTAAATTAAGTGAAGAGGAAATAACAAAACTAAAAAACACACTGTTTTCAAATTAAAATTAGCACTAGGGTGACAGACAGAGCGCCAAGATAAGGGCGTATCATATAGCGGGTGGGAACCGCGCTGAGAAAGGTTTAGCAAACCACTCATAGCGAGTCTTGGACATCATAGCAAGCTCGGGATTAAATCCCTCGCTAGCAACCAATAAACGTATTCACTTTGTTCATATATTTATTGGAAAGGGGTAGTGTCAGCCAGATAATATAAGGAAATTAGAAATTCATCAAAGATGGAATAGTTGATGCGGGTGCGACCTTAATTATAGCAAGATGTAACGTTGATCCGTAAAAGCACTTCAGGGGTGTGAAATTTAGAAATCAGGGTGAAAACTCTGGTTCTTTTTACTATAGGAAGGATGATATCACATGGAAAATAAAGAAAGTTTTGTATCCGATGAAAAATATAATTACTTATCAGATGGTGTAAAGCTAAATTTGTGGGAACTTGATACCAAACTATGTAGCTTAAATTATTGCTATAATGGAGTTTGGAGAAATGACAAAGAAAATGGGGGGAATATTTTTGTATTTGAATTGTTAGAGAATGCTCGGAAAAGAAAAAATGTAAAAAATTTAATTACCCTTAGACCACAAATAAATCATTTAAAGGTTGAAGTTTATTGGGGAGAAAAAGATAAGCATTTTTATGATGAAATTGAGGATGATGTTTTTCAAGATATAACTGAAAGATTTGGGAAGATTGGAATAGCGGTAAGGTAATTCTTACTTGAAAAAAATAGTAAATAGGAGGTAATCATATGGACATAGGATCTTTGTCAATGGTAATGAGCCAAGCAAGAGTACAACAAGATGCAGGTATAGCAGTAATGAAAATAGCTATGGATACAGGGAAAGAAAATATGACTCAGATGACAGATATGATGAAGAATGTTGCGGTAGACACTAGTGTAGGACAAAATTTGGATGCTTGGGCATAGTAATAATGGATGAGAAAGAAGAGCTAAAACAAGAATTGCAGCAACAGTTAGAGTGGGTGCAGTATAGACAAAATATGTTGGGCATCATAGAGGCGAAGCTGCTTCAAATGAGAGAGATAGCGGAACAAGGTAAGCAAGTCGCCGTTACTCCACAACAACTAAGAAATTTGAATCATAGGCTAGACAAGTTAGCAGCACAGGTTAGTGCTATAGATAGCGATAGCAGAAGAACAAAAGGCGGAAAAAAATTAGAATGAGCATCAGTGGCTATATAAAAACCCTTTTAACAAATTACTTTTACAATAAATTCATTAAAAGGGCAATAAATACAAAAATGATTTTATTAATTATGTCGAATATACATACTCACATAGAATTCTATAGCGAGGTGAGTATAATGTCAAGTAATAATGAAGATATTGATTATGAAGAAATGGTAGCATCAGAATATATTGAAGTAAACAATTTAGGAATGAAACCAGTAATTTCTGCAATGTGTGATGTACTTAATAGTCCAGAGTTTATAGACCAATTTGTTGGGCCACTAGATCCAAGAGTAAAAATAAGTATTGGTGTTTTAATAAAGGCAATGATTATAAATGTTTTGATGGGTAGAACTCCGCTTGTTCATGTAGAAAACACATTTTCACAGTTGGAGTGTGAAATCCTTTTGGGACAGGGCATAAATCCAAGCAATCTTAACGATGATCGTCTAGGCGACTCCCTGGAAACACTAGTGATGTAATATGGTTTAGAGAAGCTATGGAAGAACTTAATGGAACATTTAAGTATACGAGCAAGTTAAGAGGAAAGAGGGTGAGATTAGAATTTGTAAAAAAACATTAAATTCACTAAAAGAACTTTTTAATAAAAAGGGGGAAATATTATGGATTCCGCAGCAAATTTTGGAGTTTTATCACTATTACCTGCTCTTGTAGCATTAGTACTAGCATTTATTACAAGGGAAGCAATATTCTCACTTCTGATGGGTGTACTAGTTGGGATACTTATTACTGGACAAAATGTCCTATTCGGATTTTCTGGATTGCTACAAAAGGCACTAGGAACTGCTGACTTTATTTGGGTACTAAGTATTGAAGTTTTTGTAGGTATCATGGTGGCATTCTTTCAAAAGTCAGGAGCAATCGATGCTTTTACAAAAGCAATAAGTAAAAGAAACATAAATGCAAAAGGTGCTCAAATAATAGCTTGGCTTCTTGGAATATTTATATTCTTTAGTGATTATTTCAGTCCCTTATATGTTGGAACAGTTATGAGGAATATCACAGATAAAGCAAGAGTATCAAGAGAAAAGCTAGCTTACATATGCGACTCAACCTCTGCGCCTGTTTGCACACTTATCCCTTTTTCATCCTGGGGTGTATATATGGCAGGATTACTTGTTGCAACTGGAGCTTTTACAGATAAGAACCTTGCAATGAATGCAGTTATAAAAATGGTGCCATATAATTTTTATGGTATTACAGCAACACTTATGGTTGGGTTAATAGCTATGAAAATAATACCTGACTTTGGACCTATGAAAGCTGCAGAGAAAAGAACAATGGAAACAGGAAAGGTTATGTGGGATAAAGCAAAACCTTTACTTGGTAAAGAGTTAACTGATATTAAGCCAAATGAAGGCATAAAACCTAACTTAATCATAAACTTCTTTGCACCAGCGATAATAATAATTACAGTAACATTAGGAACTTATATAGCAATTGGAACAGCAAAGACATTAGAAGGTTTTATGTGTGCGGTAGCATTTCAATTTGTAGTAATGCTTATACAGAAAATGGGTACAATCACAGAACTTATGGAAACAGCTGCAAATGGTATTAAAGGTGTTATGTCCGCTATGCTTATATTATCATTAGCGTATGGACTTAACACAATAAGCAAAGAGTTAGGTACGGCTCAATTTGTAATTAATTTGACACAAGCTTGGATGACTCCTACTTTACTTTTAGTGTTTACATTCTTAGTATGTGGATTTATAGCCTTCTTCACAGGTACATCATGGGGAACATACGCAATAATGACACCAATAGCAATACCGATGGCATTACAATTGGCAGGCGGAGTAGCTGATACAACACTTGTATATGCAACGATTGCAGCAGTAATGGGTGGGGGATGTTATGGAGATCACTGTTCACCACTATCAGATACAACGATACTTGCATCTCTTGGTTCGGGATCTGATCACATAGACCACGTTAAGACCCAAGTGCCATATGCAACAGTAGCTGCTGCTGTATCAGCATTATTATATCTTGTAGTTGGATTTATTTTATAGCAAGAAGGAAGTAAATGTTTATGTATTCCTTCGCAATGCTACCTGCTATCTGGTGGTTTGTGTCAGAGTATGTAAAATAAAAATGATAGCAAGCTCGCTTCGCTCACAAACGACCCCTCAGAGATTCCGTGAATGGCTTCCATTTAAAATCAAATCAAATCCTTTTATTGGGTTACAAGGGTTTGGTTTGGTTTGATTTTAGCAAGCTCAGGCAAGCCTTCGCAAGTACCCCAGGGAAACTGCCGAAAAAAGCAGGTTAAAAATATAATATCTCTTATAAATGAATAGTATTCATTTATTTTAAAGTTACAATTAAATTTTGCGATTGCGATAATAAGAATAAATATTTCATATATTCTTTAATTTCTGAAGAATATATGAAGTGTTTTTTAGTTAATCTAGCATAATTGTTATCTTAGATTAACTTTTGGCAATAGCAAAGCCAGCCTGGGAACTTGTCCATAATAAGTTCACCATTCTCACAATATTACATGCAGTATTAACCTCCTCACTAGGGTGACAGGCACTTGTAAAAGAATGTAAAAATAAAAGTATTAAAATAGTAAAGCCTGTCAATAATATAGATAATAAAAATTGACAGGAGAATCTTGAAATGGGAAGAAAAAAGCTAGAATGGTATCCTGGAGCTATGTATCATGTAACAGCTAGAGGTAACCGTAGAAATGATATATTCAAAGAAGAAATTGATTTTGAATTTTATTTAAAATGTATGGAAGAGGCACTAAGTTATTACAAAGATTGTTATAGAATTATAAGTTACTGTTTGATGACAAATCATGTACACATACAAATAGAAGCAAAGGAAAAGCCTATAAATTTTTATATTGGTAGAATTAATAATTTTTATGCAAAGAATTTTAATAAGAAATATAATTTTATAGGTCATTTGTTTCAATCAAGATATAATGCTGAAATAATATAGAAAGATGAATATGTATTAGAGGTAAGTAGGTATATACACTTAAATCCTAAAAGAGCACAAATGGTTGAAAAGCCAGAAGATTATAAGTGGAGCAGTTATGGGATGTATATTGGAGATAAGAAAGAGGAGTTAATAACTTCAAATAAAATTTTATCCTATTTTTCGAAGAGTAACCAAAGAAAAAGATATAAAGATTTTATTGATAGCAGTGTTCACTAGGGTGACAGGCACTTGTAAAATAATGCAAATAAATATAGCAAGCTCAGGTAGCCTTCTCAAGCACCCAAGTGGCAATGTCATCAAGCTAGTATTCAAATAATTTACAATTTAAAGTCTAATGCTTGAAAAACAGATAAAAATATAAATGAGCTTTCGTCCAAATCCATGGAAGGAAGTAATAATGCAAATAAGTCTAAACAAAGAGCTACAGAAGTTAAAAAAATATCAAAAAGGCTATGGAGGAAACTCAAAAAATATATGCAGAAAAACAAACTAAAATGTTAAAGGCTATAGAAGATGGAAAGGTAGTAGATAGCATAAAGGTTATGGCAGATACTATTTTTAGAAAAAAATTATATTTCAACCACAGTTGTGATATGATATAATAAAATAAAAAGATTTAGGTGGTGAATTTATGGATAAGGAAATATTAGATATTCTAAAGGAAATGCAAGGTGACATGAAATCAATGCAAGGTGACATGAAATCAATGCAAGGTGACATGAAATCAATGCAAGGTGACATGAAATCAATGCAGGGTGATATTAAATCAATACAAGGCGATATAATATCAATACAAGGTGATATTATATCAATTAAAACCACACAGGAAGAACATACTCAAATATTAAGAGCTTTGGAGCATAAAACTGATGTTATTTCAGCGGAGCAAGAAAACTTGAAACATGAAGCTTTCGAAATTAAAGGTGAAGTTAAGAGTATAAGAAAAGACATGAGTAGTGTAGAAATTATCACAGCAAACAATTGGTCAGATATTGCAAAACTAAAGGCTATAAAATAATGTGTATGATGCTAAGTGATATTTTAAAAAAGTAAATTAGCAAGCAAAGTTAGAGTAATAGGCGGAGAGGGAAGAAAAATGAAATATAGAATAATATTTAAATAAGCATCAGTAGCTAAAGTAATAGTTACTGATGCTTATTTGGGGTTCAACAGGGACTTAAAATACAAGAGAATCTCGGGGGTAACTAGGGAACCACAAAATATATGAAGGTATATATTTGTGGTTTTTTCGGTGTGAAGCATATAGTTAAGTAGTTTTCATCAATTTGATGCCCTTTGGGTTCCCTTTTTCACCCAAGTGACAGGCACCTTTCATTAAAGTTATTAGATCTTTAAACGAAGTATTAATAGAAGAATGATTTAATTAAACAATAATTAATAATATTGTAAAATATTAGGGAGATGAGCGAACTATGTATGTAAAGAATAAATTTATAAGCACCATTAGTGCATTGATATTTGTACTTATGGTAAGTGTCTTTTGTGTTTCAAGTATGGCTAGAGGAATAACAAATGATAATAAGACCATTATTAATAAATTTAATGTAATGCCTGATAAAGTATGGAAGATTAACTTTAATAAAGAGGTAGATTTAACCACTATAAATTACAATAACGTTAAAGTTTATGATAAGGCTACAAACATACCTATATCGATTAATATAATAGTGGATTACAGCAATTATAAGTCTTTTACAATTAAGCCTTATACCAATTACACAAAAGGTAAGGGTTATAGAATCGAAATTACAAATGTAAAAACAAAAGACGGCCATGAGACCTTAAAGCCAACTATTATGGATTTTTACATAAAAAATATATACGCTGGATTACCAGGAGAAAATGGACTAGTTATAATTGCAGACAAGGCCTACTGCGCTGATTATTTATTAACCCATTCCAAAGAAGTTAATGAGATTATTTTAAATAAGGATTATGATGTTTATTTTACCTATGATGTAAATTATGAGAAGCTTTCAAGTATACTTAAATACGGTTTTTTAGATGGAAATAATGTAACGAGAAAATATGATAAGATGACTTATATCGATCCACAAGGAAAAAATCATATATATGTATGGAATATAAATACTCAGGAGTATAAATTACAATCTCCAAGTATAGATTTACAAATCGTAGTAAGAAGCGATGTTAAGCTAATTAGTGTTACCCCAACTAATTTAATTGGGATAACCGGGGCAAAGTATTTTAAGTTAAAGCATAGTAGTGCCATTAAAAATTTAGGGGAAATTATAGCTTATACTTCTAGTGAAATAACAGAAGAAATATCCATATTGGCTAGTGACAAAACAATCCTTGCAAAAGGATATTTCAATATTCAGTATAACTTGGTAAACAAATGTTCCTTATATACCTTTGATGACTATGGAGCAGGTAATACGGGAGGAAATATTGTTAATAATGGTATAGCTGCATTGGACTCAGAGGGATATATTTATTATTCAAATCCAGGGGATAAGGAAGCTCTTTATAAAATGGCATTTGATGGGGTGTACAATAAAAAAATAGGTGAAGATAAAGCACAATATATAAATGTATCCCAAGATTATGTTTATTATAGTAATTACACTGATGGAGGTAGATTATATAAATCTAAATTAGATGGTTCCCAAAAGCAGCTTGTAGTTGATGATAAAGCAGCTTATATAACTTTATCTGGAGATGATATTTATTATAGTAACCATTCAGATGGAGGCATGCTGTATAAGGTTAAAAAAAATGGTTCTGATGCTGTACTTAATCATGGTAGTAAAGTTATAGCTGATAATAACAGCAGTAATTCACAAGTGGGTGAGGTTGCTTATATTAACATTGATGGAGATTGGATTTATTATATTAATCATGCTGATGGACATAAGCCTTATGTAATAAACAAAGAAGGAACTTATAGAGGTAAACTAAGTGATGAATATGCAACTAGCCTGCAAGTATTTGGAGATTGGGTTTATTATTGTTCAGGGAATGGAACTATAAGCAAGGTTAAAAAAGATGGTACTGGTGGTGTAGTAGAAATTAAGGGTAAGGCATCAGAAATAAACAAAGGATTCCATATAAATGTACTTGATGACTGGCTTTATTATAGTAATTATGATGATGGTAGCAAATTATACAAGGTTAAAACTGATGGAAGTGGAGAAAAAATTAAGCTCACGGAGGATTCAGTAGGATATATTAATATTGTTGCAGGATATATATATTACAACACAACTAAAGGAAAACTTTTTAGAGTTGCCCTCAATGGTAGTATAGATGTAAAGCCAGAAGAAATTGGTGGAAAAAACACAACAGAAAATGTTTTGAATATGGATAGCTTAAAATTAGTTGTAGACTTTAGTGATGTTAATGAAGATATTAAATTTATTGAGAAGAAATATCTGCCAGAAAAAGTAGCTGCTATAATGGGTGACAATATTATGAAGCAGCTTGTGGTAATTTGGGATACGGAAAAGGTTACAGTAAAAGATGGAATTAGGACTTATAAGGGTAGTGCAATTGGGTATAACAAAACTATAACTTTAGATTTAGTATTGCCTTCAGAAATGCTAAACGATACTAATAAGATATCCATTTATAATAATAATGGTAAAAATGATTCAGTTGAGGTAATAGGCATTGAAACAGGCATCAGCTATGATTCTAGGAAAATACAAGAGGGAGAACTAGTAAGAATATATAGTGATGAATCATGTAAATATAAATTAGGAGAAGCTAAGGTAACTAGAGATAAAATCGCATTAACCCAAAAGTTAGATTTAGATGCATATGGAAAAAGCATATGGATTACTATAACTAGATTGGGAAGAGCGGAAAGTGCACCAACGGAGGTCAAACAAGTAGAAGCACCCCTTATAAAAGATAATGCGGCTAAAGATAATGATAATGCCAATTTAGGGGTAGATGTAAGAGATTTTACAATTAGCAATTGGACACCTTCAGTTAAGAATAGCCCTTTAGATCAATATATTTATATTGTGCCTTCTAAAGTAGTATTAGATATGAAGAATTTTGGAGCAATGGACAATTTAAATGGAATGAGTGCTAATGCTTGGGACGGAACACAATTGTATAATAAATTAATTGGTGAAAAATTGGAACTTCGTAAATTAGATAGTAAAAAAACTTTGATCAAAGCCGGGAATTATGATGTGTATATAGCGACTGAGTATTCGGGCCTTGGAACTCCTGATACTTATGGAAGAGTTCCAAAAGTGTATGGAAAGGTATCTAGTGATACTCCTTCTATAGTAACTATTAAAGAAGAAATATTACCTAAAAAACCAATTATGCTTGAACAAAGGGTAAAGGCAGGAACTGAAATTACATTAACCACTGCACCTGCTCTAGGGGAAACTGCATGGCTTATACCCCTAGAAAATCTTCCGCAAGTAAAAGGGTGGAAATGGGAAGATAAGGATAAGAAAGAATGGATAGGGTTAAGTACGTGGAATGATCCTAGCGGGAGTAATCCCTATGATCCATTTAAAGCTCTGGCACTACAAAATAAAGATGTTACAAAATTAGTTGGAGATGGATTTAGTAAAATTATTAAAGCTCCTTTGGGCATGGAGGATGGGTTAAGCTATATAGATAAAAAGTACAAGTTATTTATAGTTAATGGTGTGGGAGCTTCCTCAGAAGGAGGAGCGTCTTTAAGAGATACAAATGACAGCATTATAGTGGATAACCAAAGCTCCACATTAGCTCTTTTATCAAATATAGTTGTAAAAGTAGGAGAATCAATTATAGTTAAAACTTCAGAAAATCCAAATATGCCAGGTGAATCTGAAGAGGCAAGAGTATTTATTGTAAAGGATTATGATAGTATAATTACCATAAAACAACTTGAGAATTCAGTGAAAGCTGGAAATGGAAAAGTTATTAAGGTACAAAATAAAACTTCCTATAAAATAGATACAACGGGCTTAGAAGCTGCTTTAGATAGTATAGAACCAAATTATACTATTGTAGTAGTAGATAATGCAGGCAATGTTTCACCGGCATATTATGTTAATATTATGTTGAAGACTGATGAACTAATTAACTTGGTTTATGAAGTAAATGAGAAATTGGCAAGTACGGATACAAGTATTATTACAAATAAAGATACCTTGACCAAAATGAACAGTTTAATTTCTTACCTACCTAGTGCGAATAAAATTATAAACAATACACTAGATACTAAAAAGGAGAGTCAGAAGAATATAACAGCTACTTTTAAGAGTTTAAAAAGCAAATTTTTATATTTTTTAAATTCATTAGGGGGAGTTACAAGCATATTAACATCTGACTTGGATGTAGATGCTCCAAGGTTTGAATGGAAGTACCCCAACGTGGATGTGGATGTGGTTGGAAGTTTAGCCAATTTAAATATTCAAGCAAAAGAAGCTGCCACCGCCTACTATGTAGTGTTACCGGCAGATTCTGAGGTGCCAGATGAAAAACTATTATTAAATTATGGAAATTTAGATAATAATTTAGTTATATCAAGAGATGAAAAGACTCTTATAAAAGATGAATTATTAGCTATACCTATAACTGGATTAACACCAAAAACAAAATACAATGTTTATATAGTATTGAAAGATGATAAATATAATTACTCACCAGTTGAATGGAGAGAATTCACAACAAAATAACTAAAGATTACAATGAAAGCTAGCTTTGCTACCAAAGACCACCAGAAGGTTGTGCATAACTAAAAAATTAATCACTATAGTAACTTAGATTTTAAGTTGCTATAGTGATTATTTTATGAATTTCCAAAATTTACACCCCAGGGGTACTTGCGAAGATTTGCCTGAGCTTGCTAAAAAAAATTGAATTATATTCAATTTTAAGATATAGTATACACATTATATGGACCAACTTAACGCTCGCTTTTGTTACATTTTTCGACACAAAATACTAAATCACAGGTAAACGAGCGATGGAATAAAATGAGTGACTTTTTTCTAAGAAAAAAACAAGCCACCACACCTTTCGGAATGATGACTTGTCTTTTGGTTTTCTGGTTTTCCTTTTTAACCCAAGTGACAGGCACCATTGAGAGCGAAGCGAGCTTGCTACACCCCTGGGGTACTTGTAAAGGCTTGCCTGAGCTTGCTAAATAAATTTGAATTATATTTCCAATTTTAAGATATAGTATGCATATTATATGGACAAACTTAACACTCTATTTTGTTACATTTTTCGACACAAAATACTAAATCACAGGTAAACGAGCGATGGAATAAAATGATTGAACTTGCTTCTAGGAAAAAAACAAGCAACCACACCTTTTGGCATGATGACTTGTCTTTTAGTTTTCCTTTTTTGCCCAAGTGACAGGCAGCTTTGTGAGCGAAGCGAGCTTGCTAAAAAATATGGTATGGAGAAGCGTACCATAAAAAAGGGCTTATTCAGCTAGGAAGGTATTTGGAGCAGTACGGATTAGATGAGGGTTATCTTTTGATTTTTGATTTTAGAAAAAATAAAGGACTGGTAGGTAAAATAGAGGAAGTTCAGGTGGAAATAGGACAGAATGAAAAAAAGTTTTAGAAGTATATTGTTAATAAACGTCTGCAAGCCTTCACCAGACCCCGGACTGTCCGAAAATTAAAAAACAAGCCACCACACCTTTCGGCATGATGACTTGTCTTTTGGTTTTCCTTTTTCACCCAAGTGACAGGCACCTTTGAGAGCGCTTTTAGTTTAAAGGTGAAGGTGGTTGCGTTTGTCCTTCTCCTTTAAAATATATTGGGTTAGAATGCTTACTTTCGACTAAAGCCTTTCTTGTTACTGTTATAGTTATGGTTCCTCCATCTCCACCAAGTTGTGGAATACTTACAGTTGCTGTTGCTCCTGGTGTTGCTGTTGATCCTTTTACTTTTTTATTTGCTTTTGCTGTTGCTTTTTGTATAAATTGATAGTTGTCGATGGTGCCTTTGTATACGCTAACTATATCTCCTACACCTAAATCTAAACCTTCAACCGTTACTGTGTCGGGTAATCCTGCGTTGTTTACAATAGTTACCATTGAATTTGGTAATGGATGTTGAATTTCTGCAACAGAGTTTATTTCAGAACTTTTAAAACTTTCAAGAGATCCCTTGTTTGTTACTGTTATAAATATGGATACGCCCTTGCTTCCAAGGTCTGGAATACTTACTGTTGCTGTTGCTCCTGGTGTTGCTGTTGCACCTTTTACTTTTTTAGTTGCATTTGCTGTTGCAGTTCCGATTGGTGCTTTAAGAAATTCACCTTCAAAATCAGTTGTAGCTTTAGCAAGTATACTTAGTCCAGCTGATGCAATTTGGTTTTGGTAATTTTCAGGTGTTTGACCAAATTGCATTTTTGATATTCGGTGGTTTTGATGTAGGGGTAAATTTATTAAGGTTAACTTATCGTTTATAACGGTTATATCGGTTATAGCGTATATATCGTTTATCAGTTTTGAATGCGCAGTAGCTGCATCTATAGCATTTTTAAAATTTATAGTTGCGGTCTTATAATAGTTATTACTAAATGCGTTTACGTAGTTAAGCTTTTTGTCTGCGTTAGTCATCTCACTATTAAGTTGATTTATTATTGATGTTTCCCCCGTAGTTGTTACCATTGGAGCTACTGATTCTGATGCTTCTTCGGCTACTACTGCTGAATTTGCGTATACTTTAACTATATCCCCTACTTTTAAATCTGTTAGTGTTACTGTGTCTGCCATTCCTGCATTATTTGCAACGGTGACATTAGCAACTGCAGGTGTCGGAGTTCGTGTTTCTATAGGATAATCTACTATTAGTGGAAGACTTTCAGTCAAACCCTTTCTTGTTACTGTTACCAATATGTATCCTGGCTGCTCTTCAGAAAAGACACCGTTTGATATTACTGGAAATTGAGCGCTTACTATTGCTGATGCTTTTGTTGAGCCTTTTTCTCCTTTTGCTCCTTTGTCTAATTTTGCTGTTGCTTTCCCTATTCCTTCGCCTTTGTTTGCGTAAGATTTGAGGGTTGGAGATGATGATGAATTTGAATATACGTTAACTATATCTCCCACCAATAAACCAGTAACCTTTACCGTATCTGGCATTCCGGCATTATTAGTAACATCTGCCTTGAAATTAATCTTTCCCGCCGCAAAAACCTCTCCCCTAGCCGGTAAAACCATTGATGCAACTACTATTACACTTAGTACCTTTGATAAAAACTTTTTCATTAATTCCATCTCCCATTAATATTTTATAGTGAATTCAGAAACCCTTAGGCCCCCATTTATTTCAATTCTGGGTGGATGCTTTTTATTCTCCCTCCCAGAATTTCAAACAAAATCTTTTAACTGTATAGAAAATTATATATATATACCCATTATCGACCAATTATGACTATACTTTATACCTATTTCCAAAATCAAGGTATAAGCGCCATTTGAATATCTAATAAATCTTCTCTCCATTCTCAACCAAATTGCGAAGCAATTTAAGCGCATATAAATAGGATACCTAAAATCTATCTACAGAATTTATCCATAAATAAACATTAGACTAAAGTTATTAACTTTTTAAACGAAGTATTAAATATATCCTTAAGTAATATTATAAATCAAGAAAGGTGAAGTTATATGAGTAGCAATAAAGGAGTTCCAGTTAAAGTAGAAGTAATGCAGAAAATCATTAAAGAACTGAGCGAAATAAGTCATCTCTGTTCTGAGCCTCATTTAAAAATGAAAATTGAGGGATTACAAAGTTATGTATCTAGTGTTTTTGATTTGGGCAGTAAACGTTCTGTTGAAGATGAAATATTTGAAAAAATGGTTGAAGTTAAGCAATTGAATCCAGACCTTCATACAAAGCTATATATGCTATATAGAAATCTTATGAGTGGTAGGATATCAGAACTAGATGCCATGGATTCCTTTGAAAATTGCTTGAGTATGTTCCCTTTAGATGTTATGGTATATTAGTGTTATTTAAGTTATAGTAAAAACTTATAATAAACGAAATTGTGAACTTATAGGGTTGAAAATACATGTAAATTCCTAAAGTGAAATTCAGTATATCCGATATATTAAAATAGAAAGTAAATAAAAAACTTTAATGGAGTTGATTTTATGAGAATAAATAAGAATATTGCCTCTTTAAATGTATATAGAGCATACAGTAAGAATCTTACTAAGCAAAGTGGAGCCTTAGGGAGACTATCTTCCGGTATTAAAATAAATAGTTCAAAAGAAGATCCTAATGCAATGGCTCAAAGTGAGAGACTTCGAATGCAGATAAGAGGGCTTCAGATGGCGGCTAGAAATACACAAGATGGAATTAGTATGATTCAAACCGCAGAAGGCGGTCTTGAGGGTATTACTAGTAGTATCCAAAGAGTTAGAGAGTTATTAGTAGCAGCTGGAGGAGCTACAACTCCAGAAGACAAAGAAACCATCCAAAAGGAAATAAACCAAATGTTAGCTGGAGCAGATGACATGGCAAATAATACTGAGTTTAATGGAGTTAAACTTTTAGCTGATGATGTTCCTAATGATAATAAAGGATCAAGGGTTATAGAAATGGCTACAGGTGCTAATGTAGGAGAAAAAATTGATATACCAAAATATAATTTGACTACCATAGGGCTAGAACTTAAGACTGAGACTGAGGTAAAGGTAAATGTGAATGATATAGATAAGTCCCTAGAACTTGTAGACAAAGCCCTTGGTGTAATCATCAGTGCTAGAAGTAAATTTGGAGCCTTAGAGAATAGATTTGAAAGTAGTTATAATTCTACAATTGAGATAGCAGATAAAATACAATCTGCTGAAAGCGGTATAAGAGATGCAGATATGGCTGAGGAAATGATGGGATTTTCTAAGTATAATATTCTTATAGAAGCTGGAAATGCCATGATGGCTCAATCAAACAAGTTACCACAGGATGCATTAAGAATATTAGAAAATGTTAGAAGCTGATAAAAATAAGAGTAGCAAAAGGAGACTTGATGAAAATCATGTCTCCTTTTGTATAAGGCACATTATAATAAATAATAAGTCGTATATTAAGATATTTGACTTGTTATTTATTTTTTTTTCTTATTTTGTTAATTTAATAGACAATTTACAACAATAATGTATAATATAAAAGGAGTATGTAAACAAAAAGCAAACACTAAAAAAATACTAAAATGAAACATAACCATTGAAATAGACATTTTAACATTGAAATGGGGCAGTTTGAATTTTAGAATTAATTTAATTCATGAAAAGTCTCAAAAAATCTTCACTATGATAATTAAATAGTATATAATGAAATTGTTAAAGTGGAATTTATTAGGGTTAATAAAAAAAATAACTATTTTTAGTAAAATTTAAGATTTAAAGAAGGAAATTCATATTATATGTCTAACCTTAAATAAAGGGAGATGGTTATTGTGGGCATAATTGGAAGCTCGTTAAGCGAAAATACTTATAACTTGTTGAAAAAGAGTATGGATGCTTCTGCAGTTAGAGGTAAAGTTATAGGAAACAACGTTGCAAATATTAATACAAAAGGTTATAAGAAACTCTATGTTACATTTGAAGACACATTAAATGACAGTATGGGTGAGAATATAATGAAAACTGATAACGTGAAACATATGCAAACAGCTGGTAGAAGTGGAGATATTGCAATAAAGCGAGATGAGAATACCAGTATGAGGCAAGACGGCAATAACGTGGATATAGACCTTGAAATGACCAATCAGGCGGCAAATACACTAATGTTTAACGCTCTGGTAAAGCAAACTAATAGTAAGATTGCACTTACAAGTTATATTATAGGAGGAGGTAGATAGTAATGAATGATGCTTTTAGGGGAATGAGAATAAGTTCTAGTGGGTTAACCGCAGAAAGACTAAGGATGGACACTATTGCATCTAACATAGCAAATGCAACTACAACTAGGGGAGAAAATGGACAACCATATATAAGGAAAATAGCCGTATTTCAAGAAAATCTTCAACAGGAATTAGATAAATCTACTGGTACATACAAGGATAGTTTTAAAGGAGTAAAGAGTGTTGGTCTTGTAAATGATGATTCGCCTTTAAGACGGGTCTATGATCCATCACATCCAGATGCAGATGTAGAAGGGTATGTTACTATGCCTAACGTAAATATTTTGAATGAAATGGCGGATATGATTGCGTCTTCAAGAGCGTATGAGGCAAATGTAAATTCTATGAATGCTATAAAAAATATGTTCTCTAAAGCTTTAGAAATCGGTAAATAGGAGAGTGATTTATGAATATTAATGCTTATGTCAATAATACAAAAATATTTAATGAACTTCAAAGTAGTCCTGTAGAAGGTGAGAAGAAAAGCAATAACTTCTTAGACACCTTAGAAGAAAAATTAAGTGAAGTTAATGATCAACAATTAGAAGCAGATAACCTTACTCAAAAGTTTATAAAAGGTGAAGAAGAAGACGTGCACAAGGTTATGTTATCTACAGAAGAAGCTAAATTGTCACTAGAACTGGCAGTGCAAATTAGGAATAAGCTTGTAGAGGCATACCAGGAATTTAATAGAATGCAGATATAGTAAGGGGTGCTGGGTATGAGTAAGCTACTCGAAGTAAGGACTAAGATTTCGCAAGGCTGGGGTAATTTAAGTAAAAGTAAAAAAATAGCTTATAGTTTACTTGCGGCCGTAGTTATAGTGGCCCTTGGTTCTTTTATTGTAATAGCATCGAAAACTAAATATGATGTGTTATTTTCAAATATGACAACAGAGGATTCAGGTGCTATTTTAGCGAAATTAAAAGAGAAAAAAGTTACATATAAGGTGAGTGATAACTCCATATTAGTACCTAAGGCAGACATTGATAGCCTTAGAATGGAGCTTGTATCTGAGGTTAAGATTACAGAGGGAAGTCAAGGATTTGAGCTTTTTGATAATGGTAAAATGGCACCTACGGATAAAGAAACTAAAATCATGTACCAAAGAGCTTTAGCTGGGGAAATTGAAAGAGCTATTAAGTCTTTTCCAGAAATTGAAGGAGCTAAGGTTAATTTGGTTTTACCAGAAAGCACAGCTTTTGTTCGCGAAACGGAGCCTGCCAGTGCTTCAGTTGTAATTAAACTTAAAGCCGGCACTAAGCTTAATACAGCGCAAGTAAAGGCAATAGTTGCATTGCTTACTGGAGGCGTAGAAAACCTCCCAAAGGAAAATGTCAGCATAGTATCTGATAAATTTTTGCTTTTAACTGAGGGCTTATATGATAAAGAAGCGGATACATTAACTGGTTCTACGGATAAGCAACTAGAGTTAAAAAAAGAAGTTGAAAAGAATTTAGAAGCAAAAATAATGAAGGTATTAGAGCCTATATATAAAACTGGAGTAAGAGTTTCCGTTAATACAGAACTTAATTTTGATGCAGTTAAAAAAGACACTGTTAAATATGACCCAAAGGGAGCAGTAGTAAGTTCACATGATATACAGACAATAAATGATAGTACTACTAAAGATTTAACAACTAGTCCTGTAGACGAAGCTTCAAAAAACACTACAGCTACAACTCCTAAAGATGGGAATGTGGTTAATAAAGAATCAACAAAAAATTATGAGAATTCGAAAGTAGTGGAAAGTACAGTGAAAGCTCCTGGTGGGATTACTAAAATTACTACGTCAGTTGTACTAGATGGTAATTTGGATGAAAACACTAAAACTTCTGTAAATAATTTAGTTGCCAAAGCAATAGGGTACTCTGAAGAGAGAAAGGACTCAATAACTGTAGAAGGTTTGAATTTTGATAGTGAGAGTAAAAAAGCCGCTGAAAAAGCACTTTTAGATATAGAAAATGCTGATAAAGCAGCTGCTAAATCTGCACTATACAAACGCATTGCATTTGGTGTTTTAGCTATTTTATTATTGATTTTATTGTTTGTTGTAATTCGTAAGTCCAAAAAGACTAAAGAAACAGAAACTGAGGGTATTGATATGGTGATTGGAGACAATATTGCTCCAAAGCAAGAAGAATTCTTTGCTCCTATTGAATTTGAAGTTAATGATAAAAATTCTAATATGGAAAAACAAGTTAAGAAGTACGCTGAAGAGAAACCAGAACAAGTTGCAGATATAATTAAGTCTTGGCTGACGGAAGATGAGAGGTGATAAATAGTGGCTAAAGGTGAAAAACTTACAGGGATTCAAAAGGCGGCTATTTTATTTATAACCTTAGGTCCGGACGCTTCATCGGGCATAATAAAGAAATTGCCAGAAAAGGATATCCAAAAGATAACCTACGAAATTGCTAACATAGTTTCAGTTAAAGCTGAGCAAAGACTGTCAATTTTAGATGAGTTTATGGAAATGAATAAGGCAAAGGATTTCCTTTTAGAAGGTGGAGTTGAGTATGCTAGAAATTTGCTTTCAAAAGCACTTGGTTCACAAAGGGCAAAGGAAATATTAGACAAAGTTATGGAAGAAACCCAACAATATAGACCCTTTGCCATAGCAAGGAAAGCAGATGCTCATCAACTTTTGAATGTTATATCTAATGAACATCCACAAACCATAGCGCTTATTATGTGTTATATGCAGGCGGATAAGGCTGCTCAGGTAATGGCAGAACTGCCACTGGATTTGCAAAGTGAAGTAGCTTTTAGAATCGCAACTATGAGTAATATTTCACCTATGGTTATTAAAGAAATTGAAAAAGTTTTAAATGGAAAGTTATCTTCTATTATTAGAACAGATACTACTGTGATTGGTGGAATTGAATCTCTAGTGGATATTTTAAACCAAGTAGATAGAACCACTGAAAAGAACATTACAGAGGGGCTAGAGCGAGAAGATGCGGAACTTGCAGAAAAGATTAAAGAATCAATGTTTGTATTTGAGGATATTATCACCTTGGATGATGTTTCAATACAAAGAATATTAAGAGAAATAGATACTAAGGACTTATCTCTTGCATTAAAGGGATGTTCAGAAGAAGTTGCTAATAGTATCTTCAAAAACCAATCTAAGAGAGCAGCAGCATCTTTAAAAGAAGACATGGAGTTCTTAGGGCCAGTTAGACTTATGGATGTTGAAAAAGCACAACAAAAAATTGTTGGTGTTTTGAGGCGGTTAGATGAAGCTGGAGAAATTGTACTTTCAAGAGGTGGCGAAGATGCACTCGTCCTTTAATATTATAAAAAATTCAAGGATTATAGAGCAAGGTGATAAAGAAATAACCACCCAGCTAAGAGATGTTACCTACGGAGAAATTATGGATGAAAATCATGGGGCCAAAAGAGATAATATGGAAAGTTTTGAAAACATAGCTGGCAATATATTAGAGAATGCACGAATAGAAAGTGAGAAAATCCTTTCTAAATCTTTTATAGATGCAACAGCGGCAAAAATGCAAGCTTTTGAAGAAGGGCAAAATGAAGGCTACGAAAAAGGCTACGAGAATGGTTATAACGAAGCTATGGTAACTGCTAGGTTAGATGCAGAAGCAGTGAGAGCTATGGCAGATGACCTATTAACTGCAGCTAAAAGTGAGTATAATCAGTATTTAATAGATAAACAGCAGCATATAAAGGATTTAGTTATAAGTATAGCTGAGAATATATTAAAAAGAGAAGTAGTGGAAAAAGATGCTTTAAACGAAATGATTTTTAATACTCTAAAAGCTGAAAGAAATATAAAATCCTATATTATAAAAAGTAATAGTTCTCATTTTGCTACCATAGTAGAGCAAATTGAAAATTGGAAACAAAGACTTGCTTTTCAAGGGGATATATTTGTAATTGAAGATGATTTTTTAGATGATGGAACTGCTGTTATTGAGAAAGATACAGGTAAAAGTATTGTAAGTATAGCTTACGGTATAGAAAAAATAATAGAAGTTTTTAAGGAAGAACTAATATAAATTTAGAAGGGCGAGAACTATTATGATAAATCTGAATTTTGATTACCTAATGAATAAACTTCCTGATATTAACTATACTTACTGCGAAGGTGTGGTAAAGAATGTTATAGGACTTACTATTGAAGTTCAAGGAATAACAGCCTTTGTTGGTGAAGTGTGTAAAATTTATAATATATCAAATGAGGAAATCTCTTGTGAAGTTGTTGGGTTTAGAGATAAGGATGTAATTTTAATGCCTCTTGGGGAACTAGTGGGTATATCACCAGGTTGCAGAGTAGTACCAACTGGAAGTCCCTTAAGCGTTAAATGCTCTGAGGAATTGTTTGGAAAAGTCCTAGATGGCCTGGGCATTCCATTAGCTGGAGCTGAAATTAGTAAATACACAGCTTACTCACTTAATACATCTCCTCCAGATCCACTAAAAAGACGTAGAATAACAGAGGTATTGCCTACTGGAATTAGAGCTATTGATGGTTTTTTAACTTGCGGAGAAGGTCAAAGAATAGGCATCTTTGCAGGTAGTGGGGTAGGTAAGAGTACAACCCTTGGAATGATAGCAAGAGAGGCAAAAGCAGAGGTAAATGTTATTGCACTTATAGGAGAAAGAGGAAGAGAAGTACTAGATTTTATAGAGAAAGATTTAGGGGAAAAGGGAATGAAAAAATCCATTATTGTATGTGCAACTTCTGATAAACCAGCCCTAGTAAGGCTCAAGGGCGCGTTTACAGCTACAGCGATTGCAGAGTACTTTAGAGATCAAGGTAAAAAAGTCATTTTAATGATGGATTCAGTAACAAGATTCGCCATGGCACAGAGAGAAATTGGACTAGCTATAGGTGAGCCACCAGCTACTAAAGGATATACTCCATCAGTTTTCTCAATGTTACCTAAATTAATGGAACGTAGCGGAATGTCACAGAAAGGATCTATTACTGCATTTTATACAGTGCTTGTTGATGGCGATGATTTTAATGAACCGATAGCAGATGCTGTTCGTGGTATATTAGATGGGCATATAGTGTTATCTAGAGCCCTTGCTGCTAAAAATCATTATCCCGCTATTGATGTTCTAGCTAGTGTAAGCAGGCTAATGTCTGAAATTGCTACGGTAGATCATAAACAAGCGGCCTCTACAGCAAGAGAACTTATGGCAACTTATAAAGATTCAGAAGATTTAATAAATATTGGCGCCTATGTAAAAGGAAGTAGCACAAAAATTGACAATGCAATTAAGTATAATGAAAACATAGAGTCCTATTTAAAACAGGGTGTAAATGAAACTACGGATTTTAGCATTAGCATTAATTCGCTTAAAAAAATATTTGATTAAAAAATTTTAGGTAGTTTCAGGGGAGGAGTTTTTAAATTGGCAGATGTATACAAGTTTAGAATGCAAAAGCTTCTTGATATTAGAAAAGATATTGAAGATAAAAGTAAACTCCAATTTAAAGAAGCACAAAGACAGAGAAATCTGGTGGAAGAGCAGCTAAATAGTTTAGAAGAAAAATATAAAATCTATAGAACGATAGATTCATACGAATCTATCGTTCAGCAGAAAATGAAACAAAATTATTTAAATGCTCTGAATTTGGCTATGGACGAGACTTCAGTAGTCTTAGAGAATAAGGAAGAGATAGTAGAGCAAAAAAGACGAGAACTTAAACAATGCCAAGTTGAAAAGAAAACGGTTGAAATCTTAAAAGAAAATCAAAAGAGTGCTTTTATAAAAGAGCAGAATCTAATAGAGCAAAAGACTAATGATGAGTTTGCACTTTATGCTTTTATTAGAAATAACCACAGGGAGAGGAGGTGAAAAAAGTGAACGTAAATATGAATGTAATGACTAATACTACTTCTAAAAAACAAAGCATTCCAAATGGATCAAATAAAAGTGAAGATTTCAAAAGTGTTTTAGATAACCATGGCTTGAATTCTGTGAATTCTTCAAAGGAAAATGCCCAGAAAAAATGCAGTAAAGATGAGAAACAAGATAAAACAAAAGTTGAAAATCAGGGCGCGAATGTTGAAAACAAGAGCGTTGAGAGTAAGGATGTTGAAAGTAAGGACATTGAAAAAAGCGAAGTAGAGTACATTATTCCAAAAGATTCTAATGATTCTTGCGGTAATGTGGAGTTAAAAACAAATATAATTAATTTAATAGAAGTGGCTATAGATAAACTTGAGCAGACCTTAGAAAGTTCACCAAGTGAGCTTCAAGTTACAGATAAATCTGTGGAACAAATGGCGCAACTTCAGCAGTTACTTCAATTATTAAGTTCTATGTTTCAAAAGGTTCCCGAAGCGACCGCCACTATAAACGTGGAAAGTAAACCTAACTCTATTAATTTAGAAAGCACCATGGGTATAGAACAAATAACAGGTATAGAGCAAATAAAAGCTGTAGGGCAATTAAAAAGCGCAGAACAAATAACAGGTATAGAGAAATTAAAAGGCGCAGAACAGTTAACAGCTGTAAAAGAATTAACTCCAGATGCAAAAGGTATGTTAAAAGGCAACCTTAGTGAAATAGTTGCACTGCTAGAAAAATCAAAAGAAAGTAACCTTATACCTTCTGAAATAGTTCAAGTTCTACAAAAATTAACTACTGTAGTTGATGAGTTAAAAGGAAATTTGAGCTTATTAAAAGGTCCTAGTATGCAAGCTCTTAGCATTAATAGTGAGGATAAGTCAATAACAGACAGTCTATTAAAAAAAGTTATAGAACTAAGTAATAAGACTATTTCTGAAACTCTTCCTAAAACCCAAATGCAAAGCTCAAATAGTTCTGAAAGTGGAAGTAAATTTTCAGGAAATAGTTCCTCCGAAGAAAAATTTCTTAATAATTTGCTTGGCGAAGATAAGGATGACATGAAAATATCAAAAGCAGTTAATTTTATGAATCAATTTGAAACTGTAAAAACTGTAGATACAGCAAAGGTACAAGCTGTAAACTTGGTAATTGATAAAAGTAATTTTGGAGCAGATGTAATTAAAAATATAAAATTCATGGAAATCAATAACATTAAGGATTTAACAGTAAGAATGAATCCTAAGGAACTTGGAGAGATAACTATAAAGCTTACTATGGAAAGCGGAATCATGAAGGCTAGTATATCGGCTCTAAATAAAGATACTTATAATTTATTGAATCAAAATATTCAGGATATAAGTGATAAGTTAAAAAACATGGATATTAAAATTCAGAGCTTAGATATAAATATTTATGAGGATTCCACATTTTTTAATAAAGGCTCAAATGAGAAAAATAACAATGGAAATAAAAATAATAACAAAAGTACAAATATGGGTTTAGATGTTGAAGAAGATATTTCTATAAGCAATAACTATGCTATAGAAGAAAATCAGGTAAATAAATTTGTGTAAAAAAATTTAGCATAGAGGAGTGATAAATATGCCTATAGATGGACCGATTATATCACCAATAATAGCACCGCCAGTTATACCTAATAGTGCAGTTCCTATTAATAAACAAGCAGAAACAAAGGAAGCTAATGATGCGAAGATTGAAGCAACAAAGGAAGCTAATAAATCAGGAAGAGCAACTGACAGAGGAACTAGAATTGTAAAAAAAGGTGAAGTGGACAAAGACTCTTTTTTGAAAATACTCGCTGCAGAACTTAAAAATCAAGATCCAACCAAGGGTAAGGATGGTACAGAATTTGTATCTCAAATGGCTCAATTTGCAGCTCTCGAGCAGATGACAAATCTAAACAGTACTGTGGCTTTTTCCACATCGTCTTCACTAGTGGGTAAGATGGTAGCTTTTAGTAGTTCTGATGCAAATGGTGTCCAATATGGTGGGATTGTCAAGGCAGTTTATAAAGAAGCAGGTACGACTAAGATGGCAGTACAACTTACAGACGGGTCTATGAAAAATTTTCCAGCGGACACTTTGTCAGATATTTTAGATGTACCAGATTATAGATTAGACTATATAAATGGAAACACAAGCTTTTCAAGTGCAGTTAGTTTAATGGGCAAACAAGTTGAAGCTTTGATACCAGTAGGTGCCGATCCAAAAGATAGTAAAAAATATGCTGGTATAGTTAAAAGTGTCTTCAGGGATGCAAATGGAGCTAATCTAACTATTGCGTGGCAAGAAGATGGTGTTGAAAAAACTAAGGATATAAACTATGAGTACATCGTAAAAGTAGAAGAAAAGAAGTAATTAATTGTGATGGTGTGGTGACGCTTAGATATGTCTTATAGAGTAGTAAATGGCAAACTGTATTCAACAGCAGATTTTACGCAGTATGCAGACCTAGGTTTGAAAAATAAAAACAATAAAGTTAATACTGAAGATAATTTCTTAGATAAAGAAAAGAATGCCTTCAACAAAATTCTAGATAAACAAATAAAAAAAGAAGAATGTTTTACCATATCTTCGCATGCAGCACAAAGACTAAATAGTCGTAATATTGACTTTGATGATGCTGATATGAAGAAGATTAACCAAGGAATAAATATGGCGGAGGATAAAGGCGCAAAACAAGCCTTAATATTATATAAGGATATGGCTCTTATAACCAGTATTAAAAATAGGACTGTAATTACCGCCTTAGATAAAAATGGAAGCGGAGCGAGTGTAATAACCAATATAGATAGTGTAGTTATGATATAAGCTGGACCTTTTAGGAAGCTTAACTTTGTGGAAATACAGAAGCAAAGTGATTAATAAAAAATTAGGATTACATTATAAGTTAGTCCAAAAGAATAAAAAAATGGAGGTAATATTATGTTAAGATCATTATATGCAGGAATAAGTGGAATGAAGGCAAATCAAATTAAATTAGATGTTGTAGGAAATAATATAGCTAACTGTGGAACTACAGCTTTTAAAAGTTCAAGAGTTAGATTTCAAGATATGGTAAGTCAAAGTATGACTCAGGCTTTAGCTCCTGGAACAAACCAAGGTGGAGTTAACGCAAGGCAAGTTGGACTAGGTGTGCAAGTTGCAGGAATAGACACTATGACAGGCCAAGGCGGTATGCAACCAACATCTAGACCTCTAGATGTTGCTATGGATGGAGAAGGGTATTTAATGGTAGCTAAAGGCGCAACACCAAAAGGTGGAGCTACAATTGCAACTTCAGCGGAAACTGTATCAGCAATTGGTGTAAGTTTAAAAGCAGATTATACAGTAGATGCTACGAATGGAATGAATTTATTTTACACAAGAGACGGCGCTTTAACTTTAGACACTGAAGGGAATTTACTAAATTCAGACGGATTGAGAGTATTAGGTTATGGTGTTACAGCTACTACTAATATTACTGACGAAAATGGTGCTGTTACTGATGGTGAAGCTTATACAAGCATAGATTATGATGCAAATGGCAAGGCAATTATAAACTATGCTGATGCAAATAGTAAAAATATAAAAACAGAACAAAAACTTATTCCTCTTGTTATACCAGAAAAAATTGCTATTCCTGAGAATACCACTACTGATCCTGTAACTCCAGCAGGAACTGTAAGAATTACAACTTTTTCTATAGAAAAGGACGGCATAATAAAAGCTGTTTTAGAGGGTGGTAAAGTTGCAATACTCGGGCAAATTGCTGTAGCTTCCTTTAAGAATCCTGCTGGACTTTCGAAATTAGGGGGAAATGTATATCAAAATACTTCTAACTCTGGTGAGCCAGTAGTAAGAACAGGAAAATATGTAGTTGCTGATGCGACTGCTGCTGATGGTGAGACACGTTTAGATAATAGTAAAGGCTACGGAGATATGCTTGGAGGAATGCTTGAAATGTCAAATGTTGACCTAGCTGAGCAGTTTACAGACATGATAGTTGCAAGTAGAGCCTTCCAAGCAGCAGGTAAGACAATTACCACTGGAGATGAAATTTTACAGGATATAATAGGTTTAAAGAGATAGTATAAATCAGGAAATTCTAAAGTGAATTTGTAATAGGTCTCAAATGCTAAAAGCATTTGAGGCTTACCAAATTCCTTTGATTTTAGTCGTTTTATTAAAGATAACGTATAATAAATCGTAAATCATAGGAGGTCCCATGATAAAACTTACAGGCTTAAATAAAGAAGAATTTATCTTAAATGCTGAAGTTATAGAAAAAATTGAAACAATGCCAGAAACATTAATAACTTTAGTAAACGGCAAGAGGTACATTGTGCTTGAGAGCACAGATGTAGTAATTGATAAAATAATAAAATATAAAAACAGGATATTTACTGGTAAGTTATAGGGGGTAGGGGCATGAAAAAACATGATAATTTGACCACTATTGGAATTTTAATCGGATTTGTGTTAATTATATGGGGTATGTCAGCTGGTGGAGCTAATTTAAAAATATTTTATGATCCTGCTTCCATAGCAATTACTGTAGGAGGCTCATTTGCTGCACTTCTAATAGCTTACCCTGTTTCAGCCATGAGGAGAGTAACAAAGGTTACAATACAATCGTTTAAAGAAAGTACATCCTCTAGTTCAGAGATTATTAATAGCTTTACAACACTATCTAAAAAAGCAAGAAGAGAAGGACTTTTATCCCTTGAAGATGAAATGGCACAATTAACAAATGAATTTTTAAAAAAAGGACTTCAAATGGTGGTGGATGGTCTAGAACCAGAAACAATAAAGGACATTATGGAATTAGAAATAGGAGAAATGGAGCGCCGTCATAGTGACGGAGCTAATATGTTAAAAGCTTGGGCAGCTTATGCACCAGCTTTTGGTATGATTGGTACACTTATAGGGCTTATTCAAATGCTTGCAAATCTAAGTGATTCCTCAGCGCTGGCTTCTGGTATGGGAAAAGCATTAATAACTACATTTTATGGCGCATTACTTGCAAACTTAATATTAATTCCTATGGCTCAAAACCTTAATTATAAATCTAGCATTGAAGTAAATAATCGTGAAATGATGCTTGAGGGAATACTAGCAATACAATCTGGAGTAAATCCAAGAATTGTTGAAGAAAAATTGACATCTTATTTATCTCCTTTAGATAGAGCTAAATTTATTGAAGAACAAGCCAAAGCAGCTGGGGTGACAGATAATGTCTAGAAAAAAAAGTGGCGGAGAAGAAATGAGAACAGATGCGTGGATCGCTACCTTTTCAGATACCATGACTCTTCTTCTAACTTTCTTTGTTTTATTATATTCTTTTTCCACAGTTGATGCGGCTAAATTCAAACAAATTGCATCCTCACTTCAATCAGTACTCACAGGTGAAACTGGAACAAGTATTTTAGAGTTCAATGTAAAAAATGGAGAAGTTCCATTGGTGGGGGAACCTGAACCTACTACAACACAAACTAAAGATACAGAAGATATATATGAAAAGGTTCAAAGCTTTATAAAAAAACAAAAACTTGAAGGTACGGTAGTTATAAAATCTGATAGTAGGGGCGTTATTATTCAACTTAAAGCAAATATTTTGTTCCAAAGTGGAAAAGCCGAAATTATAGATAAAAGTAAACCCGTGTTAGATTCAATAAATGGACTAATATCTACGCTGCCTAATGATATTGTAATAGAGGGACATACAGATAGTTTACCAATTAGTAATTTTGAATATAGAAATAATTGGCAATTATCTTCTGCTAGAGCTTTAAATGTGCTTGAATATTTTGTAACAGTCAAGAGGCAACCGTATCCTGCGCGATTTAAATCTATTGCTTGCGCTGAGTATCAACCTATTGTGCCCAATTCAAATGAAGCAAATAGGGCATTAAATAGAAGAGTAAATATCTTAATTGTTGCAAGTGCAAAGGAGGCTACTAAAAAATGAGCGAAAAACCTAAAAAAGGAAATTCTTTAAAAATAGTTATTATAGTTCTGCTAGCATTAATTGTAGTAGGTGGTGCAGGGGCAGGGGCATATTTAATTGGTCAAAAGGGAGCAGGCGCAAAGTCTACAACAACTAAAGCTGTGGAAAGTAATGAGGTAACTTATCCCTTGGAGGAATTCTTAGTAAATTTACTGGATGAGGATGGAAAGCGTTATCTAAAGGTCAAGGTTGTTATTGGATACGAAGATAATGCGGATTTAGCAGCAGAGCTAGTAACAAAAACACCCACAATTAGGGATGCAGTCATTGTAGCTCTTAGATCAAAAAAAACTACGGACTTTAGTGCAACAGGTGTTGATGCTATAAAGAATCAGTTAATTGCAGGCATAAATCCTATATTAACAAAAGGAAAGATATCCCATATATACTTTAACGATATATTGGTACAGTAGGTGGTAAAATCATGGATTTAGAATTTTGGACATTACTTTTTAAAATCATAATATTTTTACCTTTTATATTACTTATTTTATATCTATCTCTAAAATATGGTGGTACTAAGCTTCAAAAATTGCAAAATGGTAGATACATGAAAGTCTTAGACCGGATTGCACTATCTAAGGAAAATAGTATTGTAGTTGTAAAAATTGGCGAAAAAGCCTATGCGATTTCTTCTAGTTCTAAGGAAATTCATATTTTATTTGAGTTACCAAAGGAAGAGATTAATACAATTGAAAATATTAAAGAGCTACCTCAATATGATGACATGAAGGAACTTTTCAAAAAACATATTATGAAAAAGGGTGCTAAAGATGAAAATAAAAAATAAAAATTTAATCATTTTTGCTTTGATTATGGTAATAATGGGGATTGTCACAATAAAAGTTGTAAATGCTGCTCCACAAACACTACCAATACCAAAAATTAATCTTTCTATTGATAAAGCAACTACTCCAAAAGATTATGTGGATAATATTAAGCTGTTAGTTATGCTTACTATACTTACCCTACTTCCTTCATTTATTATAATGACTACCAGTTTTGTAAGGATAATTATAGTGCTATCCTTATTTAAAAGTGCTATTGGTGTTCAACAGGCAATACCAAAAGAGGTTATAATTGGACTTGCTCTATTTTTAACATTTTTTACTATGGCACCAACCTTTACAAAAGTCAATAAGGAAGCTTTAACTCCCTATTTGAATAATAAAATAACTCAATCTGTTGCCATCGATAAAGGGTCTAAACCCATGAGGGATTTTATGTTAAAACAGACAAGAGCTAAGGACTTAAAACTTTTTTTAGAGGTGGGAAAATTAGAAGATACAGTTAAAAATGAAGTTGATGCAAATGGCAAAGTGGTAATGAGCAATGGAAAGCCTAAACTTACCTATGATAAAGTACCCCTATATGCAGTGGTACCTTCTTTTATAATAAGTGAATTAAGGCGAGCTTTCGAAATGGGATTTTTATTATTTATACCTTTCATTATAATAGATATTGTTACGGGTAGTATTCTTATGGCTATGGGAATGATGATGCTACCGCCGGTTATGATTTCTCTCCCATTTAAATTATTGTTATTTATTATGGTAGATGGATGGAATCTATTGGTAAAATCATTGATTATGAGTTTTAGTTGAGGTGAATTAAATGACTGAGAGTATTGTATTATCTGTAATAAAAGATGCTATTCAAACTGCAATAATGGTATCTGCCCCCATTCTACTTACAGCTACTTTGGTAGGGTTAATAATAAGTATATTTCAAGCTACTACTCAAATTCAGGAGCAAACTTTAACCTTTGTGCCAAAACTACTTGCAGCAGCACTAATTGGATTATTAATGGGTAGTTGGATGCTTCATATTTTAGTTGATTTTACAACTAGAATTTTTGAACTTATTGCTAATATGGGAGGTTAGGTGGAGTTATATTGATTAATACAGCTTATTATTTAGGCTTTATAATGGTGCTCCTGCGAATATCATCATTCGTTGTGGGTATACCAATTTTCTTCCCTAAGGGTACTCCTGCCATGGCTAAAGTTGGATTTTGTGTTGTTTTCACTTTTCTGATTTTACCAGGCGTTAATTATGAGAATGTAAAATTAATTACGAGTAACACTGGACTCATAATATTCTGTATAGATGAGGTTATTACTGGCTTAACCTTAGGGTACATAACAAAGTTTTGTTTTTTTTCAGCACAAATGGCTGGGCAGCTTATGGATTTCCAAGTTGGCTTTTCCATGATGAGCATGTTTGATCCTATATCCAATGAGAATGTTACGCTGCTTGGAAGGCTACTTTACTGGGTAAGTCTGGTAATGTTTTTTGTTGTAGATGGTCACCATATGCTAATAAGGGCTATTATTGATTCATTTAATGTTATTGTGCTTGGTAAGTTTATATTATCACAAGCAACAGCTATGATGATGGTAAAAATATTTATAGAGTTTTTCACACTGGGACTCAAAATAGCTATACCAATTATTTTGATAATTATTATAACAGATTTATGTTTGGGACTTATATCAAGAACAGTACCACAATTAAATGTTATGATTTTAGGTATGCCAATAAAAATACTAGTAGGACTCAGTTGCTTTGCACTAGTGCTACCAGCTGTTATAAAGTTAATAGTAGGTTCTTTTTATACTATTCCAGATATAATTAAAGCTTTTTATAAAGTAATACCCATGCTTATTATTGTTTCAGCAGATAGTGGTGAAAAAACCGAAGAAGCTACTCCTAAAAAGAAAAGTGATTCAAAGAAAAAAGGTCAAGTAGCAAAAAGTAAGGAATTATCATCTACCATTACACTAATAACCTCAACACTTTTGCTTATAATGCTGGGGTCCTATATGTTAGATAATTTAAAAGGGGTGGTAAGTCTTTTTTTAAGTAATTACTTAACCTTGAGTGTTACTGAGGAAACTTTCAAAACTGTGCTTGTTGTTTCTATAATGAAATTTGGTCTTTTGGTTTTACCAATTATGGTGCCTATTATGATAATGGGAGTGGTGGCAAGCTTAATGCAATCTGGTTTTATATTAACCGGTGAACCACTTAAACCAGATTTGAAAAAACTAAGTCCTATAAGCGGATTTAAGAAAATTTTTTCTACAAGATCCTTGGTGGATTTACTTAAAAATTTAGCTATAATTACTACCATAGGAGTTGTAGCTTATAATTATGTTAAAGACAATTATTTAGATATAATGAATTATGGAAGCTTAAAAATAGAGGCTATTTTAGGTGCTTTTGGAAAATTAGTTATAGATATATTTTTAAAAATTTCCATAATAATGCTTATAATATCTGTCATTGATTTTGCATACCAAAAGTATAAGCATAATAAAGAACTTAAAATGAGTATGCAGGAAGTTAAAGAAGAATATAAACAACAAGAAGGAGACCCACAGATTAAATCGAAAATTAGGCAAAAGCAAAGAGAAATGGCAGCTAGTAGAATGATGCAAGCAGTTCCCGATGCTACTGTGGTCATCACAAACCCCACTCACCTTGCTATTGCTATTAAATATGAGCAGGGAGGGGAAGGGGCACCAATAGTTGTGGCTATTGGTGCAGATAATGTTGCTATAAAAATAAAGGAGATTGCAAGTGTTAATGATATCCCAATAATTGAAAATAAACCACTAGCAAGGTTAATATATAAAGAGTTAGATATAGGCTCAGAAATTCCAACTGAAATGTATGGAGCAGTGGCCGAGATATTAGCATTAGTATACAAATTAAAGAAAAAAAAGTAGTGGAGGATAACCGTGGCTGAAAAAGCGAGATTCAACATAAAAAATAATATGGATGTTTTAGTAGCCTTTGGCGTAATGGGGATAATTTTAATGATAATTATTCCATTACCACCAAAGCTCCTTGATGTAATAATTGCACTTAATATTACACTAGCAGTTGTAATTTTACTATTAACAATGTTTACAACAGAAGTTTTGCAATTTTCAGTTTTCCCAACATTATTGCTTATCACAACACTTTTAAGATTAGGGCTAAATATTTCATCTACTAGGCTTATACTAACAGAAGCTTATGCAGGGGATATAATTGAGGCCTTTGGTGAATTTGTTGTTGGAGGTAATTATGTAGTTGGTATAATTATTTTCTTAATAATAATAGTTATACAATTTATAGTTATTACAGCCGGTGCTGGTAGAGTTTCTGAAGTTTCTGCCAGATTTACACTGGACGCTATGCCAGGTAAACAAATGAGTATTGATGCTGATTTGAATGCAGGGGTTATAACTGAAGAACAGGCAAGAGAGAGAAGAATAAAATTGCAAGATGAAGCTAGTTTTTATGGAGCAATGGATGGAGCTTCAAAATTTGTAAAGGGAGATGCAATAGCAGGTATAATTATTACCATCATTAATATTTTTGGTGGGATAATTATAGGCGTAGTAATGCTTAAAATGCCAATTGGAACAGCTGCAACCACTTATGTTAGGCTAACAGTAGGGGATGGTCTTGTAGGCCAGATTCCTGCGCTTTTAATATCAGTTGCTTCTGGTATTTTGGTTACTAGATCTGGTAGCACTACAAATTTAGGAACTCAAGTAACATCGCAACTTACAGCATTTCCAAAGGTTATTGCCATAGCATCAGTGGTATTATTAGTATTGGCTGCAATTCCAGGTATGCCTAGTCTTGTTTTCATTATGCTATCCATTGCTACGGCAATTAGTGCATATTTCTTACATAAAGACGAAAAAGATCAAAAGATTATGAAAATAGAAATTGATGAACAAGAAAATATTGAAACTGAAAACAGAGAACCAGAAAATGTAATGAGTCTGATTTCTGTGGAGCCTATGGAAATAGAAATAGGATATGGACTAATTCCACTAGCAGACGAAGCTACAGGGGGAGATTTACTGCAAAGAATTGCTTCAGTAAGAAGGCAGTGTGCATTAGAAATGGGAATTGTTGTTCAGCCCATTAGAATTAAGGATAATTTGCAACTTAAAACAAATGAATACGTAGTTAAGATCCGCGGTACTGTAATAATTAAAGGTAGTTTAATGCCAAGCATGCTACTTTGTATTGACCCTAGTTCTGAAGATGTTAATATACAAGGTATTAATACTATTGAACCGACTTTTGGACTGCCAGCAGTATGGATAAATAATGATCAAAGAGAAGATGCTGAAATAAAAGGACTCACAGTGGTAGATCCAACTACAGTAATGGTTACTCATTTAACAGAAACTATAAAAAATCATGCCTATGAACTTCTAGGTAGACAGGAAACTAAGTTACTAATTGATTCTGTAAAAGAAAAATATAATACTGTAGTGGAAGAATTAATACCAGATCTTATGACTATTGGTGAAGTACAAAAGGTCCTTCAAAGCTTACTTAAAGAAAGAGTAGCTATAAAGGATATGGTTACAATACTCGAGTCTCTAGCAGATAATTCTAGAATAACTAAGGATATAGAAGTGTTAACAGAATATGTTCGTTTTTCACTGGGAAGAAGTATCTGTAATGGACTAGTTGATGACAATGGAAGTATAACAATTATAACGCTTTCACCGGAAGTTGAGAATGTTGTTTCTAGTAATATTCAAAAGTCCATACAGGGATCTTTTCCAGCAGTAGATCCAGATACCACAGGTAGGATATTGAATTCTATCAAAAATAATATTAGCACAATTTATTTTCATAATAATCAACCAGTAATACTAGTGTCTCCAAAGATAAGACCAGCCTTTAGAAGGTTGATTGAGATGGTGTTTCCTACCATTTGTGTGCTTTCTCTCAATGAGATACCAAATGAAGTTGAGATTAAAACTGAAGGAGTTGTGACTCTAGAATGATTATAAAACGATATGTAGTGAGTAGCATGAACGAAGCCATGACAAGAATAAGATATGAATTAGGCTCGGAAGCTGTAATTATAAGTCAAAGAAAAATCCGAAAACCAGGAATAAAAGGATTATTCTCAGCAAAGATTATTGAAGTTACTGCTGCTATTGAAAATGAAATAAATGAGCAAGATCAAAATGTGAAAGAAAGTATAGAAGCAATTAAAAAAGTTGTGCAAAAGCAAAATGAAATTAAACCGTATCCTAAGGAGATTGAAAAACAAAATAGTGTAGTACACAGAAATTCGGGGTACGCACAGGAGAACAATACTGTTAACGCAAAGGTTAACAGTATTGATTCCACAATTGACCTAATGAGCGAAATGAAACAAATGAAAACTATGATAAGTGAGCTCTCACGTGTGAGTGAACTCTCACGTGTGAGTGAACTCTCACTTATTAGTGAGCTGGCTAGTTCTAGTAAACTTACCAGCGATAATAGCCCAGGAAATAATAATAAAAGTGATATAGAAAAATTATTAGAAGACAATGATGTAGATAGCGAAACTATAGTAAATATAATGATAAAAATTCAAAATTTTAAAACCAAAGATTATGGAATGGAAGATAATAAACTCCAAACTAGTGATTATGAAAAATTGAAACTAGTTTTAAAAGAAATGATTTATATTACAAAGCCAAAATTAGAGGGCAGAATAGTGCTTGTAGGACCAACAGGCGTAGGAAAAACAACCACCATCGCAAAACTTGCAGGAAGGCTTGCACTAGTTGAGAAGAAAAAAGTAGGGTTAATTACCGTAGATACTTACAGGATTGGGGCAGTTGAACAGCTTAAAACCTATGCCGATATTATGAGTATACCCTTTAAAGTGGTATACAATATGAAGGATATGGAAGATGCTATAGAAGCTATGAGTGAATGCGAGGTAGTGTTAATTGATACTACTGGAAGAAGTAGTAAAAATAAAATGCAAATATCCGAACTTCGAACTTTTGTGGAAAAGGCAGATACAAAAAACATCCAATTAGTGCTAAGTTCTACAACAAAGAACAAAGATATTAAATATATTATTGAAGGATATCAAATTTTGAATTATAATAGTATAATAGTAACTAAATTAGACGAAACTTCCACCTATGGTTCCATACTTAATATATTAGAAACTGCACAATCACCCTTAAGTTTTGTGACAACTGGTCAAAATGTACCTGATGATATTAAAGAGTTATCCCAGGATAAAATTGTTAGCCTCATATTAGGAGAGGATACTATATGCTAGACCAAGCACAAAGGCTAAGACAAATGGCATTGAAAAATCTTGATAGTGTGGATAGTAAGCCTCGAATTATAACAGTTACCTCTGGTAAAGGTGGAGTGGGTAAAAGTAATATAGTAGTTAATTTATCCATTGCACTTCAAAAGATGGGTAGGAAAGTTATGATTTTTGATGCAGATATAGGCATGGGAAATGATGATATTATAATGGGATGCTCTTGCCGGTATAACGTATTTGACGTTATAAGTAATGGCAAAGAAATTGAGGAGGTTGTAGTAAATGGACCATTTGGGGTGAAACTTCTTCCCGGAGGTTCCGCTCTTATGAAAGTGGAAGATTTGACAGAAACCCAAAGAAATGAATTTTTAAGTAAACTTACTGCTTTAACGGGACTAGATTATATAATAATGGATACGGGTGCGGGTGTAAATAAAAGTGTCTTGGGTTTTATTGCTTGTTGTGATGATTTAGTAATTGTAACAACACCAGAGCCTACTTCACTAACGGATGCGTATAGTCTGCTTAAAGCTGTTAAACATTTTAATATTAAAAATTCTGCGAAAGTTATTGTGAATAGATCATTAGATAATAATGAAGCTAATATAACTTTTAATAAATTTAATAATGCTGTTATTAAATTCCTTGATATGAAATTAGACTATTTAGGCAAAATAGGTGAAGATAAGAAAATAGCTTATGCAGTAAGAGCTCAACAACCTGTAATCGTAAGTTATCCCAGTTCAGAGGCCGCTAGGGATATAAATAATATCGCAAGTAAAATTGAAGGTATGAATGATAAGAAAAGTGGTATAGGTATTGAAGGGTTATTTAAAAAAATTTTTAGCATTTTTTCGTAAGGGGCTGGGATAATGATTAAGGTGGATTTTGTAATAAACAAGAAATTAGAAATATTCGTTGATGAAAAATATTACAATACCAACATACAAGATTTAACAGAGGATTATATAGAAATTAGTATTCCTATGAGCGCAGGTCAATATGTTCCATTGCCAAAAGGAGCTATTATAGATGTAATTTATTATGAAGAAGAGAATCTTTATAAATTTAAGTCTTCAGTTATAGGGCGTAAATTTGAAAATATACCCATTTTAATCATATCAAAACCTGTGGAAATAGAAAAGATTCAAAGAAGAAAATATGTTAGGGTACCATTGATAAAAACCGCTAAATATAAAAACCTTAAGAATGAGCCTAAAATAAATCCAAGGACCATAAATGAGAGCGAATATTTGAAGATTGTAATAGTTGATTTAAGTGGTGGTGGTATGAAGGTCAGAGTAGCAGAAGAAATTATGATGAATGACTTTATTTTGCTAAATTTAAGGGTTAATAATGAAGATATACATATAGTGGGACAAGCAAAGAGGATCCAAAAAGATGATGAAGGTAGATTTGTTTGCGGACTCAGTTTTGAATTCTTAGATAATTTAACGAGAGAAAGAATTATTAAATATATATTTCAGCTTATGAGAGAACAGATGAAAAAAATTTAGGAGGCGTTTATATGTCCATAGCGAGTATAGTTGATGTGCGTGAGCAAATTGTTAAAAACAATATACCCTTAGTTAAATATATCGCATCTAGAGTAATAATTGGAAAAACTAAATATGTCCAATATGAAGATTTAATTAGTTATGGAATGCTCGGACTCATGGATGCATTAGGGAAATTCGATGCAACTAAGGGCATGAAGTTTTCAAGTTATGCATCAATAAGAATAAAAGGTGCTATGATTGATGAGCTTCGCAAGAATAGTCCCATCTCTAAGGGCGCTATGGATAAACTTAATAGGTATAATGAAGCTATAGAGAAGCTACAGAAACTTCTTTATAGAGAGCCTTCAAATCATGAAATTGCGAAGGAACTGGGAATTACAATTGATGAGGTGGCTGACATTGAGAACAATATAAATTATATATCTGTAGTTTCTCTGGAGGATTTAATATTTTCTGATGAGGATGAAATGCCCCTTAGTGGTACAATTAAAGACGATAGGAGTCCAAGCCCCGAAAATGCATTAGAAGAAAAAGAAAAAATTGAATATTTATCTTTAGGCCTAGATATCCTAAAAGAGAAAGATAAAATGGTTTTAACACTATATTATTACGAAGGACTTACACTAAAAGAAATAGGAAATATTTTGAATGTATCTGAATCAAGAGTCTGTCAACTTCACAGCAGAGCACTTGTAAATCTAAGAAAAGCTTTTGTAAAACTGAAATATGAAATAGTATAGAATTTGGAGTGAATTATATGCCAGGGTTATTAATTTTTATTGGATTGATTCTTGTAATTTTAAATGTCTTATCTATAAAAAAGCAGAATAAGTCATTTGATGGAGTACTGGGAAATGCTATAGAAAATACTCATGATTACGACATTAGAATAGGAGAACTTAGACGAGAATTTTCTGAAAGTATTTTGGAACTTCAAAGTGAAATAATGTATATGAAAGAAACTATGAAAAAAAATGAGATCACAAAAAAAAGCTTGAATACTTCATATTTAGAAGAAACTCACCATATAGAAAATAGCGAAAAAATTTATGATGAAAACAAAAATGAAATTACTATAGATGAAGAGCTTAACAAAAGTAGTGAAAAGGTTAAGGAAATAAAAAAATTATTTAGTGAAGGACTATCTGTGGAAGAAATATCAGAAATAATGCATTTAGGTAAGGGGGAAGTACTATTAATAAAGGATTTATATATAAGATAAAAAATTTAATAGACTTTCTAAGTGATAGAAAACTTCTAATAGGAATAGGGATAGGTCTGATTATTTCAGCGATTTTATTAAGTGGTGCAAAGATAAATTATGAGATGAGTAAAGGTAAGGTTGAAATAAAGGCTAGAGGTTATGGAATGCGTTACCCTGATGAAATGCCAATTATTAACAAGGAAAAGGGAGTGGGAAAATGATTAGAGGTCTTTATACAGCAGTGACAGGTCTCATAACTGGAGAGGCTAAACAAAGCGTAGTATCTAATAATTTAGCAAATGCTAGTACAATTGGTTTTAAAGGTGATAATCTTTCTATTAAAAAATTCGATGATGTATTAATACAAAACTATGACAAAATGTCAAATGGTGTAAATACTAGGAATGTCATTGGTTCCCTTAGCATGGGAAGTAAAATCGATGATTTAAATACATATTTCGCTCAAGGTGTTATTCAAACAACGGATAAATCCACGGATTTTGCAATTGAAGGAAAGGGATTTTTTACAGTGCAAAGAAATGATGGTATTACATCTAAAAATTATTATACCAGAAGTGGTGATTTTCATGTTGATAGACAGGGGTATTTAGTAACCAATAGTGGGGACAAGGTACTATGTAAAAATAAAGCAACAAATGCAGTAGAACCTCTAAATGTTTCCGATGGTAAACTTCAAGTTGATAAAAGTGGAAATATTTCAGTTAATGGTCAAAACTTATATAAATTAAACACGGTGGATTTTGCAGATTATAAAACTCTTAAAAAAATTGGAGATAATTTGTATGAGGCCGCAAATCCAATTGATAATGGAACGGTTACAGTTAGGCAAAGTGCATTAGAAAAATCTAATGTTAATGTTGCAAATGAAATGGTGAATATGATGACAATTATGAGAAATTTTGAAAGTAATCAAAAGGTTTTACAAGCCATGGATGAAACACTGGGAAAAGCTGTTAATGAAGTAGGTACAGTAAGATAAAACATGCAAAAGAGGGGGGATGTAGTAGATGTTAAGACTTATGTGGAATAGCAAAAGTTCTATGATGGCTCAACAGGAAAAATTAGATTGTATATCAAATAATATTGCAAATGTAAATACTGATGGTTATAAAAAACTTAGTACAAATTTCAAAGACCTTCTATACGAGTCACTTGATAGAAAAGGATATCCAGTATCTACTGATAAAAACGGTAAAGCAATACTGCAAAATGGTACTGGTGTTAGGACTTCCGAATGGACAAGAGATAGTAAACAAGGTAATCTCACAGCTACAGAGCTTCCGACGAATTTAGCTATAGATGGTACAGGCTATTTTGAGGTACTTCAGCCGAATGGTAGCATGGCTTATACAAGAGCTGGTAATTTTAAAACAGATGCAAGTGGGACTATAGTTGACGAGGGTGGGAATAGATTAAGTATAATTGATAATCAGGGTAATAATATTAATAAGGCAAATGGACCTTATAAATTTAGTGGAAATAATTTTACGGTAGATGAAAAAGGTCTTGTAACTATAAAAGATAACAAGGGCGGTTTACCTGTGGGAAAAGTAAAAATTTCAAATATTATTGGCGATGATTCAATGATTTCCATAGGAGATAGTATGTATATGCCGAAACCTGGTGCACAGGTTGTGCAAAGTACTGATTATTCTATAATGCAGGGATTTTTAGAACTATCCAACGTTGATATGGGAGAAGAAATGACGGATATGCTTGTAACTCAAAGAGCCTTTCAGCTTACTTCTTCTACTTTAAAAACTGCTGATGAAATGTGGCAAATGGTCAATAACATGCGTAAATAAATTTATTATTAAAATAGACATGCTTATATAAGCATGTCTATTTTTAGTTGATTTAAAAATAATATAAAAATAGTTTTAATTAAAGAGTCCCCTTCATATATTAATAATAAAGCGCGTAATAAAATGATTTGGGGGGGATGGAAATGGGAATAGGATATGTATTTGGGTGTTTGCTTAGTATATTGCTATGGAGACTAGATAGGCAAGGGCTATTTAATTTCGTTAATATAGAATTAAGGAAAAAAATAAAAAATATATATGTGTTGCAATTTATATACTTTTCTGCTGTAATTGCTATATATATTGGGCTTACTTTTATGGAGAATAGTTCTCTTATAAAAAACGGTGAGGTATACAATGCATTGACAGCTTTTATAGTAATAGATATAAGTAATACAGAAAGAAAGAATTTACATCACACTGAAAGAAAACACTTTTATGACACAATGTCCACTATATCTAGATCGCTTATATGTGGATTTATTGCGCCTTTATTTTATATTATAATGTTTGGAAACGGAGCTGCTGTAATATTCACTTTAGTTTACAATTTGAGTTTTGATGAGAATTTGAATATAATAGGTAGGATTCTATCTATAGCTTGTATAATTCCAGCATTAATAGGTGAAATTTTTTTATATTCAATTTATGTTTTTAAAAACAAAAACTTAAAGATAAAGTTTAAAGGGGATTATATTAATAATCTTTGGAAAACACCTCTTCTTAATGTGGATATACTAGCGGCTTATATAGAATCTGTTAATTTTTATTTTCATTATAATGGTAATAATATGCATTATCTAAAAAGTTATGGAGAATACAATAACAAGATTGATGACGCATGCATTAAGGATTATTTAAGTATAAGCTATTCTATATGTTTTGTACTCTTTATTGCTATTCTGCTTTTGAAATTAGTATAGTTCTATAACAATATTTATGGGTATAATAAATTTAAATAAAAAAGCAAAGCATATGAAAACAAATGCTTTGCTTTTTATTTCGTATTATATAATTTACTTTATTTGATTTATGGCAGCGGCAATAGGTGGTATAACTTGTTTTTTTCTTGACACTATACCAGGTATATATACACCATTATCATTAAGAGTAACATTAAAGGCTTTTGAAACAATATCTTTATGTTGCCCTGCAGCTATTAATACAGAACCGCCATTTAATATGTCAGTTAACATTAGTAAAATAATGTCGTAGCTGCTTTCTTTGGCTTTTTTATTCATAAGCTTTATTATGTCTTCTTTTAATGGGTCAAAGCCATCAATATACATGGTACCAACTTGTGATACTCCTACTTTATAATTATTAAGAGAAAAGGTCTTAAAATCTTGGTAGAAAATTTCTTGAGCAGTTTTACCCTCAAGAGATGTACCAGCTTTAAACATTTCTTTAGCAAACTCTTCTACATTTAAATTGGCAATTTGAGCCAATCTTTTTAATACAAGCTCATCTACTATAGTAGATGTAGGAGATTTAAGCAGCAGTGTATCAGAAATTATAGCTGCACATAGAAGACCAGCAGCACTTTTTGAAGGCCTAATTCCATTTTCAAAGAATATGGAGGCTACGATGGTTGAAGTGCTACCTACAGGCTCATTTCTAAAATATATAGGGAAACCAGTTTGAACATCTGCAATTCTATGATGGTCTATTATTTCTAATACTTCAGCATCTTCAAGGCCAGACACAGATTGACTTCTTTCATTATGATCCATAAGTATTACTTTTTTTCTGTTTTGGGATATTAGATGGAATCTGGATACACTTCCAATAACTTTATTATTTTCATCAATTACTGGATAACTCCTGTATCTAGTTTCAAGCATAATATACTTTATATCTTCAATAAAATCCTCTGTATTAAAGCTTAAAACATTTTTTTTGGTCATAACATAATCTATAGGAATACTTTGAGTTATTAATCTAGAAGCTGTAAAAGTATCATAAGGGGTTAATATAATTGTACAACCATTCGCTTTTGCAAGTTTTACAACTTGATCCTTTGGAGGGTGATTTCCTGTAATAATTAAAAGGCAAGCTTTAGAATTAATTATTAAAGACTGAGAATCTTCTCTATCGCCACATATGGCAATGTCACCAGCCTCTATTACAGTTTTCGTGCTTTCGGGATTCATAGCAGCTACAATAATTTTTCCAGTTATTTTAAAAGTATCGTCTGGTTTAAACAAGCATTTAGCTGCTAGAGTATCTAAAATATTCTCAAGGGTAGTATTACTTTTGGCAAGAATAGAATTATCCCAAATGTCTAAATAGCTTGCGGCAAGATTTGAAATTGAAGCTACACCAGCGAGCCGTTCATTTTCGTCTATAACAGGTAGAGTATTAATATTATTTTTCTTCATAATGGACCAGGCCATTTTTAGAGAAATATCAGGTGATATAGGAGCTACAATATCTATATCTAAATCAGAAATCTGTGTTTTAACCGTAGTTATAAGCTCAGGTTCTGCTACTTTAAAGTAATTAAGAATAAATTGTGTTTCCAGATTTGTTGCACCTAGTCTTATAGCAACTGCAGGAATTTTTCCTGTTTTATTTTTAAACTCTGCATATGCAATAGCAGAGCAAATAGAGTCAGTATCTGGATTTTTATGTCCAGTAACATAAATAATGTTTTTCACGTATGGCCTCCTAGTTTTTCTTTTGTCATTTTTATTAACAATCATTGTTACTACTAGTTTATATTGAAATTGCCATATTGTAAAGGGAAAATCAACCTTAACTCTCGATTCTCAACTAAAGAAGCTTGATTTTAAGGCTCTACATATTACTAATTTGAGTTGACTCCTTATGTATTTTAAATAAAATAATACACTATATTCTTTTCATATGTAAGCAAATAAACACATATATTATTAAAGAATAAAAAATATAGTAAGATCACAAAATTAGTAAGTGGTATATAGGCGGGAGAAGTATAAGGGGGCATGCACGTGATTAACGAACAATTGTCAAAGGATAAAAACAAGAAAGGAGGATCTGCTTTTGATAGTATAAGCATATCAAAGGGGCTTACCACAGAAGAGGCTGAGACTAGACTAAAGAGATTTGGATATAACAAATTAGAAAATAAAAAAAAGATATCTCCAGTTTCAATATTTTTTTCTCAATTTAATGATTTTATTACTTGGATATTAATTGCTGCAACATTGATTTCAGGAGTCATGGGTGAAAAAGCGGATGCAATAACTATATTTATTATAGTTATAATGAATGGAATATTAGGTTTTATTCAAGAGTATAAAACTGAGCGGTCTCTGGAGGCTTTAAGTAAGCTTTCAGCACCAACTGCTAAAGTAATTAGAAGTGGAGGGATACTGGTAATAGATGCCATGTATCTAGTAAAGGGTGATTTAGTGATTTTAGAAAGTGGAGATAGAATTCCAGCAGATTGTATTTTGACTGAGGATAATAACGCAATGCTAGATGAATCACTGCTTACTGGAGAGTCGGCTGGAGTACACAAAAGTGCAGGTTCTAGTGATAGTAACATTTATATGGGAACAATACTGCTTACAGGAAAAGCTAGAGCAAAGGTTGTTGCCACGGGCATGAACACAGAAATGGGTAAAATAGCAAATATGCTTCATAACATTGAAAATGAAAAATCTCCATTGAAAGAAAGACTGGATCATCTTGGAAAAATATTAGTTGCACTTTGTATAATAATTTGCGCCCTTGTGACACTTATGGGTATTTGGCGTGGACAAGATAAGTACGCAATGTTTTTACTTGGGGTAAGTCTAGCAGTAGCTGCTATACCAGAGGGGTTAACCGCCATTGTTACGGTTGCGTTGGCTCTTGGGGTATCTAGAATGCTTAAAAGGAAGGCGCTAGTTAGAAAATTGCCAGCAGTTGAAACACTAGGTTGTACTTCTGTAATATGCACAGATAAAACAGGAACTCTAACTGAAAACAATATGACAGTAAAAGCATTGTATTTTGATGGGCAGATTTACCATGTTGACACAGATAAAATTCCATTAAATCTAGTTATGAAAAGTGCATATACATACTGTAATGATTGTAATTACGATTTCAATGGAAAAAACCTAGGAAAATGCCTTTTTGGAGATCCTACAGAAACTGCATTGATTAAAGGATTTTTTGGAAGCTCTAAGGAGTTACAAGAATTTTTGAGCAAATCTAGACGTGTATATGAAATACCTTTTAACTCAACAAGAAAAATTATGTCTGTTATTGTTCGCCAAGGTGATAGAGAAGTTTGCTATGTTAAAGGTGCTCCAGAAAGAGTTATAGAAAAATGTAATTATATATTGGTAGATGGAAACGTGCAGCCCATGCTTCCGAGTTATAAAAATGCTCTACTTAGGGCTGTAGATTCCATGTCTTATAAGGCTTTAAGATGTATCGCCGCGGCTTATAAAGTGTCAGGTATTATGAAAAATGAAAATTTAGAGTCTAATTTAATTTTCATAGGTGTTGCAGGTATAATTGATCCTCCTAGGCCTGAAGTAAAAGAGGCAGTTATAAAATGCAAGGTGGCGGGGATAAAACCTGTAATGATAACAGGAGACCACAAAAATACAGCTTATGCTATTGGGAAAGAGTTAGATATTTGCAGTGATCCTTGTGAAGTTATAACTGGAGATGAACTTGATCTATTAAATGACAAGCAATTAGAAAAAAATATCAATAAGTACAAGATATTTGCAAGAGTAAGCCCAAAACATAAACTAAGAATTGTAAAAGCCTTTAAACAGAGTAACGGAATTGTTGCCATGACTGGAGATGGTGTAAATGATGCCCCAGCTATAAAAGAAGCAGATATTGGTATAGCCATGGGAATCTCCGGAACAGATGTAACTAAAGAGGCAGCCTCAATGATTCTTTTAGATGATAATTTTGCAACCATTGTTGCAGCAGTGGAAGAGGGGCGCGTAATATATAACAATATAAGAAAATTTATCAGGTATTTATTATCCTGCAATTTAGGAGAAGTACTTACCATGTTTCTGGCCTCCTTGTTCTATTTAGAAAATCCGCTGCTTCCAATACAAATTTTATTTGTAAATCTAGTTACAGATGGACTTCCTGCTATTGCTCTTGGAGTTGATCCTGCTGATGGTGATATTATGTTTGAAAAGCCAAGAGAAAAGAATGAAAGTGTATTTTCAAGAGGGCTTACAGAAAAGATTGTCATTCGCGGATGTCTAATTGGTGTATGCACAATATTGTCTTTTATTGGTGGTAAATATTATGGTATGAGTATTGAGGCATGTAGAACTTTGGCCCTTGGAACTCTAGTTTTATCACAACTCCTACATGTATTTGAATGTAGATCAGAAAAGCTATCACTATTTGAAATTAATCCCTTTACAAATTTGTACCTAATAGGTGCTACAGGAATATCCGTACTTATGCTACTTAGCATAGTTTACATTCCAATGCTTCAAACAGTATTTCATACGATACCACTCCATCTTGGTCAATGGGCAATTATTGTATTTTTCTCTGGGATTATTTCTTTTATAAATAGCTTGTATTTATATTTAATTCACAACCATTAAATAAATAAAAGCTATATGACAAAGTCATATAGCTTTTATTTATTTAAAACGTTTATCAGCTCTTACTCTTTGAACTTTTGGAGTAGGAGCATTCCCTTTTGTGGGAACCAGATCTTTCTTTGTAGTTAAATTCCTAATATTCACAATTTGAATCTGCTCTCTGTGTTCTTTTCCTTTTTTACCCTTCATTCCTTGTATTATAACAGAATGCCCTTGAAGCACAGAAATAAAGTTGATTTTTTTGAACCAACGCTTCTTTTTAAATACGCACTTAGCAATAGATTTACTTCCATCTGCCTTAACTAAGATGGTTACAAGTAATTTGTAAAATATTTTAAAGTAACTTTTTTCCTCTACTTTGACAGATAGAACTCTACCTTGTGCTTGAGTAAGTCTATCACCATATCTTTTTAAATAAGCCTGTGTATAGCTATTAGTTAATTTGTCTTTAAACCCCATCAGTATTACTCCTTTACAATGAAAATTATAAAAAATATAAAAAGTCAATAACTTATTATATCTTATGTTGTAATTTAACTCAAGTATTAAAAAAAGTCTATTTTAAATTTTAACGACATTTCATTAATAAAAAAATATATATGCATAGTTGTGAAAAATATTATTATTTCACAATGATAATATTTGTTCCTAAATTCGTAATTTAAGAATATTAATATAATAAAGGATTGAAAGGAGGCGGAATATGAATAGGGAATTAACTCCAAAGGACATTATATACGAATTTGATATTGAAGATATGAGTGCACGAGAACCATTAGATTCATTGCCACAGTATTTAGATGTAATAGAAAATATTAAAACTGCCCTTAGTATAGATAAAGAGGGATTTAATATTTATTTAATAGACGATTTTTCTAAAGAGGCTCTTAAAGATATTATGAAATATGTAAATAAAATTTTCGAAAACAGGTCAAAACCAAAAGATATTTGTTATGTATCCTATGAAGATGAGAAATCACCTAAACCAATTTTTGTAAGTAATGGTGGGGGTAATAAGCTAAAAGAAACACTGGAAAATATGCAGAATGAATATTTAGAGTGCACATTCCAGTTTTATAACAATTCTACAAATAAAGAAAAGGAAGAAATTCAGGAAAATATTCAAAAGAAAAGAAATGAACTAATTACAAAACTAATAGAAACAGCTAAAGACAAAGGCTTCGATATAAAATCTGCTAATAATGGATTTACATTCATTCCTTTAAGTAGCGGCAAAGAAATGACTGAAAATGAATATGATATACTAGATAGTGAAAAAAGAGAAGAAATTTTGGATACAGTGCGTATTTTAAAAGATAAGGCTAAGGAAATATTAGATGAATTAAAAGATATTGAAGAAAGGGATATAGACAAACTAAAACAAATAATGGAAGAATACTACAAAAATGAAATGAATGATTTAAAAGAAGAATATAAAATTAGATTTAATGAAGATGAAGTTGTTCAAAAATATTTTCATATGGTAGAAAGTGATATTGAGAAAAAACTTATAGATAATTATTCCCTAAGCTTTGATGAGGATGAGGAAAAAATAAATGAAATCATATTTAAATATGCTGTAAACGTAATGGTAGATAATAGTAAGAAGGCCGGTCCACCAGTAATATTTGAACAAGATCCTAGTTTAACAAACTTACTTGGAAATATAGAATATGAAAATCACAATGGGGCTTATTCTACTAATATAGAACTTATAAAAAGTGGTAGTATGTTAAAAGCAAATGAGGGATGTTTGCTTATTAGAACAAACACGCTGCTAAGTAATCCTTCAGCTTACTATTATTTGAAAAAATCATTGCAAACAGAGAAAGTGGATGTGAGTTGTAACAGAAGCTATTATGACCTGGTCTCATTAAGCACCATAAAACCTGAACCTATAGCCATTAAAGAAAAGGTGATTCTTATCGGGGATTATCAAACTTATGACTTGCTTTATAATTACGATGAAGACTTTAAAAAAATTTTTACCATAAAAGCAGAGTGTAGTCCTATGCAGAATATAAACAATGATTTAAAGAGCTCTTTAATATTTGAGATAAATAATATTTGTAGTGAAAATAATTTTAAAGTCCTTACAAAAGGGGCTGTACGCGAAGTTGCAAAGGTCCTATCACGAAAGGCTCAGAGTAGGAAAAAAATATACTATGATAAATATGAAATAAATAGGTTATTAACACTATCAAACAATAAGGTGTGCGAAGAAAATAAGCAAGAGATTAGTGCAGAAGATATAATTCACATAGCTTATAGGCAAGACATTATGGAAAAGGAGATTTTAAATAACTATACTGAAAAGAAAATGCTTATTGACGTTAAAAATAGTAAAATCGGACAAGTGAATGGATTATCAGTAATTGATACGGGATATTTATGTTTTGGTAAGCCAATAAAGATTACTTGCTGTTGCTATAAGGGAGAAGGAAATATTGTCGATGTTCAAAAGGAGAGTAATCTAAGTGGAAATATCCATAGTAAATCTATTAATATTTTAAAGGGATATATAAGTGCTATTAATGGGGGCTTCAATAAGCTACCAGTGGATTTTCATTTGAGCTTTGAACAAATTTACGGCAAAATAGAGGGGGATAGTGCCTCAGTGGCAGAAATAATATGTATGCTTTCTGCCTTAAGCAAGATACCTATAAAACAAAATATCGCCGTCACAGGTTCTGTAAATCAATTTGGGGATGTTCAACCTATAGGTGGAGTAAATGATAAAATAGAGGGTTTTTTTGGAGTTTGCAAGGAAATAGATACAATAGTGGGCAAAGGCGTTGTGATACCACTGTCTAATGCAGATGACTTGGTTTTAAGTGCAGAAGTCGAGAAAGAGATTAAAAATGGAAACTTTCATATATATACGATGACATCTATAGAAGATGCTATGGAGGTATTAATGGGAGATTCTGATACGGACTTTCAAGCAGTGATGACGGCTATTACCAAGGAATTAAAAAAATATAGTAGCAAAAAATGATTTAACGACCCAGGAGATGATTGAACGCTATTAAAAAAACAGGACTGATATATTTTAAATATCAGTCCTGTTTTTTCATATTTTAAACGTTAAATCTGAAGTTAACTACATCGCCATCTTGCATAATATACTCTTTTCCTTCAAGTCTAAATAGTCCTTTTTCCTTAGCAGCGGCTTCCGAGCCACATTCAACTAATTTGTCATAGGAAACTATTTCTGCTCTTATAAAGCCTCTTTCAATATCAGAATGAATTTTTCCGGCCGCAGCGGGAGCTTTAGTTCCATTGTTTATAGTCCATGCTCTAATTTCTTGAGGGCCTGCAGTTAGATAGCTCATTAAACCTAGTAGCTTATAACTTGCGTGGATAAGTTTATCTAGGCCTGATTCATCAAGGCCATATTCACTTAGAAGTTCCATTTTTTCGTCATCCTCAAGAGTGGAAAGTTCTTCTTCCAGTCTTGCGCAAACTATAATTACTTCTGAATTCTCATTTGCAGCAAATTCTTTAACTTTTTTGACCATATCATTATCTAGATTACCGGACACTAAATCATCCTCACTAATGTTTGCAGCATATAATACTGGTTTTGAAGTAATTAGGAAAAGGCTATTTACAAAAATAAATTCTTCCTCAGTAAATGTAAGTGTTCTTACTGGAAGGTTTGCTTCAAGGTGGTTTTTTACTCTTTCCATAAGTTCATATTCTGTTTTTGCTGTTTTGTCACCAGAACGAACTAGTTTTACTGACTTTTCCATTCTTCGCTCCAAAACGTCAAGATCAGAAAAAATAAGTTCTAAATTAATAGTATCTATATCTCGCAGTGGATCAACGCTTCCATCTACGTGAATGATATTGTCATCTTTAAAGCATCTTACTACATGAACTATAGATTCTACTTCTCTGATGTGAGATAAAAACTTATTACCTAGGCCTTCTCCTTTGCTGGCTCCTTTTACAAGACCTGCTATATCGTAAAATTCAATTGCGGTATGAATTACCTTCTTACTATTATAAAGAGCTTTTAGCACATCTAATCTTTTGTCACGAACACTAACAACTCCTACATTTGGTTCTATAGTACAAAATGGGTAATTAGCAGATTCTGCCCCTGCTTTTGTTATTGCATTAAATAATGTGCTCTTCCCTACATTTGGTAAACCTACAATTCCTAGCTTCATATATATGTACATTCCTTTCTTACTCTTAAATTATTAACACCTTATGAATTATACTCTAGATTCTAATGCATATCAAGAAAGTAAATTATAGTAATGAATTTTTATTAAAGATGGAGTGAGGATAAAGATGTATTTTAAGTAAATACATTCCACCAAAAGAACAAATAATTTTAATTATTATTAAAAATTGATAATAACTCCTTAAAATAAGAAGGAATTTTCGTTTTTCTATAGAATAATATTAAAAAGTGGTTTAGAATGGATTAAAGTGGATTAAAGTGGAGTAAATATTTATAAGGTGGGGAATAAAATGTTTATTGGTGAATATCAACATGCCATTGATAGCAAAAACAGAATAATCATTCCCACCAAATTTCGAGAGGGACTCGGGAGCGACTTTATATTGACCAAGGGTTTAGATGGTTGTTTATATATATACACATTATCAGAATGGACAATAATGGAGGACAAGCTAAAAAAACTTCCATTAACCAGTAAAGATGCAAGAGCCTTTGTAAGATTTTTCTTCTCAGGTGCTAATGAAATAACAATAGATAAGCAAGGAAGAGCTTTAATACCACAAAATTTATGTGAATATGCTTCAATAGAAAAGGAAATAGTAAGTATAGGAGTATCAACTAGGATAGAAATATGGGCTAAAAATAAATGGGATGAATATAATGATTCGGATATGAATTTTGATGAAATAGCAGAAAAAATGATGGAACTCGGCATATAGATTGAAATAGGTATATAAAAGGAGATAAATTATGGAATTTAAGCATTTACCAGTTTTATTAAATGAGTGTCTGGATGCACTAGATATTAAAGAAGATGGAATTTATGTTGATTGTACATTAGGTGGCGCAGGGCATTCATTAGAGATTTTAAAAAGATTATCGCCCAAGGGTCAGTTAATTGGAATTGATCAAGATGTGGATGCATTAAAAGCAGCCGCGGAAAACCTTAAAGAATATAATAATGTTACATATGTTCATGATAATTTTTACAATATCGAAGCTATACTTCAAAAATTGGGAATAGAAAAAGTAGATGGTATTCTTATGGATTTAGGGGTGTCTTCTTTTCAATTAGATAGTGCGGAGCGTGGATTTAGTTATATGAAAGATGCAAGGCTTGATATGAGAATGGATAGAAGTCAAGATTTGTCAGCATATGATGTGGTGAATAATTACAGTGAGCAGGAAATAGGGGATGTTTTAAGAAATTATGGAGAAGAAAAATTTTCTAAAAGGATAGCTAATTTTATAGTTGATAGAAGAGCTTTAAAATCCATTGATACTACGCTACAACTAGTGAATGTTATAGATGCAGCTATTCCAGCTAAGTATAAAAGAGAAGGCGGACATCCTGCTAAAAGAACATTTCAGGGTATAAGAATTGAAGTTAATGGAGAACTGAAAATATTAAGTAAGGCAATACAAGATGGAGTAAATAGACTACACCCTGGCGGAAGAATGGCAGTTATTACCTTCCAATCACTTGAAGACAGAATTGTTAAAAATGAATTTAAAGAATTACATGATCCTTGTAAATGTCCAAAAGAGTTACCTATGTGTGTGTGTGGTAAAATGCCAATTGTGAAGCTTATAAGTAGAAAACCTATAGTGGCAACAGAAGAAGAATTGGAAATTAACAAGAGAAGTAGAAGTGCAAAACTAAGAGTGGCCCAAAAAATTTAGTTCTAATTTAGGGATGGGGTGAATAAAGTGATAGTAGAAAAAAACAAGTTTAGAATGGATGGGAATACTGTATTATCACCAGAGCATGAGACTCGAAAACGAAAGTATGAGGATTTAGAAAAATCACGACAACAGACAAACCAAAGTAAAAGACTAAAGGATATAAAAAATAAAAAGAATGTTCTTACAAATATTCTTATAGGTTTTGTTATCGGAATTGTTATTATTGCTAGATATTGTATGATTTATAATTATCAGGATGCAACGTCTAAAACTAGAGCCCAAATAGAAACAATAAGTAAAGAAAATGATGCCTATAAAGTACAACTAATTAAGTTTAGAAATATAAGTTATATTGAGAAAACAGCTACAGAGAAACTTCATATGGTTAAACCACGGATTAGCGATGTACAATACTGCAATTTGAACAAAAATAATTTAGCAGTAGAGAAAAAAATAGAAGTTAAAGTAAGTAACGAAATAGTAAATAAGATAAAAAAATTTATGTTTTAGGATAGCAATTATTATTATTATTATTATTATTATTATTATTATTATACTTTTATATTTTCATTTTCACAGATATTAGTAAGGAGGAACCACATTGCCAAAAGGAGAGTATAGGGACAAGGTACTAGTTAAACGTAGAATGCTTACTGTCTTTTTCATACTTTTTCTTTTGTTTTTGCTATTAGTTAGTAGGTTAAGCTACGTAATGATAGTTAAAGGAAAGGAGTACAAAGAAAGAGCAATATTGCAGTGGACAAGTGACGTTCGTATTGCACCACAACGAGGACGGATTTTAGACAGAAATGAAAAAGAATTAGCTATAAGTGCAAATGTTTTTAGAGTAGACTTAGACCTTAATTCATTAAGATCTACTACAGAAAAAAACAAATTAACTATGGAGAGTATAGCACCAGAACTGGCTAAAATACTTGGAATGGATTCTAAAAATGTTTTATCTATTTTAACTCAGAAAAATTCAAAGGGAAAACCTGTTGGGGCAGCCATTTTGAAGAGAAGGATAGATAAGGAGATAGCTGATAAAATTGTTGATTTTTCGGCGAGTAGTAAGCTCCGTGGAATTGTAATTACTGGAGATACAAAAAGATACTATCCCAATAATAATTTCTTAGCAAACGTTCTAGGACATACTAATGCTGATGGTAATGGATTAACAGGAGTTGAACTTCGTTACGATAAATATCTGTCTGGTGTACCTGGAATAAACCTTTCTGAAACTGATAGAAAAAGTGAAGATTTGCCTTATAAAATATCAGATTATACAAAGCCGATAAATGGTAAAGACGTAATGCTTACTATTGATGAGATGATTCAATATTTTTGTGAAAAAGCAGCGGCGCAGGCTATGATTGATAATAAAGCAAATGCAGTTACTATAATTGCAATGAATCCTAAAAATGGAGAAATTTTAGGTATGGTTAATAAACCAGACTATAATCCAAATGAACCTTGGGACCTTACTAAAAGCTTTGATGAAAATCAAAAAGCTTGGAGAAACAGAGCAGTAAGCGATACCTTCGAGCCAGGATCTATTTTTAAAGTAGTTACCGCTACAGCGGCTATGGAAGAGAAGGTAGTTAAGGATACTGATAGATTTGTCTGCAATGGTAGCAGTATTGTTAACGGTAAAGTAATAAGGTGTCATAAAACCACAGGGCATGGATCTCAAAGTTTTGTTGATATTTTAAAAAACTCTTGCAATGTTGGATTTATGGAACTTGGCAAACGATTGGGTGCAGAAAAACTAAACAAGTACATTTACTTGTTTGGATTTGGCAAAAAAACTGGTATTGATTTAAGTGGAGAAGCTCTAGGAATAATTAGAAAAACTAAAGATATGACTCCGGTTGATTTAGCAGTAACATCCTTTGGTCAAGGTAATACTCTATCTTCAGTGCAGTATTTAACGGCTTTTAATGCTATTGCAAATGGAGGAAAACTAATAACTCCTCACGTTATGAAAGAGATAGCAGCTTATGATGATTTAGGCAATAAAACGGTTCTCCAAGCATTTTCAAATTATAATGAAAGAAAAATAATGGATGAATCAATAGCAAAGCAGCTTCGATCTTACCTAGAACAGGTTGTAGAAAATGGTGGCGGTAAGAAAGCATATATTGCAGGATATCATATTGCTGGAAAAACTGGAACTGCTCAAAAGATTAATACCACAGGGGTGGGTTATGCACCAGGGAAATATGTTGCTTCATTTGCTGGAATGGCACCTGCTAGTGACCCTCAAATAACACTTTTGGTCTCAATTGATGAACCAGACCCATCTTGGTATTATGGTGGACAGATTGCAACAGTGGTTGCAAAACAAGCTTTTAATGATATATTTAATTACTTAGCACTAAAATCTGATGCTTCTAATGAGGAAATTTCTAAAAGTTTACTTAGAGATATTATTGTGCCTGAGGTAAGAGGTCTTAAAAAAGCCGAGGCTCAAAAAATATTAAGAGAAAGTAATTTAAAACTAAAAATAACAACAGGCGGAGAAGTTATTACAGATATGACTCCAAAACCTGGATATACAGTTAAAGAAGGGACTCAAATTATATTACACACCGATAAAAAAGTAGAGTATAGTAATACAGTAATAGTTCCAAATATTAAAGGGAATAGTCCAGAAAAAGCTACTGAGGTGTTAAATAGTCTTGGTTTGAAAGCTGAATTTATTGGCAATGGAATAGTCTCGGAACAAAGCGTAGAAGGCGCAGAGGTAAAAAAAGGAACCACCATTACATTACATTTAGATATTATGGCTGACTAGTTAAATATGGTGTAAACACTATATAAGGAACAGGAGAAGAAATAACAAGTCAGTAATGAGCAACTTTGACTTGTTATTTCTTTTCGTGTAACATAAAGATGATAAAAAAAGGTGGCATTCAGAATTTTTGAATTGTCTGATTTGCCATGTTGTAAGTTATAGTAATTTTTTTATGAAATGTTCTTTATTCTGTATACTATTTTCAAAACAGGTTAGTAATAATAAGAAAAATATTTTTTTGTAAGCATGCTATATTTGTAACTACACATTTATGAGTAACCACACATTTATGAGTAACCACACATTTATGAGTAACCACACATTTATGAGTGACCACACTTAAGGGAGTGATAATATGAAACTTAAAAAAATTATGGAGAATATTAATTTGGATTTAATTAGTGGGGATATTGATATAGATATAAAAGAAATTCAATATGATTCAAGAAAAATTAAAAGTGGAGATTTATTTTTCTGTGTACAAGGGTATAAAGTTGATGGTCATGAATATATACAAAATGCAATTAACAATGGAGCGGTTGCTATTGTATGTGAGAAGAATATAGCAAAACAATTAAATTGCAGCGTAATTAAAGTAGCAGATAGCAGAAAGGCTTTAGCCCTAAGTGCATCAAATTACTATAATAACCCTAGTAGCAAGATGAAAATAATAGGAATTACAGGTACTAATGGAAAAACAACTTCAGCCTTTATGCTTAAAGCTATTTTAGAGGAGCAAGGGCATAAAGTTGGACTTATTGGAACTATAGCAAATTTTATTGGAGACGAGAAAATCCATACGGAAAGAACTACTCCAGAATCACTAGAGTTACATGAACTTTTCAAAAAAATGGTAGAGGCACGTGTGGATTATTGTGTTATGGAGGTGTCTTCTCATTCTTTGACTTTAGATAGGGTATACGGAATAGAGTTTTGTGAGAGCATTTTCACAAATTTAACACAAGATCATTTAGATTTTCATAAAACCTTTGAAAATTATTTCAATGCAAAACTACTATTATTTAAGTATAGCAAAAACTCTGTAATTAACATTGATGATACATATGGCGGCAATGCCTATAATTTAATTAAGAGTAGCAAATTTAGCTATGGATTAAATTCTAGTGCGGATATTAGGGCTAGTAATATAGAAATGAATTCAAGGGGAAGTAATTTCACGCTACATTGTAAAGACAACTCTTTTGAAATCCAATTAAATATACCAGGAAATTATAATATATATAATGCTCTTGCTTGTATAGGAGTTTGTTTAAATGAGGGGATAGACATATCTGCAATTAAACTAGGGCTAGAAAAAGTACAAGTGCTTGGTCGATGTGAAATTGTTAAAAGTAAACATAACTTGGGGTTTGAAATAATTTTAGATTATGCACATACACCTGATGCACTAGAAAATATATTGAAAACTGTGAGAGAATTTACAAAAGGTAAACTTATATGTGTTTTTGGTTGCGGTGGAGACAGAGATAAAACCAAAAGAGCTATCATGGGTAAAATTGGTAGCGAACTTAGTGATATATCAATAATAACTTCTGACAATCCAAGAACTGAAGACCCAATGCAAATAATTAATGATGTAGTATCCGGCATTGGAAACCAGAAGTTTGAAATTATAGAGGATAGAACAAGTGCTATAAAAAGAGCAATTGAAATTGCTATGAAAGGTGACGTAATTGTTATTGCAGGAAAAGGCCATGAGGACTATCAGGTTTTGAAAGATAAAACAATACATTTTGATGAAAGAGAAATTGTTTCAGAGATAATAAAGGAGAGTTTTTAGATGGAGTATATTACACTAGATGAGATAATTTGCGCAACGCTTGGAGAAATATTAGTTAAAGGCGAAAATACATTGTATAACAATGTTTGCATGGATACAAGAGCCATAAAAGACAAGGATGTTTTTATAGCATTAAAGGGTGAAAATTTTAATGCTAATGATTTTACCTGCGAGGCTAGCAAAAAAGGAGCTTCAATTTGCATAATTGATGAAATAAAATTTGATATAACTTCGCTAGATAAGAAAACTACTGTAATTAAGGTAGAGGATACTAAAAAAGCATTAAGGGATCTTGCAAAATTTTATTTAAATAAGCTGAATTTACAAGTAGTAGGGATTACAGGTTCTACAGGCAAAACATCCACAAAGGATTTAGTAGCAGCGGTACTATCAGCAAAATTCAAAGTTTTTAAAACCTTAGGAAATTTTAACAACGAAATAGGATTACCTATGATGATATTTATGTTAGATAAAAGTTATGATGTTGCAGTGCTGGAAATGGGCATGAGTGATTTTGGAGAGATTCACAACCTATGTGAAACTTCAAAACCTAATATTGGTATTATTACTAACATTGGAATGTCTCACCTTGAAAATCTTAAAACAAGAGAAAATATTTTAAAGGCTAAAATGGAGATAACAGACTTTTTTACGAAGGACAGCGTTTTAATTGTAAATTCAGATAATGATTTATTAGAAGATATAATCCCAGCAAACTATAAAACTATAAAAACAGGAATTGATTCTAAGGCGGATTTTAAAGCTTGTGATTTAAATATTTTTGAGCACAAAATAACATTCGGGTTAATAGAGGCTGGAATTTTAACTAAAAATACAATTGAAGTTAATATACCTGGAAGACATAACGTGCTAAATTCTTTACTAGCAGTAGCTTGCGCCCGGGTAATGGGTATGAATTATGATGAAATTGCTAGGGGCTTTAAAAAATTAGAAGCTACCTCTATGCGTTTAGATATAACAAAGGGTGAAAAATTCACTATCATTAACGATTGTTATAATGCTAGTCCAGATTCAATGCTAGCAGCAATGGATGTGCTTTGTAATGTTAGTGGAGAGTCTAAAATTGCCATATTGGGTACTATGAGAGAACTTGGGAATAATGCTTTCGAAGCACATAAACAAGTTGGAGAATATGCAAAAGCTAAAAATATTGATTTATTAATTACCTTAGGGGAATTTAATGAGGCATATAAACAAGGATTTAGTGATATAAATAAATATAGGTGTTTTGAAACTTACAATGAGGTTATTTCATTTTTAAAAGGAATTATCGCTACAAATGATGTTGTTTTAGTTAAAGCTTCAAGATATATGAAATTTGAGAGTATAGTTAGTGAACTTGTGAATCTTAATTCACATGCGAATCTCAATTCGCGTGCGAATTTAAATTCGCTAGAGCATATAAATGCTAAAGAGGTGACTGGGAAATGAGTTTAATTATTTATGCAGTTCTAATTGCATTTTTTCTATCAATTATACAAGGGCCGCTATTGATTCCAATGTTACATAAACTTAAATTTGGTCAAAATATAAGGGAAGAAGGACCTAGAAGTCATCTTAAAAAAGCAGGCACGCCTACTATGGGTGGTATTATATTCATGACTTCAACAATAATTACAATGTTAATCATTGTTAGGCACACAAACGATGAAGCCATGATTGCACTATATTGCTTTATAGCTTTTGGGTTAATTGGACTTATTGATGATGTTCTAAAAATAAAACGTAAAAAAAATGAAGGACTTACATCTAAACAAAAGATGTTACTTTTACTCATAGTAGGAGGCGTGGTTGGTTATTATGCTTCAATTAAAATAGGAACGGATATAAGAATACCTTTTTTCAATAAAAGTGTAGATTTTGGTTATTGGTATGTGCCTTTTATCATTGTTTATTTTGCAGCAACTACAAATGCAGTTAATTTAACAGATGGATTAGATGGCTTATGTACCTCCGTTACAATAGTAATCATGACATTTTTTGCATTAGTTAGTAATATGATGTTTCATTCTACCCTTGCAATATTTTGCGCGGCACTTGCAGGTGCCTTATTAGGATTTCTAAAATTCAATTCTTATAAAGCAGAAATTTTCATGGGAGATATGGGGTCCCTAGCACTTGGTGGCGCAGTAGCAGCAGTGGGTATGATACTAAAGTTACCACTACTTGTTATTATTGTAGGTGGTATATATGTTCTAGAGACGCTCTCTGTTATTATTCAAGTTTTAGTATTTAAGGCTACTGGTAAGAGAGTATTTAAAATGTCTCCAATTCATCATCACTTTGAATTAAGCGGGTGGAAGGAAACTAAAATCGTAGCCATATTTTCCGTTGTAACAGTAATTTTATGTATATTTGGATTTCTATCCTTTACTTATTAGAGTTTAACGACATTTCAGAAGGAAGTCTCCCACTACTATAAGTCGGGGTCATATGCTATAACAAAAATAAAACTTCGGTGGGAGGATAAATCTCCTTCTGAAGTCGTTAATCTCAGAGACCCAGGAGATGATTTAAGGAGGGTATATTATGCGAAAATCCAAGGTTAAAATGGGACAAATAGATTTTGTATTATTTGCAACCATAATGATTCTTGTGGCCATCGGAGTTGTAATGGTTTATAGTGCCAGCTCATATAAGATGGCTTTTAAAGTTAATGATCCAGAATACTATTTAAAAAAGCAACTATTATGGGCATGTATTGGCTTTGTTTTTATGATAGTAGCAATTAAAATAGATTATCATAAGATTAAAAAATATACTGGCATTATTATGGTATTTACTGTAGTTTGTTTACTTGTTGTATTTGGCTTTAAAGACGTTAATGGCGCTAGGCGATGGATTCCATTAGGCTTTGCAGGGTTTCAACCCTCGGAAATTGCAAAATATGCTATAGTATTATATATGGCTAAAAGCTTAGAGATAAAAGGCGAAAAAGTTAAAGAGTTCTCTAAAGGGGTATTGCCCTACCTATTAGTTTCAGGATTTTATGCCGGGTTAATTTTGATCGAACCAAATTTAAGTATAGCAACTGTTATAATGATTGTTACTGTAATTATTCTATTTGGGGTAGGGGCAAGATTTTTACACATGTTTGCTATAGGCACTACCTTAGTAGCTGCAGTTGGTGTTTTAGCAATTACTGCAGATTATAGATTGAAAAGACTTATGAATTTTAGAAATCCTTTTGCTGATAGTCAAGGTGAGGGATATCAACTAGTTCAATCATTGCTTGCTCTTGGATCAGGAGGGGTAACCGGTGCAGGAATTGGACAATCAAGACAAAAATGCCTTTACATACCTGAACCACACACGGATTTTATTTTTCCGATAATTTGTGAAGAATTAGGTTTAATTGGAGGCACTTTTATAATTTTATTATTTGTAATTTTTGTATGGCGAGGTATTAAAATAGCAGTTACTGCTAAAGATATGTACGGTACCATCTTAGCTATTGGAATTACATCTGTTATTGCTATTCAAGCAATTATTAATATAGCAGTAGTTACTGGTTCAATGCCAGTTACGGGTGTACCACTTCCTTTTATAAGCTATGGTGGCTCAGCTCTAGTTTTCAATATGTTTGCCATAGGAATACTTTTAAATGTGTCAAGGCATAATGTAAATAAAAATTAAAAGGAAAGGCATGCACAAATGCATGCCTTTTATAGTGCTCTCTCATACATAATATTAATTTTTTAAAAATACTAAAAAATACATTCAAATTGGGATGAAAATAATTAAATTAAGTGGTATTATATATAGATAAGTGAGTTATAAAGGTAATTAATATAAATTAAACTAAAACATGAGCTATAATCTACAAATTTATATTTTAGAAGAGCAAACTCCAAAAAAATATGTATTATCGAATGCGGGGAAGTGAATGAGCAAGAAAAGTGATAGTTTTAGAAATGGGAATTATATTATAGAAAACAAAGAAAAATTATTACATAAAAGAAAGCACAAAAAAAGAGTAAAACGTTTAGTGTTGTTATCCATAATTATGTTGTCTACATTGATTACATTATGCTTTAAATTACCCTATTTTAACATTACAACTATTGAAATCCTAGGGAATTCAAATGCTTCTAAAGTTGAAATTAAGGAGGCAGCTACAATTAAGCTCGGAAGTAATATCTTTTATGCAAGTTTTAATGATAGTAAAAAAAGAATTACCCAAAATCCTTATATTCTAGGTGCAAAATTTAAAAAAGTTTTTCCAAATAAAATTGTAATAGAAATAGAGGAAAGAACAGCTGTATTTTATGGGAAAGTAAACAACACTTATTATATTTTAGATAATAAAGGAATTCTGCTAGAAATAAGATCTGATATTAAAAATAAGAACTTAGTAAATTTAATTGGATTTAATTATGAAAAATGTAAAGTTGGAGATTTAATTGTATCAGAGGATGATAGAAAAATAACTATTGCAAATGAAATAACAGATATTATTGCGAAGTATAGAAAGACTAGTAGTGCAGTTGTAATAACTATGGTAGATGTAAATAATATTTTAGATGTGAAGGTTTTTTCTGGAGAAATGTGCATTAAATTTGGAACGTCAGATGATTTGGCAAGCAAATTTAATAAGGCGATAAATATTATTTCACAACCTGAATATAAGGGGTCCAAGGGATATGTAGATGTTAGTGCTAAATCCAACCCAGTTATTTTTATAGGAAAATAGCATTGAAAATTAATAACAATTATCTCCCCCAGAGAGTAGCAAGGAGGAAGTCTATGAAGAAGTTTAGATCTCAAATGTCTGTTGGTATAATATGCATATTGTTAGGATTTATGATAACTTACCAATTTAAAATGATAGGCAAACAAAGTATAACAGAGGATACTAATAAGAACACGCCAGAAATTATAACTGAAAACCAACAATTAAAAAAGAGCAAAGATGCGATGCAGAAAAAAATTGATGAATTAGATACCAAGACAAAGGCATATGAAAATGCTGCTAAGGGAAGAGATGAACAAAGTGGATTATTGTACAAAGAGCTGGAAGAGACAAGGATACTTACTGGAGGAACCGAAGTAGAAGGAGAAGGTCTAATAATCTACATAACTCCTAAAAGTGACATTTTTGGTAGTGATCCTAAGACGCAGCGTATAAACGATACACAGTTAGTTCTTATAGTAAATGAATTAAATGCGGCGGATGCTGAAGCAATTTCTATTAATGATATTAGACTTACTTCTCGAAGTGGCATAAGAAATGCAGGGAATGCAATTATTATAAATGATCAAAGAATATCTTATAGTGAAAGAGTTACTATTAAAGCAATTGGAAAAAAAGACATTTTGGAAGGCGTTCTCAGTTTTCAAGGAGCAATTCCAACGGCACTGAGTGAGGTTTGCGATGTAAGTATGGAAAAATCAAGCAAAATTAAGATTAATAAATATAGTAAAGCATATAAATTCGAGTTTGCTAAACCAATAGAAAAGAAATAGAGGTGATAAAATGGTTGCTTTTGTAGGATTGTTAATAGGTATTATATTAGGGGTGGTTTGGAATATAGATATTCCAATTAAATTTTCTCCATATATTTCTGTAGCGATTTTTGCATGTTTAGATTCTGTTTTCGGAGCGCTCAGAGGGTCGATTTCTCGTAATTTCAGAGCAGATATTTTCGTATCAGGATTTTTCGGGAATTCAGCACTAGCTGTAGCAATGGTTTATCTAGGAGATAAATTAGGAATTCCAATTTATTTGGCTGCAGTTATTGTATTCGGCGGAAGAATATTTGATAATTTCGCAATTATTAGACGTCTTTTAATAGACAAAACTAAATCTCATTAATGAGGTGATTAAATGAAAAATAACGAAGCTACCATATTTGTGTTTATTGCTTCAATAATAGTAGGACTTCTTATAGCTATGAATATTGGATTTGAAGGAAAAAGTAATTTTTTAGATGTAAAACAGTACAATGAAGCTTATAATGAAAGAAGTAAATTATATTCTGAACTAAACAATTTAAAACAGCAATATTATGATGCCACCTTAAAGCTTAAGAAATATGATAGTGGTGATATAAAAAAGTATAAGGTTTTAGAAGAAATTCAAAAGGAAGTTAATGAAAATAATATTATATTAGGAAAGACTGATGTTCAAGGCCCAGGGGTTAAAATCACATTGGAGGATGGTGAGGGTGAGTTTGGGGAGTATCCGCCGTTAATTCATGATCGTGATATTGCGCAAGTGATAAATAACCTCCGAAGTGCAGGAGCAGAAGCGATTTCTGTTAATGGTCAAAGAATTACCTATGATAATTACGCATTATGTAATGGCGCGCCTATTGATTTAAATGGAGTTAAGATAGTAGTTCCATTCTACATTAATGCCATAGGAAATGAAGATGTTTTATATAATTATTTAACGTTGCAGGCCACATATATAAAAGATTTAAAGATCAATCAAGTTAAAATTAGCATTGTTAAGGCAGATGATATTAAAATATTGGGGTATACAGGCAAATTTAAGAGTGAGTACATGAGTGACACAGATAAAAAGAAATAGTATAATTAAAAATTACATAAAAATATAAAAATAATGAAGGGATTTTTCCATTCAATGAAGAATTAAAGTAGAAATGGAAGAAACCAATTAGTAATTGATTTTGTATTAAAAGAGCAGTAAGGAGGCAGGGATAGTTGGGGATTAGCGAAGCTTATAAGGTCTTAAAAAATGAAATTCCAGAAGATGTAACACTAATATGCGTTTCTAAGACTAGACAAATCCATGAAATAAAAGAAGCATATGCAGCTGGAGCTAGAGATTTTGGGGAGAATAAAGTACAAGAATTAATGGAAAAACATGATAGCCTAGAAGAAGACATTAAATGGCACCTTATAGGACATTTACAGAGGAATAAGGTGAAATATATTGTTGGAAAAGTTCATCTTATTCACTCTTTAGATAGCATACGCTTATTGCAAGAAATTGAAAAGCAATATGGGGCTAAAGATGAAATTGCCAGTGTTTTAATTCAAGTTAATATAGGGCAAGAAAGCGCTAAGACGGGCATAGCGGCGGAGGATATAGATTCTCTAATACAAGCTTGTGAGAAATGTAACAACGTAAAAGTTAAAGGTCTGATGGCTACAATTCCAATTGGTAATGTAGAAGATTGCAGGATGTACTTTAACGGGATGAAAAGTATGTTTGATAATCTAAAAACTTTTAAATACAAAAATGTGACCATGGAATTTTTATCTTTAGGTATGAGTGGAGATTTTGAAATTGCATTACAAGCAGGATCTAATATGATAAGGCTTGGTAAGAAAATATTTGGAGAAAGAGATTATAAAAAACTGGAGGTATAACAATGGGTAAAGTAATGAACAAGGTTATGGGTTTTTTAGGTATGGCAGAGGATGCATCGGATGAAATTGAAGAAATGGAGACTGAAGAAGATGATGATAATATGGATATTGAATCCTTGATGACTGCAAACAAAAAACAAAGTAAAGTAGTTAATATTCATACTACAGCATCTACAAAAGTGGTTATTATTAAACCAGAAGATTTTGATGAAGCAACTACAATTAGTGATAACTTGAAGTCTAGAAAAATTGTAGTAGTTAACACTACAGGATTAGAAGCTAAAACTGGGCAAAGATTATTGGATTTTATTGGAGGATCTTGTTACTCTTTAGGTGGAGACCTTCAGCAAGTAGAAAAAGGAGTATATATATTATCACCATCTAATGTAGAGGTTGATAACGAATTAAAAAATGAACTAAGTTCAAAGGGAATTTTTAATTGGAATAAATAATTAGAGGAATACAGGAGGTTATTAAATTTGGTTTATAGATTTTTTGATTTATTTTTTAATGTACTGCAGGGTGCAATATTTATAGAAGTGATTTTATCTTGGGTTTATAGGGGTACAAATCAATATACAGAATTATTGCATAAAATTACAGGGCCTCTACTTGAGCCTGGTAGAAAAATTCAAGATAAGTATTTTGGCAATACAATGGTAGATTTTTCACCAATAATCGCACTTTTTATTATAATGATTTTAAAATCAATGGTGCTTGGTTTATTGAATTAGTAGATTAAGGAATGAGTTAAATGGATAAGAACTATTTTTTAAACAGTATAAATCATGAAGACAAAAATTTGATTTCTAATATATTTAGTAAAATGCAAATAGCACAAAAAACAAATAAAATCATATTTACTAATGATTTTTTATCGCCAATTATATGGAATCAAATTTCAGTTCTATGTGAAAATTATAAAGTAAAATCATTTACAAATGGGATATTTAAAGATTCAGACAGAAGGATGTTATCATTTTCATCTTTTGAAGAACCCTTAATATATCCCATAAAATTATTGAAAATAAGTAATAACTCGAGATTTACTACCCTTCATCATAAGGATTATTTAGGTGCAATAATGTCACTAGGAATTAAAAGAGAAAAATTAGGAGATTTAGTAATTAGAGATGAATCTTGCTATGTACCAGTGTGCAGTGACATAAGCAGTTACATAATTAGTAATTTGAATGATATAGGTAAATGTCCATGTGAAGTCAGTGAACACCCTTATACATCACAGGACCTTCCAGAACCGAAATTCCAAGAAAAAATTATTATATCTACCTCACTTCGCCTTGATGGCATGGTATCAGCTATATGCAATGTTTCAAGAAATAATTCAGTGGGACTTATATCCACCGGTAAAATATTGGTGAATTATTTTCAGTGTTTAAAAAAAGATAAGATTATAAAGTGTAATGATACCATAACCATTAGAGGATATGGTAAGATCGTGGTGTCAGAGATTATAGGAAGCACTCAAAAGGACCGTTTAAAAGTTGCAATAAAGCAATATATATAGTTAAGGGGGGAACAGGCATGAGATTGACATCCATGGATATTAATAATAAGGAGTTTAAAAAGAGCTTACGAGGATACAATGCTGATGAAGTTGATGAGTTTTTAGATAAGGTAGCTGAAGAGTATGAATTTATGTACAAAGAAAATTCAACCTTAAGAGAAAAAAATAGTTTTTTAGAAGAAAAATTAGATCATCATGTTAAAATAGAATCTACAATTCAAAATACCTTGGTGCTGGCTCAAAATGCTGCGGAACAAGCAAAGTCTTCTGCTCAAAAAGAATCGGAATTGATTATCAGAAGTGCAAATGATTCTTCTCAAAGAATGGTAGATAAAGCTCATGAAGATATACTTAAGATAAATGATGAATATGATAGAACTAAGCAAGAATTTGCAAAGTTTAGGACAAAATTTAGGAATTTTATGAATTGCCAAGTTGAGATGTTTGAAGGTCTAGAAAGTGACTACTTTAAGAGTTATAATGTGGGTAGTGAAATTAACAAGTCAGGTAATGAAATTGAGGATAATAGCATAGATAAAAAAAATATTTCTCCATTAGAATGTTCAAATTTAACATTAAAAAACATTGATGAAAAAGATTTTCATAACCATGACATGGAAGAAATAAAAAGTTTTTTTGCAAAAGAGTAAAAACAAAAAAATCTCACTCAATGGGTGAGATTTTTTATGTAGCAAATGTGATATAATATATTAGGAACTTTCAAATAAGTATTTGTCATCTGCATCATAGAGCAAACGCAAGGAGGAAAAAGGATGAATATAGGTATTATTGGAGCAATGAGTGAAGAGGTTGAATTTTTACTTAGAGATATGGAAATTGAAACATGTCAGGTTAAGGCTAATATGAAATTTAGTTTTGGTATTATACATAATAAAAATGTAGTCATAGTTACGAGTGGCATTGGTAAAGTTAATGCTGCAGTTTGCGCCCAAATATTAATAGATGATTTTAAGGTGGATTATGTTATAAATGTTGGTATTGCAGGGGGTACTGTGGATAATATATACCCTGGAGATATTGTAATAGCGGATAATTTAGTACAGCATGATATGGATACTTCTATATTTGGTGATAAGCTAGGACAAATTCCGAGACTGGATACTTTTGATTTTAAATGTGATAAAAAACTAATAGAGCATGCAATAGAAGCTTGTAAGGATATAAGTGGTCACAATTATTTTATGGGGAGAATTGTATCAGGGGATCAATTTATTGCAAGCATTGATAAAATAAAATCGCTTAATTCTGAGTTTGAATGTTTGGCTTGTGAAATGGAAGGAGCAAGTATAGCGCAAGTGTGCTATTTGAATAAAATACCATTTATTGTTATTAGATCAATATCAGACAATGCAAATAATGGAGCTCATATGGATTACGAAAAATTCAAGGATATTGCTGTAGAGAATTCAACAAAAATTTTAAATAATATGTTAAAACTAATTTAGGAGTCTTGTATATGGAAAAGTTATTAGTTCATAAAAATAGTGGATTAGATATATTGGTAAAGGTTAAAAATATAATTATTGGTGGAGAAGAAAAAATAATAATATCAGGACCTTGCTCAGTTGAAGGTTACGATAATATGCATGCCATAGCAGGTGGTTTGAAAAAAGTAGGTGTACATATATTAAGGGGAGGAGCTTTTAAACCAAGAACTTCACCCTATGACTTTCAAGGTTTCATGGAAGAAGGACTGAAAACACTTAAAATTGTTGGCGATGAATTTAATATGCCAATAGTAACAGAAGTTATGGATTCTAAGGATATAGATTTAGTTCTAAGGTATGCTGATATGTTACAAATAGGGTCTAGAAATATGTACAATTACAGTTTACTCAAAGAAGTTGGAAAGTTAAAAACACCTATTTTATTAAAAAGAGGTATGAGTGCAACACTATCAGAGTGGCTCTATGCTGCAGAGTATATTATGGCAAATGGTAATGAAAATGTTGTACTCTGCGAGCGAGGTATTAGAACCTTTGATACCTACACAAGAAATACACTAGATTTAGGTAGTGTTGCTGCAATTAAACAAAAATATCGTATTCCAATAGTTGTTGACCCAAGCCATGGGACGGGCAGGCGTGAATTAGTAGCAAGGATGTCACTTTCTTCAATAGCTGCAGGTGCGGATGGATTAATGATTGAAAGTCATATTACTCCGGACGATGCTATATCTGACGCAAGGCAAACAGTGTCAATAGACACCGTAGATCAAATAGTGAAAAATGTAAAAAAATTTGATGGGATGTTTAGGGACTAAGATATATAATTATTAAAATAATTTTAAATAATTGTAATAAAATTCACTCCATGAGAAAACATAAGCCTATAGGAATTTTATCAGTTTGATAATACTACTATAATAATAACTAGAGGAGTTGTTATCATGGAAGAGGAAAAAATACAATATTTTAAACAAAGATTAATAAATGAGAGGTTGCGAGTTCAAAGTCTTATTAAAGAGCTTAAACAAAATGGGGTTATAAATTCTAATAGTGAAATGGCATCTGAAATATCATTTTATGATAATCATCCCTCAGATACTGCAACGGAACTTTTTGATATGGAAAAAGGATTAGCACTTAAGGCCAATGAAATGTCAATTATTAAAAAGATTCAAGATGCATTAAAGAGCATAGAAAATAATACCTATGGGAAATGTAAAAGTTGTGGTAAGGATATAATTGAGGAGAGGCTAGAATTTATACCTTACGCAGAGAATTGTGTGGGATGTGAAAATGACCTAGGTGATAAAAAACCAGCGCTGAAAAATGATAGACCAGTTGAAGAAGATGTACTGGGTACGCCTTTTAGATACAGTAGTACTGGTGAAGTAGGTATAGACGCTGAAGATACTTATATGGTAGTAGACCGCTTTAATGAATTAGATGACATTATTGAGTATTATGATGATGACGACGAAGGTGGCTACGTTGAACCTATAGAGAAAATAAGTAATGATCAATATAGAAACCAGTTACCAGATTAAAAAAAGTATATATTGCTGCGGATGTGTTTAGAATTATTTAGGTTAAAACATATTCGTAGCAGTATATACTTAATTGTTCATATTAAATAGGGGGAAAAGTATGGAACTATTAATTATTTTTTTAGGTTTGCTATTGGACAGATTAACTAAAGTTTGGGCCCTAGGTTCTTTAAAAGATAATAATGGAATTATATTAATTAAAGATTTTTTCGGATTAGAATATTTAGAAAACAGAGGAGCAGCTTTTGGAATTTTGCAAAACAAAACCATATTGCTAGCGTTAGTTACTCTACTTGTTATATCAGGAATGATATATTATATTATTAAATATAAGCCAAAATCAAAATTCTTAAGGATAGGTCTTTCACTAATTATAAGTGGAGCATTGGGAAATTTATATGATAGATTATTTTATAAATATGTAGTGGACTTCATTTTACTTCATTATAAAGATATATATTATTTTCCGACTTTTAACATATCGGATATGTTAGTAGTTGTAGGTACTTTGATTTTGGCAATTTCTATAGTAAAGGATGAGGTATAAATGGACAGTTTTGAGTATAAAGTTGATGAAGATTCAGTTGGTACAAGATTAGATGTATTTATTTCTACTAGACTTGAGAATAAATCTAGGTCATATGTTCAAGGAATAATTGAAGGTGGAGCGGCCTTTGTAAATGGCAAATGTAGAAAAAGTAATTACAAATTAAAAGTAGATGAAATAATTGAGTTATCCATTCCAGAGCCTGCGGAGTTAGACGTTGTAGCAGAAGATATACCTTTGGATGTTATATATGAAGATAGCGATGTAATTGTAATTAATAAACCACAGGATATGGTGGTTCACCCAGCGCCAGGAAATTATAGTGGGACATTAGTTAATGCATTGTTATATCATTGCAAGGACCTATCAGGCATCAATGGTATTCTAAGGCCAGGAATAGTACATAGAATCGATAAGGATACATCTGGAGCTCTTGTAGTAGCTAAAAATGATAATTCACATAGCTCTTTAGCGGAGCAGCTTAAAGATCATTCAATGACAAGAAGTTATTTAGCTCTTGTAGAAGGTATAATTAAGCAAGAGGTCGGCTCAGTAGATGAACCTATTGGAAGGCACCCTAAAGATAGGATTAAAATGGCAGTAGTAGAAAGTGGTAAGAAGGCTATTACCCACTATAAAGTAATAGAAAGGTTTGGCAGCTATACCTTAGTAGAATGTAACTTAGAAACAGGACGAACTCATCAAATAAGAGTACATATGGCAAAGATAGGACATCCTTTAGTAGGAGATTTGGTATATGGATTTAAAAAGCAGCATTTTAATTTGAAAGGTCAGGTTCTTCATGCAAAAATGCTTGGATTTATCCATCCAAGTACTAAGAAGTACATGGAATTTATTTCACCTCTTCCAGATTATTTTGAAAAACTTATAATCAAGTTAAGAAATGAGTTGAAATAGAACATAATATGTGATAATATGTTGTTAATTAAATAATTATGCCTTTAAATGTTCCAGAGAGTTCATAAGGATAATGATAGCAATACTATTATGCGTATAGTATGCCTTTACCTTTATGGTAAAGGCTTTTTTATATTTTAAAAATAAAAGTAAAAAATATTATTTAATAGGGGGGCAAAGTTATGGAATTTAAATCAGTGCTATTAGATGAAAAAGCCATACAAAGAACATTGACAAGAGTAGCTCATGAAATTATTGAAAAAAACAAGGGAATAGAGGATATTATCCTTGTAGGAATAAAAAGAAGAGGGGTACCAATTGCAAAAAGAATTGCTCTATTAATAGAACAGATTGAAGGAACTAAAGTTCCCGTAAGCAGTGTTGATATTACTTTATATAGAGATGACCTTACCTCTATAAATGAGCAACCAGTTTTAAACAATGCAGAACTAGGTATAGACGTAAGAGGGAAAAAAATAATTTTAGTAGATGATGTATTGTATACCGGAAGAACTGCCAGAGCTGCAATTGATGCAATAATAGCAAGTGGTAGGCCTCAAATGATACAACTCGCGGTTTTAGTAGATAGAGGACACAGAGAGTTACCTATTAGAGCAGATTATGTAGGGAAAAACATACCAACTTCAGGAAAGGAAATGATTTCTGTGGAGCTTTTAGAAATTGACGAAAGTGATTCAGTAAGTATATATGAGATATAACTTCGAAGAAGATAAATAATCTTTTAAAATAGTCCAGCGAGACTAAAAGGAGGAACAAATGAATAATATTGTAGATGTTAATGAAAAATTACCAATACTTAAGACTCTCCCCCTAAGCTTCCAGCACTTATTTGCTATGGTAGGAGCAACTATACTTGTACCAATGCTTACAGGTCTTAGTCCTTCAATTGCACTGTTTTGTAGTGGTGTGGGAACATTACTATATATTTTATGTACAAAAGCTAAGCTCCCTGCATATGTAGGTTCATCCTTTGCGTTTATTGGACCTATGGGTGTAGCCACAAAGGCATATGGACAAAGTTCTATGTTATCGGGAATTATTGCTGCAGGGTTTGTATATGTAATTGTAGCTTTAATTATTAAATTTGCAGGAACCAAATGGTTAGATAGAATGTTATCTCCAGTGGTGGTAGGTTCGGTTGTAATTGTAATAGGACTAAGTCTCGCTTCAGTTGCAATAAATTGGGCAGGTCTAAATTCAACCTTTACAACTCCAGCACTTGAAGGTGTATCTAGAGGCGCATGGATATTTGTATCAATGTCAACTCTTGCAATTGCTATAATAGGTACTATGTATTTCAAAGGATTTTTCGGGGTAGTACCCATACTCATTGCTATGGTAATTGGATATGCACTTTCTATGTCCCTTGGAGTAATTCCAAAGGAAGCTCTACAGGAAATAGCTAAAGCGAAATTTTTTACATTACCAAGTTTTGTTTTGCCAACCTTTAATATAAATGCTATTATGCTTATGGCTCCAGTAGCTTTTGTTACACTTGCAGAACATATTGGTCATGTATATGTTACAAGTAATGTTTGCGGCCGTGACTTCACAAAAGATCCAGGGCTACACAGATCAATTTTGGGAGACGGAATTGCTACAATGTTTGCAGGGTTTGTGGGAGGACCGCCTAATACCACTTACGGTGAGAATATAGGAGTTATGGCAATTACAAAGGTCTACAGTGTTTGGGTTATTGGAGGAGCTGCAATAATAGCAATTATATTATCCTTTATAGGACCAGTTTCAGCAGTAATAGGCAATATTCCACTTCCAGTAATCGGGGGAGTTAGTGTAATGTTATTTGGAATAATTGCTTCCTCTGGTTTTAGAATTTTTGTGGAAGATAAAGTTGATTTTAGTAAAAAGAGAAATCTTATAATTGCTTCAGTGATAATAGTTTTAGGTGTTGGTGGAGGAGGCATTAAGTTCCCATTTGCAGGTGGAGAATTTGAGATTGCAGGGGTAGCCCTTGCAACCCTGGTGGGCATAATACTGAACTTAGTTTTACCTGAAAAGAGCAAGTCAGGAGATAATTAGTATAATTTTTAAAAATAAGTGTCAGATTTAATTCTGGCACTTGTATTTTTATTTAGATTCAAATTTAAAATTTCTAGACAATAATAACAAATAGAGATATTATAATATGAGTGATACTAACAATAAAGTATCTTAAATGAGTAACTAGCATACTTACTAGTTATTTTTTTAAGATGACTAAAGAAAAGAAGAAATAGGAGAGATAAATATATGATGTATACTTTAATTGCCACTACTACTTTTGGAATAGAAGCAGTAACAGCAAAAGAACTAAAAGCACTAGGATACGAAGATTTAAAGGTTGAAAATGGAAGAGTAACTTTTGAAGGCGATGAAATGGACATTGCTATATGCAATACTTGGCTTAGAACAGCAGAAAGACTTTTTATAAAGATGGCTGAATTTAAGGCCTTGTCTTTTGAAGAGCTATTTCAAGGAACGCTGGCAGTTGATTGGGGTAATTTAATACCAGAAAACGGCAATATGCATATTGTAGGTAAATCTGTGAAATCACAGCTTCATAGTGTGCCAGATTGCCAAGGTATAGTAAAAAAGGCAGTAGTTGAGTCTATGAAGAAAAAATATGATAGTGAATGGTTTTCAGAGGAGGGCCCAGAGTATAAGATAGAGGTTGCGATTCTAAGGGATATAGTAACACTATCCGTAGATACTTCAGGTGTGGGACTGCATAAAAGAGGATATAGAGAATATGCTGGTGAGGCACCACTTAAAGAGACTTTAGCTGCAGCCCTTGTGCTAATAAGTAAATGGGATAGTTCAAGAGTTTTAGCTGACCCCCTTTGCGGTTCGGGGACTATAGCCATAGAAGCAGCTCTTATAGCGAAAAATATTGCTCCAGGGATAAATAGAAAATTTGTTAGTGAAACTTGGCCAAATATTGAGACTGATATATGGGAGCAAGTACGCGAAGGTGCAAGAAAAACTGTAAATAATAATGAAATCGAGATATTAGCTTCAGATATTGATGGAAGTTTACTTCGAACAGCCATAGCTAATGCCGAAAAAGCCGGAGTTAAGGACTTTATAAAATTTCAAAAAATACCAATGCAAAGTTTTACCTCTAGGCAGAAATATGGAGTTATAATAACAAACCCACCTTATGGAGAAAGATTAGGAGAAGTAGCAGAAATAAAAAGACTTCAGGTTGATCTTGGAGAGATGTATAGAAGTCTAAATGAATGGTCTTGCTTTGTAATAACCGCCAATGGTGACTTTCAAAAGGACTTTGGAAATAAAGCAGATAAAAATAGGAAATTATATAATGGAAGACTTTTATGTTATTATTACCAATATATAAAAGAAATACCTAGAAAGAAAAAAGAAGAGTAAGAGTTCTAGCTATGAAAATTCTCCGCCGTGCCTTGCAATATGAGCTCGAAACGTGAAATTCAATTAACAAATTCTAATCTTTTTCCAATATAAAATTCTCTAACACTCACATTCGCCTTCCTGGCTCAGGTTCGCTAGCCACCTCTGGGTAGGTCGCTGGGGGACATAACAATTATTAATTGTTATGCTTCCTGTCAGGCTTACGAGAATTTTATATTGGAAAAAGAAGAATTTGTAAATTGAATTTCAATGTTTTTTCGCTTCTTATTGCAAGTCACTTTGGAGAAAGCTCATACTATCATGCATCTTACTGTAGAAGGACAAGGGATTCGCTATCCTACTGTTGGAAGGGTTATGAGGATTTTTAAATGAAGATAAGACAAGGGATATATTATACATATATTCTTTGTCTTATTTTTTGACTTATATTTCGCTGAATGAATTAGAAAACTAATTATATATTTTAAAAAAATCATGGATTTCACCTAGGATATGGTTACAAAATACATAATTGAATGTTATTTCATGGTATTAAATGGTATAATCCATCTATAAGTTGTTTCGTAGTCGTAGAATATTGTAACTTTAACAATTCTGGTTCGTATTTATTTATAGATATAGAAAAAGAAGGAGTGAATTATAATGAAAGATTTTATGAATAATGAGTGGAAGTCTGAATGTATTGGTTGTGAAATAGGTAAAGGTAATATTATACCTCCAGGCGGAATCATAAAGGAAACAGAGAATTTTTTTATACAGCAAGATTTAGAAATTCCTCTAAAGGGCTTTCTCATCATAGCATCAAAAAAACATCTAAGATCAATTGCTCAATTTACTTTAGATGAAGTAACAGAGCTTACTAACCTGATATATAAATCTAGATTAGCTTTAAATGAGATTAGTGATATCAATGAAGTAGTTATTATTCAAGAAGAACGTTCAAACCACTTTCATGTGTGGCTTTTTCCAAAATATAATTGGATGAATGAGTTATTTGAAAATTCATTAACTGATATTAGAAAAATTATGCAATATGTAAAATTAAATATGAAGAACGAAAAAAATATTAAAGAAGTTTTATCAACAGCTGACTTTCTTAGAAATTTAATGCAATCTTAAAGTTCTATTAGCATGTAAATTCTAATTTGCAATTTAAGAGTTTTAAATGTGTGGAATAATATAGCATATAGACTTAAGTTGATTCACAATATTCTAAAAGTTCGACCCAACTTATTTAGCAAACAATAACTTCCAGTTATTGTTACGTCCCTCGATGTCGTGACATAAAATGAAAGTTTATGTTTGCTATTTATAAAAAAAGCAGGATTTTAACCGCTAGAAGTAAATGGACATCTAGGATTATGGAATTATAATGATGAGAAGATTTAAAGTTATGCTTTTTTTAAATAAACTGAGAAAATAATATGACATTAGTACGCAATATTCATAAATTTTTAATCAATATTAATTTGCGATATTTGAATAATGGTATTTAATACTGATAAAAAAAGGTGGGGGGAACTGAATGAAAACACAACTTAAAAAATGTTTGACTGAACAAGTGCTGATTTTATCTAATTTTAAAAGTGAAAAATTAACTTTAGAAGGAACAGAGTTAGAAGAAAATTTAAAGTATTATCTTTCAAAATTCACAGAGGGAATATTAGATCCAGATACTGTGGGTAAGAAACCAGATAGATTTGTTAGTAATCTTCAAAATGGCATTTATGGACTTTCTCCTGCGTGACTTGAAATAAGAAGAGCAGAAATATTGAAATCCCATTAGAATTCCTTAATAGCAAACAATAACTTCCAGTTATTATTACGTTCCCCGAGGTCGTGACATAAACTGGAAGTTTGTGTTTGCTATGGATACAAAATACATAATTGAATGTTGTTTTTGGTATTAAATGGTGCAATCTATCTATAAGTTGTTTCGTAGTCGTATTTTATGACGGAGTATAGTAAGCAAAATAAACAGTCATAGAGTTTGCTTATAATAAATATCATTCATTAAAATTGATCCTTTTAACTATAATGATAATAAGCATAGATATAAATTAGAAAAATATTGCAAACAAAATTTTACGAAGGAGGTAAAAATCGATTTGAATGAGAGGTGATTAAATGGTTTTTCACGAATTCCTTGCGAAACAGGAAAAGATATATGCTGAGTTTAGAGATACATCTAAAATCCAGGCAGAGGGACTAATCCCACAAATATCTGATAATAAAGGAGGATATATTATTGCTCTTAGACATTCAGAGAATATAATGATTGGTGTAGAGAAGTTTACTGAAAAAATTAGTCAAGTCACTTCTTCCATTAAATATGACAGGAGCAACATGCACACTACGTTAGCTACGTATCAAGTGGTAGATGGTTTTAGCCCTGTAAAAGAGAAGTTAGAGAATCTCTCCAGTATAGTTTGTAATAACTCTTCATTAATCAAGAAAGTAGAAATAGAGTATTATGAGTGCTTGATGAATCAAGATAGCGGAATTGTTGGGGGAATTCCTAATCTCGCTTTTTTTGAAAATGCAAGTAAAATAATTGGATATGCACATGAATATGGAATTGAGCTTAAATTTCCTTGGGGGGCACATGCTACTATTTGTCGTTTCTTAGAAAAGATTTCACCTGAACAAACTCAAGAACTATTAAATATTTTTAAAAAAAGTAAACCTTTAGGTATAAGTAAACCCAATTATATTGATGTAGGACATTTTATTCTTACTCCAGATAGTTTTAAGATTAATGTATATGAAAGGTTTGAAATATAACGTCAAATAACTTTTTAGGAGTGATGATATGAATAGACTGAAATTCCTTGGAAGAGGAGCAGGATATACTACTAATGAAGGAAATACTTCTGCTTACATGATAAAAAATGAAACACTTTTACTGTTAGATTGTGGAGATGCTGTATTTAAAACAATTGTTGAAAAAGATTTAATTGAGGAAATAAAAAATGTACATGTTTTGATTACCCATATGCATTCAGACCACATAGGTTCATTAGGTAGCTTCATTGGATTTTGCTATTGGAAATATAAAATAGTGACAAAGGTTTACTTTTATGAGAAAGATAAAATAAGAAATTTTTTAGAACTTGTTGGTTTAATTGAAAACCAGAGTTTTATTATCATTGATACTGAAAATAGAAGAATTGATTCTTTAGAATTAGAATTTTCACCTTCGTTAACTAAGCATTCTAAAGCAGTTAACACCTATTCGTATATCTTAAAATTTGATAAAGGAAATGATATTTTCTATAGTGGAGACACATATGAGACTAATTTAGATGTAATTCCTTTTTTAAAGTTAGGTAATCTAATATATCATGATACATGCCTTAATGATTTTGATGGTAATGTTCACACATCATTAAGAGTTTTAAGTGAAATCATTCCAAAAGAATATAGAAAACAAGTTTATTGTATGCATATTGATGAAACTAATTTTGTGGATGAAGCACAAAAAGAAGGCTTTAATGTAGTTGAGGTATCTTAAATAATTAGCATGTTTTATTTTTTGCAACCCAAAATCAAACCCGTTGATTTTGGGTTGCTTTTTCTATTGTTAAAATACATACTATTTGATTCCGTTTCACCGAAGCGCAAGAACTTTTCCTTGGATGATGTAGATACATCGTTAGTATGGAATTTCCATAGGTCACGTTCCTATTTTTTATTCAACCCTTTTTAAAGTACTTTCGCAAGGTGTTATATACATAGTTTTATTTGTAGAGTAAATAACCATTCCAGGTTTTGCACCAGAAGGCTTCTTTACATTTTTAACCTGAGTATAATCAACAGGCACACTAGAAGAGTTTTTAGATTTACTAAAAAATGCTGATAAGTTGCCAGCTTCTAGTAGTGTGGTTTCAGGTATATCACCAAAATTTTTAATAATAACGTGAGAACCTGGAATTTCCTTTGTGTGAAGCCACATATCATTTTTATGGGCAAGTTTTAATGTTAGGAAATCATTTTGAATATTATTTCTACCTACATAAATATCAATGCCATCACTTGAAACAAAGTGCATAGGCTTAGTTGCCTTTGTCTTTTTATTTTTACCTTTAGTGTGTTTTTTTAATGCAATATAGTCAGTTTCTATTAATTCATTTTTAATATCTTCAATTCCATTATAGTTTTCTACATTTATTATGTTAGTAAGTACAGAATGTAGATATTTCAATTCGTTTTCAGTAAGTTCCATTTGAATTGTGGCCATTTCCTCTGCTATCTTAAATTTATTATATTTTTTGTAGTAGTACTGAATATTTTGTGAGGGAGTTTTATTTTCATCAAGTTTGATTTTTATGGACTCCCCATTTTCACTATAATAATTCACAAGATCAGCAAATTTGTCACCCTTTTTAAGAGAGTATATATTAGCAGTTAAGAGTTCACCATTTAACATATAAGAGCCTTTAGTATCACATTCTTTTAAGGTCTCCACAAGTATTTTTACCTTTTTATCACAACGATTAATATTGTTATGAACTATTTTTTGAAGGCTTGCGCTTTTAGTATTTAACCTGTCATGGTTATCCTTTTGAAAATAAAAATTTTCTATTAATTTAGAGGGTGAATCATACTCTTCGCATTCACAATCTTTTAAAGAGGTAAGCTTAACACAATGGAAATCTTCTAGTTTACCTTTCACAGTATAGGAAGCTAAAAAAGTATTTTTAGATAGTGATTTAAAAATATTTGCTGTAAAGTCATAAATGTGTTTGGCATGTTCTAAATCAAAATCAGTATATTGAGAAGAATACCTATACAAGAGTTCAGAGGAGAGTTTAGAACTTATTCCTGTGAAAGTACCTGTAAAGAATTTTTCTTTGAATTGTATTTCTTTAGTAGTTATATACTCATAGAAATCATCATAACTAAAATTAAAAGGATCTAGTTTTGTAGAAATAGGAGGGTATGCATAATCCACACCAGTAAATAAAACTCTAAAAGTGTTAACATCTGCTGTAACGTGCTTTATGCTATCCATAACTAAATTGTCACGGGTACGGACTAAGCTAATATTACTATGCCTACCCATTATTTCAATTATAAGTGAGTAGACACTATCAAAGCCTAATTCATCACTACTTTTAAAGTCTATAATTAGCAACCTATCTGAGTTTATTTGTCTTACATCTAAAACCGTTGCAGTATTTAAATATTTCCTTAAAACCATACAAAATATAGGTGCTTGTGCTGGGTTATCTTTATTAAATTCTGTAAAATGGATTCTGGGATAGTTTGAACTTGAACTTATTAATAGCTTATATATTTTTCTATTCTTTTTAAAACTTAATATGATTTCATCTTTTTCTGGTTGGGTTACTTTATCAACTCTGCAATCTATAATAACATCTTTTATTTCCTCAATGAGGCTAGATAAATAAATTCCATCTAATGCCATACATATCACCCTTTCCTTCTGAAATGTTGTTAAAACTTTATAAATTTATACACTTATGCTTTGTAAATAACACATTATATAATATAATATTAATAAGTTAAGTTATATTTATATTATACCATTAAAGAAAATTATTGAAAAGTCGTACTAGGTGTATTGCAAGAAGGAGGAGCTATTTGGAAATTATAAATTTTACAAAAATGCAGGGAACGGGAAATGATTTTATTGTTATTGAAGATTTTGATGGCAAATATGCTAATTTGGAAGGATTGGCCATAAAACTTTGTGATAGACATTTTGGAATAGGTGCAGATGGGATTTTAATAGTTACAAAAAGTAATATAGCAGATATTCAGATGATAATTATTAATGCTGATGGTTCTTATGCATCTATGTGTGGAAATGGCATAAGGTGCTTTGCGAAGTACGTTTTTGAAAAAAAATATGTAGAGCAAGAAAGCATGAAAATAGAAACGGGTGATGGCGTAAAGCTAGCCAATATATGCATTAAAAATGGAAGAGCGGAAAGTGTAACTATAAATATGGGGAAATATAATTTTAATCCTAGTAGTATTCCTGCGTTATCTGGGTCTGAAATAATTAATAAAAAGATAGAGGCTAACCATAAAGAGTATTACATTACTTCATTGTTTATGGGAGTACCACATACTATTGTTTTTGGAACGCAGGAAGATTATCAGGTTGAGGAAGGGAAGCATATTGAAAGACACAGTCTATTCCCAGAAAAAACAAATGTAAATTTTTGCGAAATAGTAGGAAGAGGTATCATAAGGGTCAAAACTTGGGAAAGAGGTGCAGGACCTACCTTAGCCTGTGGTACGGGTAGTTGTGCATCTGTGGTAGCAGCAAGCATACTGGGATATATTGATAAAAGCGTAGAGGTACAGGTTCCCGGTGGAGTGCTTAACGTAGAGATTGCTAAAGACGAGGTTCTGATGACAGGTCCAGCAGAAGTAACCTTTGAAGGATGTTTTTTTCTAAATTAATTTAATGACATTTCAGAAGGTGATGATTTAAAGCAACTGTCTATTTAACAATAGCGCAGTTGCTTTTTATTTTGTCGAAAACTTCTGACCAATGTTTTTTATTTTGTCGAAAATTTCTGACCTAAAAGGTGAATAAAATTATAAAAGTGGACAAAAATTACAAAAGGATCCTATAAAAATTTAATATAAGAAAAGGTAAAATAATAACATGAAAAAAAATCTACTCCAATTATTATTAGACAAAAACCTAATTACAGAGGAAGAGTATAAAGAAGTAAAGGCGATTTCACTTAAGAACAATTGCAGTGAAGAACAAATAATTCTACGGGACATAAAAATAGATTTAAATCAGCTTATTTTAATAGTAGAGAATGATTTTAACATATCTTATACGGATCTGGAATCTAATAGTAAAAAAAATCAAGCATTTAAACTAATATCCAAGGAGGTAGCTAATAGGTATGGGGTAATACCCTTTTATGATAATAGTAATGAAGTGCATGTTGCTTTTTCAAATCCATTTGAAATAAAAGTTATTGATGAGCTTAAATTTATTACAAACAAAAAAATCAAAGTATTCTTTGCACTAGCTAGTAATATTTCAGAGGCCATTGAAAACTGCTATGGAAAACAAATTGTGGATGTGGCAGTTGAAGAAATGAGAAAAGAATATATGTTAGAGGAAAGTGAAAAAAATGAAGAGGCGCATTCAGAATTTTCGACTGAAAATGCCCCGGTTATAAGAATAACAAACTCCTTGTTAAAGCAAGCCGTAAATGCAGAAGCCAGCGACATTCATCTAGAACCCTTTAAGAAATTTGCAATACTAAGAATGAGAGTAGATGGAATTCTTAGTGAAATAAATCAAATTCCAAGCAATGTATATAAATCCCTATGTACAAGAATAAAAATAATGGCAAACATGGATATAGCCACTAAATTAATTCCACAAGATGGTAAGATAACTGAAAATATAGATGGAACAGACTATGATTTTAGGGTATCCTCCCTTCCAACAATGTATGGAGAAAAGTTAGTTATAAGGGTTTTATACAAGTTAGAGAGATTTATTAATTTAGACTCATTAGGCTTTAGCTCTGATAAAGTTATGATTTTAAAGGATATATTAAAACTTTCTCATGGAATGATTGTCGTGGCAGGACCCACAGGAAGCGGAAAATCAACAACACTATATGCACTACTAAATGAGATTAATAGTAAAAGTAAAAATATCATTACCATAGAAGACCCAATAGAATATAATATGCCTAGAATTAATCAAGTAAACGTAAACAATAAAGCGGGTCTTACTTTTTCAACTGGACTCCGAAGTATATTGAGGCAAGATCCAGATGTGATAATGCTTGGAGAAATAAGAGATGAAGAGACGGCACAAATTGCAGTGAGGGCATCAATAACAGGACACTTAGTATTAACAACTCTTCATACAAATGATGCTGTTACATCTATATCTAGGCTAATAGATATGGGTATTCCATCATATCTAGTTGCGGATTCATTAGTTGTAGTACTTGCTCAGAGATTAATAAGGAAATTATGTTGCTTTTGTAAAATTGAATATGAGATTACTAATGAAGAATTTCAGCATTTAGGATTTAATAGGGGTGAGAAAATATATAAAGGAGCAGGTTGCAACAAATGTAATGAGACTGGATATAAAGGTAGAACAGTGGTATATGAATTACTAAAGTTAGATAGTGTTCATAAATCCATTATAGCAAGAAGTGGCATAAGTGATGAGCTTTGGAAATATTGCAGTGAAAAAAAATCTGATTCATTTATGGAGAGTTGTAGCGACGCAGTGCGCAGAGGGGTAACCTCAATAGAAGAATTTGTAAATGCTACTCACAGCTATAATTTTAAATAAGGCATCTAAAAAGATGGCATACTTACTAGTTGCTTTTTTAGATGATTAGTGATGGGTGAAATATAAAATGAGATTTAAATATATGGCTAAAACATCCAATGGAACAACAATAAAGGGCAGTTGTGAAAGTGATAGTATAGAAGAATTAGCATTAGGACTTCGCGCACAAGAATTATTTTTAATAAAATGTAGGAGTGTAAAAAAAATAACTGAAATTTCTACTAAACCCAATTTAAAAACTATATCTATATTTTGCAAACAATTTTCAATATGTATTAAATCAGGAATTCCAATGTGTGACATTCTTAATTTGCTTTACCAGCAAATGTTGCATAAATCTATAAAAAACAGTCTCCTAAGCATTAGAGAAAATGTACAAAAGGGTAATTCACTGCATAGAAGTATGAAAAACACTATAAATGTATACCCTGATTTTATGATAAATATGATTTATTTAGGTGAAGAGAGTGGAAAACTAGATATAATTCTAGAGGAATTGGCGGTTTATTATGAAAAAGAGCATAAGCTATTAAAAAAATTTACTAATTCAATGATTTATCCTTGCACAGTATTTGTCACATTAACAATTGTATCATTTTTTTTGTTTATAAAGGTAATTCCAGTATTTATTACAAACTTAAACTCTTTCCATGCTGAAATCCCATTGTTAACCAGAGTGGTTTTAGGGATGAGTAACTTTTTAGCAGCGAACTTTTTATGGATTTTAATGATGAATTTAATTTTTATTTTTATTTTTATAGAATACTTTAAAACGGAAAATGGAAAGATGGCTATTGATAAATTTAAATTTGTTTGCCCAATATTAGGCCCGGTATACAAACGTATTATTTACACAAGATTTACTAGAGGTCTTAATATATTACTAACTAGTGGGGTGGGGCTAGTAAAAGCTTTTGAAATAATTCATGATGTTATTGGAAACAGATATTTTAAGTTAAAGCTTAAAACAGTTTTTAATGATATTAAAAAAGGAGGAGATTTATCAAGCTCACTAAATGTAATGAACCTATTTCCACAATTTTTTGTGGCTATGATAAAAATAGGAGAAGAAACGGGTAATTTAGATGAGATGTTTTTAATAGCTGCAGATATCTTCTATGAAGATGCAGAGGAAAACGTAGAGAAAGCCACTGCACTGCTAGAGCCAATTCTAATAATATTTTTAGGTGTTATGATAGGAATAATAATACTTGCGGTTATGCTACCAATGCTAAGCGTTATGGACTCCGTGGGCAAATTTTAATGACATTTCAGCATGGAAGATGATGATTAAATAAGAAAGGTGAATTTATGCGTAGGGGATTTACATTGGTCGAGATGATTTTAGCTATATCTATTATGAGTATAATGGTGTGCTGTAGCGTTATTTCTGTAAGGTTCTATAAATCAGTAAAAAACAAAATAGATGCAGAATATTATTGCAATGCAACAGTAGGTTTTATTAATAATTCAAAGATGTATTGTAGAAAAAATTCTTGTAGCGCAACAATGTTTTTTGATTTAGAGAGGAATGAAATAAATTTAGAAAATGCTATTAGTACAGTAAATACACTAGCATTTTCAAACAAGATAACCTTGTACAAAGTTCAAGGTAGGCGAACAAATGGAGACATTGAAATTGATAAAAACGGTTTTACTAATGATGCATGTACAATAATATTAAGGGATAATAATTTAATAGAACACGAAATTACAATGAGAGTAGGTACATCATATGTCAAAATCAATAAGTAAAAAAGGATTTACATTATTGGAGATGCTATGCAGCCTAGGTATATTCTCTATGATTTTCATTTGCATAATGTCCTTCAATTTAACTTCTCTTAATATAAAAAAGGATATTAAAACTATAAATAATAATATATCAATAATGGAGTGCCTTAAAAACAATATTATATATTCTATGAGCTTTGAGGGATTAGAGCAGTTGCAAAAAAATAACAGAGTTTTTGTAAATAAGGAAAATATGACTTTGAACAAAATTCAAAAAGGAGTAATGGACGTGTTTTCAGATAAGGTAGTCCTTACGGATTCCTATATACAATTGAGCTTCTTAAAATGTGAATTTAAGGTATACACTTTAAGGCTGACCTTACATTCGGGTAGTCCAGAGGATATTATAGAATTACAGTGTGATTTATATAAAGGCGACCATAAATGAAAAAAAGTGGAGTTACACTTATAGAAATAGTAATTGTTATGGGTTTGGTGTTTTTAATGGTAGGAGTGGTAGATATCATGCTCAACTCTTATTTGAAAAATTATAAAAATAATGTATTAGAAAATAAGGGGTTTAATTATTTAAACGAAGCCATAGCAATAATAGAAAAAGAAGTGAATAAGGATGCAAGTACAGTAAAAACTGAGGATAATATTATTAAAATAAATTATTCTGATGAAACCACTATAAATCACATAAAATGTATCAAAAACAATCTTTATATCTTATATGGTACAAAATATAGTATACCTGAGGATAGTTCCTATAAAAGTGTAATTATAGATGATGTGAAAGGCTTTGTGGCTACAAGAACTGGAAGAACACTTTATATTAAAGTGAGCTGGTACAATGGCCAAACAATGGAGAGGTGTTTAGCAATAGTAAATGCAAACTAAAAAGGGCTTTATAATGGTTTATACTATTTTAGTAGGAATAATTTGTTTAATTATAATGATGTATATATTTGATATCCAAATGTCAGAAGTAAAGTATTCTACAAATACTAAAGAATACCTACTTAAAGAAGATAATTATCAAAGATACAGTGAGTATTTAATGACGTTATTTTCTACTTATATTAATGAAAATAATGAGGTGATAAAAAAAATAGGAATAAATGAATTCTTTTATAATTCTAAAGACTACATAGTAAAGTATGAAAAAGCTAAGGTGAGTTATTCTAATAATACCTATGAATTCATTTTTACAACACCTTACAAGTATGGGGCAAATAGAAATGATTATTTTAAACTACAAGGAAATGGTGAAAGTTTTAAAATGGTATTTATAAAAACTGATTATACTAATAATTAAGGTGCCATCTACGTGGCAAGTGTCTTTATATCAACTGATTATACTATTAAATGGTGGTGGTGAAAATGAAATTTAGAAGGAATATGCTCCTAGAATTTTCTGCAGAAAGAATTTCAGGTATAGAATTTTCTAAAAACATAATATTAAATAAGGTTAACAATATAGCTTATGTAAATACATATTACAAGGATACTCCAAATATAAAAGATTTTGAAATGGACATAAAGAACAAAAACCTATATGTTCTTGTTGAGGGTGAGACGATTTATATTAAAATGGTAACCCTACCTTTAGTGAAAAAGTACCTGATTAATGATTTGATTAAAAATGAACTAAGATATTATTATAAAGACATAGATCATATTTCATTTACCTATAAGTTTATTAAAAAAGATAAATTTAATATGGAAATATTAGTTTTTTGTCTTAGTGGAAACAACTTAGGCCTATTAGAAAGCTGCATTGATAATAATATAAAATTGAAAAAAGTAAACTTAATTCAATTTTGTTTCAAAAATTATTATTCAAGCAAAATCAATGAAAAAAACTATATATTTGTTTTCTATTATAATTGTATTTTATATTTTTTAATATGCCATAACGATGAAATTGTGGCTAATACTATAGTAAGGGTTGTGGATTTGCACTTATTTAAATTTTCATATGCAATGAATGAGTTTTTAGATAAGTATAATGACTATGCTAAACTATGCAAAAAAATATATTATGCAAATGTAGAAGGGTTAAATATAGAAGGATTCAAATATCTTACATTATCTAAGGTAATATTAGAAAATTTAAAACGGGAACAATTGGTAAAATATATGATAATAAAAGGGTAGATAGTATGGTGAAAAAAACATTCATCCCAAATTGGTACGAAGATAGAAAAAGTGGAATATGGAATAAAAAAGTTAAATTATGTACTAAAATTGTTTTAATAGTAAACATTATTTTGATGAGCCTTATATTAAATATTTCTAATGAGATAAAGAATGCAGAGGGGGAGAAAGCTGGGGAAAATAAAACTATTAATGTTATAGAAACTCGTAAAAAAGATACAGTTATTATTGAAAAATATAAAGGACTCAGCAAGTTTTTTGAGGATAATAATTTCAGCTACCAGAATATAAATATAACAAAAGATAATTTGGAAATAGATATTGAAGTTAATAACTATGAGGAATATATTAATGTGATAAGACAAATAGAAGAGCACTATTCAATTAAAAAATTAACTCCAAACATTAAAAAAGAAGGGAATTTTAACTTCAAAGTTATATTATAGGTATAGTGATGTATAAGAATAGAAAATTTAAAGGGATTTTAACTATTTTAATAATGATAATGGGGATTTTGTCTTTTAAACTAATTTTTGTAATGGATAAAATCCATGGGATTAAAAACCAAAGCGTAGCTAAAACTACAGTGGATAAAAATCTTGTGGTAGTAGAAAAATATGGATACAGTGACATTTTGGAACTTTTAAGAAAAAACAGTGATTTTGGAGTTAAAACTATTAATATGATAGATAAAGATAAATGTAATATGGTTGTAGATTTTATCGGAGATATAAAATTATTGCATACTTCCTTATATTCTTTAAATGAAAGTAAAAATATTTTAAGCATAAATAGTATTAATATTAATAAAGAGGCTAAAACTACAACTATAAGTATTGATTTTAAAAAAAATAAGTAAATTATTTAAATATTACATAATTATATTTGCAAATATCATTAAGTTTTGATAAAATAACATTGTTCCACTGTAATGTTTATATTTACTGTGATTATAAAAAAATTTTAAAAGGATCACCACATATGAAAATTTGAATTATAAACGAGTCAAATTTAAATTTACTGGGATAAAAAAAATTTCTGCAGTATAACTGTAGAAGTTGTATTAATATATCTAATAAGGTTATAATATAATGGGTTATTGAATCAACAATGAATTTTGGAGGGATACTTAATGATTTCAGCAGGAGATATAAGAAAAGGAACCACATTTGATGAAGGTGGACAAGTTTATACAGTAATAGAATTTCTACATGTAAAACCCGGTAAGGGGGCTGCTTTTGTTAGAACTAAATTAAGAAATGTTATTAATCAAGGGGTTACAGAAAAAACATTTAACCCAACTACAAAATTACAAGAGGCAGTTATAGAAAGAAAAGAAATGCAGTACTTATATGCAGCAGATGGATTATACTACTTTATGGATCAAGAAACATATGAACAAATACCACTTAACTATGAAAAAGTTGAAGATGCCATAAAATATTTAAAAGAAAATATGTTTGCTGTAATAAAATTTTATAAAAATGAAGCTTTCTCAGTGGAAGCTCCAAATTTTGTAGAACTAGTTATAACAGCTACTGAACCAGGTGTTCGTGGCAATACGTCTTCAAGTGTAACAAAACCAGCTACTGTAGAAACAGGAGCAATAATTCAAGTTCCAATGTTCGTTAATGAAGGTGAAACTATAAGAATAGATACCAGAAATGGCGACTACATGCTAAGAGTATAAATATAAGTTATAGATTATATATTTGAAAAGAACCTAATTTGGTTCTTTTTTTTTATTCTTTTTTGGAGAAGTACCACATATATTATGTAAAATGAATGGTTTAAGCTAATGATTTTTAGATTTATATGGAATATTTTACAGCAATCCATAATAGAAATTATATATGAGAGGGTGATGAAAATTTTAGTTACAAAAGATTTATTTGAAATATTACCTAAGACTATTAGAAGTAAATTGGAACAGATTAGTAAAATACAGGAACTTGAAGAACTTAGAATAAAAGTAAACAAGCCTATTTTTATTCATATTGGGAATATTGAAGAAATTTGGGACTATATTGCAACGACCGAAGATATTAAATATATAATGCAGAGAATTAGCAATTACTCAATATATGCGTTTGAAGATGAAATCAGACAGGGATATATAACTATAAAAGGTGGACATAGAGTTGGACTATGTGGGATTTGTGTTATTGAGAACAATAGCATAAAAACTATTAAAGATATATCATCTATAAACATAAGAGCATGCAAAGAAATTATTGGCTGCGCTGATAAAGTAATGCCTTATATTATGTACGATAATTCAGTGCGCAATACAATTATTATATCTCCTCCTAAATGTGGAAAAACAACTCTACTAAGAGATATTTCGCGAATTATATCCCAGGGGGATAAAAATAGAAATTTTAATGGTAAAAATGTTTCTATAATTGATGAACGGTCTGAAATAGCAGGCTCCTTTAAAGGCATACCACAAATGGATGTAGGCACTCGTACAGATGTACTAGATAATTGTCCAAAGAGCCAAGGGATAATGATGGCTATTAGAAGCATGTCACCTGACGTTATTATATGTGATGAAATTGGCACTCAAAATGATATGGAAAGTATTTTAATGGCATTAAATTCTGGTATTAGTTTAATTACAACTATTCATGGTTTTGGAATTGAAGATCTGTATAAAAGATTAGTTTTTAAAGATATTATGGAAAATTACGTATTTTCAAGAGGCATAGTGCTTTCTAACAAAAAAGGAATTGGGACAATAGAATGTATTTATGATTTTACTAAAGGCACAGATATATGGAGGTCAGTAAATGATTAAAATAATTGCATGTGCTGTGATTTTAAGTGCTTCAACTTTAGCTGGTTTTATATATAGTGAAAGGTTAAAGTATAGAGTTTTTCAGCTAAATGAAGTTCAAAGAGCAATATATCAACTTCAAAATGAAATAACTTATGTACATGCTCTTTTGCCAGATGCGTTTAAAAGCGTAGCACAAAAAAGCAAAGAGCCTATAGGTGAACTTTTTAATAAAACTAGTGAATTATTATCTGATAATAACTATGAAAATGTATATGAGGCGATGAATAGTGCCATGAATTTAATAAAAAACAGAATATATCTAAACCCTGATGATATAAATGTTATTTTGGATTTATCTAAAACCTTAGGAGAGTCTGATATTGAAGGGCAAATCAGTATATTTTCATTGACAATTGCAAATTTAAAAAAACAAATTAAAATATCAGAAGATTTTATGAATAAAAATATAAGAATGTACAGATATTTAGGCTTTTCTTTTGGGGCAATGATTGTAATAGTATTAATATAGTGGGGAGGTTTTTCTGGTGTTAGATGTTAGTTTGCTGTTTAAAATAGGGGCAACAGGTATTTTGATAATTATTATTGACAAGATTTTAAAAAGTGGGGGTAAGGAAGACATTGCTGTAGTTGCAAATTTAGCCGGAGTAATATTAATTCTTATGATGGTGATAAATCTAGTAAGCAAACTATTTACTTCTGTTAAAACTTTGTTTCAATTTTAGCATAGAGGAGATAATAATTGAAAATTGTTATCTGTTACAGAGAGAAACAGGAGGGGCATTATGGAAATAATTAAAGTTGTTGCATTTGCTTTTATGGCTTTATTTATTGTTTTTATATTTAAAGACAGAAGGGATGATTTAGCTATTCAAGTTAGTATTGCAGCAGGAATATTAATTTTTTTATTTATGATAAACAAACTTACAATAATAATGAGTTTTTTACAAACACTAGCAAATAGGGCCAACATTGATGTTGTTTATTTAAACACAGTTTTCAAAATACTAGGAATTGCCTATTTAGCATCCTTTTGCAGTGAGATTTGCAGAGACGCTGGTGAAAATAGCATTGGCGCAAAAGTTGAGTTTTCTGGGAAAATATTGATATTAGTTTTAGCAATACCTATCTTAATGGCAGTAATGCAATCTATTCTAAAAATAATGTAGAGGTATAATATGAAAAAAATAATAATAATTTTATTGCTTTTAATATGTTTGCCTATTAGTGTACAGGCTACCGAAATAGGTAAAATTGGGGAAAAACAGCAAAAGGAAATAAGCAATTTATATGATTATATTACTAATATAAAAACAAAGTATGAGATATTTAACGATATGCAACCAAAAGCTTTTGTTGATGGCTTTATGAAAACAGGAGAAAATGGTTTTAGTTTAAAAAAGATCTCTAATTACCTTATTAAAGCCACATTTAAAGAAGTTTATGCGTCAATGGAGTTAATTGTGAGTCTTTTAGTTATTGCTATTGTTTGCGCACTACTTAATAATCTCCAAAGTGCTTTTAGTAATGAAAGTTTATCCAATATTGCTTATTTTGCCTGTTATGGTGTAATGATCATTCTCATAACTAAAAGTTTTTATATAGGAGTAGACCTGGCTAAAAACACAATTCAAAGTATGACAGATTTTATGGCAGCACTTATGCCAGTATTAATGATGCTGCTGGCTAGTGTGGGAGGATTTACAGAAGCTACACTGCTGGACCCTGTAATAATGGGCTTTGCTACTATAAGTTCTAGAGTTTATGTGGATATTCTCATTCCTATAATATTTATGGGCTTCGTACTACAATTTGTTAACAATATATCCAGTGATTATAAGATAAGTAATTTAACAAAGCTTTTAAAACAAATTGCTATTTGGGTTCAGGGAATAGTAATGACCGTCTTTATTGGGGTAATTACCATAAGAAGCATAGCAGCAAAAACCATAGATCAAGTTACTATTAAAACAGCAAAATTTGCAGTAGATAATTTTATACCTGTAGTTGGGAAATGTTTATCTGATGCAATTTCTACGGTAGCAGGATATTCGCTCCTTTTAAAAAATGCCATAAGTGGACTAGGCCTGGTTATTATTTTAATAATAGTTTTATTGCCAATTATAAAACTGTTAATTATGTCTTTTATATATAAAGTTACAGCTGCACTAATTGAGCCAATAAGTGATAAACGCATAGTAGATTGTATAAATTCAGTAGGGGATTCTATTATTCTTTTAATGTCCTGTGTAATATCTGTAAGTATAATGTTTTTCATAATGGTGGCAATAATAGCATCTACTGGAAAAGGCATAATGATGGGTTGAAGCAATTAAGCTCTTAACTGTCCACTGTAAACCTATTTATAAAGGGGGTGGTGCTAATTTGATTGAGTTATTAAAAGCCTGGGTAATCAACATCACTATTGCAATGTTTTTTATCACTGCAGTTGAGATGATTTTGCCAGATAATAATATGAAAAAATATGCTAAATTTGTGTTAGGACTGTTGCTAATTGTAGTAATTATAAACCCTATAATAAAGATTTTTAATAAGAATTTTGATTTTTATTCTTATTCCAAGAAAGCAACAAGTTATATGGAATCAAGTACCGTAGTCACAGATATACAAAAGTATAAAGATATTAATATACTAAACACAACTGAGAATTTTAAAGTGAATTTAGAGAAGCAATGTATTATAAATTTACAAGAAGCTTATCCGGAAAATCAGTACAATGCTGATATAGACATTGTTTATGATGATAAAAAGGCAGTATTCAATATTAATAAAATTGAAATTGGAATTGCAGATAAAGGGGTCAGAAATATTAGGAAAATAGAAATTAATACTAAAAGTGTGAATGCGTCTAAAAGAGATATTTTGCAGGGTGAACAAGGGGATAAAATAAAAAGGCTTTTAAGTAGTAAATTTAAAATATCTGCGAGTATTGTTACTGTTTATAAATTAAATTCATAAAACATAGGACTTGCAATTAACATATTCCATAAGGCTCATTAAAATAGAATTGCATACTGATTTTATATTTATATAAATGGGCCTAAGGTTGCAAATAAAAGAAGAGGGGGATTTCTATGAACAATGATGATTTACTTAGTAAATTTACTGAGTATATTAAATCAAAAATAAATGGTGGTGATGACAAAAAGAAAATTGGTAAGGGTAAAAAATCTGACAAGCTACTCGGAAACTTGGTATTAATGATCTTAGTGGCAGTTGTAATAGTTTTAGCTAGTAGTTTTTTCAAAAACACCAGTTCAACGTCAGCTGTCTTAGACGAGACTCAGAAGGATAAAGTTGTAAAAGAAACAAACATTTTGGGATTAAATGATTATGAATCACAATTAGAAAACAAACTTAAATCAACACTGGAACAAATTAATGGAGTTGGAAAGGTACAGCTTATGATCTATTTTGAGAGTGGGGAGGAGAGTGTTCCTGCAGTAAACATAAATGATTCTGAAAGTCTAACAGTAGAAAATGATACCGGAGGAGGGAAAAGAAATACCACTCAAAAAAATGACGGAAGAACGGTTGTTATGTCCAATAACGGAAATGCAAATGAACCACTAATTGTAAAAAAATACAAGCCCATTATTACTGGCGTTTGCGTAGTGGCAGAAGGTTCAAATGAAAAAGTTACTGAACTTAGGATTAGACAGGCAGTAATTAATTTATTTAATTTGCCTGAAAAAAAAGTTAATGTATATCCTATGAATAATTAGCATATAATTTCTTAGAAAGGTAGATGGGGGGAAATATTATGAATAAAAAACAATCTGGTATAATTATTACTTTGGTAGTGCTTATAGTTTGTGCAGCATATCTTGCAACACAGGTAAATGGACCATTATATGTAAATGATGCTGATTTTAGTAAAGAGAAAAGCGCAATATCTTTAAAAGAAAACAAAAGTTCTTCAACCTTTTTTACGGAAGCAATATTATCAAGAGATCAAAACAGTGCAAAAACTCTTCAAAACATTAAAGCACTAATGGATGACGCTAAAACTCCAAAAGAACAAAAGGAAAAGGCTGGGGATGAATACTTAGCTGTATCAAAGTCAACGCAGAATGAATCAGACATAGAAATTGCATTAAAAGCTCAAGGATTTGACCAAGCATTTTGCAGTATAGTAGATGACAAGGTAGAAATATTTGTTAAGAGTGCAAAGAAAGAACTTTCAGAAGAAGAGCTTCGTGCTATTCAAGATGTTGTTATGAGTAAAACAAAGTTAGAGAATATTGATGTTAAGATCAAAGAATAATAATTGTAAATCAAATATTTATCTGCTATAATAAATGTAGCATTATCATGTTTTACCTAAGCTAAACAAGGGGGTACTAATATGGAAGATAAAATTTTAAATGAAACAGAAATGGGTACTGTTAAGATATCAGAGGATGTAGTTAGTGTTATAGCGGGACTCGCTGTTGCTGAAATACAGGGAATTGTTGGAATGAGTGCTAGTCTTGTTGGTGGAATAACTCAAATATTAAGTGGTAAGAAAAATTTATCTAAAGGCGTTAAAGTCAATGTAGGAGAAAATAGTGCAGTAATTGATTTACACATTGTAGTTGAATATGGAGTTAAAATTCCAGAAGTAACGGAGAAAGCACAAATAAATGTAAAAAAATCTGTAGAGCTAATGACTGGCCTTGCAGTTTCAGCAGTAAATGTGTATGTACAAAATGTTGTACTACCCAAAACAGAAAAGGTAGAGGAAATAGAATCATAGTAAGAAACACCCTCTCTAATCAGAGGGTGTTTCCACGTTAAATCATCACCTTCGCAGCTGCAATATTAACGACTTCAGAAGGAAATTTAGACATCTATTGAAGTTTTCTTTTTCTTGTAGTATGTGCCTCCACTTAATATAGGTGGGAGACCTTCCTTCTGAAATGTCGTTAAAAATATGTGAATTTGGACATAATTATAATTAGTTCCATAATAATTCAATTAAAACTAATTTTATATTTTTATGGTGATTATTATGATATAAGATAGAAAAACTAGGAGGATTACTAATGAATAGAAGAAAGTCAAGAGAAGTAGCAATGAAATTACTTTTTGAAATGTCAATAAATAAAGAGAGTTATGAGGATATAATTGAAAACTTCAAAGAGTATACAGATGTGGATTTAAAAGAAATTGATATGTCATATATTACAATGGTCCTGGCGGGAATTCATGAACATGGGGTGGAAATTGATAAAAATATTGAAAAGTATCTAATTAAGTGGAAATTGGATAGACTATCAAAAATGAATCTAGCTATTTTAAGAATTAGTACATATGAAATACTATTCGAGGAAGATATACCAGGTGTGGTTTCTGTAAACGAAGGGATAGAGCTTGCTAAGAAATATGGAGAAGATAGTTCCCCAGCTTTTATAAATGGTATCTTAGCAAAAATGATTTAAAAGTTTGGCTTAAATGTCGAAGCCTTTCGTATTAATGGTAGAGGAATCATCTTGGAAATAGACTAGATATATGCTAGTCTATTTTATTTTATTACTATAAAAGAGGAATTTTGAAATTATAAGAGAAATCTCTTATAATAATTAATGTTTCAACCAAAAGGAGAGGATAATATGGGAATTAAAGTTAATGGGAAAATAATAGTTGAAAAATACAGAGATGAAATTAAGGCAGTTATAAGCGAAGGTAAATTAAAGGGGCTAAGGGCGCCTTCAATTAAAACCATTTTAGTTGGGGACGATGGCGGGTCCTTGTCATACGTAAAAAGTCAGAATAATCTCTGTGATAAATTGGGTGTTTCATATAGTTGTATTCATTTGGATAAAGACGTTTCCGAAAAAGATATTATAGAGCTTATAGAAAAATTTAATGAAGATAATAGTGTAGACGGTATAATACTTCAATTGCCCTTACCAAAAAAATATAATGAGAAAGAAATTACTTCTAAAATTTCAGATAAAAAGGATATTGATGGATTAACTGATAAGAATATGGGCAGATTTTATAAGGGAGAGAAGTGTTTTATGCCTTGTACTGCTTTAGGGGTAATTGAAATGATTAAAAATACTGGTTGCGTTATTAAAGGAAAACATGCTGTTGTTTTAGGTAGAAGCAATATTGTAGGGAAACCAGCAGCTCAATTACTACTTAATGAAGATGCAACAGTAACTATATGTCACTCTAAAACACAAAATTTAAAAGAAGTTTGTAAAACAGCAGACATAATAGTTGCGGCTATTGGTAGACCGGGGTTTGTTACAGGCGATTTTATTAAAGAAGGAGCAGTTGTTATAGATGTTGGAACTACAATGGTAGATGGTAAAATTACAGGGGATGTAAATTTTTACGATGTAATTGATCATGCAAGCTTTGTTACCCCTGTACCAGGTGGAACGGGGCTAATGACTACTACAATGCTTATTAAAAATGTTTGTTCCGCCTGGAGGAATAATGTTTATTAAAGTAATAACAGTAACTGCCCTTAATGGATATATAAAAAAAATAGTAGATAGTGATTTTATATTAAACAATGCGAATGTTAAAGGCGAGCTATCTAATGTAAAAATACATTCTAGTGGGCACATATATTTTTCATTAAAAGACGAATTTGGAAAGATAAATTGTGTAATGTTTAAATCACAAACACATAAACTTAAAATCACCCCTAGAGATGGCATGAATGTTATTGTTCGTGGCAGGGTTTCTGTTTATGAACGTGAGGGAGCATATCAGATTTATTGTAATGATATAGAGGCAGACGGAGAAGGGCAGTTATATTTAGCTTTTCAAAATCTTAAGGAAAAATTAGAAAAACAAGGATTATTTGCAGTTGAACACAAAAAAAATATACCTTCATTTCCTACTAAAATAGGAATAATCACATCACCAACTGGCGCTGCAATCAAGGATATTATTAATGTGGCTACAAGACGTAACGCATTGGTTAACATTCTAATATATCCAGCCCTAGTTCAAGGGGTAAATGCAAGCGCGGAGGTTGCAGGTGGTATAAAATATTTTAATAGCACAAAAAATGTTGATTTAATTATTATTGCAAGAGGTGGAGGCTCTATAGAGGAATTATGGGCATTCAATGAAGAGAACCTAGCTCACGCAATTTACGATTCTAAAATACCTATAATTACTGGAATTGGCCATGAAACAGACTTTACTATAGCAGATTTTGCAAGTGACTACAGAGCGCCAACTCCATCAGCAGCAGCTGAAATTGCTGTGAAGAATATAAAGGATTTAAATAATGAAATTAAAGCACTTAGAGAATTATTATTGAGATCTGTGGAATCTAAGTTAACCAAGGAATACAATAAAGTTAATTTACTAAATAAATCACTAAAGATAAATAATCCTTTAAATTATATAGTTAATCAATATATTCGTATAGATAATTTAAAAGAAAATTTAAGTTATAAATTTAATGTGGTTATTTCATTAGAAAAGCAGAAACTTTCAAAGTTCAATGCTCTTTTGCAGGCACACAATCCCTTGAATGTATTAAATAAGGGCTATGCACTATTGCAAAACAATGAAAATAAAGTTATTAGTGAAATTAGCAATTTGAATAATATAAAACAGGTGAAAATCACCTTAAAAGATGGTAGTGCGGAGTTTAAAATAAGCAATTTGGAGGAATTTTAATGGCAAAGAAAAAAGAATCCTATGAAAATATGATGGTCAGACTTGAAGAAATTGTAGATGTCATGGATGAAAATGAAATTACACTAGAACAGACTATGAATATTTATGAAGAAGGTATAAAAATCTGCAACAGTTTATATAAAATTTTAAATGATACAGAAGGTAAAATAAAAGTACTAACAGCTGAAGGTGAAAAAGAATTTGTAGCTCAACCAGAAGCGGTTAAATAGGAGACTTTCCTTCTAAAATGACCTTAAGAATTAATTTAGGCACATGAAAATAAATAACAAATCAAAATAGAGTAGCATATGCGCTTGTTATTTATTTTCATGTGCCTTAAACTATATTATTTCCACAATTTATAAAGAAAAGAAGGGATAAAATGAATACAAAATCCATTAAAGATACATTAGAACAGTGGATAAGCGATTATTTTGATGATAAGCCTGAAATTGACAATAGAAATTTCGAAGCAATGATTTATAGCATAAAAGTTGGAGGGAAAAGAGTTAGACCGATTTTAATGCTTCTTACATATGCTATGTACAAGAATGATTATAAAGATATAATGCCTTTTGCAGCGGCGCTTGAGATGATTCATACATATTCTCTTATTCATGATGATCTGCCTAGTATGGATAACGATGATTTGCGTAGAGGAAAACCTACTAATCACAAAATTTACGGGGAAGGAATAGCGATATTGGCAGGAGATGGACTATTAAATGAGGCCATGATAATAATGCTAAATCAGTGTTTAGATGGAAATTTAAACAAAATTAAAGCAAGCACAACCATAGCAACTGCTTCTGGATCTCAAGGAATGATAGCTGGTCAAATTTGCGATATTTTAAGTGAAGGCATCGCAATATCTGAGGAAGAGCTTCTTTATATGCATAGAAATAAAACAGGCCAACTAATTAAAGTGGCAATAGTGAGTGGTGCAATTCTTGCAAATGCATCGGTGGAAGATTTAGAGGATTTAAGTGAGTATGGTGAAAAATTAGGCCTGGCCTTTCAAATAAGAGATGATATATTAGATGTAATTGGAGATGTTGATGTCCTGGGTAAAAATGTAAAAAGCGATGAGTGTAATAATAAAACAACTTTTATAACCATGTATGGCTTAGAAAAGTGTAGGTCAAAGTGCAATGATTTAACCCAGGAATGTTTTCAAATATTAAAAAAACTTGAGGCAGATACAAAATATTTAGAAGAAATCACAGAATTTTTATTGAAAAGGGAATTTTGAAAATAACTATTTATTGCGATTAATGATAACCTTCTAAAATCCTTAATATGTAGCACAGCAGGTGATGATTTAAGTGGAAATAGATTTTGAATTAAATATTATTATATGATATAATGTCCCCATAAATGTGGGCAAAATAAAATCAATACCTTAGTAGTATTCATACATTCCTATTATGAGTTTCTTATAATAAGTTTCTTTTAATAAATTTGTGTGATATTATTTTGGAGATTTTTTAATATTATAATTAATAAAGAAGGTAGAGAAATATGAGTAGAATTTTAGATGATTTTAATGATATAAATACAGTGAAAAAAATGTCTATAGAAGAATTGAATATGTTTGCAGTGGAAATTAGAAATTTTCTAATTGAAAAAGTTTCTAAAACGGGAGGGCATTTAGCTTCAAATTTAGGTATAGTAGAATTAACCCTAAGCTTATACAATGTTTTTGATTTAGATAGTGATAAAATAATATGGGACGTAGGGCATCAATCTTATGTGCATAAAATTCTTACAGGCAGAAAAGATAAATTTGATACACTTAGAAATTTTGATGGACTCAGCGGATTTCCTAAAAGAGAAGAGAGTAAATATGATAGCTTTGAAGCAGGACATAGTAGTACTTCTATTTCTGCAGGGCTTGGTATGGCAAGAGCTAGAGATCTGCAAGGTAAAGATTATGATGTTATTTCAGTAATAGGTGATGGTGCGCTTACAGGCGGGATGGCAATGGAGGCTTTAAATGATGTAGGATTTAGGAAAACTAAAATGATTATTGTACTTAATGATAATCAAATGTCTATTTCTAAAAATGTTGGAGGAATATCTAAGTACCTAAGTGGATTTAGAATTGATCCAACTTATAATAGATTAAAAAAAGAAATAAATTCTACCCTTAGAAAAATTCCTACTGTAGGCAATGGTATGGCCAAATCAATTCATAAAATTAAGGATGGAATTAAACAGGTTGTTGTTCCGGGTATGTTATTTGAGCATATGGGTATAAAATATTTAGGCCCTATAGATGGACATGATATTAAAGCAGTAAGTAAGGTTTTAAAGCTAGCTAAAAATACAGAGGGACCAGTAATTATTCATGTTATAACAAAAAAGGGGAAGGGCTATAAATTTGCTGAAAACCAGCCACGTAAATATCATTCAGTAGGCCCATTTAACCCCTTAATTGGAGAGTTATGTGGTAGTTCTAAGGAAAGTTACTCAGATGGATTTGGGGAGCAGGTTGCACTCCTTGCAAAGGAAAACAAAAATATAGTTGCAATAACAGCTGCTATGCCTGAAGGTACTGGGCTAGAGAAGTTTTCAAAACAGTTTCCTAATAGGTTTTTTGATGTAGGGATTGCGGAGCAACATGCAGTTACTATGGCGGCAGGAATGGCATCACAAGGTTTAAAACCTATTTTTGCAGTTTACTCCACTTTTCTTCAGAGGGCTTATGACCAAATTGTACATGATGTATGCATTCAAAAGCTACCCGTTATTTTTGCCATAGATAGAGCTGGCATAGTTGGCCAAGATGGGGAAACACACCAAGGTATATTTGATCTATCTTACTTATCTCATATTCCTAATATGACAATTATGGCTCCAAAATGTATCAGTGAACTTAAGTCAATGCTCACTTTTGCAGTTAAACAAGATTATCCAATTGCTATAAGATATCCTAGGGGAGGAGACAATCCCAATATTAGCATGTCAGCTATTCAAAATTTTAAAAGAGGAAAATGGGAGATTCTTTTCCAAGGCGGTAAAATAGCATTAGTAGCTACAGGCAAAATGGTCCAAAATGCTGTTTTAGTTAGAGAAAAACTGAAAGACATGGGAGTAGAAGTTACAGTAATTAATGCCTGCTTTATTAAGCCCATTGATGAAGCACTAATTTCAGAGTTAGTCTATAAAAAATATTCAATAGTAACTATAGAAGATAACATTGTCCATGGAGGATTAGGTTCCTTAGTACTAGAATATGTAAACACACTTGAGGAGAAAACAAAGGTTATTAATTTAGGTTTTAAAGATGAATTTATTCCTCATGGAACAGTTGATATATTATATAAATTATATAAACTAGACGCTTCTGGAATTTTCCAAAGCATTCTAAAGTTAATTTAAACAATCCACTTTAGTGGATTTATAAGGAGTTTTTCATGATAGAAAATAAAGAGAGATTAGATGTTCTTGTAGTCCAAAGGGGAATTTTGTTTTCTAGAGAAAGAGCAAAGGAAAATATTATTGCTGGTAATATATTTGTGGATGGAATTATAACTCGCAAATACGGAAAAAAAATAGATTTATCATCCAAGATTGAATTTATTGGAGAAGATATTCCTTATGTAAGCCGAGGGGGATTAAAACTTAAAAAGGCTATAGACTCCTTTCACATTGACCTTAAAGATAAAGTATGCCTGGACATAGGAGCATCCACAGGAGGGTTTACAGACTGCATGCTGCTGCATGGAGCATGCAGAGTATACTCTATAGATGTTGGAACCGACCAATTAGATAAGAAGCTGCGATGCGATGCGCGAGTAGTGTCAATGGAAAATACAAACATAAGGTATTTAAGCCTGGATAGTATAGGGGAACTTGCCGACTTTGCAAGTATTGATGTGTCATTTATATCGCTGGAAAAAATTATTCCAAATTTGCTGGGCCTATTAAAAAATAATGCTAGTGGTGTAGCACTATTAAAGCCACAATTTGAAGTAGGCGTAGGCAAAGTTAATAAAAAAGGCGTGGTTAAAAAACAGAGTCAACATATAGAGGTGATAACTAGAGTTTTGAATTTATTGGAAGAACTCAATGTAAATGTTATCAATATGGATTACTCATCAATAAAAGGACCAAATGGTAACATTGAATATTTAATTTATTTTACAAAATCTAAAGATCATTATGTGAATTATAAGGTGGAAAATATAGAACTATTAGTTAGTGAAGCCCATAAAAATTTAAATTAGGGGTAAGGGGGAACTATGAAAAGCATTGGCATTAATATAAATACCACAAAGGACAAAGAGGGCAAAATAATTAAATATGTAAAAAATATTATTAGCAAATATATTGATGAAACTAACATATTTATGTTTAAAGATTCAATTGGTCTTGAAAATATAAAATATAAGGATTTAGATATTATTATAGCATTAGGTGGAGATGGAACTATTTTAAGAACATCTAGAAATTTAAATAACTCGAGTATTCCAATACTCGGAGTGAATATAGGTAATTTAGGGTTTCTTTCCAGTGTGGAGCTAAACGAATTTGAAAAGGCTATGAAAAAACTTATTGAAGATGATTATTATGTGGAAGACAGAATGATTCTCAATTGTACATTGCCTGGTAGAGATAATCAAGAAGAATATACTGCTTTAAATGATATAGTAGTATCGAAGGGGACGCTAGCCAGAGTTGTTAAATATGAACTTCACATAGATAGTAAGTTCTATATTGATTTTACGGGGGATGGGCTAATAATAGCTACGCCAACAGGTTCTACAGCATATTCCCTATCAGCAGGTGGTCCTATAATTTATCCTAATCTAGATGTTATAGCTGTAACACCTATTTGCCCATTATCACTATCTATGAGAACTATAGTGCTGGACTGTAAAAGTGAAATATCTATAAACATAAAAAGTGAACATGAAAGTATATTTTTGACACTGGATGGACAACGTGCGATAAAGCTAAATAACTATGAGAAAATATTAGTAAGTGTTTCAAATGAAAAATGTAGATTGGTGAAATTTAATGATTATAATTATTTTGAAATTTTAAGAAAAAAAATAATTTCTAGAACTACAGATTGCGAGGGAGAAAAAAATGAAGATTGCACGTCATGCGAAAATAATTGAAATCATTCAGGCTAGAGAAGTTGAAACTCAAGAACAGCTAGCAGAGCAGCTAAGAAGTAAAGGTTTTGATATTACTCAAGCAACAGTTTCTAGAGACATAAAAGAATTAAAATTAATTAAGGTTATGAATTCACATGGAACTCACAAATATTCTACTATTTCTCCAGAGGATAGTTTCTTATCAAATAAATTGGTTAATATTTTTTGTCAAACCGTGCTTTATGTTGACCATGTAGATAAATTTATAGTTTTAAAAACTATAGCAGGAGCTGCTCCTGCTGCTGCTGAAGCTTTAGATTCTTTAAAATTCAATGGTATTGTAGGAACTTTAGCTGGGGATAATACTGTTTTTATTTTAGTTAGGCGCGAAGAAGATACAAAAGAGATAGTTCAAAAAATCAAAAAAATGATTAGCGAATAGGAGGAGTCAGTATGCTCCTACAATTAAATATTAAAAATTTTGCTCTAATTGAAAATTTAAGTATTAATTTTGAAGGGGGATTTAACGTGCTTTCTGGTGAAACAGGAGCAGGAAAATCAATTTTGATTGATGCTATAAATTATGTATTAGGTGGGAAATTCAATAAAAACACAATTAGGACAGGGGAAAATAAAACTTATGTTGAAGCTATATTTACCATCGATAATAAAAATAATAAAAGTGCACTAGATGAGATGGAAATTGATTATGAAGACATGGTAATTGTAAGTCGCGAAACATTTCAATCTGGAAAAAGTATTGCTAAAGTTAATGGTAAATCATTGCTACTATCAAAGGTTAAATATATTAGTAAGACCTTACTTGATATTCATGGTCAACATGATAATCATAATTTATTAGATAGTGGTAATCATATATTTTATGTGGATTCCTTTGGGGATGATAAGATTAATGCGGTTCTTGTTATATATAATGAGAAATATGCAAGGCTTACTGAGATTAAAAACAGGATTCACAAGCTTGAAGGAAATGAAGGCCAGCGTGAAAAGAGAATTGATTTCTTAAATTACCAAATAGAAGAAATTAAGAGCGCTAATATAAAAATTGGTGAAGACTCAGAACTTTTAGAAAAATATGCAATCATCAGTAATGCTGAGAAATTGGAGAAACATTTATCAAAAAGTTATGGATTGTTGTATATTAACGATGAGGAAAATACTTCTGTTTTTTACAATTTAGCTATTGCTATTAAGGAACTCCGAACCATAGAAAAACATTTGGAAAAGATAAAAACAATTACGGATTCTATAGAAGAAAGCTACTATAATATAGAAGAAAATATTACAGACCTCCGAAACTTAAAAGAGACAATTTATTATGATGAAAAAGAATTAGAATATTTGAATAGCAGAATAAATCAAATTAACATTTGCAAGAGGAAGTATGGACCCACTATTGAAGACATTTATGAGTATAAAGAAAAAATTGAAGCTGAATATGAAGAATTAACTAATAGTGGTGAAATAATCAGTGGTCTTCAAAAAGAAAAAATAGTTTACGAGGGTGAAATGAGGATTTTAGGCAGTGAGATTCATGAAATTAGATGTGATATTTCAAAAGATCTTCAAGATAAAATTAAAGATGAATTAAATTATATTGGACTTGAAAAAAGTAAATTTTACATAGAAGTAAAATTGCAAGATGAATTTTATGAAAATGGATGTGATAAGGTTCAATTTTGTATATCTACTAACCCAGGAGAACCACTGAGTCCACTGGAAGATATAGTGTCTGGGGGAGAATTATCGCGAATAATGCTTGCTCTTAAAACAGTATTCGTTGATAAGGATGAAATACCTACTGTTATATTTGATGAAATAGATACTGGTATTAGTGGTAGAATTGCACAATGTGTTGCCGAAAAAATGTATTTAATATCTAAAAATCATCAAATTTTTTGCGTAACTCATTTGCCGCAAATAGCTAGTATGGCAGATACGAATTATTTAATATCCAAAAACGTTAAAAATGATAAAACTTATACTAGTATTATAAAAATGAATGATGGTGAAAAACAACAAGAAATAGCTAGAATGATAGGTGGGACCGAGGTTACAAAATTAACTTTAGAAAATTCTAAAGAAATGATAAATATGGCAAAAAAACAAAAGTCTATTTAATTTAAAAAAACAATATAGTAATAAAAATATCTTTTATAGGGAAAAATAAAGTCACCATTGGTGGCTTTATTTTTTTTATTGGTGGTTTTAATTTTTAAAAAACCATAGTAAACAAGAAAATAATGTTGGTATTTATATAATAAAAAATTTTCACCTATGTGATTATAAAGAAATGTGAAAATAATTGAAATACAGAACAATTTTTTTAATTTATGATAAATTAGTTTTCAATCTATTTCTTTGACTATTATTGAATTAATATTATAGGATAATGTGGAGAATTGGAGGGTAAATTAAAGTCATAACTATAAGAGAAGGAGGTAAAGTACATGAAGAAAAAATTAAATTTAGTATGCTTGATTATGATACCTCTAGTAATTATTACTTTAAGTGCATATTTTAAAGCTCAAAACAATATTGTTGCCAGAGCCCATATACCAATGGATTCTAACCAAATTACAAAAATGAAACAAGTAAAAGACAGTATCTCTATTAGTACAAATATAATTAACACAAACAAAGATGTATACGTAAATTCCTCAGAGCGTTTAGAAGTGAAACCCATTTTCGCAAAAAACAAAGCAGAAATTATGGTTTATCCAGGAGGACAACCAATTGGTGTTAAATTAAACATTAAAGGTGTCTTAGTTGTAGCTTTATCTGATATTGATAGTGTGAAAGGCAAAATAGCAAGTCCGGCAGCAACTTCAGGTGTGCAAATAGGAGATAGCATAATAAAAATAAATGATGATGAAATAAATCATGCCGAAGATGTAACAAGATTTATAAATAGAGAAAGTAACTCAGAAATCACTCTTAAAATACAACGAAAAAACAATTCAAACACTTTTGAAATCAAGGTTAAACCTGCAGTTGATTCTAAAGATGGGAAGCGAAAACTAGGACTATGGGTAAGGGATTCAACAGCTGGCGTTGGAACACTAACTTTATATGATGATAAAACTAAAAAATTCGCGGCGCTGGGTCACCCTATTACAGATGCTGATACTGGAACAATACTAAGTGTGAGTAATGGAGTAATTGTATCATCTAATATTGTATCTATAAAAAAAGGAACAAGAGGGAATCCAGGAGAATTAAGAGGCCTTTTTATTGATGAAAATAAAACTAAAGGACAAATAATAAGTAACACAGAATGTGGTATATTTGGGGATGGAACTAAAAGCCTTATAAATAGTAAATTTAGTAAGCCTATGAAAATAGGTCTAAGAAATGAAATTAAAGAAGGGAAAGCTGAAATTTTAACTACTATAAATGGTAATGAACCAGAATTGTTCCAAATAGAAATTCAGAAACTATTATCTCAAAATACATCTGGATCTAAAAGCATGATTATTAAAATTACAGACCCTAGGCTTTTAGAAAAAACTGGAGGTATAGTGCAGGGTATGAGCGGTAGTCCAATAATTCAAAGCAATAAAATTATTGGAGCGGTTACCCATGTTTTAATTAACAAGCCTGACATGGGATATGGAATATATATAGAGTGGATGCTTAAAGATGCGGGCATATTATCAAAATAACTAGCAATTTTAAAAAAAAAGAGGTAAAATAGAAATTAAAAGGTAAAGGATAGCAAATGCTATCTTTTATTTTGCAAATATTAATAAATAATTATTTATTTGTAAATTTTTTCAATATTAGAAGGAATTAAAATTCTTTTGTCGAATTTATAATTTGTTAAGTTATGGTAAATAGTAATTTATTTGTAAGGGGGAGTTATAATATGGAAGAACCTAGAATTAGTGTACTGATTGCAGATGATAATAAAGAATTCTGTAATATATTAAATGATTATCTGTTAAGTCAAAGGGATATTGTGGTTACAGGCATTGCGAAAGACGGGATAGAAGCTCTTAAATTAATAAAAGAGAGAAAACCTGATTTAGTAGTACTAGACATAATAATGCCTCATTTAGATGGTCTTGGTGTACTAGAGAGATTGGGAGGCATGGATCTTGATCCAATACCTAAAATAATAGTATTATCTGCGGTAGGTCAAGATAAAATTACTCAAAGAGCTATTACTTTGGGAGCAGATTATTATGTAGTAAAACCTTTCGATATGGATGTTTTTACAAAAAGAATAAGACAGATGTTTAATAATACAATTTCAAGTGATCATACTAAGAAATCAATTTCATTTATTGACACAAATGAACCTAGAAAAACTAGTCGTAATGAACCAATGGACTTAGAAGCTGAAATCACAAGTATAATTCATGAAATTGGTGTTCCGGCTCATATTAAAGGTTATATGTATCTAAGAGAAGCAATAACTATGGTAGTAAACGACATTGAACTTTTATCTGCAGTAACAAAAGAGTTATATCCATCTATTGCTAAAAAATTCAATACAACTGCTAGTAGAGTAGAGAGAGCAATAAGGCATGCTATAGAAGTAGCCTGGGGACGTGGTCAAGTTGAAACTATAAATAAGATATTTGGTTATACCATACACAATGCTAAAGGAAAGCCAACCAATAGCGAATTTATAGCTATGGTAGCTGATAAGCTAAGATTACAAAATAGAGTAAGTTAATAAATAATATAACCTATGTGTACTATGCACATAGGTTATATTATTTTTAGATTATAATAAACTATAGAATTAATATAAAAATTACTAAGTAGGCATATAACCCTCTTTGATATCATAAATATGAATTAAGTTATAATATTAATATTATAATTATCTGCGTTAAATTTTATAATCAACCAGGAGTACTAATAAACAAGAAAAGTGATTAACAAAGGGGGAGAAATTTATGTCATCTAATACACTAATAAGTAATATAAACAAGCACATACAAGAAAATTTTTGGTTATATATTATAAGTATTCTTTGTGTATTTACAGGTATAATTTTAGGAATCTATAGTGTGAAATACATGGGGCAAATTGAACAAAATGATTTAGTAAATTATTTGATGAATTTTATTGACCCTTCGAATACAAATGGCATTAGTTATAAATTGATATTTTTTCAATCACTTAAAAATAATCTACCTGTGATTATTTTTATTTGGTTTTTAGGCTTGACTATTGTGGGAATACCAATAATCATAATCATTGATTTATTGAAGGGATTTACAGTAGGATTTACATTTAGTTTTATGATTAGTGGCCTTGGAAAAAATGGAATTGGAATTGCAGTATTAGGGGTTCTGCCTCAAAATTTGATTTATATTCCATGTATTATTTTTGCATCTGTAGTATCAATGGAATTTTCTATAATGTTACTTAAAGACAAGTTTAATAAACAAGGGACAAGTAGTATATCTAGCAGGATAATATATTACAGTATAATATTTATTGTACTAATAGCGTTCTTATTTATAGGGATAATTATAGAATCTTATGTTGCACCATATTTTATAAAAAAACTCATTAATAATTTGGGAAGCGTAAGCAAATGAAGCACAAGGAGTTATGGCGGTTTGTAATGTTAACGATTAAATGCTTTGTTATTTTACTAGTAATTGGGATTTTATTGCCTAAAGCTGTAGATTACATGCTTCAAAGTTTAATTAATAATACGAAAATTTATAGAAATTCTATATTTGTTTACAAATTAGTTGATAAAAATTATAAATTAGTTTATAACTATATTCTCACATTTTACTTATTTTTTAAAGGTTAAATCATAAGCTTCGAAGCTACAAATCAAATTTATTCAACTATAAAGAAAAAAAGTAAAATGGAAGTAATTTATAACAGCATACATCCTAGGCATAAGACAAATAGAACTTAATGACATTTCAGAAGGATATGACTTAACAAAAAAAACCAGCTTTCAAATATGAAGGCAGGTTTTTGTTTTATGAGTATAATATTTTTTTAACTTTATTTTAATATATAGTGATAATATTGTGGTAACTTGGTAAAAATAATGATATAAATTTTAAGCAAGGTAGATAGCACTTAATAATTGTTGTCTAGCGGAAAAAACATGAGGAGGATACATATGAAAAGAAGTATTAAAAATGTATTATGTTTAATTTTATCGTTAATTTTTACAGCACAGGTTTTTACAATCTCAGCAAAGGCAGAAGGCGAAAATAAGGCTAATAGTGGAATTATAGTAGAAGCAAAGTCGGCACTACTAATGGAACCGTCTAGTGGCAAAATAATATATGAAAAAAATTCTCATGAAAAATTTGCTCCAGCCTCAGTAACTAAAATAATGACTATGCTACTTGCTATGGAGGCTATAGATGCAGGCAAGATTAAATTACAAGATAAAATAACTATTAGTGAAAACTCAAAAAAAATGGGTGGAAGTAGTATGATACTTGACACTGGTGAAATTAGAACTGTGGAAGAAATATTAAAAGGGATTGCTATTGCATCTGGAAATGATGCAGCAGTGGCAATGGCTGAGTATTTAGGGGGCAGTGAAGGTGCATTTGTATCTATGATGAATGAAAAAGCGAAAAGTCTCAATATGAGTGATACTGCTTTTAAAAACTGTACAGGACTCAGTGCAGATGGACATCTTACTTCGGCCTTCGATATTTCAATTATGTCTAGAGAACTATTGAAATATCCTAAAATATTGAAATACTCAGGAACTTATATGGAAACTATTACTGAGGGTAGAAAGACACCTATAGGTCTTGTAAATCACAATAAGCTTGTTAGATTTTTTGATGGTTGCGATGGACTTAAAACTGGATTTACAAACGAGGCAAAATACTGTATATCCGCTACTGCATTAAGAAACAATGTAAGAATGCTAGCAATAATTATGGGTGCACCAACTTATAAAATAAGAAATAGTGATGCTAGCATGTTAATGAACTACGGATTCTCTAAATTTGAAACTAAAAAAGTGATTACAAAAGACGAAGAATTAGAAAAAATACCTTTAAATAAGAAAGGGGATAAGTTTCTAATGGCTAAAGCACAAGATAATTTTCTTATAACTCTTGAAAGAGGTAGGAAAAATGAAATCACCAAAAAAATTGTTATAGAGGAAGGACTTAAAGAGTATAAAAAAGGTGTAGCAATTGGATTATGTGAAATATATGTTGATAATGAATTATTTGGTAAGATTATTATCTATAGTGATAGAGATATTAAAAAATCTAGAGTATGGGATAATATTAAAAATAATTTTACAGACCTATTTGACAGGGCAATTTAAATTAATACACTTATTGTATATAAAACTATAGCTTCTAGGCAAAAACTTATTTGCTTAGAAGCTGATTTTTTATAAAACGGTATATTTTTGCTTTTAAATTTTATACTGACTAGTTATTTTTTAAAGGATGCACTATACTTAAATTAACTTGATATAAAGAAATTAATATAAATGTCATATTTCTTTATAATTAAATTTTTATTTAGGAGAGAGTGTACATGCCATTAAGTATAAAAGTAACTAATTTTGAAGGGCCCTTTGACTTGTTATTGCATCTTATTAAGAAAAACGAGATGGACATTTATGACATTAATATTTATGAAATCACGAGTCAGTACCTGGAGCATATTAAAACTATGAAAGAAATGGATTTAGAGGTAACATCAGAATTCATTGTTATAGCTGCAACTTTAATTCAAATTAAATCAAAACGATTGCTACCTAAAAATAAAGAAGAAATTAGTAAAGAAGAAGAGAATGATATAGAAGCGGAATTGTTAAATAAATTAATAGAATATAGGAAATATAAAGTTATAGCTGAAAATTTGAAGATGCTAGAGCAAGGAGCAGGTATAATGTTTAGTAAGAAACCTGAAATAATTGAAGAAGATAATAAAAACACTAAAGAAATAGATTTTCTGAAAAATGTTACAATGCTTGATTTATATAATTTGTACAACAATTTAATGCAACAATATATAAATAAAATGAATGTTGATAATATTATAAATAAAAAAATATTAGTGGATGAATACAAAATAGAAGATAAGATGGAAGAATTGAAAGATGCACTTGATTTATTTGGAAAAGTCTATTTTTCAAAGTTAATCATTGGGTACTCATCAAAAATAGAAGTTATTGTTACGTTTTTAGCATTACTTGAACTTATTAAAATTAGAAGTGTGAGAGTGCTTCAGGAAAGTACTTTTAAAGACATATATTTAGAAAGGGTAAATTAATATGAATGAACTTAATATTAAGCAATTAGACATTGAAGAGGTTTCTACTAAAAAGATATATTTTTCCATTATTGAATCCTTGTTGTTCGTTACTGGAGATTTATTAAAACTAACGGTCATTGCTAATATATTAGAATGTAGCAATGATTTTACAAGAGAACTAATAAATGAATTAATAGTAAAATATGAAGAAGAGGATAGAGGAATTAAAATTATAGTAACTAATGATCAATATCAATTTGTTACAAAACCCTGTAATAGCGAATATGTTCAAAAACTATTAAAGACCAACATTAGACAATCACTATCACAGGCTTCACTTGAAACTTTAGCAATCATTGCATATAAACAACCTATAACCAGAGTTGAAATTGAGGATATAAGAGGTGTTAAGAGTGATAGAGCAATCTACACCTTATCGGAAAAAAAATTAATTGAAGAAAGTGGGCGGAAAAATGTTCCGGGAAGACCAATAATTTATGTAACTACAGATGAATTTCTTAAACATTTTAATTTTTATAGCCTGGCTGAAATGCCACCTTTAGAAAATTTTATGGGTGAAAATTTACAAACAAATATTGAAAGCACTGAAGCTGAATAACTATTTTTCAAGATTTATGGGCATAAAATTATAAAACCTCGCCATAATAAAGCTTTTAGATTGTAACTTTATTATGGGGGGTTATATTTATGATTTTTTATATTAACTTATTCATCACACTTTTCACTGTCTTCATGTTCTGTATGTTTGTCGCTTTTATCCTTAAACATATTTTTAATAATATCCATAATCTGTGGTACAGTATCAACGATTCTATCATATGTGTTTTGCTGATCTACAGATAAAAGTCTTATTGAATCGTTTTTAACAACTAAAAATGCAACAGGCTTAACAGTGACTCCAGCTCCAGAACCACCACCAAAAGGGTAGTTATCGCTTGAAACACTAGGTTTAATATTATTGAATTCACTACCTCCAGATGCAAAACCAACACATACTCTGGAAATAGGAATAATTGTAGTACCATCTAATGACTCTATAGGATCTCCTACAATGGTATTCACATCTATCATATCTTTTATACTTTCCATAGTGGTCCTCATTAAATTTTCAATTGGATGATTATCCATGTACATTTCCTCCTTTATATTTGTTTAAATTTGTTTTCTTATGCTTAATATTTATAAGGCAACTTATCATTACAAATGATATATAAATAATTTTTCCTAAATTGGTATAAATTATACTCGAAATTTCCATATTAACATCATTTTCTTTGAAATGAGGGATAACTTTTAAATTTATCTTTTTTACTTTGGTGAAATTTTGTAATAATAAATAGAAAAAACTATAGGTGGAATGAATTAAGCCAAATATAATAGCTACAAAAGCAGCATCATCAAAACCATATTCTAATGTAGTGTTTAAAATTATTGTGGGTTTAAACTTCAAATTCTTAATTTTGTAAATAATTAAGTTTAAATCGTTATAAGTTAATGTTTTAAAAAAATCGATCTTTTTGATTCCTTTTTCGATAGTTTTTATTTTAGAATTTACTTTATCTTTCGAAGGGCTTTTTGCCTTTATTTTTTTATTATATATATAAATTCCCAAAGCTTTGTTTTTATATTTAAGAGTTATTTTCAAAGGGATTGGAAATAATATAATTATTAAGGTTAAAAGAATCACTATTATACCTTTAAACATGTTAACCTCCTAGTATGCCTAATAATTGGTATTATGCCCAATAATCTATAAAAAAATCAGTGAGTCACTATTATTTATATTTGTTAAAAATATGTACTAATATCAAAAGAGGTGAGATTATGAAGAAAAAAATTAGAATATTTTTATCACTTGCTTTAAGTTTATTTTTTTTAGTCACATCATTAATTCAAAATGTTTATGCTGAGGATATACATGTTAACGCTATAAGTGCCATAGCATTAGATTGTGAATCAAAACTTGTTTTATATGAAAAAAATGCATACACTCCTATTGAAATTGCAAGTACTACAAAGATAGTAACTGCATTAGTAGCCATTAAATGTGGGGATTTAAACAAAAAAATAATTATATCAGAAAAGGCTGCAGCTATAAGAGGTTCAGAAATAGGTTTAAAAAAAGGAGAGGAGATAACATTAAAAGAGTTATTATATGGGCTTATGTTAAGGTCTGGAAATGATGCAGCAATAGCCATTGCAGAAGGGATTAGTGGAAGTGTTGAAGAGTTTCTAAAGCTTATGAACGAGTATGCACTGGAAATTGGATTATTAAATAGCAACTTTGAATCTCCACATGGCTTAGATAGTAGTAATCATTATTCTACAGCCTATGATTTAGCTTTGGTTACTGCAAAGGCAAAAGAAATAAAACTATTTAATGATATAGTAATATCTAAGGATATTGATGCTAGTGAATACGGTTTTAATAGGAGTTACCATAATATAAATAAAATTCTATATCTTTTACCAAATGCCACAGGAGTAAAAACAGGGTTTACCGGAAAAGCAGGTAAATGTTTAGTTACTTCTGTTAAAATTCAAAATAGAGAGGTTATTATAGTTACTTTAAATTGTACCCCTAGATGGAAAGAGACCCAAAAAATAAGTGAATATGTAGAAAAAAATTATGAATATAAGAAAGTGATTAGTAAAGAGGATACTTTGGAATCGCTTAATATAAAAAACGGGACATCTAAAGTCCAAATAGTAAGTGCAAGAGATATTATAATTCCAATGAAGAAGGATGAAGACATTGAGGTTAAAATTAAAAAGCCTCTATATGAGATAATTGCTCCAGTACAGGTAGGACAAAAGGTGGGTAGGGTAGATATATATTCAAATAGTAAACTTCTGTTTACAGAGGCTCTAATAGCTAAAAATGCTGTGACGAGAAAAAATATGTTTAGACAAAAAATTGATAAAATTGTGAATTTCATTAATCCTAATAAATAAAAGAGTCCTAGGACTCTTTTATTTATTAGAAAAATTTAAAAATAAATATTTAGGAAGTGGATAGGTATACTTCTGGGATTTATAAGTATTATTGTTAAACTTGTAACAATTTTTAGAGTTATAAATATTTTAATAGTATAGTACGTAGGAGGTTATATTTATGAGTTATGAACCCTATGATTGTATTGATGTAGGAAGTGAATTTTGTCCTAGCCACACTAAACTGCGATAATTAGGTTATTCTTTTAAGGACATTAGATTGATTTTAATGGTACCTTTAGTGCCATCCCAATATATTGATTGTACAATACTATTGATTAATAGATGCTTTTCTTTAAAATCTAAGACATCTACTAGAGAAGGAAAATTACTTAAGGAATATAAAAATTTATTTGCATCCCACTTATTGTTTTTGTATTTATTGGAAATAGCTTTTGAGTTATCACATTTATCTTTTAACTTTTCTAGTTCATCTCCTAATTTCAAAATTTGTGGTCTTATATATTTTGATATTTCATTGTCAAGTGATAATTGGCTTATTAGAATATCTAGTTGGGCTTGTTTTATTTTTATTTGCCCTGGTAAATTATCTATTTCACTTTGCATAAAATTATTTTTGGTTATATCAGATTTAATTTTATTTAACTCTTCAAGCAGAACACTTTTGTCCATTGTGATATTTTTTAAATTATCTATAACTATTGATTCAAGTTCATCTACGCGGATATTAGGATTGTTACACCTAAGGCCTTTTGAATAATCTTTAGTACTACAAACATAGTATTGAATTTTTTTATTGGAATGCACACTAATATGTCCATGTTTAACAATCATACTTTTACCGCATTTAGAACACTTTAAAGTACCGGTAAGTAATGCAGCCGAGGAAGTTCCAAGGCGTGGTGCTTTATTCTTATTTACATCTAATATTTGTTGAATTAAAAGCCAATCAGGGGCATCAATAATTCCTTCATGTGTGGAAACTGCAGCTACCCATTCATTTATATCTCGCTTAATTTTAGAACCTTTACTTTTGTTATAAATTAGAATCCCATGCTTATTATCAAATTCTCCCATGACATTCATTCCAATAAATTCAAGGTATTTCATAACAGCTTCATTTGCTCTAACATAGAGGGGATTTCTTAATATAAGTTGAATTCTTTTCTTATTAAAGTCAGCCCCATTTTTTGTTTTTATATTTTTTTGGAAAACACAGATAAAAACTTGGCTAATAGATTTATAATGTAAATATTTATCATATATGAAAGCTACAACATCTAGTTCTTCTTTTATAGGGGATAATGAATACATAGTTTTTTCTTTGAACTGGGAATCAAAACAGGTGATTTTTTTACTTTCATAGCCTAAAGGGGTTTGTCCTCCTAGCCATCTTCCGCTTTTAGCCAGCTCTAACATATTGTCGCGAACCCGTTCACCAATAGTTTCACGTTCCAGTTGTGCAAAAACAGAGGCAATATACATCATGGCACGTCCCATAGGAGTTGAGGTATCAAATTGTTCATTAACGCTTATAAAACTTATATGCAGGCTATCTAATTCATTTATAAGAGTAGAAAAATCGGATATGTTTCTACTGATTCTATCTAGTCTATAACAGATAAGTACATTAAATTTTTTTTCTCTTGCATCACTTAGCATTTTTTGAAACTGAGGCCTTTTTATATTTTTTCCTGAAAAACCTTCATCCTCGTATATTATATATTTTTCAATGCCTAAATGATTACCTTCATGCGTGCATAGTTCAATTTGGTTTATTATTGATTCTCCTTTTGTGGTAATCTTTGATTTTCTGGAGTATATAGCTGCAATTTTCAATTTACTTACTCCTTAATAATTGATTTAAAGTTTGTTAAAAGGTAAAATGGGTATAAGATGTGAAATTACCTAGTTAGACTATAATAGCTTTACAAAATAAACATATGTATTATTAAAAAATAATATGCTTATGTTAGGTATATTATTAAATATATTTAGTTACATACCTTTGTAACACTGTGGTTAAAACTGCATAATATAATATTATATGTGGGGGAGTATAAATGAAGGTTAACTCTACCATTCTTTTAGAATTAAATAAGAGTGAAACAGAACTTTTGAATGGAATATATACAAGGACCGCTTTGAAAATATTAGCGTCTAAGCTTTCATTACAAGAAGTAAATGAATTAATAGAAAATTTAACGACATTTCAGAAGGAAAGCCCTGTTATATATTAATAAAAAACAAACAATCCTGAATATACTAAACAAATTCTATTAAAGAATGATATACTATTATAATATTAATACAAGATGAAATATGGAGATGATTTATATGAAGTTATGTGATGTATGTAAAAAAAATATAGCAATGATATTAACATCAAAAATTGAAAGCGGAAAAACTGAAACTGTAGCTTTATGTATAGAGTGTGCTAAAAAGAGAGGAGTTCCAGTTATGGATCAATTGATGCAACAAGCTGGGATATCTTCAGAGGATATTCAAAATTTAAATCAGCAAATGGGTAATATCTTTAAAGACATGAATTTAGAAGATATGAATTTAGAGGATATGAACTTAGAGGATATGAACTTAGAAGATATGAATTTAGAGGGTATGAACCTTGAGGATATAAACAATAAGAATGGTGATGGGAAAAAACTTATTGGTAATATTTTTAGTGGCTTATTTTCACCTAAAGATGAAAATAAAGATTTTATAGATGAGGGAATTGAAACTTCACCAAAGGTTGTGGGCGCACCTGAAGAGAAATCAAAAAAGAACTTTTTTAAAAAGAAGCGAAAGCACTTAGATACATATGGAATAAACCTAACAAATAAAGCAAATCAAAATGGTGTAGACAAGGTTGTTGGGAGGAATAAAGAAATTGATCGCGTGGTACAGATTTTAAATAGAAGAACCAAAAATAATCCTATATTAATTGGGGAAGCGGGCGTTGGTAAGACAGCTATTGCAGAAGGATTAGCTGTGAGAATTGCAGAAAAACAAGTTCCACAGAAATTGTTTAATGCTGAGGTTTATTTGCTTGACCTCACTGCCGTTGTGGCAGGGACACAATTTAGAGGGCAATTTGAAAGTCGGATGAAGTCAATTATTGAAGAAGCTAAGGACAGTGGAAATATAATATTGGTTATTGACGAGGTGCACAATATTATGGGCGCTGGTGAAGTTCAGGGTGGGTCAATGAATGCAGCAAATATTTTAAAACCAGCTTTAGCCAAAGGTGAAATACAAGTTATTGGAGTGACTACTCTTGAGGAATATAGAAAATATATAGAGAAAGACGCAGCGCTTGAGAGAAGATTTCAGCCAGTACTAGTTGAAGAACCAAGCATAGCGGAAACTATAGAAATTCTAAAGGGAATACGAGGTTATTATGAAGAATATCATAAAGTTAAAATATCTGATGAAATTATTGAAGAAGTTGTAAACTTATCTGAAAGATATATATCGGACAGATTTCTTCCGGATAAAGCTATAGATGTTATTGATGAAGCTGGTTCTAGGGCTAACTTGAAAAATAATGGGCTTGTGGAACTTTCAGGACTAAAGGAGCAATCAGAAAAAGTACAAAATGAAAAGGATGAGGCAGAAGCTACTGCAAACTTTGAAAAAGCTGCAGAATATAGGATGAAGCTATGTAAAATAAAAGAGAATATTGTTGAAATCGAGAAAAAATGTAGTGAGGTCCAAATTACGCAGGAGGACATTGCTTTTGTAATTGAATCATGGACTAAAATTCCAATTCAAAAGATTACAGAAAAAGAAGCGAAAAAACTATTGGACTTAGAAAATAGACTTCATAAACGGGTTATAGGCCAAAATGAGGCTATTACAAGTTTATCTAGAGCCATTAGGCGGAATCGTTCAGGCTTTCGAAAGAAGAAAAAGCCTTCCTCTTTTATTTTTGTTGGACCAACTGGGGTTGGAAAAACAGAGCTAGTTAAAGCACTGGCCTCTGAACTCTTTGGAAGTGAAGAAGCATTAATTCGTATAGATATGTCTGAATACATGGAAAAACACACAGTTTCCAAGTTAATTGGTGCACCACCAGGGTATGTAGGATATGATCAAGCTGGACAATTAACTGAAAAAGTCAGAAGAAAGCCTTACTCCGTGATTCTTTTAGATGAAATTGAGAAAGCTCATCCGGATGTATTTAATATGCTATTACAAATTCTTGAAGACGGAAGATTAACAGATAGTCAGGGAAGGACGGTTTTCTTTGATAACACTGTAATAATAATGACATCTAACGCAGGTACTCAGTTTAAAGCAGGTAGTATGGGGTTTGTTCAAGATAATTATGATATTTTAGAAGCCCGTGTTAAGGATGCTTTAAAAGAAACTTTTAGGCCTGAATTTTTAAATAGAGTAGATGAAACTATTGTGTTTACTCCTCTTAAAAAGGAAGAACTTCGCAAAATAGTAGATTTAATGATTATGGAGGTTGTGGAAGAGGTACGCGAAAAGAAAATTACAGTGGACGTAACAGACGAGGTAAAGGACTTTGTATTAGAAAAAGGGTACGATGACAAATATGGAGCAAGGCCACTGAGGCGGGCTATTCAAAAATACATTGAGGATGAGATTGCAGAGCAGTATCTTCAAAATGAATTTAGTGAAGGGTCAAATATATCTATAGAATTAAAAGAAGGTAAAATTGTTATAAGATTATAATAAATAACAAGCCTTTAGTATAGTTCAATTATGTTAAAGTACGGAGTAACGTGTAAAAGCTGCTGAAAATTATTCAGCAGCTTTTACACGTTGTTGTTTAATATCTTTTTCTAGTGAATTATAAGCTTTTTTGGAATTGTAGATTTTGTAATATTCCTCCACATAAGCAATCCCTGTGAAAAATACTTCACATAAAAAAATTGCGAAAAATATATCCATTATCACGTGTTGTTTAACAAACTGAGTGGATATAATAATGAGAAAGCCTACAATAGTAACTGGGATTTTAATCCGTTTTCTAGCATTTGTAAGATTAATTCCTTTTACTGCCAGGTACGCAGTAATTACGTGTATGCTTGGAAAGCAATTATATGGCATATCAGAGTTATAGGTAAATAAAATTAGTTTTGAAAATATATCCTCACCTGTGACAATAGGCCTTGGAACAGTGGTTTGAAAAAAGTAAAAAGTTATAAAAGCAACAACATAACATAGGATTAAAGTAAGCATAATCTTATAATAAACTTTTCTGTTTTTAAAGCACAAATAAATAAAGCAAAAGGCTAAGAAAAACCATAAAGTCATATAAGGTATTATGAAGATTTTTATAAGTGGTAAAAATCTATCTAAATCAGTAGTTAAATCATAAACCCCTCTTTGAGTATTATTTAGTGTCCAATAAAACAAATTAGAAAAAGGGATAGAACCAATAAGTAGCAGTGGTAATAAATTTTTAAAAAGTTTTTTCAAGTAATCAGTCCTCTCTTCAAAGACTATTTTAACGGAAAATTACAATATATTCAATGATTTTCGTGAAGATTTTTTGTGAATATTTTGTAATTACTATAAAAATCAAACAATTGTATTATAGAACCAGTATAAAATGCTTTAGGGCATCGCAGTTTGGTGTTTCGAGCATGTCCTTGCCATCTGGCAGAAACAGGAGACTGTATATTATGTTCACAACTAGCAGGTAAGAATTTTTGTGATTGTTGTAATTGGAATGGAGTATGTATATATCAAGATTATGCTTCAAACAACTACAAAGCTAAAGAAAGTAGGAAATATTATTATTGCAAAATAATAGAGAAAGATAAATTTGAGGATAATATTATTATATTTACCCTAGAAGCAAGTGATAAATTGGTAAGCGAATTGGTTCATGCAGGAAGTTATGTTTTTGCTCGCCGCCCAGATACAGATACAAGGTTTGATACTCCAATCTCAATAATGGATACTGATACCAGAAATAATACTATAACTATTGCTATAGAACTTAAAGGAGCAAAAACCAAAGCCTTAGATGTGTTAAAGGAAGGGGAAGAGCTACTTATAAAAGCACCATTTTGGAATGGTATTTTAGGACTAAGAAACATAAATAGGATTAAGAATAGTAAATGCTTAATTGTAGCAAGAGGTATAGGGCAGGCACCAATGATCCCTCCACTTAAGCATTTGCATACAAATAATAATGAAGTTATAATTGTGCTTGATAATTCACCTTATAAAAATAGCTTTGTTAATGATTACATGGAAAAATATGCTTCAAAAGTTATACTTGTAAATACTATAAGCCGTGGCAGAATTACAGAGGAATTTAATAATATATTGAAGGATTTAATCAGTAATAATGATATTAAGTTAGTGCACTGTGATGCTGCAGACGTTTTAAATTATGAACTTATGAAGGCAGTAGAAGATATAGATAAAAGTATTGAATATTCTTGTTGCAATAATGCAAAGATGTGCTGTGGAGAAGGAATATGTGGCTGTTGCACAAGAAAAAATAATGATCGTAAATTAAGAAGACTCTGCAAAATGCAGACAGAACCTAAATATGTATTAGAGGGGAGGAGAATATTTTGAAGGTTATTGTAATTGGTGGTGGTTGGTCTGGGTGTAGCGCAGCAATCACAGCAAAAAAAGCGGGTGCTAGGGTTGTATTATATGAAAAAACAGATATGCTTTTAGGACTTGGTAATGTAGGTGGTATAATGAGAAACAATGGAAGATATACAGCATCAGAAGAAATGATAGCACTAGGAGCTGGAGATTTAATACATTTAACAGATGAAAATAGTAGACATAAAAACATTGATTTCCCAGGACATAAACATGCCTGGCTTTACGATGTAAACAAGATTGAGCCAGCAGTTTTAAAATATTTAAAAGCTATGGATATAGAAATAAATATGATAACAAGAGTAGTGGATGTTGAAAAAGAAGGCAATAGAATAAAAGGAATATATTTATCAGATGGGAAATATGAGGAGGCAGATGTATTTATAGAAACTACAGGTTCCACAGGGCCAATGGGTAACTGCTTAAAATATGGAAATGGATGTTCAATGTGTATTTTAAGATGTCCATCTTTTGGGCCAAGAGTAAGCATAAGTTATAGAGCAGGTATTGAAGATTTAAAAGGAGAAAGAGAAGAAGATGTATATGGAGCTTTTAGCGGATCTTGTAAGCTAGCTAAGGATTCTTTAGCGGATGATGTTATAAAGCAATTGGATGAGACCGGGGTTGTTGTTTTAAAGGTTCCGGAAGAAGATATAAATTTAGAAAAACTCAAACTAAAAGTGTGTCAGCAGTATGCGCTTAAAGAGTTTGCAGAAAATATTATTCTTTTAGATACAGGTCATGCTATGTGAACCAAACTGCAACATTTGCTGACGTAGGTCTTCTTCTGATATTTCAACAGTATTAGTATCTTCATCATCAGTTCCAATAAATTTAATTACGATTTTACCTTTACCATTGCCAGTACCATACCAGTAAATGCAGTCGATTAAAATATCGATTATCATTTTCTGTTCATTGCGAGGAAAGGTGTCTATCATCTCACACTTATTTAGCATCGATTCAATTAAGTTTAGATTAAAACTATTTAATCTTTCTTTTTTTGTGCGATTTTCTGCATCATTAATTGTGTTTTCAATTTTAGAGCAATCGCTTTTTAAACTCTTTATTTTATCAAGTATTATATCTTCTATGCCATCACATTTAGATAATGTTGTGACTAAAGTATCAATTTGTTTCTTTTTATCAAGTAGAGAATTTTCTAAAGAATGTTTTTCAATAAAAATCTGATTAGATTTTATTTTATTTTTTGATATAATTTTCAACTGGTTTACAAAATCTGTCTTGGATTTAGATAGTAATTTTAGACTTTGAATTACTAAAGAGTCTACATAACTCGCTATGGCGTTGCTATTATCGCATAGTTTTTTATGAGATTTCCTTTTTAATGAGCATGTATAATAAAACGCTTTTTCTCCGGTAACTTTAGATTCTCTACCATGTTGTATTAGCATATATTTCTTACACTCACCACACATCAATTTTCCAACTAATAAGGCATTATGAGTTTTCCCTAAGCGTGGGAACTTATCTCTATTAATATCGAATTGGTTTTGAACGTTCAACCACAGTTCGGGTTCCAGAGCCCCTTCAATATTGCTTACAGCTGCGAATCTTTCATCTTTAGATTTTAAGATTTTAGCATGTTTTCCATTTTTAATACTTTGTTCTGTTTTATTATAAGTTAAAAGTGAATGGATATTATCAGCTTCACCATAAACGATCCAGCTATTGTTCTTCAAATAATCAACTATTTCTTTTGTAGATTTCACGTATATAGGATTTTGTAATATTATTTTCAAGCTAGATTTTTCGAACATAATACCATTTCTAGACTTTAATTGATTTTCTGTTATGTATACTTCTAATTTGTGTAAGCTTCCTCGTTCTAAATATTTTTCATATAAAAACTTAACAAAGTCCATTTCTTCTTTATTAATTTTTAATATTGAATACTCTCTTTGTAACCCCATATCATCAGTATATTTAATCCTTTCAGAAATAAATCCTAGTGGTATTTTACCACCTGTCCAACGACCTGATTTTGCAAGTTCAAGCATATTATCACGAACTCTTTCAGCAATTGTTTCTCTCTCTAATTGAGCAAAAACGCTAGCAATATAAATCATAGCTCTGCCCATTGGTGAAGTAGTATCAAACTCTTCTTTGATGCTTATGAATGCACAATTGTTTTCTTGTAGTATAGTAAGGGTTGAAGAAAAATCCGCAACATTCCTTGAAATCCTATCGAGTCTATAGCAGACCAAAGCATTTATTTTTTTTCCCATTATATCTTTCATTAGTTTTTTAAATTGAGGTCTTTCTAACGTGCTCCCTGAAAATCCTTCGTCTTCAAATATTGAAAATTCAACATTCTTACCCATCTTTTGAGTTATATACTGTTTGCACATTTCAATTTGATTCTCTATGGAATCTCCCTTGCCTGTAAACTTTGATTTTCTGCTATAAATTGCTATCGTCTGCATGTTCTTATTTTTCCCTCCTTCTTTTTATACTGCTTATAGCTAAATAAAAGAAATCTTTTAAGTCTTCTTTTTCATCAGCAGTAACCAATGTTCCTTCTAACTCCAATTCGTCTGATTGTAATATCATTTTTAATGTTTCTTCTAGATCAGTAACTGTATATTCTATTACATCAATTCCTAATAGTTCATTGGTAGAGATGCTCAGAGATTTAGCTACCTTTTCAAGGGTAGAAGAGTTTAGATTTTGACTATTACCATTTTCAATGTCATGTAATGTAGAATACCCAACTTCGCTTTCTTGTTTTAACCTATTTAAATTCCAACCACGTTGTTCTCTAATTCTTTTTATATTTAGTCCTAATTCTGATATGCTCATAATTTCCTCCTCGAATATATTCATTATGTATATTGTATCGGTAAACAGATAATTAGTAAAGGGAAAATTAAAACGGAAAACCGACAATTAAAAAATAAAATAATCCGTAAACCGATAAGAAATACTAAGAATTTTGAAGGAAATGGAAGTATTCTCAACTTATTTAAATCAGATGGGTGTATAAGGTCAAAAAAACCGTTTTTTATTATCGCCAAAGTGATATACAATCAAATTGTAAACGGTAAAGCGATAAAAAAAGAAGGCGGTGACAACTTGAATACAAAAAAAGTTAAACAAAAAATGCAGGAGCAAGGATTAACATTGTACAAGCTATCCATAAAAAGTCAAATAGCCTATTCAACTCTGCACGACATAATAAGTGGAAAAGCAGAGAATCCAAGGATAGATACGGTAATGAAAATTGTAGATGCTTTGGGTGAAAAAATTGAAAATCTAATTTGAAAGCGAGGTTATTTATATGACAAGGGTAATTCTTAAAATAAAGAAAGATAAGAGTAAAGGCAAAGAGAAGATTGTAACCAAAAATTCTTAATCAACATATTATAAACTAATATTATTTTTAGGAGTTATAAAATATGAGTGTAGTAACGTTAATCCTTCCAAAAGATATGACCATTTTGGAAAAAAAATATGCAGAGGTATTGGCAGACATAATAGCAGAAAAACTAACGCCAGAAGAACTGGAACATTTAATTTCAGAACTTGATAAAAAAGAAATAAAAGAAAATATTAGTTAAATCAATCCAAAGATATAAAGCAAGCAACATACCTATCTAAACAAATATCAAATACATACCTAAATTATATTGCACCCCATATGGTGTACAAGCCCCAGCAGAGGGTAAATAAAATTGAAGGAGGTCAAGCTAATGCATAATCTAACAATATTAAATAAAAACGGACAATTCGTAACTGACAGCAGGGAAGTTGCAGAAGTGACAGGTAAGGAACACCCACATCTTCTTAGAGATATAAGAGGCTATATGGTAATTTTAGGACAATCCAATTTTGGATACTCCGATTTCTTCATTGAAGATGTTTACTTAAATTCTCAAAATAAAGAACAGCCTTGTTATCTATTAACTAAAAAAGGATGTGACATGGTAGCTAATAAAATGACTGGAGCAAAAGGAATACTTTTCACTGCGGAATATGTTACTAGATTTGAAGAAATGAAAATGCAGGTACAAGCACCTATACAAGAATTATCTCCGCAGCTCCAACTACTTATAAACATGGAACTGGAACAAAAGAAATTAAGAGAACAACTTAATGAGGTTAATCATAATGCTTTAGAAGCAAAAGCAGAATCGGCAGCAGTAAAGCAAGACCTACAAGGGATTAGGGATGTTATTACTTTAAGTCCTAATTCCTGGAGACCAGATACATCTGCATTAATAAATAAAATGGCATTGGGTGCAGGCGGATATGACCACATTAGGGTTATAAGGGAAGAAAGTTATAAATCCTTATGCGAAAGATTTGGAGTTGATGTTAAAACGAGGCTTACCAATAAGAGAAGAAGGATGGCTGATGAAGGTATTTGTAAGTCCAAGAGAGACAAGCTCACAGTGTTGGATGTTATAGCAGAAGATAAGAAGCTAATTGAGGGTTACGTGGCAATAGTAAAAGAAATGGCAATTAAATATAAAACTGCATAAGTAAAAATTAGGAGGCTGATTAAAATGCAAGAGGAACTTATCCAACAATTTAAAAACGGAAATAAAAGAGCGGGAGACGATTTTTACAATGAAAATCTAGGTTTAGTTTGTACTATAGCTAAAAAATATAAATGCATGAATATGGATCAAGAAGAGGTTTTAGCAATAGTTAACCAGGCATTTGCTCACGCAATGAAAAATATAGATTTAGAAAAAGCTATGTTCTCCACATACTTTGGAGCGGTGGCACATGGCATGATATTAAGGCATTGTCGAGATTTTGAAAATACTATTAGAACACAAAGGAAAGATATCTTAGCAAAGAAAACAGTGTACTGCGACAGTTTTAGTCAAGTAATAGCCCACAGTGAAGGCATAGACATAACATTGGGCCAGAGTCTTAGTTCTGAGCAAGATTTTACAAGCTTTTGGGTTGATGAAGCCTTGAACAAATTAAATAAAAAAGATAGACAGGCTTTCAAGATTCAACTATCAACTGGACTTTCACAAACGCAGATTGCAGAAATGCTTGGGACAACTCAGATGACTGTGAGTAGAAGAATAGCAAGAGCAAAAGCCTCACTTAAAATTATATTGAAAGAGGTGAGTTAAATGACACTTGGAAGAACTAGATGCGAAGAGTGTGTCCATGCGCATAAAAAAGTTACTCTGGAACCTTGTAGTAAATGTGCAGAGATCCAATTTGTAAAGAAGAACTTTGAAAATCAATTTCTAGATGCTAGCAAAGATTTGATGAAGGAGGACTAAACAAAAATGCAACTCATTGAAGTTGTTCCTTTCAAGAATGTTAAAGAAAGATTTAGGTTAGTAGAAAAATATAGATTAATTCCTAATTGTATAGCGGAAGTATTTAGAGACTATCTGTATGTAGAAGTATTCGACTTTGATATAAGAAAAAAGCGAAAGGGAAGGAGAAAACATGCTAAGAAAAGCATTAGAAAATAGAGTTGGACATCTTAGTAATACAGAGTTTGCAGTAATAGCAGAGATAATAACAGATGATTTAAAGTTCAATAGAGTTAGCTTTAAAAAGCACACAAGCTTAAATTATGTATTGGATATTGCGGTTAGGTGTGTAGAGGTATTCAGAAAATGCGCATAAAAAAGAGTCCTTTGGCGAGGACCCTAAAGTAAAACATTTCAATAACATTATATCAAAAGGAAGTGAAATTGTATAGATGAAGGAGAAATATAGACAAGCACTTGAAGAAGTACTAATGAATCTAAGATCTGTTGATGAACCTAATTCAGGAGATAGCTACATTAATGACTCAATCATAATAATTACAAAGGTCTTAGAGGAGGTAAAGTGATGGAAACAATTTGGATTTTTGATGAGACTACAAATTCATATATAAGGGAGGAAAATTAATGAAAGAATTAGCATTAGTATCGCAAACCACACCTGCAGTAGTTACTTTTAACTACACTGAAATAGATGCACAGCTTGATGTAACACTTAAGAAATATAGTGGTTTAGTATTTACCGAGGACACAGTAAAAGAGTGTAAAAAGACTATTACGGAACTTAGAAAGGGTAAAAAATCCTTAAATGATTTTAAGATAAAAACTAAAGCATTATTAACTGAAGATATCACAAAGTTTGAGGAGCAATGTAAAAAGCTAAGTGATAAATTTGATACTGTTATAGATCCAATAAATATCCAGGCTGATGCCTTTGAGGTTACTAGGATAGCGAATAAGAGAGCTGAAATTCAAACAATTATAAACACCTTAACTGATGAAAGGTTCTTGGAATACAAATATTATAGTCAGTTGGTAATTACGGAACAGATGTTAAACAAAGGCCCCAAGATAAAAGATATTACTGTGGATCTAACCAAGCAAGCAGATATATTATTATCTTTGCAAAATGTAGAGGAAGCCAACATTGAGTTAATAAAATCAAAGGTCGAACTTGCTAACTCTCAATATGGTGTTACTCTTCTAAATAATTTGTACTTGTCATTGCTCAGTGATGGTGAAGACGTTAATAGCTTAATTAAAATGATTAATGAAAATGCTGAACAAACTAAAATTAAGGCTGAAGAAGCAGAGGCTGAAAAATTAGAAATAGAAGCAAGGAAAGTTGAAAGAGCGGCCAAGCTTGAAGAAGATAAGAAAATTTACAAAGAGAGACAGGATGCACTAAATGCAAGAAGATCTTCTGATGTAACAGCATGGGAAGCTATAGAAAAGTCAAAAGTTGTTACACCAAGTCCGCGCTCAGTAGAGACCCGTGAAGAAGCAGAAGTAATGGCTACCGAAACTTACACAGTTACTGGAACAGAGGCGCAACTAGATGCTCTTGAAGAATATTTAAATGTTAATGGTTATGTCTGGATATAAGGAGGTGGATATAGATGAATGAAAAAATAGCCCTGGTTAAGTTTGATAAAAGTACAGGAGTAGAATACATGGAATACTCTTATCGGACAGATATAGAAGATTTAAAGAAAGATGATGTGCTCGTGTTACCAACTAACAATTCATACTCAATAGGTTACTTCTCAAGGTATTCGAGCAATAAGCAGCACATTAGAAATGCTACTAAGTGGATTATTCAGAGAGTAGATATTGAAGCTTTTGAAAACAGAATGTTTTTAGGAGGGTTTGAATAAATGAAAGGAAATTTAAAACTAGTTCAAGACATTATGCTTAGAGCTATAGAGATTACAACTACACAAAACCAAGATGTATCTTTTGAGTTCTTTCCGCTATCAGGGGTTCTAACAATAGCAATTTATTTTCAAGGTAAATGTGTTAATGGCTTAACTAAGTCCTGGAGTGTAAATGTAAAAGAACATGGGTGCCTAGATGAAGTTTTAAAGGATTTAAGTGCTATTGAAGAAACAAAAGAACCTGGCATTGTAGAAGATGAATTTTTAGGTTAACCCAAACAATATTAAAATTTTAAGGAGGAAATATAATTTATGAAAATAACAGCAGAATTTAATTCAAACGAGGAACTTTTAAGCTTCATTGGTGCATTTGGTACTAAGAGCTTCATACCAAGCCAAGGTGTTACTAATACAACTAATGTGGTTACGCCTGTAGAAGTTAAAAAAGTAGGTAAGACTGAGGACAAGCCTGTAAAAATGGTATCAACTACAGGGGTTAATGATGAGCAAGTACTAGAGAAAGAAATCATTTCAGCTAAAGATGCTGAAATTGTTGCTAAGGAAGAAGCTAAGATTATCCCAGCTAAAGAAGAGATAAAGGAAGAAGCTAAGGTAACTAAGGAAATGGTAAGAGAAAGACTTGGAGCAATAATGAAAGCTGGCAAGCAGGCAGAAGTTAAAGCACTTGTAGCACTACATGGTGCTAGTAAGTTACCTGATCTAAAAGAAGAGGAATATGCAGCAGTCTATGAGGAAGCAGAGGAATTATTATAATGGCACAACATGCAATACTAAGTGCAAGCGGTGCTAAAAAATGGTTGACTTGCCCACCTTCTGCAAGATTGGAACAACAATTTGCAAATAAAACATCTGAAGCTGCAGAAGAAGGAACCTTGGCACATGAGTTAGGGGAGTTAACACTTAGAAAAGAATTAAAATTTATAAGTACTAGGAAGTTTAATTCTGAGTTTAAGAAAATAGAAGTGAATGAACTTTTTAGCTCAGACATGCCTGATTATGTAGATATTTATGTAGCTACTTGCTTGGAAAAGGTATCAGAGGCAAGAGCAAAAACCTCAGATGCAGTTATTAATTTAGAACAGAGACTTAATTACAGTAGATGGGTACCAGAAGGATTTGGTACAGGGGATATGGTTATTATTGCGGATGGAACAATTGAAATTATCGACCTTAAATATGGTAAAGGTGTTCCGGTAAGTGCAATTAATAATAATCAAATGAGACTTTATGCATTAGGAGCTATAGCAGAGTTTGAATTTTTATATGATATAGAAAATGTAAAAATGACTATTATTCAACCTAGACTAGACAGTATTAGTACAGATGAAATAAAAGCAGAAGACCTATTGAAGTGGGCGGAGGATATTCTAAAGCCCACCGCAGACTTAGCATTCAAAGGTGAGGGAGATTTCTGTGCAGGAGAGCATTGTAGCTCTGGATTTTGCAGAGCTAACGCAGTGTGTAAAGCCAGAGCTGATAAGAACATGGAACTTGCAGTATATGAGTTCAGTGAAGCAACAACATTAAGCACAGAGGAAATTGCAGACATTATAGGTAAGTGCAATGACTTAGCTAAGTGGGCCAAGGATATACAAGAGTATGCGCTAGAGCAAGCGGTATCAGGTATAAATTATCCCGGCTGGAAGCTAGTTGAGGGTAGAGCAAATAGAAGATACACAAATATTGATGCTATATCAGACATTCTGATGGATGAATTCACACAAGATAAAGTATATAAACCTGCTGAAATACTTGGTATATCTGCTATGGAAAAATCAATTGGTAAGAAAAAATTTAATGAGTTAATTGGTGATTATATAGAAAAGCCAATTGGGAAACCAGTCCTCGTTGTTGAGACAGATAAAAGGGAAGTATTCAATAAAGCTACTACAGATTTTGGAGTTGTTGCTGATGGCTAAAAAAATATATGACACAGAAAAAGTATTATATCTTTATGAAAAGTATGCAACTCTTACCGCGGTACACATGAGATTAGGGTATGCTCCTAGATCAATAAAAAAGATATTAGCAGAAAATGGAGTAGAACTTAAAAAATATGTACCTGCAAGATGGGATATTAAACAAAGTTTTAAGAAAATAATTTAAATTAAAAGGAGATTAATAATTATGGCAATGGTAAAAGCTGATTTTCAAAATGATTGAAATATGGAGAGACATAAAAAATTATGAGGGGCTTTACCAAATCAGCAACCTGGGGAAAGTAAAGAGCTTTCATAATAGAAAGGAAATAATCAGAAAACCTTGTTTAAGTAAAGGCTATAGAATGGTTAAGCTCCACAAGGATGGAATATACCAACCTATTACTATCCATAAATTAGTTGCAACATATTTTATCCCTAATCCTGATAGTAAGCCACAAATAAACCATATTGATGGATTAAAAGAGAATAATATTTATACTAATTTGGAATGGTGCACAGGAACAGAAAATATAAAACACGCTTATAAAATAGGTTTAGAAAAAGGCAGACCAAAAATAAACAGGGAACAGGCAAAAATCATTAAAGGGATGAAAGGTGTTAAAAGTTTAAGCAGTATAGGAAAGATGTTTAATGTTAGTAAAACTACAATATGGAAAATATTCAATAATAAAAGATGGATTGAATTATAAAAAATAATGGTGGGCAACCCCCACAAAAGGAGAAATATATTATGGCAATAGTAAAAGCAATGCGTTCAGGAACAAAGGTAACTACAGGAAAGGTTAGATTAAGTTATGCGCACCTATTCGAAGCACACGCAATAGAAGGAAATGACCCTAAATTCTCAGTTAGTGTAATAATTCCAAAGAGTGATAAAGTAACTCTTCAAGCAATTAAGGAAGCGGTAGAGGAAGCTAAGGAGCTAGGGAAAAGTAAGTTAGTTGCAAAAAAAGGTGGACAAATTCCTGCTAATATAAAAACTCCTTTAAGAGATGGGGATGAAGAGAGACCAGATGATGATGCTTACGCTAATTGTTATTTCTTAAATGCTAGTAGCAAAAATAAGCCAGGTGTAGTTGACCAAGATGTACAACCAGTATTAGATGCTACTGAAGTATATAGTGGCTGCTATGGTAGATTAACAATTAACTTTTATGCTTTCTCAGCTTCAGGTAATAAAGGAATAGCAGCAGGACTTGGAAATGTACAAAAGTTAGCAGAGGGAGAACCTCTAGGTGGGTTTACAAGTGCTGCAAGTGACTTTGATTCAGTAGAATCTGCGACAGATGATTTCTTAGGTTAAAAAGTTATGAGTGATGATGGATGTTTAGGGTTCTCCGAATTTAACGGAGAATCTACAGAGTATGATTGTGAATATGAATTTAGTGGAGAAGTAGATTGCGGAAGTTGTATATTCAATCATAACATACCACTAGACTGTAGAAAGCAAGATCCAAGAGTATATCCTTATGCTGAGGAAGAATAGGAGTGAATTAAATGGCAATAGATAACAAAACAATTGAAACTAAAAAACAAGCTAAATTTTTTCTCTTAGTAGTTAAAAGAGATGGTGTTAAAAAATATATTGATAAGAAATACTACTCATTAAAGCATATAGATTGCACAGTTATAATAACAAAAGCAAAAAGATTTAGTACAGAAATAGCCGCTTTGAACTTTTATAAGGAAGTGCTAGACAATACAGATTCTGATGTAGAATTTGTTGCAATAGTTCCATTAAAAATAGAGTACAGTATTGATTTATAAATAAGGAGTGACTTAAATGGCTGATGTCTTATGTATAGATGTGGAGACATACAGCAGTGTAGATATTGCAACCTCAGGGGCTTACAAATATTGTGGAGCCCCTGATTTTGGAATAATGCTATTTGCTTATGCTTTCAATGATGAAGAAATTCATATAATAGATTTTGATGCAGGTGAAATAACACCACAGAGAGTAATAGATGCTCTTTGCAATTCAAATACAATAAAATCTGCTTTTAATGCAAACTTTGAAAGAAATGCTATAAGAAACTTTCTAAAAACACCAACACCACCAGAGATGTGGCAATGCACGATGGTAAAAGCTTTAACAATGGGATTACCCGGCTCTTTGGGTATGGTCGGTACTGCAATGCATCTACCTGAAGATAAGCAGAAGATGAAAGAGGGTAAAGCGTTAATTCAATACTTCTGTAAGCCTTGTAAACCAACAAAAGCTAATGGTGGCAGAACTAGAAATCTACCTGAGCATGATATGGAAAAGTGGGAAATATTTAAAACCTATTGTTGCCAGGATGTTGAAGTTGAGAGAGACATAAGAAATAAATTAAGTATATACCCAACTACAGAAAAAGAACAAAGGCTTTGGGAACTGGATCAACACATAAATGATAGAGGTGTAGGAACTGATTTAGTAATTATAGAAAAGGCTATTGAGTGCGATGCTACTTATTCTGAAAGACTTAAGATTGAAGCTAGAGAAATAACAGGGTTAGCTAATCCAAATAGTACAGCTCAATTAAAAAAATGGATAGGTAATAAATTAGGTACTACAGTAACAAGCCTCACAAAAGAGAGCGTGGGAGTACTACTAGAGGAAGTTATAAATGCTGATGTAGTAAGAATTTTAGAATTAAGACAACTTATGGCCAAGACTTCTATTAAAAAATATCAGACAATGGAAAATTCAAGATGTGAGGATGGCAGAGTGAGGGGATTACTACAGTTCTACGGTGCTAACCGTACCGGTAGATGGGCAGGAAGATTAGTCCAAGTACAAAACCTTCCACAGAACCATTTACCTGACTTAGATGATGCTAGGAATTTAGTAAGAACAGGTCAATTTGATGAAATAGAATTTCTATATGATAGTATTCCAGATACTTTAAGCCAACTTATAAGAACCGCTTTTATACCTAGAGAGGGTAACAGATTCATGGTAGCAGATTTTAGTGCCATTGAAGCAAGGGTAATTGCATGGCTTGCGGGTGAAAAATGGAGACTAGATGTTTTCAATACTCATGGGAAAATCTATGAAGCCTCAGCAGCTCAAATGTTTAAAGTACCAATAGAGTCAGTTACAAAAGGTAGTGACCTGAGAGGAAAAGGTAAGATAGCAGAATTAGCCCTTGGGTATGGTGGCAGTGTTGGAGCTCTTACTGTAATGGATAAAAAGAAAGAGATCCCAGAGGAGGACATGCCAGGTCTGGTTAAAAGCTGGAGAAGTGCAAATGTTAATATTACAAAGTTCTGGTGGGATTGTGATAAGGCTGCTAAAAAAGCTATTACTGAAAGAACAACGGTTTGTATGCAATTTGGTCTTAAATTTATATATGATCCAGGGGTTTTGTTTATACAACTACCCTCAGGTAGAAAACTAGCCTATATAAGACCTAAGATTGAAGATGGTCAGTATGGTAAGCCTATTATAACCTACGAGGGCATGGAGCAGACAACTAAACAATGGACCACATTAGACACCTACGGACCCAAACTAGTTGAGAATATAGTTCAGGCAGTTGCAAGAGATTGTCTTGGTGAAGCAATGTTTAAAGTTGAAGCTGCAGGTTATCCAATAGTTATGCATGTACATGATGAAATAATAATGGATGTACCAAAAGATTTTGGCACCATGAAAGAAGTTAATGACATCTTTGGAGAAACTTTAGACTGGGCCCCTGGACTTCCACTTGGCGCTGATGGATATGAAACAGAATATTATAAGAAAGATTAATACGGATTCTGAAAAAAGTGTGAAGGAGAGTGAATTAAGGTGAAAACTAAATTTCCAATACTCGGTTCAAAACCAAAAGAATATATCCCGTTAGATATAGTAAATCTACATGGAGAGCAAGCAATTAGAAATCACACTCAAACATTGAAGAGATTAGCTGAACGCGGAGGTCTTGGTTGGGTTGAAATGTTATTTGTATTAGAAGATAAGGATTATGATTTTTATACTAAATTAACAGAAACGGAAGCTAGAACTAAGGTATTAGATATTGTTGATTTGCAAAAGTAATACGTAATTCAAGAACATGGCGGAGTAAAAAGGAGGTTATACCTTGAACCGAAAAGATAGGAGATCACAGCCCAAAGAACTTCAAAAGGCTAACAAGGATATCAATAGTTTAACACCAATGCAAGCAAGAGTAGTAGACCTAGTTGCTATGGAACGAGCAGATATAATAGTTAACAAATATATACAAAACTTTGAAAAGCTATTTGATAGGAACATGAGTGCAGCGCTAATAGATTATGGAATTGACTACAATGACATATCTGATATACAAACTAATATGTCAAGAATGTTACTTGAAGACAGTAGAAAAAGTGAAAAATTAGAGGAGGGAAATTTTAATATGACTGAAATTGAAAGTAAAGTTTTAGCAGAGGTAAAGGATTTATTAGATAAAGAAGTTAGTAAAAAAGAAAGTATAGAACTCCTAAGAGATAAGTTCCCAAGGTTAAGTAGATCAATGCTAGTAAATGCTTATGTAAAAGTTAAAAGGGAAATGGGCCTCACTGAAAACAGAATATCTAAAGAAGTTGTGTATGCAGAGTTTGACAGATGCGCAGTTAGATTAAGCGGACCAGATATGGTAACTAATATAATAAATAAGTTTGGGTTTACTGAAACCACTGCTAAAACTTATTATTCTAAGTGGAAAAATTATTACATGATGGGAAAAATAGAGATTGATCCTATTGCTCCTGCTGATGCCCCAGTAATTAAAAATGCAGCTGCACCAACAACACTTTCAACATTGAAAACTCATGTGCCCGCTATTAAACAATTAGAAGAAAATGCTAAAAAGATAATTGAGGCAGCTAAAGAAAGACAATGCCTAGAGCCATTAGTAATAAAAGAAGTGGAGGTTATTAAAGTGAAAGGATTAAAAGTAATAGAATCCAAGGTTGTGGTAAGAAAGACAATTAAGGTAGAAGGCAGTAATGGGATGTATGATGCAGACACTGAAAAGGGTGTAACACTTAGCAGAGAAGATATGAGCATATCATTTTCTAATGAAGAACAATTAGATGAATGGGTTTCAGAGGTCAAAGCAGTTCTGAATATGGTGATATAAATGGAATTAACAGTAGGACTTCTTGAAAATGAGCTTAGACAGTTTTCAAAAGGAACAGCAGTGCATGTAAGCTGTGGTTGTTGCAATCATGGGGCCTTAGGAAATGAAACAATATTAGGTATAGCAGATAAAACTAATCAGACTTATGGGTATATAGAACTTAATCTCAATAACTCCAGTAAGGCAGAGGTAGAGCTATCAACAGATAAAGAAGAATTCTACAAAGTAGAAGTAGCTAAGTTAAACAAAATCATTAAGGAGCAAGACCGTAAGCTAAAAAGGTGTAAAGACTTTGTAGAATCTAGTTTAAGTGATAATGAACGGATGCTCAAACAAATAAAGGGAGAGTGTAAAATTTATGGATAAAATTAGAGATATTTCAATTAATGAGGCAATACTTCATGTATTAGATACTGGTGCAGATGAACCAATCTTAAATAGTTATATGATGGAGCTCACAGAGGAAAGATATAAATTTATACTAAGTCACATTGAGAGAGTCCTTAAAGATGAAAATTTAAAATATGCTTCATTCAAGTCTAAAAACACAATTGTTAAAGAAGTTAGCCAGGACTACTTGAATGGAAGAATAGATTTAGGTATAGCTTCAAAGGAAATTGTAAAAGAATTATTTGAAATAATGAAAGACAATGATGATATTCCTTCCTGTGACCTTTTAGTTATATCTTTCAGTACTGAATATGGCCCAATGATGGGAATACTAAAGATGGATTATGTTAAGCAATATACCCACAAAATTGACATTGTTGATAACAATGTTGGAATAGGATTAGTTCCTATAATAACAGGATTATCCGCAAGCAAGAAAGTACAAAAGGCTGCATTCATTAGACCTATAAGAGATGGCCAAGCCTATGACTTACTTGTATTCGATAAGAAGCCAGTTACAGATACTGATGGAGTTAATTACTTCTTAGATACATTCATTGGTTGCTCTTTAATAGAAAATGATAGAGATGCAACTAGACATTTTATGAATAGGATTGAATTATGGACAAGAAGTAATTGCAAAGATGAAGCAGTTAAAGCAGAGAGAATAAGAACTTCTGTTAAAAGGATTCTGAGGAATGCTGAAGATGTAAACATATATGATATTGCGGAACAAGTAATTTCATCTTACGAGCCAGAAGTTAAAAAAGACTTTATAGCATATTTTCAAGAATGTAATTTAGAAAAGTTCCAAGTAGATAAAGAGTATTTAGAGAAAAAGCTAAGTAATATAAAAATTAAAGTTAGTAGTGATATTGAATTAAGTATCACTGGGGATGCTTATGTGGATAGTAGTATGTTTGAAATCAAAGACAATGGTGATGGATCCATTACTATGATGATTAAAAATATAGACAATTATGTTGAGAAGTAGGAGGCTCTAATATAAATGATTGATGAAGGATTACGAGAAGCAGTTAAAACATTAGCTTGGGAAGAACTACAAAGAGCCAACAAAATTCATCCTCAGTTCGTGGACATGCACCAGGGCTATGGAGTTATTAAAGAAGAAGTTGAAGAGTGTGAGGAAGTTTTGAAGTTAATAGATATTAATTCAAAGTATTTATGGCGCTGTGTCAGGACTGATAATTTGGAAATATTTAAAATTCAAGCTGAAGTAATCAGAAAACACGCAATAGAATTAGCACTGGAAGCTATCCAAGTTGCAGCAGTAGCTCAAAAACTTATAAGTATTGTAGAAGAAGTTTAAGAAACAACATATAAAATATTTGCATAGGAGGGTGGTGATAAATTGGAATATGTGACAGAAGATAAGAAGATTGTAAAAATTAAATATGATGGATCAATAGCGTTAGCTTCAGGTAAAAGTAAAAAAGAGATTCATTGGAAAAACAAAAATATGCTGTACTCAGCTCTTGTTGAAAAGCTAAGTACTACAACAAGAACTCCTGAGACTTACAGTGAATATAAGAAAATGCCAAAGACTGATAGAGACAATATTAAAGATGTTGGAGGATTTGTAGGAGGGTCACTTAAGAATGGTCGTAGGAAGGCTGAGAACGTTGCAAATAGAACATTATTATCATTAGACCTAGATTATGTTAATGGTGATGTATGGTCCAGTATAGAAATGTTATGGGACTTTGGGTGCTGTATGTATTCAACTCATACACATGCACCGGATAATCAAAGATTAAGATTAATTATTCCTTTAAGCAGACCAGTTCTTCCGGACGAATATCAAGCAATAGCTAGAATGGTTGCAGATGATTTGGGGATAGACCAATTTGATGATACTACCTATGAACCTTCAAGATTAATGTATTGGCCATCAACTAGTGCAGATGGTGATTATGTGTTTAAGGTCCAGGACTTAGCTTGGTTAAATCCGGATACTATATTAGCTAGATATACCTTTGGGTGGCAGGATGTAAGTTATTGGCCTGAGAGTTCAAGAGCCAGGGCAAAGATTACTAGTGCTATTAAAAGGCAAGAAGATCCGCTTGAAAAGAAAGGTGTTATAGGAGCATTTTGTAGGACCTATAGTATAAGTGAAGCAATAGGAGAGTTCTTAGAAGATGTTTATACTGCAGGTGCAGATGATACAAGATATACATTTGTAGATGGAAGCACTACAGGTGGAGTTGTAGTTTATGAAGATAAATTCAGTTTTTCACACCATGGAACGGACCCAACTAGTGGAATATTGTGTAATGTGTTTGACTTAGTAAGAATTAATAAGTTTGGGCACTTAGATGATGATATTAAAGAAGATACCCCAGCTAATAGAATACCTTCATTTACACGAATGTCAGAGTTTGCGAGTTCTGATAATAAGGTAATGCTGACTCTAGGTAAAGAACGTATGGAGAAAGCCCAGGAGGATTTTGACACTGTTGTTAGTGATGAAGAGGTAAGCACTGATTGGCTAAAAGAATTGAAATACACAGAGGTTGGAAAGTTAAAAAGTACTATAAGTAACTTTTTATTAGTAGTAGAGAATGAACCAATGCTTAAAGGTAAAATAGCCTACAATGAATTTTCTAACAGAGCTGTAGTTATTGATAAGCTTCCTTGGAGAAGTGATGATAATAAGTCAGACTGGGCAGATATAGATGATAGTGGACTTAGAGAATTTATTGAAAAGTATTATGCTTTAAGCTCCACCGCAAAATGCGCGGATGCATTGGCCCTAAGTTTTGAAAAGCATTCTTACCATCCAATTAAAGATTATTTAAATAGTCTTACTTGGGATAAAGTAAAACGATTAGATACATTATTTATAGATTATCTAGGGGCAGAGGATAAACCCTATGTACGAACAGTAACACGAAAGATAATAGTTGCTGCAGTTGCAAGAGTATTTGCCCCTGGGATAAAGTTCGATAACATGCCAGTATTAAGTGGACCACAAGGTATAGGTAAAAGTACACTTATTAAAAAGTTGGGTAAGGATTGGTATTCAGATAGTTTAACAACTGTACAAGGCAAAGAAGCCTATGAACAACTACAAGGTGTGTGGATGATAGAAATGGGTGAAATGATGGCTACAAAGAAAGCAGATATTGAAGCTACAAAGCATTTTCTATCTAAGACAGAGGATATATACAGAGTTGCCTATGGAAGACGTACAAGCAGATTCCCAAGGCAGTGTGTGTTTATAGGTACAACTAATGACAGTGAGTTTCTGAGGGACAGGACCGGTAATAGAAGATTCTGGCCAGTAGATGTTGGGGTAGTTCCTCATACTAAAAATGTATGGGAAGATTTAAGTAAAAATGAAATTGACCAAATATGGGCTGAAGCTGTAGAGCTATGGAAAAGTAAAGAGCCACTTCATCTGAATAAAGATGAAGAGAAAGAAGCAGCTCAACAACAAGATTCTCACAGTGAAGAGAGTGCTAAAGCCGGATTAATTGAAGAATATTTGAACAAGCCATTACCTGAGGATTGGTATAGCTTAGACATTCCTCAAAAAAGAAGCTATATACAAGGTTCTGATTTTGGAGACTCACCAGAAGGAAATATGGTGCGAGAAAAGACCTGTGTTATGGAAATATGGTGTGAACTATTTAATGGTGACCCTAAACAACTTTCACCTATGGGTGCGAGAGAAATAAATGATATTTTAAGTGGGATTGATGGTTGGGAAAAGCATAAAAGCAAATTAAGATTTGGAAAAACTTATGGCGTGCAAAGGGCTTTTATACGTCAAAATTAACGTTACCAAAGTCCAATTGTAATATTTTGTGTGTGTTGCCAGTGTTACCAATAAAAAGCACCTTGGTAACGTCTTTGGCAACACCCTAAAGCTAGGTAAGGCAATGCTTAAAGGGTTAGTGTTGCCAGTGTTACCAAAATATAATATATAAGTAGTATTTATATAATTAGGCATATACACGAGAGCACCTATATGCCTAAACGCACGAATACGCGTACGTAAGAGAATTTTGGTAACATTGGCAACACCTAAAAAAGAAGGTGATTATTATTCAAGAAGCTGTTATTGAAAAAAGACTTATAAAAGAAGTAAAGAAAATAGGTGGTAAAGCATTAAAGTTTGTTAGTCCAGGAATGTCAGGAGTGCCAGATAGGATTGTCATTTTACCACATGGAAAGATTATATTTGTAGAACTTAAAGCACCAGGAGAAAAACCAAGTCCAATGCAAGAATATAGAGCAAAACAATTTAGAGCTTTAGGATTTGATGTTAGATGTATAGATTCGGTTGAAGGAATAATGGAGCTTATAAAAGAGGTGAGAGGCAATGCAATTTAAACCACATGAATACCAACAATATGCCATATCCCATATCATAGATAATCCATCAGCTGGGTTACTATTAGATATGGGGCTGTGAACTAGGAAAAACTGTAGCAACATTAACTGCAATAGATAATTTGTTATTTCTGGGGGATGTGGAGAAAGTTTTAGTTATTGCACCTCTAAGAGTAGCAGAAGATACTTGGAGTACTGAGGTAGAAAAATGGGACCATCTAAGTCATTTAAAAATATCTAAGGTTTTAGGTAAACCAAAAGATAGATTAAGAGCAATGAATAAACCTGCAGATATTTATGTTACTAATAGAGAAAATGTTGAATGGTTAGTTAAAGAGTACTTTGATAAGTGGCCATTTGATATGTGTGTTATAGATGAACTCAGTTCCTTTAAATCTTCCAAGGCAATTAGATTTAGATCCTTAAAGAAAGTAAGACCATACTTTAAAAGAATAGTAGGACTTACAGGAACACCAGCACCTAACAGTTTAATAGATTTATGGCCACAATTATATTTACTTGATGGGGGCATACGATTAGGTAAAACAATAACAGGATTTAAGCAGCAGTATTTTAAGCCTGGAAGACAAAATGGTTATATAGTTTATGACTGGAAACTGAAAGATGGTTCAGAGGATGCAATTCATAATAAAATAGGTGACATATGTATTTCCATGATGTCAAAGGACTATTTAGATATACCTGAGAGAATAGATAATATTATAAATGTTAACTTACCTGAAAATGTTAGGTCCACATATAAGAAATTAGAAAAGGATCTAGTAATAGAGCTTGAGGATAATGATATAACAGCAGCTAATGCAGCAGTACTTACAAACAAACTTTTACAAATATCTAATGGAGCTATATATTCAGAAACTAAAGAAGTAGTAGAAATTCATGAAGAGAAATTAAAAATATTATTAGAGCTTATAGAAGCAGCTAATGGTAAACCAGTATTAATATTTTATAGTTTCAGACATGATTTTGATAGAATAGTTAGTTACTTAAAAGCTAAGAAATTAAAAGCAATTGGACTCGGAGATTCTAGTGATATTAAAAAATGGAATGATGGAGAAATACCAATACTTTTAGTTCATCCAGCAAGTGCCGGTCACGGACTTAACTTACAGTATGGTGGAAATATAATAATATGGTTTGGACTTACTTGGAGCCTAGAGTTATATCAACAGGCAAATGCAAGACTTCACAGACAAGGCCAAAAGCAGTCAGTAGTTGTCCACCATATAGTTTGTAAAAATACGGTGGATGAAGATGTTATGAGAGCACTAGGGAATAAAGAAATAAATCAAAATACATTACTTGAAGCTGTAAAGGCTAGAATCAAAGGAGGAGTATAAGGTGAATATTGAGTTAGATCTATTTAAATTAAAAGAAACCCTAAAGGCACTATCTAAGCTAAAATGTAACCTGTTTTTGACTGGCATTGTAACTAAAACTGTAAGAAATACAATAACATTCAGTAAATCAAATTCGGATACAACAATGAATATTTCCTTAGATTGCATTTCCTATGGTGGAGATGAGAGATTTGTTTTACCATCTGGAATAGTAGAATTAATTAAAAAAATTAAAGAAGATAATTTAACCCTTATGGATAATCAAATAAAAGCCGGTAATAAAATTATAAAGTTTTCTGCTACTGGTCCAAGTCAGCCAGAAGATTTATTCAGAGGAGATTTATTGTTTACTACCACAGAAAAAGAACTTCATAGAATGTTAGAAGTAAAATATGCAATGGCACAGGATGATACTAGACCAACACTGTGTGGTCTATTCTTTAATAATAATGAAACATGTGCAATAGATGGATATAGGGTAAGTGTTAGGAAAGGAAATTATGAGTCTAGTGCAAAGTTTGTACTTAACAAAAATACTGTTGAGATATTAGACAGCACACTTGATTATAAATCAGATAATGAAGTCCATGTGTATACGGATGATAAACAAGAGAATGTAAAATTTGAGATAGGAAACATAGAGATTGTTGGTAAGATCCTTCAGGGTGAGTTTATAAAGTATAAGAATATTATTCCTGAAGAGCATTTCTATGTGAGTATTATAGATATGGGCAAACTTAAAAATGAGCTTGAATTTATAAACGGAGTTAAAACAAAGCATATACAGTTAAATTTTACAGAGAATAAATTAACTCTATTAACAAGCCAGTGCAAAGAAGAATTTGATAAACAAACAAGTGAAATAAAAACTAAGGAATTACAAGTTCAAGCCCATAATGATTACAAAGAAAAATATAACATCTGGGCCACTAAAAAAGCAAAAGCAGAAAAAAATAAAAAGGAATTTAAATTAAAGTGTCCTGAAGAGAAAAATATAAAAGTCCAGAAGGTGTATTCTTTAGTACCGGTAGCAGATATAAAAATAGAAGTAGACTGTGATACCAAATTTGATGATAGTTCTAAAAGCGAATTTAGAATAGCAGTAAATTCAAAGTACCTATCAGAATGTTTAAAAACTTATACTGACAAAGTTGAGTTTAGAATGAGTGCCTGTGTTAATCCTATTGTAATAACACAGGATGGGGATAACTTAGAAATGGTACTACCTATAAGAATAAGAAGTTAGGATAAAAAAATATAAAGTAGGTGAGTAGTTGACAAAAGAAGAGTTATCAAAGTTACAAAAAATCATATCCGAAATTGAACAGATTAAACGAGAATTAGAAAGTATTGAGCCAGAGTATGCAATGGATTCTGTAACAGGGTCAAGTATAAATTTTCCTTATACGCAACATAGTATTAAGATAGAGGGATATGATATTAAAAGTTATGAGCATAAGGTTCAGAGGATACAGAATAGATTAAATCGTAAGCTTATTGAGCTGGTGGAAGAAAAGGACATGCTGACAGAGTATATCTACAGTTTAGATGATAGTGATTTAAGGCAAATACTTATGTATAGATATGTTAAAGGACTAATTTGGGAAGATGTTGGAGCAAATATGGGTTATGCAACTATTACGGTCAGATCAAAACATGACAAATTCTTGAAAAGTATATCACCTAATATCACATTGAAAGAAGTATAATAGTATTATTAAGAATTATAGATAGATTAAAGAGCACTGGTGGACAACTGGTGTTCTTTTTATTATGGTGTTGACTATATAGGAGGTGATTAGATGTTAGATCAAAGACAAATTGATGCAATAGAGAGACAGGCTACAGGGGGCAATATCACTGATATGGCAAAGGCAGCAGGAGTTACTCGTAACACTATTTATAAATGGATAGAACTAGAGGAATTTAAGGCTGAGGTGGCCAGATGTCAACAGGAGTATATATCTTCCACAATACAGATAATCACCTCCTATGCGCCTAAGAACGCCATGAAGTTGATTAAGCTGGCGGATAGTACTACTAGCAAGAAGATTGAGTTAGATGCTAGGCTTGCTCTATTGAATAAGACTATGCCTAATACAAATAAGATAAGCATAGATGATGGTAGAGATAGTAAGGACAAAGTTGATGTTGATGTATTGGATGCAGAGATGGATGAGTCAGATTCTGAGTAGTTGAATGGTTTTAATTGTATATGTTCATAGTTAGTACACAGTTAGTTAATGATTAGTTCATACAAATACCTGATAATGTCATTAATAATAGTAGTTAACCAAAGCAATGGGTTTAGAGTGCGTTGTAATGTCGTGAAAATACTATTTCACGACGTTATTTAATTTATTGATAATTGATAATTTGTTGAAACTTGATGGGGGTGGCATTCTAATTTTTGAAATTTTCAAAATCGTGGTGGCCGACTCCACATTTTCTACAATATTTTTTTAGGTTAGGGGCGAGAGTAATGGTAGATATAAGATTAATACTTAAAATAGAAAAGGCATTAGGATTTAATCTAAACATAATGCAGTCTAAGTATTTATTTACAAAAGAGCTTTGTAGTTGGTATGGAAGAAAAACAGGTTATACAACTGCATATATAGTTAACCTTGCGCTTAGTACAAATATAGAAATTAAGCTAAGTGATTTAGTTAGAGGTAAATATAATGATGAATTCCATGGCAGTGACTATAACTCATGGTTTAAGCATGAATTTTTAAAAATCAGAGATAAACTTTCTATTGTAGGTCTTCCAGTTATTAAAATTATAAAGTAGGAGGGTGAATATGAAAGTAACATTATTAACTCAATGGAAAGATAAAGAATTAGTATGCTGCTGTCCTTTGGTAAATAAGTGCAACAAGAACCATGGATGCGAAGAATTAGATTTTACCCTTGATGCTTATGCTAACATAAATGAATGCATGGGCCAAAGGGTATATAAAAGAGTTAATGGGGCAATGACTCAGAGAAGGTGATTTAGTTGCAAGATATAGAAGTAGATGAACATAAAGTTAATAGGCAATTATTATATAAATATTTAAAGCAGTTATATCCTCAAGGTACCAAAGCTAGAGATTTAATGAAGCAACATAAGGACCACTTATTTGACAAGTATGGATTAGCCTGGTCTGTTGGTAAAAGGTCATTAGAATTTTTCTGTATGTATTTTTTACAAGATGTATTCCTGGTTAAAGAAGATAATGCTGCAGCTCCAATTGCAGAAGTACACAGAGAGCTCTGGGAAGATATACAAGAATCTATAATTGGTGAGGGTCCTGAACAAATAGGAAGAATACTCCCTAGAGGAACAGGCAAGTCTGCCTTTGGTACTTATGCAACTACTATTTGGAGTCACTGCTATGAATTTAAAAAATATACTTTGATTTGTAGCGATATAGGATCCACTGCTGAGAAATTCATTAAAGATATAAAAAATACATTTCTGAACAATGAATACATTGAAAAGGCTTTTGGAAAGCTCCTGGATGATAAAGATAAAAGATATATTTGTAATTCTACACAGTTAGAGTTCACAAATATATCTTTTTTAGAGGCCATTTCTTCAAGCTCTCCCATGCGTGGTAGAAAATATGATAATTGTAGACCTGATCTTATTATCCTCGATGATTATCAAAGTGAGGATGATGTAAGAACTGAGGATGCGCGGTTAAAAAAGTGGAAACGCTTCAGTGATGATGTTATGTATGCTTCTCAGAAAGCATTATATCGTAAGGGTGAGAAAGTTAAAAAGGGTACCACTTTTATTGCAGTTGGAACACTGCAGCATAAAGAATGTTTTTATAGCAGTCTTATTAAACAACCTACTTGGAAATTTAAAAATGAAAAGGGTGTATTAATAGATGACTTTATAGACGGAGACGGTAAACTAATTAACGGACTTGATCATTATTTTGAGACTGGTTTATGGCTTGAATTTAAGAATATCTTCTTCGACTTTAAAAATGAAAATCACTTAGAGGATGCAAAGGAATTTTACTGGTGGTATCAATCAGAGATGCAGTTTCCTATGTTATGGGATGAATTTTGGGATTGCTTAGATATAGCCATGAGTTATTATGCGAATCCAAGTAGTTTTAAACAAGAGGTTCAGGGTGATGTAAATAGTATAGGTGAAAAATGGTTTAAAGTTGTTAATACTCAAACTCGTACAGAAATTGAGACTCATAAATTTATTAAAACTATGTTAGTTGTGGATCCAGGAGCAACAGCAAACGTTAAATCAGATTATTCATCATTCTTAGTAGGTTCAGAATGTGATAATGGATTAAAGTATGCTCGTAAGGCAGAACTTGCAAAAATAAATGCTAGAACTAATTTTGATGATTATATTAAGCATATGGTTGATTTATTAAAGGATTATCCTGATATAACTCATGTTTCTATTGAGAAAAACACATTTAATGGTGCTGATGCTTTTCAGCTTGAAAAATCAATTGGTGAGGATCCTGCATTGAGGTCCAGGGGTATAAAAATCATTAATGATGCTCAAAAGAAAAATAAGGATGATAAAATCAGCACAATTATTCCATATATGAATAAAGGGCAGATTATTTTTGCTGAAGAAGATGAAGAATTTATAAATCAAATAATGGAGTTTGCAGGTCAGAAATTTTCGGTTCATGATGATGCTCCTGATGTAACGGCTGAATTTAATTTGAAAATTGACATAATAAAAGTAACAAGTATTGTAACTGTATTTGACAGAAGAGCTTTAGGTCTATAAGGAGGTGGAGAAATGAATATAAATGAATTAATAAAAAAATTATTTAAGAAACAAGTCAGTTTTGATTTGTATAATCCTGAACATCTTAAATTGGTTAAAAAGATATATGGCCAGTATAATGCAAATAGGTATATACATGAAAAGATGTATAGGTATTATAAGGGTGATACTGATGCAATGCGAAATTATAAATTTATAACTGAGAGATCCAATATTAAGACAAATACAAACTATATGAAAAAATTTGTTAAAGAAGAGGTTTCCTATACTGTGGGAAATGATATAACCTATGAGTCCAAGAGCGCTAACAACGATATAGTTAAAGATATTGAGTATTACACCGCGCATTGGGATGAATTGCATGATACCGACCTTATGAAGTATTTATTAGTATTCACTAAAGTTTATGAACTATATTATTTGGATGAAAATGATAGTGCTGACTTTTGTAGCAAAATTGTAAAACCTACTGATGGATATGCTTATACAGATAACTCAGGTAAGATTTTATTTTTTATTCGTGCTTTTAAAAATGATTTTGACACAACTAATCAGTATATAGATGTTTATACCGCTGATTATATATACCATTTTGATAACAAATTTAATGAGATAGCTCCTCCAAAAGAAAATATATTTGGAGAAGTTCCTGTTAGTGTTGGAATATTAACACTGGAAGAATATCACGATAGTTTATATAAAGATATTAAAGGCCTTCAAGATGCTTTTGAAACTAATTTTAGTGATATAGGTAATGAAATAAGTGATTTTAGGTCAGCATATCTTGTGTTTACAGGTTGTGAAATTAATAAAGATGATATCCCTGATATGAAAAAGTTAGGAGTATTACAAGCAAAAGATAAAGATAGTACTATTCAATGGCTCATTAAAAATATCAATGATACATTCATCCAAAATACACTTGATAGGTATGTAGATACAATGTATCAAATAGCTTGTCATATAAATCATAATGAGGGTATGGTTAGTAATTTAAGTGGCGTTGCATTGAGGTCCAGGTTAATAGCTTTAGAAAATAAATGTGAGCTTGAAGAAAAGGCACATAAAAACATTGTTAAAAATCGTAATAGATTTTTATGTATGTATTTAAACCTTAAGAAAAATAAAAATTATGATTATAAAGATATTAATGCTCTTTACACTCCTAATATTCCGATGGATGATTTAGGAACTGCTCAAATGTTGGCGCAGGTGCCCGAGGGTACTATTTCCAAGGATACTGCAAGAGGCTTATTCAGTTTTATTAATAATAAAATTACTGAAGCTGAAAAAGTTAAAAAGGAACAGGATGCAGAAATACCAGAAATTGATTTAAATACTGTGACCGCTGATGAGTAATTATACTGATGAAGAAGAACTTGAGTTTGTAGAAAGTCTTTATGATGAAGCTGACAAACAAATAAAAGAAGTTTATCAGGAACAAAAGAATAATAGAGATGAATTATTAAAGCAAATAGCAACTATCATGCTTACCTATACCATTTTAAATGACCTTATGAAGCTTTCTAGTGCAGACAAAAAGAAAGAGTATAATAGGTTGTCTAAAATGGTTACAAGTGGTGCTCAGATACAAGGGACTACTCAAAACAGGGTTATAAAAGATATATTAACCACTACAGTAGCTAAAACCTTTAATTTCTATAGTTATAATGTTGGATTAAAAGATGTTAAAACCATTATAGGCAATAATTTCAAAGGAAAACATTTTTCCTCAAGAGTTTGGGAAAATGAATCTGATGTTGCCAAGCATCTAGATAAACAGGTTAATGATTTTCTTAGTGGCAAGGTAAATGTTAATCAAATTAAAAAAAATATTGAAAAAACCTACAATACCAGTGCTTATAATGCGAAAAGACTAGTAGAAACTGAAGTTAGCCGCGTGGAAGATGAATCATTTAAAAGATTTTGTAGGGAAACCGGAGTAAAAAGAGTTATGAGAAACGAGGAAATGGATTCCAGGACCTGTGGTGAATGTGCTGGCATAAATAAAAATATATATGACTTGGAGGATGCACCTGGGCTTTTGCATCCTCTTTGTCGTGGGTTCAATACTATAGTCGAATAAATAAGCGAGTGTTTTTCTTATGAAGGGGGAGATATTGCTAATATGAAGTTAATAAAACATATACTACGTTGGGATAGGTGGAGAAAACATAATATTAACTCAAAAATTTATAAATTGTTAGTTCTTTTTGGAGTTCTGAAATCACCAACTTTTGGGTTAATGATTTAATACTATAGTCGAATAAATGGTGTCCTTAGTCATGACATTAAACTGCTATATCAACGTCTTGTGGGCATTTTGCGTATAAGGGGTACAACTACACCAAAATAATAAAAATTTGTGTCTTATGGGCATTTTCGCGTATAAGGGATAGGAGTGAATATATGTTAAAGAAAGATTTGTTAGAAAAAATAAAAAATTCAAAAGACGATGAGGACATTAACACTTTATTGGTTGGAACTGATGTTGAAACGCAATTTAAAACAAGTGGATTAACCTTGGATGCTTTTAAAGAAAAAATGAAAACTGATAAGGATTTTAAGGCTTACGCAGATGGGGAAAATGATAAGCATTATGTCAAAGCTCTTAAAACATGGAAAGAAAATAACTTAGAAAAGGAACTTGAGCCATTTATGAATGCAAAATATCCTGATTTAATTAAAGATCCAAAGGATAAAAAGGTTTTGGAAATGGAAACCAAAATAGCACAAATGGAAAAAGCATCTGCTAGAAAGGATCTACTTACTGAGGCAATGAAGTATGGTGCTGAAAAGAAGTTGCCAGCAGGATTTATTGATAAGTTTCTAGGTGAGGATCTAGATACTACAAAAGCTAATTTAGATGTATTGGCAATTGATTGGGGTAAAGGTTTAGAAACAAGCATGAATGAAAGACTTAAATCCAGTTCTTACGTTCCTGGCGGTACAGATAAAGGTGGAGAAAAACTTTCAATTGGTGCTGCAATGGCTCAAAAAAATAATAGTACAAAGGTTGTATCAAGCGATCCTTGGGCAACAAAATAAAGGAGGAATTATAAATGTTTAAGAAAACTAGTTATACCAATGATTTAGAAATATTATATTCACCTGCAAATTTAGTATGTTTCAGTGGAACATTGATACAAGGCGCTACGGTTGCCGATGAAAATGGTAAAAAGTATATTGTATCAGGTGCTTTAATTGATGCTACTGGGAAAGTAGTTACTCAAACAGGTGCAGTTGGGTCAGAAACATTAACGACTACTCCTATTGGAATCCTATATCAAACAGTAGATGTTACTAATGGGGATGAAGCTTGTTCATTAGTAGTTGAAGGATATTTAAGAGCGGATAGAGTATTAGCTGGTTTTGCAGCTAAAGGAATTACAGCAATTAAAACAGCATTACCAAATATAAAATTCAGATAATCGAGGAGGAATAATAATGCCAAAATTAGTAGAAGTATTTAACACAAATGAGTTAATAAATTATTTTAGTGAAATAGTAGCAGCTCCAATGTTGGGTGAATCTTTATTCCCAGAACGCAAAATTCAAGACATTGAGTTTGACATGATCTTAGGTAGGGGCGGTTTACCAGTTAGTGCATCCGTACATGCGTTTGATACTAAAACAATGTTAGCAAGTAGACAAGGCATTGAAAAAGGTATTCAAAGTTTAGCACTTATCAAAAGACAAATTAAGATTACAGAAAAAGAGTTAATCAAAATTCAAAATCCAAGAAATGATGCAGAATTAAACTATGTATTAGCACAATTATACAAAGATTCTGAGACATTAGTTGAATCTATACATGTTCGTGTGGAAGCTATGAGAATGGAAATCCTTTCTACTGGTAAAGTTAAAATAGAGGAAAATGAAGTAAAAGTAACAATAGACTATGGCGTACCAGCAGAGAATCAAAAAGCTTTTAATTGGTCAGCAACAACTACGGCAGCGCCACTTGTTGATTTAGAAGCAATTGCAACCGCAGTTGAAACAGAGTGTGGGGCTAGACCTACAAGGGCAATAATTTCTCGTAAAGTAATGAAAGCCATATGTGCATGTACATCTATCAAGAAAGCAATCTTTGGAACTAACTCAGATAAGCTTGTTACTCTAGCATTGCTAAATGATCTATTATTACAATCAGAATTACCAATATTACTTATAAACGAGGGCAAATATAAAATTGAAACTGCAGACGGATTTGTAACTACTAGATACTTTCCTGAAAACATAATTGCAATGTTTGGAAGTGCTGAATTAGGTGAAACAATTTACGGATTAACTGCTGAAGAAGTAAAATTAATAGGTGATGGTAAAATGGAAGAAGCTTCAATGGTTGGAGATGTATTTGTTGGGACTTATACTTCTATTGATCCAGTTGCAGAATTTACAAAAGCAGCCGCTACTGCAATTCCAAGTTTTCCACACGCAGATGAGTTAGGAATAGCTACAATAACACTTTAATAAAGAGGAAATTAATTTCCTCTTTTTATTTATGTAAAGGGAGGTATTTATGGAACTTAGCAAGGACCAAAGAAAGGCTATACTTACAATCAAAAACTACTTGAATGTAGGTACCAATCCAAAATATACAGATGAATACATGATGGTTAATTTTGAGCTTGCCATTGATGAGTTAGTAGAAAGTTCTTTAGCTATTAAATCTATTAAAGCTACAGGAATTAAATCTAAGAGTGATGGTGTACAATCTGTTACATTTGCTGATGGTATTGAAGCATGGTCTATAACCGATAATGTAAAAATGTTATTGCCGCTCCCATATGTCAGGATGATGGGGTGATTAGATGGTATTATTTCCAAACACTGATGTGACAATTTATAATAAATACTATAATTTTTCAAGTGGATATGACCTATATCAAAGGACCGTTATTAAAGGCGTTAACTGGAATGGCGTTAGGAACGCTACAGTTAGTAGCAATGGTTTATTACTAGCTGATTCCATCCGTATTATCTTAGATAAAATAGATAATTATATTTCGCCAAAACAGTTTGCAAAATTAAATGGTAATGAAAGAGTAAATTATTTTACTTTAGCTATAGGAGATAAGATCGTAAAAGGTGAAATTGACTTTGAAATTTTGGGTATTAAACCTAACTCCATTGCTGATTTAGAAAAAAATTATAATGATGTAATAAATATAATGTCTTCCAGAGAATTAAGTGATCATTGGGAAGTTGAGGGGAAGTAATGGGCGCAACTATAAAAATAAATATGAACTCAGCTGCAGCTATTATGGCGAAAAGAAAATTGCAAAATAATGGACCTGCTCAAGTACTTTTTACAAAAGAATGTGCTAAAGCATTTAATAATTATATACCTCTTGATACCGGCCGGCTTAAGGATATGATGATCACTATTGAAACTGCTAGAATTATATATTCAGCGCCTTATGCATCGAAACAATTTTATAATAACAAGGGTATGGGGAAACAGGGTGATGCAGCTGGCGGTAAAAGGGGAAAGCAATGGGCTTCACGCGGTTGGATTGATAATGGAGGTACTATTGTACAAACTATTGCTAATTTTTGTGGAGGACATATATGATAATTGAAAGCATACGAAATTTTATAAAAGACATGTCTTGTTTGGAAACTTTTAATGATGCTATTAGATTGAATGTAAATTATTTAGATACTAATATTGATGCATATAGTATTGAGGAAGTTCCTATAGAACCTATTCTAAAAAAATATGTTAATGGTGATAGCATTAGACAGTATGCGTTTATATTTACTAGCAGAGAGCCATACGGTTCAGATGTTATACAAAATATTGATAACTCAGGCTTTTACGAAAAGTTTGCGGATGAACTTGAATCTAAAAACGATAATGAAATATTTCCTATATTGGATACAAATTTAGAAGTTAGAGAAATTAAAGTAACAAGTACAGGCTATGCATTTGCAGTTTCAGAGGATACTGCACAATATCAGATTCAATTAAGATTAAAATATTATAAAAAACAAGGAGGAATTTAATCATGGCAGTTAGAAAACGTAAAATACAAGCAAACTATTTAAAGGCGAAAGCAGCTTTTGAATTACTAGGAACAGGATTCACAGAACTAAATGAGAGCCCATCAGCGCAAACATCAAGTAAGAGGTACATCAATCAATCAAGTGCAAGCCAAAGTGTTACGGGCTATGAATGGAACACTTCTTTCAATGCAGACCAAATTGTTAGTGAAAATGTTATCGAACATATAAGAAACATTGGAGAAATGCAACTTACAGGAGCTGATACAGAAACAGAATATATAATAGTTGATTTAGATGAAGCTGCAGTAACGACTGGCTTTAGAGCTAGAAAATTTAACGTGGCAATATCTGTAGACAGTTTTGATGACAATGATGGAGAGCTTGGAGTTTCAGGAAGTTTCTTGGGTTTAAGTGATCCTATACTAGGAACATTTGATACTGTGCTTAAAACATTTACAGATGGATTTGTAGCCAAAACAATATAGGAGGGATTTAATTGAAAATTAATAATGTAGAATTAGAAGATATAGATATATTAGATGCGGATGTAGCTGAAAAATACGAGAATGCATTAGGAGAGGTAGCGGGAATTGCTAAAAAAGTTGAGGGTATGAAGCCATCTGAAAGTATTAGAACTCAATGCAGAGTTATCTTTAGTACCTTTAATACTTTATTTGGAGAAGGTACAGATAAAAAAATATTTGGGGATAGGGTTAATCTATTGATTTGTTTGAAAGCATTTGAAGAATTAGTAGTAGCCATGAATTCTCAGAAAGAAGAGGTTCAAAAACTCGCTAATAAATATTCTCCGAATAGGGCACAAAAACGTGCTAAAAAATAATGAATATTTTAATTGACTTATTACCTTTGGAAGTCACTATAGAAGGTGTGGAATATAGCATAAATTCAGATTTTAGAACTTCTATGCTCTTTGAGTTAATGATGGCTGACAATGATTTAGATGATAAACAAAAGATAATACAGGCCATAGAATTATATTATCCTAAGACTCCTGAAAACATAAATTTAGCAATGGATCAATTGCTTTGGTTTTATAGATGTGGTAAAGATATGGTTGCATCAAGCGGAAATGGTAAAGGTAAGAGCAATCAAATTTATGATTTTAACTTTGATGATGATTATATTTATAGTGCATTTTTAGATCAATATAGTATTGATTTACAAGATGTAGATTTGCATTGGTGGAAGTTCAAAGCAATGTTTAAAAGTCTTAAAGAAGATAATGAGATAGTTAAAATTATGGGTTATCGTTCTATTGATCTAAATGAAATCAAGGATAAAGAGCAGAAAACACAATACAAAAAAATGAAAGAATTGTATAAAATAAAAGGTCAGGTAAGTAAAAATGAAATTGAAAAACTTGATAGTATTCAAAATGCTTTGCTTAATGGTGGAGATTTATCCAAACTATTGTAATATTACCCTGTATATGCAATAATTAATACAAATTGTATATGGGGGTGATTATATGCAATGTCCAAAATGTAAAAATGAAAATGTATCTGTGACACTAGAGCAAATTGCTGGTAAAACTAAAAATAGAAATATGGGATGTCTTTGGAGTATTGGAAGGATTTGCTTAATTCTTTGCACTTGTGGCTTGTGGCTATTGATTGGGAAAAGAAAGGAAACTGGGAACATAAAGTTTAAAAATAAAACTATAGCTTTATGTCAGCATTGTGGTTACAAATGGGAAATATAAAAAAAGTACTTACAGAAATGTAGGTGCTTTTTTGTTGGAGAAAAAGAAGGTGATTAAAATTGTAGAGATTAGATGTAAACACTGCAATCAAATGCTTTTAAAAGCTGATTATGTTAAGGGAGAATTAAAGTGCCCTCGATGTAAAAAAATAAATGATATTAATATACCAAAGACAGAGCCTAGAGCCACACATTAGTGTAGTGAGCCAGTGCCTGCTTTTTATTTTATATAAAAGGTAGGTGAGAAAATATATGAGTGATGGAACGATAATAATTGATACTAGTGTAAATGGTAGTGGCGCTGAAAAAGGTATACAAGGCCTTAGCGGTAAACTGGGAAGTATGGCTAGTGGTGCATTAGGAGTAGCTTCAAAAGTCACTGCAGCAATGTTAGCAGTAGCTACCGGAGCGGTGGTTGCATTAACAAAAACATCAGTTGAACAATATGCTCAATTTGAGCAGTTAACGGGTGGAGTTCAAACATTATTTAAAAGCAGTAGCGATAAAGTTATGAAGTATGCTGATAATGCGTATAAGACAGCTGGAATGTCTGCTAACGAATACATGAGCACCATTACAGGATTCTCTGCAAGTTTATTACAAGGATTGGGTGGAGACACAAAAAAAGCAGCTGATATAGGAAATATGGCTGTTACCGACATGGCAGATAACGCAAACAAGATGGGTACAGGTATTGGAAATATACAAACCGCATATCAGGGGTTTGCAAAGCAAAATTATACTATGTTAGATAACTTAAAGCTTGGTTATGGTGGTACAAAAACAGAAATGCAAAGACTTCTTGTTGATGCAGGAAAACTTACTGGTGTTAAATATGATATGAAAAACTTTAGTGATGTTATTACAGCTATTCATGCAATTCAAACTCAAACTGGTATAACTGGGACTACTGCAAAAGAAGCTGCATCCACTATCGAAGGTAGTTTGAACATGACTAAATCCGCATGGGCCAATTTATTAACAGGTATGGCTGATGAGGAGTCTGATTTTGATGGATTGATAAAAAATTTAGTTACTAGTGTAGGTGCTTTTGGGGAAAATATATTACCAAGAATAGAAGTTGTTATAAATGGTATTGGGCTTTTAATAGAAAAATTATTTCCATTAATTATTGATAAAATACCAGGATTAATAAATACCATATTACCTGGTTTGTTAGATGCTGGGGTAAAAATAGTAGCTTCTCTTGGAAATGGCATGCTTACATCTTTGCCAGTAATTATAAGCTTAGGGTTACAAGTAATTCAAAGTTTAATTACAGGATTACAAACCAATTTACCAGCAATAACAAGTGCAGTTGTGCAGATAATGACAAGTTTAGTAACTGGAATATTGCAAGTGTTACCGCAATTATTGAGTGTGGGGCTCCAAATTATAGGAAACCTTGCTATGGGTATAGGACTAGCGCTTCCTACACTAATACCTCTTGCTCTGCAATGTGTTATGAGCTTAGTTAATGCAATAATTACAAATTTACCGTTACTATTAAATGCTGGATTGCAAATTATAACTGGATTAGTAACTGGTATATTGACAGCATTACCTATGCTTATAGCTATGTTGCCAACATTAATAACTAGTATAGTAACATTTATAACTACTAGCCTACCAATTATAATAGAAACTGGAGTAACGTTATTAGTGGCACTTATAAATGGTTTAGTAACTGCATTGCCACAATTAATAGCTATGCTACCACAGATAATAGACAGTATAATAAAAGTATTAACTGAGAATTTGCCAATAATCCTACAGGCTGGGATAACGTTATTGGTAGCACTTATAGACGGATTGACAAAAGCCCTACCACAATTAATAGCTATGCTACCGCAGATAATAGATAGTATAACAACCATAATAACTAAGAACTTACCTGTGATTCTACAGGCTGGAATGACTATTTTAGTAGCGCTTATAGATGGGTTAATAAAAGCCCTACCACAGTTGATAGCTATGTTGCCACAAATAATAAATAGCGTGTTAAAAGTAATATCTACTAACTTGCCAATAATTCTTCAGGCGGCAATAACAATTATAATTGCTATTATAAAAGGTTTAGTGCAAGCCCTACCACAATTAATAGCTATGTTACCTACTATAATCAATACTATAGTAAAAGTTCTTACAGATAATTTACCGCTTATAATTAATGCAGCTGTTCAGATTATGATTGCACTTATAGGTGGTTTAATACAGGCAATTCCGCAACTTATTGCTGCAATACCTCAAATAGTAATTGCCCTAATAGGCGCTTTTGCAAGTGTTAATTGGGGTAAAATTGGTATAGATATTTTAGCTGGTATTGGCAAAGGGCTTATTGCTGGTATTGGGACAGTAATACAGGCAGCAAAGGATGCGGCTTCAAGTATAAAAAATGCTTTTACAGATTTTTTCGATATACATTCGCCATCAAGAGTTATGAGAGATGAAGTTGGTGTTATGATTGGCAAAGGTATGGCTGATGGTATAAAGGCTAGTACTCCAGAAGTAGTAACCGCGGCTTCGAAAATGTCAAAATCTGTGATGGAAGCAGCAAAAGAATGGATTGATAATCGTAAGTATTATAACAAATTGAGTCTAGATGAGGAGCTTTATACTTGGCAACAAGTTCAGAAGAAAGTTAAGAGAGGCTCGGAAGAGCAAAAAGAAGTAGATAAAGAAGTTTATAGGCTTAAGAATGAATTACTTGCTAAACAAGCTGATGATGCTAAGAAGAAATATGATGCCTCAATTGCCGTAATTGACAGTGAAAAGTATTATAATAAATTAACTCTAGAGCAAGAACTTACTTTTTGGAAAGGCATTCAGAAGAAATATAAAGCTGGAACTGATGCACGGATAGAAGCAGATAAAGAAGTTTATAGGATTAAGAATGAATTGATTAAAAAGGAAGAAACTGATAGGCAAGACGAATTATCAAAATACAAAGACACAATAGATGAAGCTAAATACTATAACAAAATGAGTTTAGAAGAAGAATATAAAGCCTGGTTAGATATGCAAAAGAAATACGAAGAAGGAACTGACAACCGTAAGAAAGCAGACAGAGAAGTATATAGACTTAAAAATGAATTGATCAAGAAAGAAGAATCAGATAATCAAAAATCATTTTCAAAAGCTAAAGAGTCAATAGATGAGCGTAAATTCTATAACACAATGAGTTTACAGGAAGAATATGATGCTTGGTCAGAAATACAAAAGAAATACAAAGATGGCACAAAAGAGCGAAAAGAAGCAGCTAAAGAAGTTTATAGACTTGAGAATGAAATAAACAAAATTAATCGTGAGCATGCGCAATCTCTTTTAAAGATAGAAACAGATACCGATTCTAAACGAACAAGTCTCGCTGCAGACTATGCTAAAAGTGTTTTAGATATTAATACAGCATCAACAGACAAGAGAAAGGGCTTAGAAGACGAGTACTATAATAAAACTAAAGAAATTAATGACAAGCTTGTACATGATATCAAGAATGTTAATAAGGAGTATGATGATGCGGTTGTTTCGCGAACCCAATCATTGTATAATGCATATGGTTTATTTGATGAGGTTAGTGCCAAATCTCCAGTAAGTGGGCAGTCCTTAATTAAGAATTTACAAGACCAGGCTGCAGAAGTAGAATCATGGAAATCAAATATGTCTGGGTTATCCCAAAAAGGTATCGGCAATGATTTAATTAAAGAACTAACAGATATGCGTCCTAAATCCGCAGCACAAATCGAAGCTTTAAATAAACTATCTGCTCCTGAATTAGATACTTATGTGAAATTATGGAAAACAAAGCATGACGAAGCAAAGACAAGAGCAATTAGTGAGCTTGAAGGATTACGTTTAGAGACATTAAACAAAATAAGTACCTTAAATAATGAATCAGAACAGGCTCTAAGTGACTATGTATCTACATGGAGTGACAAAATGTCAGATATAGCTACTGAGTCAGCTTCAAAACTTACTGAATTAAAAACTAATTATGATAAGCAACTTACAGAATTAAACGTTGACTCAGCGTTACAACTTAAAACTTTAAATGAAGATTGGGCTAAGAAAATAGGTACTCTAAAAACAAATACCGAAACTCAATTTAAGACAATGGCTACAAATGTAAAAAGTACAGTAAACACATTGAGAACTGGTACTGAAACGGAATTTGCAACACTTGCTACTAACATCCAAACCATAATGGCTACTCCTGATTGGAATGCAGTTGGAGCGAATATAATACTTGGTATAACTCAAGGAGTTAATAATATGGCTATTAATCTTGCCAATACGGTTGCACAGGTTGCGTTACAGGCATTACAGTCAGCTAAAGATGTTTTAGGAATACATTCACCATCCACTGTATTCAGAGATCAAATTGGTAAGTATATGGCACAAGGTGTTGGAGTAGGTTTTGAAGATGAGACTAAAAACATACAAAAGAGTATGCAAGGCAACTTATCTGATCTAGTTGCTAAAATGAAAGACACAGTGGGGTACGAAACTGCTAGTATTACAGCAAAGGTTGTAGCGAGTAATGGTTATAAATCTGGTCAACAAGGTACTACGACTAACAATGATAATGGTGTTACACAAAATGTTACAATTGTTAATCCACAAAATACACCTAGCGAAAATGCTAGATTGCTTAAAAAGACAGGGAGGGATTTAGCCCTTGGATATTAATATAACTTTAAAAAGTAATAATAAAATTTTAGAAATCACTAAAGATACTTCCTATAAGTTAATAGAAATTGAGGGCATAGAGAGTGCGGAATTTCAATTAAATATAACCTCTAATTCGCAGTATGATGGAAGTACAGTTAGTAGTAAGAGAATAGATAAAAGGCCTATCGCAATTGTGGCAGACTTTAAAGGAGAAAACAAAGAGATCGAACGCGAAAAGTTGATCTCTTTTTTTAATCCCAAATATGTTGGAGTCCTTATTGTTGATTATTGTGGAGTAGAAAAAGCAATAGAATATGAAATAGAAAGTTTTAAGGCTCCTCTTACCAATACACATGATCTTCTAACATTTACAGCAGATTTAATATGTCCAAATCCATATTGGACTGATTTATTAGAAAGCAAAGAAGAAATAGCACTATGGAAACCTGATTTTAGTTTTCCTTTGAAATTATCAAGTGGCGGGATTAAATTTGGACATAGAGAGCCAAGTTTAATCGTAAATGTAGCTAATTTGGGAAATACAGAATGTGGAATGAGAGTAGAATTTAAAGCCCTGGCTACACTTACTAATCCTTCGATTTTAAATGTAAATACTAGAGAGTTTATAAAAATAAATAAAACTATAGTTGCAGGGGAAGTAATCTCAGTTAGTACTTATTTTGGAGATAAAAATATTAAAAGTACTTTAAATGGTGTTACTACCAATGCTATTAATTTTATAGATTTTCAAAGTACATTCCTTCAGCTCGATGTTGGAGATAACTTATTCCGATATAATGCTGATACCAATTTAGACAATTTGGTGGTAAATATTTATTATCGTCCACAGTATTTGGGGGTGTGATGGATGGAACTTTATATATTTGATAGGTTATTAAATTTTAAGGGTATAGTAGATAATTTTATATCCCTAAGGTGGGTCCGCAGGTACTTCAAATGTGGTGAATTTGAATTGCAATGTGTGTTGACTCCTGAAATCCTTATTTTATTACAAGAAGAATGCATCATTTATAAAAAAGATGATACTGAGGTAGGTGTAATAGGATATGTAAATTATAAGTTAGATTCAGAGAGCAAAGAAATAATAGTAATCAAAGGAAGGTTTGCTACAGGATATTTGACTAGGAGAATAGCATTAGGGGCTACCGTAATTAACAATACTGCAGAAAATGCTATTAGAGGCCTTGTAACAGATAATGCGGTAAGTCCAACAAATACTAATAGAGTTATTCCAAACTTACTATTAGGGGTTAGCAATGGGTACACAGGCACTATAAGCTATACCTTAGATAATAAGGAACTACTAGAGGATATAACCAATATAGCAACCTTAGGAGCATTAGGATTCAGGACAGAATTTAATACATCTACAAAGAAATTAACTTTTAATATCTACAAAGGACTTGATAGATCTGTAAACCAAAGTGCTAATTCAAGGGCCATATTTAGCAAAGAATTTGAGAACATTTTAGAACAAGAATATACAAATAGCTTAGATAATTATAAAAATGTGGCTTATGATTTAACAACAAGTTTAGGAAACAGCACCGGATTAGATAGATTTGAATTATTTGTAGATAAAGATTTAGCTGCAGAGTTAAGCAAGAGATTAAAATTAAAAACGTTTGATAGCAAGATAAACCTTAACTCTAATCTTAAGTACAAATTTAATTTTGATTTAGGAGATATAATAACTATCGTTTCTAAGAAATGGGGAATTACATTGGATAGTAGAATAACCGAGATTGAAGAAATATATGAGGAAAATAGGTTATCTATTAATGCAGTGTTTGGTAATTCGATACCGACCTTAATAGATAAAATCAAGCAAATAATAAAATAGAAAGGATGTGATAGTTTGGAAAAATCAAGTTTTTTTAATAGTATAGGTGATGATCGCGAATATTTTGCACAAGATTTTGCTCAATACTTTGCAAGCTTTATCGGTAACGGTGTATTCCCATTGCCTAGCACAAATTTACAAATAATAAGCAATAGCAATATGACGGTTACTCTAAAGCTAGGTAAGTCTTGGATAGATGGTTATTTTTATATAAATACAGATGACCTAATTTTGCCTTTAGAAAATGCAGACGGTGTATTGAAAAGGATTGATAGAGTGGTAATACAGTTTAATACTATAAATAGAACAATTACAGCAAATATTAAAAAAGGTACATTTGCAAGCGCACCAATTGCGCCAACCCTACAAAGAGATGCAGATGTTTATGAGTTAGGTATTGCAGACATCTATATAAATAAAGGTGCAGTAAGTATAGTACAAGCAGATATAACAGATTTGAGGGCAAATACATCCTTGTGTGGCATAGTACATGGTGTAGTTCAACAATTAGATACCACCACATTTTTTAATCAGTATCAGGACTGGATTACAAGTAAAAAGGCACAGTACAATGCAGAACTAGTAGACTGGACTGCTGAAAAACAATTGCAATATAATGTTTGGTATGATACTAATACGCAAAACTTTTTCGATATGTTTAACACCTGGTATAATACCAATACCAATACCTGGACAAACGATTTTAATAGTTGGTTCAATGCAGTTAAAGGGCAATTGACAACAGACGTTGCAGGTAATTTATACACTTTAATTACAACATTAGAACAAAAAGTTGATTCGCATTGGGCTGATAACTCGAAGCATATTGACAGAATGTTAGATCCAGGAACTTCAAAACATTATAAATTAGGCATATTAAATGGACTATTATATTATAAGGAGGTTTTGTAATTGCCAGGAGAAATTTTTATTGCAGATAAGATCACATTAGATTTAATATTGAGCAAAGTTAATAGCCTTTCTAATTTAACGAAGACTATGTCCTTTGCAAATGTAGGAACTTACCAATGGGTGGTCCCCGATAAGGTTAAAGCTGTTAGACTGTCCATTGTAGCTGCTGGAGGTGGCGGTGGTGCTGGTTATGGGCCTTCTGCTGGTTATCCTAATGCTGGTGCTACCGGTGGGGTTACTAGTTTTGGAAATTTTGTGTCTCTTGGAGGCGGTAGTGGCGGTAGGCCTGGTGGTGGACCTACCGCTGGAGCTGGTGCTGGTGGAGCTGGCGGTAGTGGGGGTTATGCTAGAGAGGGCGGAGTCCTTACTAGTATTGTTGGTGGTAATGGTGCTGGCGGCGATTATAGTAGTAATGCTTATGGTGGTGCTGGTGGTGCTGGCTATCGTTATGGTGGTAATGGTGGTGCTGGTAATGGTGGTTCTGGTACTGCTGGGTATACTGGCGGTGGCGGTGGCGGTGGCGGTAATAGTGGTTCTGGTTATGGTAGCGGCGGAGGTGGCGGTGCTGGTGGTTGGTTAAATAATTTTCCTATACCAGTAACACCTGGTGAACCAATATTAATAACTATAGCTGCTGGCGGTGCTGGTGGTACTTCTGGGTATAATAGTGCTGGCGGTGCTGGGGGAAGTGGACTGGTAATAATAGAATGGAGTGAATAGGATAGGGGGTATACCATATGAAAGATTTTGCACAGATATATAAAAGCAAAGTACATTGGATTTTTAAGGCTGAAGTAAAGCCCGACTTTGCTCCGAATATCGTGTTAGTAGAAATAACTGGTAATGCAGAAATCAAAGAAGGTTGGGATTATGACGAGACAACTAAGACATTTAGGGAACATGTAGAGCCAATAATAGTCCAACCAGTTGACTTAGCTAAAGTCGAAATGGCTGAACTTATAATAGAATTATCAGAACAAATAATAACATTAGGAGGAATATAATATGAAAGATTATTTAATAAAGGCTTATGGTTATTTGGTTAAGGTAAATGTGTGGGATTTAGAGCCAGTGGAAGCTAGCACAAAGAAAGTAGTACCTGAGAATTACAGAGCATCGGTTGCTTTGTATTTAGCTACAGGAGAAATTGTTGCACTTTAGGAATATAATCTGAACTAACTCAGGGGACTTTAATAGTCCTTTTTTCATGTTTAAAATATAAGAGGAGGTGTGATTATGAAAGGTAAGGAGTTAATTAAAAAGATAAAGGAATTAGGAATAGAAAAAGATGT
>NZ_JBOITL010000038.1:0-65532 GCF_050717515.1 Clostridium sp. | reverse complement strand
GCTAATATTGCATTAATGGGTATGGAGGATATACTTGGAATAAAGTACAAGCCTGTAAAAAACAATGGCAAAATTGTAAGTTATACAAACGTAACCAAATATACATTAGTGTTTTATGCAGATGATTTTGTGGTAATGTGCAATACACAAAAAGATGCAGAGGATGTCTATGAACTATTAAAACCATATTTAGATAAAAGAGGTCTGGAGTTATCTAAAGAAAAAACAAGAGTGGTAACGATAGATGAAGGTTTTAATTTTCTGGGCCTTAATGTTAGAATGTATCAAACGTGTCAAGGTGAAAAACTGCTGATAAAACCATCAAAGGAGTCTATCAAGAAAAGTAAAGAAAGTATTTCAACTGAAATACAAAAGTTGAAGGGTAAAAATGTTGGTGCCGTAATAAACAAACTTAATCCAATAATTAAGGGCGTAGGTAATTATTGGTCGGCGTGGGTCGCGAAACATTCATATTCATATATGGACCACCATATATGGTGGTGTACATTTAGGTTTTTAAAATATTTGCATCCAAAGAAAAGTAAGACTTGGATAATAAATAGATACTACAAACCAGATATAGCGGGACAAAGCAAAAACAAATGGATACTGACTGACCCTAAAAAGAATAAGCAACTCACAAAAATGTCATGGATACCAATAGTCAGGCATAGGCTCATTAAATTTAGAGCAACTCCATATGATAGTAGCCTTAAAGGATATTTCAATAGTAGGGATGAAAAGGAATTTAACAGAAACTGTGTTAAAAGCAAACAGAAAATGGCTAAAATACAGAATTATAAATGCCCTATATGCAATAAGAGTATTACAGATTTTACAGAAAGGTTGGAAGTACAAGAAAAGGTGCCAGTGATACACGGCGGAACAAGGAAATATAACAATTTACAATTGGTACATAGATATTGTAACAAACAATATTATAAAATATTTCCGCTAGAAGGTGAACTTCCAACAAAACAGCAAAAACAAAAGGGCTACAAAATCATAAGGCAACTAAGGCTTGCAGAAATATTATAAAGACAATAGGATAAATGAGAGCTTGAGCTGTATGTCGCGAAAGTGACACGTACAGTTCTTAGGCGAGAAGGAGGGAGTAATTCCTCTGACTTAGCCGACAGTTATATTATGGGATGCAACATATTTGCAATTATAGAAGTTATCATCCTAAAGGAGTAGCGATTTGAAAGCGTTATTAAATAAATTATTAGAAAATACGTTTATCTCTACAATAGACTTGAGTTCAAAAATATATACAAATTTTAGTACAATTTTAACTTCTTATTATCCATAGAATTATAAGATGATTATTGGCATGTGGAGTATGCGGCGATGCTATACAAAAGGGAGTATTAAAATAAAGAAGTTAAGTTATCTAAATAATCATTTTGATCAAACTTTATTATAAAATTTAAAAGTGGTTATGAGTTGTTTATATAATTTTGCTCAAACTATATTATAAAAAGGACTAACCAACTTTACTGTATGTTTTAATAGGAAAGTTTTATTATAATAAAACTTTCCATTTTTTATGTAACAATTTGTAGGTATAATTAAAACATCGTCACTTTAAGGGTACCGTATATTCAGTTAGTGCCCTTAAAAATATCGGGATGGATATTTTTTTGGAACATATGATGCGTGGGAAAACTGTTATTTTTTTAGGATCATCGGGAGTTGGAAAGTCAACAATTGTAAACAATTTAATCCAAGTACAAAGACAAAAAAACAATGCTATTAGTAATACAACAGGCAAAGGAAGACATACAACTACAGGAACACAACTGTTTTTCCATGAATCAGGATGTATGGTAATTTATACACCTGGATTAAAGGAGTTACAGCTATGGGTAGATGGCGATGCTTTAGAGGAAAGCTTCAAGGATATATTTAAAATAGCCCTTGAATGTAAATTTAATGATTGTAAACATGATAAAGAACCAGGTTGTGCAATTACAAAAGCTATTCAGGATGGTAGTATAAGTCAAGAACGAATGGATAGCTTCAACAAGCAGTATACAGAAGTAAAACTAGTTGATGTTAGAAGAAAACAGTATGAGGTTTATTTAAAAAGAAAGGCCAAATATGGCTTTGCTTAAAAAGCAAAAACTATATGCAAAAAGGAATCAATGGGGTCATAAATAAATAAATAAATAAATAAATAAATAAATAAATAAATAAATATTGGAGGTATTATATATGGAATTAAATAAAAGTGAATTTCGTGAAGTAGAAAATCTTTTTAAGGACTTTAGACATCATATTTCTATTAAAGGTGTAATTGATGGATATGTGGAAGGAAGGATATTTGCTGATATAAACAGGTTATCTGCTGTTGCAGTAACACCAGAAGGTATTTTTTTAAGTGATGGACTTAAAAATGAGGCATTTTCAAGAGAAATGAATACTGTAATCAAGGCTGATATTTTACCGAAATATGAGGAAGAGGATGCATTAGATTATGTTGTATTCTATTCTCCAAATAATAACTGCGAAAACCAATTAAACATTATGTTTGATGGTCTTAATCCAATGAAAAGTAAGCGGATGACATTTTCAAATGATATGTTAAATGTTGAAACTGTATTGTCTGAGGGTATTTACTCTTTGGATAAAGAATTGTTCACTAAAACAGAATTGCTTGGGCTTGACTGGGTTATTGATGAAATATTAGATGGATGGGTTTCAGTTGATGATTTTTTAAGTAGAGGATTCGGATGTGTAGCTATTGTGAATGACAAGATTATTGGATGGTGCTTAACTGACTGGGTGGTAGGAGATGAATGTGAAATTGGAATTGAGACACATCCTAAATATCAAAAACAAGGATTTGGGCGTAAAATGGCTAACGCTACGCTTGCTCTCGCTAAAAATATGGGTATGAAACGTACAGGGTGGCAATGCTGGACTGATAACGCTGGTTCAATAGCAACAGCTAAATCAGTTGGATTTAAGCTTCTTAAAGAGTTTGAAGTGTTTTTTGGTTGGGCAAATAAATTAAATAATATGCTTATTAATGGTAATTATTATATGTTTGGAAAAACAAATTTGAATATAGGACCTGCTGATTTTAAACGTTCTGCATGGAGTTATTCACAAGCTCTTGATAAAGGTTGGGATTGGGATGGTGATCCAAGTTTATATTGGAATTGTGCATGTATGTTTTATAAAAGTGGGGAGATAAAACAAGCAAAGCATTATTATAGACTAGCTATTGAAAAAGGGTGGCATGGGATAGAACCACACGTTAATAATCCACATGTTTATACAGAGCATGATAGTAAGGAAATCTTAATATGTTTAACTGAGGTTTAATTAATGAAACAATTGTAGTAAATCTAATACTTGGAACTTTAATCAAAGCTAAGCAGTAATCAAACATTGTGTATAATGGTGAAACTTTAGCAACAAGAAATCTTCACTGGTTAGATATACATTTATTTAAAGTGTATTACAAGGTGTTTTTCAATAATAAAGATGATTTTGAAAATTCTATGAAGCAGAAGTGATCTTTATTTTTGTCATTAAAATTTTGCATTAAATAATTTAAATAGATTTGCTTGGACAAAAACATCGGTTAGATATCGGTGTTTTTTGTTGTTTCATAATATTAAAAAAGCTAAGAGGGATTGTTTAGTAAATAACGAGTTATTTTTATTTATTATACAAATTTAGAAGGAATATGATAGAAGGATGCAGAAAGATTGTTAGTAGAATGTTTTATTAGTTATGAAATGTTTCATAACTGGCTACATAGTAAAATAAGACGGAGCAAACACTATCTAACGAATGAAGGGGATAAAATATGAAAAAGAATAAATTATTTGCATTAATAAATTTTTTGAGTATTGTCTTAACATTTTTTATAGGATTTGAAGTTATCAAACTAAAAAATAATTTGATTAATTATATTATACTTGCAATAATAAATGGATGTTTAATGTACTTATGCCAGAAACTATTGGATAATAAAAATTAATTCATAACCTTCGTATTATTATATTAAAATATAAGGTGGTTCAATTATGCAAAATATAATTTTAACGTCTACTGGGTTTACTAACAAAAACATCGAAGAAAAATTTTTATCATTGGTAAATGTACCTAATATTAAAATTAAAGTTATTTTTATTCCAACTGCTGCAATAACAGAGGACGCAAAGGTGTGGATTCCAATATGTAAAAATGACCTTTTAGAGGCTGGTATTTTAGAAGATAACATAGTTACATATGATTTAGATAGAATTATGAGTTGTGATGAAATTTGTAATTATAATGCGATATATGTTTGTGGTGGAACTACAGAACATTTATTAAGCAAAATGAATGAAACTAAATTTAATATTCCGTTGAAAAAATTTTTAGATAACGGCGGGGTATACGTAGGAGTAAGTGCAGGCAGTGTTGCTTTATCACAAAATCTACCTGAAAATTTAGGTTATATCAATTGCACGCTCGATGTTCATGCAGAAGAAGGCGCAGAATGTGGATATTTAAATACAAGTGATTGTCCTAATATTAAATTAACGGATAATCAAGCCATAATAATTATAGACAATAGTATTATTATAATAGAGTAGATGAATAATTCGTGTTTTTCATAATGGACGACACAAACAACTGTTAGGATTACTAAAGTAATGGAGTAAGTCTGCGTTTTTTATATATACTTCAGCTTGGCATTATTCTTATAATGCCAAGAGAAGTTATTACGGTTTTTCCATTTATTTTCCCACACTTTTCCCACATAAGTGTTAGAAACCTTTAGAATGTTATAAAATGTTATACCCTTGGAAGGGTTGATATACATAAGTTATAGCAGATTGCAGAAAGTTATAAAAGGCAAATTAACGACTCAGGGGTTCAATTCCCCTAGGAGTCACCAAAACATAAATGTTGATATAGCAAGCTTTACAGCAATGTAAAGCTTGCTATATTTTTGTTTTAACACTCTTTTAACACGTAAGTGTTAGAAAACTTTAGAATGTTATAAAAAGATATACGCTTAAAAGGGTCGATATGCATAAGATACAGCATAATAAAGAAAGTTATAGAGAGCAATTGATCGAACTTACTAAGGATTTGTGAAATTAGTTTTATAGAGCAAAAGTGCTCTTTATTTTTGTGAATATTTTAAAACATCACTTAAACAAGAACATCAGCTATTATCTCAAATGACATTGGGTAAATATATGGAGGGGCCTAGTCATAACGATGGCCTATGGATTGCTGTGGTCGAAATTGCTAAAAGATTGAATTTATCTATGAATATTCAAGAACTAAAAGCAAGATATGTAAATGAGTCATATAGCCATGAATAGAGACCTACATAAATGGTAAGCTTATGAGCCTCTTGTCATAAAAATCTTGCATTAAATAATTTAAATAGATTTGCTTGGACAAAAAACATCGGTTAGATATCGGTGTTTTTTTTGTTGTTTCATAATATTAAAGAAAAGTTAAGAGGGATTGTTTAGTAAATAACGATTATTTTGATTTATTATACAAATTTAGAAGGAATATGATAGAAGGATGCAGAAAGATTGTTAGTAGAATGTTTTAGAAGTATTTATGAGTATTATGTCTATAATGTGCAGCGGATAAAATAAATTATAAAAGTGTTTAACAAAGCATCTTGGATATATATTACAATTAAAATATTGAATCTAAGTTCATGAATGATTTAGGTAAATATTGTTCAAGGAGAATACTTATTTTTTGAGGGGATTGTGAAGTGAATGAAAAAATGAGGGAAGTAATAAATATAGGCGATAGAAATTTAATTGAATCATTAAGATGTTCGAAAAGTTGTGCTACATATATGAGTATACTAAATGGAACAAATAAAGGAAAAATATGGGTTGATTCTTTAGAAAAACCTAGTTTTGCAATTGTATGGGGAGAGCATCTTGAGGGTTTTCAGCTCATGGGAAAGCCTTTAGATGCTAAGCACTATAAAGACTTAAGAGTTTTTTTTGAGAGTGAGTTGAATTCATTTTTGAAAGATAGAAGCAAAGAGGAGTTTGAATATGCGGCAGATACTGAAGAATTGTTGGAAATGATGAACAATGTTTTTTATGATAAAAATATTGAATGGGGATGGCAATACAATTATAAGGTTGTTGAATATAAAACTGTTGATTTGAAAAATCAGGATATGTGTTCTATTGTAAGTATTGATACCGATTTTTTTCATATGGCATATAGCAATGTTTCATATGTTCTTGATGAAATTGCTAAGGCATGGGGTAACGTAGATCGTTATTTAGATAATGGTATAGGATTTGCTGTTATTAAAGATAATGAAATTGCAAGTAAAATTATTTCGATAGCAGCATATGATGGAAATTATGTTTTAGGAGTTGATACACTAGCAAGTTCTCGTAGGTTAGGATATGCTTCTTTGCTTTTGAGAAAAGTATTAAATGATGCAAGTGAAAAAGGCTATAGCATATTGTGGGATTGTGATGGATTCAATGAGGCTTCAAAAAAGACTGCACAAAATCAAGATTTAGTATTTGATTATAAGTATAAAGTTTGTTGGGTTGAGCTGTAGAGATATTTTCGTGGTACATTTGATTATAAAAGCTTAAAACTGGACAGACAGTTAAATAAGTTGTTTATATTTTTTTGATGATAATGACATAGAAATAATATAACATTAGAAATGGAGAATGATATGTATCATATTGTAATTTGTGATGATGAACCTAAGATACTAGAAGATTTATCTGATATAATTAAGGCTATATTTTCAAAACTAAATATTTTTGTGGAGTATTATATTACACAGGATGCCAAATCATTATTAGAACATATAAGTGAGACCAACATAGATATTTTGTTCCTAGATATAGATATGCCTAAACATAGCGGAATGGAAGTTGCTGACTATCTGTTAAATCAAGGCTCTAAAACTCTTTTGATTTTCGTAACAAACTATGAAGCATTAGTGTATCAATCTTTTCAATATCACCCTTTTGGATTTATTAGAAAAAATTATTTTAGTGAAGAAATTGAAGTGGTTATTTCTAATGCAGTTAATGTATTGAAAGATAGACAAGATACAATATCAATAAAGATGAATAATGAGCTCATTAGAATTAAGATATCAGAGATTATGTATTTTGAAGCAGATTCAAACTACGTTAATGTTTTTACTACAACAGCTACTTATTATTATAGAGAATCCCTAGGGGTGTTAGAAAAACAACTTTCTACTAAGGGATTTATTAGAATACATAGGGGTTATTTGATAAACCAACGATTTGTATATGCAATTCGATACAATGAAGTTGAACTATCAAAGGTTGGCCTTTTGCCTATAGGAAGAAGTAACCGTGAAAATGTCAGAAAACTGTTAATGAAGTATATGAGGTAATAGGATGGAATTATTTAGTCTTTCAGTTAACATAGGTATAGCTTTAATTATGTTTATTGTAGCAATGGTATTTATAATATTGTATTTATTAGAACATAGAAAAAGAAAACAGTATAAAATCAAATATGAGACTCTTGATAGAGAGTATATTGAAGTGATAGGGAAAAGCATGCAATACCAATTAGAATATCAGTTGCTTAATGAAGATTACAAAAGAGAAAAGGATCAAAGTGAGGAAATACAGAAATTGAATGAGAAAACTAGACGGTTAAAACATGATATGAAGAATCATATTTTAGTTATAACCTCTTTTCTTAATGGGAATAAATATGATGAAGCAAAAGAGTATTTATCATTAATATTAGACAAGTTAAATCAAATTTATACCTATATTGAAACAGGTAATTCTATTCTCAACTATATCATAAATACAAAGTTAGAATATGCTAAGCAAAATGGTATAGATGTTAAAGCTGAAATTGAGAATATTCCATTTGAAATAATGGGAAGTGTAGATTTTTCTTCTCTGCTCAGTAATTTATTTGATAATGCAATTGAGGCAAGTATTATAACTTCAAATAGGGAAATACATGTGAATATTCTTAGGAAAAGAGCATACGACACTATTTTAATTAAAAATAGAGTTAATGAATCAGTTTTAGAGAGGAATCCTAAATTTATATCTTCAAAAACTTCTAATGGAAAACATGGATATGGAATAAAGCAAATAAAAAGTATAGTAGAAAAATATGATGGAATGATAGACTTTTATGAAGAGGATGGCATGTTTTGTGTATATGTAATGGTTCTATCTGAAAGATTAGAACAAACATGATTGTTCTAGTGAATAAAAGCACATGGTTGTTCATACCTAATAGGGTGTTGTTTATCCCATAGTCGTTGACTATGGGATTTAAATTTAACTATAATTAAAAATAGGTCCGAAAGGATAATATGCAAGGTGGTATTTATGATTACAGTAAAAAATTTGTGTAAAGAATATAAGGTTTTAAAAAAAGAAGAGAGTAAAAAAAATGCAATCAAACATATTTTTAAACGAGAATATGAGGTAAAGCAAGTTGTAAATAACCTTTCTTTTCATATATCACAAGGCGAAATTGTTGGCTTTATTGGACCTAATGGAGCAGGTAAATCTACCACAATAAATATGTTAACAGGTATTTTACTTCCTACAAGGGGAATTGTAAGAGTAAATGGCATGGATCCTTATAAGAATCATATTAAGAATGTAAAACAAATAGGAGCTGTTTTTGGACACCGAACTCAACTTTGGAAGGAGATGCCAGTTATTGAGTCCTTTCAAATGATGAAGCATATGTATAAAATTTCAGATAAACAGTACAAAGAAAATATGCAATTATTCTGTGATATTTTAGATTTGGATAATATTTTATATAAACCTGTTGATAAGCTTTCTTTAGGTCAAAGAATGAGGGCAGATTTTGCTTGTGCTAATCTGCATAACCCTAAAATTCTCTATTTAGATGAACCCACAATTGGGTTAGATGTTATCGCTAAAGAAAGTATTCTTAATTTTATATATGAAGTAAACAAGCTTCGAAAGACAACAGTTATTCTTACAACTCATAATGTAACAGATATTGAAAAAATCTGCTCAAGAGTAATGGTTATTGATAAGGGAGGGATGGTTTACAACGGTGATATAAAAAGAATGAAGGCTGTATTTGCTTTAGAACACACAATGCAGCTAGAAATTGATAATATGAGGTTTCCTGATTTGGAAGATTTACCTATCAAAAAATATAAAATTGAGAAGAATGGTATATCAATTACCTATGATAATAAAATTATTAATTCATCTATAATTTTAAATCATATAGTAAAACAGTGCCATATTAAAAGCATTAAAATGTATGAGCCAAATTTAAACGATATAGTTCGTGCAATGTATGAGAAAATACCAGCACAGAGTATTCAAAGGGGTGGAAATAATGGAGAAACCATTAATTCAAGTTAAGGGAATAAGTAAGACCTTTAAAATAAGCAAAAGGTCAAAAGGAATTCCAAGTATGCTTGTTAATGCATTTATGCCAAAATATGAGTATAAAAAGGCTGTAAATAATATTAGTTTTTGTATAAATGAAGGGGAAATGGTTGGGTTTATAGGGCCAAACGGAGCTGGAAAATCAACAACAATTAAAATGCTATCAGGCATTCTATATCCTGATAGTGGAGAAATAAATATTGCAGGATTTATTCCCTATAAACAAAGGAAGGAATATGTATCTAATATTGGGGTTGTATTTGGGCAAAAGTCTCAACTTGCTTGGGATTTGCCTGTAATAGATAGTTTTGAACTTATCAAACACATATATCGAATACCTAATCATAGGTATAATGAAAATTTAAATAAATTCACAGAGCTACTTGATATGAGTGGATTTATTAATCAACCTGTGCGTCAACTTTCACTTGGTCAAAGAATGCGTGCAGATATTGTAGCAGCTTTACTTCACTCTCCTAAAATTGTGTTTTTTGATGAACCTACTATAGGACTTGATGTTGTAGGTAAAGAGAAGATTCGAGAGTTTATCCGTTATTTAAATGAAAGTCAAGGTATTACCATGATTTTTACTACTCATGATATGCAGGATATAGAAAAGACTTGTAATCGCTTAATTATCATTGATAAAGGAGAAAAGCTCTATGATGGTAGTCTGGCAGGGATAAAAGAGAAATACGGAACATCAAGAGAGATTGATGTAGAGTTTGGAAGCCACTTTATTATGGAACCAATAAAAGATGTTGTAATTAAAGAGTTAAATGAGCTTGATGGGCGAAAAAAAAGATTTATATTTGAAAATTCTAAGGTGCATATTAACGAATTAATGACAGACTTACTTACTAAATATAATGTAAAAGATTTATCTATTGTAGAACCTGAAATTGAAGGAATAGTTAGACAAATCTATGAGGGGAGCATAGATATCAGATGAGAGCATACGTAGAATTTGCAAGAAAGAAATTTTCTAACAATATGGTATATAGATTTGATTATATTATAGGAATCATCAACACTTGTTTGCAATTTTTTATATTTTGGTGTATTTATAGGAGTCTTTATGGCACTGCAACTGAGATTGATGGAATTACATTTTCTATGGTAACAACTAATTTCATTTTATCCTTAGGTTTATCTAATGCTTTTCAAATTGATGATCTCTTTGTACAGCGAAAGATTGGAGATGGTTCAATAGTAAATGAATTTTTAAAACCAGTTAATTTTAAGATTAGACTACTTGCCGAAAACCTAGGAAATATTATTTTTAGGCTCACTTTTAATTTCTTACCAGCCTTTATTATTGCCAGGTGTTTTGTTGAAATAGAAAAGCCAACAAACTTGCTTGCATTAATTTTATTTGTTGTAAGTACAATTTTAGGATTCTTTGTATTATGGCAAATTAGCTTTATTGTTCAAATGACATCATTTTGGCTTATAAATGTATGGAGTCTTGCTACAATAAAGAACGTTTTTGTTAACGTATTTTCTGGAGCTATGTTACCACTTTGGTTTATGCCTAAAAGTGTAATGAGGATAATTAGATTTACTCCTTTCGATTCTATTTATTTTACTCCTGTTAGACTTTATCTTGGTGATATGCAAAATGGTGATATTTTATTCAATTTTGGACGTCAAATAATTTGGATAGGCATTCTCTATATAATTGGTGACGTAATGTGGAGATGTGGACAAAAGAAACTGATTGTACAGGGAGGCTAAAGAATGAAAAATGATAATTTATCTATGTTCTTATACTATACCAAAACAACAATAAAATCCTGGTTTCAGTATAAGGTTGACGCCATTCTTCGTTCACTTGCTGTATTCTTAAGAGAAGCGACAGGAATTATTGTTATCTATTTTACCTTGCTTAAATTCGGTAATATTAATGGGTGGTATATAGATGAAATGATATTTTTATTTAGTCTATTATTCATAACCTATGGAATATTAATTATATTCTTTACAGGACTTAGAGATTTTGGAGGCACAATTCAAAATGGTAGCTTTGATAGGTTAATATTACGTCCTAGAGGGTTGCTATTTCAAGTTATCGCAAGTAATTCTGATTGGTTTGCAGCTATAGGACATGGGTTTTTAGGTATCACATTATTTATCATTTCAGCCAATAAAGTGGGAATTGTATGGAATCTTGAAACAGTAATATATTACGTATTAGCAGTAATAGGGGGTGTTCTAATTCAAGGCGCAATATTTTTATTGTTTGCTTCCCTTAATTTTTATCTTATTAAAACTGATAATTTAAAAGAAATGTTTTACTGGAATATGAGAAAATTTGCAGGCTATCCAATTAGTATTTTTCATAAAATTATTCAATGGCTCATTATGTATGTAGTTCCGTTTGCTTTTGTAAACTATTTTCCAGCACAATTTCTATTAAGAAAAGAAGATATGGCAAACTATCCATTAGTTTATATGTATATTGCACCGTTTATTGGGATTATCTTATATTTGCTATCATACATTTTTTGGAGATATAGTTTGCGATATTATAAGAGCACAGGAAATTGATTACAGTTACTTATTTTCAAGATATGAAAAATAGTGTTAAAGCACCAAGAAAGAAACTCAGAGATTTTTTATCTCGTATTAGTGATATAGTTGTTGATTATAAAAAATATACAAAGGAAATGATGCCTTATAATTTATTAAAGGAAGAATTTACTCAAGTTATTGAAATACTTCCTTTAGTTAAAGAATGCTTTCAAGGCAGTAAAAGTGATGAAGAGTGCAAAATTATTTCATATCAATTAATTTCATTTATGCAATTAGTATTTTACAGAGCAGATGAATTTAAAGCGTTTAGTAAAATTAATATTATGAGTAAACAAGAAAGAGATAGGCTTATTGATATTCAACTAGATTTATTTTTAAAATAAAGAGTTTTGAAGGAGTTAAGTAATGAACAAAGCATTTGATTTATCTGAATATATGAGTAAGGGTATTGAAAATATAGTAAAAAATGTTTTGAAATCATCTATAAAAAATCCAAAGGAATCTGCATTTCTAATAAAATATATGTTAGCAGTAAAGAGTGCAAAAAATAAAAGAGATATCGTAGAAAGTAAAGGCGGGCATATACCACCATTTTTAATGGGAAGTATTGCTACTAATTGCAATTTATATTGTAAGGGTTGTTATGCAAGAGCTAATAAATCATGTGGAGATAACTTAAAAGGTAGTGAGATATCAGAAGAAAGATGGGGAGACATATTTAATGAAGCGAAGGAGCTTGGAATTTCATTTGTATTATTATTAGGGGGAGAACCGTTAATGAGGAGAGGAGTTATTGAAAAAGCTTCTTCTGTTAAAGAAATAGTTTTTACGATTTTCACAAATGGAACTATGATAGATGAAAGTTATATAAATTTATTTGATAAAAACAGAAATCTTGTGCCAATGATAAGTATTGAAGGTGATAGGGATCAAACTGATGGCAGAAGGGGGATAGGAACTTATAATTTAATAATGACTTCAATGGATAGTTTAAATAAAAAAGGAATTTTATTTGGGGGTTCTGTAACTGTAACAACTGGAAATATAATGACTGTTACAAGTAAAGAGTTTGTACAGGAGCTTTATAATAAAGGAACAAGAGTATTATTATTTGCAGAATATGTTCCAGTAACTAAATCTACTAGAAATATTGCACCTACTGATAAAGATCGGTTAATATTAGAAGAAAATGTAGAAGAACTAAGAAAAATATTTGAAAATATGGTGTTTTTATCATTCCCCGGTGATGAGAAATATTCAGGTGGATGTTTAGCTGCTGGAAGAGGTTTTTTTCATATAAATGCTAATGGTGGAGCAGAACCATGTCCATTTTCACCATATTCAGATGTTAATTTAAAAGAATGTAGTTTAAAAGAAGCTTTAAAATCACCATTATTTAAAAAACTTAAAAATAATGAGCTGTTACTAGGAGAACATGATGGAGGATGTCTATTATTTGAAAAAGAAGAGGTTGTTAAAGAATTGTTAGGAGTGTAATAAAGTGAGAGTGGAATAACAATGTCAATGCTGGTGGTAAAAGACAATATTACACTGTATAAATATATAAAGATAAATGTATAGATATTATAGATTTAAATAATAAAAAAACCGAACTTAGTAGTAATATGCTGAACCTTATCGCAAGTAAAGTTAATTATTTTATTATAATTACAACTTCTAATTATTCTTATAATGCAAAGAGAAGTTATTACGGTTTTTCCATTTATTTTCCCACACTTTTCCCACATAAGTGTTAGAAAGCTTTAGAATGTTATAAACTGTTATACCCTTGGAGGGGTTGATATACATAAGTTATAGCAGATTGCAGAAAGTTATAAAAGGCAATTTAACGACTCAGGGGTTCAATTCCCCTAGGAGTCACCAAAACGTAAACGTTGATATAGCAGGCTTTACAGCAATGTAAAGCCTGCTATATTTTTATTTTCCCACAACTTTGCCACACAAGTGGTAGAAAGCTTTAGAATGTTATAAAAAGATATACGCTTAAAAGAGTCGATATGCATAAGATACAGCATAATAAAGAAAGTTATAGAAAGCAATTGATCGAACTTACTAAGGATTTGTGAAATTAGTTTTATGGAGCAGAAGTGCTCTTTATTTTTGTGAATATTTTAAAACAAGAATAACAGCTATTATCTCAAATGACATTGGGTAAATATATGGAGGCGTCCTAGTCATAACGATGGCTTATGGATTGCTGTGTTTGAAATTGCTAAAAGATTGAATTTATCTATGAATATTCAAGAACTAAAAGCAAGATATGTAAATGGTAAGCTTTTTAAACTCTTGTTATTAAAATCTTGCATTAAATAATTTAAATAGATTTGCTTGGACAAAAAACATCGGTTAGATATCGGTGTTTTTTTTGTTTTTTCACAATATTAAAGGAAGGTTAAGATGGATTGTTTAGTAAATAACGAGTTATTTTGATTTATTATACAAATTTAGAAGGAATATGATAGAAGAATGCAGAAAGAATCTTAGTAGAATGTTTTAGAAGTATTTACAAGTATTATGTCTAAAATGGGAAGTTGAAAGTTCTTGTAACTATTTTAATTATTTGCTATACAAAAATCATTATATTTTTATTAATTAAAAATAAGTGTATATTAAACTATGTTTATCTCAGAAAGTGAGTGATAATAAATGGTATCAATTATGAAGAAACTTAAGAAAAATTTGTTGAATTTAAGCAAATATAGTAGAGAAAGAAGTGAGGTAGCATATAAATCATGTGAATATATAGAAATACATGGAATTAACGTTGATAATTTATATGCGCTAGAATCTGCTAGTAATGAATTATTAAACATTATGCCTACTGAAGAATACAAAATTCAGATTGAAATAACTGAACAAATTGTGTCATTGATGAACTATTGGTATATTAATGTGCATGATAAAGATGAAAAGGACTTCATAGCCCAGTATTTTTTTACATTGGAGAATTATTATAATATAGCATGGTTATTAGCTATGCTGGGTATATTCGGTTTGTCATGGGATTATCTTATGAAAGGGATTAGGCCAAATTATAGGGAAAAAGGTTTAGAATTAGACAAAGGAATAACTTATTCAATTTGGAAACTAGGAATTGAAACAATACCACAAGCACGTAGAGTAATTATGGAAGTCTGTAGTTGTTACTTTTATTTAGGTAGAATTTTGGGACATAATTATGAAGAATGTTATGGAATATACAAGAGTACGAAAAAATGGTTAAAAATTGGGAGAGAAGCTATAAATGGGGATATAGGATATTTATGTTTTGCTTGTAGTCTTTTTAATCCACATAATAATCAAGAAATGCATGAGATAACTGATACATTAACAGATCAATACTATATTGAGGTTTCAAGAAATAAAGAAGGTGCGCTTCAAATATGTTACACATTACATAGCGTTAATACAATAAGTAATGAGATAAAAATAAAGTGGGCAGTTAACGGTGTAAATATTTTAGATGATTTAAAAAGTACAAATATAGAAAGTCGGGTGGTTTTAGAATCAACAATTTTATTAAATGAGTCTAATTTTAAAAAAACAAAAATTAAAAATATAATCATAGAATATCTAAAATATTTAGAGAACACAATATCCGACTCAACCATTAGGGGATTTCAAAAACAAAAAATGAGTGTAATCATTAATAAATGTATTTTGTTCTCTATTGAACATAATGAGCATGAGTTTGCCGCCGAATGCGCATATATATGGAGAACTTATCCGCACAATATAGAAGGAAATTTTAAGAGTGAGGAAATTCTATTAATTATTTTTAGCAATTTTAAAACTGATATGATAACATACCTAATTTACCTCAATAATAAATGTATTCTTTTAGAATTTCCTAAGAAAATATCTTTGCGTAAATTAATCGACAGTAAAAATGATTTTGAGGGTAATTGGACTGTAATAACTGGCGAAAATTCAGATGAAAACTTTAATTATAACGGATATTCAAATGAGAATTTGGCAAATACATATAATGAAAATTTAGAACAATTCTATTGTATAAGTGAAATAGTAGAAAAAATAAAATTAATAAAAGATATTAGCAAAATTAATATTATTGAAATACCTTGGGTTAATGTACCCATGGAATCTCTAATTGGAATACATTGGGATAAATCTATATCGACGCTAGTTTCAGGCAATCCAAAAGAACAAAGGGTTATAAAGAATATTCTTATTTGGTGTGATCCTGATTGTTCATTACCATCTACAATTATTGAAAAGGAATTAATTGAGAATAATCTTATTAATTGTGAAGGCGTCAATGCTAATATATTTATTGGCGAAGAGTGTTCATATGAATTGTTTTGTGAAAAATATAAAGATGGAAATTATGATATGATTTGGTTAATGTGTCATGGAAACTTTGATTTTGACAATCCATCAAATTCCTGTTTGTATATTTCTAAAGATAAACCCATAGCAATAAATGAATTAATAGATTTAATACCACATACAGATCAGAGGCGATTACTTGTAATAAATGCTTGCGAGAGTGGCTGTTCTTCAGTTAGAAGTTCGGGTATGAATTTTGTTGGATTTGGTGCTAGTTTATCTAATCAGTTTCAATCTGTTATTGGACATTTGTGGCCTATAGATAGTTTTGCAGCTTCTGTTTTTGGTGCAATTCTATCACATAATATATTATGTAATAATGATTGGGGTAAGGCTATTAATAATACTAGAAAGCAAATGAATGATGGAAACAAAGCAATTGAAGAATTTTTTAAAATCACTTTGAAATATGAAGAAAATTCAGAAATCGTACAGAGACTAAATAGATGTTCGCAAGAAATGAATGAATTAATATTTTGGGGTTCATCTGCATTTTTTAAGTAATGAACAATTAGAAAAAAACATCAACTTGGAGGAGAATATGGGTATTATTGACGGATTAATAAGCGTTTTTACAGGAGTAACAGGAAATGGCATATTTAGTTATATTACAAAAGAAGATTTAGAATATAAAATTAATAATGCATATGAATGTGCAGTTAGAAATTTTAATGAAAAGTACGGAGATGAATATGGAGATAAGAATAACAGCTTTTTAATAAGGCAGGAAAATATAGATTTAATTATCAATTCATTTAATTTTCAAGAGGAAAATGTTTCTGTCGAAAGTTTCAATAATAGTCCTTATGTTAGCACTAAATATGCCAGTAATGAAGTAATACTTGATTTTATGTTTTTATTAAGGAAGGAGATGAAAAGTGATTTTCAATTGAGTAAATTATTGGCAGAAAAAGAACATATATGTGAACAGCATCAAATGAATAAACATATCACCCATTTTAACGAGCAGTTGAGCAGAATGGTTGAATTGCAAACCAGATCAAATAATGCACTTATAAATGATAGTGAGATAAATTTTAACGAAATTATGAATATATATAATGAAAAAAACTATACTGAGCAAGAGTTTAAGCTAATTAAATGGTTAAATATTAATAAAGGCCACAAGGAGGGCATTATATTAAAAGCACATATTGAATATAATAGAGGACATTTAGAATTAGCAAAGGAAATTTTTAGTTATATAGTTGAACAATACGAAGAAGAGTTTGAATTTAATAATACGATAGCATTAATATATGAGAAACTTGGTGAATTTAATGCTGCAGAAAAAAAATATCTTTTGGTGTTGCAAAAAGATCCTAGAAACTTAAATGTCTTATATAATATTGGCAATTTATATACAGAGGAATATGAAAACTATGAAGAAAGCCTAAAATATTTATTTAAGGCTAGTGAAGTAGCACCTTACGATAGTGAAGTATTGAATAATATTGGAGCAATATATAAGGAAAAGCTACATGACTATTCTAAAGCCAAGGAATATCTTGAACTTGCTATGAAGTATTCAAAGGATAATCCAGTACCATTTATAAATATGGGAGAATTATATTTAGAGGTGTATAGAGAATATGATAAAGCGGTTATGTTCTTTGAAAGTGCTCTAAAGGTTACAATAAAAGATAAAGGTGAGATACACAATATATTGGGGTTAATATATGGGAGTGTTATTTTTAAGGATAAAGATAAGTCTATCATGAATTTTGAAAAAGCTCTGAAATTTAGTCCTCTTTTAAAGGAGGCAAGGCTTAACTTAAACATTATCAATTCAAATATAGGTTATTTTGATATGTTTAAAACTTTATCATTTGGTAAAGTAGTAGATTTATTGGATGATAAACTAAATCATTATTAAAATAATGATAACTAATTGCTAGTAATCTTATATAAAGCAAATTATAAAAGCCTAGAGCATTAACTACCCATTATTTTTAAAATTAGAAATGTTGTAACTATGCCCATTAGGCGAATAATGGTAAGTTGAGATAACTAGTTAAATACTTAATAAAATTTGGAATAATGTATAGTGAACTCTATCACAGGTAATGTGAGGTTTTTGAGTAGAATTAAACTTCACATTATTCTTATAATGAGAAGTTCAAAAAAAGAAAGTTATAGGAAAATATGTATATGACCTTCTAGTAAAATAATGCGTACATGTTTGAAAAATTTATAATTGAAAGGAACATTATGAAAATTATTGAGACAGAAAGATTGTATCTGAGGGAATTACTAATTGATGATAAAAAAGATTTAATGAAAGTCCTTTCTAACCCTGAATCTATGAAATTCTATCCAAATCCGTTCAGTGAAGAAGAGGTAGAAAGGTGGATTCAATGGAATATTGAAAATTATAAAAAATATAAACACGGACTATGGGCTGTAATATTAAAAGAAGGTCAGATATTTATTGGAGATTGTGGCATAACAATGCAAAACATTGGTGATGAAACTGTACCAGAAATTGGTTTTCATATCATTAAGGACTATTGTAATAAGGGATTTGCAACGGAATCTGCTCTTGCCTGTAAGGAATATGCATTTAAAGTTTTACATTATCATGAAGTATTTTCATATACCACAGTACGAAATATTCCATCACAAAAGGTTGCTGAGAAGATTGGTATGCAGGTTTACAAATATTTTAAAAAGAATGGTGAGAAACAAATTGTTCAAGTTGTAAGTAAAGATTAGTTCGTAAACTTCTTGAATTGTGTATCAAAGTATATTAAGAAATAGAAATATGATGGCTATTAGCCATATTCCTATTATCCTTATAATGGGAAGTCCAAAAGATATGAAGAACTTGATAGGGTTAGGGCATATTACCAATATCTGAAGACATTTCTCAGTTAAAGAGTTGTGTCAAACTAATATAAAAGTGTGAAATTAATAATATTTATAAACTGTAAAGGAGAGATTTTTTATGATTAATGAAATTTTCAAAGACACAATGGCAAATATGAAGTGGACTGAAATACAAAATTACGTTGATAAAAATGCACTTGTCTTATTGCCCATAGGAGTAATTGAAGAGCATGGCCCGCAATTATGTTTAGGAACAGATATTTACACTGCTCATATATACTGCCTCACCATAAAAGAAAAACTTGAAGCAAAGGGACATATAGTTGTTATTGCCCCACCCTTTTATTGGGGTGTTTGCCAATCAACAGGTGGCTTTATAGGTTCTTTCCATGTACGAAAAGAGACTGCGAAAGCATTAATTTCAGATATTTTATTATCACTGTCAGAGTTTGGTTTCAACAATGTTTTTGGTGTTAATACACATGGAGATATTGAGCATAACATTGCGATAATAGAAGCATTTAGGGAAGCCCATGAGCAACTTCATATCAATGCTTGTTATGCTTTTGATGAGGGTAGGTTTCCGCACTTTGGACTAAAGTTGGACGAACCCTATTTATGCCCGATAAAACCACAAACAATTAATGTAAGTAAGGCAGAAGTCTCTGATGTGCATGGTGGAGATATTGAAACAGCCATGATATATGAGTTCTATCCAACTCTGGTTGATGTTGAAAAAGCAAAGTCTTTACCTCCGATTACCTTAGATGACAGCAGTGGTGAAGCGTGGTTGTTCGGCGGTCACATAAAAGAACTTTCATCCCAAGGCTATTTAGGTTCTCCTGCTGATTTTGAATATGTTGAAGTTCAAAAAAATGTTGATGATTATGCTTATAGAATATCTGAAGCAATACTAAGACGAATAGTATAGGCATAATACGAAGTGCATACATTAAGGGTTATGCTACCCTAACCCTTAAAAATGTTCATACTTTAATAGTATTAGAGAGTATTAGTCCTTATTGACCTTCATAGTTATTAGGTATTCACAACAATCATCACCTTGCATGAATGTTTTATTATGTTTACATGATATATTTGGGTTAATACCTTTTGCATAATAAGGGTCTCCATAACAGTGAAGGTAGTACATAATGTTTTCAACACCAAGTTCTCTTGCGACCTTTGATACTAAACACCCTTCACACCTTAAAACTGCTTCAGATTGACTTTTACAAACAAGTTTTCCTTTACCAAAGATTTTTAAAAAATCATCAAGAGTATCGCCTGTATTTGCAGACATATCCTGACCACGCTTTAATGCATCATTTGCGGTGTGTTCTTTAAGAATTTCTATCACTTTATCCCCATACAGTTCTTTAAGTTTTTCAATAATCATAACTGTATTTTCCATATACATTTTAAGTGGTTCTTTCCAATCGACATTGATTTCCTGAATTGATTTAACAACATCATCGCCCAAAGCAGTTGTCAAATGTTCAACTATTTTTGTTGCTCGTTTTACCTGAAAATTGTACAGTTCATGACAGAAAAGACTTTTGACTTCATTCTCAATAATATGAGCCTCCATAACTAATCCTCCTATAAGCGGTATTTATTAGATTGTAACATATTAAAAAGTCAAATCACAGACTGGTAATACATGGATTTTTATGGTATAATATATATATAGAAAATAAGTTTGCTACTCTAATTTTTTCAAACAAAGAGTGGTTCATTTTATGGGAAATAAGGTAAAACTCTAGCTACTTATTTAACTGCCCATTATTCTTATGATGTGAAGCTGGAAAAATGAATAATAAATTCATAAGTGTAGGGATATCAGAGATTTGTACTTTAGAATGTTATAAAATGGTATACGATTGAAAGTACTGGTATATATAAGTACCATATGGCTATTGAAAAAAATAATTTAACACATTTTTAACACACAAGTGTTAGAAAGCTTTAGAATGTTATAAAATGATATAGGCTTCAAAAAGAGGGTGCATCTATATTATAGTAGGTTACAGAAAGTTATAACAAGCAATTTAACGAATCAGGGGTTCAATTCCCCTAGGAGTCACCAAAACGTAAACGTTGATATAGCAGGCTTTACAGCAATGTAAAACCTGTTATTTTTTTATTTTCCCACAATTTTAACACATTAGTTTCAGAAATGTTTAGAATGTTATAAAATGATATATGCTTGCAAGGATTGTAACTACGTAAGTGGTAAGCTTTTTAAACTCTTGTCATTAAAATCTTACATTAAATAATTTAAATAGATTTGCTTGGATAAAAAACATCGGTTAGATATCGGTGTTTTTTTGTTGTTTCATAATATTAAAGAAAAGTTAAGAGGAATTGTTTAGTAAATAACGAGTTATTTTGATGATAAGTGTGGGGAATACTGTAGTTAACTAGACATGTTTTATAAAGATATCTGACTGTTTAAGAATAAAGGGTATATGTCGAACTTTGAGAAATACGCGTCATAACTATTGAAATTGAATAATACGGTATTGAGAAATAAAAACATTTACTATTATGGGAATATATTTATGTATAAATATGTATAACATGCTATAATTTCTATAAAGTTATGTCGAAGTTGTAGTAATTGTGGTGCTAACGATTATTTGTATAATATGAAAGCGGGGGTAAAGATGGAAAACATAAGTATTAAAAAACAAATTCATCACCTATTAAAAGGTAAAGCTATTGAACTTGTGCCCATAACAAAAGAACATATGGATTTTATATGTGATGAAGAAAGTGATACAGAATTATGGTGTTATGAAGAACATGTTGAGACTGACAAGGAATGTATTCGAAAAAGGTTTACTAAGAGAATTGAAGAAAAAGATGTTTTCGATTTTATTGTAAAACGCAGTTCAGATGGGGCCCAGATGGGAGCAGCTTATATATGGCAATGTAGTTCCACACGTAAAAGCTGGGAAATTGGATATGTTATCTTGCCGGAATTTCAAGGTAATGGATATTGTTTAGAGAGTACACAGCTTTTAATATCCTTTGCATTTAACGAATTGGATGCCCATAAGGTATTAGGTATGTGCCATTGCGATAATCAAAGATCTGCATCTATAATGCAAAAAGTAGGCATGTCAAAGCAGGGTGTATTCAGGGAAGAGTATCAATGTCGAGGTAAGTGGAGCGACCAATTCTATTATAGTATTTTGGAGCGAGAATACTATAATAATTACAAACAAAGTTAACTCAAATCTATATGCTGTGGTATATGAGAATAGTGTAAAGTTATGTTAATTCGCTATATTCTAATTACGTGTCATAACCAACTGTAAGAGTTATTAGATTGTTTGCGCAGGTTGTATCTAAAATGGGAAGTTGAAAAAAATAAAATGTAATTGATTAATAAGGGCGTAGAGACATGTCAAACCCGTTAAATATGGCGACATATTTTTAATGTTAAAATAGATAGGGTGGTTTAATTATGCAAAATATAATTTTAACGTCTACTGGGTTTACTAACAAAAACATCGAAGAAAAATTTTTATCATTGGTAAATGTACCTAATGATAAAATTAAAGTTATTTTTATTCCAACTGCTGCAATAACAGAGGACGCAAGGGTGTGGATTCCAATATGCAAAAATGACCTTTTAGAGGCTGGTATTTTAGAAGATAACATAGTTACATATGATTTAGATAGAATTATGAGTTGTGATGAAATTTGTGATTATACTTGTATTAGCCTTTAATTTAGTGTTGTTCTATGGTAATATATTATTTAATTGGTAAATTATAATGAGGTCAGTTAGTTAATTGAAGGGATGATTTTAAATGGGTATTATTTTAAGTATTAAAAGTTTATTCGTAATTATTCTACCTATATGGATACTGGTTAGAGTAGTTTCAATTCATAAGAATCCCAGTAAGGGTCAGTTTTTAGTTAAAAGGGAGATTGTATTTAATATTTTTTCGTTGTATATTTTTTGTTTTATAGGTATAACTTTATTTCCTCTATTTATAAGTTTTACTGGTGAAAAGGGTTATGTTGGAATAAACATTGTACCAGTTTTTAACACAATAAAGGATGTAGCAAATGTTATGAGTGATTCACAAATTCAAAATTTTATGATTAAATTTTGGATAAAAAATATTTTAGGCAATATGTTGCTATTGTTACCTTTCGGCTTATTACTCCCGATGTTATGGGAGAAGTTTGAAAATATTAGAAATACACTTTTAATCTCATTTATTTTTTCTTTCAGTATAGAAATCCTTCAACTTTTATCTTACTATATAGGTAATAGAGGTAGGTCATTCGATATTGATGATATAATATTAAATACTTTTGGTGCTTGGATAGGATACATGTTTTATAAGAAAATTCTACTAAAAATGAGTAACAAACAATTTCTAAATGGCATTCACAGGAATGTAGATTATAGTAAATAAATTTTTGTGTCGAACTTGTAGAAAATTTTGAAGTAAGGTTACTTATTATTTGGAGGGTAAAAATGCGTGCAGAACAAGAAATGTTTGATTTAATTCTAAATATTGCAAAGAAAGATGAAAGAATTCGTGCAGTTTTTATGAATGGTTCAAGAACAAACCCGAATGCTGTAAAAGATATTTTTCAGGATTATGATATTGAATATGTTGTTAAGGAAACAAAGTCTTTTCGTGAAGATAATAGTTGGATTGACAAATTTGGTGAACGGTTATATATGCAATATCCTGAAGGTAATTCATTTTTCCCAGGTGATGTAGAAAATTGCTATGCTTGGCTTATACAGTTTACAGATGGAAATCGTCTCGATTTAACTATATGCACATTAACACAGGCAATTCAAGATATTAGAAATGATAAACTTTGTAAAATACTACTCGATAAAGACAAGTGTTTACCATATATACCAGAGGCAACAGATGAAGTTCATTGGGTAAAGAAACCGACAGAGTGCCAATTCATGGATGCATGTAATGAATTTTGGTGGTGTCTTAATAATGTTGCGAAGGGTTTATGGAGAGAAGAAGTACCATATGTAATGGACATGCTAAATCATGCTGTCCGTCCGTGGTTAATACTATTATTAGGATGGAAAATTGGATATGATACGAATTTTACAGTTAGTATTGGAAAATCAGGAAAGTATATGTATAGATGGATAAAAGAGGGCGAATGGGATACGTTTTTAAAAACTTATCCTTCTGGAGTTGTAAAAGATATTTGGGAATCAGTATTTATTATGTGTGACCTATTTAATGATATGGCAAAAGAAGTATCTTTTATCATGAATGTTAAATATAATGAGGTTGAGGCAAAGAATAGTTTAAAGTTTTTAAAAGATGTTTTTGTATTACCTAAAGATGCTGAAAAAATATATTAGTGGGTAGCATAGGGTATTCATAGTGTACGTATAGTTACTTCGTAATCTTCTTAAAGTTCGTCATAAACAACTGTAAGCGCACTAAAGAAATTAGGTAGACTGGACAGATTGTGGCTATACTCATGCTAATAATAAGAAGTTAAAGGTTTATAAAAAGTTTTATTTAGAAAGTGTCATTGCTGTAGTAAATTGTGAAATTTGTATATCAAGAGTATCAACATATGAGACAATAATAGAATGTACTTCGCCTAACAAAATGTTGTCGTTCACCTTGGCTGGTGGACTATTTTTATATAGCAATATGTAAATTTATGACTTATAATCTATATATAGGTTAGTACTTAACCCATCGCCAAGGCACATTCCCCAGTCCAAGTGCAATCGTACTATGTCTGGGAAACGTCGACAACACGAAACGTTAGTGCGCCAAGCAAAGCTTGGCATCTACTTGCGATGTGGTTAACGTCACGGAAGTCAATACAGAAGAATCGTAAAAGGTGAGATTCTCGAGGGTCTGCTGGGGTCAAAGAACGTGGCATGTATAGAGAGATGCTAGGAACTTGGGAGGAATCCTATAGCTCCTTTAATCAGTTTTTTGATAATATGTATTTAAGTAAATTATTTTTTATAAAAGGTGGGGTTGAAATGAAAGTAATTGCAATTATGGGAAGTCCTCATAAAGGGAATGGCTATAAAATTGTTCAGAAGATAGAAAATGAGTTGAAACTAGTAGGTGATGTAGATTTTAAATATGTATTTCTTAGTGATTCTAATCTTAATATGTGTAAAGGGTGTTTTGCCTGTATATCAAAGGGGGAAATGTTTTGTCCCTTGAAAGATGACAAGGAAAGTATTGAGCAAGAAATTTTAAAATCAGATGGTGTAATTCTTAGTTCTCCCGGGTATGCACTAAATGTTAGCGGATTAATGAAAAACTTTATTGACCGTTTTGCATATAGCTTACACAGACCAAAATTCTTTAATCAGTCCCTTATGCTTGTTGCTAATGGTGGTTCTGGGTTAAATAAAGTTATTAAAGCACTATCTACTACTTTGGGGGGAAGTCTAAAAGTTTGTGAATTAGGAGTAACAAGTACACCTTGGGAAGCTAATAAAAAGTATGAGGAGAATGTTGAAAAAGATATTAAAAGTAGTGCAAGAAAATTTTATGAATCAATGAAATATAGAAAAAAAACAAATCCTCCATTAGGTAATCTAATATGGTTTAAAATTTTTAAAAAGATGGCAAGTATTTCAAAAGAAACCTTACCCGCTGATTATAAGTATTATAGTGGCAAGAAAAATTATTTTTATGAAACGAAAGTGAACTTTTTAAAAAGTTTTATTGCAGACATTATCGCAAGTATTGGTGTATGGAGTATGAAAAAACGAATTGTATTCAAATAGTTGGAGGTGTTCGAGTGAAGATTAAATCCAAATTATTGCTTTTTGATTTGGACGATACCCTATTAAATTCCGAAAAATTCGTTTCACAGGCAAATGTTTTAGCAATTAGCAAGTGTAAGTCTACAGGGATGATTATAGGGTATATAACTGCAAGATCGCCACGCAAGGTAAAAACATATCTGAAAGATTTACCCTGCGATTGTATATCGTATTACAACGGTGCATCAATAGTTGCAGAAAATATCTTATTAGAAAAAAATGAAATTCCATATGTAGAAGGCATTAAAACAATGTCTGAAATTCAAACTGCATATCCTGATATTGCAATTGGTGCATATCTTGAGCCATATAATTATTTTAATGGACAAATTCAAAACATAAGCACAAAAAAAGTGTATTCAGGAACAATACAAGATTTAGCACTATATGATATTCAACGCATACGAGTTGTGACGGAAGCTTGTAAAGATGTCTCATTGGACCAATTCATCACCAGTGATATGAAATACCTTCTTTCAATAAATGGTTCGGCAATTATAACGAGTAAAAGGGCCACCAAGGAGAATGCGGTGCGTAAATTTGGGGAGTATTTTAATATTGATATAAATGATATCGTCGCATTTGGTGATGATACTAATGATATAGGTATGATAAAAACTGCTGGCATTGGTGTTGCAATGGGTAATGCAATTGACGAGTTGAAATCTGTTGCTGATTTTGTTTGCGATACCAATGACAATGACGGCGTGGCGAAGTGGATAAACCATTTCCTGTTATAAGCTAAAACTTTAGTTTTCACCATTTTTATATTATTCACCAAGGAATAAGGGTTTGAAGGTTGCAATAGTTGATAGGTTTACAATAATGGTACTTCCACTAACAAAAGATTAGCAGACGTCCTTTTACCGGGTGCAATGCACCACCAAGAAGTATTCCTTAATGGTCCGGTTCAGGAACATCGCTAATCCGAAACGTTAGTGGTAATGGCATATTAATAAAAATTTTAGTTTCGCACTAATTTGTTAATTAATATACATTTGCATTTTAGCACAAAACGAGGATTTTCTATATAATTTTTATTGAATTGGAGGAACAATAATGTCAGTTGTGAGAAATAAAGATGGCAGTGTCTCTATCAAAAATAATAATGGGGTAACTGTTATTGGTAGAATGGTAGGAGTTTCAGATGATAAACGTGAAGAAAAATTCCAACAGTGGGTTGAGGACTGTGCTAAACTAGTAACTGCAAATGCTCATACAATAAAGGGAACAGAGCAGTATTTTTTAGAGCAGTGTGATGCTCTACTTCTTGCCGCAAATGATAGGCGTATGAAAAATTTTCAATTAAATGTAATTATGAACTATTTCAAAGATAAACTTGAGCATCAGTCATCAGAGTTTTCCTTTGATATGACAGACCAAGAAATAGAAAAATGGAACAAAGAGAAAAATGCTATGAGTGAAGAAGCAATGAATTCTTCTGCTGAGTATTTTGGACTTAATATGCGTGGATACTATTTGCCTCATACAGAACGTAATGAAGTCTATTATGAACAGGCTTATATTGAAACACAAATATGGATGAAACATACCGATTCTAACTTCAAGCAAATTGAAATGCAGGATATTTGTTTCTTTTTTGAGGAAACTACAGAACATTGCGAATCTAGTGGTGGGGGAAATAATTTGATGCAGCAACTTATAGTTTTTAGAGGTGTTTGTGAGGATGATATTAAAAAACGTAATCCACGATTTTTAGGATATATCAGTACATTGCGCGATATTGGAAATTTGCCTGATTTTATAACCCAACTAATCGAGTTGTAGATTAAGAAAACAACATAAGAGCTATGTAAGTTTTATTAAACTCCTGTAACGCTGGGACACTGTTTGATTACGATAAAGCGGAAGCTTATGCATTAGCAAAGCATTCAAACATTTTAATTTCAGATATAAGGAAGAGAATGAGTTAAGAAATTATAGATTAATAAATAAGCAAATTTGGGTTGAGTATGAAAATGGGGAAATAGATTCTAAAAATTTGAAAATTGAAAAATCTAACCTTCGTTTAGTTATTATTCGTTAGGCACTACCAAAATGATTCTTACATAAGATAATCATTTTATACATTGACATAAGTATAAATACACCTTATACTTAATTGAAAATGACTTTCAATATCATATTTTTAAAGGAGCGTTATATTAATGGAAAAATTTTTACCAGGACTAATTATGGGTTTTAGAGAAGGCCTTGAAGCTTTCTTAATTGTAGTAATTATACTTCAATATTTGAAAAAAAGTGGCAATATTACTTTCAGGAAAAATGCCTTTTCAGGAGCTTTAGTAGGAATTTTAGCTTCAATAGGAATTGGTGCAATTTTATTCTATATATCTAAATCTATTGGTAAAACGGAGGAATTATCTAAGGTGTGGGAAAGCTCGGCTAGTATTTTAGCACTAATATTGATAACTACTTTTATTTATTGGATGATAAAACATGGAAGAAACATGATTGCCGAGGTTCAAAAACAAGTTAAAACTAATCTTTCAGCTTTAGGCATTTTTAGTATTACCTTTATTATGGTTGCTCGTGAAGGTGCAGAAATTGCAATATTTCTTTTTGCAGGTAAATATACTTTATTATCAATATTTTCAGGGGTTTTTGCAGCGTTAATTTTTGCAATATTAATTTATTTTTCATTAGTGAAAATAAATTTAAAAATATTATTTAATTTAACTTTAGTATATTTGATTTTACAAGCTGGTTTTTTACTAGGTTATGGAATTCATGAAGGATTGTCTGCACTAAGTTCTCTAAATATACTTGCAAGTACAAGTCCTATATTTATTAAGGCTTTCGACCTTTCAAAAACCATATTATACCATAAAGAAGGTATTATAGGACTTCCTCTTTACGTTTTATTTGGTTGGTACTCAAAGCCAGAAATCATACAATTCGTTGTTCAATATGTTTACACCTTTATCATGTTTTTTATTTGGCATATGGAATTGAAAAAATAGAATACTTGTACATTGTGATATTTTGAATATTTAATATTGTCCTAGATTAAAATGTAATTAATGTATTTTCACTTTTATATATATTAAACTTTCAAGTCCAAACAAAAAATCAGTCATGGTGATTGACTAACACACTAACTGAAATTAAGAGTGAAAAAGTATTCTCATAATAAAAACTTATTAGTTATGAGATGAAATTATAATCCACATTGTTAAGTTAAATCAACAATATGGATTTTTATTTTCGCTCTTACACCAAATGAATTTGACATAGTACATATTCTTTCATCTAATAAGGGTAAAGTATTTACAAGAGAGCTATTTTTTATTGAAGTTTATGAATATATCTTTATAAAATCTACACATCTTCTTTGTATAATGTTAATTAGATAATATAATAGATAAAGAGGTGACCTATGAGTAGTAAAAAACAGAAAATTAAAGTTTACAACATGACATGTACCTCCTGTGAAGCTAGAATAGAAAAGTCACTGATGAGTATCAGTGGAGTTACTAAGGTATTAGCTGATTACAAAAGTGAAAGTGTATTATTAGAATATGATGATGAAATGTGTAATATAGTACAAATTAAAGAAAAAATCTCAAAAATTGGTTATAGTACAGAGAATTCTGGCAATTTCAAACTTGTTGGTATGCTGATAATAGTTCTTGCAATTATTCTTTTAAGTAAGGCTGGTAATAGCTTTGACATGGAATCTAAGCTAGAAAACGCATCTTATTTAGTTCTATTTATAGTAGGTGTTTTCACTTCCCTGCACTGCGTAGGTATGTGTGGCGGCATAATGTTATCACAAAGCATTTCAACAGAAAATAAAATCAATTTTCAATCTCTAAAACCAGCTATATTTTATAATTTAGGCAGAGTGATATCCTACACTATTCTTGGTGGAATTGTTGGAGCTCTAGGTTCTGTTTTTTCTTTTACGTTACCATTTAAGGCTGGTCTTCAGGTTTTAGCTGGGATTTTTATGATTATTATGGGATTAAATATGTCTGGATACAGTCTTTTTAGAAGATTTAACATAAAATTACCTTGGTCTTTCTGTAATCTTAAAAAAAGTGGAAAAACTCCTTTTGTTGTAGGCATTTTGAATGGTTTTATGCCTTGTGGACCTCTTCAAACTATGCAATTATATGCTCTTGGCACAGGTAGCGCGATGCTTGGTGCTACTTCAATGTTTATATTTGCGCTTGGTACAGTGCCTCTAATGCTTGGCTTTGGAGCTATCACCGGTCTGTTAAGTAAGGATCATACTAAGCAACTTGTAAAATTTGGAGGAATTCTAATAGTTGTTCTTGGACTTATTATGGGTAATAGAGGATTAGCTCTTGCTGGTATTAATATATCCCCTATGGCTTTATTGCGTACTGCTCATCAGCAAAATAATTCTGCTAAGCAGCCTAATTCTCCTGGGAATACTTCAAAAGCTACTATTGAAAACGGAGTTCAGGTAATAAATATGACTGCCAATGCTAGTGGCTACACCCCTAGTGTATTATATGTACAAAAGAATGTTCCTGTTAAGTGGGTAATAAATGGAGAGCAACTAACTTCTTGTAATAATGCCATTGTGGTTCCTTCTATGGATATAGAAAAAAAATTAGAGTCTGGTGAAAACATCATAAATTTCACACCTGGAGATAAAGATATAAACTTTAGTTGTTGGATGGGTATGATAGGTGGAGTAATTAAGGTAGTAGATGATGCTAATACCATCGATGCTACTAGTGATTCCAATAAAACTAGCCCTACTACTCCAGTCAGTCCTAGTATATATGGCAGTGATATAACTAAAACCCCCATCGAAATCTTAGTTAAAAAAGCCAAGCTAAGCAATAATACTCAAAGCTTAACTATAAATGGAATTGGTTATGAACTTTCTCCTATTATATCTGTAATGCAAAGTGGTCTTAAAGCTAATTTATCGGTTGACTTAACAAAGTTTGAGAATGCTGAGGGAGTATACTCAATAATTGACGCTGACTCTAAAGCTATTTCTTCCTTTGAAGGTAAAAAAGGAAGAAATCAGGTTTCGCTAACATTTGATAAACCCGGTGTCTATGGAATCGTAAAAGATAGCAATACACTTGGATTAATAGAGGTATCTGAGGACATTAATCCTATAGTGCTTGAAGATTTAAGGGATAAGTATCTAAAATGAACTAACGGATGATAAATAGTTTGTGACAATTAACAACTAATTGAACTAAATAGTCTAATGGTTGCAGTTAGTATAATTTCAGCAGTGTACTTTGCTGAATTGCAGGCAAAAAATAGATGGATTAAAGATGATATCATGTTTAACATAGCTATTATTGGTGTAATTTCTGGTGTAGTTGGTGCAAGGTAATGACTAATGTCATGCCATGATGAGTTAATGCGGGTGGTAACATTCTTCATCCTGCACAGGTATATGAATTTATTTTAGATTATATTCTCTTTATTGTGGAAGTATGATGGGAAGATAATATTCTAGTAGGTACTAAAACAAAAAATATAAAGATAATGAAAGGATAACTTGAAATGATGGGATATGGATATAATATGATGGGAGGTTGGTTTGGAATGATGATTATTCCTATAATTTTAATTGGAGTGGTTATATATGTAATCTACAATCAAGGGCAAAAGAATAATGGTAAAGATATTGGATTTAAAGATAATTCTATAGATATCTTAAATGAGAGATTTGCTCGTGGAGAAATAAATGAAGAAGAATATAATACTAAAAAAAATATATTATTAAATCATAAATTATAAAAAAAATTATAGTCATGTCAAAGTAATTGATAATTCTCCTTTGACATGACTTTTTAATTAATTTTAAGTAAAACTCTTTCATATGTTCATTAATTTTCATTGCAACTATTTGTTAAATATAGAATTAAGGTAGAACGTTAAAGGTTAGATTTTTATTTATAAACAATAGTTGTAAACATGCCATCTGGTTTACTTGTCATATTATTGGACATATGATGTGGCATATGGCAATGAAAGAGCCATACACCTGGATTATTTGCCATAAATTCAATATCTCAAGTTTCACCCGAAGTAACTATTATTTCTAGTTACATTTCCTGAACCAATCAGAAAAACAAAGGCATTAATTTTTTAATAGTAGTTAACCTTTCCCCTTAATAATTCTAATTTCATGTTTATAGTGCCCCTTTCGTTTTAAAAAATAATTTTATCTTATAGTAAGTTAACAATGAAAAGTTAAAGTTTAAGTGTTAAACTTTTATATTCTAATAAATTAGTTAATAGCAAAATTTATGTTATGAGGTAATTAGGTTGGAATCCGATTTTTTACCAAAGGTTTTTTTTAGAACTGGTAATATATAGTGGTCAAGTCCAATAGAGTAAGCATTTGCTCCTACAAATAAGAGTATAAATGCTATTGTATACATATTTGGATTTGTACTAGTAGTACCAGCCAATAAATAGTTTAGATTCATAAACGCACCAGCGATGAGACCCACAACTGTAAGTGCACCTAGAATTAAGCTAATACCAACTAAAATTTCACCAAATGCAACTAGATAGCTAAATGTTGTAGCATTTGGTAAAGCTACGTTTTTAATAAAATCAGCATACCAAGACTGTACTGCGGGGTGAGCACCCCCAGCTTTAGCTAGCGCACCTTTCAAAAATCCTGTTATAGAAGTTCCAGCAGTACTGCCAATCCACCCACTTCCAGTAACCTTTTCCAATCCAGCAGAAATCCATTGGTAGCCTAACCATATACGTAGTGCTGTCCAAATAATGTTAAATGATTTGTGTTTTAATAATTTCATTTTAATATACCTCCATTTTAATTTTGTGTTTTTATGGTTTATAAATATAATTACATGTTACTTACTTTCGCATGAGAAAGTTTAAGAATAAAGTTCACAAGATTTATTAAACTTATTTTGTATGGAGAATATTCAAAGGAATCAAGACATGCAATTGCTCTATTTCCATATAATTTAGCATCTTCCACTGTTATATTTAATTGCGCAGTAATGTCTTTGTCATTACAATCATCCATTATTTGGTATGCCATTCCTAAATTTAATCCATACTCTTCTATGCTAGTAATTTGCTCTTTTGTTGCTCCAGCCAAAACCGCTGCGATTTTGCAACTAAGGTGGTATCTGGTCCATATAATCTATGAGAGGAAGTTCACAATACATGAATTATGATATATAGTAAGTTAAATTATACCAAGCTATGATTTTTTAACGGAAATACAGAATCAAAATAGCTATTCTGTGGAGATTACTTAAACACTTAACTACATTTATTAAACATTTATCACATAACATATTGTATAAACTACCGATTAATTTATTGATTAAAATATGAGACAACATGGATGAGTAATATTTTATAAAAATTTAAATATAAAACATAATTGAATGTTGGTCATATCAAAGCAGTAGTGAAATCTTCTCTTTGATATGACTTTTTAATTGTAGACAAAAATATGAATAAGGAACTTAGGGTTTTAAGATAGCACTCGACGGAGGTTTTTTAGAGGCACCAGTAAAATTAAATCAATTAATACTTGGACCGGCAGAAGGGGCAGAAATACTAGACTTTTCAAAATATGAAAAGGGAGCAGGAATCGATACTACTGAAATTCCTGCTCATTTAAATCTTCATAAGAACTTCATAAGTTTATGATAAATTTTATATGTAAATCATAAAACTTAAAAGAGTGAAGGAGATGTAATAATGAAGAATGCCCTGAGAAGTATCGCTGTTGTAATTACCTTGATTTTCACTTCAAATGTAACAACACTCGCGATTCCAACAAATGATAAGTTACAACAGCAGAAGGGTTCACTAACTAAAATTCAAGATGAGAGGGAAGGAATTGAAGCTAGACTAGAGGAGTTTGATAATGAAATTGAAAAAATCATGGCCAAGACAGAAGAAAATAAAGTGAAAATACTCCAAACTAAAAAGGCGATTGAAAGTGCCGCTGCGAAGGCTAAGCAGGTTGAAAAGGAAAACCAAAAGGAAGAAGAATTATTTAATAGTAGAATGAGAAGCTTGTACATAAATGGATTTGATGGATATATGAGTATAATACTTGATTCAGAGGACTTTGGAGATTTTGCATCTAGAGTAGAAAACATAAAAACCATTATTGAATTTGATCAAAAAGTAGTGGAGGAGTTTAAAGTCGCCCAAAAAGAATTAAATGAAAAGCAGAAAAATTTGAATAACACAAAGGAAGTATTGCTAAATTTGCAAGTAGAAAATAAGCAGAAGCTAGATAAAATAATTGTTACTAAAGAGTCACAAAATAAATTGGCAACTGAACTAAAGAGTAAGGAAATTGTCACTAAAGAGTTACACAATAAATTATTAACAGAACTAAAAAGCAGTAAGGAAAATCTTCTTGTAGCACAACTAAACAAGCCTGAAGTGTCAGCAAGTAAAAGCATAACAAAAATAAATGAAATAAGAAATTCAGCACCTAAATATACACCTTCAAGAGGATCAGCTACTATATCAGATAATGCTGTAATAGCCTACGCTTCTAACTTCCTTGGCACACCATATTTATGGGGTGGAACAACGCCTTCGGGATTTGATTGCTCAGGATTTACACAATACGTATACGCGCATTTTGGAATATCAGTAGGAAGAACCACCTTTGATCAGATAAATGATGGTTTACAAGTATCAAGAGACAACCTTCAACCTGGAGACTTGATATTCTATGGAACCTTTGCTAATCCCCATCACATGGGCATGTACATTGGGGATAATAATTATATCCATGCTCCTCATACAGGAGATGTGGTTAAAATTTCACCAGTAGGAAGAAAAGATTATGTAACTGCTAGAAGAGTAAAATAAAAAATACATATATTGTGCAAAGTATAGTTTTGAAGTTGTTTTAATGAGCTTTGCACAATATATATTCTTTATTATAGTATTGATGAAATTATAATTTGATAGTTATCATATTATATAAATGTTTTTCATCAATATCTACTAATACTTTTTTATTCAATATGGTTATAGGACTAATACTACATTTATAGCGTTTTGAAGACATTTTTTTGTAGATATAATTATATTATGAGGAGTCAAGATATCATAGAAATGAGAGAATCTTTCTATTGATTTTTTCACGGAATTTCACTTTCACATTATTAACACATTAAATACATATTTTTATATATTATGATAAATATTAGGGAAACATAATAATGAAGAGAATTCAAATATGTCAACTATTAAATTAAAAAAGGGGTTAATTAAACGTGAATAATATATTAATTATTGAAGACGAAGAAAAGATTTCAGAAATACAAAAAGCATATCTTGAAAAAGAAGGCTATATTGTTTATTGTACTACAAAGGGTATGGAAGGTATAAAACTTTTCGAAAAAATTGAATTTAGCTTAGTTATACTAGACCTAATGCTGCCTGACATATCTGGTGAAGAGGTTTGTAGTATACTAAGAAAAATTTCTGATGTGCATATATTTATGCTTACAGCAAAGAGTACTTTAGAAAATAGAATAGAAGGATTAAATCTAGGAGCAGATGAGTATCTTGTTAAGCCGTTCAGCCCACGAGAACTAATTGCAAGAGTAAAATCTTTATTTAGAAGGCTGAATGTAAATGAGTGTGAAACAAAAATTTATAATAATGGTGATTTAGAAATTAATTATGAGAAAAGAATAGTTAAAGCGCGTGGCGAAGAAATATATCTTACACCAAATGAATTTGACATAGTACATATTCTTTCATCTAATGAGGGGAAGATATTTACAAGAGAGAAACTGATTGAAAGAATTATGGGAATAGATTTTCAAGGTTTTGATAGAACAATAGATGTACACATTAAGAATATACGAAAAAAGATAGAAGAGGACACCAGAAATCCTAAATATATATTAACTGTAACTAAAATTGGGTACAAATTTGGTGGTGATTAATTTATGCAAAGCATAAGAAGAAGATTAAGTATTATTTTGGTATGTACCGCTATATTAGCACTTTTATTATCTACGCTTTTTGTAAATATAACAATATCAAGAACCTTTGACAAGTACTTAGTTGAGATACAAAATAAGAGGAATATTAGAATAGTTAAATATTTAGAGGAGGTATATAAAAAAAATGGTACGTGGAATGAAAATTCAGGAATAGAAATTATGCATGAAGCCTATATGGGTAACTATTGTCTTACTCTTAAGGGGGAAAATAAAAAAAAAATTTGGGGAATGGACCCTAATGACATGATTGACAATCCTAACGTTCATATGCACATTAAAAATGAAGGAGTTTATACTACAAGCACCTTTGAAATAAGATCTAATAACAAAATTGTAGGATATGTAGAAATAGGACAATATGCTCCTATACTATTATCCGAAGAAGATGTAAATTTCAAAATTTCAATAAATGAGAGTATTATTCTAAGTGTTGTACTTTCAATCTTAATAACAATATTAATAAGTATATTTATTTCAAAGCAATTTTCCACCCCTCTTAGCCAAATTTCAAAAATTTCAGTTTATCTTTCAAACGGAAATTATGGAGAAAGGTCACATAATAAGAGTAATATTTTAGAGCTTGAAGATTTAAGAAATAGCATAAATACGCTTGGAGAAAAGCTTCAGCATCAGGATGTGCTTAGAAAAAGATTAGTATCAGATATATCCCATGAAATTAGAACACCCCTTAATATTCTTCAAAATAATTTTGAGGCTATGATTGATGGTATTTTTCCAGTAGATAATGAAAGATTAACTTATCTTAATGAAGAGGTTATTAGATTTGGAAAGCTTTTAGACAATTTAAATACATTAAAAGAGGTTGACGCGGAGGAAACAGCGCTAAGCATGCAAAAAATTGATTTAAAGAATATTATTTCCTCAGTTGTAAATGATTTTGAAGTAATAGCGGAAAATAAGAATCTTAGCATATCCTTAGAATGTAGTACTAATAAACCATGTAACATTTTAGGAGACAGTGATAAGATAAAACAGGTAATTATTAATTTGCTTTCTAATGCAGTCAAATTTACAGAAGGGTTAGGGGAAATTAATATTACTTTGAAAGAAAGTGATGAAAAGGTAATATTAAAAATAAAAGATACAGGCATTGGAATTAATAATGAGGATTTACCTTATATATTTGAGAGGCTATATAGGGGAGACAAAAGTAGACATGAAATAGAAGGCACAGGAATAGGACTCACCATTGTAAAGAATATATTGACACTTCATAAGGCAAGCATAGATGTGAAGAGTAAAAAGGGAAAGGGATGCGTTGTTACTGTGTATTTTAACCGAGTTTTGTGATCATCAATTCCATATGCTTGTAAGCTATTACCCTATAATTGTATTTTAAGTAGTATGAGATAAACTTCCAATAAAATGTGAAAATAATGAAATCAGCCTTGAGAGATAAGTGAATAGCAGAAAAGAAATAAACCTTGATAATTATAAATACATCTGTTCTCAATTTAACAGGTATATCCTTAAAGAGAGTTCAGGGATATGCAAAAGAAAACAATCCCTTTAATATTTTAGAACATCCTAAAATTATAGAACCAAATGAAAAACAGCTACAGAAAATAGGAATTCTTAATAAATTCATAGACTCCTACAATTTAAATAATAGGTATATACAAACACTTCATGTGGAGTGCTGTTCATTATTAACAAGAAAAAATAGAGGTGCAATAATTAAAAAAGATAGTAAAAACTTTGTAATAAGGTTTTGCTATTTTTTGTATCAGAGCAGTAATCGAGAGGGAAGGGTCCCAGTTTAAATAATGGATAAAAGTAAAAGAGACATTATAAGTAAAATAAAGATATAATGTTAAAATCTTGCACTAAATAATTTTAATAGATTTGCTTGGACAAAAAACATCGGGTAGATATCGGTGTTTTTTTTGGTATTTCATAATATTAAAGAAAAGTTAAGATGGATTGTTTAGTAAATAACGAGTTATTTTGGTTTATTATACAAATTTAGAAGGAATATGATAGAGGGAAGTAGAAAGATTGTTAGTAGAATGTTTTAGAAGTATTTATGAGTATTATGGCTATAATGGGAAGTCCCCAAAATGTGAAATACTTTATAAGTGTAGGGCATATCAGATATATCTGAAGACATTTCTCACTTGAAGAGTTATGTCAAATTTGTAGAAAAAGGGGAAGCAATATAATTTATTAGGTAGGTGAATTTGTGTGGAAATTATAAAGTTGCAGAAAAATGATATCAGAAATGCTCTTAATTTAGTGTGGAATGTTTTTCAAGAATTTGAAGCATTAGATTACTCAAAACAAGGCATTGAAGAATTCAGGAAATTTATATCATATAATTCTATCATTGATAAATTTGATAAAGGTGAAATATACTTTTGGGGTTGTATAGATAATGCTGATTTAGCAGGTCTAATTACAACAAGAGGAATTAATCATATATGCATGCTGTTTGTAAATAAAGAGTATCATAGACGAGGTATAACAAGAAGTTTATTTCAAACAGTTGAAGAGAGATGTAAAAGCGAGAATAATATTAGCAACATCACAGTAAATTCATCTCCATACGCAATAGAAGTTTATCATCGACTTGGATTTTTTGATACAGACAAAGAGCTTACTGTTAATGGTATTAGATTTACCCCTATGTCTTATTTTCAAAAGTAAAGAAAAAGGAATACTTGCGGTTGAAGTATTAAAGAAATTAGATAAACTGGACAGGTTATGTCTAAAATGGGAAGTTGAAAAAATTAAAATGTAATTGATTAATAAGGGCGTAGAAATATGTAAAATTCGTGTAATATGGCGAAGTAACTTTTAAATGAATTATATTGGAAAGGAAAAAAAAATGGATTTAGGAGAAGTTTGTTTAGAAACAAATAATGTAATAAAAATGGCTGATTTTTATAGGGAAATCTTAAATATCTATTCAGACTGTAAGGACGAAGTACATCAGTTTATTATCACTGAAGGTACAACCTTCAGTGTTTACAATAATGGAGAAAGTAAGAATAATCAAAATGTTAGTATTGCTTTTACTGTTGATGATTTAGAGTCAGAATATGAGAGGTTGCTAAAGTTAGGTATATATATTATTGATGCTCCTAAACTACAACCATGGGGAGCAAAGAATATGCATTTTTGTGACCCTGACGGCAATCATATATACGTTAGAAGCATCCCTAAGTAATTTTAGTGGATAAAGAGATTTAGATATTATTAATTCACAATTTTCATAAAATCTAAACTAGGGGAAGTCAAATGGCTTCCTAAAAATTGGTATGGTTATAACAACATTCTTAAATATAGCCTTAATTTCCTATAGCTAAGCGAAAGTCTTATGTGAATACAAATTTAGTATTGGTAAGTTTAAAATTTCTAAGAGGGAATGCCAAACTTTTATATTGACAAAACCTTCCTAAAGTTATATATTTATAACATGCAAGTTATAAATATATAACTTTAGGGAGGCTTCTTTTATGAATACAAAAATGAATATTAAATTAAAGCTTGCTAGGGAAACAAGAGAATATGTGAAGTATCTATTAAAAAACTATAATGAAATATTGAAAGACATTGAACAACTGAAATATGAATATAGGGCATTATCATAAATGAATCATATTAGAAGGGAATATTATGATAAGCTGTTGACAAAATAGATAGTTAATATTACAATATGAGCATAAGCGAATATACAAATATTCAAATCGTATTTTAAAATTAAAACTATTATATATAATAAAAAAGAGAATTATTTTATGAAGCCAAGGGTAGCATTTATATGTGTTCACAATTTTTGTAGGTCACAGATAACAGAAGCACTGTATGCTGAAACTATTCCTAAACTTAAAGATGTTATTGATGATTTGTACAATAACAATAAAAAAGTGATATTCACTATGGGAAAGGGTGGCGTAGGCAAAACTACAATTGCTGCTTGATTCCACTCAAAGCTATAACCAAGAAATTAAGCGATCACAGGGAGATATTCCGGAATCTGTTAAAAAATTATTGCCAAGGCTTCGTAATGCTTCCGAAACTGAAGTCATCATTGTAACCCTTGCTGAAGCTACACCGGTATATGAAGCAAGATATAGTGCGTGCGAAAATTTCAACAAAATGGTGGGTTATTAATTCATCTCTTCAAGCCGCAGGGACTACGAATAAATTATTGTCTGCAAAGGCAAGAAATGAAATTGAATGGATTAACAAGGTTGATGCACATGCAAATGGTAAATTTGCTGTAATACCTTGTAATCCTGATGAAATTAAAGGTGATAAATTAAAGGATTTATTAGTATAAAAGTAGTGATTAGAAGGTGCATTGTTGCATGAATTTAATTGTGAATACCTAAATAGATATTGATTCGGTAATAAGAGGAGGAAAAAAATGAAAATTGTAATTATAGGGGCTGTTGCAGGTGGAACCTCAGCAGCTGCCAAGGCAAGAAGAAACGACGAAGAGTCTGAAATGATTATTTTTGAGAAAGACAAGGATATATCCTATTCAGGTTGTGGACTTCCATATTATATTGGGAATAAAGTAAAAGATAGAGGGGAACTTGTACCAAGAGATGCAAGTTTTTTTAAGAAAAAATATAATGTTGACATTTTTACGCAGCATGAAGTTTTAAATATAGATGCCGTAGAAAAGATGTTAACGGTAAAGAATTTAAAGACAGAAGAAATTTTTAATCAAGACTTTGATAAATTAGTAATATCTACTGGTGCAAGTTCTGTGATGCCGAATATTCCAGGTATTTACAATGAAAATGTTTTTTATTTAAGAAATGTACAAAGTGCAGATAGAATAAAGGCATTTATAAATAAAAATAAACCAAAGCGCGTAGTTATTGTTGGCTCAGGTTTTATAGGACTTGAAATGACAGAAAACCTAAAGGATCTAGGAATTGATGTCACCCTAGTTGAACTTGCAAATCAGGTTATGCCACCACTAGATAAGGATATGGCCATCTATATCGAAAAATATTTGAATGAAAAAGGTATTAATCTTGTTTTAGGAGACAGTGTTACCGAAGTTAAAGGTGAAGTCACTAGCACTAAAGTAGTTTTAAGTAGTGGCAAGGAAATAGAAACAGACTTTATTATTGCTGCTGTAGGAATTAAACCAAACGTTAAAATTGCTAAGGAGGCTGGAATTGAAATTGGGTTAACGGGAGCAATTAGTGTTAATAAAAAAATGCAAACTAATTTTGATTACATATATTCCTGTGGGGATTGCTCAGAAAGTTATTCACTAATAACAGGAAAAAACATATATAGACCTTTAGGATCTACTGCAAATAAAACCGGTAGGATAGTAGGAGATTCAATAACGGGTGGAGGCCTCCAGTTTAGAGGAATACTTGGAACTGGGATTTTCAAGATTTTTGATTTGGCCGTTGCTTATACTGGGTTAAGTGAAAAAGAAGCATTAAAGGAAGGCTATGAAGTGGCTGTATGCCATAATATAAAACCTGATAAAGCAACTTACTATGGTGGTGAAGAGATGACTATAAAAGCCGTAGCAGATAAAAATACAGGTAAGCTACTCGGCGTACAGATTGTTGGTACAAATGGTGTTGATAAAAGAATTGATGTTTTTGCAACAGCAATTACCTATGGCGCCGTGGTTGAGGATTTATTTCATCTCGATTTAGCCTATGCACCACCTTTCTCAACAACCAAAGACCCGGTAATGTACACAGGTATGATACTTGACAATGCTATTAATAAAGGAAGAGAAATTATAACTCCAGAACAATTAAAAACTAGATTGAAAAATGGAGAAAAAATTAAAATTATAGATACAAGAGTGTCAAAGCAATATGGGGAAGGTCATGTAGAGGTAGCAAAAAACATTCCTCAAGATAAGATTCGAAAAGAATTAGAAGCTTTAGATAGGGATGAAGTTACAGTTACTTATTGTAACAAAGGAGTAACAGGTAATGCAGTACAAAATATATTGATAAATAATAAATTTAAAAAGGTTTATAATTTGTCAGGTGGATTTAAAAATTATAAAAACCAAATGTAGATGCTTATACACAATTACAAAGTGGTAATTTATATATAACTAAATTCCAACAAGGTTGGGAACTTATAGGATTTATATATCCCCCATAAATGGGCGTGGGATGGATGCCTAAATTGGATACTGATTCAGTAATATTTTAACTGATTTTAATAGCGGGGGTAGGTATATATGATTGTAAAGTCAATAGAGAATCCAGATTTATTTAAGGTATTAGACAAAAGCACGCACAAAATGATTAATGGCTGTAATCAAGAATGGTATACTACAGAGTGGCAACGCCAATCGGGATGTGGTCCTACTACAGCAAGTGCTATTATCTTTTATCTAAATCATAGCAGGTCTATTTTTGAAGTAGATAAAGAGATAAGCAGCAATGAGAGCTGCTTATCTCTAATGGAAGAAGTTTGGAAATATGTTACGCCAACAAAAGAGGGTATACCCACAACTAAAATGTTTTATGAAGATGTACTTGCTTACACAAAATCAAGAGGCCTAAATGTTAACTATAACTTTTTAGATTTGCCTAAAGATAAATTTAAACGTCCTAAATTATCAGAAGTATTGATGTTTTTACAAGATGGACTTATCAATGATGCGCCTATAGCATTTCTAAATTTATGTAACGGTGATGAAAAGAATTTACAACCGTGGCATTGGGTTACTATAATTTCACTAGAGTATTCAGAAGATGGGAAAAGTGCGTTTATTAAAATTTTAGATGAAGAATTAATTAAAAAAATTGACCTTGTGTTATGGTACAATACTACAACAATTGGAGGAGGATTTGTATACTTTAAATTTAATTAATTTTACTACAATTAAAAACAATTTTAATATACATAAGAATGACTTTTCGGTTTTTGAACTACCGGTAATATCATGTTATTGTGAAATGAAAATGAGAAATATTGTTAGAAAGAAAGGTTGCCTTAATCAGGCAACCTTTCTTTCATTAGATATAGTCAACGTTGAAACCTTTATAAAAATACCTTATATGATAAGTTGTATATAATTATTTAATTAAAACATACTATTTATTATAAAGTATTAAAAAAGGTATTGACAACATGAACTAAAAGTTTTAACATAAGAATATAAGAAATTAATTAAATGGTTAATTACATAAATAAGCAAATGGAGGAATTAAAATGAGTGAAAAAGAAGTTAGTGGCTGCGGCTGTGGCTGTGGCTGTGGTTTAGTAGGAACAGAACAAGTAAAACAAGTACAAGTAACTGGTGGTTGTGGATGTGGTTCATTACAACAAGAAGATAAACAAAGCAGTAGTGATATAAAAAAACCTATAGGCACTGTAATTAAAAAACAAACTGAAAATTGGTATCTTCCTTATATGGATAAGAAAACAAAGGGTATTGAAGTTGAAGAGCAGAAAAGCCCAGTTGCAGTATTTTACTGTGCGGGTGCATCGAATGTAGGACAGTCAACAATGCTTGGTAGTGTAAAGGCTGCAAATAATGTTGGGTACGATAAGGCATCATTATTATGTCTTGCAAGTATTTCAGCAAAACTTCCGAACATCACAAATGGAGCAAAAAATGCAAAGGGAATAGTAGCTATAGACGGATGTCCAATGAGTTGTGCTAAAAAGACCTTAAAGGCCTTTGGATTTGAAGCAGATAGACATATTATTGTTTCCAAAGATTTGGGAGTTGCAAAGAATTTTGATTTAAACTTATCAACAGATCTTGAAAAAATTTCTGCTGCGGTTGAAAGTGCAGTTTTAGAAGTTTACGAGAAATAGTAATTAGTATTAATGTATAATTAATAGCATTTGGTCAATATGAATAAAATCATATTGACTAAATTTATTGAATTGAATTAACCAGTTAATTATATAGTTATGTAATTGAACTAATATTGGGAGGAAACATTATGTCAGATCATAATCATACAGATGCTCATAACCATGGCCATAATCATGATGTTAGTGAGGTTAAAGGAATAAATTTACTTATAACTATGATTTTAAATCTTGTTATAACAGCAGTTGAAATAATAGGCGGATTATATTCAGGCAGCTTATCCTTAATTTCTGATGCAGTTCATAATTTAAGTGATGCATTATCTATTGTTGTAAGCTATTTTGCTATTAAACTGTCACAAAAGAGTAATGATGAAAATAAAACTCTTGGGTATAAGCCATATAACTATACAATTAGAGTTCAATAGATGTGAAAACTGTGGCATAATTAATGTAAATTAGGGGGTTAGACTTAAATGAGTAATATTATTTTATATACATTAACAATTTTGTTATTAGTTTTTTCTTATTATAAAAATAAGAAAAAAACTAAAATGGCACTTAAAAAAGCTTGGAAAGCATTTGAGAATATTTTACCGGAGTTCTTAACAGTTATTATGTTTGTTGGAATTCTACTTGCGGTATTCAATGCAGAGTTAATATCAAAGGTTATTGGAACTAATTCAGGCTTTTTTGGTGTTATAATTGCCGCAGTAGTTGGAGCAATAACTTTAATTCCAGGATTTGTTGCTTTCCCCACTGCAGCAATGTTACTTCAAAATGGTGCAGGTTATATGCAGATAGGTGCTTTTCTTTCATCATTAATGATGGTGGGTGTTGTTACTATGCCAGTGGAAATAAAATATTTTGGCAAGAAGTTAACATTACTTAGAAATTTATTTGCTTTTATATTTTCGTTTTTAGTAGCATATATTATTGGAAAGGTGGTTTAGTGTATGAAAAAGTTATTAAAAAGATATAGATATTTTATTGGAATGATAATAGCAGTAGGCATTCTAGCAATATTTAATTATAATTTGGGAATGAAATCTTTTAGTATTGCTGCATATAGTTTTAAAGAAATGGCTTTAGTTATACCACCAGTATTTGTACTGCTTGGACTACTTGATATATGGGTTCCAAGAGAAATGATGATGAAATATATGGGAGAAGGATCAGGTCTTAAAGGAATAATACTTTCAATAATTCTAGGTTCAGCAGCAGCAGGTCCCCTTTATGGTGCATTCCCTGTTGCAGCAGTTTTCATGAAAAAAGGAGTTAAATTTAGTAATGTTCTGATCTTTATTGGAGCTTGGTCCACTACTAAAATTCCAATGTTATTATTTGAAATATCAGCTCTTGGAAGTAAGTTTGCAATAACAAGATTATTAATTGATATTCCAGGAATAATAATAATTGCTTACTTATTATCAGTTTTTGTTTCAAAGGATGAAGTTAATAGCATTTATAAGAACGCAGAAAAGCTATAGATATATAGTTAATAGCTAGAATATTGAAATACTTGCTTATGTACTATATAATAAATACTATATAAGTAATTAATTTAAAATTATAAGCACATAAGTAAGGTTAATAGTAATTAATTACCTCTCAAAAGTACAAGGAGGAAAAAAATTGAATCAAGATGATTTAGCGGTAAAGGTATTTAAGGCACTTGGACATTCTGTAAGATATAAAATAATGCAGTTACTTTGCGATGGACCTATATGTGTTTGTAAGCTAAATGAAAAATTTGAATTTAGCCAAGCGAACTTATCACAGCATTTAAGAATTTTAAAGGATTCAGGACTGGTTAAGAGTGAGAGAGTTGGACTTGAGATTCACTATAGAATATATAATGATGAGGTGAAAATTATTATAGAGCATGTTAATAAATATGTTTTTGGTTATGTGAATAATATGAAAGACAACATAGAAGAAAGATAAACTTCTTTAAAAGCTGCAAATAGTTGGATAAATATTCTAACTATTTGGGCTTTTTTTCAAAGAGTATATCCTATAGGGACTAGTTTAACTAACTTCAGGTTCTTTAATTTTAGGTAAAGACTTTAGCTTGGGTTATACCAAATAATGAAAGATGGCATAGGAAAACAACTATATTAGTTAAACATTATAATTAAGGGGTGCTTAATAGTTTATCGACTTATAAATATATCCCATGTATATGGAGTAAATTGTATATTTTGATGAAAGTATAGTTATTGAGGTAAAGGCCATAAGAGGATATCGAGGTGCAATCTAATGAATATTGAATATAGAGACGAATTGGTATTTACGTCCATAAAGGTTTTTTACAAAGGTAATTAAAAGATAGTTAATAATGTAGTACCTTACACATTTACCACAGTAGTCCAAGTGATGATCCTAGTTCAGTAATATATAGATTTGATAATAACTGCATTAAAAAGATTTATGATACTGCAGGATATATAAAGGAAAGGTAGAATTTATTAATAGTGAAAGTTTAAAAGGAAACGAAATATTAGAATTAAGGTTAGAATTTCGGATGGCAAAGCAGGATCGCTTGAGTGGCTTAATGCTGGAGACTAGTTTTATGAAGCAGAAGTGCTGTTTATTTTTGTGAATATTTTAAAAGACAGAGGGGCCTAGTCATAACGATGGCTTATGGATTGCTGTGTTTGTAATTGCTATAGATTGAATTTATCTATGAATATTCAAGAACTAAAAGCAAGATATGTAAATGAGTCATATAGCCATGAATAGACACCTACATAAATGGTAAGCTTTTGAGCCGCTTGTCATTAAAATCTTGCATTAAATAATTCAAAAAGATTAAGGTTATTTGTTAAATAGATTTGCTTGGACAAAAAACATCGGTTAGATATCGGTGTTTTTTTTGTTGTTTCATAATATTAAAGAAAAGTTAAGATGGATTGTTTAGTAAATAACGAGTTATTTTGATTTATTATACAAATTTAGAAGGAATATGATAGAAGGATGCAGAAATATTGTTTGTAGAATGGTTTAGAAGTATTTACGAGTATTATGTCTATAACTGTAAGCTGAAAAAAAATTTACGTCATGGTGAGTGTGAAGGATATCGTAGTTAGTTGGAGTACAGTTACAGTATATACAAGAATTAAGATATGGGAGGATATGAATGGATATTAATGTTCTTAGAGAAATTGCATATAAGTTGCTGGCTAATAGAAAATCCCATTTAGAAAGAGAAAAAGGATTTATTTACTACCATGGAATAAGAGTGTCTAAACTTTCTTTGAAATTGCGAGAAGTAATTTTATCAGAAGATTGCTCTCATGATGATATTATTATTGTTGCTTCATTATTTCATGATATAGCAAAGGGAATAGAACCCCATGGAAAATATGGAGCTGTATTGATTAAAGATGTTCTTAAAGAATATTGTACAGAGTATGAAATTAATGAGATTGTTAAAATAATATATTCCCACAACCTAAGAAAGAAAAATAATGTTTATTCAGAATATATAAAAATAGTACAGGATGCAGACATACTTGACCATTTTGGTGCTGTGGAAATCTGGATGAATTTTCAGTATTATGCTCATAAAGACGAGCCAATGCAAAATTCAGTAGAATTTTATAACAAGGAATTTGACTCTGAAGTTCAAAAATGTAGAGAATTACTTAATTATGAGGTATCGCGCGAAATTTTTGATGACAAAGTTTCTTTTGTACATTCATTTATTGATAGGTTTAGCAGAGAAGCGGAAGGTGAATTGTGTATAAAAATATGATGAAGTATTTGTAAGGGCAGATTAAGCTAAACAGAAATATAAAATATTAATAGTACAGGGGGTATAGACAATGATAAAAACAATTAATAAAGTTGAAGAAGTAATTGATTTTGCATGGGAATTAAATCAGAATAATTTATATGCTAGTTATCCAAGAATAAAATCAATGAAAGAGTGTGAAAGAGAGATCGAAAGAGCTATCCGTGAAGATAATTATAATATAGTAGCTTGCTATCATCAAAATGTATTATGTGGAGTTTGTGTTTATTTTTGGATATGTGATGAAAAATATGCACAAACAACACAATTTTTGATAAGAGAAGATTGTGACCAAACTGCAGAAGAATTGATTGGGTATATAAGTAAGAAATTAGCTGGATATGAATTATTGATAGGGGTACCATTTTCTAACGAAAATGCAAATCAATATTTTATGAAAAAGAATATAGAATGTATCGAATCTAGTATTGTTACCAGTTTATATAATTTAAAATCCAATTCGAATCAAAAGCATGATTGCGTAGATAAAATTACTAAAGATAATTTTGAAGAATATGCTATATTTCATGACAAATATGCTATCCCTTCTGGAGGTTATTGGAATAGCAAAAATTTACAAAAGCATATGGAGCGCTTTCAGGTACTTGTTTTTAGGAAAGATGAAGCGATTCATGCAAGCATTTTTACTAAGACTGGCAAAGACTTATCAGACATTGTTGGTTTATTTATTGATAAAGAATATAAAAATAATGGTGTTGAAAGTATTTTAATTAATGAAATGTTAATGCAATTATATAATGAATTTGGTGAAATAAAGGAAATTTTGTTTTTTACTGATGAAGATTGTACTGATGAATTAAATTTAGCGTTGACTGCAGGTTTTGAAATTAAAGAGAAATATAGATGTTATAAATGTATACTTTAGTTCGTTAAATTATTATTTAATAAAGGCTCGTAATATTCTTATCATACAATATAACTGTAGAAAAATGTAAATTAAAGATTGACAGAAATTTTATTTCTTGTGAGGTGAATTATGACTATACATTTTAGTAATATTACTCCCGATAATTGGCGTACTTTTAAGGAACTGAAGGTTAAAGAAGAACAGAAAAAATTTGTTGCTCCCAATGTGACAATACTTGCAAGGGCATTTGCATTTCGAGATTATAATAGTCGTGTATATGCCATTTATAACGGGGATTTACCAATAGGAATGTTAATGAAACATGATTTAGACGATGATAGCCTAGTGTGTGTGCTAGACCAGTTCATGATTGCAGAACAATATCAAGGAAAGGGTTATGGAAAGTCTGCTATGCAACTCTGGTTCTCCATGATAAAGAATGAAGAGAAATATGATTCGATAATTCTTTGCTATATAGAAGGTGATGAAGTCGCACGCAATTTATACCTTGACATGGGGTTCCATTATACTGGTGAAGTTGATGAAGATGAAATAGTTATGGAATATAATCTGAAGGATAAAGCATGATATGTTTTTTTGTTTGCAAAACAAATTTTTCAGGATAATATATTTTCAATTATAGGGGGATTTTATGAATTTAGAATATCAAATAACTAAGCAGGACTACATCGATTTTAACATTTACCATATGACTCATTCAGTGACAATGAAACGTTCCTTATTTATCCAAAGATTTATTTTCCCAAGCATATTTCTAATTTCACCTATATTTCTAATAAAGATTACTGATATACCTTTATGGTATTGGTTTAGTGTTTGTATAATATCATCTGTATTATGGATTGTTTTTTATCCTAAATTTCTAAAAAGGTCTGTAGAAAAAAGAATTTTAAAGATACTTGAGGAAGGTAAAACCACAGGCATTCTTGGGGAGCACAACTTTTCATTTACAGAAGAAGGTGTTGTTGATAAAACTGAATTCAGTGAAACAAAATATAATTTAATTGAAAAAATTGTAGAGTCTGAAACACATATATTTATATACGTTAGTGCTGTAATGGCTTATATTATACCGATAAGAATATTCGGCAGTGTTGATGAAAAGAGTGAATTTTTAAATATACTGAATAAAACGTTAAAAGTAAGATGAAAACAGTAGGGTGGGGTTAAATTGTACGTTAAACAATTGTCAGAAAACGAAGAGAAAGCACTAAATCAAAGATTTGAAAAGATAAAAGAATTGCAAGAAAAAGGTATATGTTTCGGATGTTATAACTTTAATACAGGGGATATATTCCCTGACGAGGGTTTAATTTTTTACGAGGATGAAAAGGTAAGGTGTCAATTTGAAAAATACCCAAGAGCAACTGGACAGACAATTATTGTATCAAAGGAACATTATGAAGACATTTCTGAAATGCCTCTTGAATTAGGAACACATATATTAAAAATATCAGATGCAATAATTAAACTTCATAAAGAAATTATTGGTGCAGAAAAAGTATATATGTGTACAATATGTGACGGTAAAAGGAATCATTTACATTTTCAACTTTTACCTCGATTAAAAGGAGAGTCGAGAGGCTATGGAAATTTTGTCAGAGAAGAAGGAATTATTATGGATTATTATGAAACAGTAGAACTTTATAAGCGTAAAATGAATAAATGAGATATAAAAAGGAGTGTATATAGTGGATAATACATTAATTTATGTTACAGGTAACGATGTTAAATTTGATGTTGCGATAAAGGCATTTACCAATACAGGAATACTTCTTTTACAAAAGAAATTAGATACCCCTGAAATTCAAAGTAAAAGTGTACAAGAAGTAGCTATGTATTCAGCTAGTTGGGCAAGCAAACAGCTAAATCAACCTGTCATAGTAACAGATGCTGGCTTTTACATAGAGACATTGAATGGATTTCCTGGTCCATTTATCAAATATGTAAATGAATGGTTTTCTTCATATGATTTTATTAACTTAATGCAAGGCAAGACTAATCGTACTATTATTATTCAAGATTGTTTGGCATATTGCCGTCCAGGTGAAGAACCAGTTGTTTTTACTGGATCATACCAAGGGAAATTGGCAAAACAACCCAGTGAGAAATGTGGTACTTCAATTGAACAGCTTTTTATTCCAGAAGGTTTTGATGTTCCTATTTCAGATATACCTGTCGAAAAAATGATTTCCTACTGGAGTAACGGTGAGATAGTGAGCAAATTTAAAGAATATATTTTATCTAAATTGGGTAGGGGGTGCTTATAACCATTAGGCTAATAATGAGCGTGCGAGAAAATGAATAACTTGGATATGGCAAACTAGTAATGCATGTTGACGTAAAAATTATATTTTATTTTGAGGAGGAATAATCATGAAAAGTATTAATTCACCGAAAGTAATCTCAATAATATGTTATGGTGTTTCTGCATTAATTTTTTTTGTAATTTATCTTGAGGGAGTATTTCTTTCTGCTGGGGATGAAATGGGCTATTGTATTTTTAATTTTTATATTGTAATGCCCTTAACTACTCTAATTTCTTCCTATATCATTAGTATGAAAAAAGGTTATCTGTTTTGGTTTTATCCTGTATTCGTTGGCCTTTTGGGCATAATAATTCCGATTGTAATATTCAGTACCTTTGATGGGATAGAATTATTCTTTGCTTTTTTTCCTGCGTTGATTGGACTTATAATTGGGTTGATTATCAGATTTAAAATAAAAAGAACTTAAAATGAATTTAAGTTATTACGGTTTTTCTATTTATTTTCTCACACTTTTATCACATAAGTGTGAGAAAGCTTTAGAATGTTATGAAAATATTAGATTTAAAGGAAACTACATTCTATAAATTAATTAATCAGTATGAAATGGATAAATAAAGGGGCCTTCTTCTTTTGATTAAGGTTAGCGCAAATAATATTAAAAAGCCATCTGGGACTGAGCTCAGATGGTTTTTTCCTTTTGGTTTAAGATAACATATTATTATGGGGAATGTTTTTTATTCTATTTTTTAGATTCTTTATACCAAATAAAAAACATAATAAAGGTAGACAGATTTTTATTCTTAATCGGTCTACTTTAAGGGCAGCATGTTAATAATGCGCCACAGATTGATTTGAAATTATTATTCTACATATGACTTTAACTTATCTAATTTTTTTATAATAAGTACTTTGTTGCCCTTAAGACTAATGATACCCAATTCTTCAAATATACCTAACTTCCTGCTTATAGTTTCTCTTGTGACTCCAACATAATTCGCCATCTCTTCTCTATTAATAGGTAAGTTAATTTGTAAGCCTTGGCTTGTAGAAGTACCATATTTCTCCCCAAACTCTAAAAGCATAAAGGCAATTCTTATTTCTGCATCATTAGTAGCCAGATTTTGCGCAAGATTTTCAGTCTGAGATAGACGTTTTGAAATAACTTGTAATAGCTTTAAGGATATTTCTGGATTACTCATGATAATCTTATCCATATCTTGTTTAGTCAATGTACATATTTTAACGTTTGAGATAGCATAAGCATCAAAATTATACAGTTCATCACTACTAAACAAGCTTAATTCTCCAAAAAAATCACCACCAGTAAAGATATGAACTATTTGCTCCTTACCTTCTTTTGTTAATTTAGATATTTTAACTTGGCCTTCATTAATAATGAATAAGGTATTTGATTTTTCACCTTGACTACATAACATATCACCTTTTTTATAGACTTTATGTCCAGTCATATCAATAATTTTTATAAGTTCATCATCAGATAGAAATGAGAATATCGGTACTTTCTTAGCGCATAGGCTATGATTACAATTTTCACAATTACACTTTTCCATATATATATCACCTACCATCTAATATCATAACATTTTTAATTTATTGTGGTCAAATATTAATAAGTAGAAATTTTTAATATTTCCGATTTGTGATTTGAATCATATTCCTAAAATCAAAATCATTATAGAATTGGGTCATAGGGGAGAGAGAACACATTAGAACAAAACAAATTAAATACAGGAGGAATACATTATGAATGAAAACATTATGAATGAAAAAATTATGCTAAGTGAGAATATATATTGGGTTGGTAAGGTTGATGAAAGAGATGTACCTTTTCATAGATTAACATTAACTAAAGGGACAACTTATAATAGTTATTTATTAATGACTGAAAAACCAACAGTTATAGATACTGTTGATATGAGTTTTGGACGAGAGTATGTAGAAAACTTAAAAAAAATAATAGATCTTGAAAAAATTAAATACATTATAATTAATCATACTGAGCCTGATCATTCTGGTTCGCTTGGAAGTTTGGCTGCGTATGCTAAAAATGCCGTAATTGTGTGCACAAATTTGGCTGTAGATCAGCTTAAGGAAATGTACAAACTTCATAATAGAGAATTTCTAGTAGTAGGTGATGGGGATACTCTTGATATAGGAGGTAAAACCCTCAAGTTCATAGAAACACCTTATCTTCATACAGCGGAGACAATGATAACTTATTGCATAGAAGATAAAATTTTATTCCCTTGTGACATTTTTAGTACTCACGTAGCCAACTATGAGTATTTTAATGATAGGGCAAAAGAGGATATAGATGATGATTATATTGGGTACTATAAATTAATAATGCACCCTCATAGAAGATACGTTCAAATTATGATAGAAAAAATTAGAGATCTAGATATAAAGATGATAGCACCATCACATGGATATATCCTTAGAGACAATGTTCAAAGTTTTATAGATATTTATGATAATATGAGTAAAAATACAGAAATAAATAAAAAAACATTGATTCTATATTCTACTATGACAGGTAGAACAAAAAAAATTGCTAACTATATCAAGGAAAAATTTGAAGAGCTAAATATAGTTTCAGAGACCATAGATGTAAATAAAGTAGTAAAAGAAGATGTAATGAAAGCTATTAATGAAGCTGATGCTATTTTGTTTGGTAGCTCCACAAGATATGCTGATATGATTGGAAACATGGAAGATATATTAAAAGAAATACATGAACTAAACCTAGAAAATAAAATAGGGGCGGCGTTTGGTTCTTATGGTTGGAGTGGAGAAGCTATAGAAGTAGTTCAAGATTATTTGAAGCAAAGTAACATTAAAGTCTTGAGTACTTCTGATGTAATTAAGTCTACTGGTATGATTGATATAGAATTCCCACTAAGGATTAGATTCTCACCAAACGAGGACAACCTAAAGAGCATTGAAAGAGCAGTTAATTATACTGCAGACTTATTACTTGGTACAGTTTAAAAATAAGAGGAGGAATTAATTATGGAAAAAATTATAAATGAAAACCAAAGCCTCGGCGAAATAGTTTCAATTTTCCCAGGTGCTGCAGAGATATTTAATAGATATAAAATAGATTATTGCTGCGGTGGACATGATACGTTAGCAGGAGCCTTGGACGAGATAGCAGTAGAACATGATAAAATCATTGAAGAACTTAATAACGAATACGAGAAGTTTATAAAATCAAACTCAGAATATAAAGACTGGAGAAAAGAAAAACCTTCAGTAATAATAAAACACCTAGTGCAAACTCATCATGAATTCACAAAAAAACAGCTCAAAGAAATAGATACGCTATTATTTAAAGTACTCAAGGTACATTTTCAGCATCATAGTGAAGAACTGCTAAAGGTGCATAAACTTTTCGGATCCTTGAAAACAGAACTTGAGGAGCACCTTGTTAAAGAAGAAGAAATTTTATTTCCTCTTATAGAGAAATATGAAATAACAAGAGAAAATAATATATTATCCCAAATAAATGAGTTAACTAAGGGAACAGAGGAGGAACATGAAGCTGCTGGAAATATACTTAAAGAATTAGAGGAGGTAACAAGAGATTTTGAGGCACCAGAAGGGGGCTGCACATCTTTCAAACTTGCATATACGAAACTTCATGATTTAGAAAAGGATCTATTTATTCATATTTATCTAGAAAACAGTGTACTATTCCCTATGATTCAACAGAAAAGCGATTGCCATATCAAATGATTATCAAAAGAGTATTTATTATGTATAATTAACTTTAATGATGATAATAATAATTTGTATTCAATAAATTAATGGAGGTGATTTTCTTATGAACCATAATGAGAGCATAGGTTGTACAGTAAATGAATGTAAACATCATTGTAAAGATGATAATTACTGCACTCTAAACAAAATAGAAATTATAAAACATGAAAGTGTTTCTAAAACACCGGAATGTACCGACTGCGGAAGTTTTAAAACATTACAATAATGTGAAAAAGTGCAATCTCATTTTATAAGGTGAGACTGCAAAGCTAGGAGGGTTACATATGCAAGGAAAAATGTTTTGTTTTCAATGCGAACAAACTTTTGGTGGAAAAGGTTGTACCAAAGTAGGAGTTTGTGGAAAAACGCCAGAAATTGCAGCAATGCAGGATTTGCTCATATATCAGTTAAAAGGAATAAGCTGTTATGCTACTAAACTTTTAGCAAAAGGCGAAATAATTGATAAGTCTTGGGTTTCATTTATTGAAAATTCATTGTTTATGACATTAACTAATGTAAATTTTGATCCTGAATCTCATATTGATATGCTTAAAAGATCTCAAGTAATAAAAGAAGATGCCAGGAAAAAGGTAGCAGGAGAAGAAGTAAATACAAAAGAGGCTTTATATAATCTAAGTGATACTATAGAGCAGATGCTTGAAGATGCTAAAAAAGCAGGTATTATGTATGATGAGGATTTAGATGCTGATATCCGCTCAGTTCGCGAAACTATAAAATACGGACTAAAAGGAATTGCAGCTTATGCACATCAAGCTAGATTTATTAAATATAATAGCGATGAAGTAGATGATTTTTATTTTATAGCTTTAGCCGTAATGACTGATGATAGTTTAAACCTTCAAGATCTTATCAAGTATTTAGTTAAAACTGGAGATATGAGTGTTAAAGTTATGGAGGTATTAGATAAAGCCAATAATGAGAAATACAATTCTCCAACACCTACAAAGGTTAATGTAAACATTAAAAAAGGACCATTTATAATAGTTTCTGGTCACGATTTAAGGGATCTTGAAATGTTACTTGAGCAAACAGAAGGAAAGGGAATAAATATTTATACTCATGGTGAAATGTTGCCTTGCCATGGATATCCTAAGTTAAATAAATACCCTCATTTAGTAGGTAATTTTGGGGGGGCATGGCAAGATCAACAAAAGGAATTTGATGGTATACCTGGTTGTATTTTAATGACAACGAATTGCTTAATGAAACCAAGAGATTCTTATACAGATAGAATTTTCTCTACAAGTGTAGTTGGCTTTGAAGGTCTAAAACATATATCTAATGATGAGAATGGTCATAAGGACTTCTCTGAAATAATTAATAAGGCTCTAGAGCTGGGTGGCTTCGAAAAAGATGAGGAAGTTAAAGAAATTCTAGTTGGATTTGGTCATAAAGCAACTTTAGCTCATGCTGAAACAATAGTGAATGCAGTTAAAGAAGGGAAAATTAGGCACTTCTTCTTAATTGGAGGATGCGATGGCGCAAGACCAGGAAGAAATTACTACACTGAATTTGCAAAGCAAGTTCCTAAGGATTGTATTATCCTTACTTTAGCTTGTGGAAAATACCGATTTAATAAATTAGAATTTGGTGAAGTAGCGGGACTTCCAAGATTACTAGATATAGGTCAATGTAACGATGCATACTCTGCTGTTAAAATTGCCTCAGCACTAGCTGATGCATTTAAATGCAACATTAATGATCTACCACTTGCAATAGTTTTAACTTGGTATGAACAAAAGGCTGTTGCAGATTTATTGGCATTACTTTCACTTGGAGTAAAAGGAATTTACTTAGGACCAACTTTGCCAGCTTTCTTAAGTCCAAATGTATTACAATTCTTAGTTGATACTTTTGATATTAAACCAATAAGCACACCAGAAGATGATTTAAAACAAATATTAGGATAAAAAGTATGGCTGCTGCTAAATGTAAAAAATTGAATACATTTAGAAGCAGCTTATTTTTTTAAAACTTTTGTGACTTAAATCATATTCTAATGAAAAACAAATTTGTATAATTAATAATATGATGTTAATAATAAAAAATTTTGGTATTTCATTATTTTCTATGGGATGCATTGATGAATCAGAGTCTACAAATATATTAACAGATGAGGATATTAATTTAAAAGTTTACAAGAAGATATTTATAAAAGATAATAACGTAATTGGTGCAATTGTTATAGGTGATATGAAGAGGTCACCACTTTAAATTGCGAAAGGTTTGAAACAATAAACCTTGGAATACGAGAAATGTGGAACCCAGATGAAGTAGCGTTGGATAGGTGTAGAAATTTTGGTAAGAGTATAGGAAAAATTATGGGAGATACTAATGATTAGTCAATAATATTATTAAATAAATTAATAGGAGATGTTTTTATGGATAAATATGTTTGTTTAGTGTGCGGATACATTTATGATCCAGCAGAAGGAGATTCAGATGGCGGAATAAAGCCAGGTACTAAATTTGAGGATATTCCAGAGGATTGGGTTTGTCCGTTATGCGGAGTTCCAAAATCGGACTTTGAAAAAGTAGAATAAAGTTACTAACTTAATATATTACTATGTTATTAAGGAAATAACTAATTAGTAAATAAAAAAATAGTTAAAGGGGTGATTTTAATGAAGGCTCACGTTGATAAGGATACATGCATTGGATGTGGATTATGCCCTGAGGTATGTCCTGAAATCTTTCAAATGGAAGAGGATGGGAAAGCTGTGGCGTCGCTAGATGAAGTTGCAGAAAATCTCGTAAGTAGTGCAAAGGATGCAGAAGAACAATGCCCTGTTGCTGCAATTTCTGTAGAATAGTAATAATATAGATAAAAAGTGTAATAAACTGCGGCCTTGTGTTGTTAAAAGAAAATCATATTGAAAGTCAAGGAGGAGGTCCGATGAATGAAGTTTAAATACGGTAACACATGTTACCGTATTTTTACGTAAAAATAGTTATAATATAAATAAACATTATTTATATTATATTTAAGACTATATAAAATATACTGTGTCTGCATCAATTAAATACTAAAGTAACATAGTCTATAGTTTGATAAAGTGCCACATTGAAAACATGAATAAAGAAATAGTAGATGTTGACGGAATATTAAAAATAACATCTGAAAGCATAATAGGCCATATAGAAAAGGCAAGTATTGTGGATAGACAAATGGAAGAAACGGAAAGACAACTAAACGCCTATAGTAAAAAATTAATCTAGTGTTTAATTTGATTTAAATCACATTTTAAATAGGTCTAAAGGGATAGAATGTTACTAACAAGATAAAGATGCAGAGCAGGAGTGACCAGTTAGTGCAATAACTATAGAGTAATAATTATTAACACCAATAATAAAATATAAAGGAGAAAATATAATGAATATTATTAGAATGAATGAAATTATTTGGGATTGCTCCTCCAATTAATGTAAAAGTATGGTACACCAAACAAGTGGGTATGCAAAAGTCCCCACAATAAAAAATGGGAATATATTTTTGTGAAAGGTAAAAATAATATAATACAATATCTACAAATGAGAATAGGTTAATGAACTAATATCAATTATTGTTATTGAGCGAGCATCATATTCTATTAACCCGTCCTTTCGCATTTTGTTTAATTCACGAGAAAGAGACGACCTTTGAATTCCAAACTTTTCAGCTAGTTCTTTTTTTGTGTAGTCTAATTTAATTATCCTACTGTTTTGCGAGAAGCTTTCATAAATTAAAAAATCAATTATACATTCTCTTATAGTTTTCATAGATAATGATTTGATTTTATCTGTTAATATTAAAGTTTTGTCTGATATTGATTTAAGAAAATTATTTAAAAAAATAACATTAGTTTGGCAAAGCTTTAAAATTAAATCTTTCTTTATATGAATAATAGTAGCATCAGATTTTGCAAGAATTGTCATAGGATATAAATTTCTATATGAAAAAAGCAAATTTCCACCTAAAACTTCACCAACTGTAAAATCACTAATAGTTAATACATTTCCTTTTGAATCAATTTCTTGAACTAATACAGTACCCTTTAAAATTATGTCAAATCTTGTACACTTTTCGTTTTGAAAATATATTACGGAATTTTTTTTATAGCTTGTAATTTCATATAAATCTTTGGTAAATAAATAATCTAGATCTTCAAAAGAAAGGTCTTTAAATAAATCAATGTTTTTAATTAAAGGTATATAAGCATACATTAATTTTCTCCTTTTTTAAAATTAGTAACCATGGTAACTGATTTATAATTCAGTTTAAATTATAATACAAGTAGAGATATTTTGAAAGGGGACATTATTATGATAGAAAAAAATTATAAATTTAAAAATTCTAATGAAAAGTGCATTTCGAAAATTATCGATGATGATAATTTGCTATTAAATCATATGACATTCATTAAAGGAACAGGACTTCCGGAACACTTTTCTAATTCAAATGTGTACATGGTTATAGTAAAAGGCATATTAACAATAAAATTGGGAGAACAGGATGAAAAAAAATATTCACAGGGAAATATAATAAATATACCATATAATATAAAAATGAATATAAATAATTTAAACGATGAAATTCTTGAGCTATTCGTAATAAAAGCACCAAATCCTAAAAACTTTGTAGGCATATAGGATGGATATATTCACGATTATACTTTGGATTATTACTGGAACATGGTTTGTTTGGTCAATAATTAAAGATAAGAAGAGAACATTAAATTCTATTAAGATGTCAAGTGGAATGATGAAAAATATGATAGGTGAGATAACTGCTATACTCTTTCTTATCGGGTTAATATTAACGTTTATTCCTCCAGATACGATAAAACAATATATGGGTCAATCCAATACTATAATATCTACAATTGTTTCGGCTTTTGTAGGAAGTATAACTTTAATACCTGCTTTTGTTGCTTTTCCATTGGTAGGGTCTCTTGTAAATGCTGGAGCTAATATAGTTCTAGTGGTTGCATTTTTAACAACGCTTACTATGGTAGGGATAGTTACTTTTCCTCTTGAAAAAAGAGAATTTGGTTTAAGGTTTACTATAGCAAGGAACTCTTTAAGCTTTATATTTGCCATTATAATTGCACTATTAATGGGGGTGATAATGTGAACGCCATTAGAGTGAAAATAAAAAATAATATGTTTTTAACTTTGGTAATTACAACTTATATAGTGCTAGGAATTCTAATGCCAATTAAAGCTGTTCAGTCTTTAAATAATAGCTTATATTATATAAAAGAAATGCTTATAATTATGCCAGTTATATTGCTACTAACTTCCCTTATTGAAGCATGGGTTCCTAAAAAATCCATAGAAAAGGCTTTAGGTGAAGGTTCAGGTTTTAAAGGCTCTGTATTTTCTTTCTTACTTGGAAGTTTTTCCGCAGGGCCTATATATGCAGCATTTCCAGTGTGCAAAATGCTTTTGAAAAAGGGCGCAAGTGTTTCAAATATTGTAATTATGCTTAGTACCTGGGCAGTAATTAAAATACCGATGCTTGCTAATGAAGCAAAATTTTTGGGCCCTAAATTCATGGCTATAAGATGGGTTTTGACTACTCTCTCAATTTTCATTATGGCTTATATCACTTCAAGGTTAGTAAAAAAGGAAGATATACCAATGAAGTATACTTTGACTAATGAAGAAGAACTTGTGCTTAATGTAAATGAGCAATATTGTATTGGATGTGGATTATGTACAAAAATATCACCTGATAACTTTATTATTATAAATAAAAAAGCAAAGGTTATTAAGAATGTAGCTAAGTCAGAGGAAAATGAAAACATTAAGGTAGTGATAGATAAATGTCCGGCTAAAGCTATTAGATACAAATAATTATATTAAATAAATAATAATAAAGCTTAGAATTGTAAAATAATTTTAAGCTTTAATTTATGAAGTGTTTTCACAAGTTTATACATCTGGAAAATTATAATTGATACTGACTTAAGTTAAGTACAGAGTACTTGCACATAATTTTATAGGTGAGCCTATAAATCAAGCTGATTCGAGTGTAAAGATTTTTAAAGCGTTAGGAATAACAATATATTTGAATGCGTGTTTTAAACTGATACATATAGAATAGACACCTGCATAAATGGTAAGCGTTTGAACATCTTGTCATTAAAATCTTTCATTAAAAAAATTAAGGTTATTTGTTAAATAGATTTGCTTGGACAAAAAAACATCGGTTAGGTATCGGTGTTTTTTTGTTGTTTCATAATATTAAAGGAAAGTTAAGAGGGATTGTTTAGTAAATAACGAGTTATTTTGATTTATTATACAAATTTAGAAGGAATATGATAGAAGGATGCAGAAAGATTGTTAGTAGAATATTTTAGAAGTATTTATGAGTATTATGTCTATAATATGTAGTCCCCAAAAAGTGACACAATCGATAAGTGTGTGGAATACCGTAGTTAGCTAGACATGTTTTATAAAGATATCTGACTGTTAAAGAATAACGGGTATATGTCGAACTTTGAAAAAGGGGCGACATAACTATTGAAATTGAAAGTACGAACAGCGCTCATTGATAATTGAATAATACGGTGTTCTAAAATGAAAATATTAACTATTATAGGAATATAATGATTCTAAATTATGTATAATATGCTATAATTTCTATAGAGTTAGGTCGAAGTTGTATAAAAGTGCCTCACAGTGGTACTTTATCGTTCATTATCTCTAAAATAATTAATAATATGGGAAAGAGAGGGGTGTTTAAAAAGCATGAACAAAATAAAGGATATTTTTATTGGCTTAGGTGTAAGTGCGTTCATACTAATAATATGGGTATATAAAATGGTAGTTACAAGTGATATACCTGTTGAATTATCTTATACGAATAGTGTAGTAATATCCTGTCTGTTAGTTTTATTTCTAATAATATATAGTTTTTATATAAGAAAAACTATATATATACTAATGAATACGAATTTGTTGTTAATACCATTGTTTCTATGGCTTATGTCTATGCAACAGGCATTAACATATAGCTATCACAAATATGATACGGTGGTTAGTATTATAGGTTTTGCTATTACTTTGATTTCATTTTTGCAACTTATTTGTAGAAAAGTAAAAATAAAGGTTAAGACGTAATCTTCTAAAATAAAACGTCACAACTATTAAAACCGAATAATCCATTAAAATGTCGTATTATTCATAACTGAATTTACGGCATTTTTTACGTCGCACTCCAAATATAGTTCGTCATAACCAACTGTAAGAGTTATTAGATTGTTTGTGCAGGCTGTGGCTATAAAGGGAAGTACCTGTTTGACCAGGTGTGAGGGGTTACAAGATTTCTAATACTCCGACGTGCCCGAACAATATCATGTTTGATGTGTGAAGCTCGGTGAAGTTGCGGAAAATGTTATCTGTGATGATAATAAGTATCACGTACGGTGTGAACCGGTGGAAAGGTGACTCTGACTGCCACCTTTGGTGGTAATACGTTGGCTCACCTATCGGTATCAAAAAAAAGTGTAAAACTGGATAGGCGTAGAGCATATCAGCGATATCGGAGGACATTTATCAGTTAGAGAGTTATGTCTAACTTGCTAAATTTTGCGATGAAAGAATATTTTAAGATATATAGAGGAGGTTTTAAAAATGATAAATATTAATATTGAAACAGATAATCTAATTATCAGACCTTTTTCACCATCTGATGTAAAGGATGCAGCTTATTATAGTCAGCAGCCAAAGGTGTCCTATTGGATGGCTGATATGGTTATGCATGATGAGACAGAGGCACTTGATTGGATACAATGGATAAATAAACGGTTTGATATTATTGAACCATTTATAATGTTAGCAATTGAGCATAAGGATGAGCATAAATGTATTGGCTTTGTGGGAGTTCATGCACAAGCTATGGTAGACAATGAAGTTGAGATTTCATATAGTGTTTCAGATAACTATCAAGGCAAAGGTTACGGTACTGAGGCGGCTAAAGCATTAATTAAGTGGGTTTTTAAAAATACTGAGTTGAAAGAATTAGTTGCTATTGTTAAGCCAGATAACACTTCTTCTAATACTGTAATTAAAAAGCTTGGTTTTCAAAATATGGATACTAAGATGGCTCAATATTGTGGTGAAATGTGCAAATTTAATTATTACAAATTATATAAGAAGCTTTCGTAATAATCTTAAACTGCGGTGCGATGGTAGAAAAAAGCGAACCATTAAAATTTTAATATGTAAGGGGAATAGTATAAAAATGAAAAATTTAGAAACAAATCGATTAATTATTAAAAGCACTAAGAAAGAAGAGGCTGACTTTTGTTTGGATATATGGTTGGATGATGAAATGGGTAAATATTTATCAGACCCACCTCGTGAAAAAGCAAAAGATAACTATTTAAAATGGAAAGAGAATGTAGAAATTTATAATGGATGCTATTATTTTGTTGCAGTTTCAAAGGAAACTGGAAATTACATTGGAACATGCAGTACTGCTCCAAGTGAAGACAAAGAGCATTGGGATATAGGGTATGCCATTCATAAAAACTATTGGGTTCAAGGATACGCTACAGAAATGATAAAAGCACTAATTGATTTTTGCCATATTAATGGGGCAAAAAAAGTAACTGCTCCTGTGGCACAAGAAAATATAGGTTCAAATGCAGTATTAAAAAAACTTAACTTTTATATTGAAAAGGAAGGTACCTTTAAAAAACGTGGTACTGATATTATATATGATGAGTATACGTATAGACTTGATTTAGAATAATCCTCAATAAGTTAGATTAATAATATTTGTAGGATAGATAAAATTAACTTATAATGAACAATTTTAAACTTTCGTGAGCAAATAAAATTTCGATTTATAGAGGTAATAGAACAGAATTTAATATTTAGTTGTGACGTATATTTCATGGAGTTCGTCATAAACAACTGTAAGAATTACTAAAGATATAGATAAACGGGACTGGTTATATCTATAATTGGAATTAATTAATTGCGAAATAATAGGGGGATAAAGTGATGAGAATAGGGGTAATAGGACCTACTGAAAGAGAAATAATGCCTTTTATAGGTAAAATATCAAATGTAAAGTTTAGTGAACATGCTATGTTAAAGTTTTATTCAGGAGATTATGAAGGAATTGAGGTAGTATCAGTAGTTTGTGGAGTATGTAAAGTTAATGCTGCTATTGCTACACAAATTCTAATCAATAAATTTGAGGTTACGCATATTTTACTAACAGGAGTTGCAGGTGCATTAAATAGACAACTTGAGATTGGAGATATAGTTATTTCAAGTGAGGTTGCATATCATGATGTTGCACATGAAATCTTAACAGAATATCATCCATGGATGGAAGATATATATATCAAACCAGATGTTGAACTGTTAGAGTTATGTGAAAATATTGCTAACTCCTTATCGATTCCAAGCAAATGCCACATTGGAAGAATTATTACTGGCGAATCATTTATTACGCATAATGAAAGGGAAAGTTTAATAGAACATTTTAATCCGCTATGTGTAGATATGGAAAGTGCTAGTGTTGCTCATACATGTTATGTAAATAATATCCCTTTTATAGTTATTCGTTCAATGTCAGATGATGCAGATGAAAACGCTTCAAAAACATTTGAAAGCAACATAGAAATGGCAGCATTAAATTCTATAAAATTTGTTGAAGAGCTTATCAAAAAGTTAAGTATATCTTTAAAATAAAAAGTAGTTGGATTCTATAAATGGTGCATTTTTAATTCAGAAAAATGTTTGAGGTTGCTGTACTAATATACGTACTGATATCATTTAAACAGAGGTCGCGTGCAGTCGAAAAAATGAATATTTAATTGATGAGTGCAGTGAAAATGAAATATGTATAATAAAGACTTTTGGGAAAAGAGATAGTAAGCTATGGTAGGAGAAGTAAACTCAAAAAAATATAGAGAGATGGGGGAAAGGTATGGAAAAGCAAGCGTTAAAGACATTATTAAGAAGTATAAAAGATAACAAATATGCAGTACCAGAGGGTGTGAACCCATATAAATTATCCTTAGAGTTGATGGATTATATAGGAGATATTGATGGTGAGTTGCGTAATGACTTGGTCTTTGGTGTTCTTGTAGAATGGATAATGACGGATGTTGTGACATTTGAAGAAGCACATGATATATTTGTGATAGCATTAGACGAAAAACATATTTTAAATGGATTGGGAGAAATTAATGATACGGTTTTTGGCAGGACTTTTTCCGTTGAAGTGGCTGCATGTATCATCTATAAGCACAGGAAGCTTTTATCTGATAGTGATATTTTAAAAGCTTTTAATACAGTTTTGAAATTTTATAATGAGGACAGGGATGTAAGAGGCTTTGTAGAAGGTAAAAGCTGGGCTCATGGGGCTGCCCACGGTGCTGATGCCCTGATGGAACTTGCACAATGTCAAGTAATAGGATATGAAGGACTAAAAGAGATATTAGATTCAATATATAAAAAAATTAAGGTGAATTACTACGGATATATTAATAACGAGGATGAACGTATGATATCGGCTGTTAAGGAGGTTTTGGAAAGAGATATAATTCCTGTAGGAGAAATTGAAGAATGGATCAGAAGCGTTGGTAACATAGAAAAAACAGGTATAGTTCCTGATTATTTATTTATTGAATTTAATGTAACTCTTTTCTTAAAAGGCTTATACTTTAGACTTGTTGGTAATACGAAGTATGAACAAGTAGCAAAAGTAGTTAAAGAGGTGCTAAAGAATGCAAGTCGTTTTGGTGAGGATTACTCATAAACATAAAGGCAAATTAACGACTCAGGGGTTCAATTCCTCTAGGAGTCACCAAAACATAAACGTTGATATAGCAGGCTTTGAGAATGTTTATAGATTTGTGTAAATGACTTTAGAAGTGTATATCTAACTAGAAATTAGTATGGGAATTTACTCCTGTACTAATTTTTTATTTTTTGGGCAATACTAATACTGGGGTAATGTAAATA
>NZ_JBOITL010000037.1:0-72857 GCF_050717515.1 Clostridium sp. | reverse complement strand
AATGAGATTTAAAATCTGTTTTGATTGATTACGGAAGCGAATATATTTGAAGAGCCCGGTGCGGTAGTTCCGCACGCCGGGATCTGTACGGGGTGCACTGGGTAACCAGTGCGTCTACCGTGACTTAGCCGAAACAAGCAAAAAATATCATGAAGTCTATGGAGTTTTTCTTTATACTATAAAATAGACAGAGGGGGGTGAGTAAGTGGATACGGTAAGTTGCATTCAAAGAGCAATTGACTTTATCGAGGATAATATTCTTGATTCTTTAAAAGCAGAAGTCATTGCAAGTCAGGCATATATGTCAAGTTTTCAATTTCAACGTGTTTTTTCTATCGTGTGTGGTATTTCACTTGGTGATTATATTCGCAATCGAAGATTAGCACTGGCAGGCATCGAGGTATCATCATCCAAGGCAAAGATAATTGACATTGCTTTCAAATATGGATATGAGTCGCCAGAAAGTTTTTCACGTGCTTTTAGCCGTTTTCATGGAGTTTCTCCTATGATAGCGCGCAGTCATATCGAGAATATCAATTTATTCGCCAAAATATCTGTTCAATCTATTTTAGGAGGAAAACAAACTATGCAAGATTTGAAACAAAGAGGGTATTCCGTCAAAGAAAACGGTCCTGTCTATTACACACAGAACATGGATAAAACTGCAAAATGGTTTGAAACTGTTTTAGGGTGGTACGTAAATATTGATGAAAGAAATAAAGATGGAATGGGAACCTATGGGTGTGCATTGCCAATACCTGGGGAATTAGTTAATATGAAAATAACTACATTTAATGGCATTCACATGTTTTTTGGCGAACCTTCACAGCAAACTGTTGCTTTCATGCGTGTTGAAGGCGTAGAACAACTATATTCATTTGTGAAGAAAAATGGTTGGGATCGAATAACAGAAGTTAAAACTCAGCAGTGGGGAGGCAAAGAATGTGATATAACAACAATTGATGGTAGTATCATGAGATTCTTTCAGTTAGATTAATAATCACCTTACTAATAAGCATAATTTGTAGTTGAGTTAGTTCCTATCATTCTTATATTGTATACCAACCCAAAAGGCAGCAATGCCTTTTTTAATTCCTGTTGGTGTGACTCAGAGAAATAGCAAACAATAATTTCAATTTATTGTTACGTCCCCGAGGTCATTACATAAACTGGAAGCTTATGTTTGCTAATAGAATAATTTCCACGATTGACTTTTTAAATGGGTGAACCTGACTCATACCTTGGAAACTAGGAATTCTAGGTGACATTAGCAAAACGTGAAAGTAAGTAGTATGGTATTTTTATTACTGCAAGACTAGATGATACTTCTATCCTTGATGGTGAGCCAATATCCAGTAGGTTAGAACTTATTTACTGTTTTTACCAAGTCACAGTTACCTTAGAGCGGCTGTCTTAAGAACCATATGAAATTTTTCCTCTGATGTCCAATCACCATTTTGTCTTAAAATCTTTATTCCTTCTTTTTTTTCGGCATCTTTAATCCATTTATAGATTGTACCTTTATTTATATTTTTACTAACCATGCTATATTTATCCTCTCGTAAAGCCTATTATAATAAGAACCCAATTTTAAAACTCATCCTGGTAGAGATGATCATATTCCACGCAATTTGTTGTTACTGTGACTTCTTGTGTATATGCAATAAAATACTTGTAATTGGGAATACAATCCAGTTAAGATTCCATTGTGTAAATATACACCCGCTAATGAAGAAAATAGATACTGAAAGTGACCAAATAGCAACAACAACTCTAAGAGTAAGTTTATTATTGGGGGTCTTTATTTTTGAAAAGTCTCGCTTTCTCAAAAGTATTTTAAAGCCCTCATTAATGCTACTAACATATATAAATATAGAAGCAGCAATACAAACCATTGTAAGCATAATAACTACTCCATAATTACATAGATCGTAATGGTAATGATAGTCCAGCGCAATTCCAGAAGGCGATATAATAAATAGGCATCCCGCAATAAATGAGGACCAAAAGTAGAGTGATACAAAAGCAGAATTTTTTAGTTCAATAGTTACAGCCATATTAAGAGAGTACTCAAAACCACTTTTCAGATATTTGTACTTTTTCATCTTTCTGCCAGAATAAATTAGGAAAGGTGTAGCGGATACAATGATAGCTAATGGTACAATTAAGCCAAGTATTTTCTCGGAAATAATGTAATCGTCTATGAGAGTGTACATTAATATCGACGCAATAATTGACATAATATATAAAGACACACCAATACTCAGCGCAAGTCCAGATGCTTTTTTTGCAGCAATAAAGCTATCTACTTCTTCCTGCGTAAGGGATCTAATTATTGCTGATTTTTTAGTAGTATCGATTTCGCAATAATTAATTAAATCATCAATATTTTCAGATTCTGAAAATATAGTACTATTGTCCTCATTTCTTAATTGACAATTTTTCTTATGCTCATTATATTTCTTTCCCATTTGTTTCTTCCCCCTAATAAATTTCTGATAATCTTTTATAATTCAATCTGCAGTAGTAGCCTACTTAAAGCATAGAAAAAGAATAATAATAATATTATTATAACATTCAATTACATATGGTAGAAAATTAACATGCTGATAAAACACTTAATACAAATGCAGACCCAGGTTCTAATATGGATATGGTTAAGCTACGTGCTATGACAGCAGATTCTAAGGCTCAACTTAATGATACCTTGAAAAAGTTACATGAGTAACAGTCACAATCACAGGAAACCCAAGATATGTATGATGAGTAACATAAACAACAAGAAGCCAAAGAGGAACCACTGAGCTTGCTAACTGGAAGTTTTTACTTTCTAATCAGTTCATATCTCTGAGCCAACTGCCACTTATATAAGATGCCAGAGTTGAACTTTCTAAAATATTGTTAAAATAAATTATGGCGAATTTGTGCAAGTAACTTGACAAATATTATTTTGAATGTATAATAAATATTAAGTAATAATAATTATTAATTTGTAGATAGTATAACAAACTAATATAAATCTAAAATAAAGTTTAGGAGGTAAATTTATTATGTCATTAATCGGAACTGAGGTAAAACAATTCGAAGCACAGGCTTATCACAATGGGAAATTTATTGAAATAACAGAATCGGATTTTAAGGGTAAGTGGAGTATAATTTGCTTTTATCCTGCAGACTTTACGTTCGTATGCCCAACAGAACTAGAAGATTTACAAAATCATTATGAGACTCTAAAGGAACTTGGAGTTGAGGTTTATTCCGCTTCAACAGATACTCATTTTACACATAAGGCGTGGCACGATAGTTCAGAAAGTATTGGAAAAATTACTTATATTATGATCGGTGATCCCTCACATACACTATCTAGAAACTTCGATGTATTAATTGAATCCGTTGGTCTTGCTGATCGTGGTACTTTCATCATAGATCCAGATGGTATCATTCAAGCAGTAGAAATTAATGCTGGTGGTATCGGCCGTGATGCAAGCACTCTTATTAACAAAATCAAAGCAGCACAGTATGTTAGAAAGAATCCTGGTGAAGTTTGCCCAGCTAAATGGAAAGAGGGCGCTGCAACACTTAAACCAAGTCTTGACCTTGTAGGAAAGATTTAAGGAGTGGAAATTATGCTACTAGACGCAGATATTAAAGAACAATTGGCTCAATATTTAAAGCTTTTGGAGGGAGATGTACTAATTAAAGTTAGTGCAGGATCCGATACAATCTCTAAGGACATGGTTTCTCTATTAGATGAAATAAGCAACATGTCCTCTAAAATTAATGTAGAGAAAATAAAGTTATTAAGAACTCCAAGCTTTAGTGTGAATCGTATAGGCGAAGACACTGGTGTTACTTTTGCAGGAATCCCTTTAGGTCATGAATTTACTTCTCTCGTATTAGCTCTACTGCAGACTAGCGGAAGAGCTCCAAAGACTGATGAGAAATTAATTAATCAAATTAAAAATATTAAGGGTGAATACCATTTTGAATCTTACATCAGCTTAAGTTGCCACAATTGTCCAGAGGTAGTTCAGGCACTTAACTTGATGAGTATTCTTAATGTTGGCATTACACACACCATGATTGATGGCGGTTCTTTCAAGGAAGAAGTAGAAAGTAAAAATATTATGGCAGTACCTTCTGTTTACTTAAATGGTGAAGTCTTTGGTAGTGGTCGTATGACACTTGAGGAGATTCTTTCCAAAATGGGTAATACTGTTGATGTCTCAGAGTTCAATGATAAAGACCCCTTTGATGTGCTTATTGTCGGAGGAGGACCAGCTGGAGCAAGTGCAGCGATTTATGCTGCACGTAAAGGTATTCGTACGGGCATTGTTGCAGATCGCTTCGGTGGTCAAGTACTGGATACTATGGGCATCGAGAACTTTATAAGTGTAAAATACACAGAAGGTCCTAAACTAGCAGCAAGCCTTGAGGAACATGTTAAAACTTATAATGTTGATGTGATGAATCTACAGCGGGTTAAGAGTTTAGAAAAAAAGGACTTTATCCAGGTTGTGCTTGAAAATGGTGCTGTTTTAAAAAGCAAGACTGTAATAGTTTCTACAGGTGCTGCTTGGAGAAATGTTGGTGTACCAGGAGAAACGAAATTCAAGAACAAAGGTGTAGCCTACTGCCCTCATTGTGACGGTCCTTTATTTAAAGGAAAACACGTAGCAGTTATCGGCGGTGGTAATTCTGGTATTGAAGCGGCTATTGATCTTGCAGGGATTGTAAGACATGTAACTGTTCTTGAATTTATGCCAGAGCTAAAGGCTGATATTGTGCTTCAACAGCGTCTTTACAGCCTATCTAATGTAACTGTATTAAAAAACGTTCAAACGAAAGAGATTACCGGCACTGACAAAGTAGATGGTATTAGCTACACTGAACGCGATACAGGAGAAGTTAAACATATTGAATTGCAAGGCGTATTTGTTCAGATAGGTCTTGTACCAAATACAGATTGGTTAGGCGAAACAGTGGAGCGTAATCGCTTAGGTGAGATTATTGTTGATAATCATAGTGCTACAAATATTCCTGGAGTATTTGCTGCGGGAGACTGTACCAATAGTCCATATAAGCAAATCATCATTTCTATGGGTTCAGGTGCGAATGCAGCTTTAAGTGCATTCGATTATTTAATACGAAATTGATTTTCGAAAGCCGTTTATTATTGGTAAGATAGTAATACGGCTTTCTTTTCCATATAATATTATCAGAAGATATTGTATGGAAAAGCATATAAAACAAAAAGTTTATCTTTTAGATCAAGCACTAGATTTAGTAGGAAGAACTAGTCAAAATTTAATATAATCAAATTCATCTCTTAATTTCCCAGTTTTATTTGTTTCTAATACCCTTCCATCAACGCTTAATAGTCTATAGCCTTTAAATCTTTCAAAAATTGGAAATGAATTTTCGATTTTTGTTGCTTACGTTTCTTTGCTGCTTTAGGGGAATCAACAATTTTAGGGGAACGGCTAAGCTGCTCTAATACAAATAAAACTAACCTTGGAATTAGCCTCCTCCCAAAAATAAGATTTTTATGTTTTTTTTGCCTAATGTTAATATACAAAGGGATTCTGAATTTCTGCACAAAATTCTATATTTGCTAATAAAAGTAAGATATATTTAATTGCAAAAGCTTATTTCATAGAGAAGTCTATGAGGTAGGCTTTCTCTAATTGATTGAAATAGCAAACAACGATTTTCTTTTATTCTAATATATCTCGAGGTCGTAGTAAAAACTGGAAGTTTATATTTTTATACTTGTTATATTTAAGATTGAAAAATTTAATTAACGCCTAATATAGGTTGCCTTTTTAACTTTTTATTAAGAAATTTTTTGATCACGGAGGTGTTAGATAGAGCAATAGATATTGTTCGCTTAATTACCAATATCTGAAAGGTGCCTGTCACCTTTTAAAAATTGGAAATGAATTTCCAATTTTTGTTGCTCGGTGTGAACCGGGGGAAAGGCGACTCTGACTGCCACCTTTGGTGGTAAAAGCGGTGGCTCACCTATCGGTATCAAAGTGTAATGACAATCTTTGGTATAGAATTATTAGAATTGTTTTGGGTATACAATATGAAGTAGTTTATTGATAATATAGACTTATAGCAAACAGCTGTTATCTATTTCAATAAAAGGAGGACAAAAAATGAAATATATTAGTAAAGAATTAAATGCTTGGGCGATAGAAAAAATTGAGAAGGAATTTCCTGACGATGTAGCATTGTTAATTGGGCACGAACATTGGAAGATTGCACCAGATGGAGATGAAATAGCGTTTAACTTTTACATCCCTTCTACAGACAGAGGCTATAATCTATCTCAGACATTTATCATTGATGACATTGGTTATGACCTATTCCCAATGTCATGGGAGAGAGTGGAAGGAATTGCGAACCTAAATGAAAGTCTTACAACGTGTTTGGCGGATGGAGTTATCTTGTATGCTCGAAGCGAAGAAGAAAAAGAACGTTTCGTTAAATTGCAGAAACAGGTACAGAATAATCTTAATGATGAGGAATTTACTTATAGGAAGGGACTTGAAAAGATTAATATAGTAATGGAATTGTTCCAAAACATGCTTTTCGAAAAATCACTCAGTGGTATACGTAAGGCAAGTGGCTACGTTGCTGCATATTTGTCTGAAGCGATTGCTGCTGTAAATGGAACATATTTTAAGGGTGGTCCTGACAACCAGATAGCGAGCCTAAGTGGTCTCCCAGAAGTTCCAAGTGGATTTATTGGTCTCTATGAGAGCACTGCTACAGCAAAAACCATAGAAGAATCAAAAGACATATGCTATAAAATGCTGGATACAACCCGTGATTTCTTCAGCGTGAGAAAACCAGATAAGGAAACAGATGTAAAGGACTACAATTTTCAACATTTAGCAGATTGGTATCAGGAATGCATTTATTGGTTTCGAAGAATCTATTATTACTTGGAGATAAATGATGCAACAAAGTGCTTTGTATGGGGATGTATATTACAAAGCGAAATTGATTGTGTCACAAAGGACTTCGGGCTTAAGACAATGGAACTGATGAATGTATTTGATCCGGAAGATTTAAGTGTCTTCGGTAAATGTGTTGAAGAGATTGAGCAGTATATTGTCTCTGAAATCAGAAAGCATGATGTTAAAATACGAGAATTTAAAAATCTGGATGAGTTTTTAAGGCAAAATGGATAATGTAAAGGAGGCATATAATGAAATATTTAAATGCTTCTGATATATTGCCAGATGAGCTGCTACAAGAGGTTCAAAAGTATGCACAGGGAAAAGCTCTATATATCCCTAGAAATAATGAACGCAAAAAATGGGGTGAAGGTTCTGGAGCGCAAGGCTATTATGAACGGCGTAATGAAGAAATTCGGATAAAATTTGTAAGTGAAAATGTTCCTATAGAAGAACTAGCAAATATTTATTGCCTATCCGTAGAAACAATTCGTAAAATTTTGTATAAATAATAAATAATAAATAATGGAGCGAAATGATTATTTTAAATTATATAAGGTAAGCTGAAGAAGTTAAAAAACTTCTTCAATCAAAAATAGCATTAGAAGGAGTTAAAATAATGAACGTAAAAATTAGAAACTTTATAGACGAATCTGGATACTGCGATGATTTTCAGAAAATTTGTGATTTTTTAATTCGTATAAATCAAAATGAAGTTGTCGCTCCTAGCTGGTTATGGGCAAGATGGGTTTGGCAGTACGATTCGCATATAAATACGACGCAGTCGCACTTTGGCATTGCTGAGGTTAATGGAAAAATTGTTGGACTTACATTATATGACCACGGTCTTGGTGAGGCATTCTTTTGCGTTGACAAGGATTATGAAGGTATCAAGTCACAACTCATAGACTTTGCAATAAATAATTTAAATTTGAATGGAGAAATAAAGTTAGCTTTGCCAGATGGAGATTTAGGTTATCAGCAATCGGCTGTTCAAAGGGGTTTTATTGCTACTACGGAAAAGGTTCAGACATCACGAATAGATATCAATGACAACGATTATGCTCTCCCAAAAGGGTATACAATTATGAGCTTTGCCGATAAAAGCTTTGACGCTGATAAATATTTTGATGCGATTTGGAAGGGATTTGAGAATAAACGTGAACGCACTGAAGCAGATAGCGTTAAAATGAGAGAAGGGTTTGATAGACCATATCTTGACCTTGATTTGCGCATATTAGTTGTTGCTCCTAACGGAGACTACGCTGCCCATTGTGGTATGTGGTGTATTCCTGGCAGCGAGTATGCTTATGTCGAACCTGTTTTCACTTTACCAGAATATCGTAAGTTGGGATTGGGCAAAGCTGCTGTTCTTGAAGGGGTAAATAGGTGTGGCAAACTCGGAGCAAAACATGCATATGTGCTTTCATCACAGCAATTCTATTATAATATCGGTTTTTATCCTTATCAAAATGATATATGGTGGATACATAAAAAATCCTAAACAAATAAAATCAAGCTTTTTAAGTGTATGAAAATAGCCCAACTGAAGTTTTATCGGTTGGGCTATGATTTATATGTAGTATCTGCTCTACTCGCTGCTCAACCGATTCAAATCCACACCATACAAACTGTTCAGCGTAGCCCAAGGAAGATAGAGGTAAGTGGTCATCAGTCACAGTTTGGGTGCACCACTTCCATCCTTCTGGTAACGTAGGTAACAGAGTTTCTGGGTAGGTTCTTTTCAGTTCAATGTCGATAATTATACTACGCTCATAGATTGAGCCCTGTACTGGGTAAATAAAACAAGAAGCACTCAACAGCTTAATTCCTAAATCATATAGCTACTTGTCTGCTACTCCACGCATATCCTTTGTAATTGGTACAAAGCTTAGTATAGGGCATTTGTGATTACGATAAGCGAACACTCCACACTTCAAACTATAAAGGCTCATAGCTTACACCTCCCATCCTTTGTGTTTATAATAAGTTCATTCATTGACTATCTTTACCTCCTTACTGTTTTTTGATACAACGGAATAAATATTAAATTGCATGTTTGCTATAAAAATTATGAAATAATATATTCATAAATATCGTCTCTTACAGGTGTATATAATTGATATTTAATTTCCACAGCAGTCTTATTAGTATTTCCCATAATAATAGGTTTAGGATAGAAATAAATTCTATAAAAGATTCTTGGACGGAAATTTGAGAGAGCAAGCAGAAAAATTTAGATCACAGGGAAATATTGAAAAAGCTAATATGTTAGAGATTAGGGGGTAACACATCTCTTAGTTCTTCAAAAGGGGCTGTTATTGTAACACATGATATAGACAAAAATATAGATGTATCTTTAACAGCTTTTATTGTGACAGACGCAGGAAAAGTTTTAGGTGATAGTGGAAGCTTTAAAGAAGATGAAGATATTTTATGTAGTATAAGCTGATCATCTGCTAGTAGCAAACAATAACTTCCAGTTATTGTAACGTCCCCCGAGGTCGTAGTAAAAACTGGAAGTTTTTACTTTTTAAATGCTTTATTAACTGGGTAGCTAGTAAAACTAACTGTTTTTACTAGCTATTTTTTTTATGTCCATTAGACTAGAATTATTTACTGTTTTTACCAAGTCACAGTTACCTTAGTGGGTCATGAAGTGGCCCACTTGTTAATAACAATAAAAAATATCAATTAGAGTGTAAAGTGGGGACTAGAGATAGTCTTTTTCCTTTGGCCTCATTAATAAATGTAAAGTTTCTTTGTATTGTAACGATATTATATTAAAAGGGTTAATTGCCATTAAAATAGTATTTACTGGTACAAAGAAAAATTAAAGTATACATAATTAACGTAAGATTTATCAACATAAAGAGAAAGCACAATAAGGGGTAAAAATTATGAAAAGAAAATTAGTAGTAACATTAGCGTTAAGCATGTCTTTAATAATATGTAACACAGCGTTTGCAGCCATAGTAACTAAAGCTGTTACACCTGTGAAAAAAGTAGCTACAAAGATAGTAGCTAAGAAAGTAGTTGCTAAACCAGTAGTAAAGAAAGCAGTAGCAAAAGTTTTACCATTAGTATATACTTGGACAACAGTGAGAAGTAAAATGTTAGCAGCAAATATAGGACCTAACTTTAGGGAACTAAAAGATGTTTATGAAACTGGACCTTATGTTCGTTTAGATTATAATTATATGCCAGAATACGCTAATGGGAGAAATTCTTATTCTAATGTGTTTGATATATCATCATTAAAAGGAAAAGTACCAAATATGGATTTTACCATAGGAGTATTTGGAAATCACAGTAGCGACCCAAAGGTTGCAACTAACGCTACTCTAGCAGGTAATATTTTTTATGAAACTGTATTCCCAAAGAAAGGAAAAGAGTTTTCTAAATTATTAGAGAAAGTAGACAAGAGGTATGTAGTTAAAGGAAATATGCATATTAACTTACCAACTGTAATATTCTTTGAAAATAGAAGAGTGATTGTGGATATACAAGAATATTATTATCGTATGGATTTTTCTGCAGTCAATGATAAAACAGACATTTGGAAAGAAGTATATGAGTCAATAGACGGTAACTATATGAAATTTACTAAAGCGGAATTTAAAAAATATATGCCAGAACTTAAAAATTATTAATAATATAAGTAAAACAATTAAAAATTAAATTAATTACAAAAATAAATAATATAATTAGGGACATCTGAAATGGTGTCTTTTTAATGTAAAAATATTATGGGTGTTTTTGCCCATCCCCCCGAAAAGGTATATTAGCATGTTAATATGAGGCAGTACCAGTATTCCAGCGTACTGAAAAATAATATTTAGTAATTTTAAACCATGAATGTTACGTAATTTAAATATTAGTATTAATAAGGAACATTCATTTTTCAATTTTCATTTAAACTCTTGTAAAGCATTGATAAATCAGGAAAGTGAAAGTTACACAAGTACATTGTGTAACTTTCAAAACACCTAAAATCCATATTAATACTATATTTTGCCTCTAATATACCTTTTTGGCGGGATAGGCAAAACTACCCAAAGACTAAAACTGTGTTCCCTACAGATGATTCTTTAAGAAAGTCGTTATACCTAGCAACCTTAGAAATTATGAAAAAATGGACTTCACCTGCTCAAAATTGGTCCAGCTCATTAGCACAACTGACAATTATGTTTGAAGATAGGATTGAAGCTTAATTAAAAATTAAAATTTGTACAGGAGTAAATTCCCATACTAATTTCTAGTTAGATATACACTTCTAAAGTTATTTACACAAATCTATAAACATTCTCTGAAATTATATTTTCACGACATTCGTTATTCCTTACAATATTATATTTATATCATTTTTTTATAACTTTTATATACCAAATTTATTACAAATCAGTTCTATTAGCTCAAGAATTCTTTTTACTGATTTTTGTTGTACCTCAATCCTTTTTCTAACATATCCTTATCAAAAATAACCCCTTTCACTAAATTATCCTTATCCAAAAAACTATTGCTTATATCAAGACTTTTAGACATAGAATCAGTGCCATCTATGAACTTTTGTATTTGTTCAACTAACTCTTCATGTTCATTTTTAATTTTAGCTGGATATGAATCTTGATATATGTTTAACTCAAATGTTAATTTATAATCTTTAAAGTCATTTACAGTTTTTAAGTACTTATTGTATTTGATTTTTATTTCTTCGACTGTATCACCTTTCTCTGTAGATGGAAACTGTTTTGTTATGTTAATAAGCTTGTCACCCAAAACACTCATTTTCTCAGCATATTCTTTTTCTTGCTTAGTAATCATACTATCAACCCCTTTTTACTAGTACAATTCTTCATAAAAGAGGAATATCATTTAAAATATGGGATATATTATTTGAATATTTATGATGAAAATGCTTTAGTTCTACTAGGAAAAATTACATAGCTCAGAAAATTTCGTTTTATATCTTTAATACGTACTTTGGCTATAAATTATTTTAAAAAAGTAAAAGGCATACAATACAATTTTTATCATATCGTATGCACCTTGAGTATGTTGTTGGTGCTATTCAAAGAAATGGTGTGGAGAACCCATATATTAAATACTTAAGAAAATTTCTTTAAATCTATACTTTTTAAAAATTCATCTTTTGTATTAAAGATATTATAATTATCAATCAGCCATAGGGAAAACACCCATATATTCGTCATAAATTTTTCAAGTATTTTATTCTCATCTTCTATATCTTTACCATGGTGTACAAATTTTGATCTTAACGAATATACTTCTCTTAGGTTAGAAACAATGTCCATTCTCTCTTTTGCAGTTTTGCCAAGTACAAATGCCAATCTTTCTCCAACATTTTGTTGTATAGGCTCAGTATCGCTTTTTAATAACATGCCCTCCACTGCAACTAAAATATACAATATTTTATCACTTATATCATATCTAAGTGTATTTTTAGAATAAACCATTATATAGTGTAATAACTTTTCTTGAAAATCGTTGAGTTCGCTAATAGATAATAAATCATTAATTTTTTTTATATAGCTGTCCATAATCTTAATATCGTCTGTTCCTATGTGCCAGTTAATTCCTCTGTCAATTACGGTGGTAGTATAACTAATACCATCACTTGATGGTTTATATAGAAAATAGGTCTTTGATCTAAACATTTTAAATCCATATTCATAAGATGCATTTAAAATTTTAGGTGACAAATTAGCACGAGAAAATATTCGCAATAAGCTTAATGACTCACTAAAATACTCATATGCAATTTCTTCAGCTCTATTTTTTTCTGCTTTACACTTATAAACACCAGCAGCATACCCTTGAAAATCTGAATGGATTTCTTTTTTGAATTTTTTAAAACCATTCAATTGTTCCTCTGGCATATTAGAATTTTCATTTGGTTTAATCCAATTATCAAGAATATCTTTAGTTATTGGTTTAAATTCAATTTTACCAATTACAAACGATTCGTCTATTGCTGTAAAAGGTACTGGCATCCAAATTTCACATTCTTTTACAACCTTATCAATTTCACTATCCAAATAATCGGTAAAATCCAGGTCAATTTCTTGTGTATATTTTTTTTCTACCCATTCAAATAATATGTTTTTTACAAATACAAAACTTACACTGTTTTGTATTTGTCTATTCTTAAATACGGTTTTCGCCATCTTAATTAATCTTTCGTATTCCAAACCGGTTATTCCATATTGTATTCCAGCATGTAAGAATATTTTACCTTTATCTTCTCCAAGTCCATTAGTTAATCCTACTTTAATATCTCCTATAATGTCTTTCTCTGTGAGAGTATGAGTTACAAACTGTAATCTTGAGTTATTTTCACTTGAGTTATTTGGAATATTAAATATATATATTAAAGTGTTTGTTGTTCCTAAATCTATTGCCATTTCTTTAGACATTCCCAAAAATCTCATCTGTGAACCCCTTTCAAATTTAGCATATACTAATTATTTAGGGTTATTTTCTGTCCTATTGGTAATGGCTTTCTCATCACCAAACCACCTTCTTTATTTATTTTTAAAACTCTCCTACTTTTTCTTTCGGAAAAGATTCTTCCAATATGTTTGAAAAATACTCATAAGGAAATTCAAAGCACAAGCTCAATAATATAAGGTTGTCAAACCTATTTGGAATATACATAGTTCCCATACCGATCTATAATAACATCCAGTTGTAGTAGTGAAATAAGTATGGTTTTTTGTCAGTGAATTGCTTGGATAAGATAAAAAATGCAGTTCATTATTTTCTATTTTTCCAATCATTCCATCATCTAAATGTAAAACAATATGTCTTTTGTCCTTTATTGCAACAAGTAATAGTGTGGATGCAAATTTTTCTACAGTGCAATTATATTGAAACGTAGCTTTCCTAAGTTCCCGTAGTACAGAACTTAAAACTTTATATTTTATTTTTTAAGAATCATTTTCTTCATATAAAGACTCAAAATTATCTGCCATATATTCGCTTGCTTTTTTTACTGCAATATTAGCTCCAATGTCAGCATAATTTGCTATTCCTGCTCCATCAGCAAGAGCAATACAGCTTATATTTTCCCTTTGTATATAAAATGTTTTATCTTGGCAAGAACAGTTCATATCTCTATGTACGGTTCCCTGAATTTCATATCTTCCTATATTCCAATTCATACCTCTCTACTCCTTTGAATTTTCCCATTGGGTACGCCACTCTTTTTTAAAACTAATTTTGTTCCTTTTATAGAAAATTTATTTACATTTGTGTCCCCAAATATTCTGCGTAACCACAACATTTTTTTATTTTGTGACTTTATCATATCAGCGTTAAAATTATATCTGTAATTTTCATTCTCGTGTAGGTAGAATACGTTTATGCTAGTTATAAATATCATGGATTAATATGGTAATTCTATTGCCGTTTCTGTCCCATTACTACACAACCCCCAAGTAACCCCATATAAAGAAGGTGCAAATTTAATATCATTTAATCGCCTTGTAATTAAAATAATGGAGCAACAGATATTGTACGCTTCACTACCAATATCTGAAAGGTGCCTGTCACCTTTCAAAAATTGGAAATGAATTTTCAATTTTTGTTGCTTTAATGAAAGTTTTGGATAATAAAAAAGATTTAAATGATATGCATAATAGTGCGAATAACATTAATAATTTATCTGATAATAATATTCTATATGAATTTAAAGTAAATAGTGAATCTGAAAATATAGAAAATCTTGAAAACTTGATTATAAATAGATATAAAGGTTTTTCTAGTTTATTTGACCCTTTGGAAGATAAAGAGGATAAATTTATAACAAAACAAGAATGTGAGGAAGAAAATGCTGATAATTTAATTAAAGAGTTATCTGAAATAAAACCAGGCAAAGAACATGCTATCATATATCATAAATATATTCCTAAAGCTGTAAATTTTATATTTAAGGATTTTTTATTACGACAAAGAGTTGAAGCTGAAATAAATGAAGGAAGAAAGCGAATAGATATTATGTTTGATAATTTAAAAGAAAAAGGATTTTTTCATGAATTAAAAAGTTGTCATAATATATTTTGTCCTAAAATCATAATTGAATGTAAGAATTATTCATCTACTCTGTCAAATCCAGAAATTGATCAACTTATTGGAAGATTTAGTAATCATATAGGCAAGTTTGGGATTCTTATTTGCAGAAATATTGAAGATAGAAAAAAATTGATTATAAGATGCAAAGATGCTTTAAATAGTGGACAAGGGTATATTATAGTTCTTTGTGATGATGATATTAAGGAATTATTAAATTATCGACAAAAAAGTGAATTTGAAGGTGTTAATAATTTTTTTAGAGATAGACTTGATGAGCTTATATTATAATGAGATTATTTTCATAATAAGAAAATGTAAATTTGCTAAAAATATTTAATGTGTTGGTAAAGAAGACAAAAGTGATTCCATTGCACTAGATTAGCATAACTGTATTTGTGTAAGGGGCATATGGGTGCGGTGTATTTAAAATTGATCCTAATGATGTATCAATTTATTTCAGAAAACTTCTACTGACTAAAAATATTTTTTCTTAACTACTTATAAAAGTTGAGATATTAGTATATAATATCAATATGAGAACTAATGTTCTATCAATGGACGTTAGAACAAAAAAATGGCAAGATTATAAGAGCCGGAGAAGTATTAGCGATATAGGTTAGGCTAACGGAAAATAAATAGTAGTGGACCTATTAAGAATAAAATGTTATAATAGCTATAGTAATAAATGTACATAAGAAGGGAAGATTTAAATGACAAATACATTAAAAGCAGTATCTTTTTTTACTGGAGCTGGTGGTTTAGATATTGGTATACATAGAGCTGGATTTGATATAAGGTTATGTGTTGAAATAGAGAAAAAGTATTGTGATACTTTAAAATTGAATCACCTTAACTGGAACGTTCGAAATGATAATATTATGAACTATGATAAAAATAGAATTTATGAGGAAGCAGGATTAGCGCTAGGAGACCCAATAGATTTAATGTTTGGTGGCAGCCCTTGTCAGAGTTTTTCGACCGCTGGAAAACGACAAGCCTTCGGAGATGTTCGAGGACAGGCGATGATTAAGTATGTAGAGCTAATTCAAGAGGTGAAACCAAAAGCTTTTTTATTGGAAAATGTTAAAGGTTTGCTTTCTGCAGCACTTAAGCATCGTAAATTAGAACATAGAGGAAATGAATTTGAATCTTTAAGTGATGAAGAAAAGCCAGGCAGTGTATTAGCCTATCTTATGAGTTATTTCAAGGGTTATAATGTAAATATGAAGGTTATTAATGCTGCTGATTATGGAGTAAGTCAAAAGCGTGAAAGAGTTATTTTTGTAGGAATTAGAAAGGATTTAAATAAAAAATTTGAATTTCCAGAGCCTACACATAATTCAGATGGGTCTGAAGGTAAAAGCAAGTGGAGCAGTTTTAAAGAAATTTCTAATAAGTTGCAAGATAAGATAAAAGAGCATCATTATGTAACATACTCGGCAGAAAGACTTAAATATATGAAAATGATACCTAAAGGTGGGGGGAATTGGAGAGATTTACCACTTGATGTTGCTGAAATTGCAATGGGAGGAGCATTTAAATCTGGTGGGGGAAAAGTTGGATTTTTTAGACGTGTAAAATTAGATAAACCTGCACCAACATTATTAACTTCTCCTGCACAAAAGGCTACGAACTTAGGTCATCCTTTAGAAGATAGGCCGTTAAGCATAGAAGAATATTTGATTATACAAGGTTTTCCTATAGATTATAAAATTTCTGGTAGTATCACGGATCAGTACACACAAATAGGAAATGCCGTTCCCGTAGAGCTAGCATATAAATTGGGTAAAGCTATTTTTGAAACATTAAAATAGCTTTACCCTTTTTTTTGTGCAATAATGGTAATGTGGGGGGTGTATAGATGAATATTAAAACGCGAGAAGAAATAAAAAAGTTGCTTTCAGAAATAATGGATAGAATTATTAAAAATAGGACAGTTAATAAGCCTTTCAAGGCTGAGGAAATAGAGTTGCAAAACCCATTTGGTTTTCGACTGGTTCCTATGGAAATTTGGAAAGGGGCGAAATTTGAGCGTTCTTTTGTAACTTCTTTAGGTCAAGGAGTTTTTGAAAAAGTGGCTAAAATCGTCGCTGAGGGTGTTGGCGCTGTTGCAGTAAATCAATACGTTGAAAAATTAACTATTAATACCTGGAGAAAAGAAAAAATCGATGAAATCTTAAGCTACCAGAGAAAGAGCCAAAGAAATCCAAACTGGAACGAAGAAGTAAAAGAGGTATTAAGTCTTAATAATAATAAATACGAAAATTTATCAGTTAGATTTGATTTATATATAAAGAGAAGTAATGGAAAAGAGGAATTTTATAGTATTAAAACGGTAAAGCCAAATTTAGACCAAACTGAAATTGCAAAACGAGACATGCTTTATACAAAGGCAGGTAAAGAATCAAGCGAAACATACTTTGCATTGCCATTTAATCCAGCGGGTGAAGGTAATGACTATAAGAAAGCACACGGTATTCCTTATAAATTATTTAATATGTCTGAGGATGCTTCAATTTTAATTGGAGCAGCTTTCTGGAATAAAATTGGAGAATCTGCAAATACATATAATGAATTATTAGAGATATTTACGGAAGTTGGGGGTGTGTATTCACCTAAGATTAGAAAAGATTACTTAGGATTAGAATAAAATATGACGCATATAAAGAGCTAACTAGATTAATAGCGGATGAAGAAAAAGGAATATTTAGTTTATGTTTGCTAATGTTTACTGAAAAAGATAGTAAGAACTTTGGAAAAAGGTTTTACTATTTTTTTTTGTAGACAAGTAATGGATAAGGAAGTGGAAGTTTAGATTGAGGATAGAATAATGGAATATTAAAGGCAAAATAAAGATTTAATTACAAAATTTGTAGTATAATGAGAAAGTAAAATTTTATATAACGATTGGACTACAATTATTACTTCCGAAAAGAGATGCGAGACTAATGATTATTATTGTTTTAAATAGATTGATAATGTTTAATTGTGAAACTAAGGAAGCACTATCCTGATATTATTCACTTTAACTAATTGCTTTAATCATACCGGTAGAAACATTGTAAAACAAATTATTAGCAATTTGTTAATTAACATAAGGGTTTATAGTGAGAAAAATGACTAAGTTTGTGAATTATTTGGTTGTAGATACATTTATACACTTCGAGATTTCATAAAATCATCAAAATTGGAGCTTTCATTATGTAATTAATAATTTTAAGAAGGAAAGGTCATAATTATGGCTTTAATAAAAGTAAATGAATTAAAGAAAATGGACAAGACTAGGAATAATGTTCACAAGGTTACCAATGGTACTTATACAGTATTTTTAGATGGGGGGAATAAATACTTTCAGCTAGATACATATGGTTCGGAAAACAGAGAAATGACTGAAAAGATAAGTCAGTCATTTCAATTTGATAGTGAAACAGCAAGGTTCTTAGTAAATCTACTAGTAAAAGAATTTAATATTCGTTAGAGGAGGTGTAATATGAGCACTATTAATTTACCACCATATGCACCAACGCTTATCTAGTCTACAAGAGCAATTGGATATTCTCTTGAAGCTACTATTTCAGATATTATCGATAACAGCATTACAGCACAAGCAACGACAATTACAATTAAATTTTTTCCGGTGGGACAACCATATATTTTAATTTTGGATGATGGGGCTGGTATGACAGGAAACGAACTTAACATAGCTATGCAATATGGAAGTAAAAATCCAAATAAAAAAAGGGAACCAAATGATCTTGGAAGATTTGGACTTGGTCTGAAAACAGCATCATTATCTCAAAGTAGGACATTGAAGGTTATTAGCTTGAAAAACGGTGAATTGTCAGGAAGAAGATGGGATATGGATTTTATATTGCAAACTGGAGAATGGTCATTAGCAAAACAAATTGTGTTCACAATTTGTTCACGATCCTCGGGCGTGTTTATGAGCTAAGCGAATTTGCTAAAACTCCCAAAGGGAATGAAATATACCGGTATGGGTACTATGGAAAGCGGTATTCATAATGTTTTAGCAGGTAGAATGAAACATAATGGAACCAGTTGGAGTAAAAACGGCGCAGAAAATATGGCAAAACTTTTAGCACTGAAACATGAAGGCAGATTGGAAGAAGTTCTAAAAAATTTATATAAAGATATAGAAGAAATTTCTATCAAGGAAAGTATAAGTGAAATGCTAAAGCAAAAATATAATGAAGCTGAATCTGCAATAAAAGAGGCTTTAAAAGGTTCAAAAAAGAAACCTAAAATATACAAGTGCAAAAAAACACATATATAATGTAAGAATTATAAGAAAATAGTTCTTCAATCTGTTTTGAAATCGCTATTTGGGATTAAGCCATTTTCACATTTAGGCTATCGTTAATTAAAAAAAATGGCTTTAAAATACCCTGTATTATTTCGGTCATTTCTAATAATGTAAAATTAAGGAATAGATTGCCTGTAAAATTAAGACAGTAACATTTATGTTGATATTTAACAATATAAAGTATTAAAAATGATATACTTATATTATATTATAATTATAATTATAGTTATAAAAATTTAAAATAGAATAGGATTGATACAAATGAGGAGATATAAATTAGTAGATTTGTTTGCAGGTGCAGGTGGTCTAAGTTATGGATTTTTGCAAACAGGTAAATTTAAAATAGAAATGGCTGTAGAGATAAATGAAAGTGCAAAAGAAACATATAGAAAAAATCATAATAATGAAAATGTTGATATAAGAGGAAATATTTTAGAAGTTGATTTTAATCAGGTGAAAGAAAAATATGGTGATATAGATTTTGTTATTGGTGGACCACCATGTCAAGGATTTTCAAATGCTAATAGGCAGAAATCTACGCTTATATCAAACAATAATAAATTAGTTAAAGAGTATATCAAAGCAATAGATGTATTAAGGCCAAAAGGCTTTGTTTTAGAGAATGTCAAAACAATGGACTCTGAAACTCATAAGTTTTATTTAGCTAAAGAAGATGTCAATGACAATATAATAAACAATCTTAATAAAAAAAATGAGAAAGTTCAAGTTGCAAATAATAGTGAGATTATAAAAGGTGCAAAAGATCTACTATTAGATATTTATAAGGGGAATAAAAACATTAATTTATATTTATTAAATGAAAATGTATTAACATTTATTAAAAATATATCTAAGACAAAACAAATAGATTCTTATATAAATAATAACAAAGGTATATGGAAAGTTACTAAAGAAAATTGGAATAAATATCATAGTACTTTTATAAGCGATAAATATGAAGAACTATTTAATAAGTTATATGACCAATTAAATAGTAACTCTTATAGTGAAGTAGTTGCAATTAGTAATGATATATCAAATCTTCAAAAGTTACTTTCCAAGTTAAAAGAAATTATTGATAATAAGATTATAATTAATAATTTAGATTTAGATGGAGAAAACGTAATATTTGAAATGTTAAGTTATAATATTTTCAATTATGTAAAGAAAAAGTTAATCTCATTAGGTTATGTGGTTGATGACTTTATTCTTAATGCAGCAGATTACGGGGTAGCCCAACAACGTAATAGGCTTATAGTAATAGGTATTAGAGAAGAATTACTGAATGGACAAGAAATTAAAGCGCCTAATGTTATATATACAAAAGACCAATATATGAAAATAGGTGATGCAATTATGGACTTAGAGGATTATGAAGTTTCATTTACAATAGATGAAAGTAGTAAGGTTACAAAATCTAAAAAATTAGGTTATGGAACGTTAAATGGATATTTAGCAGATACAGAAATAATTCCTAATATGACAATTACTGAAACTACAAAAGTCGCAATGAATAGATTTAAAGTTTTAAAACCAGGAGAGAATTTTCATAGTCTTGATGAATCACTAAAGACTACATATGCTCAGCCAGGTAGAACTCAAAGTTCAATATATAAAAGATTAGACTATGACACAACCTGTGGAACAGTTACAAACGTAAGAAAATCAATGTGGATCCATCCTAAAAAAGATAGAGCGATATCTATTAGAGAAGCAGCTAGACTACAATCATTTCCAGATAGCTTTGAATTTGTAGGAACTAAAGATCAACAATATCAGCAAATAGGAAATGCGGTTCCACCTATGCTAGCAAGGGTAATAGCTGAAAGGGTATTGAATCTTATTGGAGATAATGCAATTCAAAGTCTAGAGGAAATATTAAAAGGGGAAAAGTAAAAAAAGGGGTTTTTATTTATGAGAGATATAGAGTTACCACCGTTTGCACCGTTGTTAATGGAGTCAACAAGAGCAATTGGATATAATTTGGAGACAGCAATAGCAGATATACTAGATAATAGTATATCTGCTGAAGCTAGTAAAATAGTAATAAAGTATTCACCATATGATGAGCCATATCTAGCTATATTAGATAATGGGGTAGGAATGGATAAAGAGGAACTAACCAATGCCATGAGATATGGGAGTTATGATTCTACGAAGAAAAGAGAAGAAAAAGACTTAGGTAGGTTTGGGTTAGGACTTAAGACAGCATCATTATCCCAATGTAGACGATTAACTTTGGTTAGTAAGAAAAATAGTATTTTAAATTCATGCAGTTGGGATTTGGATTATATAAACAAAACGGGAAAGTGGAGCTTATTAATTTTAGATGATAGTGAAATCAATCAATTGCCAATGATAGAGGAATTAAACTCAAATTCTAATGGAACAGTAGTTATTTGGCAAGCTATCGATAAAATTAGTATAGATTCAAATTCTTTAAGTGATGTGATGATAGATAGAATGGAAGATGTAAGAAAGCATTTATCATTAGTTTTTCATAGATATTTGGAGGGTGAGAAAGGGATTAAAAAAATAAGTATAACTATTAATGGAAATAAATTAATACCTATTGACCCGTTTTTATCTGAAAAAAGTAATCAGTTATTTAGAGAAGAGGAAATAAAGATAGGGGAACATAAAATTGTTGTTACACCATTTTTATTACCTCATATTAATAGTTTGACAACATCTGAAATAGAATTATTAGGTGGCAAAGATGGATTAAGAAAAAATCAAGGATTCTATATATATAGGAATAAAAGATTATTGATATGGGGGGATTGGTTTAGATTAACGCGAAAAGATGATTTAAGTAAACTAGCAAGGGTAAAAGTAGACATTCCAAATACCTTAGATTCAGAGTGGACCTTAGATGTTAAGAAATCAACTGCGACACCACCATATGTAATCAGAAAGAATTTATCAGCAATTACAGATAAGATATGTAATTCTAGCAAAAATACTTGGAACTTTAGAGGTAAAAAAGAGACAAGCGATGATATAGTACATGTTTGGACTAGATGCGTTAGTAGAGAGGGGATTTACTATGAGGTTAATCAAGAACATCCTTTAATTCAAGAGATAATTGAAACAAGTGATTATAGGAAAACTTTCTTGGAAGTAATCAGAATATTGGGAAGATATTTACCTATGAATCAGATATACTCAGATTTAACACATGATAAAAAAATAAATCAAATTAGTATAAGTGATGAAGAACAAAGTGTTGAGTTATTTTTAAATGATATAGTATCAACTTACGATAGAGAGATAGCTAACAGTTATTTAGATTCATTGATGAGTGTAGAACCATTTTGTAGATATTGTAGTAAAATAGAAAAGTTTAAAAAGTAGGGGTGTTATTATGGTTAATAACAACAATGTTAAGGCGTTTGAAAGTATTATAAAAGGTCAAATTCTACATTTATATAAGGAGAATTCAATTACAGAAGCTCAAGTGTTAGAGATAGCAAATAGAAGTAGAATTATAATTCAAGTAAGTGATGAAGAATTTGAACAAGCAATAAAAAATATACATTCAAATATGTCAATAACAATGGATGAAGGGGTATTGATAAAAGGTGATGAAGAGTATATTGAGTGGTATGATTCAAGAAGAGCAGATATAGAACTTAAATTTTGGGACAGATATAAAGAATATTTAACTATTAAAAAGGGGTGGAGTGAAGGGGTCATAAATACAATTGATAAGGTTTCAAATGATATAGTAGCACTTTTAGGGGATCCAAAGGCGGAAGGTTCTTGGAAAAGAAGAGGGCTTGTAATAGGAGATGTTCAGTCAGGTAAAACTGCAAATTTTACAGCGATATGTAATAAAGCTACTGATGTTGGATATGATGCTATTATAATTTTGACAGGGACAATTGAAAGCTTAAGAAAACAAACTCAAGAGAGACAAGATACTGATTTGGTAGGGTTTGATAGTTTTAAACTTTTAAATGATAAAGGCGTGGCAAATCGAAGAATTGGCGTAGGAGAAATTAATAAGCAAATAAGATTAAATACATTTACTTCAACGAGAAGTGATTTTAGGAGTGCAATTGTTGACAATGTTGGATGGTCATTGGATCAAAATGGGAATACAGCTTTGTTTGTTGTGAAAAAGAATAAGAGAATATTAGAAAATTTGGAGAGATGGTTAAAGCATCATAATGCAGATGAAAATGGCATGATAAATAATTCGGTATTAATTATAGATGATGAATCAGATAATGCTTCAGTAAATACTAAAGAGGAAGAAGATCCAGCAGCTATAAATAAGTGCATAAGAAACTTATTAAAATGTTTTAATAGGCAATCTTATGTAGCAGTTACAGCAACCCCATATGCAAATATATTTATTAATGATGAGTCTTCAGAGAGTGTTGAAGATATTTTTGGGCAGGATTTATTTCCAAAAGATTTTATTTGTTGCTTAGCACCTCCATCTAACTATATAGGAGCGAAAGATATATTTTTGAGTGATGGTAAGTATTATGATTCATTGGAAGTAATAGATGATGCGGAAGAAATAATACCAATTAAGCATAAAAGCAGTTTTCAGATAAGTGACATACCAGACAGTTTAAGAGATGCAGTATATTACTTCATATTAGTTAATGCTGTAAGAGATAAAGATGGAGATACCAATTCTCATAGATCAATGCTGGTAAATGTAAGTAGATTTACAAATGTTCAAAATCAACTTGCAGATTATTTAGGCGATTGGCTTGAGTTAATAAGAAGAAACTTAAATGGATTTGCGTGCTTACCTATTAAAGAGAGTATAAAAAATCAATATATTAAGGACATATATGAAATTTGGGAAAAATACGATTTCGGAAAAAATAGTAGATATAAATGGGAAGAAATAAGAGGCAAATATTTAATAAAGTCTATCTTTACAATAAAAGTTCAAGCTGTGAATCAAAGTACACGAGCAATGAGTTTAGATTATAGTCAATATAAAAATGAGGGATTAAGAGTAATTGCGGTAGGTGGAAATAGTTTATCAAGAGGACTTACCTTGGAAGGGCTATGTACAACTTATTTTTATAGAAATTCACAAGCATATGACACATTAATGCAAATGGGAAGATGGTTTGGATATAGACCAGGGTATGATCATTTATTTAGAATATGGATGACGCCTACTGCTATTGAATGGTATGGAACTATTTGTAGTGCAACTGAAGAGTTAAAGAGAGAAATAAAAAAGATGAACAGGAGAAAATTCACACCAAAAGAATTTGGGCTTAGAGTTAAGGAAAATCCGGCATCGCTTATAGTAACAGCTAGAAATAAGATGAGACACACACAAGTAATAGTACAGGATATAGATATAAGTGGAAGAGTTATAGAAAGTGTAAATATAGAAGCTAAAACAAAGGTGTTAAAGCAAAACTTTAATACAATAAAAGGCTTTTTATCAGAAATTAACGGGAAAAAAATTGAACAAGAGAAGGCAGTCGATTTAATTATTCTGAGGGATGTTGATAAAAGATTAGTTGAAGATTTAATATTTAAACTAATCACTCCGGATGCTAATTTGAATAATCTTGCTTATAATAAGAATACATTAATAGACTATATTGATAACTCTACTCATTTAGGTAAATGGGATATAGTAATTCCTAAAGGAACTAAAAGTGAATTGGAAATAAATATAGATAATAAAAGTTTTTATATTAAAAAGGAAAAAAGAGCACTGACTGAGGAAGGTAAGTTTATTAGTGTTTATAAAAAGAATGGTCGTATCATAACTGGTGGCAGTTTAACTGCAGGATTAAGTGATGATGTTAAAGAACGAATTGAAAATCAGGTTAAGGCAAATGATCCTGAAGAAAAGGTTACAGATAGTGATTACTTATATATAGGTAGAAATCCACTGTTATTTATTCATTTTATAGATACAGCTGATTTTGTAAACAAATCTAGTGATATTGAATTTGAGAAAGATACATTTGCAGCAATTAGTTTAGCTTTCCCTATGACAAGTGAGTATGATAAACAGAAAGCTATTGCTAGATATAGAATTAATACTGTAGCTATTAAGCAACAATTTAGTTATGAGGAGGATGACGAATAATGGATTACAACCATTTTGTTGTAAAGTGGAAATCAGCCTCAATTGATCATATAAGGATAGATAATATGCATCCTCTAGACTTCTATTTATCAAAAGGTGTACATGGCGAAAGTAGATTAGTATTTATAGGAGGATATAGAAAAGTAAAAATTAAGGACTCAGACATAATAAAAGTTGATATTGGTAAAAGATCTGATAATAGATATTCATATAGTTTTATGCTAATGGATGAAAACTTCTCTGATCAATTTTATAGATTATGTTATGACTTAATAGATTCATCAAGGGGATGCGATAAGAATGAGGAAAGTTATAGGTATGTATTAAATTTATTTTTAAAGTGGAAAAGGATGATGAGAGCTAGCGGTAACACTAAGCTTAGCATAGAAGAAATTAAAGGTTTAATTGGAGAGTTAATGATTTTATATAGAGAGCTTAATCTAGGTCGAGATAGTGAGGAATTAATTAACTCATGGCAGGGGCCAGAGGGATATTACCAAGATTTTATCTTTTCAGATACATGGTATGAGATAAAAGCTATAACTAAAAGAAGTGAAAAAATATCTATCTCTTCCGTAGAGCAGCTGGATGTTAACATTGAAGGTATATTATATACAATTACCTTAGATAAAGTTGATAGTGTTACTAATAATACAATAGATTTAAATTCAATAATAAATATGATAAAAGAGAAATTAAAAGACTACTTAACTCAGTTAGATAAGTTTATAGTTAGATTAGATCTAATGGGATACTCTTATTCAAAGGAGTATGATGAGTATATCTTTGAAATAGGAAAAATAAAATCATATTCAGTAGATGATAATTTTCCAAGGTTAAGAAGAAAAAACCTACCAATTGAAATAGCAAAGGTAAAATATGAAATTATTATTTCCTGTATAAATGATTGGTTAGTGGGGGAAGAAGAATGGAATTAGGGGATTATAGAAAAGAGTTACTTGAAGAAATTAGAGCAACTGCAAGTGCAGAGAATGAATCTAAGGCAAATACGTTTGTGAAAACTTTATGCGACTATTTAGTTGATTTGGAGGTAATAACTTCATATGAGGAATGTTTTATTAGTATAGCAAGCGCTAAAGATAAAAGAAAAACAGTTTCAATGGATTCATATGCTTATGATTCGGTAGATAAATCACTAACACTTATAGCGGCAATATACAACGATAGTGATGATGAAGTTACTTTAAGTAAGGGCGATGCAACTAAACTATTTACTAAGGTAGAAAACTTAATGAAAGAAGTTTTTGATAATCTTTTAAATAAAAAATTTGATATGAGTACCAACCAATATGATTTCATAAATGAATTTTCAAACAAACAAGAAGATATAACAAAGATAAGAATATTGATAATTACAGACTCTATCATAAGTAAATCACTCTCAAAATTAGAAAATGGAAGCTTAAATGGGTTACCTGTAGAATATGGAATTTGGGATATTAGTAGATTTTATAATGTTATTGGAACTGGTGATTATAAAGAAAACTTAGAAGTAGATTTCAAAAAATATACTCTAAAGGGGGTACCATTACTATACGCTAACAATGAAGGCAGTAAATATAAATCATACTTAGGGGTAATACCGGCAGAGGTATTAACAAATGTGTATGATGAATATGGAAGTAGATTATTAGAAGGTAATGTTAGATCGTTTTTAAGTGTGAGAGGTAGCGTAAATAAAAATATAAGAAGAAGTATTTTAAATGAACCGGAAATGTTTTTTGCATATAATAACGGTATTTCTGCAACTGCAACCAATATAGAACTTCAATACGTTGGAAATATTGCATATTTAGTAAAAGCTAAAGACTTTCAGATAGTTAATGGTGGACAAACCACAGCATCCTTATCAACTGCAAAATTTAAAGATAAAGCTGACTTAAGTAAGGTGTTTGTACAAATGAAACTAACAGAAGTTGAAGGGGCAGATGCTCTAAAAATAATACCTCAAATTTCTAGATGTTCTAATAGTCAAAATAAGGTTAATGAAGCTGATTTCTTTGCGACAAGTGGGTTCCATATTAGAATGGAACAAATATCAAGACGTATGTATGCACCTGCAACAGGTGGTAATCAATATGATACACACTGGTTCTATGAAAGAGCAAGAGGACAATACTTACAAGAGCAATTAAAAATGACACCATCACGAAGAAATACATTTACTAATCAGAATCCAAAGAGCCAGTTGATTACAAAAACTGATTTAGCTAAATATATAAATTCTTGGGATGGATTACCACATACTGTTAGTAGAGGCGCTCAGGCTAATTTTTTAGCATTTGCAAGTGAGGTTGATCCTAAGTGGAAAGAAAGCAATGAGATATATAACGAACAATATTTTAAAGACACTATATCCAAAGCTATTTTATTTAAAAACATAGAAAAACTTGTATCATGTCAGACTTGGTATCAAAATTCATATAGGGCTAATATTGTAACATACTCAATTGCATTATTTGCTTATAAAGTAAAAAGTCAACTTATAGGATATAATTTTGATTTTTCTAAAATATGGAACAACCAGGAAGTACCTCAAGATATACTAAAAGTATTTATTGAAATTACAAAAAAGGTATTTGATAGCATTACTGAACCTGGTAGAGCTATATTGAATGTTACACAGTGGTGTAAAAAACAAATATGTTGGGATCATATCAAAGAAATTGAAATTAATTTAGATAACAGTATTTCAAAATACTTGATAGGTGGATTTGAAAAAAGGAAGAAAGTTTCAGAAGGTAAAAAAGAACAAAAATTTATGAATGAAGTAGAAGCACAGACAAAAGTAATATCATTAGGAGAAGTTTACTGGCAAAGAATTCTTAAGTTTGGTAGAGAAAAAGGATTAATTAATAATGAGGATGAGAAAGTGTTAAGTGTAGTAGTAGCGATAAATGCAATAAGAATACCTAATAAAAGACAATGTAATCAACTATTTAATTTAGTAGAAAGGTTGAAGGATGAGGGATTTATTTCATAATTAAGTATTGTTTAGGAAGATTACTGTGCAATAAAAAAACATCCACTAAGTTCAACTTTTAGAATCATCTTGAAATGTTGAAAAAATTGGAAATATAGTGGATAACTTATGTTAGCTAAAGTTAAAAATATTAAAAAATAACTCATAAGGGATAACTTCAAGAGTTATCCCTTATGAGTTATTAACAAGAGCTATATTTCGTTTGCTTGTAATTTTTATTGTTAAGATAATATCTTATGAGTTGATATTTGCCACTATTTTTAAATTTATATACATATGTAATTAGGATGAAAGAGCTGAAAATGATTTAAGCGATAGGATAGTTAATGAATTTACAACTAATAACTATAAAGAACTAAAAGGAGCTTTTTAAAACAGTCAATTTTAAAATTATTGTCTAACAAATAAATTAATAATAAGTTGGCACATATGGGTTAATAGGAGTACATATTAAACAATATATATATATCTAAGGATGGTGTATTATGGCATTAATAAATAAAAACAACCTAACCAGAATCGATAGAAAAACAAATAAAACTCATAGTGAAGTTGCTGGCTCATATACGATCTTTATTAATGAGGATGGTAATCAGTTTTTGCAAATTGACACATTTGGTTCGCCGGATAGAAAAATACAAGAAAAAGTAAGCCAAACAATACAATTTGATAGAGAAACTGGAGAGTTTTTATTAAATTTATTAAGAAATAATGAAAACTTAGTGATTAATAAAATAGATGAGTTGCATGATGTGGAAAATATTGAAAATGAAATAAAAGATATTCGAAATTGCATGAAAAGTAAATCCTTTCTTTATTCCAATAAAGCACTTTCTAATTTCTACCTCTCCCTAAAAACGAAACCCTTCGTTATTCTAGCGGGTACTAGTGGATCGGATAAATCCAAACTTGTAAGATTATTTGCACAAGCAATTGGCGCAACTAAAGAGAATGGAAGATTCAACATGATCTCTGTTAAGCCAGATTGGAATGATAGCACTGAACTTTTAGGTTATAAAAACATAAATGAAGACTTTGTGCCAGGCAAACTTACTAAAATTATTTATGAAGCTTCTAAGGTTGAAAATAAAGACAAGCCCTATTTCATTTGTCTTGATGAAATGAATTTGGCTAGGGTAGAGTATTATTTAAGTGATTATCTAAGCCTTATTGAGTCTCGTGAAGTAACTGATAGTGGTGAAATTAAAACGGATAAATTATTTTCTATAGATTATTTAGGTGAGAATAATTCTTATAGTTATTTTTGCATTCCTGAAAATATTTATATAGTAGGGACTGTAAATATGGATGATACTACTTTCGCTTTTAGTAGAAAGGTTTTGGATAGGGGTAATACTATTGAGTTTTCAGATGTAAATCTACAAAGTCTTGATTTTTCTGATGAAGATGTTCAGTGTAAAGTTTTGAATAATAACTTCTTAAAGACTTTATTTTTAACTATTAAGGATGCTGTAAGGTATGATAAGGATTATGTAAATGAAATTAATAATAAGATTATAGCTATAAATTGTATTTTAAAGATAGGAAACAAGCATTTTGGGTATAGAGTTCGTGATGAGATAGTTTTCTATATGCTTGAAAATAAAATAGCTGGGTTACTTTCAGAGGATAATGCCTTTGATTATCAAATTATGCAGAAGGTGCTACCTATAATTACTGGCAGTGAATACATAGTAAAAGAAATACTTATTCAGCTTTTTAATTTTTGTAGTCCAAGTGGTGAAATAGCTGATGGTACGGAATATTTAGAAGCTGCTGAAAAGTTTAAAGACAATGCTCTATATATTGAAAGTGCAGATAAAATTATAAAGATGTTAAGAGGTTATGAAGATGGTTTCGCTTCTTTCTGGGGATAATGTAAATATAATTTCTATTAAAACAGATGATTTTACACTGAATTTTATGGGTAGTATAAGCAATAAAAAAGCTGAGGCAATTAAGGCCAATTTAAATACTCCAGCTTTTATAAAGGTCATAAGTGATGAGTATTTAGACGTAGAAACAAAAACACTATGCACAAATGGAGAGCTTGAAGTAAATGATGGGTATAATATGTTTCCTTGTTTTTTTGAGGATGGTATTTACCAAATTTGGCTAGAGAAAAATACTGAAAGTAATATTGAGATATATCACATTAGCAGTGATATAAGAAAGAAAATTACTCCTATTGGAAATAATCTTATAGGGGCATTCTCATTCAGTGGAGAGATTGGGTATTCTACTTTTAAAATTAAAAAGCAGGGCAGAATAGTCTTAGAGCTTACCATTGAAGTTTTTCCAACAAAAATGGATTATAGAAAAGATTATTTTGAAATAATGAATGATGTAAATGAGGAGATTGCTTCTTTAGCTTTTGAATTCCTAGGTAAAACCTATCATAGTTCGGGCCTTTCTGATGTTAAACATCAAACAGCAGCGGAGTTTGTTAATATCTTAAAGATTATATTTAAAAATTTAGAGAAAGCTTTGATTCGTATTGAGAGAAATCCCAAGCATATTATGTTAAATAGCGATGTGGTTAATAAATTTGAGAAAGCTAAGAAACCATCTAGAAATTCATTGAATTATTTAAGGAAGCATCCTCATGTATTAGCGAAAATTAGTAGGGGTTTTATAAATATTAATGAGGATAAATATATACCTACGAAGTTACTAGAAAATAAGAAGATCACCACCATAGACATATTTGAGAATAGGTATGTAAAATATATTTTAAAATCTATAATAAAAAGGCTCTCTATAATTAGAAATACTGTGCAAGTAAGTTATGGAGTAGATAATGAATATTATATTTTAATATGTGATTTGAAAAAGAAGTTAGAGTTTCATTTGAATTCATTTTTCAGGAATATAGGTGAGTTAACTGGAAGAAAGAGTATGAGCTTAGTATTTCAGATGGCTCCTGGATATAAACAGGTTTATTATAATTATACACTTTTGAAAAAAGGGCTTACTCTAAGTGAGGATATTTATAATATAACTCCTAAAAAGCTTTGGAAGCTTTATGAAATATGGTGTTATATGAAGCTACATAATATTTTAAAGAATATTGGCTATGGAGTAGAAAACTATGGAATTATTAGAGTAACAGATAATGGATTGTCTCTTTCTCTAATTCAAGATAAAGAAGCTGGCATGACTTATTCTAATAATGAAGGAAAGAAAATAGAACTATGGTACAACAAAAGCTATTCAAAGCTACCAACTGCAAGCCAAAGACCGGATACGGTTTTGTGTCTTAAAAGTTCAGACAATGATGAAAGAATTTATATATTTGATGCTAAATATAGGCTGTGTGTAGAGAGTAATGGTGATATAGGACCTATGGAGGACGACATTAATGTAATGCATAGATATAGAGATGCAATTGTTGAAGAATTGGGTGAAACTATGCAATTTAAATATAAAACCTTTGGTGCTTATGTTATGTTTCCATATAGTGATGAGAGTAAATTTTCTCATCATAAATATTATGAAAGCATTGAAAGTGTCAATATAGGTGCTTTCCCCATGCTTCCAGGTAGCACAAATTTAATTAGAAAGCATTTAGAGAAAATATTATGTCTATCAACCATTGAAGCAAAGCAGGAAAGAGTTGCAGTTGATGAATTTGATGATTATGCAAAGTTTAAGCTTGAAAATGTTATGGTGGTTAATGTGAAGGATGAAGAGCATTTAAAGGCTTATGTTGAAAATAAGTTTTACCATATCCCTGCAATTAGATTGTCTAATGTTAGGCTAGGCGTTGCGTATTTAGCGTTTTATGAATCTAAAAAATCCTTTAGTGAAAGTAGCGGCATAAATTTTTATGGCAAAATAAAAGAAGTTAAAAGATATAAACGCGCTATGTGCACGGAAATTCCAGTTAAAAGAGGTAATGAGGAAGAAGATTATTTAAGGTTTGAATTAGAAGAATTAATTGAAATTAAGAATATTAAACCTGTGGAGTATGGAACGCAGCTCATTACATATACAACACTTTATTTGCTTAAAAATGCAGGGAATATACATGAGCTTAAACTTAAAAACAGGGATGAAATTGAACTTTATAAACTTTTGAAGAAAATATCAAAGGAAAAGGGACTGAAACTTTTGAGAAAAACGGACTGCTATGTTTTAGATGGGAGAGTTATTGAGATGCTTTTGCATGGGGAAGTTAGAGTTGATGGGAGGATAGTTGAGGCCGGGGAGATTGAGAGGGAATGTCTATAACAAATTAGAATACAACTTTGAAAGCATATGCATTTAAAAATAGAGATTAAATTGCTGAAATTTATTATGTATCATAGGTATGCACCCTAAGATAATATAGAATTTAACAAAATAGTGGAAGAATAGAAAATTGTCATATTGGTGACGGTTTTCTTTTTCTATTCACTGCAAAACCTTAAATAAATTTGAAGTAGAACCTCATCCTATACCTTGATAGATATTGTTCCGTTTCAGAGAAATGCAAATTCCTACATTAGTACATAATCGAATGACAAGAGATATGACAAAATAATGTAAAAATAAATATATTGCTTGGGAAATAAAGTAACAGAACAAACTATAATGATAGTATGTGAAAACTTTGCAGTATTTTAATTAGAAAATAAGAAAGTTAAGAGACTCCAATTATGAGAAATCTCTATTGAATTGAGTACCTAAGTATTTCAGTACTTCTATAGTAATTAATTTTTAAGAAAGCTTTTATTTATTGCTGAAAATATATAATGTTACTATTTGATTTTATACTTCGATAAATCAATATCTTGTTTCTTCCCAGGGACTCTTAATGTAAAGTTACCATTTCTGTTATATATTAAAATATGCCAGTATGTTGTAGGACCTTTCGTCGTAGTAGTCATATAGGGAAGTATCTCTTGTATTAGTTTATAGTTTATTAAATATATATTAAGATTCAAACCGCAACCAAAAGCAACAAATGACTTAGGTAATTCATTTAGAAAATTAACATGCTGTGGATATATAGAAAACCAAAACTTCTCACTTCCAGTTTTCATAGTATAACTTTTAGACAAGGTTAGGATAATACCGGTACTATTATCGGAAGTTATATAGGATGCCTTTGTTTGTTTTATTAAATTATTGTTAAGGTATGAATTAAGTCTATTTATAGATTCATCATAAAAATCTATTGGAAATGTTAAGTTCATTTTTATTAAAGCTTCACTTTGAAAATCTATAGAACTCTTATCTTTTAGAAATAAATCATTTTGACTTATTTCTAGATCTTTTGCAGTGGTAGTAATTAAGTCAACAAGTTTATCAATTTTTGTATATTCCATAGGTCTTAATATGGAATTAATTTGTTGAAAGGTTTTAGCATCATTTAAGTTTTCTTTAAGATATAGAAGGTTTATTAGAGCATTTACGCTAATTAGCCTTATATCTCTAGAATGTCGTGAGCCAATAATTTGATCCTCTAGATCGCCTGTATCAAATCTTCCAACAATAATTAATATAGATGAGTTTTCAAGTGCAAAATTCTTTTGTTGAATATATTTATGTCTATATTTGGTGATATCATCAAGATTAATTCTATAAGCATCCGTTGTTTTTACTTCAACTACAATATTATATTGATCTTTGGAAACCCATATACCATCATAGCCTATTGCATTCTTAACACCTCTATATCTCCCATATTGTATTTCAAATCCTAGTCTAGATCCGATTTGATTAACTATATCTTGAAGTACATATCCACTACCCAGAAATTTATCTAAGAGGCATTCATTTGCATACTCATCTAGTAATTTAGATGGTATTTTAGATAATAAATCACGAAATTCCAATGAAGTTTTATTTCCATCTTTAAGGGTACCTTCACCAGTAATAGCTATAATTTGTTGAACTTTTTTTGACCTGAAAAATTCATTATTAGTATCCCATAAAGAAGAGATGGATACCATACAATCACCCCGAATCAGAAATTTTATTATTTAAAATAATTATATATAACTTTCTTACAAATAATAGAAGTTAGAATTAAAATATTCCTTCAAACATTAATAGTTTGGTCAAATAGCAATATATTAATCATTTTGATATAAATCTTAGTAGTTTCCATATTGATGTTTATTTCAAAGTTCGGGTAAATCATAAAATTACTTAACTTCGGATAGTGGATAGTTCAGTCTGAATTAAATATTAGTATCATATAATTTAATGTTAACAATATTATGTGAGGTAGTTTATATAAATGTCGGGGCAATCCATTCATATATTTCATTATTTAGTAGTGCAGGGATAGGATGCTATGGTTTTAAAGAAGAAGGGTTTGAATGCATAGCAACTAATGAATTACTTGAGAAAAGACTTAAAATACAGAAGTATAACTTGAAATGTAGGTATGATAGTGGTTATATATGCGGAGATATAAAGGATAAGGATATATTCAATAAAATATTATCAGAGATAAATCTTTGGAAAGAAGTTCATAAAATAAATAATATTGATGTTATAATTGCTACACCACCATGTCAGGGAATTTCAATAGCTAATCATAAAAAAAATAGTGATGAGATTATAAGAAATTCGCTTGTTATTGAGTCACTAAAGGCTATAAAAATAATTTCACCTAAGTTATTTATTTTAGAAAATGTTCGCTCATTTTTAAAGGCAATTTGTACAGATATAGACGGAAAAGAAAAAAAGATTAAAGAAGCCATAGAAAGCAATCTTTCAAAAATATATGATATATCTTATAATGCTATGAACTTTAAATCTTATGGATGTCCTTCGAGTAGAACAAGAACGCTTATAATAGGGGTAAGAAGGGATTTAGCGTATATTAAACCTTACGAACTTTTACCTAATGAGTCAAGAGAAATTACTTTAAAAGAAACTATAGGGCATCTTCCTTTACTAAAAACTATGGGGGAATTCGCTCCAAATGATATATACCATAATTATAAAAATTATGATAAAAGAATGATACCGTGGATAGAAAATTTGATAGAAGGTCAATCAGCGTTTGAGAATAAGGAGATAATTAGAATACCTCATACTATTAAAGATGGGAATATAGTGTACAATAAAAATAAAAATGGAGATAAATATAGAAGGCAATATTGGAATAAGGTAGCCCCTTGTATTCATACTCGAAATGATATACTATCAAGTCAGAATACAGTGCACCCTATTGATAATAGGGTTTTTAGTATAAGAGAACTTATGCTAATGATGTCTATACCGTGTAACTTTAGATGGACAGATTTATCTGATAAGCAAATGCTTCAATTTACAGTAGAAGAGAAAAAAAAGTTTTTAAAGAGGGAAGAAATAAATATAAGGCAATCAATAGGTGAGGCAGTCCCAACAATAATATTTAGACAAATAGCACACAAAATAAGAAAAATCATATGATGTATATGTAAGTAATGTTAGGAGTTGTACTAATACGGATGATTATATTCGTAAGCATTTAAGTAAAAATAATCTAAACATAAAAATAACAAATGATGCAAGGTTTATGGACCAAAAGGTTACTCCAGATGTAGTTTGTTTTATTGCAGATACAGTAGTAAATTATTTGCATAAAAAGAATGATAAAAACCTAGAATTTACAGTAAAAGATATTTGGGATTATGATTATTTTAATAATAATGTAAAAATATTATTTTCTAAACCTGATGTTAATGAGAAAAGCGCGCAACACGAATACGATAAGCTTATACAGCAACCATTGAAGATGCTAAGCTATGGGAAAATACTAAAATGTGAAAAAAGAGAAAATAGAAACTATTTTCAGGTGAATGAATACGATATACTTGAGTATATATCATTGAAGGAAATAAATGCATATAATTTTTTAATTATATATTTAAATAAAGTTTTAAAAGATAGTGAAGTAATAACATACTTTAATAAGTTTAGAGATAATAACACAAAAGAAGAATTTCAAGAATTAAAGGAAATATTTATTGATTTTATAATTAACTACACCAATATAAATGGAAGACAAGAAGCTAGTAGAATTTTGACAAAAATTATTAATCCATATGCAGTATTTTATAGAATACATGGAACAGAAAGAGGCCATTTTTCAGCAAATATAATTGAGCACTCCGATTTAATATATAATAGAAGAAATTGGAGGGACAAAGGCAAGGATAAACAGGAAACAAGGCAAACTTACGCACAAGAAAATTGTGAAACAAGAGAAGAGTACAAAAATTATTATATTGAAAATGCAAAGCAAACAATTAGAAGACTACATAAATGTAGTGAGGTTATGGACGATTGTTTTACAGCACGTTAGCAACTACCTGGGGTTTAATTACAATTAAACGATAAATTTTATTGAGCTAGTTGAAGTGATATTGAGTCACTAAAACTAGCTTTTAAATTTGTAAGATTAGATATTAACGTAGATGAATTAGAAAGTGGAATAACTCATGATGCCTTTTGATAAGATGATAAACAAAAGAGAATATCAGTCACCTTTTTTAGTTAAACCCATTAATTCTTTAAATGTATATTCAGCGCCATCTAGTTCTAGGATTTTTATGTTATTATCAATTGCAGCTTTTAATAGAGAGTATATAAGGGAGTTTCTTGTTATCTGAATAGTTTTATCATATTTCTTAATATTCTCTAAGACTTTTGTAATGTTAATTAGGTGGTTTTTATTTATCTTTAGATTTACATACTTAAACTTTTGACATTCGAATGCTGGTAATTTCTCTGACATTTTATACACCTCATAAATTGTTTATATAAACATAATATGCTGATGTGTGATTTTTGCCACAGGCTTTTGCATGGGAATATATATCACTTTTTACATATGTATTAGTATAATCTAGCGTGTGATATTTTACATAATGCTAAATAGAAAGTGTAGCACTGATTATCAATGTAGAAATAAAAACCCCACACAGAAGCCGGTAAAACCACGATGTAGAGAATAAATGATAGAAAGTAATTCCGTTTCATAATATCCTATAAAAAAATTACAAATAAAACAATAAATGTTCCAGTATATTTAACGTTATGGCGTTTTCTAGATAGGTTTTTAAATTTGATGGGTATCTGTAAGAAACAAACCTTAAACCATAGATGAAATGCATGCTATAGAGATGTTTTAGAAATATTAATAATAATACAATAAAATCAAATAAAGTTATAAATGTAATATAAAGAATAGTATTATATAGTAGTAACTAATGAAAAAATTATCTTCCATTACTGTATACCATAATTGGGTGGTAGATGCCCCGTGTTTGATAGCAGTCTTTCTATATAACAAATTTTTAGACGATAAAGTGCCAAGTATTTACTTGAAACATGCTCAATCAATCGGAGCTGCAATACAAAACATACTACTTGCTGCACATGAACTTGGTTTAGGTACTTGCTGGATTGAGAAATTTTAAAAAATGAAGATAAAGTACGAGAATTAAATTACCCTACAATTCTTAGAGTTCATGATGAAAGGCCATATTTAGCATATAGAGAAGTGCCAACTAGCGGATATATTAAAGTATACAGGGGTGGAAGATAGAGTTAACTTCAACTCAGGGTAAAGTTAATAGAATGGGAACTTATTATTGGTATTTACTTGGTGTTTACTTTGCTAAGGTTTATATAAGTTTACTGTAGAGTGCTACAATGCAATATTATATAAGCGCTGATATACAAGGGTTTTAAAAATATAGTTTAGTTTTAAATAGGCTAACTACCTGACTCATAATCAGAGGCTGTAGATAAAACTTTGAAAAGAAGGCACATGGTGATTTAAAAAGAAAATATTATTTTTGAAGAAGACTTTATGAAAGATGTGAATAGAATTAAAATGTGGAAAGCTTTTTTAAGAAAGATAAATTCAGTCAATATTGAGTTTGATGAAGTTATGAGAGAAATTATAATATTTATTAAAACTATTTATGATGTAATTGTTCATGAAGAAGAATTTTTGAGACACCATTGTGTTATTCTTATGAGGGATTAGCAAAAGAAATTAAAACACATATAACACTTAGTGGTGACATATAATCACGCTATATGTTTAGAGAAGATATAAACTATAATTAAAACATTACTATAGACGATATTGAAAACAATAGCTTGAAATATAAGGAAGACCATTTATATGAATATCAAAGTGAAAATGTAGCATCTAGGAGGTTTATATGCAAAGAAAATGGAGTAAAGTTAAGAAAAATTTAGAAAGTTTTATATGTGAGGCACTTAAAGACAGGGTGAACTTTTTTGTTGTAAATTACAACAAAGCACATGATGGGTTAGGAAGAGCATATATAACTGTTGATAAAAAAGAAATATTAAATATGTGTACATATATAGCAGAGGGGAAGCAGCATATCAAATATAATGAATTAAGATTTTCAGATGCCAATTATAATATGGATAACTATGATGAAAACAGAAGAATTTCAGATGAAGCACATGAATTACTTAAAAAAGAAGGCGTTTTTGGACAATATGATTTCTTTGACGCATTAGAAATCTATTTTAGTGCATCAATTGAACAATCGCTAAATTCAGACAATATGCTTATTAAAATTTTTGCACTAATTGATAGGCGAACAGGAAAAAGAACATTAGAGAACTTAAAAGACTTAATTAAAAACGAGTCAGAACTTGTTAACTATTTCTATAAGTTAAGATGTGAAGCCGAGGGGATAGTATAAAAGTAAGACAAGCAAGCTCTTCTTTTATTTCTCTTTCAATAGCTTCTTTTAAAGTCTCACTACCTTCTATTTTACCACCAGGAAATTCCCACATGTTTGGAATGACCATTTTTGGAGAACGAAGAGCACATAAGATTTCATTATTTTCATTTTCTATAATAGCTCCTACAACTTTAATAATTATTCGTAACATGACATGCTGTTGTCATATTATACTTGGTATAATAAGTAAAAAGAATTTACATTATTAGAAGAAAGGAGATATTATGACACATTTAATTAAGAGTATTAAACCATTTATCGGCCTGCATTGTGAAACAACTGCGACCGGATCATTGCTAACCCAAATCGGAGTTCAGCTCTCTGAACCCATGATTTTTGGTATAGGAGAGGGACTTGGTTTCATATTTTGGAATATGAAGATAATGGATTTACCTTTTATTGGTGGAAGAATTAAGCCGGATGCTTTAACTCAAAATATTGCAAGAAACTTAAATTTAGAATTAGAAGTTGAGGAAACGGCATCATCAAAAAAGGCTTGGGAAAATGCTAAAAATAAAATTGATAAAAATATTCCCGTTGGGCTCAAACTTGATTGCTATCATTTGGATTATTTTACAAATAAAATACATTTTGCAGGGCATTATGTAACCATGTATGGGTATGATGAAATGTTTGCTTATTTAGTAGATACCAAACAACAAGGTAGTAAAGTAAAAACTTCGCTTAAAAGCCTTGAGTTGGCAAGAAAAGAAAAAGGTCCGATGTCTTCAAAAAATTTAAGTTATACAATACAAAGTGTGAATAAAGATTATGACCTAAAAAAAGCAATTATGGTTGCTATAAGGAATAATGCTAAAGACTATCTAAACCCACCTATAAAAAATATCGGATATAAAGGAGTGCTAAAAGCCAGTGAAGAAATAAAACAATGGTTTAGAAATAGCAAGAACATTGAAAGTGATTTTAAAACAACGGCAATGTTGATGGAAAAAGCTGGAACTGGTGGCGCTCTTTTCAGAAATTTATACCGAGATTTCTTAAAAGAAAGTTATGATTTACTAAAAATAGAAAAACTAAATGATGCGTACAGAATGTTTGTAGAAATAGCACTTTTGTGGACAAAGGTTTCTGATTTATTTGAAAAGACCTCAGAAATGAAAAACATCGATTATATAAATCAAGCGTCCGAAATTTTGATTGATTTGTCCCAAAAGGAAAAAAGCGCGATGGAATTATTATTAGAAATATAAAGTAATACATATGTATATTTAAGTTCCGAGGTAGAAACCTTAAGGGTTTGTGTGAATTACAAGCGGGGGTAATAAATTGAAATATATTATTAGGGGACGGTAATTAGTATTAATGTGCTAAACCATATTGCTGACGTCAGCAATATGGTTGAATTAGGTTCTGGTGCTCAAAGAAATGAGCATAAAGCAAATAGATGTTGAGATACAAATACTACCCACAGATTACATGGCAGAACGTACCATTTTCTTCAATCTACCACACTATCATCTACCATAAAATCTACATCAACATTCTTCTCCCGAAGCTTACTAATATAAAGCACTGCACATCTAAAAGTCTTTTTATTCTTTGGATTTTCTTGTATCACTGAAAAATTTACAGGCTTATTGTAGCATTTACAATACTGCATATTACTTAATTGTTTTTTGAAACTACTCAGTGGCAACACCTCATGAGTCACATTATGCTCTCTGCAGTACTTTACAAACCTATCATAAAAGCATGTGTAATTAAGGCGAAGCACAAAATCTCCATCTAAATCCACCACTGCATCATAGTCTATATTTCTTAAAAGTTCATTATTAGCTGCCATACGATTTATAGTTTCGAAATTTTGTTCTATAACTGTTTTATTGGAAGAGCCGCCATCTAATAAGTCCTCATAAGCACCTCTTTCTATTGATGAAATAATGTCCTTCATAGTAAAACCTGTGCACCACTCCATATTTAAATCTAAATCCTCAAATACCTTTTTAAGTAAAGCTATACCAATCATACAGTTAGCTATGGAGTTTTTAACTCTGTCATTTTTAATATCATTGCCAATGGCTTTTTCAAAAATTGAACTATGAATTTCTTTGATTTTTTCCTCTTCCATTTTTAAGCCCTCCTTCAAAAGACTCGCTCCAAGTTTATTAAGTAAAATAGAATTTCCCTTTAACTTTTCTAGACTTTCTTTAGTTACTTCATCAAAATAAGAAGTTGCAAATATAACTCTAAGGCTCCTCCCTATGTTAGCTGTTTCCTCAATGCCTACCTCTCCAGACAAAATCACTGAAGCTCTAGGAATAAAACTTCTATTTTTATCTAAGGTGGCTACCCCTTTTATTCCTTTGTAGTTATCATAGGAATTTCTCATAACCCCTGATATTAAATCAACCTTATACTTACCTATTATGTGAGGCTTGTACTCTTCTAAAATAAGAGGTATAAAATTACTACTACTGGCAGTTTTGTTTAAGGCAAAGTCTGTACACTGTGCCGCATTTAATATTCCATCTTCCATGCACAGTATAGGCGTAATAATATACTTTACAGCACTACTTTTACCACTACTACTTTCACCTTCTATTAAGAGGTGGTTATATTGAATTTTACTTTGTTTAAGCTTTTCTTTCAGAAATAAACCACATACATAACCTAATATGGCTGCAGTATTTTTAAGTATACTAAATTTAAATAAATATGGTGCAACTTCTAAAAGCTCTTCTTTTGTTATTGCATTATTTTTTAGAATGCTGGTATTAAGCTCTGCATATTGACTTTGCATAGCTACATCTAGCGTGGCGACTCCTTCAGAATTTAAAGCCCCATGCTCAGTGGCGAAGCACCACTGATTATTGATTTTATGAAAACCACTGAAAGTAACACCCTTACGAGTATCGCGAGTTTTACTTGAAATAATAAATCTTATATATTGAAGGTCCTCTATTCGTCCTATATAGAAAGTCTTAAAGCTGTTTAGTGATCTTCTAAAAGATAATATATCATCAAAATCAGAGGTTTTAAATGTTCTCTCGCCTATAACTCCTTCCTCTGTAACAATATCTCCTATAATTTGAGTATCCCCTTCATTTTCAATATAATATTTAGGACTAATAACAAAATTAGAAATATTAATTATCTGATCCTTATAATATTTGTAGTAACAAAACTCACCTTCATAAATATTTCCTATAGGTTTATCCTGCACTGTGCTACTATCTACAAATGTTTCCTCTGAAGCATTAACTAAAGTAATTAATGCTTCAAGGGTGCCTCCATTTCCTACCCAATCTACTATATCCTCCTTAAGCTTTAAGCCTGGAAGCTCTATTACTTTTATAGATTTAGCCACATTCTTCATTGCATTTAGAATATCATTTGCATAAGCCCGACCACTTTCATCATTATCTGGTAGGATTACTATATTAGCCCCTCTTAGTGAAGCAACATAAGCTGCACTATAAGCGGAAAATCCCCTAGCTCCAAAAGCAGTGGTAGTTCCAACTTGTCCTAACCTTAGAATCTCATCTGCACATTTCTCTCCTTCTACAAAGAAAATAGTCTTATCATTTTTAATGCCTTCTAAAACCTTAGGTAGCTTATAAATAACATGTCTTGCAGCTTTAATTCCAAAGCTCCAACTACTATTATCTTTAGTATAAGCAATGAAATCCTTCTTTCTTTTTCCATTATCCATCCACTCTCGTCTACAAATCTTATATAACACATTCCCAAGTTCATCCTCATAATAATAATTAGCTGTAATATCCTTGCGATAATTTAATGGATCTCTTTTACCGCTATTTATCAAATCATCATCCACAACATTGCATGTATCATTATAAATTTTGTTTTTATTTTTAGCATAAGAGCTACTCATATATTGTTTTGGTTCAAAGTCATGTTTTTCGGAAGATTCAGGGTCTTCAGTTTCAATTTCAATATTATATTTTGCACTTAAAAATTTCACACCATTATGGAATCCCTCGATACCTTCGTTATACTTAACTGCAGTTAAAATATCACCTTTAGCTCCACAACTAAAGCAGTTCCAATACCTTCCACTGCTTCCTGGCACTATGGCTGCGCTTGGATCAGCATCTTTATGGCTATGTGCATTTTTATTAAAACAAGTGAATTTTCTATTTTTATTTTTACTGCTATGCTCCATTACGTAATCTTTTAAATGATTTTGTAGTTCACTTATACATCTTTCTGTAATTTTACCTCTCATAAATTTTCTAGCCCCCTAATTACTTTTGTACGGCTTATCTCTAAGCATTATTTCACTTGGAACATTTCAAAACACTTATACTTTCTTACTTTTGTACGGCTTAGATCACTAAGCATTATATCTAAGATAAATCCCTGGGAAATAACAAGCATTGCTTAACATTACACTTTCAGTAAACATATATGCTCTTGTCCGGAGTTTTGCAGTAAAATGGTTAAATTATTAGGTCAAATTTTTAATTATAGTAATCTTGTAACTAAATATGAGATATGTAATTAGCTTAGTTCATTGATATATAAGGCTTTATCATTAATTCGCTTATTGCATTACAAATTTATCAGGGGGGTATGCACTATATTAATATTTTTTAAAGTTCAATGTTCACTTATGTAGTCAATTTTTATACTTATATTAATAAGGTGTTTTTGTTTTTTTGTAATATATATGTATATATAAGTTTAAAGGTAGATATCTTAAGGGTTTGTGTGGATTACAAGAGGGAGTAATAAATTGAAATAAATTGTTATGAGGTGGTAATTAGTATGGTTGGTAGTTTTTTTCACGCATAAGTATATGATAAAATGAAGATTAGATATCTTTGTTTTATAATTTATAAATGTAGGTGATAAAATGGGAAAAGAATATTACTGTCCGGAGTGTAATTCAAAATTAGAAAAAATAGAAGGCTGTGGATCAATAAGCTGTTCCTTTGATTTACTATGCATTTACCAAAACAACTATTAGCCAACACGAAAATAATATCAAATGGCGTTTATATTATTTGTGGCTTAGTAAAAAGAGAAACAGAGTAGCTATGATAAGGTAGTACACATTTAATTTGTGGACAAGTACGCTATTTTATCATATATTGTGGATGAAATGGTTTAAATTTTAAATATATAGATTAAGAGGATGATTTCTGTATTGTGAACAGGAGTCAAGTATTCCACCCATGAACCCTTTTAATTATTCAGTTGACCATGCAAGGTGCCATGCAAGCCACCATGCAAGATCCCGCAAGCTAATGAAGAAGTAAAAGACTATTTTATGTACTCAAAGGATTTCCGATGAATAGTCCTATTAGTGCCTTAGGTATGTTTGTCCGATAATAGATAATGGCACAACATTTAGTTAAAAGGATAACTTTATCCTTTTTAATTTTCATAACATGTCGTATAATATAATATATGAGAACGTACGTTTGAAAGAATGCAATGTGTAAATAATATCAAAGTCGATATTATTATGCAACAAAAAGTATTTCAACAACAAGGAGAACATTATGCATGAAACAGAGGTAAAAGGCATCTTATCAGCTCAAAATGGAATAAATATATATCGTGGCTGTACTCATGGCTGCATTTATTGTGATTCAAGAAGCAATTGCTATCAGATGCATCATGACTTTGAAGATATAGAGGTAAAGCTTAATGCACCGAAGGTTTTAGAAGATGGCCTCCGAAGAAAAAGAAAGAAATGTATGATAGGCACTGGGGCAATGAGTGATCCATACATTCACCTAGAAGAAAAACTGGGCAATACCAGAAAGTGTATTGAACTTATTCATTCCTATGGATTTGGACTTGCCATACAAACCAAGTCTGCAAGGATTTTAAGGGATTTGGATTTACTCAAAAAAATCAATGAGAACACAAAGTGTGTAGTTCAGATGACCCTTACGACTTTTGATGAAGCACTGTGTAAAATTATAGAACCCAATGTCAGCACTACAAGAGAACGTTTTGAGGTGTTAAAGATAATGCGTGATAACGGAATCCCAACGGTAGTTTGGCTCAGTCCTATTTTGCCATTTATCAATGATACAGAGGAAAATATTCGTGGAATTCTGGATTATTGTATAGAAGCGAAGGTACATGGCATTATTTGTTTTGGCATGGGATTAACCTTAAGAGAAGGAAACAGGGAATATTTCTATAAAATGCTGGATGAGCATTTTCCAGGAATGAAGGCTCGATATATAGAAAGATATAACTATGCATATCAGTTACCAAGTCCTAGTAACGACAGGTTGATGAATATTTTTAAAACAACTTGTAAATCTTATGGTATATTGTGTGATGTTGATGAATGCTTCAATTATCTTCATAAATTTGAGGAGAAAAATGAGCATGAGCAGTTAATGCTGCCTGGACTAGATTAGCTGAAAGGGTTATCAGATCGGAGGGGGTTACTTGGCCTGCACAGCGATTTTTATACTTATATTAAAGGTGGTATAATGGTATAGAGTTGGATTTTAGAAATCATACAGTTTTCTAATTCTATGTTGTATATACGAATTTTCCATAAAATATGGGGGGTAAAACTAATGAAAATTGCAACTTCAGATTTTAATGTGATTGAAGTGTTTAATAACAATATTGTTTTAGTTTACCAAGCAAATGTAGAAAAAATTCTTTGTGAAAAAGGAATAGGAATTGGAAAGCATTCAGGTGATAGTATATCTAAGAATGCATCAATTGAAAAAACATTTTTTGTTGAAAATAAAATTAATATAGTTAATTTTCATGAACTGGTAAATAGTGTTGACGCAGAAGTGATTGGGCTTTGTGAGGAAATAATATATATGATTTCCAAAGAACTAAATGAAGATTTACATGAAAAAATTCATATATCACTAATTGACCATATAGCGTTTACTTTAAAGAGACTTAAAAACGGTGATAATATAGAGAATCCATTTTTAGATGAAATTGGGACGCTTTTTCCAAGAGAATTTGAACTAGCCAAAAAAGCGGCAACTATAATTGAGGATAAAACAAAGATTCACTTTCCAGATGATGAAATTGGGTTTATAACTCTGCATATATATGCTGCAAGAAATGAGGGAGGATTGGCTAATACAATAAAATATGCATTTGTATCAAATACCATTATAAAAATGATTGAAGATGAATTAAATGTTAAAATAGATAGAAAGTCGCTTGATTATGCTAGATTTATTACTCATATTCGCTTTGCTATTCAAAGAATTTTAGGAAGTATTCCTGTTGAAAATAAGTTGGTAAATAATATAAAACGTAAATATAATCCTTGCTTTAAGCTGGCACAAAAAATTTCTAAATTTATTGAAGAAGAGTTTGAGCTAAAAGTTGTTGAAGATGAAACTGCATATTTAGCTATACATATTCAGAGATTTAAAAGTAATAGATTAAAAAAACGGAAAAAAAGTTATTTTTTAAAGTAGGATAGCATCAGGGGGACATGAATTCAGTTAATGTTGGGGATAAAAAATATGAATGATATTACAATTAAATGTACTATAAATAAAAGACTTACTGTGAAAGGTAAGTCTTTTACTTATAGCTATATATTAAATTTGCAGCAATGCTTATTTATACACTATAAGTCATATGTATGTTTTCTAGACAGTTTTGCAAATCTGATTGTAGAAAATACTTTTGTTTAGATTTATATTAGACCTATAGCAAGTGCTTGCAAATACATGCAAGTGTTTAACTGGGTAAATACAAAATTTCTGTAGGTTAATAACTTATAGCATATTTTCAAACGGAGGTAATAAAAATGAGATTTAATTTTGATCAAACTATTGATGTAGAAAAAACGAATGCCTATATGGTTGGTGCTGGACTTGCATCACTGGCTGCTGCGGTATTTTTAATTAGAGATGGGCATGTTCCAGGAAAAAACATTCATATATATGAGGAATTAAATGTTACAGGTGGAAGCATGGATGGAAGTGGCGATGCTGAGCATGGTTATGTAATCCGTGGTGGAAGGATGTTTGATAGGGAAGCTTATGCTTGTACTTTTGGAATAATGGAAAGCATTCCTTCACTAACTGATCCTAAAGTTTCAATACTTGATGAATTTAATGCTTTCAATAAAGAAATCCATACTCATGCACAAGCAAGACTAATAGATAATGATGCTAAAATAACTGATGTATCAACTTTGGGACTTGTTCGAGCTGATAGAATGGCATTAATGGACATAATGATTAATTCAGAAGATTCACTAGGCACAAAAACTATTAGAGAATGCTTTCCAGAACCATTTTTCAAATCAAACTTCTGGCTTCAGTGGACTACACTCTTTGCATTTGAAACTTGGCATAGTGCTAAGGAACTTAAGAGATATCTTCATAGATTTATTCAAGAATTACCACGTTTAAGTGATTTATCTGGAATACGTCGTACACCATACAATCAATATGATTCAATGTTACTACCTATGACAAAATGGTTAGAAGCGCAAGGGGTTAATTTTGAATTAGACTGTAGAGTAACTGATTTAGAATTTAAACCATCAGATACTGAAACTACAGTTACCGCATTTAAATGTGTTAGTGGCGGAAAAGAAACTAGAATAGAAGTGGGAGAGGGAGACCTTGCTTTTGCTACTATTGGTTCCTTAACAGCTGGGACTAGTCTTGGATCAATGACTACAGCGCCAGTGATTAATGACAAACATGTAGGAGGAGCATGGGATCTTTGGGAAAAGATCGCAAAGGGTCGTCCAGAGTTTGGAAAACCACAGGTTTTTGATGAACGTGTTGAAGAATCAATGTGGGAGTCTTTCACAGTTACCCTTAAAGATCCAACAATGTATAAGCGAATAATAGAATTCTCAGGAAATAAGCCGGGAACTGGTGCACATATGACATTTAGAGATTCTGCATGGCTCATGACAATAGTAGTGCATAATCAACCACATTTCATTAATCAACCTGATAATGTACAAACTTTCTGGGGCTATTCACTGTTCCCATATGCAAAAGGTGATTTCATAAAGAAGAGAATGGTGGATTGTACTGGTGAGGAAATATTAACTGAGCTATTATATCACCTAAACTTCGTCGATGATATGAAGAAGATTATTAAAACATCTAATTGCATACCATGTATATTGCCTTTTACAACAGCACAATTTTTAACTAGAGCAAAGGGTGATAGACCAGAAATTATACCAGAAGGTTCAACTAATTTAGCATTACTTGGACAGTTCTGTGAAATAGAAGATGATGTAGTATTTACTATGGATTATTCTGTAAGAGGTGCACAAATTGCTGTTTATAAATTCCTAAATCTAAATAAAAGACTTACCCCTATTTATAAAGGACAGCATGATATTCGTGTATTAATTAATTCTGCACTTGAAATGATGAAGGATGGTAATCTGCGTGAAGAAATAGGCGCACTTAAATCTATGATATTGAAATAATTTAATAGGACGGTGCTCCAGTTTTTCATAAAAAAAAACTGGAACACCGTCCATATTAATATCTAGATAAAACACCAAGCATACTCCCTTCAACCACATTTTCAATCTTATCTACCATGATTTGTGGTGAGTCTTTCATGCCGGTTTTAATCCACTGAACGAGTACGCCAACAAAAGCATAGGTATAAAAATCAACAATAAATTTTTTATCCACATCAGGAATATTCATACTTAGGGATAAATCATTAACAACTTTCATAATAAGTTCCCAGCTAAAATCAAAGAAATATTCATCAAAAGCATTTTGACCAGGTGTGTTAAGTGCATTAATATAAAAGGAATTATTCTCCATTAGGTAGTACAAGGTTCGGTACATTCCATCAGTCCAATTTTCATAATGGGTGCAGTTAGCGATACAGTCTGTAACTTCAGTTTTATAAATCCAATTCACAAGGTCGAATTTATCTTTAAAATGATAATAAAATGTTTGCCTATTAAGTCCACAGTTGTCCATAATGTTTTGGATGGAAATTTTTGATAGTGGAACTGTTTTCATTAACTGCTTTAAGGATAGTGCAAGAGCCTTTTCTGTTATTGTGGATTCAGACATAATAATCACCTACAAATCTAATTTTAATAGTAATTATACAACATAAATATGTATTTTTTGTTTACAGTATTATTTAATGATTTTTATGCTGCATTTTCTTCCTATAATTATATTATCTTATAGTGGAAATATAGAATAATCAAAATTTTATTCATCGAGTATGATTATAAAAAAATGGCATATTAAATAATTGTGGGTCATATAGCATTTGTTGAACATTTTGCTATAGTAGGTTAAATACATATTAAATCTGAAGAGACACATAATAGATATAATTATTTAAAGTGTGAGGTGTAGTGAATGTCAAATATAAAATCAGCATTAACCAGATTAATTCCTAAAAAGGTACTCTTAATATTGCTTTTTTCAATGAGTCTAAACTGTAGTGTAAATATTGGAGAAATAGTAGAGGCAGCAGTAATTAATACTGAAAGTAGTTTATCAACAATACCTAAAGAGGAAGTAATAAAACTAATAAAGACACAAGGAACTAAAAAACCTCATTATTTCGAGGGACTTTCCTATAAGGTAGCTAATATCGATAAAGATAATGATTTTGAGATTGTTGCAAAAATTGATGGAGGGGTTCATTTAGGTTATTTCTTTATATTTGACAAGAATAGCCAAGGTAAATATTCTCTTGTAGCAGAAAAAGATTGGAAAGTAGAAAAATGGGATCTGGAATACTGGCACAATATTAACGGGGAAAATAAAGCATATGAAATGACAACTCGTGCTGGTGGATCAGGTATGGATGTTTTTTATGGTCATGTATGGTATTTGAAAGATTCCAAGTTCGTTGAGGCATGGATGGGAACGTTAAAGGAAAGAACGGCCTTTCAAGATATTCTCGATTTAAAGATTGGAGGCTATCAAATTAATAGCGATGATTCAAGACTATATGCGTGGACAACGAAATATGATACAAAAATAAGCACAAATACACCAATGACAAAGCCGACAACTATTGTATCAATATTCAAATTCGATGGTGATAAGTATGTCTTGGAAAGTCAAGATACTTGTGAGCATAGTAAGTAAATTCTTTGGACTTTCTAGTCTTAATAAAAAATCAACAGGCTTACTGTAAGCTCCCTTAGTTCATTAAATTATTAATATTCTAGTATTTCCGTTATGCTATACCTGTTTTTTTACAAAGACTTCCGATAGACTGAGCAAAAAGGGTGTAACTGAGTTAAAAACTTTATATGGAAGGCCATATTACACCTCATTACACATTAGTAGTTTCGTTTTTTCTATTTAATGGGATATTCACAAGTACACTTTGTAAATCTCTTTTATTGTGCAATTTTAAAATTTTAGGTGATACCTCACTATAAGCAGTATGTATATTAGTATTTTCATTGTTTTCATTTAAAATTTTGCCACTAGAAAAAATAGTATATAGTCGTCCGTTAAAAAATTGAGTAACTCCATTTTCTACAGCTTCGTGTCCCCTAACTAATAAATCCACGCCTATAATATTTATAAATTCATTAAAATGTTCTTGGTTAAAGTTGAACCTTGATTTTAGCAAAGATTTTTCATTAATTATATCTTTTGGGTCACTCCATAACATATTATGAAATATAGTTTTATTTAATTCATCAACAATGGTTTCATCAGCAAGCTGAGAAAGTGATTTAATATATGAAAAATAAGTGGATTCATTATTAGTGATTTTAGGTCTTGGAATTCCTCCGTGAACAGCAAGTATATTAATATCTTTAAAACCCAATAGAGCTATATTACATAAACTATTAAAGAATTTTACGTAATTATGCACAGTTTCAATACTAAAGCTTGGATTATGTTTTGTTAAATTAAAAACATGATATAGAAAATAGCCTGCTTCACCAACATTCTCCTGTTTTTTAACACATAAGAGCACTTTATCATCAACATAACCACCATCATGATTTCCTTTTAGAAGATAGCAATTATTCGGGAATAAATATTTCAACAGCAATACAAGTTCTATAGTTTTAAGGTGAGATTTTCCTCTATCCACATAATCTCCTAAAAATATTAAACGGATATTTTTAGATTTAGTCATTGTATTAAAAAAATTACAGGCGGTAAGTATTGCTCTAAGGCTTGTTACATCTGAATGTATATCACCAACAAAATAGTATTCATATGTTTCATCATTAAAAGAATAGATGTTAAAAGCTCGTTTGCCGTCTATTAATTTATTTTTTATGTGCTTAAAACTTAAACTATTTTTATAAATTTCTGCATTATGTAAATCCTCTTCTTGTTTGTGTATATTGCAAACTTCTTCTATAAGAAAATTATGGACAATACTTATATTATTCAAATTATCTTCATTGATATTTAAAATACCTTTCCATAAAATATCGCTAATTACATACAATCTTTTTTCTAAATTAATACCTGATGATATTGTATCATTTTCAATATCATTTTTAAGTTTTTTAACTTCATTAATCATTGCTTATCATCTCCAGGTTCAATATATGTTTAACTAACGCCACTAGCATTCCCAAATTCATTAATAGCTTATTTTTACATAATTCGATATAAGTCTATTATTATCCTTCAATATTTGTAGATTACTGTGAATATCTGGAGATATGAACTAAAAAAAATTCTACTTTAACAATATAGATTATATAAATTGCTAAAGTAGAAATTGGGTACCATATATTATAATTTCATTATCAATTTAATTATTTCTTAAAAATAGCTACATTTGGATTATTACCATCTAAAATAGTAACATATAAGCTTTTTCATAGCCTGTTTGTATTGCTTGTCCTATTCTTCCTGGTTTTTCTGCATCACCCAAAACAAATACCTTGTTGAAGTTTTTCTTAAACTCTTGAACAAACTCTTGATCTACTCTTACGCCTAGTGATAAAACAACCGCATCTGCATCTATATTTGTGAAGTTATTATTTAATGTGTTTTGAACACAAATTCCTGTTTCACTTATTTCAGTAAGTCTTAGAGATGGTATCATGCTTACATTATGTTTTTTTAGTCTAGAAGTAACATCGATTAAATTAGGTAAATATGCACCAGGTCCGATTTTGCTTTGCATTTCAATGACGGTAACTTCATTACCGGATTCTGCTAAGTATTCTGCGGTTTCAAGACCGGTTAATCCAGAGCCTACCACAACAACTTTTTTATTCTCTAAAATAACTTTTTTACCTAAAACATCTTCAATAGTGCATACATTCTTTTGATCAAAACCTGGTGCTTTAGGAATATTAGGTTTAGCACCTGGTGCAACAAATACAGCATATGGGTTAAGCTTCTTTAGTTCTTCCACTGTTGCTTTTGTATTTAATTTTATTTCTACACCTAATCTCTTCATTTCATATTCCATGTGATCTAATAAATCATTTAGCTTAGTTTTTAGTGGTGGTTTACTTCCTAGATAAACGCTACCGCCCAATACACTTCTTTCTTCAAATAGAATAGCTTTAAAGCCTCTTTCAGCTAAAGTTATTGCACTTTGCATACCAGCAGGGCCTCCGCCTACTATAGCTACAACATGGTTATTGCCGTCTTTTCTTAAATCATCAAACTCAAGTTCTCTTCCCATTTTAGGATTAACAGCACATTTTACACACTTTCCACCCATTAATTCTTCAATACAATATAAGCAGGATATGCAAGGTCTAATTTCATTTTCTCTACCTTCAAGGGCTTTTTTACCCCATTCTGGATCCGCCAAATGAGCTCTTCCTAAGGCTACGAAATCTAATCCATCCTCTTCTAATAGTTGCTCAGCAAAGTCCGGTGTTCTTATAACGTCACAAGCTATTACAGGAATCTTCACTGCTACCTTTATTGCTTTTGCTAAATGTCTCTTCCAACCTTGTGGATAGGAAATAGGTTCTATTATAGCATTAACTGATTCATAAGTTCCGGAACTTACATTAATAGCATCAACACCAATACTTTCTAGAGATCTAGCTACTTTAACAGCTTCTTCTAGTGTTAAACCACCCTGAACAAATTCATCTCCATCAATTCTCACTGAAATAGGAAAGTCTTTGCCGCAAATATATTTAATTCCTACTATAATCTCTGTGATAAATCTCAATCTATTAGCAAAAGAACCACCATATTTATCTGTTCTTAAATTAGTTAAAGGACTAATAAATTGTCCGATTAAGTATCCATGTGCACCATGTAGTTCAACACCATCTATTCCAGAAATTTGGGCGATTTTTGCTCCCTTAATAAATTTTTTAGTCATTGCTTCTACTTCTTCAGTGGTAAGTTCTCTAGGAATTTCTCCAATAGCAGAGCTTGTTACTGCACTAGGGCCTACAATTTGCTTGCCACCAATTAGTCTGCCATGGGATTGTCTACCCGGATGATGTAATTGAACAAATATCTTAGAATCATATCTATGTACGGCTCTAGCTAATTTTTCTAGTCTAGGTATTTGATATTCATCAGTTACACAAAGTTGACAAGGAGTTCCAACACCGGTTTCATTATCTACTCTTGTAATTTCAGTGATAATTAATCCGCAGCCCCCCTTAGCTCTATCTGAATAATATCTAATTATTTCATCAGAAGCTTCTCCAGTAGAAGATGCTAAAGATGTACCAATAGCAGGCATAACTATTCTGTTTTTTAATGTTAAATTACCAATTTTTCCAGGTGTAAAAAGTTTAGTATATTTCATCACAAATACCTCCAAATTCTTTCGTTGTTAATAATATAACAATGAATCCTATAAATTAACATATGGTTAAAGCACAAAAAATACTTTTTTTATAGTGCACTATGCACTATACTGTAAATATAATGTATAGCTTTAATTTCTAAGGGGTGTGAATGTGAAAATGACTTTTTACCATATATATAAATACTTCAAAGATAGGATAATCTTAAATAACCTTAATGAATCCACAGAGCTAATACCAATGCTTGAAGCAAAACTCTTAGTGAAAAATCAAAAAATATTTAAAAGTAACTTTATTTATGTAGGTACAACTAGTTTTATTATTCAAAATCAAATTAATTTACAATCAGCTAATGCTATTTTAATTGATGATACCTTGGGAAATATTCCTGCACATAATTTAGGAAAATCTAAATATTTAATATTAGGAAGTAACTGTGAGCTTTTTGAGACTTTTAATGAAATAAATGAAGTGTTTACGGAGAACAGTTTGCTAAATGCTTTAAAGAGCTCTGCAGCTTTAGAAAATATTGCAGAAGTAGCTTCCCAAGCTTTAGATAATCCAATAATAATCATAGATCCAAGTTACAGAATTTTAGCTAGTTCAGAAATATCCAAAATAAGCGATAAATTCTGGATGCAAAATGTAAAAAATGGTTATTGCTCCTATGATTTTATTAGCTACGTTAGAAGTATGGAGAGTATAAAAAACTCTTTAAATAATACAACACCATTTAAAGTAATTTGTGATAAAAGCCACATAGAGAGATGGGTAACTAAAATTATTGTTGATGGAAAATTAATAGGATATATTATAACTCTCCTGTCAAACTCACCAATGGAGGAAAATTATAAAAACACATTACTTATGATTTCTAATGTTATTTCCGATAAATTTGAAAAAAATTTAGTTAATAGGAATATGGATAATTTTGATGGTGAAAATTTTCTTATGGATCTTTTGGACGAAAAAATTAAAGATTATAATGTATTAGTGGAAAAACTAAAAACCTATGGCTTAAACTATAAAAGTAATTTTACAGTAATAGTTTTGGATATAGATAAATTTGATGCCAGGGATAAAACACCTAACTATCTATCCTATAAACTAGAAAAGCTTTTTTATAAAAGAACACATACCTATTATGAGAATTATATTGTTGTGCTGTATGACTATGAAAGGGAACCCTTTATTTCTGCAGAACAAAAACAATTAATTGAAAACTTTGCTAATGAAAATCAAATCCTAATAGGTATAAGTAACACTTTTAGTAATTTGCTAAATTGTAGGGAGTACTTTGAACAAGGCATAAGTTCCATTAAAATAAGTGGAAAAATGAATATAACAAAAAATATAAATTATTACAAAAACATTCAAGCTTATGATTTTATAAATAGAGCAAGCCATACTATGGAAATCGAAAGTTTTATTCATCCTAGTTTAAACATACTTAGAGATTATGATGAAGAAAACAATACGGAGCTTTACAAAACATTATATTTGTATTTAAAAAATAATCAAAATTCAGTATTTGCTGCAAAAGAATTATTTATTCATAGAAATACTGTGAAATACAGATTGGATAAAATACTGGAATTAACAGATATAAATTTAAAAAATGAAGATGAGGCATTTCAAGTCCTTTTTTCCTATAAATGCTTGCAATGCAATTAAAATTCTTTTCATTGTGTTTAGTTAAATATTATTGGTATAATATAGTGAATAAAAAAACAAAGATTAAATTAATTTATATTTCATAAAACAGAAAGGGTGAAATCATGGACATTTTTAAAAAATTTATTAATTATTATAAGCCTTACAAGCTTCTTTTTTTTGCAGACATGTTTTGTGCACTAGTAGTATCTGCGGTGGATATATCTTTTCCAGTAATTCTTAGTTATCTTTCGAAAAACTTTTTTACAAAAGATAAACAATTTATTCTTCATAACATAGGCTATATTGGCATAGCATTGGTGTGTATGTATATAATAAAATATTTCTGTCAATATTTTATAGCTACTTGGGGACATATTATGGGGGCTAGAATGGAAAATAATATGAGAAGAGATTTATTTAGTCATCTTCAAAGTTTACCATTTTCATATTATGATGAAAATAATACTGGAGAAATGATGTCTAAGCTAATATCAGATTTGTTTGATATTTCAGAGCTTGCACATCATGGCCCGGAGAATGTACTTATATCAGCTTTAAAAATAATAGGGTCCTTTACAATACTACTATTCATAAATGTTAAAATGACACTTATCTTACTGGGAGTTACTTTAATCATGGTAGTATTTTCAACCTATCAAAATTTGAAAATGCGTAAAATATTCTTGGATAATAGGAAAAAAACAGCAAATATAAACTCTGCAGTGCAGGATAGTTTATCAGGAATTAGAGTTGTAAAATCATTTGCAAATGAAGAAATAGAAAAGAAAAAATTTAATAAAAGAAACAAAGAGTATTTAAATTCTAAGGTACAAAGCTATACTGCAATGGGTAAGTTTATTGCAGGAAATACTTTTTTAGAAGGGATTTTATATGTTGTAATAATAGTAGCTGGATCATTATTTATTACTCAGGGTTCTTTAAAAGTAACAGACCTTGTAGTTTATGCTCTTTATATAAATATATTTATAAATCCTATAGATATATTAATTAATTTTACAGAGCTATTTCAAAAGGGATATGCAGGGTTTCAGAGGTTTAGGGAAGTTATAGAAACAGTGCCTGTTATAGTGGATAAAGACGATGCTGTAACTCTTACCAATGTGAAGGGAAATATAGAATATAAAAATGTAACCTTCAGTTATGGTGATGACCATAATGTTTTAAATGATATAAGCATAAAGATAAAGGCCGGGAGAAACATAGCATTTGTTGGTCCCTCTGGTGGTGGAAAAACTACTATCTGTTCACTTCTTCCAAGATTTTATGACATAACTTCTGGAAGCATTACAATAGATGGAAATGATATAAGAGATCTGACACTTGAATCTCTTAGAAATTCTATAGGTGTTGTACAACAAGATGTATATATGTTTGCAGGTAGCATAAAAGAAAACATTGGATATGGTAAAATTAATGCTTCTGATGAAGAAATTATGGAGGCAGCTAAAAATGCCAATATTCATGACTATATAATGGAGCTTGATGAAGGGTATGATACCTATGTTGGGGAGCGTGGAGTAAAACTTTCTGGTGGACAAAAACAGAGGCTTTCCATAGCAAGAGTATTTTTGAAAAATCCTCCCATTTTAATTTTAGATGAGGCAACTTCAGCATTAGATAATGAAAGCGAGAGATATATACAAAATTCCCTTGAAAAACTTTCAAAGGATAGAACTACTATAGTTATAGCCCATAGGTTAAGTACAATAAAAAAATCAGATGAGATAATAGTTATTAATGATGAGGGTATACAAGAAAGAGGTAGTCATAACCAGCTTCTTAAAAATGAAGGTATGTATTCCTATTATTATAATATGCAATTTGAAGGTTTGGATTCTAGTAGTAAAATCTTTTAGATATAAGGCAGTTACTTCATTATTTGTTGAAGGAGAGTTTGACCTAAAAGTAATATATTGAAAAAACGAAAAAAAGTTAATTTTTAAAGTAGGGACTAGCATTAGGGAGACATGAATTTACTTAATGCTGGGGATAAAAAATATGAATGTAGATACAATTAAAAGACTTACTTTAAAAGGTAAGTCTTTTAATTATATCTACATATTGTGCGTGGACAAGGAAATATGCCACAAAATCACTGAACTTATGAAAATTATTTTAGAATACACCTATTTTGTTACAACTTTGTTACAATTAAGATATTCTTTGTATGAAATAGAATGGTAGTATATAAGTATAAAGTAAAATATAGGTTTAGCCTATTGCAATGCATTGCTATTGTGGAAAAGGAGCTAGATGAGATTAATATGGAAAAAATATTAATAGTAGAAGATGAAGAACCTATTTTAGAACTAATAAAAATGAACCTCTCAATGGTAGGCTATGAAACATTAGAAGCCATGGATGGAGAAAAAGCATTAAACATAATAAAAAAAGAAAACATAGACTTAATAATACTAGACATAATGCTTCCAAAGATAGATGGGTATGAACTTTTACCGCATATATTAAAGAGAAATATTCCTGTAATTCTTTTAACGGCTAGGGATAATATTGTTGATAAGGTTAAAGGTTTAAACTTAGGTGCGGATGATTATTTAACTAAGCCTTTTGATGGTATGGAATTGATTGCAAGAATTAAAGCGCTTATAAGAAGAAGTGGAAAAGGATCTGACATAAAAACCTTTGATGGTATAGAAATTCATATACAAGAAAGAAGGGTGTTTAAAAATTCTAAAGAATTAGAGCTTACCCCTAAGGAGTTTGAACTTCTAATTGTTTTCCTAGAGCATAAAGGTATAGCCTTAACTCGTGAAAAGCTTCTTGAGCTAGTGTGGGATTACAACTTTGAAGGTAACACTCGTACTGTAGACATGCATATAAAGAGGCTAAGAAACAAACTTGATACGCAGAGGTTAAAAACTGTTTTTAAGATAGGTTACAGATTAGAATTAGACTAAAATCACCTAGGGTGATGAAACAGCACAATAATAAGTGAGGAAGAAAATGAAATTTAGATGGAAAATTATATGTATATGTTTAGGAATTTATATTTTTACATTAATGTTAACAGCGTTTTTAGTAACTAAGGATACTTATAATAGCACAGTTACAAGAGAAATAGAGAGAACTTTAGAGGAGCAAAAGAACGTTTATAATAGTATTTATTTATATTTAATTGTTAATGAAAAAATGCAACAGGAGGATCTAAATATTAACGAATATAGCAAAAGAATAATAGAAATGTTCGGCAATGATAAAGATTATATCCAATTAATAGATAAGGAAGGAAAGCTTTTAGCATCAAATACCTCTATGAATTTGAAATTTTCTAAAGATGAAATAGGGGGTTTATTTGGAAATAAAAGAAATTATATTTTAAGAGTAAATAATAATGAACATTACTTGTTTGTAAATCAATTGTTCAAAATAAATAAAGAAGAAATTGTTTTATCTTATATAAAGAAGATTACTCATATAGACATTCAGAAAAAAGAGCAATATATGTTTTTTGTGAAAACTGGAGTAATAGGGCTTATATTTATTGCTATATTATCAAGGATTATAAGTAACCTATTAATAAAACCTATAGAGAATTTAAGTAAAACATCAAAACATATAGCTATTGGAAATTATGAAAATCGAGCACAGGTTATTAGCAAAGATGAAATAGGAACTTTGGCAATTCAATTTAATATTATGGCTGAAGAAATAGAAAAGAAAATACATGAATTACAAGAAGAAGGACAACGTAAACAACGATTTATTGATAATTTAACCCATGAACTTCGAACTCCATTAACGTCCATAATTGGATATTCAGATATATTATCAAGTATAAAATATGACGAAAAAAACTTTAACAAAGGACTTGGATATATTAATTCTGAAGGGAAGAGAATGTTAAACCTAGTAACTACGCTTAAAGACATGATTCTATTTCGTGAAAACACCTTGCCACTAGAAAAGGCCAGTATTAAACCACTGCTTGAGGAAGTTATTAATATAATGGCTATTAAAGCAAAAGAAAAAAATATTGCGCTAGAGCTTGCTGGAGAAAATCTACAATTTTATTTTCATAGAGATATGTTAAAAGGGGTACTTATTAATTTAGTAGACAATGCTTTAACAGCCACAAGTGGTGGTAGCAAAATAATCCTTGGTATAGAGGAGCTTGAAAACACAGTGTGTATTTATATAAAAGACTTTGGCAGAGGAATGATAGAAGAAGACGTTAAAAAAGTACTTGAACCATTTTATCGGGTAGATAAATCACGTTCTAGAAAAGATGGGGGAGTAGGACTTGGACTTTCTATCTGTGATGAAATAATAAAAAGGCATAATGGAAGATTAGAGCTAAATAGTAAACTTGGAGAAGGAACAACGGTTAAGATATATTGCGAAAAGGAGGGGAAAGGCAATTAATATTCGTGCTATTGAGTATTTTGCCATTTTATATGAAGAGTAAAAAATTATTAATAATTATTGCTACAATTACTTTAGCATCAGGGTTAATATCTTGCAGGTCTGCTGGAATAAAAGATAACAAGGTTTATGAAGTAAATGAAACATCTAAATCTAAAGATATAAAAAAAATATCTGAAAGTATAAATACCCAGGGTGTAGATAGTTTTAAAGACAATGCTAAAATGACTAATAGTAACATAACATCTTCTGAAAATATTCTTCTTACAATTTCAAAAGATGAAAAATATTCTTATTTTATGACGCCAATTAAAGAAGCTAAAGATAGTCAAAGGTTTATAAAGGGTGCATCTATAGTAACAGTTAATTTGTTGAAAATAGATAATAAAACTAAAGAGATGAAAGTACTAGCCTCTGAAATTCCATTCATATCAACTGTTAAATGGAATAGTGATAAAACAGTAGTTGCCTTTTGTGGGGGAGAGAGATTGTGCATTTACGATACAAAGGTAAATAAGTTAATGCTTAGTGATGAGTTAAAAAAGGAACCTATAACCTACTTTGGGTTCTCACCTGATGGCAGAAAGGTCTACACAGAACACCCAAGCATTATTAATGGCTCTATTATATATATAGATAGTAGTAAAATAGTACATTCTTATGAGAAAAAGGAGAATTTATATTATAAAGGCATATTAGATAGTAATTATTACTATGCCACTAAAACTGAAGATAGTAATGGTAAATCATCTATAACAATAGTTGATAAAAAAGAATCTGTAGTAAAAGATTTACCTCTTGGGAGATTTAGAGATTCTTATAGAAAAGCTTTATTAAAAACTGGAAAAGAAAACTTTGGTTTGTTTTATATTAAAGATATTAATGAGGAAGAGCAATTTAAAAAGATTACCGATGAATATGTATTGGATGTAAAGTTCATTGAGCATGGTAAATTTATATATACCACGGAAATTAAAGATGTGGAGAAAAATAGCTTTTACCTTCATTTAGTTAATGAGAATGGAGAAGAAGAGAAAAAAATAGAAATTTCAAGTGGAGTTATATCCCTATTGCCTGATGGTGAAAAAGCTTATGTAGGTGGGTATAAACAGGAAGTTATAAATCTAAAAGCCTTCCATATAGAAAAAAGTGTTAATCATGAAACTGGAGAGGAAGAGAATGTATTTAAGGCACTTAGGGGTGCCATGGATGTTTTATATAAATACGAAATAAATGACCTGAAAGATTTTGAAGGATTAAAAAAATACTTTTTAGACACTAAAAATCCTGATCAATGGGCTTATTTTGATATAACTAATATTTTAAAAGAATCTCAAAGGAATACTCTTAGTGGAGCTAATCATAAAACTAGTTTGTACTTAGATAATTTTAAATTATATGATAATGATACTAAAGCTACTGCAAAAGTGAAGGCTTTAGTTCAAAGTTATTCTGGAAGTGGTCTATCTATGGATAACAGTGTAGAACTTAATAAAGTGGATAATAAATGGTATATAACAGGCTTTAGTACATTCCCAAACAGCAAAGAATATAAAACAGTTAAAACTAAGGTTGAATCTTTAATTAATCTAATAAAATCAGGAAACTTAACCCTTCAAAATAATATTCATAGTGAATTAGCAGGTAAAAATATAGAGATAGGTCAAATTCAATTTTGGCAAATGAGCGACCCGCACTTAGCATCAAATGTTGAGTATTCAAACCATTGTAAGGTATATCTTAAGGTTGTGGATAATAATAAAGAAGTAATCTATAAGATGCTACTAACCAAAGCAGGTGAAAATAAGTGGATGCTTGATACAATTACTAAGGATAGATTAAGTTCTCTATATTAAGAATATTAATGGAGGCGATGTGAAGTGTCCAAAAATGTATTAAAAGTGGTGATTATTATTGGTATATTTACTCTTTTAGAGGAGATGTTAAGTTATCTCCTCTCTTTTTTTATGTAGTGGAAAACATAAAATTGAAATGAAATAAAATATTTTACAAAAATACTTGAAACATAATTTCAAACATGTTAATATAAAACTATAAAATAAAACGTTTTCACATACAAATGATGAGCAACGTAGGAGGAAAAATATGGACAATTTAAATTTAAAAAAACTGACAACAGAAAGTAGAAATGAAAATACCATGGACATAGATAAGCTTTCAACTTTAGAAATGGTAAAAGTAATAAATAATGAAGATAAAAAGGTAGCTGAAGCTGTAGAAGTGGAACTTCCTAAAATAGCGCAGGCCATAGATTGTATAGCTTTAAGAATGTATAAAGGTGGAAGATTGATTTATATAGGTGCAGGAACTTCCGGAAGACTTGGAATTTTAGATGCATCGGAATGTCCACCTACTTTTGGAATTTCAGAAGAAGTAGTACAAGGTATTATAGCAGGAGGCACAGAGGCTATATTTAGAGCAAAGGAAGGTGCTGAGGATTCCAGGGAACTGGCAGTAAAAGATTTGAAGAGTAAAAATATTACAGAGAACGATACAATAGTTGGACTTGCAGCATCAGGTAGAACACCATATGTTATAGGGGGTCTGGAGTATGCAAATGAAGTAGGAGCATTAACAATTTCAGTTACTTGTAATGCTGATTCACAAGTTTCAAAGACAGCAAAAATATCAATAGCACCAATTGTAGGAGCAGAAGTTGTAACAGGCTCTACAAGACTTAAATCAGGAACAGCTCAAAAACTAGTATTAAATATGTTATCAACAGGAGCTATGATAAAGCTAGGTAAAGTATATGGCAACCTTATGGTAGATGTAAAATCAACAAATGAAAAATTAACGCAGAGAGCTAAGTTAATAGTTTGCGAGGCAACGGGAATAGCTATTATCGATGCAACACAGGTGTTAAATGAAACAGAATTTGATGTTAAGCTAGCAATATTCATGATATTATCTAAGCTTAATAGAGAGGAAGCGAAAATTAAATTAGATAAAAATAGTGGATATATAGCAAAAGCGCTAAAAAGCATATAAAAAGGGGGCAAATATTATGTCAAATATAGAAATTGCTAAAAATTTAGTGGAACTAGTTGGAGGGAAAAGTAATATAAAATCTGTTACACATTGTATGACCCGTTGTAGACTAGAACTTAAAGATTATTCAAAGGCAAAAATAGCAGAAATAAAAAAATCTGAAGGAGCTCTTGGAGTAGTTGAAGACGGAGGACAGCTACAGGTTATTTATGGACCAGGAAAGGTAAATAAGGTAACTGAAGAAGTAAGTAAAATAATTGGAAAAAATGTACTTATAGGCGAGGATGCAGTAGCAGAAACTAAAAGTAAATTAAAACAAAAAAATAATACTAAGTTTAAAAATATGCTTAGAACAATAGGAAATATATTTATCCCATTAATACCATTATTTGTAGCTTGCGGACTAGTTTTGGCAGTAAATAATATAGCTGGAGTATATTTTGGAGATGCATATAAAACTACAACAGCAGCTGGAATAATAGGACTTATAGGTATGGGTGTATTCTCTATTTTATCAATTTTAGTTGGTGTAAATGCAGCTAAGGAATTCGGTTCACAAATGCCGATGATGGGTGGAGTACTTGGTGGAATTCTTTCATCAGCAGCACTTGCAAAGATAACTCTTTTTGGAAAAGCATTAACTCCAGGACGTGGCGGAATTATTTCAGTAATACTGGTAGTAGTTTTAGCTTGTTATATTGAAAAGGCTTGTAGGAAATTTGTACCAGATGTATTAGATTTATTCGTTACACCACTGGTTACACTTACAATTTCAGTTTTAGTAGCGTTATTTATACTTCAACCATTAGGTGGATTTATTTCAGATAGTATAGGTCTTATAGTAGGACAGACAATAGCATCAAATAATATAATAATATCAGTTATATCTGGAGCAATATCGGGAGGGTTATTCTTACCACTTGTTATGACTGGAATGCACCAAGCGTTAACGCCAATACATGCAGATTTAATAGCTAATGTTGGATTTACAGTATTACTTCCAATACTTGCAACAGCTGGAATGGCACAAGTGGGAGCAACAATCGCAGTACTCAAAAAAACAAAAAATGAAAGATTAAAGAAAGTAGCTAAAAATGGATTAGTACCAGGATTTTTAGGAATAGGAGAACCCTTAATATATGGAGTAACATTACCACTTGGAAAGCCATTTCTTGGAGCTTGCCTTGGAGCTGCATTAGGTGGAGCGGTGATGGCATTATTTAAGGTAGGAGCCGTTGCAATCGGTGTATCAGGATTACCACTAGCATTATTAATTGCAAATGGTAAAATGGGAGTATTTTTAATAGGAGTACTAGTATCATATATAGGTGGATATTTCTTTACTAGCATATTAGGCTTTGAAGATCCAGTGGATTAACAAGCTCAGAGAGTTAAAAAGACCCGCAAGGGTCTTTTTAATAATAAAAATTAATCGATAATTTCAAGGAGGGAATTTTATGAGTTATGGTATTTCAATTTACTTTGGACTAGACAATACAAAGGAAGAAAATATAAAGTTATTAGTGGATGCTAATGAACTTGGCTTTACTAGAATATTTACCTCACTTCATATACCTGAGGCAAATTATAGTATCTTAAAGACTGAGGTACGTGAATTTTTCAGGTTAGCTAAAAAATATAATATGGATATAATAAGTGATATTTCTCCTAACACTTTTAAATTTTTAGACCTTGTGGATATGGATTTGAAGGGACTAGGCGATATGGGGGTCAAGACTATAAGAATAGATTTTGGATATACAGAGGAAGAAATATCTAAAATGACCCATAACCCTTATGGAATCAAAATTCAGTTAAATGCATCTACAATAACTGAAGAGTTTTTTGAAAAACTAGATATATATTTGCCTAACTATGAAAATGTTGATGCATTACATAATTTTTACCCTAGAGTGGGTACAGGTATTTCAGAAAAATGTATGAAAGATAAAAATACTATTTTAAGTAAAAGAGGAATTAAAGCTTGTGCTTTTGTAGGATCAAATAACAGAAAAAGAGGTCCACTGAATGATGGATTGCCTAGCTTAGAAGATCATAGAGGTATAGAGGTACGGGAAGCTGCAAATCATTTGTATACCCTGGGAAATAAATCTGTATTTATTGGAGATTCACTTCCTAGTAAAAGAGAACTCGAGGATTTATCAGAACTAAATCCGGATGCAGTAGAGCTTTGTATAGAATTAAAAGAATATGATAGTGTAACCTTAAGATTACTTTCGGAAACTTACACCAATAGAATAGATGAGGCTAGAGACGCCATAAGAGCTAGTGAAAGTAGATTGCTTCTTAAGGGAGATAAAATAAAATCGTTAAATACAGTAGATAAAGAATATGGAGATGTTACTATAGATAACGAAAATTATATGAGATATATGGGAGAATTACAAATATTAAAAGTGAGTCAAAAGGGTGATGATAGGACAAATGTTGTAGCTTCTGTTTTACAAAAGCATTTTTATCTATTAAAATATATAAATGGTGGTGTGAAATTTTATTTTAATATAGTAAATAAATAAAGCTAAAATCAAATTTAATGGGGCGATGGGATTATGAATGTATTACAGTATATAAAGCAAAATTACGATAGCTTTACAGATAGTGAAAAATTAATAGCAGATTATTTATTAGAAACTAAGGAAAGCATTATAACAATGTCAGCTAAGGAACTAGCAAATAATACAAAAACATCGGCTCCAACAGTTGTTAGATTTGCTAAAAAAATAGGGTTCAATAGCTTAAATGAAATGAAGCTTAAATTATCTATAAGTATAGATAAGATGGAAGCTACTGAGTTTCAATATTTAGATAAAAATTTAGGAACTAAAAATATAATTTATTCAATAAAAAATTCAATAGATGCTATCATGGAGCAGACAGTTAACTTGTTAATTGAAGAAGAACTAGATAAGGCAATAGAGCTACTTATAAATGCAAAAAATATATATATATTTAGTGTAGGAGTATCAGCTTTAGTAGGTCAAGATTTTTATTATAAGTTAAGTAGAATAAATAAGAGATGCATATCACATACAGATACCCATTTGCAAATAACATCATCTATATTAATGCAGCCAGGAGACGTAGCAATAGCAATATCCTATTCAGGTGAAACAAGGGAAGTTATTAAATGTGTAGAGAATGCAAAAAAAAGGAAAGTTCCAGTAATAGCAATAACAAAGGCTAGTGTAAATAATAAGGTAGCTGATCTTTCAGATGTGGTGTTACGTGTGCCAGCAGTAGAAAAATCTTTGAGGGAAGGTGCAATGAACTCGAGAATATCACAGCTAGCAATAATAGACATGTTATTTATAGGAATGGTTAGAAATAATATAAAAGAAGTAGAAGAAAAATTAATTGAAACTAGAAAAGCAGTTAAAGAAATGTATAAATAGAGATTGTCTAATGGGGTTATAAATTATTTTTAAAACCAGCACTTCAAAGTGCTGGTTTTAATTATGCTAATTCATTTATAGAAGTCTTAAACATTAAATGTTTATAGTTTCCCACTGCATATACTTCTGTACCCAGCCGCTTTCAATTAGACCAGGATCTTTGGTATTTATAATACTTCTTGCAGTGGATTCTAACGCAGCATTAAAATCTTTTGACAAACCTTCAGTATATTTTTCTATTATTGAATTGAAACCTTCTTGATATTTTTCAGGTATAAGATTCTTAGATATAAATTTCAGTTCAAAATTCGTCTGGGGAAGTGAGATAGGATATTAAGTATAATAAAAAAGAATTGTCGGAAAGGTGGAACAATTTCGAAGGATTTAAAATACAAAGAGATTGTTATAGCGCATTTCTTATAATGAATATTAAGGATAATTTAGAAGAAATAGATAGAGATTTATGTTTTAAGGAGTTTGATAATTTTAAAGTGCTACACGATAAGGAAATAGTAGCAATATAAAATGGCAACAATAAAGCAATAAGTAGTATGGGATTATAAATTAAGGCTAAAGAGGTTTTGATATGAGCCATATGCTATCGTTAATTCATTCATTGGAATGATTGATAGTGAAAGTTTTAGAGAAGTTAATTAGTTCTTATATGTTGTAATTTATTTGATTTTTAAATAAATGAGAGTATAGGAGAAGTTAATCTATCTAAGAACCCCTTGCCTTTAGGCATGGGAGTATCAGAGACATATTTATCACCATCTCTTTCTAAATTTTAATGTACTTAAAAAAATCGGCTATGGTTTTAGTGAAATTTTATTTTGGGTATAGTTAATATTGTAAAAAATCAATTCTATTAAATATCGAATTATATTTATTTAACTTTAATGTTTTTATTATATAAAATAATATAAAAATTGATATTTGAGTTAAAAATTCTAATAGGGGGTATGTAAAAAAAATTTGCATTTTCTTAATGAAAAGAGGAACTATGCTTTATAATAATTGTAAAATATGTTAATATTATATAGCAGTGTGATTATTAAAGGGTGAATTAGTTCGGCAAACTTAGTGTTAAACAATCAAATAACATATTGAAATATAAAATTAAAGTGAAATATTAGGAGGTGTGAAGTGAAAATAGGTGATTTTCTAAATAACATGAAAGATAAAAGTGCACCCATAATTACAGCATTTTTTCTAAGTTGTTTATGTTGGGTAGTATTGTTAGTTGTAGGGTTAATACACAATTTCTTTGGCATGAATTTGTTAGGACAATTATTTTCAGTAATAGCATTATTAATATTATTTGTATTAATAGGAAAAATATTTTTCAATGTTAACTATAGTGGATTATTTAAAGAGATTAAGCTTAGTAAATGCGATTGTATGGATAATTTACTGATTACAATGTTTTTTTCTTCAGTTTTTGCACTCATTAATATTTTAATATACCACATAAGTTTTATGATTAATCCTGATAAAACAAAATCCATTGGCTATTATATCAAAACTGTAACTTCTGATAGCGCCTATATAAATAGTAGTTTGGATACATTAGCTTTTATAATTATAATGGTTATTGGAGTAGCAGCAGAGGAGATTTTTTTCAGATATACTGCATATAAAATTTTTGTTAAGAAAAAAGAAGATATAAAAATTTTTATTATATTAACCTCAATAGTATTTGGGATTTATCATTTTAGTAGTATATCTCGATTTATTGAAACTCTAGTCCTATCTATTTTTCTATCAATTATATATGTAATGACAAAAAGTGTGGTATATGCTTTCATTTCACATGTTTTATGGAATTATTGCACTATAATATCTTCATATTTTTTAGTGTATTTTAAATATATAAATACGAGTATACTTACTGTTCAATGCATAATTGCAGAAATAATAATAATTTGCCTGTTAGTATTATTAAGCATTTATTCATATTATAAAAGAGGATATATTTTATCGCTAAATATTAGAAATAAAATATATAGCTTTAAGTGATACTTAGACTCAGGCAGAGTTTGCTTATAAGGAATACGATAGTAATCTGAGTCTAAGAAGAATTTATACAGGGGTGTATCAGTCGGTATCTCCCACCTTATTGCTAGCTGCATACTCCCTTATTTTAATGGTATGATTAATTTATTTTGTTCTAATAACTGTATTTGAGGATTTTTAATAGCTGCCACTTTATAATTTTTATTTTTATCAATTTTAGGGAATTCAATTTGGTATTCACGATTGGAAGCATCTACAAGTATTGCTCTTCCTTCAGGTAATATTTTATTTCCAACTTCATCGACTAAAGCGGGACATGGATTAAAAGTATATCCATCAATAGCATAGTTTACAATAGTATTAGTATCATTAATTTTCACACTATTAATGGTAATCAAGCCCTTATTTCCTATATCAATGATTGCTGGGAGTTCACTAAGAGCCTTTGATAGGACAAAGTCATTTGTAGTTGAATATTTAACTGTAAAAGGCAGTAAGGTTATACTATCTATTGGGTCTTTACCCTTAATGAACTCTAAGCACATTTTAAAATTTTTGTTTTCTAATAATTGAGAAAAATCCGCCATTTTTGTTGTTAATACATTGTTATTATTGTCTAACACGAAAAACTCATAGGGTAGCTTAACTAAATCATTCATTGATGTTCCGCTTATGGAAATTGAATTAGAGAAGGGACTCAGTGTGATTGTATTAACAGTGTAGTTCCATATTGGTAATTTACTTGAAACATTTGGAGAATAGACCTTTGTGGCTTTATTGCTGGCTTCTTTAGATACATTAAATTTAAAATTCCAATTTTCTTTTGTAGAACTTATATTGTAAATGTTGAAATCCAAATCAAATTTATCAGGTAGATTATTCTTGGAAATATCCATATTAAACATACCCTTAATTGTGTTATCACCAACATTTTTATCATCCATATCAAAAGATGACCCTATTGGTTTGCCGTTAACAATGACACTTGGAAATTTATCATCATTTATACTAATTTTATTTTTGCCTTGGATAGTGTAACTTATTACAAGAGAATTAATATCACAACTTACTTCGTCTACTGTAAACTTAATTCCATTTTTATCTACACTTTGGTTTATACCCTTAGAATATTTTATATATTCGCTAACTACTTCATTCTGATTATTGTTTAAACCCATAAAATATTGAAAAACTGAACCTATTATAGGTATTCCACTGGCAGTTACAGGAAGTATAGTGCTGGTGGCAATAATAACTGCAGTAATGCTTGCAGCAATTGCTACTTTTTTAAAAAGTGGATTTCTCCTTTTTTTAGTATATAATTTAGAAAGAGTTTCATCTATTCTAGTGTTTACAAGTGGAGAAACAATAATATTCTCATCATCAATCTTCTTTTTCAAGTAATCATTTATAAAATCATTATTCATTAACAATACTCCCTTCCGTTAACAACTCATTTAAATTTTCTCTTGCTCTTGAAAGCCGTGATTTTACAGTGCCTTGTGCTATATTAAGTATTTTTGAAATAGTCTTAATTGAAAAATCCTCGTAATAGTATAAAAGAATTACTACTCGCATATCTTCTGTAAGTAAGTTTACTGTGCTTAATACTTCATTGTTTGAATAGGAATCTTCATAGACTTCATATTCATTTCTTACTTCTTCCATAGGTATAACCTTTGATTTGGAATACCATATTTTATTACATTCATTTATAAGTATTTTAATTAGCCAGGTTTTAAAATACTCCTCTTTTCTTAAATTTTTAATTCCGCAGTAGGTGTTGATTATTGTTTCCTGAATTGCATCGGCAACATCTTCTTCATTTTTTAATATACCTTTAGCAACTCTATATAATGAAAGTCTATTTTCATTAATTAATAATTGAAAGGCTGCGTTATCACCTTTTTTAGCAGCCTTTAAATTATTTATAAGGGCTTTTTCATTTTCAGTAGTTAATGACATATCCAATTTCATCCCCCCCCCCCCCTCTTACATTTTTCTATAATTTCGAAATTACACTTATTAGATGGAATAAAAGCCAAGTTGGTTCCATGTATACTGAAGTTTTATTTTTTGAAAGCTCTTTTCTTGAATTTTTCATAAACTCAGCCATTATAGGAATTTTTGTTGTTGTGTGGCCTCCGCTACAATTTTACGCTATTGCAGAGGATTCGCAAACATAAAGTAGTATTTATATCCAATAGTTTAGTGGAGAGAATTCTAAGATGCAAAGCTATGCTCCAATGGGTAAGCCTAATTTTATTATATTTACATATTAAATCTGCAGAGACACATAATAGATATAATTATTTAAAGTGTGAGGTGTAGTGAATGTCAAATATAAAATCTGCATTAATCAGATTAATCCCTAAAAAGGTACTCTTAATATTGCTTTTTTCAATGAGTCTAAATTGTAGTGTAATTATTGGAGAAATAGTAGAAGCAGCAGTAATTGATACTGAAAGTAGTTTATCAACAATACCTAAAGAGGAAGTAATAAAACTAATAAAGACACAAGGAACTAAAAAACCTCATTATTTCGAGGGACTTTCCTATAAGGTAGCTAATATCGATAAAGATAATGATTTTGAGATTGTTGCAAAAATTGATGGAGGGGTTCATTTAGGTTATTTCTTTATATTTGACAAGAATAGCCAAGGTAAATATTCTCTTGTAGCAGAAAAAGATTGGAAAGTAGAAAAATGGGACCTGGAATACTGGCACAATCTTAATGGAGAAAATAAAGCATATGAAATGACAACTCGTTCCGGTGGATTAGGTATAGATATTTTTTATGGTCATGTATGGTATTTGAAAGATAGCAAGTTCGTTGAGGCATGGATGGGAACGTTAAAGGAAAGAACGGTCTTTCAAGATATTCTCGATTTAAAGATTGGAGGATATCAAATTAATAGTGATGATTCAAGACTATATGCGTGGACAACAAAATATGATACAAAAATAAGCACCAATACACTAATGACAAAGCCGACAACTATTGTATCAATATTCAAATTCGATGGTGTTAAGTATGTCTTGCAAAGTCAAGATACTTGTGATCATAGTAATTAAATTCTAGTAAGGCGATGACATCCACTCATCGCCTAACTCATTTTGGGAAGATGAAATTTTTGAAAAATTAGAGATATGTCCCAAAATTAACTTGTAGCTTTTAACATATGGAATTGGAGTAAAAAGGTGAAATAATGAACATAATTTACATTCCGATTTTTTGAAGCACCTAGAGGGGTACTGACATACGTTGGGGATGTAATGGACAACTTATGGTTGATATGTTGTTATATTAGTAAATTTTCAATCTCATTTGTATTCATATAAGTCTCCTCAAGATTTGTTGAATTTCTAAAATTGGAAATATCCTTCACATTATTTCCCGAGAAACTTATATAATTCAACTTAATTAAATTTTTAAAGGTTTTCAAAAACGTGCTAAAAACACAACTATCAATGAGAAAACTGGGAAAATCAATAAGAAAAAAAGATTCGGTAAATCATTAGCAAATAAAGCACCTAGTAAGTTTTTGGAAATATTAGATAATAAGTTAAGAGCTAAAGGTGGGAAATACTTTGAAATTAGTACAAGGCAAGTGAGAGCTTCGCAATACAACCACCTAAATCAACAATATAATAAAAAGAAGTTATCTCAAAGGTGGAATTATTTTGAGTATAATGTACAACAACTTAAAGTCCAGAGGGATATATATTCGGCATACTTAATTAAAAATGTAAATGATGATTTATGCAGCATACATCTTGATAATTGTAGTAAGGGTTTTAATAAGTTTTTAGAACTTCATAATAAAGAAATTGAAAGATTGCAAGGACTAGATAATTTGAGTAGTATAGGGATTTAGATTTAAAAAAACGTCTTGAAACGGGCGTTATACTATCGCAAATGTGGTCAATGGATTGCTCGGTAGTGAAATTGTTAGGGAAAATAATTAGTGTTAATATTATTTGTGATATTAAAGAAAGTTATTTAGTACCTAAGAACCCCATGCCTTTAGGCGTGGGAGTTTCAGTAGGTTAAAGCTTGTAGATAAATATATATTTATAATACTTAGCCTTGCGTATCGGAATGGGAAATATAGAGAAATTCGTACTTATATGTAGTAATATGAAGCTAATCTAGTTAGAAGACCTATTGGCTATGCTTATGCTTTTATTTATATGATACAATACTCCTTGTCGTCACATGATGGCGAAGCAAATTGGTCTTTGAAAATTAAACAGAGAAATAGGTAAAATAGCGAAATAACATTTCGCTTGACCAGTTAATTACTTTAGATAAAAAAGTATTTTTAGTCGTAAGACTAAAAAGTATGTAATGAGCTTGCGTAACAACTTAACAGTTGTCGCAGATTATTCATTTCAAATAAAAAGTGTAAACTTTTAAATTGAGAGTTTGATCCTGGCTCAGGACGAA
>NZ_JBOITL010000036.1:0-342604 GCF_050717515.1 Clostridium sp. | reverse complement strand
TGATTTCTCAAATAAGTTGTCATGGCAAATTATTAACGATAACCAAGTAATAATTTCAGAAGACTTACAAGTTTCTAATATGATAAAAAATCATAATTTGGCAAAAAGTATTCAAGATGTATCATGGCCAGAGTTTACAAGACAACTAGAATATAAAGCAAATTGGTACGGGAGAACATATCATAAAATAAGTCCCTGGTTCGCTAGTTCTCAGATTTGCTCTGAGTGTGGAGCAGTAAATAAGAAGGTTAAATTGCTATCAATAAGAGAGTGGACTTGTGAGGAATGTAAAAACATTCATGATAGGGATGAAAACGCATCAAAAAATATTCTAAAACAAGGAATAAAAGAATTAGGTTTCGAAGTAGCTATATAATAGATTATAAAAATTTATATAGAGGAAATGTAGGGTAGGAACTTATCCGAAGTATAACGCCCATGGAGTTAGTAGGTTACGAGGACAATGATGTGGGAAACTTTATTAGTAATGATAGAAGCCCGTCACTTCAGTGATGGGAGGTTCACACAGATGACTACTTAGTATCTGTAATAATAAACGATGAAACTCTTATGTTTGGAAAGAAATACAAAGTGTTTTATGAAATTTCTAAGTGAAAATTGGATTTTTTCAGGGGATGATGATAGTACACGCAGCTTTTGGTGGGATAAAGGTAAGAATATCTATTTCGGAGAGTGGCCTTACATGTGCATTCAAGAGAATATTGGTATAATTAATGGACACAGTAAAAAAACAACTAAATCCATTTATGTAGCTTTATCAACTTTTGAAACTTGGCAAGCTTTGAGAAGCTTTGCATTAAGCAAATTTCAGGAGGGGTCAACATTCAATGCTGAGGGTGATGATATAAAAAATAAAAGAGCTCTTAATTTATATACAGCCAATGATTGTGGGGTGTTTATAAATAAGGGAAATCCTTTTATTAAAGAAAAATTTTCAATAGAACTAAGAAAATATAACGAAATTCCGGTTAAAGGTACACTAAAGGTTGATTCAAAGAACGGGTCGGTGCGTGGCATAGAAAAAAGCTTTGAAGATAGGACATTAGCTATGGAGGCATCTACATCAATGTCGGAGAAATATGATTCCGATATTATTTCTGTTAAAGTAGATTTAGGTTTATTGTTTTTTGAAAAGAATGTTGCTTTATTTAGAATTAAAGATGTAGACTTCAAAACAGAGATAAAAAAATATAAAGGATTTAATATTTATTCAATAAACAATGGGCTGATGACCATTAAATCCTCTCCGGATTTTACAAGTGGAATATATTCATTAACCTATAAAAACGAGGAATATCTCCATAGTAACTTTCCAAATTCAGAAATGCGAACATGGTATAATCCGTGGTTTGGTGGAATGCAAACTGTACCTAGAAATTGGTATGTTGAATCTAAAAGTTTATTAAATGAAAAAGTTATAACAAGCTTTGTTAAAATAACGGATACATGTGGAAATGAGTGGCAGGGTATTAAAACCTCCTTGAATATAACTAAAAATGAACAATATAAAGGCTTAAAAATTAATGAATATTATTTAATGCTACCAGGAGTTCCTGTATTATGTCATACTTCTGAAATTACAAATAATACAGGTGAATTTATGAAGGACATGCTTTTAGCGCATAAAAATTTCTTTAATATTGGAAACGATATGATAAAGAATTTTATTACCTTTAAAGATTCTAATAATGAAATAAAAACTTACAGAGCGGGAATTGAGTTTTGTGATATTTTCCCAAGTTCATCACTGCTTTACGGAAATTATGATTTAGAGAATAAACTCCAGATATATATAAACCAAGAAAACTCCATGGCAAGAGCTACGATAAGTGTAGATGATAATGTTTATCTACTTACAAGAAATTTAGATATACCTAATAATAGGAGTATATTTACAAATCCAATATTCTACATTTTAACAGATAACCTAATGGATGAAATTATGCTTGATAGCTTGAAAAACACCTGTTTTAGTTGATTACAGAAGTGAATATATTTGAAGAGCCCGATGCGGTAGTTCCGCAGGACGGGATTTGTACGGGGTGCACTGGGTAACCAGTGTGGCTACCGTGACTTTTATTAAGTGGAGGTATATATATATGGGAAAAGAATTATCAGAAATGACGCTAGAAGAATTGTGGGAGCTATTCCCTATCATTTTAAAAGAACATAATACAGATTATACAAATTGGTATGAAATTGAAAAACAAAGACTTTTAGATTGTGTTGATAAAAAAAATATTATACGTATTAATCATATAGGAAGTAGTGCCATTGAAGGGTTGATTTCTAAGCCAACAGTCGATATTTTATTGGAAATAGATAATGAAAGTAATCTTGAACAATTAACAAATACCCTACTACATGATGGTTGGATATTAATGTCATCGCAAAAAAAACCATGTATGCACATGGCATTTAATAAAGGATATACAAAAGAAGGCTTTGCAGAAAAAGTATATCATTTGCATGTTCACTACTATGATAACTGGAATGAATTATATTTTAGAGACTACCTTATGGACCATGAAGAAGTTGCTAACGAATATGGTAAACTTAAATTAAGTCTAATAGAGAAATATGAGCATAACCGAGATGGATATACAGATGCTAAATCTGATTTCATTTTGAAATATACAGAAAAAGCAAAAGAAGAATATACTGATAAATATAACCCAAAGTAGATCTATTGCAAAAATTTCTTGTATTAATGCAAAAAATAGGATTATTTATGTAATGATAAGCAAGGGGGGCATTATATTTGTCTATAAAAGAAACTTTGAACAAAATAAGAGAAGAACAATCCATTTTATTAACAATAAAACAGAAAATTTTAAAAGTGCTATTAATCTTTGCTTTTGGAATGCTTCTTGGTTTTATAGCCAAATATAGTGATACGATTCCTTCAAACAGCCTAACGGGAAGCATTTGGTCTACTGTCAGCAACATAACTACCGGGTTAGGTATTTGGGTTCTGTTGGCTACAATAATTGCTGCTTGGAGCAATAATCCGGGAATTGGAGCAATAAAGGTTTTTGCATTTTTTAGTGGAATGTTGTTGGTGTATTATTTTTATTCAATGAGGTTATTTGGCTTTTTCCCCACTTATTACTTTATCCGTTGGGGTGCAATATCTTTAGCAACGCCAATAGCAGCCTATATAGTATGGTTTAGCAGAGGAAATGGATGGATTGCAGCGTTATGCGCCTCAATGCCCATTGGCTTGTTAGTTTCACAAGGTTATCCTTTTTTTTATATGTTTACAATGACATTGGGATTTGATATTTTTTCTGCTATTATATTATTTCTAATTTTACCAATGAATAAAAAACAATGGTTACGAATTTTTATATTGACATTACTCATAGTGCTTATGCTTAGAAATTCAAGTGTTCTATCATATATATTTGGTGGTCTATAAATAGAACCTGACGAAATGAGGATAATCTATGGTCACAATGAGTCACATTTTTCATAAGTTACGTCACAGCTGTAGAAAACTGCGAACTACAGATTATTTATATTTTAGGAAGTGATAGTAGTGAATATTTTTGGATATAATCGCATTATTATTGTTGGTAATAATGGTAGCGGAAAAAGTTTTTTTTCTAAAGAATTGTCTGTTATCACGGGTTTGCCACTCGTTCATCTTGATGTTGAGTTTTGGCGTCCTAATTGGGAAAAACCACCCCAAAAAGAATGGATAAAGAAACAAATGGAGCTTACATCAAAGGAAAAATGGATAATCGATGGAAATCATACGGACACAATGGAGTTGCGATTTAAAGTGGCGGACATAGTTATATTTCTTGATATAAACCGTTTTGTATGTTTGTTTAGTGTTTTTTTAAGAAATGGTAAAAAGCGTTCGGATACACCTCAATTTCTCGAAGAAAAATTGAATAAGGAATTTTTACGTTTTTGTAAAGGGTTATGGTGTTTCTCTAAAACACGTAAACGGACCATAAAGAATTTACATAAAAAATATCCCGATAAACCGTTTTTCGTTATTGATAGCAGAAGAAAAATGAAAAAGTTGTTAAATCAATGGAGAGATGAAAAAGCTTAATATTATTTAAATATATCATCTGTCTTTGTAGAATATTATAATTCTATTTTCAATATATGGTAAAAACGATAAAAACATGATAAATGGGCGACTATGTTATAAACAATGGCGATTTATTTGGGAGGAAATGTAGGGTAGGAACTTAAGATGAGAGGTGCGCTTTCTATATATACTTTATTTTTACTTATTTAAACAATTCAGCAGGGGAGATGTGATTATGAGTATATTATGCAAAGGTGATACAGTAGGAATAATTTCATGTTGTGATGGAATAGGAAATGAAAATAGTGAATATATAGAGGAAATCGAAAAAACATTGAATGCCTTGGGTCTAAAGGTTCAATATGCAAAAACAATTTACAGGACAAAAGGTCCTTTTGCAGGAACAGGAAAAGAGAGGGCGGAGGAACTAATGAAATTATTTAAGGATGATAATATTAAAGCGATTTTTGATGTTTCAGGGGGGGATTCTGCTAATCAAACTTTAGGGTATCTTGACTATGAAGTTATTAAAAAGAATAATAAGCCTTATTTCGGAATGAGCGGCTTATCAGTATTACTAAATGCACTATATAAATGTGCTAGGATAGAAACTTATCACTACACAATAACTGAGTTAATTGGTGAATGTTCAGAAGAGCAAATAAGCAGGTTTCAAGAAACATTATTAAATGGAAAAGAAGATATTTATAAAATTAATGTAGAGTGGATTCAAGGAAATGAAATGAGCGGTATAGTTATAGGTGGAAATATAACAGCCCTCTTAAAATTAGCAGGGACAAAGTATATGCCCGATTTTGAAGATAAAATATTGTTGCTAGAAAGCTTGGGAGGAGCACCTAATCTAATAGGTTCATTACTTTATCAATTAGATCATATAGGAGCTTTTGATAAGATTAAGGGGATTATTTTGGGGAGCTTCACTAATATGCAGGAAAATGGTTTTGTTCCAGATGTTAGAGAATTGGTTCTAGAGGTCCTTAGAAATAGAGATATTCCAGTTGTTAAAACTGATGATATTGGACATGATCCTAACGCTAGATGCATAGTAATAGGGAAGTCTATTCATTTAAAGAAGTAGTGCAAGTGGAAAATCAAAGTGTTCAACAGTATCGCTTATTAGTTTGAAAAAATTAGAATGAAGGGATAATATGCCAGGTCCTATAACACATTTGGCAATTGCCAATAGAATAATAAAGGCATTACCCCATGGGATAATTACAATACACGAATAACTTTCGTGTATTTTTTGTAATTAAGTGGTTAAAAATAAATATAAAATAAAAACTGATATTTCTATTGCTTTTTATTTTATATGTGTTATTATATTGTTATATCGTAATATATTAATATAACAATAAATATAAAAATATATTAAAACTACAAATTATATTTTCCAAGGAGGTAAAAATTATGTTTAATTCAAATGTTAAAAATGTCAGTGCAGAAGAAGCTTATAAACTTATAAACGAGGATAGTGAATTTATTATTCTAGATGTAAGAAGTAAAGAAGAATATGATGATGGTCACATTCCAGGAGCAAAGCTTTTTCCAGTTCAAGTTCTTCCTATGAAACTTGCTGAACTCCATGAATATAAAAATAAGCCAGTGCTTGTTTATTGTGCATCTGGTGGAAGAAGCCCAAGAGCAGTGGATACTTTGGAAAATAATGATTTTAAAAACATTTACCATCTAAGTAGAGGATTATCTTCTTGGAGATACAATGTAACTAGATAATACCCATATGGAAATTTAGGAAAGAGGAAGAGCTATGGATACAGATTATACAAAATACAATGAAATTGCTGATATCCTAAAAGTATTGGCACACCCTATTAGGTTATGCATAGTAAAAGGTATATTAGAGCAAGGTGAGTGTAATGTTTCCCATATGCAGACTTGTCTTGAGATTCCTCAATCTACTGTATCTCAGCATCTACAGAAATTAAGATATGCTGGTGTAATAGAGGGCAAAAGGCATGGCCTTGAAGTTAACTATAAAATCAAAGACGAAAGAATAATAAAGTTAATAAATTCAATTTTAATATTGAGTTAATAAATAGATTTAAAAAGTAAAAGGAGGAATATTTGTTATGAAAAAAGTATTAATTGTAGGTGGAGTAGCTGGTGGAGCTTCAACAGCAGCCAGACTTAGACGACTAGATGAAAATGCAGAAATAATTATGTTTGAAAGAGATGAATACATTTCTTTTGCAAATTGTGGTCTGCCTTATTATATTGGTGGAGTAATTAAAGATAGAGATAAACTTTTAGTACAAACACCTGAGAGTATGAAAGCAAGATTTAATATAGATGTAAGAAACAACAGTGATGTAGTAGAAATTGACACTTCCAAAAAAACTGTAACAGTTAATAGTAAGACTCGCGGTACTTATGAAGAAAGTTATGATTATTTAGTGTTATCACCTGGAGCAAAAGCAATAAAACCTAATATAGAAGGTATTAACAGTAAACGAATATTCACTTTAAGAAATATACCAGATACTGATAATATAAAAGCATATGTGGATAAAAAAGGCATTAATACTGCTGTAGTTATTGGCGGAGGCTATGTTGGCGTGGAAATGGCTGAAAACTTAAAAGAAAGAGGACTGAGTGTCACTATAGTAGAAGCAGCTCCTCACATAATGGCTCCTTTTGATACAGATATGGTTTTAACAGTTGAAAAGGAAATTTCAGATAATGGTGTGGAAATAATTTTAAGTGATGGAGTAAAAGCTTTTAAAGATAATGAAGACAGTGTGGAAATAATTTTAAATAGCGGCAAGAAACTAAGCGCTGATATGGTTATATTGGCTATAGGAGTAATTCCTGATACTGGATTTGCAAAAGAAGCTGGTATTAAAACAGGGGCTAGGGGTCATATTTTAGTAAATGATAAAATGGAAACTAGTGCACAGGGTATATTTGCAGTAGGAGATGCTATTGAAGTTGTAGATTTTATAAACAAAACAAATACTGCAATACCACTAGCTGGTCCTGCAAATAAACAAGGTAGAATCGCAGCTGATAATATTGCTGGTTTAAATACTACTTATAAGGGAACCCAAGGAACTTCAATTATTAAGGTATTTGGCTTAACAGCTGCAAGTACAGGTAATAATGAAAGAACACTAACTAGACTTAACATTCCGCATAAAGTTATATTTGTTCATCCTGTATCACATGCATCTTACTATCCTGGTGCTCTTTCAATGACTTTAAAGCTTATTTTTAATGATGATGGTAAAATTCTTGGAGCTCAAGCTGTGGGTTATGATGGAGTTGACAAGAGAATAGATGTACTTGCTACAGTTATACGCCTGGGTGGAACAGTAACTGATTTAACAGAACTTGAACTTTCCTATGCACCACCTTTCTCCTCTGCTAAGGATCCAATAAATATGGCAGGTTTTGTAGCTGAAAATGTATTAGCTGGAAGAATGGATGTATTAACCACAGATGAGTTTATGGCCTATGATAAAAAGAATGCCACAATACTCGATGTTCGTACTGAAATGGAATTTAGTAATGGGCATATGGAAGGTGCTATAAACATTCCTGTAGATAGTTTGAGAGAAAGAATTGGTGAACTTGATAAAAGCAAGGAAATTCTTGAATATTGTCAGGTAGGACTTCGTGGATATGTAGCTGCAAGAATTTTAGCTCAAAAGGATTTTAAGGTTAAAAACTTAACTGGAGGATATAAATCAGTCTCAATTTCAAATTTTAACCCAAATAAAGTTGATACAGGTGATACACCAAAAAGACAGATTTTAGATCCTGATACTCAAGTTATAAAAGACGGAGTAGATAACGATACTTCTAATTACGATAAAATCCTGGATGCTTGTGGTTTATGTTGCCCAGGACCATTAATTCAAGTAAAAGCTAGTATTGACGAATTAAATGATGGTCAAATATTAAAAGTTACAGCTTCTGATCCTGGTTTTTATGAGGATATTAAATCTTGGTGTAATAAAACAAACAATGAATTGTTAGACTTAAGAAAAGAAAAAGGTATGGTTTATGCTTTCATAAAAAAAAAAATAACAATCTCACAAAAGTAAATAAATCCTTTTCCTCAGATACAGTTGAAAAAAATAATAAAACCATGGTAGTTTTTAGTGGTGATTTAGATAAAGCCATTGCTGCCTTTATTATTGCAAATGGAGCAGTTGCAATGGGCAGTAAAGTTACGATATTATTCACTTTCTGGGGACTTAATATCTTAAGGAAACCTGAAAAAGTATCTGTAAAAAAAGGAATAGTGGATTCAATGTTTGGATTTATGATGCCAAGGGGAAGTAAAAAGCTTAAACTTTCCCAAATGAACATGATGGGTCTTGGAGCTAAAATGATTAGATCAGTGATGAAAAATAAAAATATAAGTTCTCTTGAAGACTTAATAAAATCAGCAATGGATAGTGGTGTTGAAGTAGTTGCTTGTTCAATGTCCATGGATGTTATGGGAATTACGCAAGAAGAACTTATTGATGGAGTAAAAATTGGCGGAGTTGGCTATTACTTAGGTCAAGCTGAAGACTCAAATGTAAATCTATTTATTTAACATTTTAAGAAGTATGGATGATTGTTTCCATGCTTCTTTTTTCGATGAAAAAGCTATTAAAATATTTCGCAGCTAGTAAGTTGATGAAGTCAATAATTTTAAAATAAATCATGCTTCAGCTCTGCCCATAACTTAACAGTATTGACCATTCTTGTTTTGGCAGTTTTATGAATGCCTATAATAAGTATATTCAGCATAACCTCTCTTCAAAATCTGCAAACGCAGCGAAATATATCTCATAGTGTCAAGAACTTTTACGACTGCGGGAGTACAGATAGACGGCAGAAAGCATGGACCGCCCCTTTCTGGAATGTTCTACAAGTATATCTGTGGAGAGGAGGAGGTTATATGAGAAAAAAATACTTTAACTTCCATAGCGTATTTGCGCCTGAGATAAGATCTTTTCTTAAATTACGCACCGCTCAAGGTCATGTAATACGCCATGAAGCCTATACATTGGAAACACTGGACATTTTTCTCGTGGAACATGGACTATCTTCATACCTCTACTACTGGATTTAGGTTATCAAAGAATTTTCTGAAAATACATATTTATTAATTAAATAGTACCATTATTAATCTTTAATCTTTAATCTTTAATCTTTAATCTTTAATTTTGTAAACAAATCTGATACAAAAACTATACTTAAAAACCATAATATCGTTATAATTATAGCACTTAAACGAAAATTAGATTTAACTAAATTAATTAAAACTAATGATCCGACTCCACCTCCGATTCCTCCTATCCAAGAACTGTTTTTTTTATTATCCACAATAATTATTTTTTTACATGTTGAGCATTTAATTCCACTAAAATTTAGTGGATTCCATGTTTTCCAAAATGGTATTTTATTATTACAGTTAGGACACCTTAACATACTTCTATTGCCTCCTATTTAATTAATGAAATATGGCTCATAATATACTATTATACAAAAAAATTAATAGTTATTTCAAATATTTAGAAAATTGAATATAAATTGTTAGGTAAATTTTTAATGAGACAATACAACGTACGAAATATCCTTTTTACGTATGCTAGCCTATTTGATACGTGGAACTTAACTACATTTTGACTACAACAAGCATTAACCTTTATTATTGGATAAATTATCATACTTCTTTTTATAAGTTTTCCAAGAATTCTTGGACATAAAAAATCCTAATATTATAGAAAACACTAATAAACAGAAAAATTTAAAGTTTATACAATTTTCATTTTATAAATACCACTCACTGTTATCAGAATTATAACATAGTTTTATATTTGTATATACTAATTTTGGTTAAATTAGAAAATACTTTTAGTTTATCAACACCACAGTATTAACTTTTGCATAACTTTTAATTTTATTTATATTAAATATGAATATTGTATACCTTTTCCTAAGTTCATCATAAAGAATGTAAGTAATATGCCTATTAAAAATAGGTAAAGCACATAAACCAGTAAAAGAGCGAATAATCATCTAAGAAAAAGCAACAATAATGCGGTTTCTTAGCAATATATGCTATAATTATACTATGATAAATAATAATAAAAACAACAATATAATAGATAATACAAATGAATATAAAATATAAAATCTTGAAAATAAGTGTGCTATGTTAGCGGCATCAATGATGAACTCGCTACAAAGCTTAAATGGTATGAGGAACGGTTTCGTTACTGATTGCAAATTTTATATCATAGAATGCATGAACACTTGTTAAAGCAGGATATACTTCATGCTGATGAGACAACCTTTCAGGTACTTAATGAATCAGGCAGAGCCACAATAACAAAATCCTATATGTGGCTATTTCGTACTGGACGGGTAGACCCTTCCAAATAAAGTTGATACAGGTGATACATCAAAAAGACAGGTAATGGACAAATAGAGTCATACTCACCTAGGAAATTATAAACGGGAAACTCAGTATTGGGCTTCCTATTTTTAAATATATTTATTTTAGATTACTTATTGCCAAAATGGTTAAAAGTATATATACTTTACTTGAGAATCTAATTAGGGAAGTGGAGTTGTATATGATTAAAATTCTAGAGGAATTATCTTGTCGAGATTTAGAAATCCTAAATATAATTCAAAAAAGGGGACCCATAACAAAAAAACACTTACAAATTGTTGCAAATATAAAATTAACCACACTAAATAGAGTTATGAAAACTCTTGAACATAAAAAGATAATAGTGGAATATGGAGAGTCAGAATCTACTGGAGGAAGAAAAGCAGTAGAGTATGATGTATCCCAAACAGGATTTTATTTTATAGGGATAGACTTATCAAGAACTTATGTAAAATTAATATTAACTAATATGAAGTTGTGTATTTTAAAAAAAGAAGAATTTCTTATGGATGAAAGCTATTCTCCTGAAAAAACGCTTGAAAAAATCATTCTTATAATAGAACAAATGGTATCTGATTTAAACATTAAAAAGAATGAAATTCTGGGAACTGGTATAGGTACTGTGGGACCGATAGACAGAGAAAAAGGAATTATATTAAATCCTAAAGGCTTTTTTAATAGCAACTGGGTTAATGTACCTATAAAAGCAATGATTGAAGAAAGACTTGAAATTCCTTGTTTTATAGATAATGGGGCTAATACTGCTGTTTTAGGTGAATATTTGTATGGTAAGGGAAAAGACTTAAAAAGTGTTGCATATATTCACTGCGGCATTGGAATTAGGTCAGCAATAATAAGAGATGGCATTATTATTAGATCAATGAACGATAGAGAAGATGCTTTTGGACATATGATTGTAGAGCATAATGGGGAAGTATGTAGTTGTGGTAATTCTGGCTGTATTGAAAGCTATTCCTCCATAGATTCAATCCTTAAAAAAATAAATACAAAAACAAAAGATAATAACAGGTTAATAAGTGAAATTAATTACAGTGAAAAGTTGAAAGTAGAATTGCAGAACAATGACATTGCAATAGAAGTAGTAAATCAAGGTGCTGAGATTTTAGGTATTGGTCTTTCAAATCTTGTGAGATTACTAGATCCTGAACTTGTGATTCTAAGTGGACCATTGATAATGAATTTTGAACATTACTATGAAAAATCTATTGAAATCTTTCGCAGCATAAATCTTATGGATAATAGAGTTATATTCAGCAAAGGAGGCAAGTTTCAAGAAGATGTTATTGCCCTAGGGGCTGCATCTATGGCAATGGAAGTTTATTTGAAAAGTATTTAAGTGATAATAAGGTTAGGAGTGATGGTATGAACCCAGTAGCGTTTTATGTATTTGGATTTGGTGTAATGTGGTATGGGATATTTATAGGAATGGGATTGGCATTAGCTATAATATTAGCAAAATATACCTGCAAGTGTAGAGATGTTAATTATGACTCTCTTCTAGATGTAGTGCTTATTTCTCTACCAATTGGTATTATAGGCGCAAGGCTGTATTATGTAGCTTTTGAGTTCAAAGATTATAAAGATAATTTAATAGATATATTTAATATTAGAGGAGGCGGACTTGCAATTCATGGGGGGATTCTGTTTGCCCTAGTAACTGCATTTATAATTGCAAAGCGTAAGAAGATGAGTTTTTTTAAAATGACAGATGTTGTGGCACCCGCAATTATTATAGCTCAAGCTATTGGAAGATGGGGAAACTTTTTTAATTCAGAAGCCCATGGTGGTCCTGTATCTTATGATTTTATAAAGAATTTTCCATACTTTATACAAAAAGGTATGCATATAGATGGAATTTATTATCATCCTACTTTTTTATATGAATCACTATGGAATTTCACTGTGTTTATAATACTAATGATTATTTTAACAAGAACTAAAAAAGTTGGAATTGTATTCTTTACTTATGTTGGGCTATATTCAATTGGTAGATTTTTTATAGAGGGTCTGAGAACTGATAGTTTAATGTTTGGGCCTTTAAGAATTGCGCAGCTAGTAAGTTTATTCGGAATTGTAATCTGGGTGGTATTTTTAATTTTATCTAAGTATAGAAAAATAGAGCTTTAACATGTGGGAGGAAAGTCAATGACAAATACTATATTGTTTATTATAATAGGAATCATTGCAGGAATATTAAGTGGAATGTTTGGTATAGGTGGAGGAGTTATAATTGTCCCTGCATTAGTGTTTTTATGTGGTTTTAGCCAGCTAAAAGCACAGGGAACTTCCCTTGCAATATTATTACCACCAGTTGGTATATTTGCTTTTATTGAATATTACAAAAAAGGTCAGGTTAATGTTAAAGCTGGTGTTTTAATAGTGATTTTTCTAGTAATTGGGTCGGTGTTTGGATCTAAGCTAGCTCAAAATCTTCCTACCGAGGTCTTGAAAAAAAGCTTTGGTATATTAATGCTTTTAATATCTCTTAAAATGATATTTTCAAAATGAATTTTAAATTATACATAATATCTTAGTGAGTTTCTGATGATAACTCTTGTTTGGCTAATGAATATGGGTTATTTTTTTAGTATAAAAAAGCAAAGGTTACACACAATAAGATAGGAGGTGTATATTATGGATATAACTTTATCACAAAAGGAAAGAATGTTACTTGAGGATCAAAAAAATCATGAGCAGATTTGTATTGAGAAATATATGAATTATGGTAGTCAAGCTAAAGACACTCAATTAAAACAAATATGCAAGGCTAACGAACAAATGGAAAGAAGTCATTTAGATAGCATTAATCAATTATTAAGTGGTAGCATTCCTCAAATGAATCAGCAGCAAAATCAAAATTCAACTCAAGATGTGAATAGTATACAATCAGTTGGAACTAGTTTATCTGATAAGGACATGTGTACAGATTTATTAATGACAGAAAAATTTGTTTCAGGAGCATACGATACTACTATTTTTGAATTTAGGGATACTGGAGTCAGGGATGTATTAAATCACATACAAAAGGAAGAGCAAAAGCACGGAGAAGCTATATTTAAGTATATGGAAAGCAAAGGAATGTATAGTGTTCAATAATATAAATTAGTACATATTATTGAATGTAGTGTAAAATAAAGACAGTAAATTTAGATTAAAAAATTTACTGTCTTTATTTTTAGAATTATATTATTTTTACAGAATCTCCCTTTTTTATTTTGCCACCTTTAATTACTTTACAAAACAAACCTTTGCTAGGTAAAAGACTTATACCAAAGGTTCTGCTAACTATGCTAGGATGATCCTCTTTACCTAGCTGGGTTATCTCTAAAATAACATCTGTTGCTAATCTAATTTTGCTTCCAACTATTAAACTAGATAAATCTAGCCCATCAATTAGAATATTTTCTGCAAAATCTCCGGGTCCAATATTTAAGTTATGTTCTGTATTAACTTTTTGAATACTAGACCAATTAAGACAAGTTATTTGGCGAACCCAATCACCTGCGTGCCCATCATTTTCTATACCGTAGTTTTCTATGATATTAGCTTCGGGTACTTCTTTTTTTAGCTGTCCTCGCTCTAGACTAAGCGATATTGAATATATAATTCCTTTGCTCATTTAAATCATTCCTTCCTGTTTCATTTTAATCAAACTTCATTTCATAGTCAACTTTATCTATTCAACCGTAACCAATAATTAGGGTTTAAAAAGGATAAACATAATGTTTCTACATTTTATCTTTTAATGGTAAAAAACAAACTTATTGTTGGTGCGGTATCCTATGTCCTTTGGAGGAAGTATTTTAACAAGTTTATACAAAGTGCATAGCATACATATTATATGTTTATATGTTACATATTTATATATTACATAATTAGCATTTGACAATAATTATAAATGGTAGTAGTATAAAATTGTCAAATGCCAATATAGATACAGGAAATGAACTTGTATTATATAAAAAATTTACGGGATTGGGGATATTATATGTATAGCGATAAGGTAATGGAACATTTTATGAACCCAAGAAATGTGGGGGAAATTAAAGACGCTGATGGAATAGGTGAAGTTGGAAATGCGCAGTGTGGAGATATAATGAAAATATTTATTAAGGTAGAAAATAATATAATAGTAGATGCTAAATTTTTGATTTTTGGATGTGGATCGGCTGTAGCATCGAGTAGCATGGCAACTGAGATTGTTAAGGGAAAAACGCTTGAAGAAGCTTGGAAAATTACTAATAAAACCGTTGCAGATTCATTAGATGGACTTCCAACAATTAAAATGCATTGTTCAGTTTTAGCAGAAGAAGTCATACATGCAGCAATCAATAATTATAGGGTTAAGCAGGGATTGGAACCTTGGATGGATAGTCTAGTAGATGATAATGGCATTGTTAACTAAAATAAATAAGTTAACGGTGACATTATTTAAATTAGAAATGTTAAAAAAATAACTAGTATACTGACTAGTTATTTTTTGAATGTGCAATGGGTATTATTTGATATTAATACTAATGAAAATTATGAATATATTATAAAATTAGAAGAGGGTAATGATTATGTTTAATGAAATCGTTATTGTACGTGGAGGTGGAGATCTAGCCACTGGTACAATTCATAAATTACATAGAAGTGGATTTAGGGTATTAGTTTTAGAAATTCCAAAACCTACTTCTATAAGACGAAGTGTATCTTTTAGTGAAGCAGTATATGATGGAGAAATAGAAATAGAAGGACTTACCAGTGTTCATGTATGTTCTTTAAATGAAATAGAAAATGCGTGGAGTAATAATAAAATACCTGTAATTATAGATACAGAAGGTAAATATATTAAAAGTATAAAACCAAAAATTGTAGTTGATGCAATTATTGCAAAAAAAAATATGGGGACAACAAAGGATATGGCGGATATTACCATAGCACTTGGACCTGGTTTTATAGCAGGTAAAGATGTAGATATTGTAATAGAAACTAAAAGAGGACATAGTTTAGGCAGGTTGATTTTTAAAGGACAAGCTATTAGAAACACAGGGATTCCAGGGGTTATATCAGGATATTCTAAAGAAAGAGTAATCCATTCGACTTGCGCTGGAATAATGAAGAATATTGTTGATATTGGGGCTATAGTTAAAAAGGATGAAGTTATTGCATATGTAGGTGATGTTCCAATTAAAGCAACAATACCAGGATTATTAAGAGGTATTTTGCGAGATGGAAGCACTGTAACTAAAGGATTTAAAATTGCAGATATTGACCCAAGGTTGTCAGAAAAAATGAATTGTTATACTATTTCTGATAAAGCAAGAAATATAGCGGGCGGAGTATTAGGTGCAGTACTTTATTTAAGGCACAGTGAAATAAATAATAAATCAGTATGTTAGTCTATTTTGTATTATGAAAAGGAGGAACAAATAATGAATAGAGAATTGTGGAATAAATGTGTGGAATTCCATGGACATCAATGTCCAGGGCTTGCTATAGGATTTAGAGCCTGTGAAATAGCAACGAGTGAAATGAAATTGAAATTTTCATCAGATGAAGAATTAGTATGTGTAACAGAAAATGATGCTTGTGGAGTAGATGCAGTACAAGTTATTACTGGGTGTACATTAGGCAAGGGTAACCTTATATATAGAGGTACGGGTAAAATGGCATTTTCTTTTTTTGACAGGAAGAGTGGAAATTGTATAAGGTTGATTTTAAAGAAATCTGAACTTGAAATGAGTAGGGAAGAAAGGCAAAAATACATCTTAGAAGCACCGGCTAATGAAGTTTTTAGTATAGAAAAACCACATTTTGAAGTGCCTAAGTCTGCAAGGTTATTTGCTACGATTATTTGTGAAAATTGCAGAGAAGGTGTTCCAGAACATAAAATTAGAATAAGCAATGGTAAAAAACTTTGTTTAGATTGCTTAGATGAATATTCGAGGGGCTGGTAATTTTTTTATTATTGGCGTTTGACAATAACGAAAAATAAGAGTAGTATGAAATTAGCAAATGCCAATATCTATATATGCAAGAAAGTGTAAATGAGAGTAATAAATTAAATTTTAATTTTAAAGCATCAAATCAACTAAAAAAATTTGGAGGGATAATAGTGAAAATAGTAATTTCAGCAACAGGAAAAACTAATGAAAGTTTACTGGATATGAGATTTGGAAGATGTAATTATTTCCAAATTTATGATACCGAAAATGGAGAAGTTTTAATTTTAGAAAATAAAGGACAAAGTTGTAGCGGTGGAGCAGGTATTGTGGCATCTAATCAATTAATTGAAGAAAAAGTAGATGTAATTATCACAGGAAATCTTGGACCTAATGCATTTGAACTTGTTGAAAAAGCAGGAATTAAAGCATATAAGTGTGGAACAATAGCCATAAGTTTAGTGCTTGAAAAATATAATAAAGATGAACTTGAAGAAATAAAAATGTCTGGTCCTGCATATCATGGAGCGAATTAGTAGAGTTAGAGTGGAGATGAGTATATGACGAATATAGCAGTACTTAGTGGAAAAGGAGGAACAGGTAAAACTACTGTTTCGACTAATCTTGCCCTTGCACTAAAGTCAAATTATATAGATTGCGATGTAGAAGAACCAAATGGTTTCTTATTTTTAAAGCCTGAAATAGATAAAATAGAAAAAGTTATGGTGGAATATCCATTTATAAATGATAACAAATGTACTGCTTGTGGAGCTTGTGTAAATGCATGTCAATTTAATGCTCTTGCAAAAGTAAAGAATGATATTATGTTGTTTGAAAAATTATGTCATGGATGTAGAACTTGTGAAATTGCATGTAAATATGATGCTATAACTTATAAGAAAAGAGAAACTGGAAAAATTGAAAGTGGTAAAATAAGAAACATAGATTGTAGTAGAGGAATTTTAAATGTAGGTGAACCTATGGCAGTACCTGTTATTAGAAAACTTCTCAAAAATTTATCAGGCTATATTAATTTAATTGATTGCCCACCTGGAACCTCTTGTAATGTAGTAAATGCACTAAAATATGCTAATGCAGCAATACTTGTTACAGAACCTTCAGAGTTTGGACTTCATGATTTGAAAATGGCTGTAGAACTTGTGAAAATGTATAAGATACCCTTTGGAATAATTATAAATAAAGATGATGAAAAAGATAATATAGTAAAAAAATATTGCAGAAAAGAAGAAATAAAAATAATAGGCATTATACCTTATAGTAAAGAGACTGCAATTCTTTATTCTAAGGGGGAAATACTATACGATGATTTACACCATAAAACAATATTTGATAAAATTTCAAAGGAGGTGTTACTTTGGAATTAGTGGTTTTAAGTGGGAAAGGTGGAACTGGTAAAACTACCATTGCAACAGCACTAGCTGAACTTGCTAAAGATGTAATAAGAGTAGATTGTGATGTAGATGCACCAAATCTTTATATGTTTTATAAAGGAAAAGATATAGAAAAGAATGGATTTATTGGTGGTAAAAAAGCTGTTATAGAGAAGTCTCTTTGTATTAAATGTGGTAAATGTGTGAATGTATGTAGATTTAATGCTATAAAGAATTTTAAGATAAATCCATTTGATTGTGAAGGTTGTGGTGCTTGTAGCTTAGTATGTCCACAAAATGCAATAAAGCTAACAAATGAAAAAACAGCAGATACATTCATTACTGAATTGGATAAAGGCATAATTTCAAGGGCAGAAATGGAAATAGGAAGTGATGGCTCTGGAAAATTAGTAATGCAATTAAGAAAAAATAGTGAAAAATTCAATGATAATGATAAGATAACTATAATAGATGGTTCACCTGGTATTGGATGTCCTGTTATAGCTTCAATAACAGGTAGTAATGCTGTATTAGTTGTTACAGAACCTACAAAATCAGGTCTGGGAGATTTAATGAGAGTAGTAACATTATGCGAACATTTTTCTGTATTTACCATGGTTTGCATAAATAAATATGATATAAATGAAGAAGTAGCTGCAGAAATAGAAGACTTTGTTAATGATAAAGGTATAAAATTAGTAGGTAAAATTCCATATGATGATATTGTTATGAAATCCATAAATGAATTAAAACCTATAACTTATTATAAAGAGAGTATAGCTGAAAAAGCTATTGAAGATATGTGGATTAATATGAAAAAATTTATGGAATTAAAAATGTAAATATTAAAAAGTAATATGTGTTATTAGTGGTAAATTTTAAGGAGGAAACTAATATGAAAATAGCAATTGCAAGTCAAGGTAAGAATGTAAGTGGACATTTTGGACATTGTGAAGGATTTATAATTTATGATGTAAATGAAGCTAAGGTATTAAAAAAAGAATTAGTTGAAAACCCAGGTCATAAGCCTGGATATTTACCTGTGTTTTTAAAAGAATTAAATGTAGATCTTATTATAGCAGGTGGAATGGGTGATGCTGCTCAACAGTTATTTGAAGAAAATGGAATAGATGTTATTGTTGGAGCTCATGGTTTATATGATGATGCAATACAAGAATATCTTAAAGGAGAACTAAAGTCTTCAAAAAATACTTGCTCAGAACATGATCATGAAGGGGATTGTAATTAACAATTGTAAAGGATGATTTTATGAATGATGATTTAATACCTTTTAAAAAGATTTTAAAAAGAAATGGTTATGAATTTACAACGCAAAAGCAATTAATATTAAGAACTATTTTGAATAATAAAACTCATTTAAATGCAAAAGAAATATATGAAAAAATAAAAGAAAAGAATATAGGTCTTGCTACGATTTATAGAGCTTTAAGGGCATTTAATGAGCTAGGGATAGTAAAAGAAATAAGTATTAATCGTATAAGCTATTATGAAATGAAAATATTTAGTGGAAAGCCTCTGCATATTCATTTTAAATGCTATAAATGTAATAGTATAATTGATGTTGATAGTCAAAATTTAAATGTTGATTATCTAAAATTAAATAAAAAAATCGAAATAGAAAATAATTTGGAAATATATGATTCAAATATTATGTTCATAGGAGTATGTAGTAAATGTAGGGAGGAATTATTATGAGTAAAGTTCAAGGAAATATGAAATCATGTCTTCAACCAATGGCTAAAGTGATAGTATCTTGCAGGGGCACTGATGGCAAAAATAATGCGTTAGTAGTAGCTTACTGTTGTAATTGTAGTTATGATCCACCAATGATTATGGTAGGTATTGTACCTTCAAGATATTCTTATAACATTGTGAAGGAAACTGGGTGTTTTGTTGTGAATCTTGTCACAAAAGAACAAAAAGAAATGTTTGACTATTTAGGTAGTCATAGTGGTAGGGATGAGGATAAATTTTCAAAACTTAATATTGCAGTTGAAGAAGGAATAAAGGTAAATGCTCCGTTATTAGCAGATTGTCCTATAAATATAGAATGTAAGGTAGTGGATTCTATAGTTACTGGCTCACATGAAATGTTTGTAGGTAAAATTGAATATGTGCACACTGATAGAGAAATAGTTGACGTTAAAGGGCACATTGACTATTCTAAAATTGATCTTATTTAAAAATCAATTGAATATTTTGAAGGTTAAAAAGCAATAAGAAAGGACAATAATTTAATGAATGATATACATAAATTTAAATGTAACGATGATTATTTTATTTTAGATGTAAGTTCTGGAGCTATTCATGTGGTAGATAATATTATTTATGACATAGTTGATGAAAACGGCATTGAAAATAGAAGCACTGTTCTAAATAAATACAGAGGAAAATATGATGAAAATATTTTAAATGAATGTTATGACGACATAGAAGAACTTATAAAAAAAGAACAATTATATTCTCAGGATGTATATGAGCCTATTGCTAAGAAATTTCAAAAAGAACCTAATTTAATAAAAGCTGTATGTCTTAATATTGCACATGATTGTAATTTAAGATGTAAATATTGTTTTGCTGATGGAGAAGGCTATGATAAGCAAAAAATATTAATGAGTTTTGATGTTGCTAAAAAAAGTATTGATTTTTTAATTGAAAATTCAGGTTCAAGAGTGAATATTGAAGTGGATTTTTTTGGAGGGGAACCTCTTTTAAATATGGATGTTGTTAAAAAAACAGTTGACTATGCAAGAAGTTTGGAAAAACAATACAATAAAAACTTCAGATTTACAATTACTACAAATGCCACACTATTAACCCCTGATATTATGGATTACTTGGAAGAAAACATGGTAAATGTTGTTTTGAGTATTGATGGTAGAAAAGAGGTAGAAGACAATATAAGAATAAAAATTAATGGTGGAGGAACTTATGATGATATTCTTCCTAAAATAAAGAGCATGGTTGAAAAAAGAGCTAAATCTAAAAAACAATATTACATAAGAGGAACATTTACATCGCAGAACTTAGATTTTTATAAAGATATAAAGCACTTTATAGATCTTGGATTTAAAGAAATCTCAATTGAACCAGTAGTGTTACCGGCAGATAATCCTCTGGCTATAAAAAAAGAGTATTTAGAACAAATATATGACCAATATCATAAAATTTTCAATGAATTATTAAAGCATGATGATGTTATTTTTTATCATTTTAATATTGATATTAATGGAGGAGCATGTATTTATAAAAGGATATCCGGCTGTGGAGCTGGGTTTGAATATATTGCTGTAACTCCAGAAGGCGATATATATCCTTGTCATCAATTTGTAGGTAATAAAGTTTTCTACATGGGAAATGTGTATGAGGGTATTAAAAATAAAGAGATACCAACTAATTTTAGAAGATCTAATCTATATAATAAACCAGAATGTAAAAAATGCTGGGCAAGATTTTATTGTAGTGGAGGATGTCAAGCTAATAATTATAATTTTACCGGAGATACATTAATACCTTATGAAATTGGTTGTAATATGCAAAGAAAAAGAATGGAATATGCAATTGCGTTGCAGTATTATAGAAATAAATAAAATACTAGGAAAATATTAGATAGTATTAAGTGCTTGTTAAATTAAAATATAACAAATATAGTTTTTGGCGTTTGACAATAACAAATAATAGGAGTAATATAATATTTGTAAGTGGCAAATGCTTAATATACATAGGAGATGATTTTATGTCAGAGTGTAATACCTGTCCATCAAATGATGGATGTTCAAAGGATAAGGAAACTTGTATGATTGAAAATAATCCTTTAAACAATGTGAAAAAAATTATTGGAGTTATGAGCGGTAAAGGTGGAGTTGGTAAATCTTCAATTTCTGTTCTTATCGCAAAACATTTAAAACAACTTGGCTATAGTGTGGGAGTATTAGATGCTGATATAACAGGACCAAGTGTTCCGAGACTTCTTGGTTTAAATGGTAAAAGAGTTAGTAACAATGAACAAGTAATGCTACCTATTGAAACTTGCGATGGTATAAAAGTTATGTCATTAAATTTTTTAACAGAAAAAGAAGATGATCCTGTAATTTGGAGAGGCCCTATGCTCTCAAATATTGTTAAGCAGTTTTGGACAGATGTTCTTTGGGAAGATCTTGATTACTTAGTAATTGATATGCCTCCAGGAACAAGTGATATTGCATTAACAGTAATGCAAACCATTCCAATAAATGGTATAGTCATGGTATCTATACCACAAGATCTTGTTTCTATGATAGTTTCAAAGGCTGTAAATATGGCCAGAAAGATGAATATTAATGTTTTAGGTGTTATTGAAAATATGAGTTATATAACATGTCCTGATTGTGATAAGAAAATAAAACTTTTTAATGGTGAAGGTACGGATAAATTTTTAAAGGAAATGGACTTGAAACTTTTAGCAGATATTCCTATGTTAAATAGCATAAGCAATTTAGCTGAAAATGTAAATGTAAGTATAAATGAAAGTCTTGAATTGATCTTTAATCCTATAGTAAAAAATATAATAAAAGATTTGGAGGGAAAGTAATGAAAATAGCAATATCATCAACAGGAAAAACTACTGAAGATTTACTAGAGTCATTTTTTGGAAGGTGTGAATATTTTCAAATTCATGATACGATTAGTGGAGATATTAAAATTGTAGAAAACAAAGGCAAAACTTCTAGTGGTGGAGCGGGGATTGCTGCATCTAATCAGTTAGTTGATGAAAATGTAGATGTTATAATCACAGGAGACCTTGGACCTAATGCTTTTGAAATTATCGAAAAATCGGGAATTAAAGCATATAAGTGTGGAAATATAGTTATAAGTTCAGTTCTTTTAAAATATGATAATGGTGAACTAGAACAGCTTAAAATGTCTGGTCCGGAACGTCATTAAGGGTATACAAATTTATTAAATTAAAATATAAGGAGGAATTATAAATGAAAATAGCAGTAGCAAGTGATGGAAAGCAAGTAAGTGGACATTTTGGACATTGTGAGGGTTTTACAATTTATGAGGTAGAAGAAGGTAAATCATTGAATAAGAATTTTACTCCAAATCCAGGACATAAACCTGGATACCTTCCAGTATTTTTAAAGGAATTAAATGTAAACCTTATTATAGCAGGTGGTATGGGAGAAACAGCACAAAACTTATTTAATGAAAAGGGTATTGAGGTAGTAGTTGGTGCACAAGGATTTAGTGATGACATAGTACAAAAATATATAAGTGGTGAGTTAAAATCAACAGGGAGTGTTTGCACGGAACATGAACATGAAGGACATTGTAACGATTAATCATATTAAATAAGTTAAAGATATAATAGCTAGTTTGGCAATTAGGTAGGCAACTTAACATTTTTTATAAGTGCCAATAACATTATGAAAGCACTGAGACTATATGAGTCTCAGTGCTCTTTTTAGTTTATTCCAATCAGTTATGTATGTCTGTAAAAACTCTTCGTTTCTATAGTTATGACGAAGAGGACTATAGAATTTCCTATTGACATGTTATTAGCATATGCTATAATATACCTAAAGGCGGTATAGGTATATGTTTTTATTTGAAACAACATATCTAATTAAGCTTGGATCTTAAAGCATAAATGAGCGTCTTAAAGTAATTATTTGTTAGATAGAAAAAAATACAATAAAAAAACTGGAGGAATAAAAATGATTAAAACAGATTTATTAGTAATTGGAGGCAGTGCAGGTGGAATACTTACTGCTACAACAGCAAAAAAGGTATATGAAAATAAAAAAGTGGTACTTGTAAGAAAGAGTAAAACAGTTATGGTTCCTTGTGGAATACCTTACATATTTGGGACATTAAAAGATGCAAGCAAAAATAGAATACCAGATGCAATGCTTATAAATGCAGGTGTGGAACTTATAATAGAAGAAGTTATAAAAATTGATAAGGAACATAAAATGGCAACTTTAGCAAACAATGAACAGATAGTTTATGATAAACTCGTAATTGCAACAGGTTCATTCCCAATTGTACCTAAATTTATTAAGGGGTATGATTTGGATAATGTGTTTACAGCTTTAAAAGATGAAGAGTATTTAAATGATTTTTTAACTAAATTAGAGAAAATGCAGGATATAGTAGTAATAGGTGGAGGATTTATTGGAGTAGAATTTGCTGAGCAATTAAAAAAAGATGGTAAAAATGTAACTATTATTGAAATAGCTGAAAAATGTTTATGGCAGGCTTTTGATAATAAAATTTGTGGAATTGCTGAAGAAGAAATGAAAGAAAATGGTATTAATTTAAAAACAGGAATTAAAGTAAAAAGCATATTAGGAACTGAAAAAGTTGAAGAAGTTGAACTTGAAAATGGAGAAAAAATAAAAGCAGATGCAGTTATTTTAGGTATGGGTGTAGTTCCTAATTCAAATATTGCAAAAGAAGCAGGTATTAAAGTAAATGAAAAAGGTGCAGTATTAGTAGATGAATATATGAGGACAAGCGAAAAAGATGTGTTTGCAGTAGGAGATTGTGCTGAAAAGAGATGTTTCTTTACTAATAAAAGTGTCCCAATACTTCTAGCATCAACTGCTGCTATGGAAGCAAAAGTTGCAGCTTCTAATCTATATGGATTAAGATATGTTAGAGAAAATAAAGGAACAATTAGTGCGTTTTCAACAAAAATATTTAGTAAATCTTTTGCGGCTGCTGGACTTACAGAAAGAAGAGCAAAAGACGAAGGGTTTGAAGTAACTGTAGGAAAGTTTGCAACTATGGACAAGCACCCAGGTTCACTTCCGGGAACAAGTAAAATAGATTTAGCATTAATATTTGTAAAAACTTCTGGAGTACTTATAGGAGCACAAATATCTGGAGGAGAGAGTGTTGGTGAAATGATTAATATATTAAGTTTAGCAATACAGAAAAGCTTAACAGCAAATGAACTTAACACTTTTCAAGTTGCAACTCATCCACTACTTACAGCTTCACCTATTGCATATCCAATAAATGCTGCAGCACTAGATGCTTTAATAAAAATAAAATAGTTATATAGATTGTATAAGTTCGAAGAAAAATTTATGAAACAGTTATGAGGAATCTTTCAGCTGCATAGTATGTAAAATTGACTAACAAAATATTTAATGAAAGAAATTTAAAAGTGTATTAGAATTTTAAATGGAGGAAAACAAATGATTACACCAAAAACCATACTATTAGATATAGTTGAAAAATATCCTGAAACGGAGGTTGTCTTTCATGAATATGATGTTGTTGCAGGAGAATGCTTACTGTGTAATAACTTATTTGAATCAATAGAATGTGTAGTAGAAAAATATAAACTTAACGTTAATGAAATAATAGAAAAATTGAATAATACTATAGTATAGTTTTATTGAAAAAAGAATATGAAAATGTAGATACTGGTTAAATTAGCATTTGACAATAACTGTGTATGGTAGTAATATAAAATTGTCAAGTGTTAATATAGATACAAAAATGAACTAATGGTATATGTAATTTTTATATTATGGTGGCTACTATATGTATAGTGATAAGGTGATGGAGCATTTTATGAACCCTAGAACCTTGGGTTTAAAGCATAAAATATAGGAGGGATTATATATGAAAGATATAAAAATATTAAGAGATGAAATGGTTAAAATGAAGAAATGGGCGTTAATTGGAGCATCACCAAATGAAAGTAAGTTTGGATATAAAATATTAATGCAACTTAAAGAAAAAGGCTATACAGTATACGGTATAAATCCTAAATATGACGAAATAAATGGAGTTAAAATTTATCATTCATTAAAGGAATTACCAGAGAAGGTAGATGCGGTAAATGTTATAGTGAATCCCACATTATCTTTAAAGGCTTTAGACGATATTCTTGAATGTAAAATAGAAAATGTATGGTTTCAACCAGGTTCTTATGATCCACAAGTTTTAAATAAGGGTAAAAATAATGAGCTTAATATGGTTTTTCATGAGTGCTTATATGTAGAATTAAACAAAATTTAAAATTATATTGGTTATTAGAGTTTTTATATAAGAGTACAATTTATGGGGGTACCATTATGAAAAAAATAGGAATCATTATTTGTGGTCGTTACCAAAACTGTGGTGGGGGAAAATGTTTTAGAGCTTTAAGAGAACGGATAGGAGGATTTTCCATATATCCTGCAGAGGAACAAGTTGAAGTAGTTGGATATTCATATTGCGGTGGATGCCCAGGTGGGAATATAGAATATGTTCCAGACGAAATGATTAAAAATGGAGCTGAAGTAATTCATTTAGCTACAGGACTTGTAGTTGGATATCCGCCATGTCCATATATTTTAAAATTCAAAGAGTTTATTGAAACTCATTATAAGGTATCAGTTGTAGTTGGAACACATCCAATTCCTATGAAATACTTTTCTGATCATGAAAAAATGTCTTTCTGGAAGGAAATGAATATGAGTGACATTGCTCCAGAATTATTCGAAGACACAGAAAAAACAATGAAAAATTATGATTAATATTTTATAAAAGAAAGGTTTTTAAAAAGAAATTGTATAAATAATTATAATTTCATATGTTTTATTATTCAACAGACTGTACACTTATTTTATGTAAATAAGTGTACAGTCTGTTGTTTTATTTGAGCAATGTACTTATGTTATATTTTTTAAGGCAATAAAGGTTATAAAAAATAAGGTTATGCTAAATATAATATAGTAAAATTATATTGGCATTTGACAATAACTAATTTTAAGAGTATTATAAAAGATGAAAGTGGCAAATGCCAATATACACATGCGGATTTTATGGAAAAATACAATACATGTATATGTATTGATGGATGTTTAAAGAATAAGAAATTGATTTATAAATTGTATAAAAAGAACATAATAAAAACATTGGAGGTAAAATAATGAGAATAGTGATTTCAGCAACAGGGAAAACTACTGAAGATTTATTAAATACTAGATTTGGAAGATGTGAATATTTTCAAATTCATGATACTGAAAGTGGAGAAGTTAAGGTTATAGAAAATAAGGGACAAAATGCTGGTGGTGGAGCAGGAATTCTTGCATCAAATCAAATAATTGACGAAAATATAGATGTTGTTATTACAGGTAATCTTGGTCCCAATGCTTTCGAACTTATTGAAAAAGCAGAAATTAAATCATATAAGTGTGAAAGTATTGTTATAAGCTCAGTACTTGAGAAATATAATAAAGGCGAACTAGAAGAAATACAAATCTCTGGTCCTGCACATCATGGTGGAGGTAAATAAAATGGAAATGAATATAGCAGTTCTTAGTGGAAAAGGAGGAACAGGTAAAACCACTGTTTCTACTAATCTGGCTCTTGCATTAGAGGCGAATTATATAGATTGTGATGTTGAAGAGCCAAATGGATTTTTGTTTTTAAAACCTGAAATAGATAAAATGGAAAAAGTTATGGTAGAATACCCAATTATAAATAAAGCTAATTGTGTTTCTTGCGGAGGTTGTGTGGAGGTATGCCAATTTAACGCTCTTGCAAAAGTGAAAGATGAAATTTTACTTTTTGAAAAGTTATGTCATGGATGTGGTGCTTGTAAAATTGCATGTAAACATAATGCTATAACTTACGAAAAAAGACAAACAGGTAAAATCGAAAGTGGAAAAGTAAGAAACATAAATTGTAGTAGAGGGATTTTAAATGTAAAAGAACCTATGGCAGTCCCTGTTATTAGACAATTACTTAAAAATATATCAGGGGGAGTTAATTTAATTGATTGTCCTCCAGGTACATCTTGTAGTGTAGTAAATGCACTAAGATTTGCTAATGCAGCAATACTTGTTACAGAACCTTCAGAATTTGGGCTTCATGATTTGAAAATGGCTGTAGGAGTTGTAAAAATGTATAATATACCTTTTGGTATAGTTATAAATAAAGATGACGAAAAAGATAATATAATAAAAAGATATTGCAGAGAAGAAAAAATAAAGTTATTAGGAACTATCCCTTATAGTAAAAATACAGCAGTAATTTATTCTAAGGGAGAAATATTATATGATGATCCACATCATAAAGCACTATTTAATGAACTTTCAAAGCAAGTAAAGGATGTGTTATCTTGGAACTAGTTATTTTAAGTGGTAAAGGTGGAACGGGTAAAACTACAATTGCAACAGCACTAGCTGAACTTGCTAAAGATGTAACAAGAATTGATTGTGATGTAGATGCACCTAATCTTTATATGTTTTATAAAGGACATGATATTGAAAAAAATGATTTTATAGGTGGGAAAAAAGCTGTAATAGATGAGTCTCTTTGTACTAATTGTGGTAAATGTGAGACTGTGTGTAAATTCGAAGCTATAAAAAATTGTAAAATAAACCTATTTGCTTGCGAAGGATGTGGTACTTGTACATTAGTATGTCCACACAATGCTATAAAATTAAAAGCAGAAAAAACAGCAGAAACATTTATTACTAAATTAGATAAAGGTATAATTTCAAGAGCAGAAATGGATATAGGTAGTGATGGTTCAGGACTTCTAGTAACGCTTCTTAGGAAAAATGGTAAAAGATTTAGTGATAACAATAAATTAACTATATTAGATGGTTCACCAGGTATTGGGTGTCCTGTTATAGCATCGGTAACAGGAAGTGATGCGGTACTTGCTGTTACAGAACCTACAAAATCAGGTCTTGGAGATTTAAAGAGAGTAGTAGAATTATGTGAACATTTTGGTGTTAATACGATGGTTTGTATAAATAAATATGATATAAATGAAAAAGTAGCTAAAGAAATAGAAGATTTTTCTCATGATAAAGGTTTAAAAGTAGTAGGTAAAATTCCATATGATGATGTTGTTATGAAATCAATAAATGAGTTAAAACCTATTACATGTTATAAAGAGAGTATAGCTGAAAAAGCCATTGAAGATATGTGGAGTATTATAAAAGACTCATTTAAACTTTAAAAGATTGTATGAAATTGATTAATTTAAAATATGAGGAGGAATTATAAATGAGAATTGCAGTTGCAAGTGAAGAAAATAATGTAAGTGGACATTTTGGGTATTGTGATGGATTTACAATATATGAAGTAGAGGAAGGTAATTCAACAAGTAAGAGTTTTACTTCAAATCCAGGACATAAACCTGGGTATCTTCCAGTATTTTTGAAGGAGTTAAATGTAAATATTATTATTGCAGGTGGCATGGGAGAAACAGCACAAAACTTATTTAATGAAAATGGTATTGAGGTAGTAGTTGGTGCACAGGGATTAAGTGATGATGCAGTACAAAAATATCTAAGTGGCGAATTAAAATCAACAGGTTCTATTTGTCAGGAATATATACAATAGGGATAGAAAATTCTATATGAGCATTGTATTTTAAAATGCTCATATACCCAAAACGAAGTATAATAATAATTATAAAGGTCATATGTGCAAAGAAAAAGTAAATAAGGGGTAGTAGTCTACCTCTTATTTATTGTTAAATTAAAAAGTTAATGAAAGAAGGAATTAATTTAATGGGAAATATACATAGCAAAAGAGTTGAATATGCCATAGTACTTCAATACTATAGAAATAACAAAAAGGCTGAAAAAATATTAGAAGCTACTAAAGTAATTTAAATCAGGTAAATGGAGGAAAGATTATGAATGATTCAAAGTTTGTATATGGCCCAGTACCTTCAAGAAGAATGGGAGAATCTTTAGGGATCAGTCCTATTCCAAAGAAAACATGTAATTATTCATGTATATATTGTCAACTTGGAAGAACAAATAAATTGTCAAACAAACGTTTAGAATTTTTTTCGATTTCTGACATTATTGAAGAATTTAAAACTTATTTAAAGAGTGGATCTGAATTTTATGTAGTTACAATAGTGGGAGAGGGAGAAGAACCAACGCTCTATTCCAAAATTGGTGAATTAATAGGTAAAATCAAGGAACTTACGTCTAAACCTGTAGCTGTTATTACAAATGGAGCATTATTATATGATAAAAGAGTTCGGGATGAATTAGGTGGAGCTGATATTGTACTTCCATCCTTAGATGCTTATGATGAAGATACTTTTAAAAGAATAAATAGACCTTATCCTAAACTAAACTTTATGGAATGCTATAATGGACTTATTGAATTTTCAAAGATTTATAAGGGACAATTATGGCTTGAAATAATGCTTATAGATGGAATTAATGATGCTAGTGATTCACTTAGAAAATTAAAATTATTGATTAAAGAAGTAAAATACCATAGATTATATATTAATACCCCTGCAAGACCACCGGCTGAAGAATATGTTAAAACGGTTAGCAGTGAAAACATGAATATGGCTATAGAAATGTTGGGTGGTATATCTATAGAAAATTTAGTCTCAGTTGGATTTTCTAGTGGAATCAAAGATGATTATGGAGCTATTTTAAGCATTATCAAAAGACATCCAATGAATCAGTTTGAAATTAAAAGTTTTTTAAATTCAAGGAAATGTGAAGAAATTGATAATATTATTGAAAGGCTAAATCAAGATATTAATATAAGTCATATTGATTATAAGGGATTTATTACTTATAGATTAAAATAGAGCAATATATATGTATAGAACAATAAAAAGAGTTGCAACAATACATGATTTGTCTAACTTAAAAGAGCTTCAACAACTGTAAGTATATCAGTTTTATCAACTATGGGTGTATTATCATCCATCAATGATTATGGTAGGTATTGTAAGCTGCTTTTGAAATGGCACTAAATTTAGTGAATAATTAAATAATATGTAAAACGAGTAACAATAAAATTTTGTGGAAAGTCTCCGCATATTAAGTTTAAATGTGATAAATGTGATAGTATAATTGATATATATGTTTTAAATTTAAATTATGACTATATAAATCAAAAAAATCTAGTTATATAAAAATATTAAAAAATATATGGTAATATGTTTATAGGAATATGTAGTAAATGCAGGAGGAATTAAAATGCCAAGACCAATAAAATTTAGAAGAGTAGAGTTTTTCCCGGATGACACATATTTTGTTCCTTGGGGTAAGCCTAAATGTGAGATCGAGGAAATAGTTTTAAAAGTAGAAGAACTTGAGGCAATGAGGCTTAAAGATATTGAAGAGCTAAATCAAGAAGAGTGTGGAGAAAGAATGCAAGTATCAAGACAAACTTTTCAAAATATTATAGATAGTGCAAGAAAAAAAATAGCTATTGCGCTAACAGAAGGAAAGGCTATAAGAATAAGTGGCGGTAACTACAGAACAACATTTTGTAAATTCAAATGTTCTAATTGCGCCAACACATATGAAATAAATGTTGAACAGGACAAACATATTTGCCCTGATTGTGGTTCGGACAATGTTGTTTGCGGCAAAAAAGCTAAGTTTTGCAAAAAATGGTGTAATGAATAAATTGCACTTAAGAATCTAAAACCCTAAGAATAAATTCTCAGGTTTTTTTTGATTAAAGATATTACAATGTAAAAAACAATGTTTGACATATATCTTAATAAGGGGTAATATTTTAATAGCCTATGCTAAAAATAAAATATAAAGGGCATAGGACAAATAAAAATATGAGGTGATAGTTATGGCTGATTGCGAAAGTTGTCCATCAAATGGTGGGTGTGATAATAAAGACACCTGTAACATAGAAAATAACCCATTAAATAAAGTTAAAAATATTATCGGAGTCATGAGTGGTAAAGGTGGAGTAGGTAAATCAACAATATCTGCCCTTATTGCACATGAACTTAATAAAAAAGGCTATAAGGTGGGTCTTATGGATTCAGATATTACAGGTCCAAGTATACCGAGGCTCTTAGGTATTAAAGATGTGAAACCTGTAATGAAAGAATCTGGCATTGTACCCGTTAGAACTACAGAGGGTATTGATGTTATTTCAATGAATTTTCTTGTGGAAAATGAAGAGGATCCAGTTATTTGGAGAGGACCGGCAGTTTCTGGAGTTGTTAAGCAATTTTGGACTGACGTTATATGGGGAGAGCTTGATTATTTAATTATAGATATGCCTCCTGGCACAGGAGATGTTGCATTAACTGTAATGCAATCAATACCGATTACAGGCATAGTAATGGTTTCTACGCCACAGGATTTAGTGTCAATGATCGTTGGAAAAGCAGTAAATATGGCTCGCAAGCTTAATATAGACATAATAGGTTTAATAGAGAACATGAGTTATATTATTTGTCCAGAATGCAATGATAAAATACGAATCTTTGAATCAGCTAATATAGAGGAATTTTTAAATAAAAATCAATTAGATTTACTTGGTGAAATTCCAATGTGTAGAGAAATTGTTAATATTTCTAACAAAGGTGAATACAAACTAAATGCAGAATTAACAGAAATAGTTGAAAATATTATAAGTAAAATTATTAATAATATAAAGAAATAAAAAATATACATATCAAATATAAAAATGGAGGAAAAAAACATGAAAATAGCACTACCTAATAAGGGCAATATGGTAAATCAACATTTTGGAATGAGTGAAAGTTTTGTAATTGCAACTGTAGAAGACAAAAAAATTGTAAGTATTGAAGAGATATCTTCAGTGGAATTTGCACATCAGCATAAAGGTCTCGCAGACTTACTTTCAGCCAAGGGAGCTACAGTAGTTATTACTGGAGGAATTGGTGGAGGTGCAATCAGCGGCTTACAACAGAATGGCCTTAAAGTAATAAAAGGCGCATCAGGGGAATATAAAAAAGTTATTGAGGAATATATTAATGGAACCTTAGAAGATAAAGATGTAGTTTGCAATCATCATGGTGAACATCATCACCAATAAATAATATGATATTAAAAATGGGAAACTCTATATTGAGTTCCCATTTTTAATTATAATTAAGGTTTCTACATGCTATTCTAAACATAAGATTTTATATCATAATTGGTAGGAAGATGACTTGTATCATTTAATGTAAGTAATGTAGGATTAAAGCTATGATTAAATGCTATTTTACTAATAGCCGTATTCCCTAAAATCATTTTATGATACATGGTCATTTTCCAATCAAAAATACCTATTAGACCAGCTTTAATAATTCCACCATGAGCTACTATGACAATATCCTCTCCTTGATGTTTTTTTACAATTTCTAAGATAGCTTCTTTAGCGCGGATACTTGCTAGTTTAAGACTTAAATCGCCACCGCACATAGGTGCATTAAGTTCATCATTTCTCCATTCAATAAATTTTTCCGGAAAATTAGTTTCAATTTCTTTTATGGTAAGGCCTTCCCAATCCCCAAAGTTTATTTCTCTTAATTCTAATTGGGTTATAGGTTTGATTTTACTGCTTTCAGATATGATTGCTGCTGTTTGCATTGCTCTTTTTAGAGGACTTGTATAGATATAACCAAATTTATTTTTAAATCTTTTTTTTAGATAATTAGCTTGTAGGATGCCTTCCTTTGATAGATTGATATCTTTACAACCTTGAAATTTTCCTAAAGCATTCCATTCTGTTTCGCCATGCCTTACTAAAGTTAATATTGTTTTCATATTTTATTTCCTCCATTAGTTAATTTTAAAGTAACAGGTATAATAATCTGTTTTATATATTCACTTGTTATTATTCTTAATATTTTTTGAGACATAGGTTACAATTGTGGAGGTGTACTCAAAAATTAGAAAATAATTTCAGATATACTATCATTTTTAAATTTTATTATAATATTAGCGTATGCCAATATTATAATATATTATAATATTAATGTCAAATTTCTTCGCACTTATTACGTTTATTGCAATTAATCGTATTATTATTGAGAAGGGAGGAGTTGGGAAAAAAATAGTAAAAAATACAAAATATATTGACAAAATATAGTATTGCGTATATGATTTGTAGCATAAGCCAATAAAAATGAATGTTTTAGTATAGGTGCTAATTTAAAAATTAGTGAAAAGGGAAGTAGGTGAAAATCCTACACGGTACCGCCGCTGTAACAGAGGAGTTTTATTATATTACCACGGATTTTATCTGGAAGGTTAATAAAATTATGATGCTGAAGTCAGAAGACCTGCCTATGTTATTATTACACTTAACTTTACGGAATATAAAGGAGGTGATTATTATTTGTAGAAAAAATAAGTCTCTTTATTAACTGATGTCTAAAGTTAATAAAGGGACATCTTTATGTTGAAATACTTTAAAAGGAGAATATTTAAATTATGAATATGGAATATTATGAAAAACAGTGGCAAGCTTTAGAATTAAAAGATTTACATAGTCAGCAAATTTTCTGGGACTCACGAGCTGAGGAGTTTAATAAGGGAGTTTTTAAAAAAGAAAACATAAAAAATACTAATAATGCAATGAATTTTTTAATATCTAAAATTGACTTTAATAAAGATTCAGAAATTTTAGATATAGGATGTGGACCAGGAAAATATAGTGTGCAATTCTCAAAACTAGTGGAAAAAGTTACAGCCCTTGATATTTCACCTGAGATGATTAGGTATGCTAAAGGCAATGCGGAACAACAAAATATTAAAAATATAGATTTCCAATTGTGCCCTTGGGAAATGGCTAATATCCAAGAGAAGGGTTGGAGTAAAAAATTTGATTTGGTATTTGCATCAATGTGTCCAGGGATAAATAGTAAGGATGCTCTTATGAAAATGATAGAAGCTAGCAAAGGATATTGTTTTATGAGTAGTTTTGCTAAAAGGAAAGATAAAATAATGGATAGTTTATCCGAAGAAATTTACAATGAAAAGTCTTCTTCTAGATGGGGAAAGAATATATATTATGCTTTTAATATACTTTGGAGTTTAGGTTATTATCCGGAAATTTGTTATCAAGATGTAAAAATAGAAAAAGTTTACACTTTAGAAAAAGCCATAGAGCTTTACACTCATCAAATTCAAACGAATAAAGAAGAATTTAATGATGTATTAGGTAAAACTAAAAAATATTTAACTAACATAGCAGAAGATGGAATGATAAAAGATATTATGGAAGCAAAAATTGCATGGATATATTGGAAGAAATAGAAAGGAGTAAGAAATGAAAAAAAGTAAAAACTTGCTTTTAAGTTTATTTTTAATATGTACTTTAATATTACAAGGATGTGGAACTGAAAAAGTTAATGAAGTAAAAAGCGAAGAAAAATCAAAAGAAACAAAGACAACTGTATTAAAACTTGAGGGTGGAGATTGGGGAAATCTTACTCCTTACAGTCACTATTCTAGAGGGCCTGGAGCATATAAAATGAGATTAATATTTGATAGCCTTTTAGAAAGAGGAGATAAGGGACTTATTCCTTGGATAGCAGAAAAATGGGAAGTGTCACCTGATGGTAAAGAATATACTTTTATGCTAAAAAATAATGTGAAATGGCATGATGGTAAAGAATTAACTGCGGAAGATGTAAAGTTTTCTTTGGAGTATTTTGCAAAACATTCTCCGGTTTCTGATAGTTTAAATGTTAAAGGAAAAAGTTTTGTGAAAAAAGCTGAAGTATTAGATAAAAATAAAATAAAGATAACTATGGAAAAACCAAATGCTACAACATTAGATAGAATGGCGGACATAAGAATTATTCCAAAGCATATTTGGGAAAAAGTTGAAGATCCCAAAAAATTTAATAAACCTGAAGCTTTAATAGGATGTGGTCCATATAAATTAGATCAATATATAAAAGAGCAAGGAGCGTATAAGTTTAGTGCATTTAAAGACTATTGGGGACCAAAACCAAAAGTGGATGTATTACAGTTTATACCAGTAAGCGATGCAGTATTGGCTTTTGATAAGGGTGAAATAGATATTACAAATATTACTCCAGATATTTTGCCTAAATATGAAAATAATAAGAAATTTGTAGTAAAACAAAATCCAGCTTTTTGGGGTTATAGACTTATATTTAATATGGAGAAAAAACCGGAATTTAAAACAAAAGAATTAAGACAAGCCATTTGTTATGCTATTGATAAACAAGAACTTATAGAAAAAGTTGCTAGGGGCGCAGCTAAAGCAGCTAGTGCAGGATATTTGCCAGAAGATCATTTATGGTATAACAATGATGTAAAGCACTATGATTTTAATTTAGATAAAGCAAAAAAATTATTAAATAATAAAAAACACAATTTTACTTTATTAGTATCAAATTCAAAACCTGAGCTAAGAATTGCAGAGCTTATTAAAATTAACCTTGAAAAAGTAGGAATAAATTTAATCGTTAAAAGTGTAGATATGAAAACCAGAGATGCATCAGTAAAAAGCAAAGATTATGAGATGGTACTTAATGGTCATGGTGGGTGGGGAAATGATGCGGATATTCTTAGAACAATCTATTCAAGTGATAAAAAAGCTAAAAATTCTTCATCCCTACCTGGATATAATAATGAAAAGATAAATGAATTAAGTCAAAAACAACTTGTTGAAATGAATGAAGCTAATAGAAAAGATATAATATTCCAGATGCAAAAGGAAATTGCAGAAGAAGTACCTCAGATACCAATTTATAATACCACTGAGTACACTGTGTATAAACCAGAAAAGTATGATGGATGGAGATATATGTTTAATCATCATGAATTAACTCATAATAAATTATCTTATCTAGAAGTTAAGTAAGATGAAAAAGAAAGTTTGTAAAAAGTTTATAGAGTATTTAATTACTTTTTGTTGCATAATTACACTTAATTTTATTATCCCTAGGTTAATGCCTGGGGATCCATTTACGTTTTTATCTTCAGAAGAAGGGAATGTAACTGTGAATTATAGCGAGGAACAAATAGAAAAATATAAAGAATATTACGGTTTAAATAATTCAATGCCAGAGCAATATAAAGATTATATAGTGAGTATGCTTAATGGAAATATTGGATATAGTATATATTTTAATGAAGATGTATTGAAATTAATTATAAGTCGGGCAGTGTGGACTATTCCAATTGTGCTTATATCTATTATTTTTAGCTGCTTAATAGGTGTTTTTTTAGGAGGACTATCTGCATGGTACAATAATGGATATATTGATAAAGTATTATATTTTATTATGATAGTGTTTTCAGAGATACCAGCTTTTTTAATTGGAGTATTGTGTTTATTTATTTTAGCTGCAAAATTAAATTTATTTCCCCTTTCTGGAGCAGTCACTGTTTTTGCAACTTACGATAGTTATTTTTCACAAATTAAAGATATAGTATATCATGCTTTTTTACCGGTGTTAACTCTTGTACTTTCAACGGTTGGAGGGTTTTATTTATTATCTAGAAATAGTATGATTTCAGTATTGTCTAAGGATTATATAAGGATTATATAAGGACAGCAAAAGCAAAAGGATTAAGTGAGGCTTGGATATTATTTAGGCATGCGCTGAAAAATGCAATATTACCTATTGTCACAAGATTTTTTCTAAGTTTGGGCACTATGTTTGGAGGTGCTGTATTAGTTGAAAATGTATTCCATTATCCAGGTATAGGATTTTTAATGAGAGAAGCTATAATGGTAAGAGATTATCCTTTAATTCAAGGCATATTTTTATTTATTGCAGTAAGCGTGCTTACTATGAACTTTTTTGCTGATATAGTATATAAAAAAATGGATCCTAGGGTGAAGCAATATGAATAAGCTTATGAAAAAAATTAATAAGTTTAGTATAATAGGAAAAATATCTATAGTGATAATTATCATAATGATACTTATGGGCATGTTCTCAAATATTATAAGTATTAGGCCACATAATATACCTTCGGGAAAAGCTTTTGAACCACCTAATAAAGCCCATTGGTTAGGCACGGATGATATAGGCATAGATATATGGGCACAGATATGCTATGGGTCTAAAATTAGCATTACCATAGGTTTTGCATCCGCATTTTTAGCTGGCGTTGGAGGAAGTATAATAGGAATATTTTCTGGTTATTTTGGAGGGTTAGTAGATAAAATAATTATGAGGATAATTGACATGATTATCGTAATACCCAATTTGCCTATGATGATTGTTTTAGGAGCGTTTTGGGGCCCAAGTATTAAGAATATTGTTTTGATATTAGTATTGTTTTCATGGACTACTCCAGCAAGAGTTGTAAGGTCAAAAGTACTTTCTATAAAACAAGAAAAATACATATTAATAGCTAAAAGTTATGGAGCAAATTTTATACATTTAACATGGAAACATTTTTTACCATCTATTATGCCAATTATGATGGTAAGCGTTATAAAACTTGTAAGTAAGGCAATTGTAGCGGAAGCAAGTATGGCCTTTTTAGGGCTAGGAGATCCTGTTACAAAAAGCTGGGGATTAATTTTAAATCATGCAATTGGATTTAAGGGGATTTATTATACAAATTACTGGAAATGGTGGATAATGAGTCCTCTTACTGCTATTATCATGCTTATTGTTTCAATTGCATTTATTAGTAGAGACTTAGAGAAAATAATAGATATGAAATTATAGAGGTGGAGTATGCAAGAAAAAAGCTTAGAACTTAAAGATGTTAAAATTACTTATAAAGCACAAAATACTGATTTTGTAGCAGCTAAGGATATAAATTTAACTTTGAATAAAGGTGATAGTTTAGGAATAATCGGAGAGTCTGGAAGTGGAAAAACATCTTTAGCCATGGCAATAATGGGCCTTTTAAAGAAACCTACAAAAGTGGATGGAGAAATTTATTATAAAGATATAGACTTACAATTAGTAAACAAGAAAGAGTTAAATAAAATCAGATGGAGTAAAATAGCAATTGTATTTCAGAATTGTTTAGAGGTTTTAAATCCCGTTTTAAATATTCATGAACAAATTTTTGAGTGTATAGAAAAGCATATTAAAATAAGCAAACAAGAAAGTAATAAAAAAGTAATGGAACTTTTAAAAATGGTAGGACTAGATGAAGAAATCGGAAAGTGTTATCCACATCAATTATCTGGAGGAATGAGACAAAGAGTACTTATAGCAATGGCACTATCCTGCGATCCAGAGGTTTTAATTGCTGATGAACCTACCACTGCTTTAGATGCAGTTTCTAAAAATGAAATTATAAATCTTATAAAAAAAATGCAAAAATTAAAAAGATTTACATTAATCATTATATCTCATGAAATAGAAACAATTTTAAAACTTACTTCGAGAGTAGCAGTTATGTATTCAGGATATATAGTTGAAGAGGGATTAACTAAAGAAGTAATAAATAACCCAATGAATAGTTATACAAGAGGACTTATTAATTCTTCTCCAAGTATAAATATATATAAGGACATGTGGGGAATAGCAGGTGAAAAAAATAATAATATTAATGATGGGTGTAGTTTTTATGGAAGGTGTAATCAAAGTATAGAAATATGTAAGACTAAAGTTCCTAAATTAGAATGGGTAGCGTTAAATAGAAAGGTAGCATGCAATAGGGGAGGTATTGTAACTCTTTTGCATGGAAGCAACATTAATAAAGTTTATAGTTCTAATGGAAGAAGGGTTACTGCCTGTGATAATTGTGAAATTAAAATTCGTCATGGTGAAGTTATTGCATTAGTTGGAGAGTCGGGCTCTGGTAAAAGTACTTTTGCTGAAATTTTATCAGGTATAATTAGTCCGGATTTTGGCGAAATCATTTTTCAGGAAAAAAAGGTTTTAGGAAATAGTGCAACTTGTCATAAACATGGAATACAAATAGTATTTCAAGATCCTTTTTCAGCTACAAATGAACAGTTTACAGTAGAAGATATAGTAAAAGAACCTTTAGATATACTAAAAGAAGATGATAAAGAAGAAAGAAAGAGAAAAGTAATTGAAGTATTAAAAGAAGTGAAATTACCCTATGATGAGAACTTTTTAAAATACAAATGTTATATGCTAAGTGGGGGCCAAAGACAGAGATTGGCATTAGCTAGGAGTCTTATAATGGAGCCAAAACTTTTAATTGCTGATGAAATAAATTCAATGTTAGATCCTTCAACACAAGCAAATATATTAAGGCTTTTAAAAGGATTTCAGAATGAAAGAGGCTTTGCAATGATATATATAACTCATGATCTTAATATAGCCTTAAAGATTGCAGATCAAACGTATGTGATGCATAAAGGAAAAATTATAGAAAAAGGGTTAACATCACAAATTTTTTCTAATCCTGTTGAAGCTTATACTAAAAAACTTGTTAATGAGGGTATATAAAATAATGGGTAGCTCCTTGCAGTATTAAAAAGGGAGGATGTTACCTATTTTTTTTTATAACTATAGTTGGCATTTGACAATAATCAAAAAAAGAAGTAATATAAAAATGGCAAATGCCAATATGCAACTATAATAAAAAATTTGGAGGGGCAATATAAAAAGTTTTACAAAAAATTGATAAAAACATATAAATATTTAGGGAAAAATAAAGAATAAGAGGTAGATGTTAATGACGGATGTTTTAGAATATCATAAGCAAGGATATAATTGTGCAGAATCTGTAGTAAAGGCATTTAATGAAGAAAATGGTTTTGATATTCCGATTTTTATTGCTAGTCCTTTTGGATCTGGTATGATGGTAGGAAGTACTTGTGGAGCAATTACAGGGGCGCTTATAGCACTAGGAGCATTAAAAGGAAGAGAAGAAGCAACAATTAAGAATGAATCAAGAAAATATACAAAGGGAATAATGAATAAGGTAAAAGAAAAATATGGAACATTCGAATGTTTAGAGTTAAAGAAAAAAGGTGTGTCTTGTAATGAAATAATAGAGTATACCTATAATGCTTTAAGAGAGTATGTGGAATAGATTTCGAGTAAATCTACATAAAGGAGAATATGCAACTATGATTAATAATATATTAGAGTATTATATAGAAACTTGGGGTTGCCAAATGAATGAAGAAGACTCTGAAAAACTATCAGGTATGTTAATGCAGCTTGGGTATATTAAAACAAGCATAAAAGAATCAGCTGATGTTATTATATTTAACACTTGCTGTGTACGAGAAAATGCAGAGTTTAAAGTCTACGGAAATTTGGGAGAATTGAAACGACTTAAAAAAATCAATCCTTCTTTAATTATTTCAGTTTGTGGATGTATGATGCAACAAGAAGGTATGGCAGAAACAATACTTAGAAAATATCCGTTTGTTGATATAATTTTTGGAACTCATAATTCTCACAAATTTATTGAATATTTACATAGGGCTCGCCTGGAAGATAAATCAATTATTGAAATTGCAAGTAAAGAAGAAGATATAATTGAAGGTATTCCAGTTGATAGAAATAATAGTATTAAAGCTTATGTCACAATAATGTATGGCTGCAATAATTTTTGTACGTATTGTATTGTCCCCTATGTAAGAGGCAGAGAAAGAAGTAGAAAACCAATTGATATTGAAAATGAAATTAAAGATTTAGTGAAAAAGGGATATAAGGAAATAATTTTGCTTGGTCAAAATGTAAATTCTTATGGGAAAGATTTAGAGCCTAAAGTCGATTTTGCTGATCTTTTACAAAAGGTAAATATTATTCCAAATATTGAGAGGATTCGATTTTTGACATCTCATCCTAAGGACCTTTCAAGTAAAGTGATTGATGCTATTGCAGGATGTGAAAATGTTTGTGAGCATGTACATCTTGCTGTTCAATCTGGATCTAACAGACTTTTAAAAAAAATGAATCGTAAATATGATAGAAAACAATATACTGATCTAATAAATGAAATAAGAATTAAAATACCAAATGTTGCTATTACTACAGACATTATAATTGGCTTTCCTGGAGAGAGTGAAGAAGATTTACTGGAAACTATAAGTTTAGTTAAGGAAGTACAATTTGATTCTGCATTTACTTATATTTATTCTAAACGAAAGGGTACACCAGCAAATGAAATGACTGATCAAATTCCAGAGGAGATAAAGCATGAGAGAATGGGAATGTGTTATTGCTTTAAGATATATTACTAATTATAAAAAAGATAATGTGTTAAGAAAAAAATCAAAGTATGTTGATAAGATAGATAAAAGGATATTACAGTTGATGGATGATATGGCTGAAACAATGTATAAAGAAAGGGGTGTAGGACTTGCTGCACCACAGGTAGAAATACTTAAAAGAATAATTGTTGTTGATATAGGTGAGGGACTTATCAAACTTGTAAACCCAGAAATAATAGCAATAGAAGGGGAACAACAAGATACAGAAGGGTGCTTGAGTATTCCGGGAATAATTGGAGAGGTTAAGCGCCCATATAAGGTAAAGGTTAAGGCTATAAATGAAATTGGTAAAAATGTAGAAATTCAAGCTACAGGATTACTTGCACGAGCATTTTGTCATGAAATTGATCATCTAAATGGTATTTTATTTATTGATAATTGGACCGCGCACACTCGTGACCTTCAGTCGTGAGTTAGCGGTTCTTTTTAGTGGCAACTAAAAGATAATATTATTTTGTTTTAAATAATGTTTTTATGAATAGTTGGTTATAATAGATATACAGATTATTTAATAAAAGGAGGTGCTGCAATGATTATCAAAGCTTATAAGTATAGAATTTATCCAAGTAAAATTCAAATTGAACAATTACAAATTAATTTTACTGCAAAACGATTTGTTTGGAATTATTTCTTGAAACTTAATATGGATAGACTTGAAGCTAAAGAAGGTATTTTAAACTATAACAAAATGTCAGCACTTCTTACTAAATTAAAAAATGAGAATATATGGCTTAAAGATGCTGAAAAGTCAATTCTTCAAAATACATTAAAAGATTTGAGTACGGCTTACTTAAGGTACTTAGAATCTAATTTTAAGTGGTCTAAGAAAACTATAGAACATGCAGCTCGAACAGGTAAAATATTAACATTTTATGACCATGATAAACATCCTAAATTTAAATCATGGAAAGATAATTATAAATCATGTGAAATGAATTTTACAATAACTACTGCGGGGGGCAATATTCGTGTAAAAGAAAAGGAAATTGAATTTACATCTAGCAATAAGTATAAAAAACAGAACTGTAAAATACAACTACCAAAACTTAGTAATGTTAAAATAGCTTACAGTAGGCAATTTCAAGGTAGAATATTGAGTGCTACGGTAAGTAATAATGTAGATGATAAATACTACTTAAGTTTATGTTGCACAGAGGTTGAAATTGAAATGGCAATTAAGACTAATGAATTTGTAGGACTAGATGTAGGCATAAAACATTTTCTGACTACATCTGATGGTAATAAAACAGATAATCCTAAATATTATAGCAAGTATGAAAAAAAACTTCTTAAAGAACAACGAAGGTTAAGTAAGAAAAAATTTATGCAAGATATAAATACTAATAAAACACGAAGTCAGAAATTTCTTAAACAGAGAGTTAAAGTAGCTAAAATTCATAGAAAGATAGCTAATTGTAGAGAAGATTTCATACACAAATTAACTACTAAGCTAGTAAATAAATATGACATCATTTGTATAGAAAACTTAAATGTTAGTGATATGATTAAAAATCATAAATTTTCAAAGTCTATAGCAGATGTGTGTTGGTCGAAGTTTAGAACAATACTTACTTATAAAAGTATATTTAATGATAAAAATGTTATAGCGGTTGACACATTCTTTCCAAGTAGTCAGTTATGTAATGTGTGCCACCATCAAGAACTAAGTATAAAAGATGTTAATATACGCAAATGGATATGTCCTAAATGCAAAACAGTTCATGATAGAGATAAAAACGCTGCGGTTAACATATTAGTCGAAGGCTTAAGAATATATAAGGAAACAATTAGCGCATAATAAGTAACATTACTTTAAATATAGATAAATACTAATGTACCTGTACGTCAGGAATTGGCGGAATTTAAGCTCTTAGAGTAGAGAGGTAACTTTCTACGATGAAGAGGGAAACCCTCTGGAAAAGCCTAAGAAGTTAGTCCATGTGGTTTATTGTAATGGATGGAATCGCGCTTCTACAGATGTGTGTAATTCAAAAGGTTGTTTCTAAGACTGCTAAAAATACTATTATTTAGAAAAGTGTTTTTTTATTGAAACATATATTAGTTTGTTGTTTTTAAACCCTTTATTTTGATATATGAATATAAAAAAATATTGACAGATAAGTTTTTAATATGTTAACATAAGCTATATACCCTAAGGGGGTATATAACAAAAAGAGGTGAGGGTTATGAAAATTAAAATAATTAAAAATAGATGTCCACAAAATCATCCATGTCCATCAATAGGAGTATGTCCAGTAGAGGCTATAAAGCAAGTGGGATTTGGTGCGCCGACTATTATAGAAGATAAGTGTATTAAATGTGGTAAATGTATAAGCTATTGTCCTATGGGAGCAATACAATTTGTAGAAGAGCAAAGATAGTTTTATAACAAAAAAATATAAATTAGATAAGTAGTATTTTGGAAAAATAAAATTTGCTAAAGTAAATGTAGATAAAAATCCTATAGATTTAAAGCGATTTGGTATATCAAGTATACCAGTTATTATGGTAAATAATGGTATTTGAGAAGAGAGTCCCCTACTTTTATAAGTGAGGGTCACATACTACAATAAAAAGAAAACTTTAGTGAGGAGATAACAATTGAGAATTGTTATCTCCTTCAGAGTGTCCCTTTTATATCTATATTAGGAGTTATAGTAAACATAAAATGAATATGAATGACATTGTGCTGAAGTTATTATTCCTTATTTACTTAGTGTAAATGGAGGTGAACCAATGATTACACAAAAAAACATATTATTAGATATAGTTGAAGAATATCCTGAAATGGAGGTTGCATTTCATGAATATGATGTTGTGGAATGTAAAACAGAAAATAAATTTAGTGAAAACTAGTTATTGACATATGCCCAAAATAGAGTATAATAATAATTGTAAGGGGCAAATGCCCAAAACAAAAAAAAGGAGATGTTTTCATGGCTAGAAGAGATGGTACGGGTCCAATGGGAATGGGATCAAATACAGGAAGAGGAATGGGAGTTTGTAATGTAACTAATAGTAAAAGTGCAACTAGAGGATTAGGTCGTAAAGGTGGTTGTGGAATGGGTTTAGGAATGAATGGTTTTAATAATTCAATTAATCCCAGGAATCCAAAAGAGTTACTTGCACAAGAAAAAGTTAATCTTGAAAATAGACTCAATTTAATAAATAATAAATAATCAATTGAATACTTCTCAGGATGATAAGAAAGGGGCATATTACAACTCAAATAAGGGGTGGTAGTTTACCCTTTATTTGTTATATATAAGAGTAAAATATAGTAAAAACAGTGTATGCTAATAAGTATGTTAAAAAAATCTTTAATTAATAGATAATATGTAAAAAAAAAATTAAATTTAAAACATGTAATTATTTATGTATATATTGTCAACTTGGAAGAATAAATAAATTATCAAACAAGCGTATAGAATTTTTTAAGGTTTTTGATATTATTAATCAACTTAAATTTTATGAAGTGTTATAATGGGCTTGTTGATTTTTCAAATATATATAAAGGAGAATTATGGCGATAGTATTATAAATCATATAAATTATAAGAGAGGAAGGTGAGATAAGTAATGGCAAGACCAAGAAAATGGAGAAGAGTTTGTAATTTGCCAGGAGTTAATAAATTTGGACCCATAGGTATATCGGAAAATGAATGTGAACAAATAATAATGACAGTAGAGGAATATGAAACTATAAGACTTATGGATTTGAGTGGATTAAATCAAGCAGAAACTGCAGAGGCCATGGGAGTTGCACGTTCAACGGTGCAAAGAATTTATGATGATGCTCGTAGAAAATTTGCAGATAGTTTGGTAAATGGTAAGGTATTGGTAATAGAAGGTGGTGACTACAAGCTTTGTAGTGATTTTGGAGATGAAGAAAAATGTGATGTTTGTGTTTGTCATAGACATAGACATGGTAGAAATATGAAATTTGGAGGTTAAACATGGATTTCATTTTATAGATAATGGAACATGTGGTGGGACAACAAAAATAGAAAGGATAGCTGGTGATTAAGATGAATTTAAAAATAACAACTCTTATTGAAAATAATCCTGATGATAATAATATTTTGCTTAGTGAACATGGGTTGTCTCTTTATATTGAAACTGATGGAATGAAAATATTGTTTGATACTGGTCAAAGTGGGAATTTTATTGAAAATGCTGAAAAATTAAAGATTGATTTAAGTAAATTGGATTATGTTGTGTTAAGTCATGGACATTATGACCATACTGGAGGATTTAGAAAATTTGTTGATAAAAATTATAACTCATACAAGTTAATAGTAGGGAAAAGTTTTTTTAACAGTAAATATAAATTTGTGGAAAAAGATAATTATAAATATATTGGTAATTCTTTTGATAAAGAATATATTCATCAAAATAATATGGTTGTAAAATATATTAAAGAAGATATATTTTATATTACTGAAAATGTAATGATGTTTTCTGATTTTAAAAGAAATAATGATTTTGAACAGCTAAATAAAATATTTAGAATAAAACAAGATGAAGACTATGCAGTAGATAATTTTTCGGATGAAATAGCATTAGTAGTGAAGCATGAAAAAGGGCTGATGGTTATGGTGGGATGTTCTCATGTAGGGATAGTTAACATTTTAGAAACTATTATAGAGCGGACAGGTCTACAAATATATGGTGTCGTTGGCGGAACTCATTTAGTTGAAGCAAATGAGCAAAGATTAAAGACTACAATGAATTATTTTAAAGAGAAAAATATTCATATTCTAGGAATGTCTCATTGTACTGGGAAATATGCTATAGAAAAAATTAAACATGAATTTCGGAATGAATTTCTATATAACAATACTGGAAATATTATTGAAATAATATAAGAGTTATAGCAAATAGAAAAATATACTTTGGCTATTGATTAATTTTAATGAAGGAGTATAATTAAGGTAAATGTAAATGTAAATGCAAACAATTTGCATTTACAAGACGTGGGAGGTTATTTAAATGTTGAAGACAAGTAAAAAAATGTTATTATTTTCTTTTATTTTTTCTGCTTTATTTTTTTCTGCATGTGGAGCTTCTAAAGAAACCAGTGATACAAATACAAAACAGAAAATTAGTGTTGCTGTATCTATAGTACCACAGGAAACTTTTGTAAAAGCAGTGGGTGGGGATAAGGTTGATATTGTTACAATGATACCACCAGGAAAAAGTCCGGAAAATTTTGCGCCTAATCCAGACATAATGGAAAAACTTAGTAGTGCTTCTGTATATTTTACTATAGGTGTTCCTACTGAAAAAGCAAGTATACTGCCTAAAATAAAAGATTTTAATAAAGATATAAAAATAGTAAATATGGCAGATGTAGTTTCAAAAGTTTATCCCGATAGAAAATTTGCGTCTGGAGAGAGAGACCCTCATATATGGCTTTCACCTAAAAGAGCAAAAGTTATGGTGGAAGAAATAGTAAAAGAGCTTTCATTAAAAGATTCTTCTAATAAAAATTTTTATGAAACAAATGGCAAGGATTATATAAATAAACTTGATAAACTTGATATTGATACAAAAGATTCGTTGCTGTCACTTAAGAAAAAGGCATTTATATGCTACCATCCAGCTTTTGGATATTTTGCAGATGAGTATGGACTTGAGATGGTATCGCTTGAACAGGAAGGAAAAGAAGCAACTATAGAGGACTTGCAAAAAACTATAGATTTTGCAAAAAAAGAAGGGATAAAAGCTATATTTTATCAAGCAGAAATAGATAGTAAACAATCTAAAACTTTTGCTTTAGAAATTGATGGAAAGGCTGAAATGGTAGAACCACTATCTTCAGATTATATAAACAACCTAGAAAAAATGGCTAAAACTTTTAAAGAAGCAATAGAGAGGGATTAGAATGAATGCAGTTGAGATAAAGAATTTAAGTATAGATTATGAAAATTTAAATGCACTAAAAGATATAAATATTACTATTAAAGATAAAGAATTTATTGCAATTTTAGGTCCAAATGGAGGAGGTAAATCAACGCTATTAAAAGCAATTTTAGGGTTAATTAAACCAACCTTAGGAGAGATAAAAGTGTATGGTAGAGATCCACAGAATAAAAAAAATTCCATAGGATACGTACCTCAATTTACAAAATTCGAAAAAAATTTTCCTATAGATGTAATTGATGTGGTGCTTATGGGAAGGTTAAAATATGGCATGAATTTTTTTCATAAGTATTCTAAAGAAGATATGGAATTTGCTGAAAATATAATGAATATGTTAGAAATATATGAACTTAAGAATAGGCAGATAGGACAGCTTTCTGGTGGGCAGATGCAAAGGGTATTAATTGCAAGGGCGCTTTGTACGGAACCTAAACTTTTACTTTTAGATGAACCAACTGCAAGTCTTGATGTACAATCAAAAACTAGTATTTACTCATTGCTTAAGGATCTTAATAAAAATATGACTATATTAGTAGTAACTCATGATACTGGTTTTGTTTTTTCCTATATAGATAAAATAGCTTGTTTAAATCAAAAGCTATTTTATCATGGAGAACCTGAGCTTAATAAAGATATAATGGATAGGGTTTATGGATGTCCGGTAGATGTTATATCCCATGGTGATATACCTCATAGAGTCTTTAGAAACCATCAGGAGGAAAATTAAATGATAGATGCTATTTTAAAGTATACATTTTTGCAACATGCCATTATTGGAGCAGTACTTGCAAGTATAATATGTGGCATTATTGGAACAATAATAGTTGAAAAAAAGCTTGTAATGATGAGTGGTGGTATTGCACATGCCGCATTTGGTGGAGTTGGTATGGGGTATTTTTTGAAGATAGAACCTATAATAGGTGCTCTAATATTTTCTGTAGTATCTTCTTTTGGAATAGTTGAGATAAAGAGAAGATCAAAAGTAAATACGGATACTATTATAGGCATGTTTTGGTCATTAGGCATGGCACTTGGCATTATATTTATTTCTCTTACTCCTGGATATCCTCCAGATATTTCATCATATTTATTTGGAGATATACTTACAGTATCTAAAGTAGATCTTTATATAATGGCTGGTTTGGATTCTGTTGTTATTTTTATAGTAATAGCATTTTTTAATAATATAAAAGCCTATCTGTTTGACGAAGAATTTTCTAAGGTAGTTGGTATTAATGTTAAATTAATGGAGTATATAGTATTCTTACTTATAGCATTTAGTGTTGTTGTGCTTATAAGGGTAGTGGGTATAATACTTATAATTGCACTTTTAACAGTTCCACCTGCTATTTCTAAAATATTTACATATAACTTAAAGAAAATTATGGGACTTTCTATTTTATTTGGTGTGTCATTTTCACTATTAGGACTTTTTATATCCTATAAGATTCATATTGCCTCTGGAGCATCTATAATAATTGTAGCGGTGGGTACTTATATTATGTTTTTTATGGGTACTAAGTTATTTAGAAGGAAAAGTATTTAGTTTCATAACTAATTTGCTGAGTATGAGTTATATACAAATAAAGAAGGAAACCAGTATTATAAGGTTTCCTTCTTTATAAGTTAACTGAAAAATCGAGTGTGCTTATTTATTCACAAGTGTATATAAGCTTATATTCTTTATTTTCTAAAGAAAAAAGCTTTTCAATGTCTTCAGATATAATTTCATTAATATTCCGGATATAATTAAATTTTATTCCTACACCACAATTAGAAGATAATTTTCTTGGAATAGGCATAAGCTCTGAACACACACTTATGCTTTTTAAATATTTATCATATTTTATTGCACCTGAATGTGTAAAAAATACTGCTGTATATTCCATATTAAACACATCCTTATTTTTTAATGGTTACTAGAAAATTCTCTCCACTTTCTTTAACTTCTATTTTATATCCCTTGTTTTTTCCAAATCTTGATACGTTCTGTTTAGCTGTATTATTATCCACTAAAACTTCTATTCCTTGCGGATTTTGTTCTAGTGCTTTTTTAGCCATTAATACTGGTTGAGGACAAGACATTCCTATTGCATTAATTTGTACCAATCTTTACATCTCCCTTCATTTTCACTTTTAAACTTTTTTCAATGTTTACATAAGATATTAGAAAAACTAGTGCAAATCCTATTAATACTGCAACTTTACCATTGTAAGTAGGGCCTTTTGCACTTGATGCTAATCCGAAATTGTGCACAAAAGCTGCGCCTACAAGCATTCCTATTACAGCCATAACGGAATCTATATTTCCCTCTGATGATAATATTAATTGTCTTAATGGACATCCTCCCAAGAGTATAGAAGCCCATCCAACGAGTGCCATTCCAAGGAAATTCCACAAACCATCTACATAAGCCACAGGCTGATTTGCAAAGCCAAAATTATAAAATCCAAAAATCAAATTACCAATTGTAGCAAATACAAAAATTGCAATAAATCCTGAGATCAAATAGCTATCTTTGAATAATATTAAGTCTCTTATTCCACCTACCATACAAAGTCTTGTTTTTTGTGAAAGTATACCAACAACAAGCCCTACTAATAAAGAAATCCATATGGCAGCATGAGCTTTTCCTGGACCTTGCTTACTAAAAAATATAAAAGCGGGTGCAGCAATCACTAAAGCGAGTAGTGCCACATTTATTGCTGGGAATAAATAACCTTCAACCTTATTCAATTTATAGTTTCTTTTTAAACTAAAGCCTTTATTTAAGAATAATATTCCAGCTCCAATTCCTGCAGCAAAGCCTGCTAGTCCTACTACTGCATTTAAGTCTCCGCCACCTAATCTTAAAATCATTCTTAAAGGACAGCCTAGGAACATTAACGCACCTATCATAACTATAAATCCAAGTATGAATCTAATAAAAGGTGAAGAACCTCCCCTTGTATTAAATTCTTTACTAATTAATGCCATTATGAAAGCACCAAAAACTATTCCTATTATCTCAGGTCTAATATACTGAACTACTCCTGCTCTGTGCAGTCCCAGCCCACCTGCTGTGTCTCTTATAAAACAAGCAATACATAATCCCATATTCATGGGATTTCCAAAATAAACAAGCAATACTGACAAAATTCCCACTATCGCTCCTGTAAAAATAATACCGCGTTTTTCTTTCATTTAATTTCCCCCTTAGATAAATTTTTCACATCAACTATTATAATAGCAAATTACACTGCTAATGTTAAATTGGCATTTGCTATATATATCTTAGTATCTATAGATTTTTTCTATAAGGCATATGTTTGCAATAAAATTTGATATAATGAAACAATATAAAACTAATACATTTTAATATATAAAGTTGGGAAGGTGGATACTTTATGAAACAAATTTATCTGGATAATGCTGCCACTGCTTTTCCGAAAGCACCTGGTGTGGCTGAAAGCATATGTGATTACATAACAAATATAGGATGCAATGTAAATAGGGGGGCATATAGCAGTTCTTATTCTGCAGAGAAAATCGTTTTTGAAACACGTGAGCTTATTTGTAAGTTATTTAGCTTTGATAAACCAGAAAATGTTATTTTTAACAAAAATATTACAGAGAGCCTTAATACAATAATAAAAGGATTATTTAAAACAGGGGATCATGTTATTGTTTCTTCCATGGAACATAATGCAGTTATGAGACCTTTAAATTCTATTTTAAAAAATGGTGTAGAATTCTCAAGAGTTCAATGCAATAATTTAGGAGAACTTGATGTTTTAGATATTGCTGAGAGTATAAAACCTACCACTAAAGCAATTATTATGACTGCAGCTTCTAATGTATGTGGTACGGTGCTTCCATTATATAAAGTAGGACAAATATGTAAAAAACATAATCTGTATTTCATAATAGACAGTGCTCAAGGAGCTGGATTTATGGATCTTAACTTTAATTTATTGTGTGCAGATATAATTGCTTTTACTGGTCATAAAGGATTACTTGGACCTCAAGGAGTAGGTGGATTTATAACAACTGATAAATTAGCAACTTTAATTGAACCTTTAATAGAAGGGGGTACAGGAAGTCTTTCAGAAGAAGAAATTCAGCCTATATATATGCCTGATAAGTTTGAAGCAGGCACACCTAATATACCAGGAATTTTTGGATTAAATGCTTCACTAAAATATTTACTAGATACAGGCATAGATACTATAAGAGAAAAAGAACTGTACCTTACAGAGTTATTTATAAAAGAATTAAAAAACATACCTAAAGTTAAATTAATAGGTATACCTACAATTAAAGAAAGGACTGCTGTAGTTTCATTGGATTTAACTCACAGCGATTTAGATAATGGAATTATGTCTCATCATTTAAGTAAAGATTACGGTATTATGACAAGATGTGGTCTTCACTGTGCACCTTCTGCTCATAAGACTTTGGGAACATTCCCCAGTGGAACAGTAAGATTTAGTTTTAGTCACAGCAATAGTAAGGAAGATGTACTTTATACTATAAATTCAATCAATAAGTGTATGAAAATTTTTTAATGATATTTATAAACTTGGACATGAGCTCAACTATCCATTTAGGGTAGTGGTAGTTCATGCATACTTTTCTATAGAAATAATTCTGGTTCTTTTCGATAAGTAAAATTAACTTCTAATTCATGCTTATGTCTCAAATAATCTTCATCATCATAATACTTTGCATTCATTGGGCATTTTTTAATACAAGCTCCACATTTAATACAAATTCCATTTAATTTAGATACATCTTGAAAATCAATGGAACCCATAGGACATATAGTTACACAAAGTTTACAATCATTACAATTGCTATTTGTTTTTGGAGTAACCTTTCTAATATCAACAGCAATACCATCTTTGTTTGTAGGAACATAGTGTTTTCTATAATGCTTGTTTCCATTTATACCTACAGTTTGAAATTTATCTTGAGTTATTATTTTTGTATATAATTGATTTGCAAAGTCGCATGCAATATCCATATCTTCTTCATCAGGTCTGTTTTTAGCAAGAGTTTTAGAAAATGCATGTTCTCCTATAAATGCACCCCCGCCAATAACTTTAAAACCATTTAGTTCAAGTATATCTTTCAGTTCTATTAATGCATCATCATAATTTCTGTTTCCATATACAACTACGGGAATTGCTAATGCACCATTACCGGTAATAGAGTTTAAATATTTTAATAATATATTAGGAACTCTTCCTGCATAGACAGGGATTCCTATAATAAGGACATCCTGCTTCGTAAATGATACTATTTTTTTTCGAGCTTCAGGTAATGTAAAATCAATATTATTTATAGATATTTCTTTATTAATATTTTGGAGAATCTTCTTTCCTATACTACATACCACTTTTTTAGTTGTATCTGTAGCACTAAAATACATTGTATTAATTTTTCTAATCACAATAACTCCCCCTTAATCACACGCCAATTCCATCACAAGCTAGCTCAAACTATTATTTTTCTTCATGTTCTTACTCTTAATTTTGAAATATTTTACAACTTAGAGCTATATTATAGTATATTTATATACTGATTATAACATTAATTTCAAGTATAAGTAATTGATTTACCTGAAAATTGGTCCTATCTATTATTTACTTGTGCATATCATTTCAATAATAATATTGTTATCTATTACTAGTAATAACTTCGTATCTTTCCTCATATATATTTTATAAACGGGGGGAGAAAGATGAGTTATAAAGGCATAAAGCTTAAAGATAAGGATAATATACCAAATATAAAAATGACTTTTTCAAAACACGCTGTTAAAAAAGATAGTAAAGCGAGAATGGGTTTAAGTATCTTCACATTACTCATTATTTTTTTATTAGGCATGATTTTACCTAAAAGTGTTAAGGCAAACAATGAAGGAAAATATAAAAATCATTTTTATGTTAATGTTATTAAGAATGTATTATCCGTAATTAGGTGCTCAAACAAAGAAAATCAATCAACCAAGGATGAAAATATCATGAAAATAACAGTTTTATCATTTTTAGGAATAGACATTTCGAATCCTATATCAATAATAACAAAAGAAATTGCATATTTGGATAACAATGAAGGTAGTACTGATATAAGTGTAGCTGATGAGAGCAATGGTGTAGACAAAATAAAAGCATTTATTCTTAAACCCTTTAATTTAGATGATAAGCAGGTAAGCAAATCTGAAGATAAAGTTGAAGCGCCTAATGTGATTGCAGACCTCTATAATCCTAAGTTGAAACAAACTCTAAATAAAGCCAAACCACGAGTGCTTATATATCATACTCATACCTGTGAAGCATACCGCACCTCAGACAAGGAAACATTTAAAACTACCAATAGTTTGGATCCAACAAGAAGTGTATGTGCTGTAGGAGATATAATATCTGAAGAACTCGAAAAAAAATATGGGATTGCAATTATACATGATAAGACTGTGCATGATAAAGGAGATTATAATAATGCCTACAAAAAATCTAGAGTTACTTTAAATAAGTATTTAAAGGAATATGAAGATTTTGATTTAATTATAGATATACATAGAGATAGTGTAGAGAATAAGAATTTAGTAACAACTAAAATAAATGGGGAAAATGTTGCACAATTTCAGTTTGTAGTAACAGATGCAAACCCTAGATACGCTAAGCAGAAGAAATTAATAGATTCTATGATTGGCATATCAAATAAATTATATCCAAATTTTATAAGAGACCATCCAATTTGCGCTTATCATAGGGGGATAGATTTTTATGGCCAGGATAGAAGTAATAATGCAGTGCTAATTGAAGTAGGCACATATACTAATAATATTGAGGAAGTAAAAAATACTGGTAAGTATTTATCAAGAATTATTGCAGAGCAATTAAATGGAAAAAGGTGAAGGATTTATTTTAATATATAAATAAGAATAACCTCTTACTATCATTGTATGGGGTTATTCTACGGTACAAATCTAACTGCGGGTATAGTTTATGCATAAGCGCTCCTTACTTGTCTTCCTTGGAGAAAAGGTTAGTAACTTTCTTAAAAGCAATTTTGTCAACAATGGTAACACCACAGCTGAGGCAGCGCTTAGTTTCCTTCTTTACCTGTGGCGATAGCATCAATGGCAAATTTAGGACCGGTGTAGACATCACCGCCCACAAAGATGTCAGGTTGTGCAGTTTGATACGTAAATGAATCAGCCTTGCAGGCATGATATCACGGGATTCAAGACGGAAAATAGAAACATCTGATAAGCCTGCAAGAACGGCTGTTCGTGCCACTTCAATAGCAACGTTACCGCCAGCTAATTAAACTACAAAAGCAGCTACCTAAAAAGATAGAAGGTTCAAAAAAACTATTTAAAAGCTAAAGAAAGATTAAATTCAATTCATTCACAAGTTGCTAATCAAAGAAATGATTTTATGCATAAACTAAGTCGTAAACTCGTTAATGATAATCAAGTTATAGTAGTTGAAGATTTAAACATTAAAGGTATGATAAAAAATCATAAATTAGCATAGTCAATACTAAAAAGAAGAAGGTAAAGTAACGGGCCTATTAATTAGATAATTCATAAAGTGAGGAAACTCACCTTTTTTTTATTTCAGCAAGGAATGCCATTTAAGTTCGTCAGAAACAACTGTAAAAATTACTATGGGATAGATTCCAATAGCTAATTATTTCTTATTAATTAAGACTAAACTTATTATACTTAAGCATATTTTATTGGATATTATGTAAATTGTGTTATAATAGACTATAATTTAGGAGTAAATATTAAGGAGGAACAAAATGGAAGATTTCAATGTAAGATTCAGAGAAATGAGTGATGATGAATTTGATAAGTTCACTGAATGGAATATTCTAGATTACTCACAAGATTTAATAAAATCAGGTCTATGCAGCGAAGAAAATGCGTTTGAGAGTGCCAAAAAAAGTTTTAATGGATTGATTCCACAAGGAAAGTACACAAAGGATAATTTCATTTATGTAGTTGTAAATAGCGACAATGAAGATGTAGGCTTTATCTGGTATCAAAAGTATAAGGAAGATATAGCATTTATTTGTGATTTCTTAATACTTGAGAAGTTCCGTAACCAAGGCTATGGAAAACAGACCTTACTTTTGATTGAAAAGGAAGCGAAAGAAAAGGGACTTAATAAAATATTACTTAACGTTTTTAAATATAATAAACCTGCTTTTTCATTATATAAAAGTTTAGAATACGAAATAAGAGATGAAGAAGCTGAGAATATATCTATGTTGAAAAAAATATAATCTTCTGGATAAAAAAGCAGTTAGTTTGCAATAGCCACAACTAGCGTAAATTAAGTAATGCCAACCTTTGTAGAGGCTTGAAAATCAACTAGGAAACTATGGTACAGTAAAGTTTGGAGTATTCCAATCTTTACTATTATGTTATATAATGGTTCGGAATCGTAAAATATAAAGACATAAAAGAGGTTTGTGAATCAAATTGCCTTTGTAATTAAAGAATGATACATGAAAATATTGATTAAATAATAATGTCCAAAACTACGAGGAGTTGAAAAAATGGTTCAATCAATTATTCATATAGCTCTAGTTGTAAAAGATTATGATGCAGCTATAGAGTTTGGAATGGTTGCGGTATTTAAGGATTTATACGGGAACTTATGGGATTTGTTACAGCTGAAAGAAGATCATCCGATTTTCAAAAGAATTAAATAATAGACTATATTAATGAAGGGATAATATTATGATATACACTTGCAAAAAAGAGTGCAACTATGTTATAATAGTTTACAGAAAGTTGTAAAAAACAATCTATCGAATTAGGGGTTCAATTTCCCTAAAAGTCACCATTTGTTTTGTTATTGGGGTGTAGCCAAGCGGTAAGGCACTAGACTCTGACTCTGGCATTCGCAGGTTCGAATCCTGCCACTCTAGCCAAATGTTTTTAATTGAATTTTAAATAATAATACTTCACAATGTGAATAAAAATAATCCCAGCAAAATTTTGCTGGGATTATTTTTATATATATTAATTTTTTTTATTTTAATATGTTTTTTAAAAACACATATATGCCTAGCGCAATAATTAGACAAGGAACCAATAATCCGTAAGTAAACCAAGTATATTTGTTTCCTAGAAAATTTACTGCAAAAGAAAATATAGATATAAAAGCTAGTAAAGATATAAAGAATAGTAAGGTGTTATTTTTTTTTGAAAATAAATAATATTGAAATAATCCTATAGCAAGGCCTAGGGTATAAATGGGCCAGGTTTCAGTTGAGTATTTCCAACTTGTTGAAGTTTCAAAAATAAATAGTAAACCTGTAGTGGTTAAAATTCCAGCAAGAACTAATATAGCTGGTTCTTTTTTTAGAAAGAAAAAACTTATTTCTAACAAAATACCTGGAATTAGAATAAAAAACGGCCAAAAGTTAGAAAAATTTAAAAAGTTAATATCATATATTTGATCAGCCAGAAGCATGGAGCCTAGAAAAATTAAGAAAATACCAAACAATGCGTTGTGTTTTTTCATTTATTTACCTTCTTTAAACTACTATTCATAATTATATTGTTTTTATATAGATTTTATGCATATTTAAAAGTATTAGTTAGACATTTATAGCTAATACTATATTTAAACTTTGAATCCTTTATATTTCAGAGAACGACAAGGAGGAAATTATATGAAAACAGGTATAGTAAAGTGGTATGATGCTGAAAGGGGATATGGATTTATATCCGCTCAAGAAGGCGAGGATGTATTTGTTCATCATTTAGCAATAAAGGAACAAGGACCAAGAAAGGATTTACATGAGGGCGAAGAAGTACAATTTGATGTAATAGATGCACCTAAAGGGCCTCAAGCTATTAATGTTCAAAAGTTTTAGAGACATTTCAGCATCGAAGATGATGATTTAATAACATGAGTTCATTTTCTGACATTATATAATGATATTAAAGCACCCTCATTTAATCTTTTGAGGGTGCTTTTTTAGTTGTATTTTTTGAGACTACTACGTTGAAAAAATGATGAAGTCTTATAATTTTACAGTTTGACCGATGTCAATAATTTTTATGCTTCCATCATTTATTCTTTCTAGTGTGTCACAGGTAACCTCATCATCATCTTGAGCCAAAATATAGGTTTTATAATGAATTGGAATCATGAATTTGGATTTCGTCATTTTAAACATTTTGAAACTTTGTTCAGAGGAACAATGCATTTCTTGAAACTCGTCAGGTTTATAGCAGCCTACAGGCATAATAGCAACATCTGCCATTAAATTTTCATAAATATCAGTATAAGCTGTATCGCCAGCAAAAAAAATCTTTTTTGTACTATTTTCGATTATATAGGAATTGCTATCAGCTGCAGTGCCCCAAGGATATCTTCTACCATCATGATTTGCTTTTAAAGCTTTTATTTTTATGCCACTTGCACTATAGATTTCATCAGGGTTTAGAAGTATTCTATTTTTAAATCCTAAAATTTTTAGTGGGAGATTTAAATTTTTAGGGGCAATAACTATTGCGTTTTTATTTAGTTTCATTAGAGTTGTGTAATTCATATGGTCCATATGACCATGGGATAGCAGTATGTAATCAATATTAATTGAAGCTAAGTTTAAAGAAGGTTTAATTAATCGTCTTATTTGACCAAGATTTATTGAGGTTACAGGGTCTGTTACTATTAATTTTCCATTTAAATTAATAACGACAGTAGCATGGCCTACCCAGTGGACAGAATTTGTTACTACAGGTTCAAAGGATGGAATAAGCATAGGCTTAAAGTAGGACTTAAAGTTTCTGCGGTGTAGTTCATACATATATCCAGCTATTCTACGGAGTTTAATAAATTTCATTTTATACCTCTTAATTTTCAATATATTTGTTTATACTATATGATTATATTCTTTTATATAAAGTTTAAACAAATTACATAAAAAAATTTTTATAATTTAATTATACCATAAGGAACTAAAAATTGATTTGTACTCTAGGATTTAATAAAAAAATAGAACAAATCTACAAAACTCTACAAAAGAATACAATACAATTGACAATCTGATTTTTTTCTGTTATTTTTTTATAGGAATTATTATTTTAAGGGAAATAAAAGGAGGATATTATGATTACAAACCAAACACAAAATGTAAAAATAACAAATGCGGATCCATCTGCATTAGGACTATTCGGACTTGCCATGGTAACACTTGTGGCATCTTCACAGAAACTTGGACTAACAGAGGGTATATCTTTTATACTTCCATGGGCAATATTCTTAGGCGGATTTGCTCAATTATTTGCATGTATCAATGATTCAAAACGTAACAATGTTTTTGGAACCACAGCTTTTGGCGCTTTTGCATTCTTTTGGATGGGTGTTGGAGCGAGCTGGTTAATTAAAGCAGGTGTATTTGGTAAGGCACTAGCATCGACTGTGGATCCAAAACAATTGGGCTTTGCTTTTGTAGGATACCTGATATTCTCATTGTTTATGACTATAGGAGCTGCAGAAACTCACAAGGTATTATTTACAATTTTTGTTTTAATTGATTTTCTATTTATAGGTTTATCGCTTAGTACTTTTGGAATTATGTATGAATTCTCACATAGCCTCGCAGCTTATTCTGAATTACTAATTGCATTAGTTTCTTTTTATGGTTCCGCAGCAGCAGTTTTAAATGCTCATTTTGGAAAGCAATTTTTACCAGTTGGGAAACCTTTTGGTATATTTACAAAATAGATTACAAGAAAACGATTGCAATAAATGGGTGCTATTACAATATATACAACGCAAAAATACAAAAGATGACAAAAACATGGCTATTATTTAATGAATCATAATAAAAATAATTGAGTTATGAAAAAATATAGCATATAATGTTGGCTATACTAAAGAAAGTTTATGCGGGGTTAAAACAGTGTAACTTCATGTAAACGGAATCAAAATCCGAATGGGGGACATACACATGATTGCATTATTAAAATTATCACCAGTATTTGTAATGGCGGGACTCATGATGTCTGGAATGAATGCATTACTTGCAGCGCCAATTGCTACTATTTACGCAGCTATAATAGCATCAATAGTGTGTAAATTTAAATTTAACGATATCGTTGATGGTGCCGTGGAAAATGTAAAAGAAATGCAATTGGTTTTCTTCATATTAATGGCGGCTTATGCAATGGCGGAGGCTTTCATGGCAACAGGAGTTGGCGCATCAATAATTAATTTTTCATTAACTCTTGGATTAACAGCTAGAACTGTAGCTTTAACAGGTTTTCTGGTAACAGCAGTGCTTTCAGTTGCCACTGGTACTTCATGGGGAACTTTTGCAGCCTGTGCTCCAATTTTCTTATGGTTAAATCATATAGTAGGAGGTAATTTATTACTTACTACGTCAGCAATTGCTGGTGGAGCTTGCTTTGGGGATAATATAGGACTTATTTCTGACACAACTGTAGTAAGTTCGGGTATCCAAAAGGTTGAAGTTATTGATAGAATAAGGCATCAAGGAGTATGGTCTCTTATATGTTTAACAGTAACTGCAATTATTTTCTACGCTGTAAGTGTGGGAATGGGACTTCCAACAGTAATTTGTAATGCAGGTGATGCAATAGATAAAATACCAAAGGATGTATGGGCATCACTTGAAAAAGCTAAACCTTCTGCAGTGGAGCTTTTAAATCAAGTTAAAACTGGAGTTCCTATGTATATGATAATTCCTTTATTAATTGTACTTGCAGTAGCAATTAAAGGATTTCCGACGCTTGCATGTTTAGGGCTTGGAATAGTAGCTTCACTAATCCTTGGACTTGCAGCAGGAACAGTAGAATCTGTACCTAAATTTCTAGAATTGATGAAAAAAGGATTCTCAGATGCAGGTTCGGGGGTTATTGTCATGATGATGTGGGTTGGTGCCTTTGGAGGTATCATGGGTAAAATGGATGCATTTGCTCCATTATCAAGATTAGTTTCTAATATTTCAAGAAATGTACGCCAACTTATGTTTTGGAATGGAATGCTGTCAATTTTAGGGAATGCAGCATTAGCAGATGAAATGGCACAAATAGTGACAGTTGGGCCGATAATTAGAACTTTACTTGAAGATAATGTAGAGGGTAGCGAAGAGGATATGTATACATTGCGTTTAAGAAATGCTACTTTCGGAGATGCACTTGGAGTATTTGGATCACAGCTTATTCCATGGCATGTATACATAGCTTTCTATGTGGGTATAGCTTCAGCAGTTTATCCACTTCACAAGTTTGTAGCTATGGATATAATAAAATATAACTTTATGGCTATGGTAGCGGTAAGTTCATTATTACTACTTACTTTAACAGGCCTAGATAGATTTATACCATTATTTAAATTACCAACTGAGCCTAATGTTAAATTAAAGAAAAATAGTGTGGAGAATAGTAAAGAGAAGTTATCCGTATAAATGTAGTATTAAACATTATATAGAATCTATTAAGCACTATATTGTGATTATACAGTATAGTGCTTTCTTTATTTACTATGGAATTATAAAAATAGTATCCTTGTAAATACTTAAAGGTCGGGAATCTATTCAAGAAAATTGCAACTAAGGAAAAGAAAGCTGTTATGTGATGATATTAATTAATAGATGATTTTATCTTCTTTGTTTTCTATTATATTTTTTCTTGAAATTATGCATAAATCCCCCTTCCACTATAATAATATTCTCAATTAATCATAAGGGTGATAGAAATCATGTATATTTTCAAAGAAAATGATGAAAATAATATATAGCTGTTAAAAAAATGAACATAAAAAGTGAGTGTTTATTAAACAGAATATCTAAGATAGGAGAGGTGTATATGGATAATAAAATGAAAGCAACTAAGAACAATAAAAAGGAAGATAATAATTTCAAGAAAAAAAATATTAAGCATGGCCATGAAGAAAGTGCAAAAGTAGTTTTTGATCACATGGAAAAAAAGGGCTAGAATAAATAAGGGAGTTCTAAGAGCGGTATTACTGCTTTATGAACTCTCTTTTATTATATAAATTTTCTAACAATACGGATTTTTATAAAAAAAATACGTATACATCATATATACCATAATTTAAAGGAGGGTATTTTATGAAAAGAAAATTTAAAAGTATAGCAGTAATAATGTTAATGATAATAATTAGCTTTGCAGCTGTGGGATGTGGGTCTAAAAAAGCATCTACAAGCACTGAAAGCAAACCTAGTATGGATGTTTCTAAGGGGAATAGTGGATTAAGTGATGGAGGTACTGTTGTTTCAAATCAAGCGGCTAAGCCTGAGACTGATTCAAAGAATAATCTCAACACTTCTTTAGTTGGTCAGGGTAAGATAATAAGGAATGGAATAATACAGATGGAGACACTAAGCTTTGATGATGCAATAAAGCAGATTTTAAGTAAAACCAATAGTATGGGAGCATATGTGCAAAGTTCTAATGTATCAGGTACAAGTATTGAAGCAAAGTTGTCGGAGCAAAGTAGGAAAGGTGTATTTATATTAAGGATTCCTAAGATGAAATTTGATAGTTTTATATTAGACATTGGGAACCTAGGAAGCATTACAAACAAACAAATTTCAACGGAGGATGTTACCACTGCATATTTTGATACACAGGCACATTTAAAATCACTAACTATTCAAGAGGAAAGATTACTAGAACTTTTAAAGAAAACTGGTGAGCTCAAAGATATAATAGTGTTAGAAAAGGAATTAAGTAGTGTTAGATATGAAATTGAGAGTTTAACAGGAAACCTTAAAAAATGGGATAATTTAATAGATTTTTGCACACTGAATATAGAGGTAGTAGAAGTCCATAAAATCAAAGAAAATCCTGTGTCTTTTGTAGATAAAATTGTAAATGGGTTTGTTTCCTCGGTGAAATCGTTAATTGATTTTGCTAAAGGATTTGTTGTAATTATTTCCATATTTATACCTTATTTAGTTGGTTTATCTATTATACTTTTAATAATTAAATATATATATAAATATATAAATAAACATATAAAAAGAAATTGATATAAACGTTTTGTTAAAAAACAATAACAAGGGGCTGTCTCAAAATGATTGAAAATCATTTGAAGAGACAGCCCCTTTTTATTGACAGAAAATGAAATTTATAAGCTGTGGATAACATTTGAAGGATGCTAATTAAGTAGAATGTTGTGTTTTATATGAATATAAGTGAAAAAAATAATGAAAACATAAAAATAACCGCTAAAGAATAAGAAAAATATATCGAAATATATAACAATATAAAAAAATGAAGTGGGGGGTTAAATTGTGAAAAAAAATATATTTAACAAAAGTGATATAAAAAAACCAAAAGCCAAAAAATTAAGGTTTCAATTAATAGCATTGCTTATTTTGGCATCATTTTTACCTATATTATCAATTTCTTTAGGAACATATTATAGCTTATCAAAAAATTTAAAGGGTGAATTTGATAATATAGCAAATCAAAGCATATCAAGAGTAAATGAGGCTATAGGCTCATTATATAAAGCTAACTACGAATCTACAGATATGTTATCCAATGATCCAAACGCTATAATGATTAAGACAAATCCAGATTCCGCACAGTGGTTAACCAGAAGCTTTGATGGGTTTGCAAAAACTCATACTGATATGTTACATATATATCTTGGGACTGTAGATAAGAAGATGTACCTTTCACCTAAGAGTGAATTACCTAATGATTTTGATCCAACTTCAACAAAATGGTATAAGGACGCGATTAATAATGAAGGCAAAGTAATTTCTACTAACCCATATGTGGATACTGCTACTAAAAAATATGTAATTACTTTTGCAAAAACAGTTAAAGATAACCAAAGTAACCTTGCAGGCGTAATTGGTCTAGATATAGATTTAGAAGTAATATCTAATATGGTTTCAGGTATTAAATTAGGTAGTGGTGGGTTTTCAGCTGTATTAGATAGTAAGGGCACAGTTATAGCTCATAAAAACAAGGATATATTAGGGAAAAACTCAACACAAGAATCTTGGATAAAAAACATTATGGACTCTAAAGAAAATAAACTTGTATTAAATGTAAATGGAGAAAAATATTTAGTCTATAAGGCTGTAGATGAAAAAACTAAATTAACTACAGTAGGATTTATTCCTTTATCGGAGTTAACAGCAAAAATAGTAGAAGGATTAACAATACCCATTATTGTTTTAGTATTATCACTTATTTTTGTACTTCTAGTGGGCACCATATTTTCTGGTAAAATAACAAAGCCCATGGAAAAATTAATTAGTGTATTAGCTAAAATTAAGGAGGGAGATTTCACTCAAAGGGTGAATCAAGATAAAAATGCGAGCTTAGAAATAAATCAAATTATTGATTCGGTAAATAATATGATAGAGGATATGGTTATAGTTTTAGGAAATGTAGTGGAAGGTTCAAATAAAGTTAAGGAATCAGCAGAGTCACTAGCCGCTACTACACAGGAATCAAATGCTGTAGGGGATGAGGTTGCAAGGGCAGTGCAGCAAATTGCACAAGGGGCAAATGAGCAGTCTCAAGTTCTGGAGGAAAGTGTTAATTATTCCACCACCTTAGGAGAAGAAGTAAATAAAACAACTGTTAATGCTAAAAATATGATTAAAGCATCCTTAGAGGTTAAACAATCAACTGAGGAAGGCATTATAGTAGTTAATAATTTAAGACAAGTATTTGAGGAAAACACTAAAGCTAATGATGAAGTAGCTAGAAAGGTAGAAATTTTAGCTGAAAATTCTATTAAAATCAGTGCTATAACCGATACTATAAAAGCAATAACGGAGCAAACAAATCTATTAGCTCTAAATGCTAGTATAGAGGCAGCTAGGGCGGGCGAAGCAGGAAAAGGCTTTGCAGTTGTTGCAGATGAGGTTAGAAAACTTGCAGAGCAATCTTCGGGTTCAGCTTCTGAAATTGATAAGGTAATAAGCGTAATAAGAAGCAGCGTTGATGAAGTATTAGAGCAAATAATGCACTCCAAAGAGTTAAATAATAAAACTGATAAAAGTGTACAAACTACTAATGAAACCTTCAAAAAGATTGAAGGAGCAATGGAATTACTTCAAAAGGATATAAGCGGTGTAGATATTTCACTAAAAGAAATAAATAGTTATAAAGATAAAGTAAGTGAAAAGATTGAAAATGCAGCATTTGTATCACAAGAGACGGCAGCTACTTCGCAAGAGGTAAGTGCATCTACTCAGCAGCAAGCTGCAGGCCTACAAGAAATAGTAGGTGCTGCAGAAAACTTAAACCTTCTTGCTGAAAATTTAAGAGAAAGTATAAGTAAATTTAAAATATAATAATTTTTATTTTAGTAGGCACCTAGTTCATCATGAACTAGGTGCCTTTATACTTAAACGCCTAATACTCATTCTTAAGAAATAATTATAGTGGGCGATTTTATAATACTCAAAAGTATGATATATTAGTATTAGCAGATTAATATATATGATTTTAAATATTGATTAAAAAATATATATGTAAGGCACTATTATAAATATTTGTTGAAGGCGGGGATTTTTATGAAAATTTATTCATGGAATGTAAACGGAATAAGAGCTATAAAAGATAAAGGATTTATTGAATGGGTTACAAAAGAACAACCAGAGGTTTTATGTCTTCAAGAGACAAAAATTCAAGAAAATCAAATAAGTGATGAGCTTAAAAATATACAAGGGTATTATTCATATTTTTCTTGTGCAGAAAAGAAGGGTTATAGTGGTGTAGCTACATACACTAAACAAAAGCCAATATCTGTTTGCTATGGCATTGGGATAGAAAGATTTGATAGTGAAGGTAGAATAGTAATAACTGAGTTTGAAGATTTTACTCTTTTAAACATATATTTTCCTAATGGTCAAAAAGATGAAATTAGATTAAATTATAAAATGGAATTTTATGATGCACTGTTAGACTATTGTGAAGCACTTAGAGGAAACGGGAAAAAATTAATTATTTGTGGAGACTACAATACTGCACATAATGCAATTGATTTGAAAAATCCAAAGGCAAACGAAAAGTATTCGGGATTCTTACCTATAGAGAGAGCTTGGATGGATAAATTTATATCCTATGGGTACGTTGATACTTTTAGATATCTCCACGATTCAGAAGAAAAATATTCTTGGTGGAGTTATAGATTTAAGGCTAGAGAAAAAAATGTAGGCTGGAGAATTGATTATTTTTTTGTAACTGAGGATTTATTGTGTACAATAAAGGAAGCTGACATTTTAAATGAGGTTGTTGGATCAGATCATTGTCCTGTGTGCATTATTTTATAGATATAAATAAAACCCCTTTTGAATTAGAGTTTGCAAATGACTTATCTGCAAATGCTCTATTTTAAAGGGGTTTTTAAAAAAATGATCTTTAGTAGATTCTAAAAATCTAACTTTTTAAATTATATTTTGAAAATCTTAATGCTATTTTGAAGGTCCTTAGCCATTTCTCTTAACTGCTTAATTGAGCAGGACATCTCATCAATAGTGCTTGATTGCTCCTCGATAGATGCAGCAACTTCCTCTGTAGCAGCGGAACTTTCTTCGGAAACCCTAGTTATATTATCTGAATTAATTGCTAGATTTTCAATGATTTCATTTGAATGTAATATATTTGTTGTTACTACATTTAACTTGTTTTTAGTAAGATCAAATGCTTCAAGAATGCCAGTAAGTGCATTGTCAACATTTTGTACATTAATTGTACCTTTTTGGGTTTCTGCACTTCCTTCTTCAATCGAAGATAGCGCAGTTTTAGCATATTGTTGAGTGTTTTGTATAAGTTTTTTTATGCTATTAGAGGATTCCATGGTTTCCTCGGCTAGTTTTCGTACCTCATCAGCAACCACAGAGAAACCTCTACCAGCCTCTCCTGCCCTTGCAGCCTCAATTGAAGCATTTAGTGCTAGTAAATTGGTTTGAGAAGCAATAGTGTCTATAAATTCAACAATATTTCCAATTTCGTCAGAAGTTTTTTGAAGGGTTTGTATTGTTGCAGCAGAGTAATCTACTTTGCTTTTTATAACTTCTATTTGATTTACCAGATCATTCATTTTATTTCGTCCATCAGTAGCTAGAGAACTTGTTTCATCTGCAGTGTGTACAACACCGGTTATTTCTTCTTTAATAGTATCCATATTACTTACTATTTCTTTAGTATTCTTTGAAATATCTTCAGTTGCTATAAATTGCTTTTCAGAACCAGATGCCAACTCCTGGGCTGCCATAGCAATTTGATTTGAGACCATAGCACTTTGTTCTCCAGAGTTTAAAAGCTGATCAGCAGATGATAACAATAGTTCAGAAATATTACTGATTTCTGTAGTCATGCCACGAAGATTAACGATCATTTCATTAAAGCTCATGCCTAAAAGGCCTATTTCATCTTTAGATTTTATTTCAATCTCTTTTGTTAAATCTCCTTTAGAAACACCGTTTGCGAGGGTTACTAAATTTTTCAATGGATTAATAAATTTTGATACTAATAACACTAGTATTAATGAACCTAATAAGAAAGAAATCAGTGTTATTAAAAAAGAAGATGTTAATACAGAAGTAATAGCAGACTCAACATTTTTCATAGAAAGACCTATATTTACAGCACCTATATGTTTGCCATCTTCAGAAAGAGGTACTAATACATCATAAGCTTTTTCTACATCTTTATACATAATAATAGAGGATTGCTCTTTGCCATTTTTAGCAGCAGAGATACTTCCTTCATCAGTTAGTGTTTTACCGATTCTATCCTTTTCAGTGTGTGTAATTACTTTTAAATCTGTTCCTATAGTTAAGCCATAGACAATATTTTTATCTTTACCTAAATCAGTAATAAGAGCTTGTGGACTTACAGAATTAAGAATAGCATTAACTTTATTAGCATTAATTCCGATTTGAACAAATCCTCCTTTTTCCATAGCGACAGCACCATATTTATAAAAATTTTCTTTTGATTTTGTACTTTGGCGTATTTTCTCCATAACCTCAGTATTTTCTTTTTTTAATATTTTTTGAACTACATTGTCTTGTGGATATTTGTATTTAAGATTGTCTGCCATATTAGAGAATATAATAACTCCATTGGCATCAGATACATTAATTTCGTCAATATTTAATTTTTTAGATATTTTTATAAGATATTCATTTGAAACATTAGGTGTAATACCAATAAGATATGATGACGTAATAATTTTTTCATTTAGTAGCGAATCAAGTTCTTTTGAAATATTTGCATTGGATATAAGTCTTTGCTGAATTTGTTTAACTATTATGTCTCCATCGGTTTTCATTTGAAGCTCCATCTTGTTTTTTACAATTGACACCATAATTGCGCAAAAAATAAGTAAAGTTGTAAAAAGTACTAAAAGCGAAGATATTACTATTTTCACTTTTAAAGACATGTGCTTAGATTTTGTTTCAGTTTTAGTTTTCATAATAAAGTAGTCCCCCTTGTGTTTTTTTTATTATTAGTTGAAATGCTTTTAAACATAGAGTATATAAGTATAAAAAATAGTATATAATTTAAAAAGTTAAAAACATGATAGTTTCCTACAAAAGATAAATTAATTCTATATAATATGATTACTATGTTTATGTAATACTATAACAATATAATATAAAATATTATAAAACACAAGAAAAATAACCATTTTTACGCAAATTTTAACAAATTAATACGGTATAGTAGATATACATTTACAATAGTTGACAAATATATTGAATAAATTAATATATTTAAAAACAAGGAAAAATTATAGGGTAAATTTATGACATTTCAGTGTATAATAATATTATATGTATCGAGCTTATAAGTTTGTGGGCTGAGGTTATTTATTTGAAAGGAAGTTAAAGTTATGAATAATGATAAAAATTTATATCCTGTGAAATCAAAAAAGAAATATGGGTATATAGATAATGAAGGCAATATAGTTATAGAAATCAAATTCGATTATTCAGAGGAGTTTGAAGGTGACCTAGCAATAGTTGCATGCCATGAAAAGTATGGTTTTATTAATAAGGTTGGAGAGTTTGTAATAGAACCTGTGTATGATGAAGTTCAGCAGTTTAGTGAAGGCTTTGCAGCAATAAAATTAGATGGCAAGAAGGGTTATATTGATTTAAGTGGAAAAATTATTGTGAAGCCTAAATATGAAGAAGCTAATTTCTTTATGGAGGGAAGAGCAGCAGTAAAAAGTGGATATATGTGGGGATATATAGATAGTCATGGTAAGGAAGTAATTCCTATGAGCTTTTTAGATGCTGACGATTTTAGTGAAGGGTTGGCAGCGGTGCAAATTGGCGGTAAAATAGCTTATATAAATAAAGAAGGCAAAGTTATAATTGATGCAATTTATGATTATGCCTATCAATTTAATGATGGCATAGCACCTGTTTGTGCTAAAGGAAAGTATGGATATATAAACAATAATGGAGATGTGATTATACCACTTAAATATAATGTTTGCGGAGAGTTCAATGAGAGTCTGGCACCAGTTGAAATTAGAGGAAAATACGGTTTTATAGATTGCGCGGGAGAGCTTATCATAAAACCTGACTTTCAATGGACAGATAGATTTTATAATGGTCTAGCTACAATTTGTGAAAATGAAAAATATGGTTGCATTGATAAAAATGGCAGTATTATAATACCTGCTAGCTTTGAAGACATAGATATTATGAGTGAAGGTTTAATGGCTGCTCAAATAGGAGAAAAGTGGGGGTACATAGATTGCACAGGTAAAATAGTTATACAGCCAAGTTTTGAAGAAGCCTATGAATTTATTTGTGGCATTGCAAGAGTTGAAATAGGTAAAAAAATTGGATATATTAATAAAGTAGGGGAATATGTTTGGAAAATGCAATCTTAAACTAAGTTAAAGTATAAGGCATCTAAAAAATAACAAGTATATTTACTAGTTATTTTTAGATGCCTTAGCTGTTACTTTTAAAAATGCGTTTTAATAATGAAGGGACAGCACTTTTAGTAGCATTTATTAGATTTTCATCTAAAGTTCTTATACTATTCTGCAAATTCTGAATTCTTTCTAGATAAATTATAATCTTTTTACTTTGCATGGAAATTTGATCTTCATAATTTTTGTTAATAATATTTAGCTCATCTATTTTATTTTCAAATGAGTTTATGACTTTATTTTTTTCAGCATTTTTAATTTTGAGTAAAGCTATTTCAGATTTGTTCTCTTCGAATGTTTTATGATTTTGAATAATTTCTCTTTCATAATCTATCATTTTAGCTTTCAATAAGGATATCTCTTCAATATTACTAATCATACAACCTCCTTATAGGATAACTTAATAACTATAATATAAAATATGCTGTGAGCACATGTAGATATACATGAAATTATAAATTTAATAATGATTTCACATAAGTATATAGAAACTTTTACAATATAAATTAATAGTATATAAATAAAAGTTAATATTAGATTATGTTTAGTGAAATGTTATAAATAAACGTAAGCTAGCATAGTTATATGGTAAAAGTAGCAAACTATAGGGGGATTTGTACTATGAAAGTTTTATTGTGTGTTAGACAAGATTATTACAAAAATTTTGCAGGAGATTCTATGCAAGTAATTAAGACAGCTCAAAACCTACGTAAATTAGGGGTAACCGTAGATATAAATAATGGTGGCATATACGACTATTCTGATTATGATATAGTACATTTATTTAATATTGCTACTACAGGAGAAACATATAGATACTTTAAGATTGCACATTTTTACAAAAAAAATTTAGTTATATCTCCAATGCATTTGGATATGAAAAAATATAATATGATAAATAATAAAATTGAAAGTATTAAACTATATGAAAGGTGTAATAGTTATAAAAAGGAAATTTTAAAAAAGAGTAAGGTTATTTTTTGCAATAGCGATTTAGAAAAGTCTCTTATAAAGAGTGAATTTAATGTTAATACAGAGTATAGAGTTATATACAATGGTGTAGAAGTAGAAAATGAGGATATACCACTATATAATTTTACTGAGAGATATAATTTAAATAATTATGTATTATGTGTGGGAAGAATTTGTGAAAGTAAAAATCAACTTTCACTATGTAGCATATGTGACCAATTAGATAAGCAGTTAGTTTTAATAGGAAGTGGAAATGACAATGAGTATCTTGAAAAATGTACCAATTTTAAAAACGTAATATACTTAGGGTTTATGGATAGTTATAATGTATACAATGCCTATAGATTTGCAAAAGTACACGTAAACCCAAGTTTTGTAGAAATGCCTGGCTTATCCTCACTTGAGGCTGCAGCAAGTGGCTGCAATATAGTTTCAACGGAGGAAGGTTGTGCAAGTGAATATTTTAAAGATATGGCTCTGTATTGTGATCCCTATGATAATAAGAGCATCTTAACTGCAGTAAAGAGTGGATTTGAAAAACGTAAGAGTAGTAAACTAAAAAATTATGTTAATGAAAATTATACTTGGGAGAAATCAACAGATGAATTTTATAAAACCTATTTAGAAATCCTTCATTAAAGTGATCTCATATTATAAGTTAAGAGATTTTTCTTATATTATGCTTTAAGGTCAAGTATAATATAAGAAAAATTATCTAGGATTAAAAATGTTTAACTACTATAAATAATTCAATCATTGAAATTTCTATCTTAGAGCTTAGTGGAATTTTTATTACTTAGAAAGAATTTAAAGAATCAGCCCAATATCATTGGACGATTCTTTTTTACAATGCATTCCGTACATAAAGTATATATTTAGCTCTATCTAAAGGATTAACACCAATTCTTTCTCTTACCTCTCCTAGTTCTAAGGAGCAAGGCTCATAACCTGCAAATCCAGTTGTCATTACTGCTTTCCCAGAAGAAATTTTCCCCAGGTCCCCAGGATATTCAAGTGAGGTGGATACAGGCATTTTTCCTTCTATTGTAAAAGTGCCGTTGTGTATAAAGGGTGACTCAAAGCTTCCACGCATTTTTATAATATCATTTAAAATTCTTCCTCCTACATTCTCAGGCACTGTAATCCTAAACTTAATTATAGGTTCAAGTAGCGTAGTTCCTATTTCATTTAGACCTCTCATAATGCCCATAGCCGTAGAAGTAGCAAAGTCACCTGAACGTGAATGCATCACATGGTCCTCACCGCAGGTAAAGGTTATCTTTAAATCTGTCACTGGCCAGCCGTAAATACCTTGGCTTAAGATTCTATCTAGATTATCTTCGATTTCTCTTTGATACTTTATCTTTACTTTTTCAGTTCTTACCTTAGATTCATAGACGATTCCAGTTCCCATTGGTAGTGGCTCAATTAAAAATTCAACTACTGCCCAGCAGGGTTTAGGCATAGTATAACGTGATTCACCATATCCACTTGATAGAGGAGTTTCTTTGTAAATGACAGAGGGTGGACCAAAGGTAACTTGCAGATTAAATCTTTCCATTAAAATAGCTTCGATATATTCAATTTGAATTTTACCCATTATTCGAAGGTGAATTTCTTTCTTTTCTTTTATCCATTGCATGTTAAGAAGTGGATCTTCCTCTTGTAAGAGTGTTAAAGCTTCAACTAAAGCTATATAATCTTCTTGAATTTTCGAATAAATTCTTAAGGTTAGAAGTGGAGTTGTAATTGTTTGGAGACTAGGAATATGAGTCTTGCTTCCGAGTACATCGTAGGTGCTGCAATTTAACCCACTCACCATTACCAAATCACTGCTGCTTGCAGATTTTACATCAATTGGTTTTTGATTAATTACTTTTTTTATCATAGTAATCTTTTCATTTTTGCCTGTAGTTACATTTAAAATATCATCTCTAGTTGATATTGATCCACTAAAAATTTTTATATGAGCTATTTTACCTAAGGTTTTATTATGGGAAATTTTATATACTAGTGCAGAAAGCTCACAATTATCTAAATCATCTGGACCAGGAATGTAATCTATTATGGCATCAAGAAGTTCCAGTGTTCCTTCACCTTTTAGCGCGGCGCCATAAAACACAGGGTAGATGATACCTATATTAGATTGCGCAATTATTTCATCTTTTATATTTCCCAGGGTTAAAGTACCTTCAAAAAATTGATTTAAAATTTCTACATTATAATTGCCTAATGTATCTATTATATCCTCAAGTAATTGGGTGTAGGATTCATTTTTTATTTCTAATATACTTTTTTCGCAGTTTGTCTCATCAAATACATTGCATACAATAAACTCATTATTTTTTTCATAGACGAGTTGCATGGGTACAAGATTATTTGTAAGAAGCTTTTTCATATCTATAATAGCTTTATAGGGAGAGGCTCCAATGCGATCAAGTTTGTTTATAAAAAATATTGAAGGAGTATTTGACTCCTTTAAAGCATTAAAGTATACCTCTGTTTGTGGTTGTACTCCTTCAACGCAGGACAATACAACTATAGCTCCATCTAAAACACCTATACTTCTTTCTACTTCAGAACTGAAATCAATATGCCCAGGAGTATCTATAACGTGAATATTTGTTTCTTTATAAGTGAGATCAATTTCAGCAGCCTTTACTGAAATACCTCTTTGTTTTTCCATATCTAAAGAATCGGTATGGGTTGTGCCTTTATCTACACTGCCTAAAATTCTGCTAGAACCACTTTGATAAAGTAGTTGTTCAGTTAAAGTTGTTTTTCCAGCATCTACATGGGCAACTATTCCAATGTTTCTAATATTATTCTTTACTGTCATATTCATATCTCCATTAGCAAATTTTTTAGGCTAATCATCTTCAAAACAATAAATTGGAAGTCAGCTAGTCCATTTTTATTATATTCCATTATTTTTATTGTGTCTATGGGTATAAAATATGAGTAATATCAATATAAAATCTTTTAATCTCTTAATTTATTACAAGTTTTACTGTATAATAAGAGATAGTACACTTATTAGGAGAGATGCAAATGAATAAAATTGAATTACTAGCCCCTGCTGGAAGTATGGAAAGCGTAATTGCAGCAGTGCAAATGGGCGCAGATGCAGTTTATATAGGAGGAAGTAAGTTCTCAGCAAGAGCCTTTGCTTTTAATTTTGACAATGAGAATATTACTCGTGCGGTAGATTATTGCCACATATATGGAGTTCGCGTATATGTTACTGTAAACACTTTAGTAAAAGATAATGAACTTAAAGAAATTATGGAGTATGTAGGATTTTTATATAGTGTGGGAGTAGACGCACTTATAGTTCAAGATACGGGACTCATATATTTAATAAGAAATAATTTTCCGGATTTTGAACTTCATGCATCTACACAAATGACGATTCATAATGGTGAAGGTGCTTTGTTTTTAAAAAACTTGGGGTTTAAAAGGATAGTTTTGTCAAGAGAGCTTAGTTTAAGTGAAATAGATTTCATATCTAATACTTTAAAAGTGGAAACAGAAGTTTTTGTTCATGGAGCACTATGTATATGTTATTCAGGGCAGTGCCTTATGAGCAGTATTATAGGCGGTAGAAGTGGAAATAGAGGTAGGTGTGCACAGCCCTGTAGGTTACCTTATACACTAATAGATAAAAAGACTAACAGGGAGCATAAGGCATATATTTTAAGCCCTAAAGATACTTGTACTTTAGATAACTTAAAAGACATAGTAAGAACAGGTACTTCTTCGCTAAAAATTGAAGGAAGAATGAAAAAGCCAGAATATGTTGCAGGCGTGGTGGAGATATATAGACGTGGTCTGGACAATATTTATAACAATAAAATACAAAAGCTAGATAATGATACTAAAATTTTAACACAATTATTTAATAGAGAAGGTTTTTCAAAGGCTTATCTATATGGTAATAGTGGAAAAGATATGATGGCATATAAGGTTCCTAAGAATTCTGGAATTAAAATAGGAAAAGTTGCTTCTGATTTGTCAGTAACTCTTTTAGAAAAGGTTGCTTTAAAGGATGGCGTAATGTTTAATGAGGATGGATTTGCCATATCAAAAATTATTGTGAATGGAATGGAAGTTCAAAGTGCAGTAATGGGGGATAGGGTTTTATTAAAACCAACTAAATATAAAGCTGGGGACATTTTATATAAGATTTCTGATGTGGAACTCATGAATGAGCTTTCAAAAAGCTATAGTGATGTATTTAAGAGAAAAATAGAATTAAATCTCTTAATAGACTTTAGTGTAAATAAACCACTACGAATAAGTACTATTTACATGGGAAAGAATTTCAATGTTTTCGGAGAAAATGTTCAAGCGGCTCTAAACAAACCATTAGATAGTGAGCGTATTATTAAAAATCTGTCTAAAACAGGAGATACTCCTTTTAAAATAAATGAAGTGAATTTTGAGAGTTTTGAAGACGGATTCTTGCCAATGGCTGCATTAAATTCAGTAAGGCGAGAACTAACAGAGAGTATTCAAAATTATATAACAGAAAAGTATAAAAGAGAAAATAGCGGTAAACAAATTAATTACAATAAGAAAAAAAGTTTACAAGTAGAAAATAATTTTATAGAAGCTCCAGATAATAAGGTTAGCACTATACCAGAGACACTTATATATGTAAGTAATGAGCAGCAGCTAAGAGCAGTAATAGAAATGGGTTTTGATAACATCGCTATAAACCCTTTTATGAGAGAGTGTAATGTTAGTTTTAATAGGTATGATGTAAATATTTATATGAAGGTGCCCAATATTATCAGGGGTGAATTTGAAAGTGTTTGTGAGTTTATTGAAAATAACTTAAGTAACATAAAAGGTATTATTACAGCTAATTTAGGGATAATTAATAGATTTAGCAAGAAAATCAGTATAATTGGAGATTATAAATTAAATGTTTTTAATAGTTACGCAGGAGATTTTTACAAGGATTTCCTTACGGGAACTTGCATTAGTGCTGAGCTTAACCAAAAGGAAATTAAAGAAATCGCAGCTAAAAGTTCATTGCCACTGCAAATTATGGTTTACGGCAAATATGAACTTATGGTTAGTGAATATTGTGCTATAGGAAGTGTTTTTGGTAACAAAACTGATGATAAAACTTGCAGTGAAAAATGTACTAGTGGATGTTATACACTTAAGGATAGAATGAATGAAGAGTTTAGAATTAATACTGATAAATATTGTAGAAGCTATATTTACAATAATGTGCCAGTGAATTTGATTTCTAATATGACAGAAATCACTAAAAACAATATTGCTTGCTTTAGATTAGATTTTATTCATGAAAATTATGAAGAAACTCTTGAGGTACTTAGGAATTATATTAAAAGAACTTGGAGCGCAGAATTTAAAAATTATACTAGGGGCCACTATAAAAGAGGCGTAGAATAAAGGAAAGACGGTGAAACTATGAATACTAAATCATTAAAAGTTTTAGAATATTATAAAATTAAAGACAAAATCAAAGGATATACTCATACTACAGCTGGCAAGGATATTATAGAAAAATTAGAACCTTACACGAATATGTATGAAGTACGCGAACACTTGCAGGAGACCAATGAGGCGCTATTACTCCTATCAAAAAAAGGAAGTGCACCTTTTGAAGGGATATATGACGTTCGAGATGCCATAAGTAGAGCATCTAAAGGTGCGGCTCTCATGCCCACACAACTCCTTCGAATAGCTCAAATGCTTAGGTGTGCTAGATTATTTCAAAATTATGTTGGAAGCAAAGGAGGCGAAACCTCTAGAGTTTTAGAAGATATATGTATAGGGATTGTACCAATAAAAAAACTAGAAGATGAAATTTTTATAGCCATAATAAGTGACGATGAAATTTCTGATAGAGCTAGTAGTTTACTTTTTAATTTAAGAAAATCACTAAAAGAAAAAAATTCTTCCGTAAAGGAAAAGGTAAATTCATTAGTTAGATCTAATGCAAAATATCTTCAAGAAAGTCTTTATACTATAAGAGGGGATAGATATGTAATTCCCGTTAAAATAGAACATAAAGGCAGTGTTCCGGGTATTGTCCATGATCAGAGTTCCTCTGGAGCTACATTATTCATTGAGCCAATGAGTTTGGTGAATTTAAACAATGAGATCAAAGAAATAATGCTAAAGGAAAAAGCTGAGGTTGAAAGAATTTTAGCTGAACTATCCTATAAAATATATGAAAATATAAATATTGTTTCAAGTAATGCAAATATAGTATGGGAATTAGATTTTATTTTTGCTAAAGCAAGATACGCAATAGAAATTAATGCCATTATCCCCAGTGTTAATGATGAGGGAGTAATAGATATAATTGAGGCCAGGCACCCTTTGATAGACTCTAAGGTAGTAGTGCCAAGTAATATATACTTAGGAAGAGGATTTACCTCACTAGTAATAACAGGACCCAATACTGGTGGCAAAACAGTAACTTTAAAAACTGTAGGCTTAATCCAGTTAATGGCTATGAGTGGGATTTTAATTCCAGCTAGAGATGGTTCTATGGTAAGTTTTTTCAATGAAATTTTTGCAGATATAGGTGATGAACAAAGCATAGAACAAAGCTTATCTACTTTCTCTTCTCATATGACAAATATAGTAAATATAATTGAAAAAGCAGATAAAAAAACCTTGGCTCTATTTGATGAATTAGGTGCTGGAACAGATCCCACAGAGGGAGCAGCGCTTGCTGTATCAATTCTAGAAAATTTAAGAGCAAGAGGGACAAAAGTAGTGGCAACTACACATTATAGTGAATTAAAAGGATATGCATTAAAAACCACAGGAGTAGAAAATGCTTCTGTAGAATTTAATGTGGACACACTAAGTCCTACTTACAGGCTTATAATTGGAGTGCCAGGTAAATCCAATGCTTTTGAGATTTCTAAGAGGCTAGGCCTTCCTGATTATATTATTAAAGATGCTAGAGAAAACATTTCCAGTGAAACCTTAGAATTTGAAGAATTAGTTCAAAGTCTTCAAGAAAAGAGCATAAAGGCAGAAAAAGATGCTAGGATGGCAGAGGTTTTGAAACTAGAGGCTAGCAAGTTAAAAGATAAATATCAGGAAAAATTATATAAACTTGAAAACATTAGAGAAAATGCAATGTATGAAGCTCAAAGAGAAGCAAAAATGCTGGTAAGAAATGCTAAGGAAGAATCTGATGTTATTCTTAAAAATATGCGAGAACTAGAAAAACTGGGATTCCCATCTGAAGCAAGACAAATGCTTGAAGAGGAAAGAATGAAAATCAAAGGTAAGCTTGAAAGCTTAGATAAGCATGTACAAAAAAACAATGAGGATCTAGGAGAAAAGCTAAAAACTGTAAAAGAAGGTCAAGAGGTATATTTACCATCTCTTGATCAGAAGGTTATTGTAATTTCAAAACCTGATAGCCGCGGTGAAGTACAAGTTCAAGCAGGTATTATGAAGATAAATGTTAAAGTAGATGATCTGCGCAAGTCAAAGGTTACGCAGGAAGAAAAGAAAAAAGCGAAGATAAATAAGAGAGAGCTTAAGCTAAATTTAAGAAGTGTATCCACCTCCGTAGATTTAAGAGGAATGGATGCGCAGGAAGCTATATATACTGTTGATAAGTATTTAGATGATGCTTATTTAGGAGGACTTAAAGAAATTACCATTATTCATGGCAAAGGAACAGGAGTTCTAAGAAACACTATTACAGATATGCTAAAGAGGCATGGTCATGCTAAAGCTTATAGACTCGGAAATTATGGTGAAGGTGGTAGCGGAGTTACTGTAGTAGAACTTAAATAGGTGGATCTTAATTTGCAGGGAAATAAAGGAGGAGGAGGCTATGATTATTGTAAGCGCTTGTTTATGTGGTATTAATTGTAAGTACAATGGCGGCAATAATTTAGATGCGAGGGTGCTTAAACTTATGCAAGAAGGAAAGGCAATACCTGTTTGCCCGGAACAACTAGGGGGTATGCAAACTCCTAGGGCTCCTTCTGAAATTGTAAATGGCAATGGATGCGATGTGTTAATGGGCAAAGCAAGAATTCTTGGTTCAGAAGATGATGATGTAACTGCAGAGTTTATAAAAGGTGCTTATGAAACACTAAAAATAGCAGTAGAAGCTTCTGCTAGTATTGCTATTTTAAAAGCAGGAAGTCCTTCTTGTGGAGTATCGCAAATATACGATGGAACTTTTAGTAGGACTAAAAGATCTGGTAATGGAGTTACTGCGGAGTTATTATTATCCGAAGGCATAAAAATTTATACAGAAGAAAATTTAGATGAAGTCAAATTTGACTAAGGGGGAAATAAAACATGAATTATAAAGATGTTTTAAAAGAAGCTAAAGGTAATTTAAATAAGAGCTGTAGAGTTTGTCCTATATGTAACGGAGTTGCTTGTGCTGGAGAGGTACCTGGAATGGGTGGCAAAGGAACTGGAGATGCTTTTAAAATTAATATAGAATCACTTAAAGCTTATAAACTTAATATGAGAACTATACATGATGCTAAAAATCCTGATACATCAACAGAATTGTTTGGTAGAAAAATGGATATGCCTGTGTTTGCTGCTCCCGTATCCGGAACTACCTTAAATATGGGTGGTAAATTTAGTGAAGAAGATTATATTTCTTGGGTTATTCGTGGATGTCTCTCAGGAGGGATTTTCCCAATGGTAGGAGATACTGCTGTAGATTCTTTTCTCACAACTAATCTTGAACAATTAGAAAAACTGGGTGGAAATGGCATTGCAATAATAAAGCCTTGGGAAAATGCAAATGTTATAGAAAAAATAAAATTAGCAGAAAAAGCAGGTGCATTCGCTATAGGAATGGACATAGATGCCTGTGGCCTTATTACCTTGGCCCTTGCTGGCAAACCGGTTATGCCTAAAACTGTAGAAGAAATTAGAGAAATTGTTGAATCAACGAAACTTCCATTTATTCTTAAGGGGATAATGACGGTAGATGAGGCAGAACTTGCAGTAGAAGCTGGGGTAGCTGCAATTGTAGTGTCAAACCATGGAGGAAGAGTATTAGACCAAACTCCGGGTGTTGCAGATGTTCTTAAGGGAATAGCAAAAGCAGTTAAGGGAAAAGTAATCATTTTAGCTGATGGTGGAGTTCGTAGTGGTGCAGATATACTTAAAATGCTCGCACTAGGTGCAGACGCAGTACTTATTGGTAGGCCTTTTGTAGTAGCATCCTTTGGAGGTAAGGCAGAGGGTGTAGAATCTTACATTGATTTTTTGAAAAGTGAATTAAAATCAGCAATGGTGCTTACAGGGTGTAAATCTATAAAAAATATTAGTAAAAGAATTTTATATTAAATTTTAAGGGAAAGTCACTGAAATATTGTGACTTTTTTTGAATTATTCTATATCCTTTAGCAGATTGAATTGACAAAAAAAAATCATGTATTATACTAAAATTATGAATATTTAAAATTTTTCTATAAAGATGCAGGGGGTTTTTATAAATGTTTAATAATATTAGTCAAGTACAAGAGTTTATAAAACAAAATAACATTAAATTTATAGATTTTAAAGTAGTAACGTTACCGGGGCGATGGAATCATTTAACTATACCTGTTGAGAGGCTATCTGAAAAGACTTTTTCTGAAGGAATAGGGTTTGATGGCTCCAGTTATGGATATTCAACTATAGAGGATTCAGATATGAGATTTCTTCCTGATATGACCACAGCTTTTGTTGATCCATATTGCAAGATACCAACTTTAAGTATGATTGCAAATATGTACACTCTTGGCAAAAATGAAGGAAGGTTTTCTGGTGATCCAAGGTTTATAGCTGAAAAAGCAGAAAAATATATGAGAGAATTGGGAATAGCTGATGAATATGCAATAGGACCTGAATTTGAGTTTTACATATTTGACCACATAAATTATGAAGTTACAAGCCATCATCAAGAGGTTTTCATAGATTCTAAGCAAGCACCATGGAATACCAATAACAAAGAAGAAAATTTTGGATATAAAGCACCTTTCCAAAAAAGTTATCATTTAGGCTTACCTTATGATCTTAATAATGATCTAAGAAGTGAAATTTGTTTGAAACTCGAAGAGATGGGCATAGACGTTAAATATCATCATCATGAGGTAGGATCCGCTGGCCAACTTGAAGTAGAGGTAGAACTCGGTCAAATGACTAAAATGGCTGATGCTACAATGATGGCAAAGTACCTAATTAAAAATGAAGCAGTTGCCCACGGAAAAACAGCTACTTTTATGCCTAAACCATTATTTGGAGAAGCAGGAAGTGGAATGCACGTTCATATGCTTTTAAGAAAAAATGGAAAAAACCTTTTCTTTGATGAAAATGGATACTCTCAAATGAGTGAAACTGCTCTATATTTCATTGGTGGAATATTAAAGCATTCTAAGGCGTTACTTGCATTTACCAATCCCTCAACTAATTCTTATAAAAGATTAGTACCGGGTTTTGAAGCACCAGTGTCAATTTGTTTTGCTACAGGAAATAGAAGTGCAGTAATAAGAATTCCGGGATATATTAAAGATCCAGAAGCTAGAAGATTTGAATTTAGACCATCAGATGCTACAGCAAATCCATACTTAGCATATTCTGCACTACTTATGGCTGGTATTGACGGTATTGAAAATAAAATTAACCCCACAGTTGAAGGTTTTGGACCATATGATGTAAACGTTTTTGATTTGCCCGAGGAAGAAAGAAATAAAATTGAGACCTTACCAAGATCTTTAGATGAAGCTCTTGAAGCACTTAAAAGTGATTCTAGCTTCTTATTAAAAGGCAACGTATTTGATGAACATTTTATTAATACCTGGATTAAGTTTAAATATGAAAAGGAAATAAAAAAGGTAATTCCAGTTCCATCACCAATAGAATTCCAATTGTACTATGATTTATAATTTTTAAGTATTTAAATAGTATTACGTAGGTTAAGAGAAAGGGGCTAGATCATGATTAAAAGACTTGATGAGTTAATAGAACTTGCTATAGGTAAAGAAAAAAAAATATTATCAGTAGCTGTAGCACAAGATAGCATAGTTTTAAAGGCTGTGGTAGAAGCAGTTAAATTACAAATTGTTGATGCCATATTAGTTGGTGATGAAGATAAAATAGTGGAAATTGCATCTTCTGAAAATTTAAATCTTGAAGGTATTAGAATTGTAAATGAGAAAAACATAATAAAAGCTGCAGCAAGAGCTGTAGAACTTGTATCCAGGGGCGAGGCTCATTTCATTATGAAAGGGATGCTTGGTACTTCTGATTTATTAAAAGCAGTGTTAAACAAAGAAGCCAACTTAAGAGGTAAAGGACTTTTATCACATGTTATGGTTTATGATGTACCTACTTACCACAAATTATTGTTTTTAACTGATGGAGGTATGGTTACCTGCCCTGAACTTAAAGAAAAAATTGAAATAATTAATAATGCAGTAGTAGTAGCACATGCCTTGCAAATAGATATTCCAAAAGTTGCTCCTATTTGCGCTGTGGAAGTTATTAACCCTTCAATGCAGGCAACACTAGATGCTGCAGCACTATCATTAATGAATAAAAGGGGACAAATAAAAGGTTGTTTAATAGATGGTCCTTTGGGGCTAGATAACGCAATCTCAAAGGAGGCGGCAGAGCATAAGGGTATTATTAGCGATGTAGCTGGTGATAGTGATATTTTACTTGTACCTAATATAGAGGCTGGAAACTTTTTAGGTAAGTCTCTTACCTACTTTGCAAAAGCTGAAAGCGCGGGAATTATAGTAGGAGCAAAATGTCCAGTAGTATTGGTTTCCAGGGCTGATAGTGCAAAATCGAAATTATATGCTATAGCTCTTGGAGCAGTGGTAGTTTAAAAATTAAAAAGCTATTAGAGGGAGCTCAACAATTGATAATTGTTGAGTGCCCATGAGGAATACAAGGAGGAAAAAATATATGAAAAAAATAATAATGTCAGGGAATGAGGCTATTGCAAGAGGTGCTTATGAGGCTGGATGCCATATAGCTTCAGCTTACCCAGGAACACCTAGTACAGAAATACTTGAAAATCTTGCGAAATATGAAGGCGTTTATGCAGAATGGGCACCTAATGAAAAAGTAGCATTCGAAGTTGCATCCGGCGCATCTATTGGGGGAGCAAGAGCACTAACTACTATGAAGCATGTAGGACTAAATGTAGCTGCTGACCCTTTATTTACAATGGCTTATGAAGGCGTTAATGGAGGATTTGTTGTGGTTACAGCAGATGACCCTGGAATGCATTCGTCACAAAATGAGCAAGATAATAGATACTATGCACCACATGCTAAAGTAGCCATGGTAGAACCATCTGATTCACAAGAATGCTTAGACTATATGAAAGCAGCTTATGAGATTAGTGAAAAATACGATACTCTTGTCTTATTTAGAGTTACTACAAGAGTATGTCACTCTAAATCTGCACTAGAGCTTGGAGAGAAAAAATCAGTAGAAGTTAAACCCTACGAAAAGAATATTAAGAAGTACATTATGACGCCAGCAAATTCAAAAGCTAAGCATTATGAAGTAGAAGAAAGATTACAAGCATTAAGACAATATTCTAATACTTCGACTTTGAATAGAATAGAAATGGGTAATAATAAAATAGGAATAATTACAAGCGGTATTTCTTATCAATATGCTAAAGAAGTTTTAGGCGATAATGCTTCATATTTAAAAATAGGAATGAGTTATCCTCTTCCTGATGAAATGATTAAAGAATTTGCAGCTAAAGTTGAAAAACTTTATATAATAGAAGAGAATGACCCATATTTGGAAACTGAAATAAAGGCAATGGGAATCAAGTGTACAGGAAAAGAAATAATTCCTATTTGTGATGAATTAAACCCTGACATAATAAGAAAAGCTGTTTTAGGTGAAGTTAATGACCTTACTTATACAACGGATGTACAAGCCCCATCAAGACCACCAGTATTATGCCCAGGTTGCCCACATAGAGGAATTTTCTATGAAGTATCTAAATATAAAGATATAATATCATCTGGTGATATAGGATGCTATACATTAGGTATGGTAGCACCTCTTAGTGTAACAGATACAGTTATATGTATGGGAGCTTCAATTTCAGCAGGTACAGGAATTGAAAGAGCCAATATGGTTGCCTGTAGAGATGATAAAAAAGTTTTTGCTTTTATTGGAGACTCGACGTTCTTCCATTCAGGAGTAACAGGGCTTATAAATGCAGTATATAATAATACGCCGATAGTTACTTGTATACTAGATAATAGAATTACTGGAATGACAGGACATCAAGAAAATCCTGGTACAGGAAAAACTCTTCAAGGAACTCCTGCACCTATGATTGATATTGAGCAGTTAGTTCTTGCCTGTGGTATTAAAGCAGAAAATATAAGAGTAGTAGATCCATATAAACTAGATGAGACTAAGAGTGCAGTGAAAGAAGCACATGATAGCACAGAGCCTTTTGTAATCATTACAAAACAACCTTGTGCATTAATTAAGGATGTACTTAAAGCTAGAACAGGAATTAAGTGTATTATTAATCAAGAGAAATGTAAAAAGTGTAAGGCTTGCTTAAAAGTAGGCTGTCCGGCAATAAAATTCCAAAATGGAGTTGTAACTATAGACGCTACCATGTGTAATGGCTGCGGAATATGTTTGCAAGTATGCCCATTTAAAGCTATAGAAAAGGTTGGTGAATAACTATGTGCGAAAATAAAAATGTATTATTTGTAGGTGTAGGTGGGCAAGGAACTATTTTAGCATCTAAAATTTTGACAGAAGGACTTTTGAAAAGTGGATATGATGTAAAAATGTCAGAAGTTCACGGCATGGCTCAAAGAGGTGGAAGTGTTACGACACAAGTAAGATTTGGAAAGAAGGTTTATTCACCTCTAATAGAAAAAGGTAAAGTAGATGTAATAGTATCCTTCGAAAAAAGTGAAGCAGCTAGATATTTACCTTATTTAAAGAAAGATGGTTATATGGTAGTTAATGATTATGAAATATATCCTATACCAGTTTTAATAGGCAAAGAAAAATATCCTGAAAATGTAAACGAAAGATTAACCGAAGTGGTCCATAACATAGTAGTTATTAATGCAGCTGAAATCGCTAAAGATCTTGGAAATATTAAAGCTCAAAATGTAGTTTTACTAGGAGCTTTAATTAAAGTACTTAAATTAGAAAATATAAACTGGGAAGAAGTTATTAGTGAGATAGTACCTCCTAAAGCCATAGAAATAAATAAGAAGGCATTTAGTGCAGGCATGGATGTTCAGTAATTAGCTATGTAATTTTAGCGAATTTTTAATAAGAAATAGGGGCTTTAGTTTAAAGCTCCTATTTCTTATTTTTCATTGTAACTTAGTGAATAATGTAAATATATATTTAAAATAGCACACTAAGCAAAAAATAGTATATTTTTGTGGGATATTTCTAAAAATTTGATATAATATAAATAAAGGCTGTAGCAAGGGGCAAAATAATTAATAATTGTTTTGTACTTCGGAGAGCGACAAGGGGCGAAACAATTACTTGTTGTTTCGTGCTCTAGAGGACTACAAGGAGGAAGAAAAATGCCAATATACTCATTAGCATCTAAAGAAATATTAGAGCACATAAAACAATATAGAAAGAAAGGTGAAGTAGTTAAGATATTTGACGCTTTGGAATATAATAATATATTATACAGAGAAATTACATTTTCTAAAAAATTATTTAAAAGTTTTCGAAAAGAAAATTTGGGGTACCTTTATATTAATGAAAAAAATGAAATCGTAAGTGAAAAATCACTACAAGAAAGACTAGCAAAACTAGCTTATTTTTCAGAGGTGTTTTACAATACAGAAAGTAGAATCTGTATAGTTAATGCGTTTCAAGAGGATGGTATAATTGAAAAAGATAGGAAGGATTATAAGTTAGTGGTGACCGGTTTAGATTTTTTAACTACAGACGGAATTGTGGATTCAGAACAGGTAAAACAAGTTGTTGTTAAATTGCCTAGTATTAGAAAAAAAAATAATGAAGTTTTAAAACAACTTATGGTTAAATCAGGAGAGTATAAGACAGAAAAAAAATATTTTAATGCGCATATGATGGAAGAACTATTACCAACATATAGAGAGGCTTTAAGCATAAATCTACAAAAGATAAAATTAATAGATTCTGCAAGTGAATGCTATTCAAATATTAAAAGAACTGCAGAAAAAAAGAGAAAACAGATTTCTATTAGATTTAATCATAAAATAGCACAACCCTTAATGCAGATAGGTTATATGATGGGGTATTTTAATAAATTGGTTGATACTTGTAAAATCATAAGTAAAATGTCCGATACTGAATATTTTAAGTATTTAGGCACTATTGAAAAAGAAAATATTGATTATAGAGTAAAATTAAATAGAAGTAAAAAGAACTCCAATTAATTTGGAGTTCTTTTTACTTCTACTCAACAGTTATATATACAGCATCTTCTTCGCGAACCACTTTTATATATTCAACTTCTGGATCTTCAGTTCCTTGAACATATAATCCAGTTGCTTTTAATTTTTCAACATAATCTATAATCTCTTGAGTTATTCTCTCACCAGGGCAAAGTATTGGAATACCAGGTGGATAAGCCATTAAAAATTCTCCGCTAATCATACCAACGCTTTTTTTAATCTCTACAGCTGTATTTACACTATTAAAAGCTTCTCGAGGAATTTGAACTTGCTCTGGAATACTAGGAATATCAATAAAATCAGATTTTTTTGTACCTTTGCCATAGTATTCATTGCTTATTTCTTTTAAAGCTGTAAGTAATTTCTCCATTCCCTCTTCAGTATCACCAAAGGAACCAACTGCGAGTATGTTATAAAGATCAGACAATTCCATTTGGATATGATATTTATTAGAAAGTATCATATCTAAGTCATAACCTGTTATGCCTAAATCTCTACATGTTATCGTGATTTTAGTTGGGTCAATAGCAAAAGCACCGAAACCATCTAAAACCTCTTCTCCAAAACAATAAAGTCCTGGAATTTTGTTTACTTCACTTCTTACATAATTAGATAAATCAATAGTTTTCTCTAAAAGCTCATTGCCATCCAATGCAATTTGGCGCCTAGCACAATCTAATGAAGCCATTAGTATGTAGGAAGGTGAAGTTGTGTGCATCAAGTTTATTAGTTGTTTAACTCTAGCTGGGTTAACAAGCCTTGAGTTAACATGTAGCATAGAGCTCTGAGTTAATGAGCCTATAATTTTATGAGTGCTTTGACAACATATATCTGCACCAGCTTCCATTGCAGACATAGGTAATCTTTCATTAAATGTAAGATGAGGTCCATGAGCTTCATCAACAATAAGCGGAATGTCGTATTCATGAACTATATCTGCAATGCTCTTAATATCAGTGGAAACTCCATAATATGTTGGATTAATTATAAGTACAGCTTTTGCATCAGGGTTTTCTTTTAAGGTTGCTTCTACTGTCTCAGGTGAAACTCCATGAGCAACACCTATTTTTTTATCTAGTTCTGGTTGCATATAAACTGGAACAGCACCGGCAAGTATTATACCACCGGTTATAGATTTATGAACATTTCGAGGCACAATTATTTTTTCGCCAGATCCAACTACAGACATAATCATAGCTTGAATAGCTCCTGAGGTACCATGAACTGAGAAAAATGAAGCATCAGCTCCATAAGCATCTGCTGCTAATTCTTGAGCTTTTTTAATAGGTCCAGTTGGGTGATGAAAAGAATCAACAAGTTTAAAAACTGTAACGTCAATTTTAAAAGGGTTTGCCCCCATAAAATTTCTAAATTGTTCATCAGCGCCTATTCCTTTTTTATGGCCAGGTACGTGTAGTGGCAAGGTATCTCTGTTAACATATTCCATTAGAGCATCAAATAATGGAGTTTCATTTTGATTTAATCTATACAATTTATACACCCCTTTCAAAAGAATTTATACTAAGGTACATTCAAATAAATGTGGAGTAAGCATATTATTCTATTTGTTTTTATGTTTAAAATATTTAAAATTATTTTTTATAATATATTCATTCAAACAATTAATAATTATAAGGTATAAAATATGCAAATGCAATAATAATTTTTAAAAAAACAAATGCTACAGTATATTATGTAGATTTATTAAAATAGTATTGTAAATAATGTAAAATAGGTTATCGTAAAAAGTCACTTCTATTTGTATTGGTATGATAGTATAATGTGAGAGAATAATTATAAATTAGAATGAATGCAATAAGTAATTGCGAATAGGATATCAGCTATTATTTGTTTTTCCAGGAATTAAGGAGGGAAATTATGACTTACAAAGAAAAATATAAAAGTTGGATTAACTCTAATTCTATAGATTTGGAATTAAAGAGCGAGTTAGAACAATTAGTAGATGAAAAAGAAATTGAAGATAGATTTTACAGAGATTTAGAGTTTGGTACAGGAGGACTAAGAGGAGTAATGGGTGCAGGAACAAACAGGATGAATATACATACCATAGGCAAAGCGACACAAGGTCTGGCAGACTATTTAAACTCAAAATATAAGGAGGATATATGGGTTAGCATAGCTTATGATTCAAGAAATATGTCAAAAGAATTTGCAAGGGCTGCTGCAAAAACACTTTGTGGTAATGGGATTTTTGTTAATTTATTTGAGCAGTTAACACCAACTCCAATATTATCTTACGCCGTTCGCGCACTAAAGTGCAAAGCAGGCATTGTTATTACTGCTTCACATAATCCTAAAGAGTATAATGGATATAAGGTTTATGGAGATGATGGTGGGCAAGTTACTGATGAAGCTGCAAATGAAATTATAGCCTGTGCAGGGAGAGTAAAAGATTTTTCTAAAGTGAAAACTATGGAGATTTCCAAAGCAAAAACAAATGGAATGCTTAAAATCATTGGAGAAAGTATTTATTTATCATACATTAATAAGGTTAAGAATTTAACTATTAGAAAAGACCTAGTTCAGCGATGTGCCAAGGATTTAAAAATAATTTATACTCCTATTCATGGCTCGGGAAATGTACCTGTGAGAAGAATTTTAAGTGAACTGGGTTATGATAATGTATTTGTTGTAAAGAAGCAAGAAATGCCAAATGGAGATTTCCCAACAGCGCCATATCCTAATCCAGAGGACCCAAAGGTATTTTCATTAGCTCTTGAAATGGCAAAAGACATTAATCCTGACATAATTTTTGGCACAGACCCTGATTGTGATCGAATTGGAGTAGTAGTCAAAGATAAAAAGGGCCAATATAAGGTTCTTACAGGAAATCAGACAGGTGTATTATTAAGTAATTATATTTTAAACTCATTGTGTGAAACTAAGGAATTGCCTAAAAATGGTGTGGTAATAAAAACCATTGTTACTACAGATATGGTAGAGGCTATTGGAAAAAAATATAATGTTGAAGTATTAGATGTGTTAACAGGATTTAAATATATTGGAGAAAAAATTAAGGAGTTTGAGCTGAAAGGTGAAAAAGAATTTATATTTGGTTTTGAAGAAAGTTTTGGATATCTAGCTGGAAATTTTGTGCGTGATAAAGATGCAGTTATAGCAGCAATGCTGATTTGTGAAATGACACTTTATTATAAAAATAAAGGCATCAGTTTGTACGATGCATTGATGGATATTTATAGTGAACATGGATACTACGAAGAAAGTTTAGTTTCAATAGAACTTAAAGGAAAAGATGGGGCAGAAAAGATAAGTAGTATATTAGAATATTTAAGGTCCTCGATGAAGGAAGGACTAGAAAACAATAAAATTGTAAAAAAAATGGACTATAGAGCTGGTTTAGAAGTGGATTTAGTAAAGAATAGCCAGAAAATAATAGAACTACCAAAATCGAATGTATTAAAGTTTATTTTGGAGGATGGTTCTTGGTTTGTAGTTAGACCTTCCGGTACTGAACCAAAAATGAAAATTTATTTATCTGTTAAAGGAAATTCTTCAGAAAATACATCTAAAAAATTAATTAAGCTTAAAGAAAATGTTATGTCAATAGTTGACGGGGCATATATAAATTAGAAAAATCAAGAATGATAGGAAGGTGTAAACATGGACATAAAAACATATTTTTCAGAGAAATTATCAGCTCTTCTTTTTTTAGAAATTAAGAAGAATAGTAAAATCAATGATTTTGTCATTTTGGATGACATATACTTCCCGGTGAGAACTAATGAGATAATAGAAAAAGTAAAGAAAAAAGAGGATTTTGATAATATACCAGTTAACTTATTTATAGAAGGGATGTTTTATGTTTTAGGAGCAGATGAACATTTTAAATATACTGATGAGTATAAAAAAATTATAAATACTATTCCAAATTCAATAGGATTTATTAAGGGTGTGATCTTTAAAGAAATCCAAAATGAAAATTATGAAGAAGCATATATTATTTTAAAAGGCCTATTAACTATAGAAGAAAATACTGAAAATTACGATAAGATTTTTTTGCTCGTGGATAAATTAAGAACCACTGATAGTATGTTCAAGGATGAACAATTAAAACTTATAGAAAGAGCTAAAAAAATTACTAATTATAGTAATCCATATCTATATGAGTCATTAGTTTTTAATAATGAAAAGGAACATGATGCAGCATACATTGCTATAAATAAATATGTTGAAAGTGGTGGAGAACTAACAACAGAGGTAATTGAACTTAAAAATAGTTTGAAAACTATAACGAGTTTTCAAAAGGCAAAGGAACTAATCCCCACAAGTCCTAAAGCTGCGCTCCAAATTTTAATACCTTTAATGGAACAATTAGGAGATAGACCAGATATATATTATCATAGTGCTGTAGCTTATAGAATTCTACAAAATTACGAAAAGGCTATATACTACTTGAATGAAGCAGTAGCAATTGAAAATGATTTAATTGAGGTGGTAATCGAGTATGGAATTAATTACGCATGTCTTGAAAATTATGAACTTGCCATAAGGTATTTTAGGGAAGCATTTGAGGTTACAAAATCCATAGAGGTATGTACAAATCTTATTATGTGTTATATAAATGTTAAAGACTTTGATCAGGCTAGGATACATTTAGATATGGCTAAAAAAATAGATCCATTAGATGAAATTGTGATTCAGTTAGAAAACCTATTGGTGGAGAATAAATAATTGGAGTATTTAGATAAGGCTATTAAAGAAATTTATAATGAACGTAATAATAAATAATAGAAAGTTAAATAAAAAAAGCCAAATGAAAAAGGCTTTTTTTTGCTCGATAACTGATTTTAATACTTATTTAAATGTTATTAAATAAAAATGAAGAAAACCGGTAAAGAAAAAGAAAAAATAGCCGAAGAAAATAAGAGCAAGGTATTTATGTGAGGAGTGTTTTAAATTGAAAAAAATTTTATCAGTAATTGTTTTAGTAATAAGTCTTATTATTTTGTCGCCAAGATCTGTTTTAGCTTTGGACAAGCCATCTGTATCTTTTGTGGGAGTTTCACATTCTCCATTAATACAAGGCGATAAAGAAAAATTTTACATAACTTCAAAAAATGTAAAGGAAGTTCAGTATAGAATATTTCTATATGAAGAAAATACAAAACTATGGACAGAATTTACATCGGGTTACACAGAATTTATGAATGCACAAATTCCCTATGAGATAAGTCCCGAGAAAGTATTTAAGTTAGGTAAGTATAAAGTATCTATTTGGGCCAGAGCAAAGGGTTCAAATGCAAATTATGATAGCTTTTACGTATCAAATCTGAATTGTGTTAGTAGAGATGATAATAATAGGGTATATTTAGATGGAAATATGGACGTGGGCAAAACAGAATATATGGTGGGTGACAAGGTTGAAATAAATGGCATTGAAAATATAAGAGGTATGAAAGCACCTTATAAATATAAGTTGCATGTTTATAATGCTACAAAGGACAAATGGAGTACCCATGTTACAAATTATTCTCAGGATAAAATAACATGGCAACCTACAGAAGCGGGGGCATATGTCATTGATGTTTGGGCAATGTCTGCAAATTCTACGCTTTGGAGTAAAGTTACTGCAAATGAGAGTGCTGCAGCCTATGAAGGCTGGAAGCTAAAAGTAATAAATGTTACTAAGTCTAATACTAGTTTAACTAGTTATAATTGCTCATTAGATAATATAACGGATATTCAGTATGGACTAAAGGCCTCGGTAACATATACAGCAGGTAAATGGATACTGGCAGATAGAAATGAAATAAAGTATTATATGGACCCTACGAATTTTTTAAATGGAGATGGGAAGTATCAATTTCTAAAATTAAATTATACTAAAGGAATTTCCGTTAATGAAATTAATGCTGTTCTGCAAGGGAAGGGAGTATTAAATGGAAAGGGACAAGCATTCTTGGATTCCTGTATAACATATAATGTAAGTCCGGCATATTTGATATCACATGCTTTTTTGGAAACTGGATATGGTAAATCCGTTTTAGCAAGTGGAGTTATAGTAACACAAGTAAAAGGGAAACCTGTACCACCTAAGGTATCTTATAATATGTTTGGTATTGGGGCATATGACGCTGATCCTACAAGACTGGGTAGTGAATATGCTTATACAAATGGTTGGTTTAGTGTTGAACAGGCAGTTGCTGGTGGCGCTAATTGGATTTCTAAAAACTATATCAATAATTCTAGTAATAACCAAAACACCTTATATAAAATGAGATGGAATCCAAATGGTGCAGGAAACCATCAATATGCAACGGACATAGGTTGGGCTAATAAACAAACAAAAAATATAAAAGCGATTATGGATAAATTTACAAATAGTAACATGTATTTTGATGTTCCTAAATATTTATACTAAATTTGATAATTCAACAAAATTCAAGAAGACCTAGCAATTATTATGTGTTAGGTCTTCTTGAATTTTTAAATTTAAACAACTATATTTTGAGAAATTATAAATAAATAGTTAATAAACTCCATTAAATTATACAAAAACAAGGTTTTAGGATATAATAATATGTGCAAAGATATCTCATAATAGATGTATAAAAAAAATGTTGAATAATTTTAGAAATGAGGTAAAATGATTAAGGGGAGTGGCGAAGGATTTATAACTAAATAGAGGATGTGAACTTCATGAAAACTGATAAAAGGGTTTTTGCGGTGGATATTGTTTGTGTTTTGGCATCATTATATATAGCTCTACTGTTGAAATTTGATTTTAATATCCCAAGTAAAGACCTGCAATTTTTTAAACTTTCAATTATTCCAGTGCTGATTTTAATAATAGGCTTTAATAAAATATTTAAATTGTATAGAAGTATTTGGAAATATGCTTCTATTAAAGAGGTATTTTCTATAGTATATTCCATATCCCTGGCAAACATAGTGTTTGTAATTTACAGCTATTTAGTTAGTTATATCTTATTTAACAGTGCCTACTATAGATTCCCTTTCACTGTACATATTATATTTTGGCTTCTATGCATAATTACCTTAGGTGGAATTAGAATTATATATAGAATATCAGAGCAAAAAAAAGGAGAAAATAAGCAGTGTGATAAGAATGTAAACATTCTTATTGTGGGTGCAGGCGATGCAGGTGCACTTTTAGTAAAAGAGATTAGTAAACATAGTGAACTTAAATATTATGTTGTTGGATTAATTGATGATGATCCATCTAAAAATGATAAAATAATTAATGGAATTAAAGTATTAGGTGGCAGAGATAGGATAATTTCAATTTGCCAGCAAGAGGCCGTTGAGGAAATAATTATTACCATGCCTTCGGCAGAGTTTAAAACTAAAACAGAAATACTAAACATCTGCAAAAAGACTAAATGTAAGCTTAAAACAATTCCTGGTATTTATGAAATTGTAGACGAAAAAGTGAACATTAGTGAGCTTCGCGATGTAAATATTGAGGATCTTTTAGGAAGAGATCCAGTTAAATTAAGCACCGAAGATATTGATAAATATATTAAAGGTAAGACAATATTAGTAACAGGTGGGGGTGGTTCTATAGGTTCTGAACTATGTAGGCAAATTGCTAAGTTTAACCCTGAAAAACTAATAGTTTTAGATATTTACGAAAACAACGCCTATGATTTACAGATGGAGCTTAACTATGAGTTTCCACAGTTAAATAAACAATTCATTATTGCATCTGTTAGAGATATTGATAGACTAAAAGAAATTTTTGAAACCCATAAACCGGATGTAGTATTTCATGCAGCGGCTCATAAACATGTGCCACTTATGGAAAATAACCCAGCAGAAGCCATTAAGAATAATGTGATAGGAACTTATAATGTGGTAAAATGTAGTCATGAAGCTGGTGTTAAGAGATTTGTTCAAATTAGTACAGATAAAGCAGTAAATCCTACAAACATTATGGGAGCTACCAAGAGATTTTGTGAACTCATAATTCAGGCCTTTGATACAATTAGCGACACTGAGTATGTGGCTGTAAGATTTGGTAATGTTTTAGGAAGTAATGGTTCAGTAATACCATTATTTAAAAAACAAATAGCTCATGGAGGACCGGTAACAGTTATGCACCCTGATATAAATAGGTTCTTTATGACAATACCGGAAGCCGCACAATTAGTTATTCAAGCTGGAGGTATGGCAAAAGGCGGAGAAATATTTGTTCTGGATATGGGTGAGCCTGTAAAAATAGTTGATTTAGCCAGAGATTTAATAACTCTTTCAGGGCTTGAACCAGATGTAGATATAAAAATCGAATTTATTGGATTAAGACCAGGAGAAAAACTTTATGAAGAGCTTCTGATGGATGAGATAGCTTTAACATCCACTTCACATAATAAAATTTACGTTGAAAAACCTATTGGAAATGATATAGATTTTATTGAAAAATCTATTGAGGATTTTAAAAATGTGGTAGGAAGAGATAAAGAAGCTGTATTTGCTTTAATGGAAGAAAAAGTTCCTACTTATAAAAGGAAGATGAACTAAAAAAACTGATTTAATTAGACCTTTAAGGTTATAGGAGGTAATAAAATGTCTCAATATAAAGACGAATTATTGTTAAAATTAAAAAACAAAACAGCTAAACTTGGTGTAGTAGGCCTGGGCTATGTGGGATTGCCACTAGCTGTAGAAAAGGCTAAGGTAGGATATGAAGTAATAGGCTTTGATGTTCAAGATAAAAAGGTTCAAATGGTAAATGAAGGACGTAATTACATTGGAGATATTGTAGATTCAGATTTAAAGTCATTAGTGGAGGAAGGAAAACTTAAAGCTACTACAGATTTTAGCTTTGTTGCTGACGTTGATACAGTATGTATTGCGGTACCTACGCCACTAGATTTATATAAACAACCAGATTTATCATATGTTGTTGCATCAACTAGAAGTGTAGCTAAATATTTGCATAGGGGAATGCTTGTAGTACTTGAAAGTACTACATACCCAGGAACAACTGAGGAAGTTTTAAAACCAATTCTAGAAGAATCAGGTTTGAAATGTGGAGTTGACTTTTTCCTCGCATTCTCTCCAGAGAGAATTGATCCAGGTAATAAAGAGTTTAATACAAAAAACACTCCAAAGATAGTTGGAGGATGTACTAAAGAATGTACCGAAGTAGCAGGAATGTTATACAGAAGTGTGCTAGAGGGAGATATAATGGAAGTGTCTTCACCAGCAGTAGCTGAAATGGAAAAAATTCTTGAAAACACTTTCAGAAATGTAAATATAGCGCTAGCAAATGAAATGGCAATTTTGTGTAAAAGAATGAATATTGATATTTGGGAAGTAATAGATGCTGCGTCAACTAAACCTTATGGATTTATGCCATTTTACCCAGGTCCAGGACTTGGTGGACATTGTATACCACTTGATCCATTCTACCTTGAGTGGAAGGCAAAAGAGTTTGATTATCATACAAAATTAATTGAAGCTTCAGGTATAATCAACGATTATATGCCTGAATTTGTGCTGGAAAATGTTATGAAGCTTTTAAATGGTCAAAAAAAGGCATTAAATGGAGCGAAAGTTCTTCTTATGGGTGCAGCTTATAAGAAAGATATAGATGATATGAGAGAATCACCAACATTAAAGGTTATTGATCAATTAGAAAAGAATGGTGCAGACATTATGATAAATGATCCCTTTATCCCAAAATTCAGCCATAAGGGCAAAGAATATATAACTGTAAATTGGGAAAAAGAAATAGCAAATGCAGATATAGTGATAATAACTACTGATCATAGTTCTTATGATTATGAACAAATTGTAGCTAAAGCTAGTTTATTATATGATACTAGAAACGCTACAAAGCATGTTGTAAATAATAGAGAAAAAATTAATAAACTTTAAATAATGTAGGGAAAAAATTATGGCATGCAAACATTGTAAACTATTTTATAATGTTGCATGCCAAAATTCTAACAAACCATCAAGGAGGAATTTAAATGAAAAAATTAAAGGTAGCAATAATAGGGTGTGGGAGAATATCTTACAAACATATAGAGGCTATAACTCAAAATAAGTCAGAAATCCAGCTTACAGCAGTTTGTGATGTGGTAGAAGCGAGTGCTATTTCCAAAAGAGATGAGTACATAAAAGCACTAGGAGAAAATGCTGATGTAAAAATTTATACGGATTATAAAGAAATGCTTGAAAAAGCTGATATAGACATGGTTTCTATAGCTACTGAAAGTGGGTATCATCCAGAAATAGCTATATATTGCATGAATAGAGGGAAACATGTACTTGTAGAAAAACCCATGGCGCTATCTACTCAAGATGCAGATAGAATGATTCAGTGTGCAAGTAAAAACAATGTAAAACTTTGTGTTAGTCATCAAAACAGATTTAATGAACCAATACAAAAACTCAGAGCAGCGGTGGAAGAAAATAGATTCGGAAAATTAGTTAATGGAACAGCAAGAATTCTTTGGAATAGAAATATGGGATACTACACTCAAGCACCTTGGAGAGGAACATGGGAACTGGACGGTGGTACATTAATGAATCAATGTATTCACAATATTGATTTATTACAATGGATGATGGGTGGAGAAATAGACACTGTTTATGCTCAGTGTGATACTTTCCTTCGAGATATAGAAGCAGAAGATTTTGGAGCAATAATGATAAGATTTAAAAATGGAGCTATAGGTATAATTGAAGGTTCTGCTTGTGTATATCCTAAAAATTTAGAAGAGACACTAAGCATATTTGGTGAAACTGGTACAGTTTGTATAGGAGGGCTTGCAGTTAATTCTATAGAAACTTGGAAATTTGCAGATAATGTGGATACAGAGGAAGAAATATTAAGTCAGCAGAAAGGTGACCCAGATTCTGTATACGGCTTTGGACATACGCCACTATATAAAGACATGGTAGATGCTATAAATATGGATAGACAACCTCTCATAAATGGAGAAGAAGGTAAAAAAGGTATGTCTATTATACTTGCGGCTTATAAATCAAGACTTACAGGGCTTCCAGTTAAATTCCCAATGGGAGAGTTCTCAACAATGCAAATGAAAAAATAATTTTAGAAATATCATAGAAAAGAGGTTATTTTCATGAATTATGTTTCAGAAAAAAGTAAAATTGGCAATAATGTAACAATGGGACATTTTGTAGTAATAGATGATGATGTAGTAATAGGTGACAATTGTATTATAGGCAGTAATGTTGTTATACACGCTGGAACTAATATTTCAGGCAATGTTAGAATAGATGATAATACGGTAATAGGTAAGGAGCCAATGAGATCTGTAAACAGTATTTTCAAAGATGAAGAAAAATTGCTTCCAGCTAAAATAAGCGAAGGTTGTCTTATAGGGGCAGGGGTAATTATTTATTGTGGTTGCACAATTGGAGAAAAAACACTTATTGCGGATACTGCAGTAATAAGAGAAAATGTAACTGTAGGCTCAAGAACAATTATTGGTCGCGGGACGACTATTGAAAATTTCTGCAAGGTTGGTTCTAACTGCAAAATACAAACTAATGTATACTTAACAGCTTATTCAGAAGTTGAGGATTATGTATTTATTGCGCCTTGTGTTACAACATCTAATGATAATTATGCAGCCCGTTCTAAAGAACGGTTTGGGAAATTCAAAGGGGTAACTATAAAAAAAGGTGGTAGAATTGGAGCCGGAGCAGTTATACTGCCTGGTAAAATTATACACGAAGATGCTTTAGTAGCAGCAGGTAGCGTAGTTGCAAAAGACGTGGAAGCAGGTATGATTGTAGTTGGAAATCCTGCTAAAGTGCTTCGATCTGTACCAGAGGATCAATTACTTAAAAATCAATAAAAGGAAGTAAATATGGGAAATTTTAATTTTAGAAATTTAGAAAAAAATGAATATAAAATGTGGGATGCATTTGTAGACAAATCTCCACAAGGGTGTATTTTTGCTAAAAGTTTTTGGCTAGATGCAGTAGGTTCAAAGTATGATATACTAGGCTGCTTTGATAAAGGCGATAGAATGGTTGCAGGTATGCCCATAACTCAAAATGAAAGTGGATATATAACTATGCCAAAGCTTACCCAAACCTTGGGCATAGTTTTTACTGATTTTTCAGAAATGAAGTATGTAAAGAGAATTTCTAAAGAAAAAGACATAATTATGGATTTTGTAGACAATATTCCTAAATTCAAAAATTTTGATATTTCATTTCACTATAATTTTACTAACTGGATGCCCTTTATGTGGAAGGGCTTTAATGAGCAAACCAGGTACACTTATGTAATAGAAGGTATTCAAAATATAGAAGTAGTACGGGGTGAGTTTGCAGATAAAACTAAGTCAGTTATTACTAAAGCAGTAAATCATAATTTAAAGGTTATGGATAACTTGACTCTATCTGATATGTATAGTATGCTAAAAAAAACTTTTGATCGGCAAAATATGAAGGTGCCTTTTGATTTTGAGTGGTTTGGGAGATTTGATGCTATAATAAATAAAAACAATGCAAGAAAGATGTTTTTCACAGTGGACGAACAAAACAATCTTCATGCTGCGCTTTATCTTGTGTATGATAAAAACTGCGCATATTACCTATTAGGGGGTGCAGATCCAGAATTTAGAAGTAGTGGAGCCATGTATTTAAATGTGTTTGAAGCTATAAAATATTCTGCGGGATTTACGGATAAATTTGATTTTGAAGGTTCAGTAGTTCCACAAATAGAAAGCATGTTTCGCTCCTTTGGAGCTACGCAAAAACAATACTTTAGAATAATTAAAAACAATTCAATTATTCTAAATATCAAACAAGATATAAGAAAATACGGAAAAATCATACTTAAAAGGGGATAATTATGTATAAGAATAAAAGATTTCTTGCTATTATTCCAGCAAGAGGTGGTTCAAAAGGTATACCAAATAAGAACATCATGGCTATATGTGGTAAACCACTTATAGCTTATACAATAGAAGCAGGAAAGAAATCTAAATACATAGATGAAATAATTGTATCAACAGATAGTGATGTCATAAAGGTAATAGCACAGCAGTATGGTGCTGTGGTTCCTTTTTTAAGACCAAAGGAATTATCAAGTGATAGTGCGAAATCTATAGATGTGGTAATACATGCAATAGATTTTTATAAAAATAATAATATAGCTTTTGATTACGTAATATTATTACAGCCAACATCACCTTTAAGGACTTTTGAGCATTTGGATGAAGCTATAGAAAAAATTATTGAGTCTAGCAGAACTTCATTAGTTAGTGTTTGTGAAGCTGAGGAAAATCCTATTCTTATGAGAAATATAGAAAATGATAAATTAAAAGAAGTCATAAGTTTTGAGGGAACAAATCTAAGGCGCCAAGATTTACCTGCTTTTTATATATTTAATGGTGCACTATATATAAATTCAACAGATATGTTAGTGGATGAAAAGAAATTTGTTAATGAAGATACAATCCCTTATGTAATGGACAAGGAAAGTTCGGTAGATATTGACACAATGCTAGACGCGAGACTTGTAGAACTGATAATAAAGGAGAGTATGGATGTTTAAAATAGATGGTAAACTTATAGGTAATGGAAATCCAACCTTTATTATTGCAGAGGCTGGGGTTAATCACAATGGAGATATACATATAGCAAAAAAACTGGTGGATGAAGCTGTGCTTGCGGGAGTTGATGCCATAAAATTTCAGACTTTTAAGACTGAAAAATTAGTCACGCGTTATGCAGACATGGCAGAGTATCAAAAGAATAATATAGGCAAAGATGACTCTCAGTTCAATATGTTAAAGAAATTAGAACTTTCATATGAAAACTTTATAGAAATACAAAAATATTGTATACACAAGAAAATTATGTTTTTATCTACACCTTTTGATTTTGAAAGCTCTGATTTTTTATTATCTATAGGTATGGAGGCTTTTAAAATAAGTTCAGCGGATTTAACAAATATTCCATTTTTAGAGCATATAGCAAGATTTAATAAACCTATAATTTTATCTTCAGGTATGGCATCACTTTCAGAAATAGAAGATGCAATAAATGCAATTTATTGCATAGGGAATAAAGAAGTAGCGGTGCTCCACTGTACTTCAAATTATCCAGCTAAACTTGAAAGTGTTAACTTAAATGCAATGAGTACCATAAAAAATGCTTTTAAAATTGTGTCGGGGTATTCTGACCACACACAAGGGATAACAGTGCCTATAGCCGCAGCTGCTATGGGAGCAGATATAATTGAAAAACATTTTACACTAGATAAGGACATGGAAGGTCCAGACCATAGTGCATCTCTCAGTCCTTTAGAGTTAAAAGACATGGTTACAGCTATTAGAAATGTAGAAATGGCACTTGGAAGTGGTATTAAGAGATGTAATCCTAGTGAAGTAGATACTATTAAGGCAGCAAGAAAAAGTATAGTAGCTACTAGGGATATAAGAGCAGGAGAGTGTATAAGTTTAATGGATTTAGATTACAAAAGACCAGGAACTGGACTTTCACCTAAGTTTTATTTAGACATTATTGGTAAAAAAGTTAACAGAGATATAAAAGTTGATGAGCAAATAGCATTCAATATGATGGAATAAAAATGTACTAAACCATTCCGTTATGTTATTCTCCCAGGGCACTACAAGGAGGTCAAATATGAAAAGAAAAATAGCAGTAATAACTGGTACAAGAGCAGATTATGGTATATTTTATCATGTTCTTAAAGAAATAGAAAAACAGGTCGCATTAGATCTTAAGCTTATTGCCTGTGGTATGCATCTATGCCCTGAATTTGGCATGACTATAAACGAGATAGAAAAAGATGGTTTTGAAATAGCAGATAAGTTTGAAACAATTCTGGCTTCTGACACAGGCACCTCTATGGCTAAATCTATAGGGCTTTCCATTATAAGTATGGCACAGTGCTTTGATAGAATAAAACCAGATGTGGTATTAATACTAGGGGATAGGGGAGAGATGCTGGCGGCAGCCACTGCAGCTATTCATATGAATATTCCTGTGGCTCATATTCATGGAGGGGAAGTAACTGGAACCGTAGATGAATCCGTAAGACACGCTATAACTAAACTTTCACATATTCATTTTCCTGCTAATGAGGATAGCAAACAAAGAATCCTTAAATTAGGTGAGAGGGAAGAAAATATTTTTGTAGTAGGAGCCCCAGGACTTGATTACATTAAAAAAACAGTGTTTTTATCAAGAAGTGTAATGCTAGAAAGATTTAAATTAGAAGATGATAAGATATTTTTACTTACGCAACATCCAGTAACCACAGAGCGGGACATGGTGGAATGGCAAATAAGAGAAACACTAGATGCGATTGTAGAACTTGGGTATCAAACTATAGTTTCATACCCTAATAGTGATAATGGCGGACGTGAAATTATAAAGGTTATTGAGGAATATAGAGCTAAATACCCATTCTTAAAGGTATTTAGAAATTTAAGTCAAGTAGAGTACCTAAGCTTTTTAGAAATAGCAGATGTAATGATAGGGAATTCATCTTCAGGTATAATTGAAGCTCCTAGCTTTAAGTTGCCTGTGGTAAATATAGGATCAAGGCAGGGTGGAAGATTAAGAGCCTGCAATATAATAGACATACCTTACGGTAAAGATGCTGTAAAGGCAGGAATTAAAAGTGCACTAGAAGATGATAACTTTAACAAACAATTAGAAACCTGCATAAATCCTTATGGTGATGGTAATGCCAGTGGTAAAATAGCGCAAATTTTAAGTGAGATAGTCTTAGATAGGAAACTTATACAAAAAAGAATAACTTACTAGTTGAGAGTTGAGGTGATATTATGGAGAAAATTGTACTTGTAGGCGCAGGTGGTCATTGTAAGGTTATTATTGACATTATAAAAAGTGCTTCTAAATATGATATAGTGGGTGTAACGGATAAAGCTTATGTGAGTGGTGAAGAAACCTTTGTATTAGATATACCTATAATAGGTGATGACAGCATTTTAAAAGAGCTATACAATAATGGAGTAAAAAATGCCTTTGTATGTGTTGGTGCACTGCAGAATATTGTGGTTCGTGATAAGATATACATGGAGCTTTTGAATATAGGTTTTAAGATGCCTGTACTTATACATAAGGGTGCAATAGTTTCTCCTTATGCAAATGTAGCCTTTGGAACTTGCGTAATGGCCGGAGCCATAATTAATCCAGGTGCACTCATAGAAGAGAATTGTATAATAAACACTGGAGCAGTAATCGAACATGATTGCAAGGTTCAAAGGAACACCCATATCTCACCTAGGGCTTGTATAGCTGGAGGGGTGAATATTGGATGTAATACCCATGTAGGTATGGGAAGTTCTATAATTCAATCAATACATATAGGTAATAATGTAATTATAGGAGCCGGAGCTGTGGTTATTGAAAATATAGTAGATAATGTAGTTGCAGTAGGAATTCCAGCAAAAATTATAAAGCGCAGGTGATATTATGAAATTTTCAATTGACAAATATTGTATAGGAACGGATTCTACAATAAAAGAAGCTATGGTGGTTATAGATAAAAATTTAACTGGTGGGGCTTTAGTTGTAAATGAAAATAATAAACTCGTTGGAACTATTACAGATGGTGATATTAGGCGGGCTATGCTTAAAGGCTCTAGCATAAGTGATGGTATAGAAAACACTTATTTTAAAAATTTTAAATTTGTAACAGAAGAACATAGTAAAAAGAAAGCAAAAGAGTATATGCTAAGTAATAAAATAAGACAGGTACCTGTTATTGATAAAGATAAAAAACTTATAGATTTATACTTTTTAGATGATATAATATCTTATGAAAAAAAAGATAATTATGTTTTTATTTTAGCTGGAGGTCTAGGAACTAGACTAAGACCCTTAACAGAAACAGTGCCTAAACCTATGTTAACAGTTGGTGAAAAACCCATATTGGAACTTATAATAGAACAATTTAAAGAATATGGATTTAGAAACTTTATTGTTTCACTTAATTATAAAGGAGAAATAATAGAGGATTACTTTAAAGATGGAAGTGAATTTGGTGTAAAAATAGAATACATTAGAGAAACTAAAAAACTAGGTACTGCAGGGTCAATAGCCTTAGTAAAAGAAAAATTCACGAAGCCTTTTATAGTTATAAATGGAGATATACTAACGGGAATTGATTTTGAAAAATTTTTAAATCATCATATAAAAAACGACTTCAATATAACAGTGGGAGTTAGAAATTATGAAATTAATGTTCCCTATGGAGTATTAGTTACGGATAATATGATTATAGAGTCTTTGGAAGAGAAGCCTACATACAAATTTAATATTAATGGCGGAGTATATGTTGTTAATCCTGAAATTGTAAAATATATAAAAGAAGACGAAGTTTATAATATGACTGATTTAATAGAAGATGCAATGAATAATGATTACACTTCAGGTATATATGAGATAACTGAGTATTGGAAGGATATAGGCCAAATAGAAGACTATAGAAATGCTAACAGGGATATTCATAAGTTTTTTGAATTATAAAAAGAGGAGTAGATGAAATGAATTGGCAAGGTAAAAAAGTTTTAGTTACAGGTGCAGAGGGGTTTATAGGAAGTCATTTAACAGAAAGATTAGTAGAACTTGGAGCAGATGTTACGGCACTAGCTCAATATAATTCCTTTAATAACTGGGGATGGATTGACACTTTTGATAAAAAGACTAAAGATAGCATTAAAGTTGTTACTGGAGATATAAGAGAATATGATGGAATGAAAAGAATTATAAAGGGGCAAGAAGTGGTGCTTCATCTTGCTGCACTAATTGCAATTCCATATTCTTATCTTTCACCTATGGCCTATGTAAGAACAAATATAGAAGGTACTACCAATGTTTTAGAAGCCTGTAGAGAATATGAGGTTGAAAAAATTGTGCATACCTCCACGTCTGAAACCTATGGTACAGCTCTTTATGTGCCAATTGATGAAAAACACCCAATGCAGGGTCAATCTCCATATTCGGCATCAAAAATAGGAGCAGACAAGATGGCAGAAAGTTACTATAAAAGCTTTAATATGCCAATAGCTACTATAAGACCATTTAATACTTATGGACCAAGACAATCAGCAAGAGCTGTAATTCCAACAATAATATCGCAGATACTTGCAGGTAAAACGGAAATTAAACTTGGAAGTTTAACTCCAACTAGAGACTTTAATTTTGTAAAAGATACTGCTGAGGCATTCATAAAAGTTGCTGAAAGCGAAAAAACTATTGGTGAAGTTATAAATGCTGGTTCAAACTATGAGATAACTATAGGGGACACAGTTAAAAAAATAATAAGCATAATAGGAAAGGACGTAAAAATCCTTTGTGATGATGAAAGATTAAGACCGGAAAATAGCGAAGTTAATAGATTATGGGCGGATAACACTAAAATAAAAGAATTAACAGGCTGGAAGCCGAATTATAATATAGATAGGGGTCTTGAAGAAACAGTTGAGTGGATAAAAAATAATATGCAGTATTTCAAAACAGACATATACAACGTATAAAATAAACAGGAGGTTTTTAGTGTGATACCATTATGTATACCAGAAATAAGAGGCAATGAGTGGAAATATGTTAAAGACTGTATAGATACTAATTGGGTATCTTCAGTAGGAAGTTATGTAAATTTATTTGAAAAGAAATTTAGTGAATATGTAGGTAGCAAAAGTGCAGTAGTTACAAATAATGGTACAGCAGCACTTCAATTAGCATTAGTAACTCTAGGAATAGGTGCAGGAGATGAGGTTATAGTTCCATCATTAACATTTATATCTCCAATAAACACTATAAAATATGTAGGTGCTGAGCCTGTATTTGTAGATGTATGTAGAGATACCTTTGTTATGGATGCAGAAAAGATAGAAGCGTTAATAACACCTAAAACAAAGGCTATAATGCCAGTACATATTTATGGTCATCCAGCAGATATGGATAGGATTATGGAAATAGCGCAAAAGCATAATCTGTTTGTTATAGAAGATGCAACAGAAGCATTAGGATCTACTTATAAAGGCAAAATGGCTGGAACCATAGGACATATGGGTTGCTACAGTTTTAATGGAAATAAGCTTATAACTACAGGGGCAGGTGGAATGTTTGTAACTAACAATTTAGAATATGGAGATAGAGCAAAATTTTTGTCCACACAAACAAAAGTAGTTACTGATAATAAAGCTTTCTACCATCCTGAGGTAGGATATAATTTTAGGATGCCAAATCTTCTTGCTGCTTTTGGAGTGGCTCAACTTGAAAATGTTGAAGAATATTTAAAGGTAAAAAAAGAAAATGCAGTTTATTACAATAAATTTTTAAGTGAGGTTCCTGGAATTACATTACCAATAGAAAAAGATAATGTAGAAAATTGTTTTTGGCTATACTCAATCTTAGTTGAAGATGAGTATGGTATAACAAGGGACCAGCTTATACAAAAATTAAATGAAGAAAAAATAGAAGCAAGACCTTTCTTTATGCCTATACATGATATGCCACCATACATTGATTGCACACATGGAGATTTAAGTGTTACAGGTGAGCTTTATGCGCTAGGAATAAATCTTCCAAGTTCTGTAGGTCTTAAAAAAGAAGATATTGAAGCAGTGTGTAATATTATTAAAAAATACGCAAAATAAAATTTAAAAATAACAGATAGGGATACTGGTCCATATTATTTTAAAGATATATTAATATGGACCGGTATTATTTATCATTGTAGTGCAAAAAAAATAGATTACTATAGCACTAGTTATTTTTAAAATAAGCAATATGAAGTATTAGTAAGGGGATAGAATTTTGAATGCTTTAGTTAAAAAAATGTATAGCAGCAAATTAGTCAAAAGTGGAATATGGTATACTATAGGGACATTTTTCCTACAAGGTATAGGGTTTTTAACGCTTCCTATTTTTAATAGATTGCTCAGTCCTACAGAAAATGGTGTAATTACTATATACACTACCTATGTTGGTGTATTTACTATTCTTATTGGTATAGGACTGGAATCTGCTGTATCTAGAGGTAGATTTGATTTTAAAGAGGACTATGAAGAATTCTTATCTTCGTTACTTTTTCTAGCTAGTATAACCTTCCTAATATGGCTAGCAATTGGAATTATATTCAAAAAACCTATCGCAAATATGATAGGAATAAAGCCGGATTTATTGATTATGCTCATTGTACAAAGTTTTTTTGGTTTTGTACTTAGCTTTGCTAGCACAAAATATTCTATTGAATATAAGTATAAGAAATTTTTATTTATTTCTATAACAAGTACGTTAATAAACGTTGGGTTATCAATTGTTTTAATAATGGGATTAACTAATAATAGATATTATGGAAGAATCAAAGGTGGAGCCTATGTTACAATAATTTATGGAGTAATACTATATGTTATATTTATGATGAAAGGTAAAAAATTAATAGCTTTAAAATACTGGAAGTATGCACTACCTATTTCTCTTCCTATGATTTTTCATCAACTTTCATCAATAGCATTGACTTCTTCCGATGCCGTAATGATAAGTAAAATAGTAGGTGATGCGGAAACAGGTATTTATGGATTTGCATATAAAATGGGACTAATAGTAAGTATTGCGTGGGCTGCATCTAATAAAGCTTGGGTACCTTGGTTTTTTGAAAAGATGAAGGAAGAAAACTATGACGAAATTTCGGAAAAAACAAAGTACTATATAATTTTATTTTCATTTATAACATTTATTTTAATTTTCATATCTCCAGAAATAGCAATGATTTTAGGTACAAAGGCATATTCACAGGGAATAGGACTCGTACCAATCATAATGATAGGTTACTACTTTGTTTTCTTATATAGCCTACCGGTTAATTTAGAGTTTTATACAAAGAAAACTAAATATATAGCGACGGGAACGTTTATGGCTGCAGTAGCTAACCTAGTTCTAAATTTTATTTTTATTCCCAAATTCGGATATAAGGCTGCTGGGTGGACAACTGTTGTATCATATTTGTTGCTTTTTTTGTATCATTATATAATAGCTTTAAAAATATCTGACGTAAGAGTCTTTAATATTATGCACTTTATATATGGAATTTTGTTTGTAACTATATCTAGTGTGATTTTTTATTTCATTAAAGACATATGGGTTATAAGATATGGTATAATTATCATGGTTTGTTTAATAACAGTTTTTAGCTTTAAGAAGAAAATTGGTGTTCTTTTAAATAAATAACCTACTGACATATAGTAAAAGGAAAGTGATATAAGTTGAATACGTTAATATATACAAATCAGTGTAAGGAAATGGTAAGTAGCAATGGAAAAGTTGATATAGATAAATTTTTAGTTAGTTCAAATATTGATGAACGCTCATTTTGTTTTCTTAAGTTTTTAGAAAATCAAAAAATCCAAGGAAAACAAATTGAGGATTTATGTACCTACGATGGTATTCCATTATATTATTTCAATAGACCAACAATATTTTTAAAACTAAAAATATTAATAACCTGTATAACTATTCTTCAAAGTGTTACTAGCGAATATGGTAAAGATTTTTTAGTTCAAACAGATAATGAAATTATGAGGATGGTAGCTGAAAAAGTATTTAATTTAAAAACTAGTGAAGCTACAAAAGATAATAGTGATGAAAAAAATAGTGGTTTAAACAATAAGTATAAGCTATTTCATAGACAATTCTCAGGGGTTTTGCAATACTTAAAGTTTAAAATGATTAAAAGCAAAAGCTCAAATATGCTTATATGCTCTCATACAGGTTCACTGAATTTAGTGAAAGACGCTAAGGCAAACAATCGCTACTATGATACTCAAATAGGGCTTGTAACTAAAAAATGTCGAAGTAAATTTAATGTATTAAATCTTCAACTATTAAATAGTGTAGAACTAATAGATAAAACATTTAATTGTAATGAGAAGTTTGTGCCTTTTGAATTGTTTATTGCTTACAAGAGATTTATAGGTAAAAAGCTTATAGATAATTCAAAGTATAAAGATGAACTGAGCAAGCTACCAAATTTTAATTATGAGTTTGAGGATTATGACTTAAAAGAACTTATGCTCTGTTGTATTTTAAAGGATTTAAAACATCAATCTAAGTCCTACTTAATAGAAACCTTATCTGCAGAAAGGTTTCTAAGTAAGAATAAAATTGAAAGATGTTTGATTATTGATGAAGGTGACAGAGGCAGATGTTTTATTATTGCTGCAAATAGATTAGGTATAAAAAGCTTTGCATCGCAACATGGAGTAATTAATAAAAATTCACCTGCATATGCAATAATATCAAAATTTGGGCAGCTGATAGTTCCTAAAGCTACTTTTTTTTGGGGGGATAAATATAGGCAACTTCTTTTAGAAAATTCTAACGCCTATAATGATAAAAATATAAAAGTAGTGGGTCAGGTAAGAACAGATTTTTTAGTTAATAGAAAATATAATGATTCAGAATTAAAAAAAGAAAGTATAAAAATTTTATATTGTACCCAATATTTTGTGGATTTACTAGAGCCTGCAACAATAATGTTATTTAAAGCACTGAACCTTTTAAAAGAGCCTTATGAACTTATAATTAAGCTTCATCCCATTGATTTATATTATGACTTCTACACGTCGAAAATAAAGGAGTATAATATAAATAATGCTGAAATTCTAAAAGATGGTGACTTATATGATCTCATTAATTGGAGTGATGTTATTGTAAGTGTTCATTCTACGGTTGTTGTGGAAGGAGCTCTTTTAAATAAGCCATCTACATGCATTCTGCTTCCCAAATATAATGATGATGGAGGTTTTGTTCGTGATGGTGTTTCAGTTGGTGTAAGTAATGAATTTGAATTAGCACAAACACTAGTAGAATTAAAAGATGTTGATATTAAAAAGGATGAAGGTATTCAACAATACCTTCATGAAAATTTTTATAAAGTAGACGGTAAGGTTAGTGAAAGAATTTTTAATATTGTAGGTGAGTGATTTGAAGAGAATTTTAGTTGTTTATGAAAATGAGGAATTTAAAAATCAAATAGAGTATGCATCTCAGATACTATTTGGTAATTACTGCGTTGACTATTGTATGGTACCATATTCAAAATTTAATCCTGCAGATTGCAAATGTGATTTAATTATTTATTATGGGAATAATTTAGAATGTGACTTTGCAAATATAATTGTTACGCGGGGTTCTCTTTTTGGAAAAAATTATTTGCATAAATATTCGTTACTTAGTAATGTTGAATTTTATGAGGGCTTACCGGTATTCTTTACTAATAAATCTTGTGATTTTTACTTCAAAGAAAAGCAAAAAAAAATAATGTTTAATATTGACATTTTCCAGACCATATTTTATTTTTTAACTTGTTATGAAGAATTTGTTTTTAATGAGTACGATGATAAAGGGAGATTTAATATAGAAAATAGCATTTTACATAAATTTAATTTACTATCACGACCAGTAGTTAATGAAAACATATGTCTTTTTATTAATGTTTTAAATAAAAGATTTAATATGAATCTTGAAAGAAAAGACTTATGGAGTGGGAGCGAATTTGCAGTAATGTTATCTCATGATGTTGATATCATTACACAGCACCTATCCTTTAAAAGAGAAATAAGATTATTACTTAGTATGATTTTAATTGATAGGAAACCAAGACAAGTATTTAAAAGAATAAGTGATTTTATTAATATTAAAATACTAAAAGTGCAGAAAGATCCCTTTGATACTTTTGATTATATTATGAATATGGAAAGGGAGAAAAATTTCAAATCCAGCTTTTACTTTATGGCAGATAGAAAAACTTATGATTTGAAAAGTCATAGAGTAAAAGAAATTTTAAGGGAGATATTGGACAATGGATCTGAGATAGGGTTTCATCCAGGACTAAATACTTCTAATAATAAAGAAAATTTTAAAAACCAACTTGCAATATTAGAAAATAGTATAAAGGATACATATGTTTCGGGGGTTAGGCAGCATTATTTAAGTTTTCATAGCTCGAGAACATGGGTTATTCAAGATGACTGTAAGTTGAAATATGACTCTACGGCATGTTTTCCAGAACAGGCAGGATTTAAGGTTGGATATTGTTTGCCTTATCGGACCTATGACTTAACTCGTAATTCATCTTTAGATTTAATTGAAGTTCCATTAATATTAATGGAGGGAAGTCTTTTTGATTATATGAATTTAAATTATGAGGAGTCCGTGGAATATATTAAAGAGCTTATTTTTCAAGTGCAAAAATATAGTGGAGTTTTCGCTATATTATGGCATAATTCAGCTATAACAAATCAATATAATAAGGATTCAAAACAAGTTTTCAAGTGGCTATATTCATATTTAGAAAATCAAAACTGTATTGTCCAAAGTGGAATTAACGTTTATAAAATGTTTTTAGGGCAAACTTATATAAAGTAAAACATGAACAATTTATAATTGTTCAGTACATCATAGATATACCAGGAGGTAATAAATGAATTTACTAAAGGATATTAAAGACGGGTCAAAAGAATATTTAGAGTATTTATTAAAATATAAAATGTTAATTTTAGTAGCATATTTAGTTTGTCAATTAGGTATTTATATGCTTATAGGAAAAACCAACTATTTTATATTTGCAGCTAGTTTTTTTACAACAATATTTATAATTAGTTCATTAGTTTTAATGCTAAAGGATTCAAAAACTGCCATACTAATATATAATATTTCCATACCAATACTGCCTATGCAGTTATACTTACTAAATAGATTGAATCAAAATAGTATTGGTGCTACAATGTATTTTGTATATTTTATATTTTTATTAATTGGTATAAGAAAGGAAAAACTGAATTTTAAAAAGATTAATATAAAAAGTAAGTATGGAATAGTTACCATAGTATATGTTTTCTTATGTGCTATTGCACTAATTTCATCATTGCTAAGTGCTTATAAATTTGAAGCATTTAGATTAACGTTTATCGGAGTCATATTTATGATTCTTTATAGTTTAATATTAATATGTTTAGAAATAAAGGAATATGATTTTTATAAAAAAATTATTTTGTTTTTATGTATAGGTGTTGCAATATCAGGAATACCAGACACTTTTATAGCGTTATATAGTCAAGTGTTAAGTGGGGAAAATACTCACCTGTATGGAGTATTAGGTAGTAATTTCATGCTTGGATATACTTTGATGGTACTTCCATTTATATTAATATATGCTGTTAATAAAGAAGTTTCAGGCAAGTATAATTCTATATACAAGTTACTGTTATTAGTTGAGATTGTTAATTTATGTACTCAAAGATCTAGAGGTTTCTTGGGGGCGTTAATAATAGCCTTTGTAGCTATTATTATAATAGATCATAAAAATTATAAAAAATATTTAATAGTGACCCTATTAATACTAGGCTGTGTTACTTTTAATGTATTCCAAAGAGGTGAAATGACAGAAATAAAGGATGCCATTGTAAATTCTGAAGTGCCTAAAATTGAAGAAAATGTAGCAAACAATAAAGGATTCTTTTATCAATTAGGTGAGCAGACTCGTAATAGAAGGCCTATCGGAGCAGCAGCATTTAGAATGGTACAAGATCATACTTATATTGGAGTAGGTCCAGCTAATTTCAAGTATTATTTTCAAGCATATGCACCGGAACTAAAAAAAGCATATATCGATGCTCATAATATATTTTTAAATGTAGCTACTGAATTTGGAGTACCCTTTGCACTAGTATTTTTCTTTTCTTGGTGGGGTACCATGTTTAAAGCTTTAATATATGGATTTACTAAAAAGAAAAAATACAATAAAAGCATTATACTTCCAGCATTTATAGGCATGACCTCACTTATGGCATATGGTAATGTTACAGGCCAGGCATTTATTACTTCAAAGCATCCTATAAGTGTGGTTCCAGCATTTGTATTAATTAGTTTAGTGACTGTTTTATTAATAATAACAAAAGAACAAACTATTTCAAATAACTAAAAGTAATTGAGGTGTTAAAGTGAGTAAAAATGTGTTGTCAATATTGTATTTTTTTCCACCTATGGGCGGTAGTGGAGTACAAAGAACTTTAAAATTTGTTAAATATATGCCGCAATTTGGATATAATCCAATAGTTGCAACTATTAAGGCTGGTCATAATTTTGCATATGATGAAACCTTACTTGAAGAAGTACCAAAAAGTGTTGTGGTATATAGATCAAATTCTGGAGAGACCTTATGGGTTAGAAATATAATTGAAAAATTAAGCGCTATAAGAAAACCTAAAGCTATATCAAATGAAGATAGCAAAAACAGTAGTAGCACTAGTGTTTCAGTGCAAAGTTCACCAGGACTTAAGGAAAGAACTTTTAGATTCATTGAACTTAATTTCTTAGTACCTGATAGTAAAATAAGATGGTATAAACATGCAGTAAAGGATGTTTATAATATTTTAAAGAAGGAAGATATTCAATATATTTTTTCATCTTCATATCCATATACTGTACATTTGATTGCGCTACAAGCAAAGAAAAAAACAAATCTTCCCTGGGTAGCTGACTTTAGAGATCCATGGATAGGAAATTCACCAATGACTGTGGGTCATTCAGAAAAAAGAAAGAAAAAAGAAGAAAAACTAGAGGCAGAAGTTGTAGCCTATGCTGATAAAATAATTATGGTTACAGAACCTATATGTGAAAATTATAAAAAAAGATACCCTCAGTATAAAGACAAATTTGTTACAATTACTAATGGTTTTGATGCTAATGACTTTGAAAAAGTGGAAGTTGTTAAAGAAGATAAGTTTACTATATGTTACAGTGGCATTGTAGCAAAAGGACAAACACCAGAAACACTCTTAAAAGCAATAGAACTATTGTTTAATGAAAATAGTGAATATAAAAACAACATAAAAATAAAATTTATTGGATTTATATTGGATGAATACATAAATTTAATTGAAGCATCTAGCATGCATGAAAATTTTGAAAGAATTGATTATATGCCTCATTCTCAGTGCATCTCACATATGAAGGGTGCGGATATTAATTTAATAATATTAACAGACGAAGATGAGAGCAGAGGTGTGTTTAGCGGTAAAATTTTTGATTATATAGGATCTCAAAGACCAATTTTAGGAATTATGCCTTCAAATGGTGTAGCTTCAAATTTAATAATAGATAAAGAAATTGGATATTCATATGATCATGGCGATGTAGACGGTGTTTACAATTTTATAAAAAGTAATTATGAAAAATGGAAAAACAAAGAAGATACTAATACTAATGCTGCAGAAAAATGTGCAGAATTTGAAAGAAAAAATTTGACAAAGCAATTAGTGAATTTATTTCAGTAAATTTATAAATTAGTTATACTTTTTAAGATGTTATAGAGGAGAGGAAAATCCACATGAATATTCTTCAAATGGTTAAAGCTTATGGAAGTTTGATTTTTGGGAAACAAGATTACTGGCATCCAGATATGATAGCCAATAAGAACTGTAGTTTAAAGAAAATTGACCAATATTATGTTGACACAAAACCTAAGCATAATTACATTGGTAAGATGGATGAAAATAATATACCTCTTTTAGAAATGGATGGAACATATTATTATTTTCCAGTAACTATTGCACAGTATGCCTTAGGAAATTTTGATAAATATATAGAGACAAAAGATAAAAAGTATTTTGATGTTGTTATAATTTGTGCAGAATGGTTTGTGAAAAACCTGCAGGAGACATCAAAAGGTGTCTATGGATATGCTAATGATTATGACAAGATGACCTATGGGCTTCATAAGCCTTGGTTGTCTTCATTATCGCAGGGACAACCTATGTCTGTTCTTGCAAGATGTTATTCTGTAACAAAAGATAAAAGATATTTAGAAGTTTGTGAAAAACTTCTTAAATCTTTTGAAGTTAAAAGTCAAGACAAAGGAGTTCTTGCTCTGCTGAATAATGGATATTTTTATGAAGAGTATCCATCTAAAGAGCCTTCTTTTGTGTTAAATGGATTGATTTTTTCACTTTGGGGATTATTAGATTATAATATTGTATCCAATAATAAAAAAGCTTTAGAGTTATATAATAAAGGTGAGAAGACGCTTTGCGATAGTTTACCTTTATTTAATATTAAAGGAATAAAATGGTCGAGATATGACTTGTATAATTTTAAAATCCATAATATAACAAGTATTTTTTATCATAAGCTTCATATAGAACAGCTAAAATCAATGTATACTTTAACAAATAATGACTTATATCGAGAATATTATATAGCTTGGGAGAAATCTAAAAATAATATAATTATATATATTATTGCCACATTATATAAGATTGCACATAAACTTTCTGTAAGAAATCAAAGCAATTATGTGCCATCAATTTCAGACAAATAAGGATAAAAGGTGAGATTAGATGAAAATAGTAACGGTAATTGGGGCTAGACCGCAGTTTGTCAAAGCATCAATGGTTTCTAATGCTTTGAGACAAAATAATAATGAAATTATAATACATACAGGGCAACATTATGATGATAATATGTCAAAAATTTTTTTTGAGGAATTAGATATCCCAAAACCGGATTATAATCTAAATATATGTTCTGGTAATCATGGATATCAAACAGGAAATATGCTTATAGAAATTGAATCAGTACTTCAAAAAGAAAAGCCTGATTGTGTTTTAGTTTATGGAGATACTAATTCTACTTTAGCTGGTGCACTAGCAGCAAGCAAAATGTTGATACCTCTTATCCATATAGAGGCTGGACTTAGAAGTTATAATATGACAATGCCGGAAGAACAAAACCGTATTCTTACGGATCATATATCAAATATTTTATTTGCACCTACAAAAACTGCTGTTAGCAATTTAAGTAAAGAGGGAATAGTTAAGAATGTATACAATGTAGGCGATGTTATGTATGATTCTATATTACATTTTAATAAAATTGCTGAAAAAAAAACCAACATAATGAATAGACTTAACTTAAATAAAGAAGAATATATATTAGCTACTATTCACAGAGCTGAAAATACTAATGATTTCAATAGATTAAAAAACATAGTAGAAGCATTTAATGAAAGTGAAGAAAAAATAATACTTCCACTACATCCTAGAACTCAAAAGTATATAATTGAATATGGATTGTCTTTTGAAAAAAATGTTCAAACTATTCAATCTGTTGGTTATTTAGAAATGGTGATGCTAGAGAAGAACTGTAAAAAAATAGTCACTGATAGTGGTGGCGTACAAAAGGAAGCATTTTTTCTTGACAAGCCTTGTATTACGCTTCGAGAAGAAACTGAATGGATTGAAACTGTAGAAAATGGATGGAATATACTTGTTGGATGCGATAAATTAAAAATAAAAAATGCTATTCTACGATTTAATTGTAGTAGTCCTAAGAATGGGTATTTTGGATTTGGCGATGCGGTAAAAAAAATTGTTGATATTATAGGATAGAGGTAGATGAGATGAAGATTTGCTTTTTAGGAGATGGTAATAGTATCCATATTAGAAGATGGTTAGATTTTTTTCATGAGAGGGGTCATGAAGTACATTTAATAACTTTTTCTAATGTGGTCCACAAAAATATCATTGTACACAAAATAGGCAATTTTGATATAAATATTAGCGGTGGCAATTGGCAGTATGTTTTTTCGACAATGCAAATTAGAAAGCTAATTAAAAAAATGAATTTTGATATAATAAATGCGCATTTTGTAACTAGTTATGGATTTTTAGCGGCACTATCTGGTGCAAAGCCTCTAGTAGTATCAGCCTGGGGTACAGATATACTTGTGGCACCTAAGAGAAATAAGATATATAAAGCTATTACAAAATATGCATTAAATAGTGCAGAGCTAATTACATCAGACTCGAATTTTATGAGTGAAGCCATACATCAGCTAACAAACACTGATGTATTAACTGTACCCATGGGAGTTGATCAGTCTTTGTGCTATAAGGATAGAAAAGAAAGTACTGATGAAATTAGAATTTTAAGCTTGCGTACGGTTAATGTGAATTCTAACATTGATATAATTGTAAAAGCCTTTGCAAAGTTACTTGCAAGTAATGAAAAATATAATTTTAAATTAATTATAACTAATGATGGACCAGAAATGGAAAATATAAAGGCACTTGTAAAACAGTTAAATGTGGAAAAAAACGTTGATATTAAAGGATTTGTAAATAGAGATGACTTAATAGAACTTCTGTATTGTTCACATATGCATATTACTATACCAGATTCAGATTCAACATCTGTAACACTACTTGAAGCTATGGCATCAGGTATAATAACCATTGCTTCGGACATACCTGCAAATAGAGAGTGGATAGATCATAAGAAAAATGGGTTAATCACAGAAAATATTGATGTTGAAAGTCTTAAAATATCTATGGAGCTTGCATTAAATGATTTGGATTTTAAACAAAAGGCTGCTAGGTTAAGTAGAGAAGTTATATTGAAAAAAGCTATTTGGGATCAGAACATGAAACTGGTGGAACAGAAATATTTAGCTTTGATAGGAAACAATTAGTTTAATGATATTGTAGTTTGAAAAAGATAAACAGCTACCCAGGTGATGATTTAAACTCAATTAGGAGTGATAAAATGAATGGTGAAGAAAATGTAAAAGTATCTGTAGTTATTCCCTGCAGAAATGAAGAAAAATACATAGGGAAATGTCTACAATCCATAATGGATCAAAGCTATGGTATGGAAAATATTGAAGTTTTTGTTTGTGATGGCTGTTCAGATGATAGTACTTTGGATATAATAAGTGAATATAGCATTAAATATCCTCAGATAAAATTAGTAGTTAATGAAAAAAGAGTGGCACCTACAGCAATGAATTTAGGAATAAAGGCTGCGGTGGGTGAAATAATTGTAATTTTTGGTGCTCATGCATATATGGATAAGGATTATATAAAAATCTGTGTAGAAAAACTAAAAAGTGCAGATATTGCTTGTGCGGGTGGAAGAATTATAAACATTAGTGAAGACAGCACGGCAGAGGCTATATCACTTGCAATGGCATCCCCATTTGGTGTAGGAAATGCACTGTTTAGATTTTCAAATGTAGAACAACTTGTTGACACTGTTGCTTTTGGAGCTTATAAAAGAAGTATATTTGATGAAATAGGATATTTTGATGAAGAGCTTGTACGGAATCAAGATGATGAATTGAATTTTAGAATTACGAAAAGTGGCAATAAGATACTTCTAGCCCCTGATATAATATCTCATTATTATACAAGAGGATCCTTTAGTAAGCTTTGGACACAATATTTTCAGTATGGTTTTTGGAAAGTTAGAGTAATTCAAAAACATAAAAAGCCATCAGCAGTAAGACATTTAGTTCCATTATTATTTGTCCTCAGTTTAATAGGGGGAACCTTATTAAGCCCATTTTCTAAGATGGTTAGATATTTATTTTCAGCAGAAATATTACTGTATTTAGCAGGTGCTATTACATTCGCCTTAAAAGCTTACAGTGGAAAAGTAAAAAATGCTCCTAAGATGGTATTGTCATTTTTGATATTGCATCTAAGTTATGGAATAGGATTTTTAGAGGGATTAATAGTATTTTACGTTTTGAAATCTAATAAATCTGTTGAGAAAAACACAAAATCATCAAGATAATTTTTATCAATTGAAATGGGGTGGGGAAGTGGATTTGTCTAAAAAAATTTTATTTTTAACAACCTGTGCTTACATTATGTTATTACCATTAATTCCACAAGAAATTGTACTTGCAGGAATACCTTTTACTGATTTACTTTTAGCATTGTTAATCTTTGCATACATTGCAAATCTAGTAACGTCTAAGAAGAGCAGAGAAAATTTTATTAGTGCAGTAATAGATTTCTTCACAGATAAATTGAGTATATTTATGGCTATATTACTTGCCATAATGCTTGCATCTACAATTTACGCTGTAGACAAAAAACTAGCATTAACTGAAAGTGTAAGGTTTATATCTTATGTCTTTATATATTTTGTTATAAAGTATGAGTTCAATAATAAGAAACAAATTAAAATTCTAATAAGATGCTATATATTTATATCTACTGTACTTTGCAGCATAGGTATTATGCAATATTTTACAAGATTTGGATTAGATGAAAAATATATAAAAGCATTTACAATTGGAGGAAATATAAAGATGTCTTCTACACTTTCTCATCCCAACGCTTATGCTGGTTATTTGATTTTGATAATTTTCCCAATGATCATGCTAAGTATTTATGAGAAAAATAAAAACAAAAAAATCTTTTATATACTACTTTCTATATTAGTCTTTACAAATATACTTATGACTTATTCTAGAAATGCATTATTAGGTTTTGCATTAGGGTTAGTAGTACTTGTAATAATTTATAGCATTAAAATAATTTTTGCTCTTGGAGGTTTTGGGGTCTTAATTCTTTTAATTCCTTCTGTGTTTCAGAGGGTTCAAGCTATTTTTAATTCATCCCAAAATGAGGCAAGGATAAAGCTTTGGAAAACAGCACTAATGATGATAAAGGAACACCCAATACTAGGAGTTGGAAATGGAAACTATGTAACTCAATATGACACTTATATTCAAAAATATAGATTGGATTATAACTCATATACCCATTATCCAGCTCACAATTCATATTTGAAAGTACAAAGTGAGCTTGGGATAGTTGGAATAGCTTCTTTCTTAGGGGTAATAGTAACGGCTTTATCTAGAGTTAGAAAATTATATAGCACAGCTAGTGATAAGTTTAATAGAGCATTTTATATGGGTGTAATGGCAAGTATGGTTGCTTTTCTATTTATGAACTTTTCAGATAATTTATTTTTTGTACCGAAAACAACAACTTTTTTTTGGTTTTTGTTAGCTACTGCAGAGGCATTATTAAATAGTAAAAGTTCTAATTAAATATATAAAAAAAACTAATATATTATTAAAGGTAAAAGGTAGGAGTAAATATGCAAAAAAACACTATTGAAATTGATATACAAAAACATATACATGATAAAAAGCTTCATTTTGTTATGAAACGCCTAATGGATATAATTCTATCCTTAATAGGAATCATAATTTTATCACCAGTATATTTAGCATTAATAATTGCAATAAAATTAGATTCAAAAGGTCCTGCTCTATTTAAACAAATTAGAGTTGGTAAGGATGGCAAAGATTTTACTATTTATAAATTTAGAACTATGATAGTTCAAGCAGAAAGTAAAAGAGAACTTAATATAGATCCAAATGATTTAGAAAATTTCGTGTTTCAAAGTAAGTCAGACAATAGAATAACAAAATTTGGAAATTTTTTAAGGCGCAGTAGCCTAGATGAAATTCCACAACTTTTTAATGTTTTGTTTGGACAAATGAGCCTTGTAGGTCCTAGACCTGAAATACCAGAGGTAGTTAATTACTATCCAGAAAACTATCGTCAAAGATTTTTAGTTCTACCGGGTATTACTGGACTTGCACAGATTAGTGGAAGAGGAGAAATTGAACTGGGAAAAACTATTTTTTATGATTTGAAATATATTATGGATTTTAACCTTGCATTAGACATAAAAATCCTCTTTTTAACAGTGATATCTGTATTTAAAAAAGAGGGTGCTTATTAAGCAGTCACTAAAGTGACTGCTCATTCACTTTAGTGACTGGAGTTTAGCCACTTATTATATATGATGCAATTTTGTAGAATATCTACAAAATGTAGATTATTGGAGGAGTTTTATGATAACAAAAATTTTTCAATATGAAATTTTTAATGACAACATGGAATCATTGCTGAGAAGTATAAAAAAATTTGAAAAAGTACACATTGTTTCAGGAAATCCAGAAGTACTTAACAATGGACTACAAAACAATATATTGTTAAATAATTTTACTAGTAAAAATTCTATCATAATTCCAGACGGAATCAGCACTGTGATATGTTCAAAAATTGTAGGGCAACCGGTGAGCGGAAAAATTGCTGGTATAGAACTTATGGATTCTATAGTGAAAAAGTGTGAAAGTGAAAACCAGGGAATATATTTGCTAGGATCTACAAAGGAAACAGTAGATATGTGTAATATTAATTTACGTACTAAATATAGAAATTTAAATATTTTAGGCAGCCATGATGGATATTTCGATTTGGATAATTGTGAAGAAATATTAGAGGAAATAGAAAAAGTGAGTCCTAAGGTTTTATTTGTTGCAATGGGATGCCCAAGGCAAGAGTTATTTATAGCAAAATATATGGACAGACTTCCTTGCAATGTATTTATGGGGGTTGGAGGAAGTTTTGATATTATAGCTGGTAATCTTAAACGTGCGCCTAAATGGATGATAAGTATAGGACTGGAATGGTTATACAGGGTTGCAAAAGAACCCTTTAGAATTAAAAGATTGGCATCTATACCTAAATTTATTTTTGCGGTTATAAAGGATAAGCATAAACGTAAATAATTTGCAGCCAATAAAAGAGTACAAGGAGGGGATCCACATTAAAGTTTTACATATCATATCTGGCAATGATAATGGTGGGGGTGGAAACCACGTATTAAACATATGCAATAAATGTAATGAAAATTTTGAAAATATAATTGGTTGTGTGGGAGAAGGTCCACTTTACTCAAAAGCTAAAACTATAGGTGTTAGCTATAAACTTTTTACAAATAAGCTTAACAATATGGAACTAGTCCATTATATAAACCAAAACTCTATAAATATAGTGAATTTCCATGGTGCAAAACCCTTTTTAATGCATTTAATTTTAAAAAGAAAAATAAAGGTGCCTACGGTAGCTGTAATTCACAGTGATTTTAGATATGATTTTCTTAATAATAAAGTAAAATATTTTATTTTTACTCCTCTTAGTATTAAGGGGTTAAAAAGTTTTAATAATTATATTTGTGTATCAAATAATTTAAAAAAGTTATTAGAAGAAAAAAAGTTTAGGGGAAGCAAAGCAGTTGTAAACAATGGTATAGATATAAAAAAAATTGCTGTTGTGATCTCAGCGGAAGATATGCGAAATAATTTAAAATTAAACCAAAAGGATTTTGTATATAGTATGGTTGCAAGATTGCATCCTATAAAAAACCATAGAGAAGTAATACTGGCCTTTAGCAAACTAATACTGGAATTTCAAGATGTGAAATTGCTTTTAGTTGGTGATGGGGAGCTTCGAGTCCAACTAGAAAAGTTAATAGTGGATTTAAAACTAGAAAATAGTGTTACTATGGTGGGAAACGTACCAAACCCTATAGACTATATAAATTGCTCTAATGTTAGTGTTTTGGCTTCTTTAAGTGAGGGTGGAGCACCACCATTAACTGTTTTAGAATCAGGAATTGTAGGGAAAACCTTGATTTATACTGAGGTAGGGGACTTAGAGTCTATATTAGATGAAAATAGCGGATATAAAATAGAAAACCAAAGCAATGAAAATATTTACAAAGCTATGAAAGTAGCGTATCTAGATTTGAATAATTCAGATGTGAACAATTTAAATGTAAAAGGTGAAAATTTATATAATATTGTTGTAAAAAAATTTACTATAGAAAAATTTTGGGAAAGTTATCTTAGAATTTATAAGAGCATACTAAAAAATAAATAGTGTGCTTTTTAATATAATTTTTTTTATTAAAATTAATAATAAAGAGTTGTGGAATAATAATCTACAAATTTATAAAAAATGGAGTGTAGGATGAAAGAGAACAAAGTTTTAAAAAGTTCTATGATTGTAATGCTATTTGTAATAATTGGGAAGATGCTAGCTATAGTAAGAGATAGCTTACTGGTTGCTAAATTTGGAACTACTTATCAAGCAGATATATATGTATGGTGTTTTGGTGTAGTATTTCTCTTTACTAGTTTAGGGTATGGACTTAGTACTACCATAATACCTATTCTTACAGATTATATTGAAACAAAAGAATTGCATGAGCGAAATAGTTTTGTGAATAATGTAACTAATGCTTCTATGATATTAACCATTATTATTACAGGGATTGGCATACTGTTTTCTTATTATATAGTGTATTTTTTTGCTAATAACTTAGCCAAGGACCCAATCATATTTAACCAGACGGTGAAAATACTTAGAATAATGTTCATATCAGTACTATTTTTAACTCTTACAGGAGTTGTGGCAGGAGTACTTCAAGCTCACAAAAAATTCTCTATTCCGTCAGCCATGGCGGCGGCATCAAACGTAATATACGTAATTTATTTAAGTTTATTTGTAGAAAAATTTGGGCTTACAGGATTTGCAATTACAACTGTGCTAGCGTTTTTTGTACAATTTATAATTAATGTGCCAACCTTTAAAAAATTAGGATACAAGTATAAATTAGAAGTGGATTTTAAGGATAAAGATCTTCGAAAAATGGTTTTATTGATGATACCAATAATAATAAGTACTACAACTATGCAATTTAATTTATTTATAAATAGATCCTTTGCCATGAGCTTATATGAAGGGGCAACTACAATTCTTGAATATGCAAATAAAGTAACACTGCTCACCTACGAAGTTTTTGCTTTAGCAGTTTCTATGGTGATATATCCCATATTGTCTACCTTAATAGTTCAAAATAATTATGATGAGTATAAAAAGTCCTTAGTTAAATCAATTAATATAATAAATTTAGTTATGGTACCCGCAGCACTTGCCATAGTAATATTAAGAGAACCACTAATTAGTGTATTATTCTTAAGAGGTAAATTTACCATAAGGGATGTTCAAGCGGTATCTACGGCATTAATATTCTATTCACCAACTATGATAGCCTATGGGGTTCGAGATATTTTAAATAGAGCCTTTTACGCTGCAAAGGACACTAAAACACCAATGATATATAGTGTGGTGGGTGTGGTAATAAATATTATTCTTAGTGCTATTTTATACAGGTATATGTCAGTTCCTGGGCTAACACTATCTTCCTCAATTTCATCTGTAGTTATTACTTTAATGTTGCTATTTCAGATGAATAAGAAATTTAAGGGCATTGCTTTTAGGTCTATGCTTAAAACCCTAGGAAAAATATCTATAGCTTCTATTATTATGGCTGTGGTAGTGTATTTCATTAAAAAAATATTTGTAATGAGTTTAGCACCAGCTTTTATTGTTAATGCTATGATTTTATTGCTATGTTCAATTATAGGAATATTATTATATTTTTATATAACTTACATTTTTAAAATTGAAGAATGCATGTATTTATGGAATATATTTAAAGATAAAATTGTAAAAAAATAGCTACATTAATTATGCAATAATTACACATACTAAAATTAAAGGAGTGTGATTGTATGCAATTTTATGATGTAGTCAAATCAAGACAAAGTATTAAAAAATTTAAGAATACCCCAATAAATACAGAAAAATTAGCTAGAATGATTAATGCTGCCATGATGTCGCCTTCATGGAAAAATAAAACTTCTTACAAATTTATTTTAGTAGATGGAAAAAATGAACTAGAACAAATTTCTAAAGCTATAATGAATAAGGATAATTCAGCAGCACAGTCAATACTAGAGGCTCCAATGACAGCCGTTGTAGTTGCAGATCCGGATGATTCTGGTGAAGTAGAAAACAAAGAGTACTATTTAGTGGATAGTGCCATAGCTATGGAACATTTTGTTTTAGCAGCTACAAATGAGGGCTATGGAACTTGTTGGATTGCTGCAATTAACGAAGAGCTTATTAAAAACACATTATCAATTCCAAAAAATTATAAAGTAGTTGCCATAACTCCTGTTGGAGAGATTGTTGAAAGTAAAGAGCATAATGATAAAAAAGATGTAAGGGACTTTGTATTTATGAATTCCTGGGATAATCCTTATTCTCAGTAGACTCTAAGTTAGAACACTATAATGAGCAAACCAAAACTAACGTGATTTAGATAATATTTGAAGACCCTATAGCTGCATATGCGGAGATAGGGTCTTTAAAAAATGAAGATTATCATTGGAAGTATAATGATTGTTACATCTGTAGTGATATTAACAAGAGAAACCATTTAAAGTGTAGCAGTTTACCCTAGTAATACATTAACGAATTAATAATATTCGTAATACTCAATATGGATTTTAAAGAGGGTTATTGGAGGGACATAAAGAATACTAATACTATTAAGTAAATTAGAAAAGTTGGAGGGAAAATAAATGACAGTGATACAAATTAATGGAAATGATCTTACTTTAGAGCAAATAGTGAAGGTTGCAAGAAACGGGTACAAGGTGGAATTAACCAAGGATGCAGAAGAAAGGGTTATTAAATCTAGAAATATTGTAGATGAAATAGTAGATAATAATAAAGTTATTTATGGTATTACCACAGGTTTTGGTAAATTTAGTGATGTAACAATATCCGGAGAGGACTGCAAGAAATTACAAAGGAATCTAATAATTTCTCATGCTTGTGGAACTGGAAAAAGTTTTTCAAATGAAATTGTAAAAACTATAATGTTACTCAGAGCAAACGCTCTTGCAAAAGGGTATTCTGGAATAAGACTAAGTACACTAAAAACATTGATAGCAATGATTAACAGTGGAGTATGCCCAGTGGTTCCAGAAAAGGGTTCACTTGGAGCTTCAGGAGATTTAGCACCACTGTCTCATATGGTTTTGCCAATGCTTGGAGAAGGCTCTGCAGAATTTAAGGGCGAAATTTTACCGGGAAAAGTAGCAATGGAAAAGGCAGGCTTAGAAATAGTAGAGCTTACAGCTAAAGAAGGTTTAGCACTTATAAATGGCACACAAGTTATGACTGCAGTGGGTGCGCTAGCTGTATATGATAGTATTAATTTATTGAAAATAAGTGACATTGCAGCAGCATTAAGTTTAGAAGCGCTTAGAGGTATAAGAGATGCTTTTGATCCAAGAATACATAGCTTAAGGCCTCACAGAGGTCAAATGCAAACTGCTAAAAATATTTTAAACCTAACAGAGGGAAGCACATTCATAACCTCTCAAGGAGAGATAAGAGTACAAGATGCTTATTCACTAAGATGTGTACCTCAAGTGCATGGTGCAAGCAAAGACGCATTAGAGTATATTAAAAGTAAAGTGGAAATTGAAATTAACTCTGTTACGGATAATCCAATAGTTACAGAGGAAGGGGATGTTATCTCTGGGGGTAATTTTCATGGGCAACCTATGGCAATAAGCTTTGACTTTTTAGGAATAGCAATGGCTGAAATGGCTAGTATTTCAGAAAGAAGACTAGAGAGACTTATTAATTACCAACTAAATGATTTACCAGCTTTTTTAGTAAAAGAAGGTGGGTTAAATTCAGGATTTATGATAACCCAATATGCAGCAGCAGCCTTAGTGTCTGAAAATAAGATTTTAGCACATCCAGCTTCTGTTGATTCTATTCCCTCATCTGCAAATCAAGAAGATCATGTAAGTATGGGAACTATAGCAGCTAGAAAAGGCAGAGATATTATTGAAAATGTTCAAAGAGTTTTAGCAACTGAAATTTTGGCATCCTGCCAGGCTATAGACTTTAGAGAAGGCTATACTTTAGGGGTAGGTACAAAGGAAGCTTATAAAGTGGTTAGGGAAAAAGTACAGTTTATTGAAAGAGATGTGGTTATGTATATTGAACTCGACAAAGTTACTAATTTAATTGCAGATGGTTCAATAGTAGAAAGTGTAGAACAAAAGGTAAAGGTAATAGTTTAAATTACAATAGCTAAATTATAATAAAAAATAAACTTTAGGGGGAAAATAAAATGGCAAGAATAGTTGAATGTATACCTAATTTTAGTGAAGGAAGAAATAAAGTAGTAATTGAAAAAATAGTTGATGCAGTTAGAAATGCAGAAGGAATAAAGCTGCTTGATTATTCATCAGATAGTGATCACAATAGAACTGTTGTTACGTTTTTTGGAACACCAGAAAGAGTAGAACAAGTTATTTTAGATATGGCAGCAAGAGTTTATGAAAACATTGATATGACCAGTCAACAAGGTGCACACCCTAGAATGGGAGCATTAGACGTAGTTCCCTTTGTACCAATTAGTGAGGTAACTATGGATGAATGTGTTGCACTAGCTAAGAGAGTAGGTAGTGAAATAGCTAGTAAATTTGATGTGCCAGTATATCTATATGAAAAGGCTGCATCAGCACCTCATAGAGAAAATTTAGCTGTAGTTAGAAAAGGACAATATGAAGGTTTTTTTGAAAAAATTAAAGAAGATAAATGGGCACCTGATTACGGCAAAGCTGAAGTCAATGTAAAAGGTGGCTGCGTTGCAATTGGAGCAAGAGTACCACTAGTAGCTTTTAATGTGAATTTAGGTACTGATAACCTTGAAATTGCTGATAAAATAGCTAAAACTGTTAGAAACCTTGGTGGAGGTTTAAGATTTGTAAAAGCTATGGGAGTAAAACTTGAGGATCGAAATATAGCTCAAGTATCTATGAATTTAGTTAATTATGAAAAAACCGCAGTTTATAGAGCTTTTGAAATGGTTAAGATGGAAGCAAAACGTTATGGTGTTCCTGTAATAGGAAGTGAAGTTATTGGACTAGTACCAATGGAATCACTAATTCAATGTGCGGAATATTATTTACAAATAGAAAATTTTTCAATGGATCAAATTTTAGAAAAGAGAATTTGGGAATAAAATTTTTAAATTTACTATATATAAACTGTAATAGCTACGCTATTACAGTTTATATAGAATGGAGGAAAGTATATTGGATATTATAATAAAAAATATTGGATGCCTAGTTACTTGCGAAGGAAGCTATAGAAAAAAAAATGAAGAGTTTAAAGATGCTAAAATAATAAAAAATGGCTATGTAGTCATTGGAAATGACAGAATAAAAGCTGTAGGAGAAGGTGACGGGTATAGTAAATATCTAACTAGTGAGTGCACAGTTATTGATGGAGAAGGAAAAACTGTTACGCCTGGGCTTATAGATCCACATACCCATGTTGTATATGCGGGTTCAAGGGAAAATGAATTGCCACTAAAGTTAAATAAGGTTGGATATATTGAAATATTAAATAGTGGTGGGGGAATACTAAGTACAGTTGAAAACACTAGAAATATTGGTATAGATCAGCTTGTAGAAGAAAGTAGAAAAAGGCTTGATATAATGCTTCAACATGGCACTACTACTGTTGAAAGTAAATCAGGATATGGTCTCAATTTACAAACAGAGGTTAAAATTTTAGAGGTAAACAAAATTTTGAACGAAACACATCCTATAGATGTAGTATCCACATTTATGGCAGCACATGCGTTGCCAAAGGAATACAAAAGTGATAGAGAAGCCTATATTGCAGAAATAATTAATAATATGATTCCCTATGTAAGCGAAAATAAACTTGCAGAGTTTATTGATTGTTTTTGTGAGAAAGGCGTATTTTCAGTAGAAGAGTGTAGACGGATTTTAACAGCAGGGAAAAAATTTGGGTTAAACATAAAAATCCATGCAGATGAAGTTGAAACAGTAAAGGCTGCAGAGCTTGCAGGGGAACTAAAAGCTACATCAGCAGAGCATTTAGTTGCAGCTTCAGACGAAGGAATAAAAGCATTAGCTGAAAATGATGTGGTGGCGGTGCTATTACCATCGACTTCCTTCTATTTAATGTTAAATCATTTTGCTAGAGCTAGAAAAATGATAGAAGAAGGTGTGGCTGTATCCCTGGCTACAGATTGTAATCCTGGCACCTCGCCTACAGAATCATTACAGACAGTTATGACTTTTGCTTGCTTTGGAATGAAACTGTTCCCAGAAGAGATTATTAATGCAATGACAATAAATGCGGCTTGTGCCATTAATCGCGAAAGTGAAATTGGAAGCATTGAAGTAGGCAAAAAAGCTGATATTGCTATATTTAATAGTAAAAATTTAAATTACCTAATATATCATTTTGGTGCTAATGCTATCGATACAGTAATAAAAAACGGAAAAATTGTTGTAAAAAATTAAACTATATTAATATTGAATTGACAATGAGTAACTAATGATTAATAATAAAATAGGCATTATTAAGACCTTGAAAAAATATCCAATTCCTATAATATCCACTTTATATATTTGTGTTTTGAGAAAGGAGAATATAAAATGTTAGATGAAAAAACTGTAAGAGAATTTATTAATGAGTTAGGTTCAAATTCACCTGCACCAGGAGGTGGAAGTGTTGCAGCCCTTGGAGCATCCCTGGCCAGTGCTTTAGGCGCTATGGTGTTCAATTTAACTGTAGGTAAGAAGGCATACAATGAATATAGTGATGAAGATAAAATGCTTGTTGACAAATACTTAGAGGAATGTCTTAAGTATAAAGACAAATTTTTAGATCTAATGAACAAAGATACAGAGGTTTTTTTAATTCTCATGGCAGCTTTTAAGCTTCCAAAGGAAAGTGTTGATGAAAAGAAAATAAGAAGCGCTAAAATCCAAGAAGGATATCAAAAAGCATTAGAAATTCCACTAAGCGTTGCAGAAGAATCATACAAAATATATGAGTATGTTAAAATAGCAGCCAGGTTAGGTAATAAAAATGCAATTTCAGATGCAGGTGTGTCAGCTTTAATGCTTCAAGCATCCATTGAAAGTGCAATTTTAAATGTTAAAATAAATCTTTCTAGTATAAAAGATGAAACTTATAAACAAGAGATTACTGAAAGATGCAATGAATTAGTAAAACAGGGAAGAATAAAACGTGACGAAATACTATCTGTTGTGGATGAAAGTATGTAATATTTTTTTAAAATACTATTTTTGGGAGTTTTGAATGAAATATAAGACAAAGACAAAAGAAGCAATTGGACTAGAAGGATTTTTATGTTTATTTTTATTTATATTATTTTTTATGTTAATAGGTAAAAAAATGGGAACTGCAAATATGTTTAGTACTTTAATGAATACAGCTTACGATTTACTCATTAAAGTAGTACTTTACATAATGGCCATTGCTGTTGTAGCAGGAGCTATTGCCTCAATGCTTTCAGAGTTTGGGGTAATAGCAATTATTAATAAGGTATTATCCCCATTAATGAAGCCTCTTTATGATTTGCCAGGAGCAGCAGCCCTTGGTATTGTCACAACTTATTTATCTGATAATCCAGCAATTATAACTTTAGCTCAGGATAAAGGGTTTAGAAGGTATTTTAAAAAGTATCAACTTCCTGCACTAACAAATTTAGGCACATCATTTGGGATGGGCCTTATTGTTACTACATTTATGATAGGGCAAAAGTCCCCAATAGGTGAAAGTTTTATTGCACCGGCTATAATTGGAAATATTGCTGCTGTTATAGGAAGCATAGTTAGTGTAAGATTTATGATTAGACATACTAAAAAGGTTTATGGGAAAGAAGAAATGTGCACCTCAGAAGTCACAGTAGATTTTGATATGCTAACTCACAGAGAAGTTAGAGAAGGTAGTGTATCCGCAAGACTTCTTGAGGCTTTACTAGAAGGCGGGAAATCAGGAGTTGAAATGGGACTAGCTATAATACCGGGCGTTTTAATAATTTGCACAACAGTTCTTATGTTAACCAATGGAACTGCTGATACAGGGTTATATACTGGAGCGGCCAATGAAGGTGTTAAAGTATTACCTTGGATAGGTGAAAAGTTCTCTTTCATACTTAAACCATTGTTTGGGTTTGAACATGCAGAAGCTATTGCTTTTCCAATTACATCACTAGGTGCTGTGGGAGCTGCTATCAGTTTAGTGCCAGGTTTATTAAAGCAAAAGCTCATAGGCGGAAATGAAATAGCTGTATTTACAGCTATGGGAATGTGTTGGAGTGGGTACCTAAGCACACATGTAGCAATGATGGATAGCTTAAAGTGTAGAAAGCTTACTGGAAAGGCAATCTTAAGTCATACTATAGGTGGACTTGTGGCTGGAATTTCTGCCCATTTAATGTATGTGATATTTTTATAAAATAATATATGTAAAATTAATAGCAAATATAATGAACTGTGAATTCTCAGCATTTGAAAACTGTGAGTTCACAGTTTTTTTTACGACCTTTCAGCTTCGAAGAAGATGATTTTACGATATTTCAGCACCCAAGATAATATTTACTGTTAGGCACATGAAAATAAATTAAGGGATATATGGTTCAACATAGTATGCATTTATGATATACTTTAAAAGAATTTTAATATACTTTTAAGGTAGATAGGTGGGGGACAATAAATGCTAGATTTGTTTAAGCAGAAAATATGTGAACTATATAATATTATTTTAAGTCCAATAGATGATATGTTTAAAATAACTGCACTAGAAAATTATAAAAGGGAAATAGAATTTTTACATCAGAAAAGCTTTGGCAGTGCTTATTATGAGTTTATTAAAAACAATAAAGAAAAAGGCACAGTGTACACGCCAGAACCAATATCTTCTTATATGATAGAAAACACCATAAAAGCGAAACAGGTAGTAGAGAACCCCTATATAAAGATTGTGGACCCTTCTTGTGGCACAGGAAACATATTAATTTGTTGTTTTAAATTTCTTAGAAATTTATATGTGGATAATTTAAATATAATTAATGAAAAAAACGGATTGGATTTAAATTTGGAAAGTATTGATGAGCATATAATAACACATAATTTATATGGATTTGATATTGATGATATAGCTACAAAAATTCTTATTATAGATTTATATGATTTAAGTAAGGGTAGCATATGCAATAATATTTTTAATATGGACTTTTTATTATATGAAAGTGAACATAAATATGACATTTTTATAGGCAATCCACCCTATGTGGGTAAAAAATCTATAGATAAGGCATACGCAGACCATTTGAAAGTTAGATATAGTGAAGTGTATAGTGATAAAGGGGATCTATCCTATTGTTTTTTCAAAAAAGCATTAGAAGACCTTGAAAATGGAGGAAAGCTCACTTTTATTACTTCTAGGTACTTTTTAGAATCACCTAGTGGAGAGGATTTAAGGAAGGTATTAAAAGAATTATGCAAGATAGACAAAATTATTGATTTTTATGGCATAAGGCCATTTAAAAATATAGGAATAGACCCTGTGATTTTATTTATAACAAATTATCAAAATGAGGATAATGAAATTCAAATCATAAAACCAATAGACCTAAAAAGTAAAAATAAAAATGAATTTTACAACAGTATATTTTTAAAAAGTGGAAATAAATATAATAGTTTTATCCTTAATAAAAATAAATTAAATAGTAAAGGCTGGATTTTAATAGATGAGACCCAGAGAAATATAATAAATAAAATAGAACAAAAGTGTTTTACACATCTAAGTAATATATGTAATAGCTATCAAGGTGTAATAACTGGTTGTGACAAAGCTTTTGTGATAAGTAAGGATACTTATCTAAATGAAAAAATCGAAGTGAATTTAATAAAACCTTGGATTAAAAGTAGTTACATAGAAAAAAATTCCGTTTTAAGAAGAGATAGTTACATAATATATTCAGATTTAATTAATAATCCTGAAGAGTACCCAAGGGCCATAGCTCATATTGAAAAAAATGTGGAAAAACTAATAAAAAGAAGAGAATGCGAAAGAGGTATTAGAAAATGGTATGAACTTCAATGGGGTAGAGATCAAAATATATTTGAATCAGAAAAGATAATTTTCCCTTTTAAAGCAAGTAGTAATAGATTTGCCCTTGACAAGGGAAGTTATTTTAGTGCGGATGTATATGCATTGATATTAAAAGAAAATGTACCTTTTACTTATGATTTTTTATTATATTTATTAAATAGTAAAATCTATGAATTTTACTTTAAGACCTTTGCAAAAAAACTAGGTGAAGATGCTTATGAGTATTATCCAAATAATTTAATGAAATTGTGCATACCAGTTACCATGGATTTTGTAGACAAAGACGAGAATTATTTATATGATTATTTTCACTTTAGTGAAGAAGAAAAAAAGATTATACTTGAGTAAGTATAATCTTTTTTTCTATTTAATTAAATCTTCTACAAACTTAGGTAAGGCGAATGAAGCTTTATGTAGCTTTTTAGTGTAGTATCTAGTATCAAATTCATAAGTAGCTGATAAATCTACTGTTTCTGGGTCGTATTTTTTTGAACCTACAGTAAAGCTCCAGTAGCCACTTGGATAAGTAGGAATAGCTGCCATAAATAATTTTGTAACAGGAAATACAGATTTTGCATCATTAAAAACTCTTTTTACTACTTCAGGAAGGAAAAAGGGAGTTTCTGTTTGTGCAATGAAAATGCCATCTTCTGTTAGACATTCAGATATTTCTTTGTAGAAGCTTCCTCCAAATAATCCTTCAGCAGCTCCAAAAGGGTCAGTGGAGTCTACAATTACTACGTCAAATTCATTTTTATGATCATGAACGTATTTTATACCATCCCCAATAAAAACTTCACATTTGGGGTTGTCTAGAGCACAACTTATTTCAGGAAGATATTTTTTACATTCTGTAACAACATCTACATCGATTTCGCAAAGAACTGCTTTCTCAATACCTGGGTGTTTTAACACTTCGCGAATAGTGCCTCCGTCTCCGCCACCAACAACAAGAACTTTTTTAGGATTCGGATGAGTAAATAGAGGAATATGAGTAATCATTTCGTGATATACGTATTCGTCTTCAATAGTAGTCTGAACTATTCCATCGAGCACTAGCATTCTTCCAAAGGCCTCAGTATCAAGAATTGCAAGTTCTTGGAACTGCGTTGTTTTTGTTACCAGAGTTTCTTTTATTTTATAAGTCATAGCAGCACTTTCTATTTGACCTTCTTTAAACCACATATCCATTGTTATTCCTCCTCATATTTTTGGGGTAGATAATAATTAACAATAGTTATCTACTTATATTTTCCCAATTAACAGTTACTTTCAAAAGTTAAACAACAATAGTATAACAATGATTTTGATATAGGGCAATAGTTTGATGTAGTCAACTTATTTATTGAACTTATTTATCACATAATGTATTAAATGAATATAAATGGTTAGAATATAAAAAAACGAATAAATATTATAAAAAAAAAGAAGGAAAATTATGTAATTAGTAGAATATATAAGAAAGGTACAATATTTATAAATAACTAAAAAGTTGTTTTAATTTAAAATGATTCAAGGGGGAAGAAGATGCATTTAAATTTTGAGAGTAGCCAAGATAAATTGATTGTTTACATGTCTGGAGAACTAGACCATCATAGTGCTGAAGAAGTAAGGAATATGATAGACGATCGCTTAGACCGGGATAACTACAACAAATTAATTATGGATTTCCAGGGAGTGTCGTTTATGGACAGTTCCGGCATTGGAGTGGTTATTGGAAGATATAAAAAGTTACATATGAGAAATGGAAAAGTGTGTGTAACAAGCATTAAATCTTCAGTAAAAAGAGTGTTCGAATTGTCAGGAATGTTTAAAATCATCATGCTGTATGACGATGTTGAACAAGCTGTAAACAATATTTAGTGGGGGGATTAATATGGGTCAAAATAGAATTAAAATTGAATTTTTAAGTAAATCCCAGAATGAAGGTTTTGCAAGAGTAGCCGTAGCAGCATTTGCTTCGCAATTAGATCCTACAATTGAAGAAATTAGCGATGTTAAAACTGCGGTATCAGAAGCCGTTACAAATGCCATTATTCATGGATATGATAGCGAAGAAGAAATGATTACTATAGAAGCTATTATTAATGAAAATGAATTAACAGTGATAATAAACGACCTCGGAAAAGGAATTGACAATCTAGAGATTGCTATGCAACCATTGTATACTTCCCGGCCAGACTTAGAGAGGTCAGGTATGGGTTTTACTGTAATGGAAACTTTTATGGACAGCTTAGAAGTAAAGTCTGATAAAGGTAGGGGAACAAGTATAATAATGAAAAAAATATTTAATCCTCTATGTTAGGTGGAATATTATGGATCAAAAAATAGTTAAAAAAAATAATTATAATTATGAAGATAATATGCTTCTCATTCAATTGGCTAGAGAGGGGGAGCCGGGTGCGCTAGATAAGCTAGTAGAAATGAATTTACCATTGGTTGCATCAATTAGCAAAAAATTTCTCAATAGGGGATATGAGTATGATGATATATTCCAAATTGGTTGTATTGGCCTAGTAAAAGCAATTAATAATTTTGACACTAAGTACAATGTGAAATTTTCTACTTATGCAGTTCCAATGATAATGGGAGAAATTAAAAGATTCCTCAGGGATGACGGAATTATAAAAGTAAGTAGAAGTGTTAAAAACACTGCAAGAAAATTACATTATGATAAAGACACGCTAACAAAAGAATTAGGTAGAGATCCTACCATTGAAGAACTATCAGTTTTTTCTAATATAGAAAAAGAAGATATAGTATACGCACTAGAGTCTGCGAGCAACATGCAGTATTTGTTTGATACAATACACCAAGATGATGGTGCACCAGTACTGCTAATAGATAAATTAAGTGAAAAATATGAAGAAGATAATGAGATTTTAGATAAAATTGCCCTTAAAGAAGCGCTTAGAAAACTGGATGCAAAGTCAAGGCAAATAATTATGCTCAGGTATTTTAAAGATAATACACAAATTCAGGTAGCTAAAATGATGGGAATCAGCCAAGTACAAGTATCAAGAATTGAAAAGAAAGTTTTGAAAATAATGAAAGAAAAGTTGAGTGGTTAAGATGAAATATAGATAAACAATTTCAATGTTCTATTTTGAAGTTGTTTATCTATAAATGATTCTTATTTTTTTTTGACTAAAAATTATATAATTGCAAATAATAATACAAGGATTTAACATATTCTAATAAAATGATGCAATTTAATTAATAATTAGTATCTACTCTAGAGAACTACAAGGAGGCATTTCATGAAAGTGGAAGAAAAAACTATAAGAAAAAAATTTGAGCATCTTAACTCTAATAAAATCCCTAAGCCTAAATTAGGGCTACATTGCTTTAATGCATTTTGGGTTGGAGGAACAATATGTGTAATTGGACAATTTATTGGTGATTTTTTTTCTAAAATGGGTGTTCCTAGTGATGAACTAGGGACTTATGTTTCCATAGTTATGGTCTTTCTAGGAGCTATATTTACGGGAATTGGTATATATGATAAGTTAGGTGATTTTGCAGGAGCAGGCTCTGTTGTGCCAATTACTGGGTTTGCAAATTCAATTGTGTCACCAGCAATGGAATTTAAAAAAGAGGGTTTTGTTTTTGGCGTAGCGGCTAAAATGTTTACTATTGCAGGACCTGTTTTAGTATATGGTATTGGTTCATCTGTAATTGTAGGGATTTTATATTATTTTTTAAGGTGGTGATTAAAAATGGGTAGAAGAATAGGACTTCAAACAGTAGAAATTCAGTGTAAACCTAGAATTATTGGTACCTATAATATAGTGGGGCCTAAGGAAGGGCAAGGGCCATTAAAAGAGTATTTTGATAGAATTCTAGAAGATGATCTTAATGGAACTGAGAGTTTTGAAAAAGCTGAAACTAGTTTATTGTATACGGCTGTTGTAGAGAGTATAAAAAAAGCAAAACTAAAAGAAGTTGATATAAATTATCTACTAGCAGGAGATTTACTAAATCAGTTAATATCTTCAAGTTTTGCAGCAAGAGATTTGAATATACCTTTTTTGGGGCTTTATGGAGCCTGTTCTACTATGGCAGAGTCCTTAAGTATAGGTGCAATGATAATGGAAGGAAACATGGCTAATTATGTTGTAGCGGCTACTTCGTCACATTTCTCCTCGGCTGAAAGACAATATAGATTACCCTTAGAGATGGGAAGTCAGAGAGCTCCAACGGCACAATGGACGGTTACAGGTGCAGGGGCAATGGTTTTGGGGAAAAAAGGCGATTTTCCTTATGTAACACATGTTACAACTGGGAAAGTTAAAGACTATGGAATAAGTGATGTAAATAATATGGGGGTTGCTATGGCGCCCGCAGCGGTGGACACTATTAAGCAACACTTTATGGACACGGGTAGAAAACCATCAGATTATGATATTATTGCTACCGGAGACCTAGGCATGGTAGGAAGAAAGTTTACAGAAGAATTGCTCTTAGAATATAAGTATGATATGAAAGGGCGTTATATTGACTGTGGTGAGAAAATTTTCAATGCTGAAAAACAAGGAACTAATGCAGGTGGTAGTGGTTGTGGGTGCTCTGCAGTAGTTGCAACAGGGTATTTATACAAAAATATGCTAAAGGGAAAATTCAAAAGAATACTTCTAGTGTCTACAGGAGCGTTGCTAAGTCCTACCTCATCTTTGCAAGGAGAAACAATACCTGGAATAGCACATGCCGTTTGTATAGAGTTTGGAGGTGAATAAATGGATGAATAATTACATTATGGCTTTTATAGTTGGGGGATCAATTTGCGTAATAGGTCAAATACTCATGGACACTACAAAATTAACTCCAGCTCGAATATTAGTTGTATTTGTAACTGGTGGTGTAATATTAGGTGCATTAAATATATATGATGTGGTAATAAAATATGGGAAAGCAGGTGGAAGCATACCACTGCCAGGGTTTGGTTATAGCTTAGCTAAAAGCGTAATGAAGGAAGTAGATGAGATTGGTCTTATAGGCGCATTTACAGGAGGAATAAAAGGAACTGCTGGAGGGATTACCGCTGCGATTTTTTTTGGATATATTATGGCGTTAATATTTAATCCTAAGACTAAAGGCTAAAAAAAAACTACTATCAAAATTTTAGTATTTGATAGTAGTTTTTTATTTCTGTTTAAGGAGTAGTAACTGGAGGAGTAACAACTGGAGGAGTAACAACTGGAGGAGTAACAACTTCAGGATTATTAGGTTCCACTGGTATTCCATCATCAGTTGGAGGAGTGTCAACCGGAGGAACTATAACGGGCGGAGTAATAATTTGATTTGAAAAATTATCAACTGCCGTTGGTAATACGTAAGCTGAGTCTAATAATTGTGAATTAGGAGAATTCCTCTTTATAAAAATCCTTCTTTCGATTTTTCCAGGTGGAGTAAAATCTGAGGCGAGAACATAGTTGCCATTAGGACCCTTGGTAACTTCAGCCAGAACATGTATGCTATCTAGTGTTGTAGGCTGAGTTCCGTCAATAAATAGTTCAGAGTACACCCTATTGCCTCTTGGGTCCGCATTAGTAAAATCTGTAGGTATATCACCAGAATCCTTTGAGACAGAATAGGAAGATATACCAGAAGGCCGCTCTACTTCCTTAACTGGAAGAGAGGCATGGGCTTCTTTCATAATTTTCCCCCACAGTAAGGCGGCAGTAGTACTACCCATTTCTTTTATTTTAGCTCCATCATCTGTTCCAATCCAAATAGCTGCAGAGTAATAAGGCGTTAAGCCAACAAACCATAAGTTTTTTGAATCAGAAGAAGTCCCAGTTTTACCTCTTACAGGCATTTCGCTAAAAACAGCACCTGGACCAGTTCCACCTTCGCTTACAGGTCCTTGTAGTAAATCATACATTATATAGGCACTTTGAGGAGATAATACAGTTTTTGGATCATATTTTGTTTGAAGTAATACTTTACCACTTCTATCAACTACTTTAGTATATAATCTTGGAGTAGTTTTCATCCCGTTGTTACCAAAAACACCATATGCAGCGGCCATTGTGAGAGGATTAGTTCCCTTATAACTACCACCATCTAATTGACCTAGTGCCATAGCAGACATACTTTTCTTATCGGTTTCATCTAGTTGTAATCCGAATTTCTGACCATAAGAAACACCTGTCTTAAGACTAATCATATCCTCGAGTTTCACAGCAGCCACGTTAACTGACTTCTTCAAACATTCTCTTAGAGTTAAATACCCATAATATTTATCAGGTGAATTTCTAGGATCATAAGGAGGGTCACCGGGAGCAACGTATTTCTTTCCGATTTCCGCAGGTACAGGGGAATCTTCAATAATTGTAGAAGCTGTAGCAATTTTCGAATCAATAGCTGGACTATATACGGTTAGTGGCTTAATGCTTGAGCCAGGAGCCTTTAAGAAGTCACTAGAGGCAGCTCTATTATATGACATAGGACCTTCAACACCACGGCCACCTATAATAGTTTTAACCTCACCGGTGCGATAATCCATGATAACGCAGGAAGCTTGGATATTTGCTTGTTTAAGGTTAAGGTTATCATACCTAGGAAATATATAATCATAGCTATTTTTTTTGTTCGCTTGAACAGGGTCATCAATTATAGTCTGTGATTTAGTTTGCATAGCTCTATCCATAGTTGTACTAATTTTTAAACCATCGTACATAAGCATGGAGTAGGCCTCTTCTTTGTTAATATTTAATGTTTTCATTAAATCCTCAGAAACCTGAAGAATTACAGGTCTAGAAAAGGACTCAAAGTTCATTTTGTTTGAGTTTTTTATTGAAAAATTAAATACCAGCTTTTCTGCTATAGCTGAATCAAATTGAGTTTTGCTGATTTTATTATATTTTAGCATGTTTTCAAGAACAGCTTTTGTTCTATTTGAAACTAAATCTTTTTTAGATTTAGATGCTTTATATGACAAATCATAAGAAAAACTAGGATTTTGTGCAGTACTAGCAATAAAAGCAGATTGTTTTAAGGACAAACCACCAATAGACTTACCAAAATATTGCTGGGAGGCGGCTTCTACACCGTGGGCTTTTCCACCTAAAAAAATAGTATTCATATAAGCCTCTAGAATTTGGGGTTTGGTCAAAACCTTCTCTAGCTTTAGCGACAGAAAAATTTCTTGAACTTTTCTTTTTATAGAAGTTCTGTTTTCTATAGAATCCTCTAAAAACATTCTATATTTAACCAATTGTTGAGTTATAGTTGAAGCACCTTGCAGACTTTTTTTACTACCAGTTATTTTTATTTTTATATCATTGAATACAGCGCCACCCAATCTTTTTATGTCAATACCAGGGTGGGTATCGAATCTAGAATCCTCAATACTTATAAATGCATCCTTAAGGATGATTGGAACGTTATTAATAGATATATTAGTTCTTCTTTCTGAGGTAATATATTCATCCATATACTTTTGAGAATTGTCATATAGTATTGAGGGTTCATCTAATTTTAAAAATGCATTAATATCTAAGTCAGGAGCTGTCTTAATCATAGCTAGAACTACTCCCCCCATAGCTACCATGGCTATTATGGTTATAAACAAAATTGCAAAAAAAATGCTTTTAAAAACTTTCTTACCAGTTGATTTTTTCTTCTTCTTCGGAGTGGTTTTTTTATCTTTCATTCAATATCCTCCTCGTATTTATCTGGAGCGGATGAAAATTATTAATTTCCAGGTATTAGTGTAAAATTCATATTATCTAAGTATAATTAGTTTTTAATATTATACCATATAAGTATGGTAATATAAAATATCCATTTTGATATGCTATTTAATTCTTTAGCTTAAAGGAGTTACATATAATAACATATAGCCTTAAATGGAGGTAATAAATATTAAAAATAAGCTTAAACACAATATTAAAACAAGAGTATTATTAATTATATCCATAATTATAATAAATTTTACAATATTCATATATATTTTTGATAAAACCGTAATGCCGACTGTAATGGCGGTGGCGGATGCAGAAATGAGAGCAAAAGCTACAGAAATTGTTAATAGAGCAATTATAAATGAATATTCCAAGCAGTTTAATTACGATGAGATTATAAAAATTGATAAAGATTCCCAGGGAAATATTGTAATGTTGAAAGCGGATACTTTGAAAATGAATAAAATAGCTTGTGATGTTGCTTTAGAATCACAAAAGGAACTCTTGAAATTGGGGGATATAGGCATCAAAATTCCTATAGGTTATATAACAAGAAATAACATTTTGTCTTACTATGGGCCACAGATAACAATAAAAATGCAGCCTATAGGCCTTGTAGAAACTAAATATTCTTCTGAGTTTGAAAGTGCAGGTATAAATCAAACGAGACATAAGATCTATGTTAAAGTAAAAACCACGGTTAGAGTAATTATTCCTTTGAAAAGTAATGATATCGAGGTAGCTAATGAAATACCCATTGCGGAAACTATTATAGTGGGAAAAACACCTAATACTGCAATTGGGTTAGACTTAAATGGTACAGGTTTTAAACTGGGTAATAGTGGTGATAAGTAACATAAATATAAAAAAGTACGTTATTTAAACGTACTTTTTTCATTTCTAATTATATTTTGTGGACATTTACAAAGGAAGTCATTAAAACAACTTACTCTTCCCAATTAAACACGTAGGGTATATTTCTATAGTAGTCTCCGTAATTTAATCCATAACCAACTACAAAAAGATCCGGAATTTCAAAACAACAATAATCTGGTATTATGTCAATTTTTCTTCTCTCATGTTTATCTAAAAGAACACAAGATTTAACAGAAGCAGCACCAAGGGACCTAACCCTAGTCATAATGGAATTCATAGTTATTCCTGTATCAACAATATCATCTACTATTAGCACATCAAAGCCAGAAATATTGTCAGGGATGTCATTTATAATATTAACTGTTCCGCTTGACTCTTCATCTGCACCATAACTTGAAGTTGTCATAAAGCCTATTTTTGTAGGTACAGTAATTTGACGTACAAGGTCTGCAGTAAATATGAAGCTACCTCGGAGTAATGAAAGAATATATAATTTTTTTCCATTATAATCTTTGGATATTTCGGCACCAAGTTGTCCAACTCTTTCATCAATTTGGTCTTTAGATATAAGAATATTTATTTTTTTATCATCCAATGTTAATCCCGCCCTCATTATATATTTACAATATTGATTCAATAGTATAAAATTATAGGATAGTTGTCAAGTATAAGAATAAGAAAAATTGTTAAAATATTATTAGAATGGAGTGATTTATGATGATATATGGAAATATTGATGGGGTTAAGAATTCAATTTTAAATAAATTAGAAACTGCTTGCGATATAAGAGTTTCAAAAGATTGTATTTTATCAGAAGAATTGGTAGATATACTAGTTGAGGTAACACAAGATTTAAATAGAGAAGTCAGTGCAGCAATTGATAGAAAAGGTAAAATAATTAGTATGGCAATTGGGGATAGTAGTACAGTGGAACTGCCTATAATTGATATAAGAGAAGGTCGATTATCTGGGGTTAAAGTAGTACACACTCATCCAAATGGAAATTCTAGATTATCTGCTCTTGATATGTCGGCACTAGTAAAACTAAAGTTAGATTGTATAGTGGCTATTGGAATATCAGAAAAAGAAGACTTAAAATATAATGTAGGTTTTTGTGGAATAGATAATAATATTCTAGTAGAAGAAGAAATAGGACCTCTGAGTATAGATAAAGTAATAGAATATGATATCATAGACAAAGTTAAACACATAGAAAAATTAATGAAGACAAGCGAAATCACTGAAGATGATGTAGAAAGAGCTATTTTAGTAGGCATAGAAAGCGAAGAGGATTTAGTGGAGCTAAGGGAACTTGCTAAGGCTTGTAATGTAGAAACTGTTGATATAATTCTGCAAAATAGACATAAAATAGATCCAGCCTTATACATAGGTAGTGGTAAAGCTGAAGAAATTGCGGGTATTAGGCAAGCGTTAAGAGCAAACGTAGTTATTTTTGATGATGAATTATCTGGCTCTCAAGTTAGAAATTTGGAAGAAGTGCTTGGTTGTAAGGTTATAGACAGGACTACATTAATATTAGAAATATTTGCACGAAGAGCAAGAACTAGGGAAGCAAAAATTCAAGTTGAACTTGCACAATTAAAATATAGGTTACCACGTTTAACAGGACTTGGAACTATGCTTTCAAGAACAGGTGCGGGAATTGGCACAAGAGGTCCTGGAGAGAAAAAATTAGAAATAGATAAAAGAAGAATACGCGAAGGTATTTTTGATTTGAATAAAGAATTAGAAAAAATAAGAACCACAAGAAATGTACAAAGGGAAAAGAGAAGTCGCGAAAGTATTTCAAAAATATCCTTAGTTGGGTACACTAATTCTGGAAAATCAACACTTAGAAATGTATTATGCGATGTAGCATCACTAAAAAGTGCCGTTCAAAAAGATAAAGTCTTTGAAGCAGATATGCTCTTTGCAACATTAGACGTAACAACAAGAGCACTACTATTACCTGATAATCGTGTGGCAGCAGTAACGGATACTGTAGGGTTTATAAGAAAACTTCCACATGACTTGGTGGAAGCCTTTAAATCTACATTAGAAGAAGTTGTATACTCAGATTTATTGATGCATATAGTAGATGTATCCTCAGAGAATGCAGAACTCCAAATAGAAGCTGTAGATGTGGTATTAACAGAACTTGCGGCAATTGATAAGCCAATGATATTGGTATTAAATAAAATTGATAAGGCCTCACCAGAAAACATCTTGAAGATTAAAGAAAAATATAAAAATTTGAAATGCATAGAAATATCAGCTAAGTATGGTACAAATTTGGAAGAGCTATTGAAAGAAGCATGTGAAGATCTTCCATATACTCTTAAAAAATTTAAGGTGCTTATTCCATACACTGATCAGTCCATGGTGGCATATTTGCATAGAGGTTCTAAGGTAGAATCAGAAGAATATAACGAAGAGGGAACACTTATGACAGTACAAGGGGACAATGAAGTTTATAATAAGTGTGAAAAATATATTTTAGTTTAATTTAAATTGGCGTTAATGTTGTAATGGATAAAGTTGTTTTATTACACTTTTAAAAAAAATCAAAATAAGTGTAATAAAATTTGCAGCCAGCTTATATAATTAAGTATTAGGTCTATAGCATTTATCATAGGGTTTAGGAGTAGATATGGGAGAGGATAAATTAAATTCAGATAATGAAAAGAGGCAAAATAAAAAAACAGTTAAGCAAAATGTGAAGAACCAATATGAAAAATTAATTATAGATGATATTACTCAGAAAGATAAGAATAGCAATGGAGATTCATCTATGAAACAACCATTATCTGACACAACTGATAGCAGTAATACCAGTGACACATGTAATAATTCTGATATTAAATCCTTGGCAGATAATCTTGTAAATATAAATGTTTTAAGATTTGAGTTGGATAGATTACCCTTGGACTTCAAAGCAAGGGCTTATTTTGAAAATGATGTGAAACCATTAACAGATACTTTAACAGTTTTATCATTTGCATCTGATAATTTTTCAATCGCTGCAATTAATATGGCAAATACGAACTTTGGTCATAGTCAGAAGATAAAAGATGCGCTAGACTTAGTTGAAGATGTCAATGTAATTGCTGAGGATTTAATTGAGGTATTGAAATGTAAAATTGATAACATGCTGAAATTATCAAGGTATGATTGCAAATAATTTTTTCTAATATTAAAGAGAATCAGGTTTGCTTTGAGCTTGGTTCTCTTTATTTTATTTACTAGAAAATTGTGTATTATTATTATGAAAACTGGTAAAAATATAATAATGATGAATTTGGAGGTGATATCATGGAAAAAGTGTGTCCAGTTTGCAATAATATAGAAATAAAGATTTGCAAGTGTGAAAAATGTAGTGCTATAATGAAGGATAAAGGAATAATACAAGAATATTTTGATGATTACAGTGCTAATATGGAGATTAATGACCATGATAAGTTCTGTGTTCATATATATCAGTGTAGTAATTGTAATTTTTATGAAAGAATTAAAATCAACAAAATATTGATTTAGAAAAAACACTTATTAGGATACTAAAGCACATTAAAAACGGGGGGGAACGGGAATGACAAAAACTATTTTACAGTATCAAAAGGCCTTTAATAGTGTAGTAGATAGGATAAAAATTGATGAAGCTGTTTTATCAGTAATGGTATTCGGAAGCATGGTGACAGGTGATTTATGGGAAGAATCAGATATTGATCTTTTCGTAATTGTCAAAGAGAATTTTGAGAAAATTCGAGATATATATACAGAAGAAAAGGGTGTTCCTGTTCATATTAAACTTATGGGTAAAGAAAAATTTATACAAATTTATTCTGACAATCTAAAGGGCGGATATATCCATAGAATTTTCTCATCTTCAAGGCTAGTATTTTCAAAAGATATGGATATAACAGTAAGGTTTGATGGTGGTAGATTTTTTCCGGATATTGATAGGGAACGATGGGGTATGTTTTTTTTAGGGAAACTGTTAAAAGATATGGGAGTATGTAAAAAGTATTTATGGAGCAATGGGATATATACGTCATATACTACAGCTATAAGATGTATAGAAAAGTATTCAAGACTCTTTGTTAATTCATCAGGGTATATGATTAGTAAAGACGTATTGACTATGGCTTTGAATTTAAATGAAGAATTTAAACAATGTGTTGATAAATTATTTTTTGAAAAGTCAAACATAGCAGAAACAATTCAAGAAACTATGACGTTTTTAGAGGAAAGCATAAATTCAAGTATTAAGAGTAATTGTAATTTGCTCTTAAACTTTATGAGAGAACAAGATAAATTTTTAAGTGCTGAGGAAATTATGGCAGAGGATTTGTTTAAGAATTTTGATATAGACATGGAAGAATTGCTTAATAAATTGTGGGAAAGAGATATTATTAAAAAGGAAACAAGAGATTTTAAGATTGACAAGGATAAAATCTTATTTAAACAAAATGTTTATTTTGTTTAATATTCTTGAAGTAAATAGGTGCAGATATGGAGAAGTATGAAATTAAATTTAACATAGACATTCCCAAATATATAGAAATTTCTAAGCATATAAAAAAAATGATTGATGAAAATAGCGTTGACGATGGTGAAAAATTACCATCTATAAGAAAATTAGCAAAAATACTTATGGTTAATGAGGTTACCATAGTCAGTGCCTATAAAAAGCTTGAAGCTGAGGGCTACGCATATCAAAAGATGGGCAGTGGAACTTATGCTAAAAGAAGAGATACAAACATAAAGTTTAAAAAAGAGTATTCAAATACCTTAAAAAAGATTTCTGGGCAAGATCTTAAAATATATGTAGATTTTACAGGAGAAATCACCAGTAGTGAATTTTTCCCAGTAACAGTATTTAAAGATGTATTAAATGAAGTATTAGATAGAGATGGTGCAGAAGCTTTTGCCTATAAGGAATCTTTGGGATATGAAGGTCTTAGAAACAGTATAAGTAGTTTTTTTTGGGACAATAAGGTAAGCACTGATGATATATTGATCCTTTCCGGGGCACAACAGGGTATTGATATAGTGTCAAAATCTATAATAAATGTTCATGATAATGTTGTTGTAGAAAAGCCAACCTATGGGGGGGCACTAACGGTTTTCAAATGGAGAAGGGCTAATATATTTGAAGTCGATATATTAGAAGATGGAATAAATTTACTACAATTTGAAGAAATACTAAAGAAGAATAGAATAAAATGTTTTTATGCCATGAGTTATTTTCAAAATCCTACAGGAGCCACCTATAGTTTAGAGAAAAAGCTAAAAATATTAGAGCTTGCAGAGTTCTATGATTTTTACATTGTTGAAGATGATTATTTATCTGAGCTAATATATGACCAAAAGCAATATAAGAGTTTTAAAAGCTTAGATGTATTTGACCGAGTTATTTATATTAAGAGTTTTTCAAAAATATTTCTGCCAGGAATAAGACTAGGATATATGATTTCACCTGAGAAATATAAGGAGTGTATTCAAAACTCAAAAATCAACACAGATATATCAACTTCAAGTCTTATGCAACGTGCTCTGGATTTATATATAAATAAAGATCTTTGGAAGCAGCATATAAATTATCTCAATATGGCTTATAAAGATAAATATGATTTTATGATAAATTGTATAGATAAATATTTAGGCGGAAAAGTTAGTTATTTTACTCCAGGAGGGGGAATTAATTTTTATTTCAAAATAGCTGAAAAATTGATAATTAATTCTATGGATTTGTTTTATAGCTGTAAGAATAGAAAAGTTCTAATTACACCTGGAGTTTTATTTTATAAAAATGCAGAGCAAGGCAATAATTATTTTAGATTGAGTTTTTCAGAATTAAAAAAGCCTGAAATAGAAGAAGGAATTAAAATTATCTCAGAGATACTAGGAAAAATACCAACAAGATAAGGAGAGAAGCTTTTGAGAAAGGGATTAGTGGACATTGACTGGCAATGCATTAGCACATATTCAGAGGAAGAAATATCCTATTTCTTATTTTTAGAGGGCAAAACCATGGAAGCTATATGTAAAATAAGAAATTTGGATAATGCCATTGTGCAAAAACATATTATAGATGGTAAAATAAAATATAGATTTTTAGTGAAAAGCAATGATCCTTCTGAACTTTTTAAGAGCATTGCAGGAGCAGGAAAAGAAGATAAAATTAATTTTTTGAATTCCATGGGTGAGGATAATAAAAATAAATTAACTGCGCTTATAAAAACTAGTTATGGTGAGATGTATCCTAAGGACAAAGAGGCTGCAGTTTGGATTTTGGGGGAATTAAAGGAAGTATCTTGTTTAGATATTTTAGTGAAAGCTTCTGTTAATAAATCCATAAATATACGCAGAATGGCAGTTTCCGCAATGGGAAAACTGGGAGATGAAAGAGCGGAAGTGGCATTACTTAGATCCCTTGCCGATGAGAATCCACAAGTGATAAGTTATGCAATAAAATCTCTAGGTAAAATAAAAAGTGAAAAAGCTATTACAAAAATAAAATACTTATATGAGAATACAGATAAAAAATACATAATAGATGCTGCGCAGAACTTTTTACTACTGATGGAGCCAATATAGACGGGAGAACTTATATGAGTTATTTTACAATAAAAGATGAATCAAAATCTGAATTTAAAGAGAAAAAGTCTATTTTTATCGGCCATGGGAAAAGAGTTGAAACCGAAGAGGAAGCTAAGGAATTTATCCAAAAGGTTAAAAATGAGCATAAAGAGGCTAGGCATAATGTTTATGCCTATATAATTGGTGAAAATAGAATGATACAAAGATATAGTGATGATGGAGAACCTCATGGTACAGGGGGCATTCCTATGCTAGAGGTTCTAAAAAAGAGTGACATTACAGATGTAGTTGTAGTAGTTACAAGGTATTTTGGAGGAATTCTTCTTGGCACTGGAGGGCTCGCAAGAGCATATTCTAAAGGAGCCTCCCTAGCTATTAAAGAAGCTGGGGTAGTGGAGAAGGTTAAAGGTATTCCACTAGAAATAGTAATTGAATATGATTTACTTGGGAAGTTGCAGCATGTATGTGCGGAAGGGAACACCCATATAGAGAATATTGAGTATACTGACAAAGTGAAGATTAAAATACTTTGTGAGTTTAGTAATCTAGAAAAATTACAGTCTCAAATAACTGAAATTACTTCTGGAAAAGCACTGTTTCAAGAAGAAGAGCCGAAAATGTACTTCAAATTAGAAAACAGATTGTACGAATAATGTGTGGATATACTACATCCTTTAGTAAATTGTAAGAAAAGTGTAAATACTTTTCTTCTTTTATTTGAAAAGTACATTATTCGATGATATAATGGGAAAGTAATGTGTTTATAACTAATTCATAGGATTATTGCTATTTATTAGGAGTAATTGGAAAAATTTCATACATAATATAGTTAGGTGGGAGGAATTTCAAATGTCGGGACATTCAAAATGGCATAACATTCAACAGAAAAAAGGTAAGGTAGATTCTAAAAGGGGTAAAGTATTTACAAAAATAGGTAAAGAATTAATAATGGCAGCAAAATTTGGTGGTGCAAGTTTAGAAATTAATGCTAAACTTAGAGATGTAGTCGCAAAAGCTAAATCTAATAATATGCCAGCAGACACAATAACTAGAGCTATAAAAAAAGGTTCTGGGGAGCTTAATGACATAAACTATGAAGAAATAGTTTATGAAGGTTATGCAGCAGAAGGTGTTGCTGTGGTAATTAACACACTAACGGATAAAAAAAATAGAAGTGTAGCAACTGTAAGGCATGCTTTTGATAGATGCGGTGGAAACATGGGAGCAGCAGGATGCGTAAACTGGATGTTTGCTAAAAAAGGACAACTTATCATAGAAAGAAAAGCAGATATGGACGAAGATGAAATCATGATGCTCGCTCTAGAAGCTGGTGCAGAAGATTTTAATGCAGAAGCAGAAATGTTCGAAATTATCACAGCTATAGAAAACTTTGGAGCAGTAAGAGAAGTACTAGAAACAGCAGGTTTTGAATTTGCATCTGCAGAGCTTACTATGATACCAGATAACATGATACCTATCAGCCTAGAAGGCGCAGCTAAGGTACAAAGGCTTATAGATATGCTTGAAGACGATGACGATGTGCAGGATGTCTATCATAATGCAGAGTTCCCAGAGGAATTTGAGGGATAGTTTAGTGTTTTCAATGGATTAGAACATATTTGGATTGATGAAAAAACGAGTTTTGACTACGATATACGTACAAAAAACTCCTTTGACTATGACATATGTTAAATAGGCAATCCTCTACACGATGATATACGTAAAATCACTCTTAAAGTTGTATGAATACAACAATAGGGGTGATTTTTTATGCTATTAAATGATGTATTAAAAGAATTTTTATTTGAAATTAAAATTAGGAACTATTCACCAAGGACACAGAAGGGGTACAAAAATAATAATGCACTATTCCACACTTGGATAGACCATGAGTACCAAATAACAGAACTTGAAGAAGTTACACATTTGCACATCAAACAATATGTAACATATCTACTGCAAAAGGGAAGGAAACCAACTTATGTAAATGGAATACTTAAAAATATTCGTTCATTCTTTGAATATTGCGTGGGCGAGAGATATGTGAATAAAAATCCATGTAAACAAGTAAAGTGGGTAAAAGAGGGAAAGGTAATCATTAATACATTCACAGATAAAGAGGTAGTTGATATGCTTAACTATTACAAGGGTTCTGACTATTTAAGTATAAGAAATAAGTGTATTATCGCAATGCTTGTTGATACAGGGATTAGGAATAATGAATTGTGTACCCTAACAATAAATGATATAGGCGAAACTACAATTAAGATATTGGGAAAAGGAAACAAAGAAAGATATGTATACATTTCACCTATGCTTAAAAAGTATCTAATCAAATACGAAAGAGTAAGAGAAATGTACTTTAAAAATCATAATATACAATTTTCAAATTATTTTTTGAGTTACAGGGCAAAACCATTAACTGTTGAAGGGATTGAACGTGTAGTAAAAAAAAGTGGAGAACATGTTAGAGAAGGTATTAGAGTTAGTCCACATACGGTAAGGCACTATTTCGCACAGAAACAGTTACAGAATGGATTAGATATGTATTCATTGTCTAGGTTACTAGGACATGAAACTGTGAGCATAACAAAGAGGTATTTAGATGGGTTGCAAGATGAAAGAATAGTGGAAATGAGTATCAAAACAAGTCCATTAATGAATCTATAATACAAAACAAAAAACGCAGAGGTTGTTAATCCCTGCGTTATATTTTTAAACAAATTTGCTTTAAATATCAGTTTATTATGTAGGCGCTTTTCTTAAATGAAACATACACTTCTTTAATGACATAAATATACATGCATCTAATATGGAAATAAAAGGGGGTTAGAGATGCGAAAGAAGCAAAGCATATTAGTATAGGGTAAACAAAAGATACGCTCAATTACACAAAAAAACTTGACAAACAATGTCAAAAAAAGTATACTTAAAAGGCATATGTAAATTTAAAAATAATTACATCATTATACTCTAACTTAATTATAGTATATCATATCAAAAAACAAAAAACAATCCCAAGCACCACAAAAATTTAATTTTTTTTTCAAACTTGTGTGGTGTCTGGTGAAGTAATGGATTCAAAATATAAATAATTAGTGTTATAAGTGTGAAGGGGGAACAAAATGATAAAGAAATTTACTTGTATTAAGGATTTGGAGCAAATACGGTTTATTAGTGAAATTAAAACATATATAGAAGATGAAGGTGGACAAGGTGATAAAGTAATGTCGACGGTATACAGAGGGTATAATGAAAATTTAGAGTTAAAGTGCAACTGTGGTAATGTGTATAAGGCAACGGCATATGAATACTTTTTATACGATAAACGATGTGGTAAGTGCATTGCAAATAAATTCAGTAACTGTGTTGAAAGTTTGAAGAGTAACAATGACATAATTAATGAAAACATAGCAATGCCTATAAGAACTGTTGTTATTCAAGTTTCAAGAGAAAAATTTACTCAACAAAGTTTTATCGATGGTATGGAAGCAAGAGGTTCTCAAACAATTCTTTCAGACAAATTAGTAGATATAGTAGACGGTAATTCAAAAACGTTTAATAAGCAAATATCACCTCAACAGTGTTTTAACCAATACAAAAAGAGTGAATCAAAGCATGAGGAAACTGTTGAAGCATGTTTGAATAGAAAAAATATCATTTACAAAAGAAGAAAGAAAATAAATCTTGGGAAAAAGAAATATGAATTTGATTTTTGGATATTGGATGATGAAGGAAAAATAAAATTTCTTATTGAGGTAGATGGTGAGTTGCATTTTAGAAATTGCATAGGGGGAGAAAAAAGATTATTGAAGTGCCAACTGAATGACCAAATTAGGAATGATTTTTGTGAAAGTACTAATACGAGGTTAATAAGGATACCATATTGGGAGATACGGTATATCGATAGAATATTAGATAAAGAATTAGATTTCAAATATGACAAAGAAAGTGAGTTGAATAAGTTGTGGAATGCTTTTGGTTTAAATGAAGATTAGTGATTTGCATTGAGACGAAGGGGTGATGCATATAGTTATATTTTGGTTTACATCTATCGAGAAATAATTCATTAACATGAATATGTCAAGGATCAAGGATGGGACAAAAGTAAAGTTACTGTACTTTAAAAATGTATCTATAGAGGTGCAAAAAATAATGGACAACTTCAAAATCGTTCCTTTATAGGTGCTAAAATGAAGTATATAAGTATAACTACATATATAAATATAACTATATATAAATAAACAATTTATTTGTTTTGGACTTTTTCAAGACAGAAAAAACTTATGATTAAGGATGGGGGATAAACAAATGAAGATGAATAATGAGGTTTTTAATATCAAATGTAAAGGTAAAGGATTTTGTGTATATATATTGCTAATCACGAAAGCAACAAGAAATGAATTGTATACATCGGTAAGCGAAATCAAGAAGGCATTACAATTGGATAAAAGAGATAAGAAACAGGTGATTAATATGCTAAATCAATTGTACGAACATAAATTGATTACTTTAGATAAGGAGATACCTTCTGACAACGATATAAGAGGACAGATAAAAATACTGATTAATGATACCCCAAATAACTATACCTTTTTAGAAAGTAATGATGTAGATTTGGTATTTAGACAATTTTTAAATTACAATGAATTCAAGTTATATTGCCTTATCAAACGATTCTATAATAGCAATTACAAGTATGCATTTCCAGAGTTTGAAAGGATACACGACTTAACAACATTTTCATCGGCAACAATAAGTAAAAGTTTAGAGTTGTTTCATTGTCTCGGAATAATTGAAAAGAAAAGTAATCCTAAAGGGAAAAATAATATATACATTCCTAAAGATGATGTTAGAAATAATATATTAAAATCTAATATGGAAGACTTTAGAGGGGAATATGCGTTGTTATTAAAGTTAATTGGTGACAAAAAACAGAAAGAAGCATTAGGTGAAGGCGAACGTTTTAGAAAAGAATTAGAGGAGCAACTGAAAGAAAATAATATTACAACTGAAATGGTTGTAGACGAAAAAAAAGTAAGGGTAAACAATTGCGATGAGGGACAACACAAAAGAGCAGAAAATGATATAAAAGAGGAAGGCGAGGATGATTTATTGAAATACATTAGCAAAATTATAGATGAAAGTCCTAAATCACCGTATTTAATTAGTTCATTGAATAGATTAAGAAAAAAATATGATGATAAGGTGATAAATGTAATAGTTGAACAGAACTATGATTATATTATGCGGATTTTGATTTCAAAATCAATAGTGTTTATGGACGTAAATTATAAGGTTAATTATGTTATGAAAATCATTAAAGTCGATTTGGAACAAAACTTTGAAGTGGTTCAGAGAAAACAAGAACAACAAGAGCGTGAAATGCAAGAAAATGAAAAAAATGTTGAATTAATGCAAGAATTAGATGTGGGTGAATATCTTAAAAAAATATTTGATGTTGATAAATTTAGTGAAGAAATTACAAACAAGTTATGTGAATTGCAACAACAATATCCAGAACAAGATATTAAAGAGGAAGCATTCAAGATTAGAAAAGCATACAGAACTAAAGAAGAGTTGTTGCAAATGCTTATTAGTATCAATATTACATTAGCAACGCAAGAAGGTGAACAGAGGGAATTAGAGATGTATTTTGGATAAGAAAACGTTATAAGGGTATAAGAAGTTTTATGATTGAAAAGAATGATGGCTAGTAGGAAGGGTTTTAATGGATGATATTATATTTGACTTAATGGAAAAAATATACACAGAAGTACAATGGGAAATTAAGAGAGTAAAGGCACTAAGCAGGATATTGTTTCATTAGAAGTAGAAGTTAATAAAATAAGTTCGACAATATACGGGATAATATCTAAACTAGACGAACTTATTGATTTGTAAAAGCATAATGGACAATAAGCATTTTATTGAGATTAGAAGGAGTTTAAGGAATAATAGGGAGAGGAAAGTGAAACTATGAAAACTAAAATGAGAAGCGAGTTAAGTGAAGAACAACAGTTAATCACTACAGAATATCGAAGAAGTTATGGCGGGGAAGAATTTTTGATTAAAAATGTTCCTGCAATTTTCAGTGAAGAAGATATCATTATACTATGCTAATCATACAGAATGAAATCTTAGGAAAGATTACTCCACAAAAAGGTGTCTATATTGATTTTGAACCATATCAGAAAATGATTGAGGAAATGGAAGATTTAGAATTGTATGCATTGGCGATGGAACGAGAGAATAATGAAACAGACAATGATTCGATTTCACAAGAAGAAGTTATGAAAAAATATGGCATAACCCAAGAAGACATAGACAACTGTGAAGACGTGGAGATTGAGCAATGAAATAGCAGAGTTCCATTTAAAAGTTGAACAATGCACCATTTCCAAGATGGTAATGGTAGGATAGGCAGGGTTATTATGCTGAAACAATACAATTAGAGGGGTTAAAATCGAGCGCATTAAAGAAAAATATTAAATGGAGTTGAAATAAATGAAAGATATAAGTCCTAAAGTTTCCAATGCTATAATGCATGAAAACCACACTTTGACTATAACGTTTGAAACTGGTGCTGTAAAAACATTTGATATAAAACCATATTTGAGATATGAGGTTTTTGAACCATTAAAAGATTTAGAGGAATTTAAAAAATATCATATTGACTTTGGCACAGTATGTTGGGAATGTGGGGCGGAGTTGAGTAGAGATACTTTTTATATCAAGGGTGAAAATGTTGAAATACCTATAATGAAATGAAAGTGTTAAATGAATTGTAGACGGAAGTTGATTATGGAAAATAATTTAGTAAAAGAAGAATGGATTAATGGAAAGATTATGATGTCCAAAAGACCGCAATACAATCACATGGAAATACAATACGCTATTGATGTTAAATTAAGGAAATATTTTAACAATTCATGTAAAGTAGGAATAGAAATTTCTTTGTTTTTAACAAATGAAAATCCTATTCAAATAAGGAGAGATGTTGTAAAGATAAAAAAATAGTATCTGCAAAAAAAAACAGAGTTATTTCCCGACATTGCGGTATATTGTGATAAGGAACAGATATTTAAAAGAACGTTTTTATGAGTTCCACAATTAATAGTTAAAATATTAAGTCCTAGCAATACAGACGATGATACTGAAATTAAAAAGGAGATTTATAGGAAATATGGTGACTAAAAGAGAAGAATTGAATTTAGACAAGACTGTATTTAGAATTGTAGGAAGGCATGTTAATGCTGGTTGGGTTCCGTATTCAAAGAATTATTATGAGGAAATGCATAATACTACTAAAGAGTATGATTGTCGGGACGACAAAGGTAAATGTATTTCGTTAACTGGACATATACAACATCATTTATGGGATTTTGGAGAAATACCAACATATGACCAATTGAAGGAATATATAAATGTGAAAATGGATAAAACCATGAATAAACATATTATTGCAATTAATAATAATTTCGAATGGATTAGCGAACTTCTAATTAAACCAAAATACAAAACAAGATTCAAAAAAAGAGGATATAAGGTAGAGGGTAGTGTTTAAAGTTTTTGTTGCCCAATGATAACAGTTTTTGTTCAATAAAATATTGATTTTATACTATGTATCTAGTGTGTGTAAAATAACGTGCAAAGGGCAGTGAATTCGGCTTGAGGGTGATAGTATAAAAGGAAAACTATGAACACGCAGTAAAACCAAGGTTTGAGATGGAGAATCCTTTTTCAGGACTTGTTCATTCGAACTCTATTCGTTGATAACAAGATAGTTAACACTGTACAGGTATGTAATTTGTATAAGAAATGGTAGTATATACAATTAAGTATTAACGATTTAACATATTAAGACAATTAAAATGAAGGGATGTTATATATGAATGGATGGAACTATGAAGAATATTTAAATAGTCAAATTAAAAAGATTGAAGAGTTGAAAATAAAAGGATATACAGAACGAGAAATATTGGATAGAAATGAATTTTGTTTTGAAGCATTAAAATATTGTAATTTACCTATCAGTTATCTTGTGCCTAAATCAGAAGGACAAGAATTGGATTTACGAATGTGGGATACCCACACCTCTTGTGAACATAAATGGCAATATTACGATGGTGTACCATTTGGCAATCCAGACGAAAGAGACAGGGTTTTAATGGGATTGCTATATAGTATGGGGTTTAAACACCTACTAGAAATACTATCGCAAGAATCTAAAGAAGAATTGTTTAAGTTGGTTTGCTGTTGTAAAAATAAGTCATAATATAGTGAAAAGAAAAGAATACTCTAATGCGGTTATAGAGACACCTAACACGATGTGAAGGGTGTCTTTGTTAGTGCAAGTTAGTGCATTGTATTGTATACTATAGAAAATTATGGTACAGTGTGTTGAGAAAAATGGAGACATAAGAATCAATAATTATGTTTTTAAATTACGAGGGGGAAAAGAAATGGCAGAAAATAATGCACGTTCTGGATGTATTGGATGTCTAATTTCGGGAGCAATATTATTTGTTCTGATAGCGACAGAGGACTATCCTGCATTCACAGTTGGATTAGTTCTATTAGGTATAATATGTGCAGTTGCAATTAATAAGGGGAAAACAGAAGAAAGAGAAGAGAATAAAAAACGTGAAAGATTAGAGCGACAACGTACCGTAAATCAAATGCAAAAATATGAAACTTGTAATAATATACCACATAATACACCGACGGTAAAAATTACAAAAATTCATTGGTCAAAGGAATCTTCAAACACATATTATTATCATTTATGGAAAAATAATAATGAATTAGTTTTCCATAAAACTTATCGTATGTCACCAAAAAGTAATAGGAGTAGGATTATTTTACCGCTACAAGATATAATATCATTTACAAGAGAAGGTGATGTGTACACAGAAACCAATACTTCTGGAGGCAGAGGGGGCGGAAGTTCTGTTGGAGGTGCGGTTGTAGGTGCTATTGTTGCAGGTGGAGCAGGCGCTATAATCGGAAGTAGAAAAGAAACGGGAAGTATAAAAACCGAAACTAAAAGAATTGATAACCGTAAAACTATATTACAATTTAAATATGAAAATGAAAATGAAACATGCTATATGTTTTTAACTTCGGAAGGATATGACATACTCTTGAAGTTGATACCACAAAAGGAAATAAAGTTTGCCAGTAAAGAAATAGGACAACCTGTTAACGATGATGTATATGCACAAATAAAAAAACTTGCAGAGTTAAAAGAGCAAGGTATTTTGACATTAGAAGAATTTGACGAAAAGAAAAAAGTATTATTGGATAAAATAAATTAACAAATACAAAGAAGTGATGGAGCAATCTATCACCTTTTTAATATGCAAAATACGAACATGCGTCCTAAATGAAATCATTTCTTTTGGTTTACACCTTGCAGTTACTTTTACAATCGAAAACCATAACTCAAGGGGTATAGACTAGTATAGATGTAGTAAGATAAATAATAATTAGTATGAGATTACTTATTTTGGGAATATACCGCGCATATCATAATACTTGATTTAAGACCATGGAAATCAATCGCATGGGTTTATTAAGAGTAAAACATTAAAGTTGCTTATGAAGGACAAATGGGCGTTTAAATGGCATAGAGATACACTGATAACCCCTGGCAAATGAAAGTCTGATTTCATTCACTATGCATTTAGTATGTAAAATAACGTGCAAAAGGAACAGAATTAGAATTGCAAAGACTAGGTGGTACGGTAATGATATACTCAGTTGAAATAGGCTGTGTAGGCGTTTGGAGTTTTGAAGACGCAGACATAGCAATGTTAGTGGATTTGCAAGGGTTTATAATAGGGATTGTGGAAATGCAAAATAGATTAATCCAATACTGAAATAGAGACATCTAACACCGAAGTGAAGGGTGTCTTTGTTATTATAAGTTACTGCTTCTATGGTATATTATAGAAAAATATGGTATAATATGTTGAGGAAAAAAGGGGGGATAACATATGAAGAATTATATTAAAGAATATTATTCTCAGATTTTCACAGGGATAGTTACATTCTTGGTTACAAGTTTTGTTTATATGTGCTATACTGATTACAATTTTGTGGGAATGTTTTCATTTGGTGCTACAGTATCATCGATAATATTATCAGTTATAGCAATCATATATACCCTTATACAGAGTCAAGATAGCAATCGTATTAGTTCTAAAATTAATGATTCCACTGATAGTATACAGACTACAGCAGGCAAACTTGAAAAAATAACTAATGACATTGAGACTGCAACTAATAATCTTAAAGGAATAGAGGAGTTAAAAATCATTATGAATAATTTGGAAACTAATGTAAGTAAGGGTAACCAAATAAGCACGGAAAAATTCAAAATATTAGAAGAAATGGCTATGACAAGTATAGGACATGATCCAACTGCAAATAAGGAATCTAATTATGAATTTAAACTAACTGAAAGGTTAATTAGTAAAGATGAATTAGGATCTCTTTTGTTTAAGTTCCCCATGTATGTTAGGAGTCATATGTTTTTCTTGCATATGTGTTGCCAACAACAGAAATATGTAAACATAGAAGAGTATAACGAATTTTACAAGGCGTATATGATTGCGGATGGCATACCACCAATGGATATAAGTGAAGATATTAAAATGGTAATGTTTATATTGGCACCCCTAAACATTATAAAATATACCATGAGTGGGGAAGAGATTTTTATCAATGATTTCAATGAGTTTTTAAAAGAAGCGTTACTAGAATTTTCACCTGAAAGAATTGGCGGGTATATAGATTCACCTCATATAAGAATGATTGACCCTATTTATAAGTTTTTCAAAGTAGACATATTTTAAGATGAGGTATAAGATCTTTTGCATATCATGTATTATGATAGACTGAATTAACAAAAGAATAATCAACGTCAAACTTGAACACTTATGAAGCGGTTTAAATGAGTTTTAATAAATAATTTTAATATATAATGAAAGACATGTCCGATCTCATTAATGAAGTGATTGGATATGTCTTTTTAAATTACTTGGAAAACCCATTTGACATGCTCTTTCATAAGTGCCATTATCGTTTTGATTCTTTGAGACACTGCGAATGTGATAGATGAAAACTTTATCATGCAGGGTTTTGTTGAGTACCCTACAAAGTTTATTATTGTGAACTTCTATGTCGTAGTTTTAACGTTGCTAGTGCCTATTATGGCGGTGCATGAAGCATTGCATGGCATTGCGTATACTATCTTTGGTGGAAAGGTTAGATGAGGGTTTAGAGGTGTATATGTCTATACAATGGAGGTGTCTGCAAAGCCTATACAAAGAGTGAAGTTTCTAATTGTGTTGCTCTTGCCTGTTACTGTGATATCGGTGGTTTCTCTGTTTCTTCCACTATGGGTTGGTGGAATGATTTTCTTTTTAAATCTGTTAGGTTCAAGTGGCGACTTGTTAATGGCATTCTCTTTGATGAAGCTAGATAGTTGAAGTGGGGTTATAGATAGAAATCATGGATATGACGTAGTGTCAATGAATTGAATATAGTCAAAACTAATAGTCACAATTTAGTTTATAAAGGTATACCTTAAAGGACAAAATAAAATTGACCAATCCAACGCATTCGTATTGTTTGAAAAGGTACAAAAATAATTTAGAAACGTTTTTAATAATGCATTGACCTTTACAAACACCAGTGGTATATTATTTACATAAGGTAAACAAACGTTGGAGGTTGGACAAATGAGAATATATGGATATGCAAGAGTAAGCACTAAGGAACAGAACCTAGATAGGCAGACAATAGAATTGGAAAAGTATGTTGATGAAAAATACATATTCACTGATAAGCAAAGTGGGAAAGATATGGACAGACCACAATATCAATTACTTAGGAAGATTGCACAGAGAGGTGACACAATATATATAAAGTCATTGGATAGGTTAGGAAGGAATAAACAACAGATAAAAGATGAATTAGAATACTATAAGTCAGAAGGTATAAGGGTAAAGATACTAGATATACCAACAACTATGATGGATATACAAGAAGGACAAGAATGGTTAATAGATATGATTAACAATCTATTGTTAGAGGTATTAAGCACAATGGCAGAGCAAGAAAGAATAAACATAAGGACAAGACAATCGGAAGGTATTGCAATCGCAAAAGCGAAGGGTAAGCATTTAGGTAGACCAAAGGCAGAGTATCCGAAGGATTGGGAGAAAGTATATGTAAAGTGGAAAGAAGGCGAAATAACGGCAGTAAACTCAATGGAGCAATTAGGACTAAAGAAGAATACATTCTACAAATTAGTAAAACAACATGAAGGCAATTATGTTACAAATTGTTAAATAATATTGTCAAAGGATAAAGTAAGGGTTGGAAGACAGATGCAGGCATTGAGATACGGATTGAACAGGATAAGGAAGTGGGAGAATAATATATGGTTAAGGGGGTGTATCGATGGATATATCCTTTTTATTTTGCTTCGAAAGTGTTGATATCCACATCCATCACGTTGGAAATTATTTAATGTTGACGTTGTCAATCAGCTACGCTAGTAAATCAAAGTAATGTAACTATATACCGTGAAAGTATCGTCAATAACGCCCGTAACCCTTCAGTTACCGATACAATCATTCAATACAATTGAATATGAATAAATGATTGCCTGTTGAAATAACGCTAATTTATAGCAGATTCAAGGTATATGAAAGAGGTGGGGGGTACTTAACAATATGTTTTCACATGCCCCACTCTATATATAGGTATAGTACCTCCAACACTGAGTCTATAAATGATATAGAGTATTACTAGGACAGGATAAAACTACTATACTAATACGGAAATCTTTCAAAGAAGATTAGTGAGAGTTAAGTTGTAAGGTTGTACCATTAATTGTATAATAGACATATGTGATATGTTCGGCTGTGTAATAGAAAATGGGGAAAAATTATTTTTAGATGTAAATTACTAATGAAGTGGAGGATTAAATAGTGGGAAATCAAGAGGGTAATGACGAAGAAAATGAAGAAGCATCGAAAAAGCAATTTGATAAGTTAGACAAACAGTTCAAAGACATTGTTGGAATTTCAGCAAGTATGACACCGTTCATGGGCATAAGTTCAGCGTTAGCAGAGATGCAAAACAAGTTGGGAAGTCAGTTCAAGGACATTAGTGGGGTTCGGCAAGTATGACACCGTTCATGGGCATAAGTTCAGTGTTAGCAGAGATGCAAAACAAGTTTGGAAGTCAGTTCAAGGACATTAGTGGGGTTGCGGCAAGTATGACACCGTTCATGGGCATAAGTTCAGTGTTAGCAGAGATGCAAAACAAGTTTGGAAGTCAGTTCAAGGACATTAGTGGGGTTGCGGCAAGTATGACACCGTTCATGGGCATAAGTTCAGCGTTAGCAGAGATGCAAAACAAGTTTGGAAGTCAGTTCAAGGACATTAGTGGGGTTGCGGCAAGTATGACACCGTTCATGGGCATAAGTTCAGTGTTAGCAGAGATGCAAAACAATTGGGGCAAATATTACAAGAATGTAGATTTTAGTAACATAAGAATAAATGAAAATGGAACAATTGATTATTTAAATGAAACTATCAATATTGAAGATGTTGTAGAAGAGGTAAATTCGTATTTCATTGAAGATGTATCAAATCAACAAGAAGTTGAACAAAATACTGAACACCACGAAAAATTAAATTCTAAAATTAGTATAATAATATATGCTTTTTTGTTTGTACTATTTATAAGCATATACCCCAAATCCTACAATTTGCCATCCGAAGATAATTCCATTGAACATCAGATTGCTGAAAATCTGGCAGACTTAAATAAAAATATTGAATATGGTTTAGAAGAAATGGCAAAACTTTCTCTATTTCTTTTTACACTTCCGATTAAATGTGGTGGGGCAATAGATGATATTGCAACAAAATATCCAGGGCAGTATCCTTTAATGCTTTTTATGATACCGTATATAATAGGAATAATTAAGTATGTTGCAAAAAAACAAAAGGAAAGTATCAAATATTCAGATTAAATTTTAAATGATAGAAAAAGGACTATAAAATTAATTGAAAGGCAAATTAAAAATTCAATTAAAGACGAATTTAAAAGTGAATTGATTGATGAAATTTTCCATAGCAATTTTGGTGTAGTTAATCAAAAGTCCTTATATGTGAAAGCAAGCAATAACATTAAATCTTCTATAATATACAAATTATCGTTAGGTGAAATAGTTACGATTATAGAAAAAAATAGAAAATGGACAAAAATCCAATTTGACGGAAAAGATAATTGCAATTATATGGGGTGGGTATTTACTAGATACATTAATAGATTTAACTAAGAGCAGGGAAAATCCTGCCTTTTCTATTGCTATAAGTTATTGTTTAGAGTATGATATACATATGATTGACTATGGTTTTAGAACGTCGTAGACGATGACAAACATACAACTTTTGAGAGTTGTTTTTAAGTATAGAGATACGTGTAACCCGTTGAAAACACTGAGTTTAACTGCTTGGCATCTTCATAAAGATGACGATGTACAGGATGTCTATCATAATGCAGAGTTCCCTGAGGAATTTGAGGGATAGGGGGCTGAGAGGCAATCGTATGATGGTAAACGTTTAAGAAAATCGTTATATGATGGTATACGAGTAGGTTAATGTAGTTCAGTTATGGATGTACTATTTGAACACCTTATTATATTGATAATTAATCAATATGAGAGGGTGTTTTTTTATGTTAATAAATGATGCTTTAAAAGAATTTATATTTGATTGTGAGATAAGAAAAATTAATCCGAGGACTTTAAAAAATTATAGAAACAATAATCTGAGGTTTTTTAACTATGTTGAAAAGGAATTTAATATTACTGAACTAGAAGAATTTTCTCATTTGCATATTAAACAATATTTTCGATTTTTAATAGATAAGGGGCTTGCAGAAACTTATGCAAATGGAATTTTGAAGTGTATGAGGGCATTTTTGTATATTGTATTAATGAGGAGTATGTGATTAAAAATCCATATTTGAAAGTGTCATGGCAAAGGCAATCTAAAACTTTAATAAATACATTTACTGATTTGGAAGTAATAAATATGGTAAATGCTTTTAACTATTTAAATTATTTAAATGCAAGAAACAAAACTATTATAGCCTTTCTTGTAGATACAGGAGCAAGAAATGCTGAAACCTGTAGCATATTAAGTAATAACATAAAAGACAATTATGTTTTAATTCAAGGCAAAGGTAATAAAGAAAGGCAAGTCGGATTAATATGGTACCCTTGTCAAGGACAATATAAAAAAGAGTGTTAAGAAGCTAAAAGATGATTTCTGTATTGTACGGGAGTCATCTTTTTTAAGTTCCATTGGTATCTATAATTATTATAATATATGATATATTTATTTATCATTTTCTTAATGGATTCAAATGTAGTACAGGATTTTAGATTTATCTCATCTTTCATATGACCAAAAAATGATTCCTGAGGAGCATTATCCCAACAGTTAGCTCTACGTGACATTGACTGTCCTAATCCGTGCTTGTTTAGCAATTTTTGAAATATAGGACTTGTATAATGACTACCTTGATCTGAATGAATAAATGCATCTTCTGTTAACGTTACACGTTTAGTCTTAACTAGTTTTTCTATTGTATCTAATGCTATATCAAGTGTTATTCTATCTGAAACTTTATAGGATAATATCTCATTTGTTGAAGAATCCTTAATTGTTGATAAATATGCCATTTTACCATTACTATAGGGCAAATATGTTATATCAGTAAGAAGGACCTTTCCTGGCGTAGCCTGCTTAAATTCACGATTTAAAATATTTTTTACCTTTCTATTATTTCTTCCTTAGAAAGCTCGGTAGAGCGTGGCCTACCACTTGCCGTTTTCCTAGTATCTTCTAGCCCTATTATTCCATCCCTTTTGTATGCTACCTTCCACCTATACGCTGATTGCTCGATTCTGTTTAATCCTATTACATTTATATCAAATCCATTTTCGGCAAAAATCTGTCTTGGTAGTTTTCCAGCCATATATTCATCTATAAATAATATTTTAAATTCATACTCATATGTGATTGCACATTCACTAACTTTTAAAACATTTTTATTGTTTTTAAGTTTTGTAATATTTTCTTTGGTAAATAAAATCTTACTCATTTGACACCATCCTATCCTTATATAAATTATACAGAAAAAGTACCTATAGTCCAAACACTTTTTTTCTAAGTGTCCATCACAATGAAGAACATGGCGGATGTTGGGGTCGGGCTTATATTATAGTAGATAAAGATTTGAATTACATAGATTTTGTAAGAACAATTTAGGAGTTTACATATCTATAAAAGCAGATTATTCACTAAAGGGCGACAGAGAAATTCTGTTACCTTTTTTATATTTTCATTATAAAGATTTATCACCAGTAAAAAAATATTTAGTTAAAATTTAAAAAACTTTTTGAGATGTGATAATAATGAATTAATGAATTAATGAATTAATGAATTAATGAATTATAGAGAAATTGAAATTAGCAATATGTATATACACTATACACTAATAATATTAAAATGGGAAATACAAGAGATGAAGAACTTAGAAAGGCTCAACAAAAAGTAGCAGTTACTAAACAGAAATGTAAAAGTAAAACTTAGAAAATATAGACATAATAAAATCATTAAATAAAGTACTTATTAATTCAGGTGCTTTTATTTTGTTTTTGGAATCGATTTACAAAGGATAACACTTCCTTATATAGAATTATGTAGTGTATATACAGTTTTATAGAGGGGAGGTGAAAATATGGATGAAGAATATTTGAAAGAAATTACAATAGCAGCAATAGAAAATGGATTGATTAAAAATAAAGCAAATAGTGAAGAAATGGCAATAGAAATAGCTAAGTTTATAAACACGCTTAGGAATGAATGTAACAAATAAGATGGTAATAGTATTATGCTAGTAATTTTTAGAGAGTATCCATTAATTTGGGTGCTTTTTTATTTTATCTAAAGAAAAGGTATAGAATAAAAGATTATAAGAATAATAAAAATATAATGAATGGAGATGAAACAATGACAGATATAAAATCTGAATATACAAAATTAGATAAAGAAAATCAAATAGTTGAACTAACTTATTATATGAATGCGGAAGTGTCAAAAATTATATTTGATTTAAAGAATGATGAAATTAATGTGAGTGGAAGTTTGTATAACTTAATTGGATATCAAGATTCCGAAGAGGATAAAAGAAAATATGAGGAATTTTTAAAAACACAAAAGGAACTTGCAAAAGAAAGGCTTAATAAAATATGAAATTATTAATAAAAGTAAGGTAACTATGTAATGTAGTTGCCTTATTTGTTTGGAGGTGAATAGTATCACACTAAAGAAGTTATGTAGATGTGGAAAGGTTATAGACTACACACATAAGTATTGCAGCGAATGTGAACCAAAGGTTAAGAAGGATAAGGCTGATAGAAATAGGTATTATGATAAGAACATAAGGCAACATGCTAATGTGTATGCTAATAAGATATGGCATCAACTAAGAGAACTATGTAAGAATAAGTTTAATGGATTAGATATTTATAGTTACTATGTTTTAGGTGCTATCGTATATGAAATAATTTCCCATTACGTGGAACTAGTAGAGGATAATATAGGTAGAGCGTATGACATAAGTAATCTATTATATGTTGATACTAATACACACTCAATGATACATAGTGCCTACAATAGAAGTGATAAGGATAAGAAGGATATGAAAGATATGTTGTTTGAATTGATTAAGAGATGGGAAGAAGATTATTGCTAATATATGGAAACTAATGGATATTATTCATTTAATGTCTTTTTTATTTGTCTATTAATTGTTGAAAAGCAAGGGGAGGGGTATATATAAAGTTTTACCCCTTTTTCTAAGTATTGAAGAATTTAAGGTTTAGGAGTCTTTTGAGTGTGATGTTACTTCAAATTCAAATTCTTTTGTCTATCGTAAAGATTGGAATTTGGGAGATATAGTAACTATAATAGATAAAAATTGGAGGTTAATAATGCACAGTAGAATAATAGAAATAAAAGAAGTTTGAGGTTTTAGTTTAAATGTAATATTTGGAACGAGTGTCCCTAACTTCATAACAGATATTAAAAAAAATAACAAAAAGGAAGTGAGATAGTAATGGAGAAAAGTAGTTTTTTTAATAGTGTAGAAGGAGACAGAAAATATAAAGCTAGTGATTTCGCAAGTTATTTTAATTCGCTACTTACTAATGGTGTATTTCCTAACCCAAGCACTAATTTATAAGTCATAAGTAATAATAACATGACCTTAACAGTTAAAGCAGGTAAGGCTTGGATTAATGGTTATTGCTACATTAATGATAGCGATTTAATATTACCTATATCAGTGGCTGACGGTGTATTAAAAAGGATAGATAGGCTTGTAATACAATTCAATACAATAGATAGAAATATTACTGCTAAAGTCAAGAAAGGTATATTTGCAAGTTCTCCGATAGCTACAGTTTTGTAAAGGGATGCTGATGCTTTTGAATTAGGAATAGCAGATATATTAATTAGTAATGGTGTAGCGAGTATAAGTCAGGCTAATATAACAGATTTAAGAATGAATACCACTTATTGTGGTTGGGTAAACTCGCTTATTCAAGCAGATACCACAGCAATTTTTAATCAATATCAAGCATGGTTTACTGCTCAATCAAATAATTATAATATTGAAATGATAGCAAATCAAGCAACATTTCAAAGCAATTTTAAAACACGGTTTGCAACAATTCAAGGACAATTAAATGGAGATATAGCTGGTAATTTAACTAATTTAATTAATAAAAATACTAAAAATATAGCAAGTTTAGGTGAAAGTCTAGCGTCGCACTCGACTGATAACTCGAAGCATGTTAACAGAATGTTGGATGTTGGAACTTCAAAACATTATCAACTAGGTATTTTAAATGGATTATTATATTATAAGGAGGTTTTATAATTGGTAGGAGAAATTTTTATTGCAGATAAGGTAACATTGGATTTAGTTAAAACTACAGCTGACAATATATTGGCCGCTGTTAAGAGTAACGTTAAGAGCGCCTCGTTTATATCCCCTGGAACATATCAGTGGAAAGTTCCAGAAGGAGTTTTTGTTGTCCATATATCCGCAATTTCAGGTGGAAATGGAAGCACCGGCGGCCAAGGAGGTACAGGTGGTTCAGGAACTTCCTATTCTGGAAGTCGAGGTGCCGATGGTTCTATGGGTTACCCAGGAAGCCAAAATAATGGTGGCGTAACAAGTTTTGGGTCATTGTTATCAATTTATAGTAATAATCTGAAGGATACCAGTGGTTGGAGTAGATATGGCCTTGGCGGCAGTAATGGTGGAAGTGGTGGTTTAGGTGGTTCAGGTGGTTCATCGCCTGGCACTTACAGTCTCAAAGGCCCAGATGGAGCAAGTGGAGATTATGGATATTGTGGTGGTACGATATTTAATTCTCCTGTAATGGTTACTCCAGGAGAAGTTATGCTAATAACTGTTGGAGCAGGCGGTCAAGGAGGTCAAGGAGGTCAAGGAGGTCAAGGAGGTCAAGGAGGTGCAGGTGGTAATAGTTGGAATGGCACAGACAAAGGCGGTAATGGTGGGCAAGGGGGTCAAGGCGGTAGTGTTTATGGTGTGGCAGGCGCTTATGGAAATGCGGGCACTCTTGGTATGTCGAGCCTATATAGTCAAGGTGGGCAAGGAGGCACAGGTGGGCAAGGGGGTTCAGCTGGCAAAAATGGTGCCTTGACTATAATTTGGAGTTAATAAGGGGGAAATAAATTATGAAAAAATTCGCACAAATAGTAGGCAACAGAGCACATTGGATTTTTGAAGCAGAAGAAAAGCCCGATTTTGCATCAAACATTGTTTTGGTAGAAATAACTGGTAATGAGGGTATTGAAGGTGGTTGGGATTATGACGAGAAAACTAAGACATTTAGCGAACATCTAGAACCAATAATATTCCAACCAGTTGACTTAGCCAAAGTTGAGATGGCTGAACTTATAATAGAATTATCACAAAAAATAAATGAATTGGAGGCAAAATAATATGAAAGATTATTTAATAAAGGCTTATGGTTATTTGGTTAAGGTAAATGTGTGGGATTTGGAACCAGTGGAAGGTAGCACAAAGAAAGTAGTACCTGAGAATTATAGAGGCAGTGTTGCTATGTATTTGGCTACAGGAGAAATTGTTGCGATTTAGGAATATATGGTACAGTAAAGTTTGGACTATTCCAATTTTTACTGTTATGTTATATAATGGTAACAATGATTCGGAATCGTTGAAAATGATGAAGATTATTTATTTTATAGAAAGGAGAATAAAAATGATTACTAAAAAAAGAACAGTATTAATCGCTATGGTAATTATGACTCTCATCCTATTAATTGGATGTGGTAGCAATAATGATATTAATATGGATAAATTTAATAAAATCTATAATGACAATAGTGAAATAGCAGATGAATCTGATTTTTATTCCATAGATAAGGGTCATACTATATTAGATGGAACTAATGAAACAATAGAATCAGGAACATATAAGGGGAAATTGAAATTAAGTGGAAGTGGAACTATTTGGACATACGAAAGTAGTACAGATTTTGATTTGAAAGTTCCATATAGCTTATCAGTAAAAAGCGAAAAGGCAAAAATTGTTTTAATATTACCTGACAATACAGTTGTTGATCTTGTAGAAAATACAGCGAAAGCTACTATAAAGGGACCAGCATCAATAACTGTACCCATTAAGAAAGGTAATAACCGTATAAAAGTAGTAGGCTACAATGAAGCAGATATTAATCTTGAATTGCATATAGAGAAAGGTACATTAAAAAAAATACAGTACTAATTTAGAATTTGTTAATTCGGATGTTTCTAATTAGACGTCACAAACAATAAAAGTTTGTGGCGTTTTTACTTGTGACGACTTAGGAAAATATGGTGCAGTAAAGTTTGGACTATTCCAATCCTTACTGTTATGTTATATAATGGTAATAATGATTCGGAATCGTAGAAAACAGCGAATTAATAACAGGTACAAATATTTATGAAACAATTGCCAATCAGTAATTTTTATAAATAGGAAATACTATTATAAAAGTTACTGAGGAGGGTGTTATCAATGAAGAAAAAAGCAATAATAGCATTTATGACACTAGTGTTTGTTTTCAGTCCAGCATCTAACTGCTATGCTTATGTAGGCGTAGATAGAATAAAGCCTTTAGTCAGCAGCCCATACATTCCACCAGAGAAATCACGAGAAGAATTGTATCAAGACATTTTTATGACTTTACTTTTACCCTATATCCAAGATGAAGTAGACAAATACTACAAAGAATATTTAACTACTTTACCTGGCGTAGCGCCATATGGTGTTTACATATTAAAGGTTGATCGAGTTAATGGTTATAGAGGATTTGATTTTCGATTAAAAATAAAGATCCATCCATATGTAGGTCCACACCTTGATGTTGGAACTGATTATATTACTTTAAGAGTAAATCCAGTTGATAATGTAAAAGTAGAGAAATTCGAACATATCAATAGTTCTGAGTTACCACCGTATTATCAAGATATTATAAAGAAAAAATTGCCTTAATATAAATGTTAATATGTTCGGAATGTTCTTAAAGTCTGTCACACTGGTAAAATATTGTACATCAATTAAAATGAGGTGAACTTATGAAGAAATTTTTAAATTATATGTTGAAACCTCTGGCTATAGTTTCATGTATACCCTTTATAGTGGTTCTAAGTTATTGGTCAAATCATAGAAAAAATTTATTAGTAACAAGTATGATTTTATATTTGGATGTACTAATTGGTTCGGCAATAAAGTATTTTTGTAAAAATAAATATAATACGTCACAGTAAAGTAAAGTGAAAATTATTTATAGTTTAAGGAGGTATCCTATGAAAAAAGAAAACATATTTACAAAATGTTCATTAGGTATTTTAATAGTATCCCTTTTGGTATTAGTAAATGAGTTTATTCAACTAATACCGACTCATTCTACACATTTAGAAGGCTTTTTATTATATTATGGACCATTTATATTTGCAATTATTGGTGGAATACTTTCAATAGTTGGATTAATTAAACACAAAACAAAATTAGGGTTACTGTTAATAGCAATTAATTTTATATTATTATTTTGGCCAATAATTCTTTGGATGTAGGAGCTTTAATTTGGAGAGAATAGAAATTCACAAATGTAATATATTAAAAAATTACTGTATCAAAAACGGTCGTTTATGATTTTTTCACAAAAAATAAAATAAAAGTATCTACTTTTGTTGATGAGCAATATTCTTATTAGCCGTCACAAAAAATAAAAGTTTGTGGCGTTTTTACTTATGACGACTTAGGAAACTATGGTGCAGTAAAGTTTGGACTATTCCAATTCTTACTGTTATGTTATATAATGGTAATAAAGATTCGGAATCGTATTCAAAGACGAAGTAAAGATTATTTACAAAATATGCAGACAAATAGTATTTTATCGAGGGGGATAGTTATGATTAGACTTACAGAACCGAATGAAAAATACTTGAAATCATATATTGAAGCATATGACGAATATGAGGATAACCACGTCACAACATATGCATTTGATGATACAAGGTCCTATGATATATTTATAAAATACGATAATTACAAAAATTCGCGTAATCTGCAACCAAATAGGGTTGGGTCGAATTATTTTTGGTTGGTTGATGATGAAAAAGACTTCTTTATAGGCGAAATCAGCATTAGACATTATCTCACGGATTCACTACTACGAGATGGTGGTCATATAGGGTATGGTATTCGCTATTCTGAATGGAATAAAAGCTATGGAACTTTTATGCTTAAACTGGCGTTAGAAAAAGCAAAGAAGATGGATATTTCAAAAGTTCTAATCACTTGTGATGATGATAACATTGCTTCTGCTAAAATAATGGAAAAGAATGATATGGTACTCCAAGATAAAGTAGAGAACCTTATAGATGGACAGAAAATAATAACAAGGAGATATTGGAAAACCTTATAAGCGTTAAATTCCAATTTGTAGATTTGAATTAACATAATTTTAGACTCAGTTGTTTCGCATTTTTCTGTTTAGACGTCACAAACGATAAAAGTTTGTGGCGTTTTTACTTGTGACGACTTAGGAAACTATCGCGACACAACTCAACAATTTTAAAAAGCAAAATAGTGGACTTTAAATAGTCTTTTTATTTTGCTTATTTTTATAGAAATCAAGGTATTTACAATTATATACAATCATATTCCTGCTTTCGCTACAATTGTTAGTGGAAGGGGGGATATTATGGCACAATTGAAAGAAATAACACAAAAAAATGAAGAACTCAGAGCTTTAATGCATCAGTTAATGAATGAAAAAGAAAAGTTAACTGACCCAGAATTAGTAGTGCTTAGCCAAAAGCTAGATGATCTACTAAACGAATATGATAGATTAATAAACAGAAGTTAATAATTTATCGTATCAAATCAACTAAGAGGACTTTTATAGTCCTCTTTTTAATTTAAAAAAATATTGGAGGTGCATCATGAATGATGACGTATGTGTAGAAAAACATAAGAGGATAGATGAAAGATTAATAACACATGACACTAGGATAAATAATCACTCAGAGAGGATTGATAAATTAGAGCAAGCTCAAAGTGAGTTTAAAGTAGAAATTAAAAATTTATGTGAAAACATAAAGAATCTAACAAGCACAATGAAATGGTTTATGGAAATTTGGGTAACAAGTTTACTTGGGTTCTTTTTTTATGCAATTCAAAGTGGATTATTTTAAAATAGGAAAGGATGATAATTATGATTAAATTTAAGAAAATAGCAGTAAGATTCGGACATACAATATTAATAAATGGACAATGTACCGCATCAACAGGCATACCAACGCATGCGTTGTGGTAAACGTTTATCACGATGATGGCATACGTGGTTTCATTGATTCATGATGGCAAATAACACTTTTAGATGTATGTATAAAGCTATATATATCTGGAGGTGTTTTTTTTGTTGGAATTAAACGATGTTTTAAGAGAATTCTTATTCGATTGTGAGGTTAAAACCTTTTCAAAAGGACAATTCAAGGCTATATATGCTGGCGTGAATACTAAGAAATATAAAATCTTTATATTTATACTAAATTATGGTAATATTAAATCGAAATCCTATACTGTGACGTAATAGTTAAATTGATTTTTGCATATCTATATTTTATTATACGAGAAGGGGGATAATTAGAAATGAAATCAGAAAAGTGGTTGTTTTTATCAGTCATACTATTAAGTATATCAATTACTTTTAGTGGCGTCTTTGTAGGTAAATCTATATTGGCATTAGAAAAATCAAACAAGCAAATTTCTACAGAACAAAAAAGCAGTGAGGACATACTATCCTTTTCAGAGGCTACAGTTTTCTTGAAAATTTCAGAAACAAAACTAAAATCATTAGTAGGTAATTCTAAATCAATGGATGAGATAGGAATACCATATTACAACATTGACAATAATGTTCTGTTTAGTAAAACTGCTTTGTCAAAGTGGATTGTTATTGTATCAGAAAGAAAATTTCAGTACTAATAAAATGCTTAGTTAATCAGAGTTAATAAACAATATTCTACTTAGACGTCACAAACAATAAAAGTAGGGGGGCTGCCATTGAAAAAAATAATTATACTTCTAACAATAATTTTTATAATAATTGGGGGGAGTTTCATTGCTGTAGGAAAATCAAGTAAAAATCATAAACTAATTAATGCACTAACCTTTAGTGATATAGATTTGAACAAAATTTGGGTATTTGAAGGAAATAAGGGATTATCCTATGACTATAAAATTGGGTATAATGACTCTAAACAAATTAGTGACCAACTTATTCAAAGCACTAAAATAGATATGAAAAAATCATTCCCTAATAATTATTCACAGGGTTTTACGGTTACTATTTTTTTCAAAAGCGATATTAACGGAATAACCCGAGAGATAAACATTATGCCTAAAAATGATAATTCAGTATTTGCTATTATTAAGATAAAAAACAAACAAGGTGGTCTTATTAATTGGTGGGGATTATCAGTTGAATCGTCTTGGTTATCTAAATATATTGATAATGTAGATAAGGTTTAGGAACATCGGCAACAAGGAACGTTAATGCGCGAAGCAAAGAGTGGCATCTACTTACGAGGTGAAAGACCTTGTTGAGAAAGGTCTAACGAATCACTCATATCGAGTGTTTCATTGAAGCGTGACAGCAAGATGAAGTGTACACAGACAACTATATAGGGCACAGGGAGAACTGTATCTCCTGAAGTATATATGGTGAATTGATTAATATACAAATATATTTGGAGGATAGTAAAATGTTATATAAAGAGGATATAATTAAAATACTTAAATATATGGACTTGCCTTTAAGCGAATATTGGATAACCTCTGGTGCAGGATTAGTACTTCATGGAGTTAAAGAAAGAACAAATGACATTGATCTAGGGTGCAGTACTAATTTAATTGAACACTTTCTAAAAAAGGGTTGTAAGTACAGAGTAGCGGAAGATAATTCAAGAATTATGGAGATAAATGATACAATAGAAATACTAGAAAATTGGTTTGTTGATGAAATAGAATTCATTGATGAATTACCTGTAGGTACTTTAGAAAGTATTAAAAAGCAAAAATCAGAGTTAGGAAGAGTAAAGGATATACAAGATATAAAAATGATAGAAGAGTATATCAAAAGTGAAAAATAGTTCATGCGAATGGAGGTATAATAAACAATATGAGCTTTTATAACTATTATACAATACCAAGAGATGTAAAAAAGCAAATTGAACGTGTGGTATCAATATATTCTGAGCGATTAAATGATAGTCTTGTTGGGATTTACCTTCATGGCTCAGTTGTATTAAATTGTTTTATTAAGGATAAAAGTGATATTGACATTTTAATAGTCTCAGATAAAAAACTTACATCTATTGAACGCTTAGAATTAGCGAGGGAAATGATGGAAGTACATAAGCAACCGTCTCCTATTGAACTATCTGTAATATTTACAGAACATTTAAAGCCTTGGAAACATCCAACTCCTTGTCAATTCCATTTTAGTGATTATTGGGAAAATGAATATAGAAGAATGATTGAAGATGCGGATTTAACCCATTGGATTTTAAATAAAGATTTTGAGGACGAAGATATTGCTTGTCACATTAAGCTAATAAAACAAAGTGGTATTGCTCTCTTAGGAAGACCTATTGATAAAGTTTTTCCTGATGTTCCAGAATATGATTTTTGGAATTCAATTTCAAGGGATATAGAAGACTTTGATTTTCGTGATTATGGTAGCAGTTATTTTATCAGTAACATTTTAACATTGTGTCGCATATGGTCATATAAAGTTGAAAAAAAAATACTTTCAAAATACGAAGCAGGTTTATGGGCAGAAAGTCGGCTTCCACATCAAGTAAGATATATTGTTGTAAATGCAACGGCTTCACGCTATTTTGATGAAAAACAGAAAAAATATACTATAGCTGATTTAGAATTACTAAAGGATTTTATTATTAGTGAAATAGGCATAAGTGATAAAGATTGAGCAATAATATTTACTTTAGTGGAAATGCTTTGTTCTATATAATTTAGTTCAGTTACTGATAAAGATTTATTTCATAATGATTAATTTATCTCAAAAGTACTAACAATTGTGTTTCGAAAAACAAATTCAATTAGTACTTGAAAGAAATGCTGATTTTTCAATTACTGCTTGTTGTACGGGTAATCTATTTGATTGATATAATGGTAACATCAAAGTTATAAGGAGTGATTTATATGTTTAACATGGTAAACATTGGTAGGAAAATCGCACAGTTAAGAAAAATAAAAAATCTAACTCAAATGGAGATGGCCGATATACTTGGTATAAGCTTTCAAGCAATAAGTAATTGGGAACGAGGGCAAACTATGCCAGATATATCAAAACTGCCTGAAATTGCTGAGATATTTGGTGTGAGTATTGACGAGATACTTGAAAATGAGAAAGGTACCCACATTGTTAAAATCATAACGGAGGGAAAAACAAAAGAATACTTGAAACAAAATGAGGTATCCTTTGAAGAATTTTCAAATGTCGCGCCGTTACTTAAGACTGAGCAGTCTGATGAAGTATTTGAAAATATCAATGACAAACTATCTACTAAGGATATTTATTCTATTGTTCCGTACATTAGTAATGAGATTATAGATAAATGTGCAAAAAAAGCATTCGAAATTGAGGGGATGGACGCTTTGACGTCCATTGCTCCTTTTATTAGTTCAGAAATGATAGATGAATTGGCTATAAAAGCCTTTGATTTAAATGGCCTTAATACTCTTGTGTCCATGGCACCTTTTATAAGTGATAACATAATAACTAATTGTGCGAAAAAAAGTTATGAAGCAACTGGTATTAATTCATTAACAGCGATGTGTCCTTTTATAGATGATAATGTTATCGATGAATTGGCTATAAAAGCCTTTGATTTAAACGGTATTAATGCTCTTGTTCCGATAGCACCTTTTATTAGTGATAACATAATAACGACTTGTGCCAGAAAAAGTTATGAAGCAACTGGTATTAATTCATTAACAGCAATGTGTCCTTTTATAGATGATAATGTTATAAATGAATTGACTCTTGATGCAATCAGTAAAAAATGATTATGGTTAGAATAAATGTAATAATAGAAAAAATACAGACTGCATAGAATGCAAGTCTGTATTTTTGTATACATATGTTCAGCTTACTTAATTTGTAAGCTGAATTGTTAATAATAGTGATTTTTTGTTTTATTTATAAGAATCTGTTAACTAAGAATTTGAGGAATAATGGTAAGCGTTCTCAATGGGTTATGATGGCTAAAAGCTAATAAATGTTAAATGCAAAGATTATACGAAAATATTTTAGGGTTGTCTGTAGTATAAAAAATAAATCATAAGGACATAATTTAAAAGCAATTACTCTGAAGGGAAGGATGACCTTATGATGTTCAATAAAGTAGAAATATGTGGAGTAAATACTTCAAAATTGCCTGTATTAAAAGAAAAAGAGAAGAAAGAGTTATTATTAAGGATACAAAATGGCGAGTATGAGTGTAGAGAAAAATTTATTGAGGGGAATTTAAGGTTGGTTTTAAGTGTTATAAAGCGCTTCAATAATAGAGGAGAAAATGTAGATGATTTATTTCAAGTAGGCTGTATTGGTTTAATGAAATCCATTGATAATTTCGATTTAAGTCTAAACCTTAGATTTTCAACATATGCAGTTCCTATGATTATAGGTGAAATAAGAAGATACTTAAGAGATAACAACTCTATAAGAGTTAGTAGATCATTAAGGGATATTGCATATAGAGCATTACAAGTTAGAGATAGATTGGTAAATGAGGATAATAAAGAACCAACAATATCTCAAATAGCAAAAGAACTAAATTTACCAAGGGAGGACGTGGTATTTGCACTAGACGCTATACAAGATCCGGTATCTTTATTTCAACCAATTTATCATGATGGTGGAGATGAAATATATGTAATGGATCAAATTAGCGACAGTAAAAACTCAGATGATAGTTGGCTTGAAAATATATCAATTAATGAGGGTATGAAAAAATTAAAAGATAGAGAAAAGTTAATTTTAAATTTGAGGTTCTTCGATGGAAAAACTCAAATGGAAGTGGCTGATGAAATAGGCATATCACAAGCACAGGTGTCTAGAGTTGAAAAAAATGCATTAAAGCACATGAGAAAGTATGTATAGGGTCCCCAAAGTGGGACCCTTTTTTTAATTTTATTTTAATACATTTTTCTTCCATACTTATACAGAAAGAATGAATTTTCTTTTATAAAAGACCTACTTGTAATTATGTACTCTTTTTATTGGTATAATACTAATATAGGATTAAGGAGGAAATTTAATATGAGGAAAAGATTATGATAAACAATGAAAAATATGGAGTGGTTTTAGGCGGTGGAGGTGCTAAAGGAGCATATGAAATAGGAGTTTGGAAAGCTTTAAATGAATTGAATGTTTATGTGGAGGTAGTTGTAGGAACCTCTGTGGGGGCTTTGAATGGAGCCATCATGGTGCAAGGAGATTTTGATATAGCTTACAACATGTGGAATGATTTGACCATGAGCAAAATCATTAATTTTGGTCAAGAAGGGGATATATTATCACAAAACTTAAGCTTAGCATCAATTATAAATACTATAAAAAGTTCACTACTATCAGGTGGCATGGATGTCACACCATTAAAAGAGCTATTATACACAGTGATTGATGAAAAGAAAATAAGAGAATCAAAAATTGATTTTGGTATTGTCACTTTTTCTTTAACAGATTTTAAACCAATAAATATTTTTATAAAAGATATTCCAGAAGGTAAGCTCATAGATTATTTACTTGCCAGTTCATGTTTTCCTACGTTCAAACCACAGATTATTGATAATAAAAGATATGTAGATGGAGGAATATATGATAATATACCCATTTCATTAATATTTGAGAAAAGTAAAAATATCATCCTAGTAGATGTTTCTGGCCTAGGTAGGATAAAAAAGGTTGATACAAGCAATAATAAAATTATTTATATTAAGAATTCGGAATATCTTGGAAGAACACTTCAATTTAATGAAGAAAACTCTAAAAACAATATAAAACTAGGTTATTTTGATACTCTCAGGGCTTTTGGCAAGACAATAGGAAAACAGTACTACATTGTAAATTCTGAAATTTGTAAGGGGCGCAAAAATCCATATGTTAGTGATTTAGAAGAAAAAGAAATTGAAAAAATATATGCATTTTATGGAGTAAATATAAATAAAAGTACTTCGAAAATTGTAAATAGCATTAAATTTAGACTACTAAGAAAAATAAGAAAATATGTAACAGGGGAATTAGATGGACATAGTGTTATTATATCTATGGCCGAAATATGTTCAGAATGTTTAGGAATACATAGAATACAGATATACAGTTTAGAGGAACTTATTGAAGAAATTATGAAAGAATATGAAAATTATAAGAAAGTAGCATTAGAAACAAATATTATTATTTTAATAAGTAAAGTGGATAACCTTAATAAGGCATTGGTATTTTATGAACCAAACTTAAATGAAACATCTCCCTCGATTATTAAAAAAAGAAGCTTAATTGCCTTAAGTCAACCCAAATATGCAATAGCGAATTTATTTTTTTCACTATTACTAAATAGAAAATTAAAAGTATAAATATTTAACTATAATAGTTTAGGGTTATTTCAAAAAGTAAAGAGTGGATTCTAATCCTAAATATGGGATAGAATTCACTCTGAACCTAAGAAACATAATAATTTTTCAACTTGTAGTTATTTTATTTTACCTTGTTTTTTAAGAATTGTTTCCATCTGATCTACATATTGTCCAAATTCAGTTAATAGGTTATCAATTGAAGTTGTTTTTGTTGGATCAACTCCTGCTTTTTTTAGAGCATCAACAGGATACTCTGAAGATCCTGTTTTTAAGAAATTGAAATAATTTTCAGTTGCATTTTTGTCTTTTCCATCAAGTATATTTTTAACTATTTCATTTGAAGCAGCCATAGAAGTAGCATATTTATAAACATAGAAGTTTCTATAAAAATGTGATACTTTAGCCCAGCTAACACTTGATACTTCATCTAATACATAGCTATCACCGTGGTATTTTATTTGTAGGTCACCATATATTTTTCCTAAAGATTTAGCTGATAAAGGTTCGCCTGCCTCTAATTTTTCATGTGCTATTTTTTCGAATTCTGAGAACATTACTTGAGTGTACACTGTATTTTTTATATTATCAACTAATTGGTTTAATAAATATAATTTTTCATCATCATTTTTAGCATTTTTTATTTGATATTTTGTTATTAATAATTCATTAGCAGTTGAAGCTACTTCTGCAGTAAATATAGGGGTATCTGAGTTCCTAAATGCTTGAGCCTTTTGTGCATAAACAGCATTTACAGCATGACCCATTTCATGAGCTGTTGTTGACATTGCATCTAATGAATCGTTATAGTTTAAAAGTATAAAAGGATGTACATCATTAAGTCCTAAATTATATCCACCTGTTGTTTTACCTTTTGACTCATAAACATCTATCCATCTATTATCAAAGCCCTCTTTTACTATAGATAAATAGTCATTACCAAGTGGTTTTAATCCATCTAAAATCATGGTCTTAGCTTCTTCATAAGGGATTTTTAATTCATAATCAGCAACTAATGGAACAGATAAATCATAGCCATGAACTTTATCAACATTCAAAACTTTTCTTCTTAACTCTATATATTTATGAAGTGGCTTCATGTTATTATTAACAGCTTTAACTAAATTCTCATAAACCTCTGTTGGAATGCTATCTTGTGTAAGGGAAGCTTCAAGAGAAGAGTTATATTTTCTAGATTTAGCTAAAAAAATGTCCTTCTTTACAGAAGATAAGTAAATTGAAGTAAAGGTATTTTGAAAGTCTTCTTGACTTTTACCATTAGCTTGAAAAGCTGTTTTTCTTAATTCTCTATCTTTACCATCAAGAATCTTTGAAAGCGCTACTGGAGTTAGTACTAAATCTTTTCCATCTTTATCTTTTATAACTGCTTTTTTCATATCTGAATTTTTTAATTTAGTAAAAATTTCTTCTGGAGAACTAGCAAATTCTGATGCATTAGCTAATATATCTTCCTCTGCAGTTGAAAGAGTATGTGCCTTTTGCTTAATTAAAACATCTATAAAATGAGCATAATCTTTTAAAATAGGATTTGATACAAGGGTTTTTAATGAATCAGTAGTTTGAGCCAATAGTTCGGGAGTGAAGAAGGTTACAAGTTGTCCATATTCTCCATAAATACTTTCTGCTTTAGCTTTTAACTCTGTAGCTTCAGTATCTCCTTGATCTAAATCACATTTAAATCCAGCATACCAATAAACTTTATTTATAATACTTGATGCTTGGTCATCTAATTTTAAAAATTCAAGTAATTTTTTAGGGTCATTTAGTTTTCCTTTATAATCTTTGAACTTAGGAAAACATTCTTTTTCTAATTTCTCAATATCTTTTTCCCATGCTTGCAGATTTGCATAGATATCAGCTAAGTTCCATTTGTACTTGTCATCAATTTTTTGTGGTGTTGCTGGTGCCGGTGTTGGTTCATACTGTTTATCTTTTGCATAAATTGCTGAATGGCGTGCATTTGTATCTACTCCATTTACATTAACTAATGCAGAAGCATTAATTGATGTAGTCAAAAATATCCCAGCGGCCATACATGATATAATAATTTTCTTTTTTGAATTTAACATAACATATCCCCCCCCATATCTTTTTAAAAATGTAAATATTAGTACATAATTGTAATTATATACTGAGTTTTAATTTATTTCAAGAGTTATGTTAAAATAATGTAAAAATTCTAAAAATAGTTTATTTGGAACTTATAATAGTTAAGAGTTCCATGAGAAAGTGGAGGAATAAAAAATTATCCGTGAAAATAAATGAAGAATAATAACCTTTGGATAATCCAAGTGTTATTATTCTTCATTTATATTATAAAGTCCAAGGTATATTCTGTATTCAGAGTATTGTACTTTTCTACCAGATCTTGTAGTGTGACAGAGTCCATAACTTTATTAATTTGTTCATTAACCTTTTGCCATACCATGGTGTTTATGCAAACTTTAATGGTTTTATCAATGCCTAGGGCCCCATCATCATCTCCTGTAATACTTAAGTCACCTTCGAGAATTCTTAAAACTTCTCCTACTGTGATTTTTGAGGCCTCTTTTGATAGGGTATAACCGCCCTGTGACCCTCTTGCGCTTTTTACAAGCTTAGCTTTTCTAAGTACTGAGAAAACTTGCTCTAGATAATTTTCTGAGATGGATTGTCTTTCAGCGATAACCTTTAAGGGGATATAGTCTCCCAATGAATTCACTGCTATATCAACCATTGCCCTTAAACCATATCTTCCTTTAGTAGAAATATTCATGGTAAATTAATTCTCCTTATCTATACTAAAATATACAAATAACGCATAATGTAATATTTATTCATTAAATTAAATGATACTATATTGAAAAGAATAAGTCAAATTGTGGTTTATCTAAATACTTACTCCACCTTCATTAATTATAAATAAGGTATCAGATTTCCCCCCTGAGTGGCATAATAGAGATCCTTTCTTGTAGGCCTTATGACCAGTCATATCCACAATCTTTTTTAGCTTCTCATCAGAAAGGAAAGAAAATATGGGTACAGTTTATGTTATGTTTTATTTTATATTTTCACTTAAATAATACTTAAAAAAACAAGAGATTGTAGGATAAGCACATAGAAACAAAGTAAAGTGAGGAAAAATAAAATTTAGGAGGAAAATAGAATGAAAAATAAAAAGCCCATGAAGGTCATGGGCTTTACTTAAATTGATTTATTGACCCTTTGATACTATATATTTTCGAATTCATTTAATGTTTTTAACTTGTTCTCAACTTTCATTTTCTCAACTCTTATGCTATCTAATTGCTGCATTAGTTTTTTGTTTTCTACTTTTAGGGTTTTGCTAGAATTGTGTTGAAGGCCAGTTTCTGCAAGCTCTAAGGAATATTGTAGTTCTTGTTCAAGCTTATTTTTATAAGTTTCTTCAAATTCCTTTTCTACCTGAGTTAACTCTTCATTTAAAGTCGTTTTCATACTGTCAATAACTTGCCTTGACACTTCTGATTTGATTTGTTCTTCAGTTTTCATATTAGTTTATCTCCTTATAGTTTATAGTTTTAACGGTTTTATTTATACTATTAGGGTGCTCATTAATTTTTTTAGTATTCTTTTAAATATTTTTGCAAATTCACTTGGAGAACAGCTATGACTTTAAAGATGATTGCTATTTTAATTATAAATATAAGCAATGTAGAAGCTACTTTAAAGTAGTTATTTTTTTGAAGATACATTGCATTAATAATTCTCCAAAAGAAAGGTATTAAATTCACAATATAAGGCAAAATAAAGAAAATGAAATTAATAATTTATACATATAAATTAAGGAGAGGATTTAGTGGAAAAGGAAGAGTGTATAAAGGTTATTCCCTTAGGAGGCCTTGGAGAAATAGGTAAGAACATAACTGCTATTGAATACGAGGACGAAATCATTGTTATAGATTGTGGTATTTCATTTCCAGATGAGGAAATGTATGGTGTGGATTTAGTAATTCCAGATATATCTTATTTAAAAAATAATACAGAAAAGGTAAAAGGTATTTTTTTAACTCATGGGCATGAAGACCATATAGGCGCATTGCCATACATTCTTAAGCAATTAAATGTACCTGTTTATGGAACTAAGCTAACACTAGGAATAGTTGAAAATAAGCTAAAAGAGCATAATATGTTATCAGATTGTGAACTTCACAATGTAAATGCTGGAGACATAATAGAACTACTAAACTTCAAAATTGAATTTATAAGGGTCACTCATAGCATAGCGGACTCCTGTGCTATTGCAATTCACTCACCACTGGGTGTCATATTGCATACAGGTGATTTTAAAATTGATTTTACACCCATTGATGGATTAGTCATGGATTTAGAACGTATCTCAAATTTAGGTAAAGAGGGCGTAATACTACTTATGGCTGATAGCACAAATGTGGAACGGGAAGGGCATACGATTTCAGAAAAAGTTATAGGAAAGACCCTAACTAGAATACTATCTAATGCTGAGGGAAGAGTTATTGTAGCCACATTTGCCTCAAACATTCATAGAATGCAGCAGATAGCAGATGCTTCCGTAATGTATAATAGAAAAATTGTTTTTAGCGGAAGGAGTATGGAGAATATCTCACAAGTGGCTATGCAACTAGGATATCTTCATATACCAGAAGATTACATTATAAATATGGATGATATGCAAAATTACAACAATAAAAACATTACAATAATAACTACTGGAAGTCAGGGGGAACCCATGGCAGGTCTTGCCAGAATAGCTTTTGCTACTCACAGGAAAATTACCATTGAGCCGGAGGACTTATATATTATTTCTGCATCTCCAATTCCAGGAAATGAGAAACTTATATCTAGAGTAATAAATGAGTTATTTAAAAAAGGAGCAGAAGTAATTTATGAGGATTTGGAAGAAGTACATGTATCCGGCCATGCCTATCAAGAAGAATTAAAATTAATCCATGCCTTAGTTCATCCTAAATATTTTATGCCAGTTCATGGTGAATACAGACATATAAGGCAGCATGCTAAGTTAGCACAGGGATTAGGTATGCAGGAGAAAGATATATTTACCATGGAAACAGGGCTTGTTTTAGAAATTACAAAAGATGAAGCTAAAGTGACAGGACGTGTACAAACTGGAGCTGTTTTTGTAGATGGTCTAGGTGTGGGGGATGTTGGAAGCATAGTACTTAGAGATAGAAAGCACTTAGCAGAAGATGGAATGCTTACTATAGTAGTTACCTTAGAACGGGAATCATATAGTATTATTGCTGGACCAGATATAATCACTCGTGGATTTATATATGCAAAAGAATCAGATGAATTAATTAGTGAAGTAAAAGAGATTGTCAGGATTGAACTTAACAAATGCTTAGATAATAAAATCATTGAATGGTATGTATTAAAATCTAATATGAAAAAATCTGTAGAGCGATATTTATATCAAAAAACAAATCGTAGACCTATTATTTTCCCTATTATTATGGAAATTTAAGAAACAAGTCCATCCAAGTGACAATTAAAAGCTGAGGGGTTAATGCTCTCAGCTTTTAATAGTTTTATTAATAATGAACTCTAACTAACCAAAACTTAATGCTTTTATTGCTCCATCCAAGGTCCCAAGGCACTTTATTTCTATCTGAATTATGACAACTAACCAAGGAGTACCCTCTGGAATCAGCACCTGTAACAACAGAAATGTGAGTGATGTCATTTTTCTTTTCATAGGCAACAAAATCTCCTGGTAGTAGTTTGTAACTAGCCTTATATACTTTATCGTAGCTACCATAAGCAATTACTGAGGCTCTACCACTATATACCATGTATTTTTTAAAGCCATCTGCGTTGAGCCAAGCTCTTGTTGCTCCATTTTTGTCGTAGTTCCATGCAGAATTTTTTCTGAATTTTCCACCTTCAAAAAGAATTTGTGAGGCAAAGTTTGCACAATCACCACCCTGAGGATTATAGTCCCTATATTCTTTATTATACTTATATTCAAATTCTGCGGTACTTGCAGCACCACAATATTTATCAGCATATTCTGTAGCTTTTGTTCTTCTTTTGTCTAGGGTGGATAAATCTTTAGCATTTTGAGATAGTATATAACTTTTTATAGAATCTGCTTTAATATTATCTAAGTTTAGTGAATCTCCAAAAGGATCTTTATACCATTCTTTAGAAATTACCCAAGAACCCTCTTTGCTAGTAAGTTGTAATATGTGATAGGTGCCAATTTTTGAAATATTTTCTATTTCAAGTTGGTTTTCATATACATATTTATATTCTGTGGAACACAATAGGTAAATGTAAAAATTATCAATGCCACCTTTGATTGTTTTTACAATTACTGTTGGTTTGATATCTATAAACTTAATTCCTTGTTTTTGTGTCCAATTATTAATATAATTCATCTTTCTTTTTTCATATTCATAAGCCCAAGTCCCATATTTGGTTTTAAGATTATAAATTGATTTAATTAATTCTAAATCACCACTTAGTATAGCTTTGTTTCTACTTTGAAAAATTTGTTCTATATAACTAGTAACTTCTTTTTTTTCTTCATCTGTCGCAGCATAGCTGTAGCTAGGAAAGCATAGCTGTACCAATAAAAGAAGTATTATAAATATAAACAATCTATTTTTGGACCATTGTAAATTTGACCCTTTAAAAATATTCATAATATTGTTACTCCTATTATTTTATTAGTGCATTAATTTTTTCTATAGCATTTTTTATAACCACTTGCTGTAATGCTGCACCTTCATACCATGATTTTGTTGAATCCACATTAGCTGTAAAATAACGTGCCTTTAAAATTATTTCAGGCCTATACTCGAAATGTAGAATATCAAAGTGTGACCATTTACCTCCCCAAACAAAGCCGTTGTTTTCAAAAATTTCTACAAGTTCACTGGAATAGGAGGCTAATCTTTTTTCTCCATCTTCTTTTGATGCCCATTTCCAATAATCTCTTTTGTCACTAGCGAGATCTATAGCAATTCCAAAAGCGTGAGGACTTAACCTACTTGTGCCTGAAATTACCCGGTAATTAAAAGTACCACTGCAGGGTAAAAGACATTTTCTTACATTGCGGTTTGTTTGCGAAAGGGGCATTACTTCATTCATAACAGCTTGCAGTGAACTCGCTGCACCGCTACTCATATTGAATTGATAATTGTTGTAGCCTACTTTAACTTTTGTAAGTCTAGATTCTATATCTTTTTTAGAAGAACCATAAATTTCTGTTAATAACCCATAGGAACGCGCACGACCAGGGTCATAATCTGTTTTCATAATGGTTCGAACAGGTGAAAGGGGATATATTTGTTCTAGAGTATCTTGAAGGTCTGGGTTTGTTAGTTTTTCTTGTGAATTTTTTCTTAGGTTGTCATCGTACAGAAGTTTTTTACCAGACTTAAGCACTAAATATACATGCCCATTTTTTTCTTCAATATTTGTGATATATTCAGGATAAGCTATCATTAGGCATAGTAGGTCTTGCTTCATTTTCACATTATATATATTAGTATTTTCCTTAGTAAAAATAGCATTTGCAACAGGGGGTATTGCTATATTTACTATGATGTAAAGAAAACTAGTAGCAAAAATTAAAGCAGAGTGTTTCTTCATAAGAATATCTCCTTTTCAAAAATACTTTTGCTATATATAATTGCCTATGAATTCTTATTATATGTGTGGATAAAGATGCCACTTGCCACGTAGGTGGCACTAGCCATTTATCACTACGCCACCATTGACATGGATAGTTTCGCCACTTATATAGGAGGCACCTTCGGAAGCTAAAAATACATAAGTTTCAGCAAGTTCCACAGGTTGACCAGGTCTTCCCATGGGAGTTTTATTTCCAAATTTACCGACCTCACTGGCACTAAAGGACGCGGGTATAAGAGGCGTCCATATAGGACCTGGGGCCACAGCATTAACTCGTATTTTTCTACTTACCAGAGAAAGAGATAGGGAACGAGTAAAGGTAACTATTGCGCCCTTAGTTGAGGAATAATCAATTAGAGTTTTATGACCTTCATAAGCTGTAACAGAGGAAGTATTTATAATTGTAGCACCTTCTTTTAAATGAGGTAATGCAGCTTTGACCATATAAAACATGGAAAAGATATTGGTTTTAAAGGTTTTTTCTAGTTGATCCACTGTAATATCTTCAATACTATTTTGAGGATGTTGCTCTGCAGCGTTGTTCACAAGAATATCTATTTTGCCAAGTTCATTTATTGTTTTGGTTACAGCCTCATTACAGAAAGCATCTTCTCCTATATCTCCGGGGATCAAAATACACTTTCTACCTTTTATTTCAATGAGTTTTTTTGTTTCTTCTGCATCCTCATGCTCATCAAGATATACTATGGCTATATCTGCGCCTTCTCTGGCATAAGACAAAGCAATTGCTTTTCCAATGCCACTATCACCGCCTGTAATTAAGGCAACTTTATTTATTAATTTGCCAGAGCCTATGCAATCTGGATTTTCAAAAATAGGTCTTGGATTCATAAGTGACTCGAGTCCTGGCTGTTTATTTTGTTTTTGTTCAGGCACGCTGGTAGGAAAATTAAAGTTTTCATTCATAAAAATAGCTCCTTCTTTAAATAAAATATATTTTTGTACACATAGTTTATGATAAAAGAACATTTATATTCACTTTAGCTACAATCCATTAGAAGAATAGCAAGAAAGGTAGAAATATGTTATAATTAAAAAATATGAGTGCAACGAACATTTAAATTAAAATAAATATAAAATTAAGTTGATATAAGTGAAACAAATTTATTTATAAATAAAGACCCATAAAGTCAGAGTTAAAATGAAGATTAATCAGCCTAAATATACTCATATCACTAATAAAGGGTGGTTTCTTAGATGCAATATAATCATGCACGAAAGTTGTTGTTTCCAATTTTCAAGAAGATTCATAACAGGATATCAGTGATTTGCGACATTTAAAGTTCAAGACAGCCACTTCAAAAGGAGAAAATAATGTTATTCGAAAACTTAAATCTTATTACGCCAATAAAAAAAGCACTAGAAACTGAAGGCTATGTGGAGGCTACACCTATACAGGAAGCTGCAATTCCTAGTATATTGAATGGAAAAGACTTTCTAGGTTGTGCTCAAACAGGCACTGGAAAGACAGCAGCCTTTGCAATTCCTATACTTCAAATTCTTTGTGGAAAGCAAAAAGTGATAAAGGGACCTAAAAATATAAAGGCTCTAATCCTGGCACCAACTAGAGAACTGGCAATTCAAATTGGAGAAAGCTTTGATGCCTACAGTGCACATATGAATCTTACTAGTGCAGTTATTTTTGGAGGCGTGTCACAAAAAAAACAAACTGATGCACTAAAAGGCGGAGTAGATATTTTAATTGCAACTACTGGTAGGCTACTTGACTTAATGCAACAGAAATTCATTAACATACATCATGTGGAAATGTTTGTACTTGATGAGGCAGATCGTATGCTTGATATGGGATTCTTGCGCGATGTAAAAAAAGTTATAGCGCAACTACCTAAAATCAGACAAACCATGCTATTCTCAGCGACTATGCCACCAGAAATTTCAAAGCTAGTGGATTCTATTCTTGTGGATCCAGTAAAGGTAGCGGTAACACCTGTTTCTTCTACAATTGAAATTATTGAGCAATCAGTATATTTTGTGGATAAAAAAGATAAAAAGCCTCTACTAATTCATTTGCTGCAAGATAAGTCCATAGTTTCTGCTTTGGTATTCTCAAGAACAAAGCACGGAGCAAATAAAATAACTAAAGACCTAAATAATTCAGGTATAGAGGCTCAAGCTATTCACGGGAATAAATCACAAAGTGCTAGGCAACTTGCCTTAAATAATTTTAAGGCTGGTATTACAAGGGTACTAGTAGCAACAGATATAGCAGCAAGAGGTATAGATGTTGATGAATTGTCTCATGTAATCAATTTTGATCTGCCTAATATACCAGAAACCTATGTACATAGAATAGGAAGAACTGGCAGGGCAGGACTTGGTGGAGTAGCAATTTCATTTTGTGACGCAGAAGAAAAAGATTTCCTAAAGGATATTCAGAAGGTTATTGCAAAATCAATACCAGTAATAGAGGATCATCCTTATCCTGCAAGTAATTTACCAATAGTAGTTACTAAGGATAATACAAAGAAAGCCTCTACTGGAAAGTCAGGAGCAAATGGCTATGCAAGAAGAAATGAAAGAAATCAATCCGGAAGACAACAACCTAGAAATGCTAGAGCAGCAAGATAAAATAAGATGAAATGCATAAAGCCAATGATTATATTAAATAATCATTGGCTTTACTAATCCATATTTTAAATTTCATATGGACTTACTTAGTAATCTCCGTTCTTAGCTTTAGCAATACTGCCTACGCTTAAAACTATAAATCTATTGATTAACATAACTAACATCTCCCTTTATAAGTTTAATGTTGGCTAGTTGACTACAATAATAGTATAACCAGGACTTAAAAAGATATGCGTAAAATAAAATTTTAAAATTATATATTAAAAAGATCATTTAATAGCAACTTCTGTAGCGTCTATTGCGTATTGTAATAAGGAATCTTTTAGCTTTATGATATAGCTATAAAAATAGCACACTGCCATTTCTATAAGAAGTATTGTAAGATTATAGAGCTTTGCAGAAATTGCACAAATATGGTAAAATACATTTGTGTAATTATTGGATTTAAGCAGGAAAAGAGGTATTAACAACAATGATGGTAGAAGATAATGAAATATACAATGCTATTCTAATAGAATTTAAATTAAGTGGGTCTCTTTTAGAAGGAATGAAAAGTCAAGTTGAAGCTTTAACTAAATTTAGAAATGACATATGTAATCTTTTAAAGATAGCAGTGTTTGAGGCTGAAGAAATAGACATATATGAAAAAGAGTTTATAAGAAATATAGATATAAACAAATCAAAAATAAAGGGCTTTGAGAAAACGCAAATAGAGCTTAAAGATAAAATCAAACAACACAAGCAAGAGATTAAGGTGATTAAACTACATATGAATAAATTAGAAAATAAAATAATACAAGAGCGAAGACAAAGTGAAAAATATAATGGAGCTCTTCGAATTTTTCTTAAAAGGGAAAAATTTAAAATTATTAAGAAAATATTTTTTAAGAGCTATAGAAGGGTATTTTTGAAATATTCTGATGAACTTAGTATAAAATCTGAAATTGTACAATGTAATAAAAGAAAAGAGGTTATCAGGCAAAAAAAACAATGTGATAACAATAGTATAGAAAAATATAATAGAAAAATAATTGCAGACAAAGTAGCTTTAGCAAAAATGAGAAAGTGCATTATAAATATGGAAAAAGGTATAGATTTTTTTCTTATAAGGATTCAGAGTTTAAGTGCTTATAAAGATATGGAAAAGAAGTTTAGGATAGAAGCACAACATTACCAAAAATAAAGGCATCTAAAAAAAAATAACTAGTCTAATTACTAGTATTTTTTTAGATGCCTAATATAAATTTTTCTATTTTAATGCCATTTCAAATACTTTGTTAACAATATTTTTAGAGGCAGCGCCTTCATGAATTTTAACTCCGTCTACATAATAGGTAGGTACATAATAGTAAGTGTATTGCTTTGCTATATCCGGTTGAAGTTCTTCATCAATTATTTTAATTTCAATATCAGCATATTCAGGATTTTGTTTTTTTATATCAGCCATCCAAGTAAGTGCTTTTTTGCAATAGGGACACCATTCAGTTACAAACATAATTACTGGTTTCATTTATTATCACCACCAAACTTTCTAATTAATATATATAAAATTATATATATTAATATTATACACCATTTTACACATTCTTCACCTATTATAATAATAATTATTTATAGAAATCAGTTAAATGATTTGCTATAATGAAATAGTTAAAAATAAATAAATAAATAAAACAAATGAAGGAGCACCTTGAATGCAAACAGTTAAGCGGTTATTCCAGAGAGAAACAGTAATAAAAATAGTGTTATTGCTAGCATTAGTACTATTCGCATATTTAATAAGATCAATTTTTAATTTGATTTTATTAACTTTTATGATTACTTATTTAGCAAATAGTTTACAGTCTTTAATAGTTAAGCAAATTAACAGGGTTATAAAAGTAAATCCAACTATTATTACCATAATTATATATATGTTTATGGCAGCAACTATAGTTCTTCTCTTAGTTAAGTATATACCAATTGCTATATCAGAAAGTATACTTATCCTAGATAAAATGGAGTATATTAAATTTCCCGAGAGTAATAGTGGAGTAATGGTTTATTTAACACCAATGTTAGAGAAAATTGACATAGCGAGCTATGCAAAATCTGGTATACAAAGTATAATGCTTTTTGTAGCTGATTTTGGAAAATGGAGCTTGAATTTTTTTATGGCACTTTTACTAAGCTTTATATTTATATTAGAGAAAGACAGTATCTTAAAATTTATATATATGTTTAAAGGGAGCAAAATATCAGTGGAATATAACTACTTTAGCTATTTTGGAAATAATTTTTTAAATTCTTTTGGTAAAGTAATACAGGCTCAAATAATGATAGCTATTATAAACACAGTATTATCAATTATTGGACTTACTATAATGGGCTTTCCTCAATTATTTGCTCTAGCATTTATGATATTTATTTTAAGTCTTGTACCTGTAGCTGGGGTATTTATTTCATTAATTCCACTGTGTTTAATTGCGTTTAAAATAGGGGGACTAATTAAAGTGGTTTTTGTGCTTATTATGATTTTTATAATTCATGCTATTGAAAGTTATGTTTTAAACCCAAAGCTTATGTCTGACACCACCAATCTCCCTGTGTTTTTTACTTTTGTTACATTAATAGTTTCAGAACATTTTATGGGCATTTGGGGTCTACTCCTTGGAATACCAATATTTATATTCTTATTAGATATAATTGGAGTGGATTTAAGCGAAAAAGATCACATTAAAAGTGAATTAAAAGGAAGGCAGTGATTTTGTGACAACAGAAAATATGGAATCTATATTAAAATGTCCTGTTTGCAATTTGTGTTTAAAAAAACATGAAAAACAATACATATGTAAAAATAATCATAGTTACGATATAGCAAGCAAAGGATATATTAATCTTTTGCTTGCTAATCAAAAGAACACAAAAGAGCCTGGGGACAGTAAAGAAATGATGGAAGGTCGGAGAGATTTTTTAAATAAAGGTTATTATCACACTTTTTCTGAAAAATTAAGCGAGGTAATAATATCAAATATAAGTGGAAACAATATAAATATACTTGATGCTGGATGTGGAGAAGGGTATTTTTTATGGAAATTAAAGGAAGATATATATAGCAGTGAACCTAACATTACTCAAAAAAATAAGTTTGAATTTTTCGGTGTAGACATTTCAAAAGCTGCAGTTACGTATGCAACTAAAAGAGATAAAAAAATACACTTTATAGTTGGAAGTAATTTTAACTTACCTATAATGACAAATACCATAGATATTATTATCAGAAACTTTGCACCTTCTGATGAGACTGAGCTTAAGAGGGTTCTAGTGGATAAGGGCAAGTTAATTGTTGTAACACCTGGTATTCAACATTTATATGGGTTAAAAGAAATATTATATGTAAACCCTAGAGAACATGAAGAAAAAGAAATTTCCTTTGAGGGATTTAAGTTAATTGACAGAGCAGAAGTTAAGTACGATATTCATATAGACGATGGGGAGCATGTAAAGAATCTTATTGCAATGACTCCTTATTATTGGACTTTTGATAATTGTATGAGAGAAAAAGCCAGTGGAACTTCTAAACTTTCAACCCTACTTCATTTTAATATTAGTGTATATGAAAAATGTTAATAATATACTGAAATCCTAAAGCATATTAATTAGGGGGAAAGCATGAATCTTATAAAAGAAGAATTCTTCAAGAAAACTCATATTACAGAAGCGGATATCATTAAAAATGAAATAGATTGGTGGGTATTAAATGAAATATATACTGACTTTGATAGCTATAGGAGTAGTTATGAAAGTCAGGCTGGATTTATTGCAGATACTCTAAGAACACATAAAAAAATACATTCAGTAAAGTCTAGAGTTAAAGAATCGGATAGGTTAATTGAGAAGATTATTAGAAAGACATCAGGGCGAAAAGAAAAATATGGCGCAGAATTTCAATTCTCCATGGAAAACTATAAAGAAGAAATAAATGATTTAATAGGGGTTCGCGCAATACATATTTTTAAAGAAGATTGGGAAGATATACACAATTTTATTTATAGTACTTGGAAAGTAATTGAAATAACTGCCAATGTTCGTGAAGGTGATGATACTAAAAGGTTTGACGAACTTAATATTCAAATTCATTCTAGAAAATCAGGATATCGTTCTGTACACTATTTGATAGAATTTTTTCCTACCAGTCAAAAGGTTATAGCTGAGATTCAGGTGAGAACAATATTTGAGGAAGGCTATGGTGAAATCGACCATCAGCTAAGATATTCTCATAAGGAAATTCCAGAAGTGCTAGCACTTAATTTACTATTATTTAATCGTATAGCAGGTAGTTCCGATGAGATGGCTTCTCTAATAAATCTACTAAATAAAAATTGGATCGAGATGGAAGCAAAATATGAAAAGATAATAGAACTAAAAGATAAGGAAATAAATGAACTTAAAGGAGAAAAATAAAATAATGAAGGCGGAATGTAATGAAAAAAACATTTAATGCAATATTGAAAGGCGTTGCGAGCAGTATTAACAGATTTCCACAAACTATTGGTATATCAACGGCTTGTGTTATACTTCTTATCTATATATCAGAAATAATATCAGGAACAAGTGGCGGTTTTATAGAAACCCTCCGTAGAATTGCTATGATTGTTGCTCTTGGAATTCCACTTTCATTATGTATCAACCTTTTTTTTGAAGGCTTAGAAAATTATAAGAAGGTATCGCTGTACGCTTCTTATCTAGGAGGTACTATTTTACTAATCTTTTATTATTACGTTTTCCTAAAGGATATAGAGATGATTGGCATGGTTTCAATGTCAAGATATATTGCCTTTAGTCTTATTCTATATTTGATTTTCATTTTCATATCATATTTACCAAATCGAGAGGACTTTGAGATTTTTGCTGTAAGGGTTTTTACTAGATTTTTCACTACAGTTTTATACTCTCTGGTTTTATATCTTGGACTAGCGGCCATTCTTTTTACAATTGATAAACTTTTAGGAATTAATATTAAAAGTGAATTTTACTATTACACTTTTCTTATTGTTACTGGTATATTCTCACCATCGTTTTTTCTTGCAGGGATTCCTAAGAAAAATGAATTATTGTCTTTAAAGGACTATTCGCGCCTTTTAAATGTACTTGTGCTATACATCATAATGCCACTTATTTCAATATATACAATAATACTATATATATATTTCGGGAAAATAATTATTACAAGGCAATGGCCAGAGGGGCTTGTATCTCATTTGGTGCTTTGGTATTCTGTAATAAGTTCAGCAGTGCTATTTTTTATATCACCACTACTCCATGAAAAGACCTGGCCAAAAAGATATATGAAGTATTTTCCAAAGGCAATTCTTCCGTTAATAGTCATGATGTTTATTTCTATAGGAATAAGAATTAACGCATATGGGGTAACTGAAAATAGATACTTTGTTGTAGCACTTGGTATATGGACATTTTTGGTTATGGTATACTTTGCAGCTATAAAATAACTAAGAAATATAATTCTTCCACTATCCCTTTCAGTAATAACATTTATATCTGTATTTGGACCTTTTAGTAGCTATTCAGTTTCAAAATACAGTCAAAATAAGAGGCTAACTAAGATATTCCTTGCAAACAATATGATTAAAGATAGCAATATAATTAAAGCAAGTGCTGTGGTTTCTTCTGAGGATTCAAGACAAATATCTAGTATTCTTAATTACTTTCAAAGAAAGCATAGTCTAAATGATGTTAAAAGATTGCCACAAGACTTTAAAACTTCTGATATGGAGAGAGTTTTAAGCGTAAAATATACTGATGAATATAATACGGGTAACAATGGATATTTTTACTTTAATTCTACAGGTGCATTAAAACCAATTGATATAAAAGGATATAACTATTTGTTTGATTCAAGAAATTCTAGGCAACAGAGCGCAAGTAGCTCAGACTTTAGCATAAATTTTGATTATGAATCAAGCATGTTAAAGATAGCTCAAGAAGGAAAAGGTATATATGAAAAAGATTTAATGGATTTTGCCACAAAACTTATGGATAAATATGGAAGCAATCAAGATCAGAAAAATATTTCTCCTGAGGAAATGTCTTTTGAAGATGAAAATGATAAAGTGAAAATTAAGATTCAATTCTCTAATCTATCAGGAAATAAGAATACTTCAAGTGGCAAAATAGAATCAAAGAATTTTGAATTTTATGTTATCGTGAAAGTAAAATAAATAATTGGGTGTAGGATTATCCTACACCCAATTTTCGGTTATTATTGACTCATTTTGTAATAATTGTTATTATGTTAGTATTAGGAAATAGGGGGGGATAATATGATCTGGGCTAAAGTTACCTTTCTAAAAAAGCTCCATGCAAAGTCTGTAATATAAACAACGGCGTTTGCTTGCATGGAGCTAAAAAATAATCGCCAGTATCCGTTATAATTTTTTATAGTGGAAACTGTTTATAGTGTAGACTTTGCTACCTTAAAATCAAAAACTATTTTAAGGAGCGGAGCATAAATGAAATATATAAAAGCAAATGTTATTTTTCCAGAAGAGTTATTAAAAGAAATACAGAAATATGTACAAGGGGAAATGGTTTATATTCCAAATTCAAATGGAAATCGGAAAGAATGGGGGGAGAGCTCAGGCAATAGAGCTTATCTCACTGGTCGCAATACTGAGATTCGTGAAAAATTTGGGGAGGGATCATCTATTGAGAAGCTTTGTACCACCTTCTGTCTTTCTATTGACAGTATTAAAAAAATTGTTTATTGTAATAAATAGTTTATAAAAGCTGGTTGGAATATATTCCAACCAGCTTTTTGTGCAAAGAACGTTTAATAATTATCTTTTGCATATCATAAATATGTTATTGTTGCTATAATTATCCATAGGAGCTTGTTAAAGTAAGACAAAAATTAATAAAAAAATTATATACATTGGGGGAATTAATTATGGAAAGATATAAAAATATAGAATCAATTAATGAAGTAAATAAAGTTCTTGAGAATCTTCAAGAATTATATACAAAGAAAGATGAGGGTAAGATTGAGGATTTTGTAAAGAACGGATTTTCTTTAAAGAAGGGTTTTGCTACAATTGGAAGCGGGTTAAATCAGTGGTGCTCTAATAGTGATGATATAAAGGAACTTATTAAATTTCATTTTGATAATGAAAACAACTGTTGGAGAGAAATAGATTTTAAATTTGGAGAAGCTAAGATTTTTGCAAATAAAAATGTAGCTTGGGTTGTTTCTATTGGAAAGATTAGTAATACCCTCTCTGAAGAGGGGCAAATAGAAGAGACAATTAGTAAAGTAAAAGATATTTTAGAAGGAGAAGAAAAGTCAAAGGAAAATGTACTTGACGCGGCGCGGAAGATTGCGAGAACATTAAGAGAAATAGAGAAGGGGGAAAATTATGTATGGCCTTTTAGATTTACTTGTGTACTTATAAAGGAAAATGATACTTGGAGATTCCATCAAATGCAGTTTTCTCTTGATTCAGAGTCATTTTCATATAGATTTACTGAAGATAACTATGATAAGAGTATATTTGAAATGTCTAAAGCTAATTCAAATGGAGAAATTGAAGAAATTAAAAAAGTGCTTCAGGTATTCCAAGATGGATATACAAAAAGAAATTTAGATTGTGTTGATGAATATATGAAGGAAGTTTTTCTATTACATGAGGATTTAGTAGTAATAGGAACCGATGCAGAGGAGCTTTGTTTAGGAATTGATGCAACTAGAGGAATAGTTGAATCAGATTGGAAATATTGGGGCGATTTTAAGATGAACGTTGAGGACGCTATAATATGTGTTAATGGAGATGTTGCTTATTTTACTACAAAGGCAATTTTAAATAGAATTATATCTAATGAAAAAATACTTCAATGGATTAGCGGCTCAACTAAAGATACATTTGAAACTGAGGAAACACCAAAAAATAAGCTAATGGAAGTTCTTTGGGATACTTTAGATTTACTTTATGAGAATGAGAAAGGTGAAGCTTATATTACACCAATGAGATTTTCAGGGGTTTTAGTAAAAGAACATGGAAGATGGCTTATTCAACATGCACAGTACTCAGATTATTCTGATGGAATACCAGGGGTGAGAATCAAAGAGTAAATGAAGACGCTTTAGTATTTTTGCCACGTTGAAGTAATATTCAACGTGGTCTTTAGTTTTTGTATTCAAAAAATAAAATATTTAATTCTCCATATATTTTAAAGTATTAATTCTATTATCTATATTCTATGTTAAATCATCATCTGCGATGCTGCAATTAACGACTTCCTTCTGAAATGCCGTTAAAATATGGTTATTAAATGGAACAATATTATAAATTATTAATAAAATATATAAGCATGAATTTTACGAGGGGGGAACTTTATATGAAGTTTTATATTAGAGAAAAGGTATTTTCAATAGGTGACAAGTTTAGTATTAAGGATGTTTCAGGTAATGATGTGTTCAATGTAGAGGGAAAGATTTTTTCATTGGGAAACAAGCTTACAATTTATGATGTGGATAACAATGAGATTGTATATATTGAGCAGAAGTTATTTAAATTACTTCCGGAATATAACATATATTTAAATGGAAACTATGCTGCAAGAGTAAAAAAAGAATTTACTTTCTTTAGCAATAAGTTCGACATAGACAGCAATATGGGCAATTATCAGATTGAAGGAGATTTTTTTGCTCATGATTTTTCGATTACAAAAAATGGTATCATAATTGCTGAAATAAACAAAAAATGGGTTTCATGGGGAGATACTTATGAGATTAATATCAATGAACAAGAAAATCAAGCGTTTATATTAGCAATGGTAATTGTAATTGATCAAGTATTACATGATAATAAAAACAAAAATAATGGGTAAATACTAAAATACTATTAAAATATTGGATTTTTTAATAAAATTTCATTATTTCAGTAGAAATGATTTAATCATGCTCTTTAAGATGTTATAATGTATTAGATAAATAAGAGATTAGAGGTGCATATATGACTAACGATGAGATATATAAACGTATAATGATTATGACTAGTGTTAAAGCTGCAAAAAGCTTTGTTAAAACTTGTGAGATAAGTAAGGGCGACTTAGGGAAGCTTTGCAAGAGATATAACATATTTGTAGAAGGTAAAGCTACTAAGGAAGATATAATTGATAGATTTGTAAATGAGACACTTGGCATAAAATTAAAAAATAAGGTAATCAATAAATACAATATTAGATAAGAATTATTTAGTAAGAGCAATTTAATATAGGGAGACTGATACATTTTTATTGTATCAGTCTCCCTATATTTTATAGAAAGCCATCAGCTTCAATATTTAAAGGATAATGTATTATATAAAATGTATAAATAGCTTTATTTAATAAAATAATACCTATGAGGTGAAAATAATGAAGTTATTTGTACCAGATATTGCATATATAGATCCAAAGATTCAAAAATACCCTGAGAGTAAAAAAGTTATAGAATATTTAGAAAGCTTAAATATTCCCATAGTTAATTCTAAAAAAGTAGTAATAGATGGAGAAAGCCCTGAGAAAAATTATGTAATGGCTAAAAAAACTGTTCTTTTTACAACAAATGGCCAAAAAAAATTGGTAAGTTGCAGACCATCAGCAGACTATCAATTTTCACTATCAAGTTCCTGCCCTGCCAATTGTGAATACTGTTATCTTCAGACAACTCAAGGTGAAAAACCTTTTATGAAAATTTTTCTAAATATCCATGAGATTTTGGAAGTTATTCAAAGTTATATAGATAATAACATGCCCAATATTACTTCATTTGAATGTGCAAGTATAACAGACCCTATTGCGCTTGAGCACTTAAGTGGAAATTTAAAAAGATGTATAGAATATTTTGGAGAGAGTTCAAATGGCAGATTGAGGTTAGTTACTAAATTTGATGATGTTGATGCACTTTTAAAACTAAAACATAACAAGCACACAAAGTTTAGATTTACTTTAAATTCCCGTTATGTAATAAATAACTTCGAACATAATACTTCCAGTTTTCATGAGAGAATAGAAGCAGTTAAAAAAATTGCTTGTGCTGGATATCCTATAGGATTCATAATTGCACCTATTATGATATATGATAATTGGAAAGAGGAGTATAAGGAATTATTTGAGACACTGAAATTAGCATTACAGGATTATAATGGCGAAATAAGCTTTGAACTTATTCAACATAGATTTACTAAAGCAGCAAAGGAACTAATAGTTCAAAGATTTAAGAATACTGTGCTGGATCTCAATGAAGAAAAGAGGCAATTAAAATGGGGACCTTATGGAAAATTTAAGTATGTATATAAGAAACCAGATAGTGAGGATATGAATAATTATATATCAAAACTGATAAATGATAATTTTCATGGAGCAATAATTGAGTATTTTACTTAATACTAACTATTAAAAAAAATAAGTATCGTTAATCCATAGCAAATATGCTAATATAGCAATAAGTTTAAGTTATTAGAAAGTTTGTAAGTATAAAAAGGAGGAATATTTATGGATAAATATGTTTGTGTAGTATGTGGTTACATTTATGACCCGGCAGTAGGGGATGATGACGGTGGAATTAAACCAGGAACTAAGTTTGAAGATATCCCTGAAGATTGGGTTTGCCCACTATGTGGAGTTAGTAAATCAGAGTTTGAAAAAGTATAATAGAAAAAAACAAATCAGTATAAAGATCTAAATCTTTATACTGATTTGTTTTGCTATATCCATATTTATGATTCTAGTAACTAAAAGCACAATTTTAAAGGTTCTATTGAAATTCCTCTTTGTACCATTTGTAAAAAATTATCTCTAGAAATATAAACTGCGCCTAGACTTTCCAAGTGATTTGTATGAACTTGGCAGTCAATCACAACAAATCCCTTTTCCTCGAGTACCTTGCTAAGAGTAATAAATGCAGCCTTAGAGGCATTATTCATGGTTGAAAACATGGATTCACCAAAAAAACATTTTCCAATACACACACCGTATAATCCACCAACTAATTTATCTTCATAAAAGGCTTCTACGGAATGAGCGAAACCAAGTTCATGTAGCTTGCAGTAAGCTTCAATCATTTCATTTGTAATCCATGTGCCTTCTTCTTTTCTCATATTAGAACAATTGGATATAACATCTCTAAAACAAGTATCAAAGGAAACTCTATAGGTGTTTTTTTTAAGTGTTTTTTTCATAGAGTGAGAAATTTTAATATCCTTTGGATAAAGAACAAATCTTGGATTAGGTGACCACCAAAGTATGGGCTCCTCTTCTGAAAACCATGGAAATATTCCATTAGAATAGGCAAGGATTAACCTCTCAGGGGATAGGTCACCTTCTAGGGCTAAAAGGCCGTCATCCTCTGCAAGAGATGGGTCAGGGAATACTATATCATTTGATAGTCTATAAATAGGCATAATACACTCCTTTCAGGACATATAGCATATTAATTGTTCTAAAAGTATAACACAATATCTATTAAAATTATGAATTTGATGTAATAATATTCAGTTTTTTTGTGGTGTATTCATTATACAAAAGGAATTAAAAAATACATTGTGGTGCATGCTAAAAAAGAGGATAATTTAGATTAATATTGAATAAGGTAAAATAGCTTCTTTAAAATAGATTTTTTAAGGCTAATTTTGATTTTGAAAGGATGTTTACATATGAAACTATCTTATAAAGAGAGAATAAATAATGTGAAACCAGTAGTTGTAGTGAGTAGATGTTTAGGATTTGAAGCTTGCAGGTATAACGGCCAGCTGGATGGTTGTAATTTAGTGGAAAAGCTAAAGGATTTTGTTGAGTTTATAACTGTATGCCCAGAGGTTCAAATAGGACTGGAAATACCAAGAGAAGCTATAAGAGTGGTTAAAGAAAATGAGGATGCACCTGTAAAACTTATGCAACATGGCGGTGAAAGAGAATTTAGTAGTGAAATGATGGGATTTGGAGAAAAGTTTCTTAAAGAGTTACCAAAAGTGGATGGATTTATACTAAAGAGTAAATCTCCTTCTTGTGGAATAAAAGAAGTGAAAATTTATAAAAGTATAGAAAAAGGTTCTACCTCTGTTAAGGGTAGTGGATTATTTGGCGGGCTTGTAATGGAAAAATTTGAAGGTTTAGCCATTGAAGATGATGGACGGGTTAAAAATTATAATATAAGGCAACATTTTTTAACAAAATTATATATTATGAAGAATTTTAGAGTGATAAAAGAAAATATGATAATAGAAGATTTAGTGGAATTCCACGGCACTAACAAACTTCTTCTTATGTCATACAATCAAAAACAATTAAAAATATTAGGTAGTATTGTAGGAAGAAATGGCGAATTAAATGTGCAACAGGTCTACGCGCAGTACGAAGAAAATCTTAGTTTGGCTCTAAATAAGCTACCAAGATATACTTCAAATATAAATGTACTAACAAAGTCTATGGGATATTTTTCAGATAAGCTAACTCATAGAGAAAAAGAATTTATTTTAGATACAATAGAACAATATAGACAAAGTAAAGTACCTTTTAGTGTACCTCTTTATGTTATAAAATCAAATGCTATACGTTTTGAAGAAAAAAACCTTATTAATCAAAGCTTTTTTGAGCCTTACCCTTTGGAATTAGATAATGTTACTGATTCTGGGAAAGGTCTAAATAAATAAAATGCATCAATTGAATAAATACCTCTTCATATGGACATAATTCCAAGTAAGGAGGGGTAATATGAAAAATAAAAAAATTTTATATGCAATGTTAACAACCCTGTTAATTGCTTTTGTTATAGCTAGTTACTCACTTGCTCAATATATTACTAATCATAATTTAGTGCTAAAATCTTCTGGTAAAATGCCATATTTAAAACTTACTGCCAAAAGTGAGGATTCAATGCAAGCTTCAGTGACTACTAATTTGCGTAAGGCTTCAGAAGATACGAAATTTGTTTTTAAAATTAAATATAAAGATAGTGAAGTAAGAAATATGGTATTAGAAAAACATTTTAATGGATCTACTCTACTAAATAGTAAAACACAAGCACAACTTGATGAGCTTTTCAAAAAACAAGGGTACACAGTTTCTAATATGAGTGACAATGAAATCGTTTTTGTTAATAATAGTGATAGGTACAGTTATAGTGCAAATAGATATTTTTTAGGTGTATATGATAACCTTGTAACAATTTATAAAACAGATGATAAATGCGATATAATAGCTCATAAAATATTTAATTCTAATGTATATGCAGAAGATGGTAAACAAAAGCAATATGATTTTGAGTCAAAGGATAGTGGAGAATTACAATATATAAAAATAGATGACCTAAAAGAAAAAGACGGACTGGCAGAAGACCTAATTCGCGGTAGAAAACATAGTAAAGAAATTGATGGTACCCAAGCTGTAGAAATTGATCAAGAATATGAAAGTGGTGAATTCAAAACTCCTGAAAAAGCTTTTGATTATGCTAGGGGTTTATTAAAATCTTAATATCTCCATGGTAAATAAAAAAATAAGCACTATAACCTTAAGAAAAATATATTTCTTAAGGTTATTTTAATTATTTATAAACTTTTCCATTGTTAATTATTGAATTAATAGCGGTTAGGTGGTAAAGTATTAGATAGTCGCTATTTTCTGAGGGAAATAATAATTGTCAATTTACATACCCTTAGAGAACGCTAGGAGGAATATTGTGTACGAATATATAAAAGGAATTTTTGTAGGTATTAATAAAGACTATATTGTAGTAGATAATAATGGTATGGGGTACAAAATATATACCTCTGGTAGTACTATGGCAAAGATGCCTAAAACTAGCGAGCATGTGTTATTATATATAAAGCAAATTGTTAGAGAAGATTTTATTGGACTATACGGATTTCTAACAAAAGATGAGATTGAGATGTTTAGCCTAGTAATTGGGGTCAATGGAGTTGGTGCAAAGGCTGGCTTATCACTACTTTCTATTTGTAGTGTACAAAGTCTAAGATATGCTATTGTATCAGGAGACGAAAAAACGCTACAAAGAGCCCCTGGCATAGGAAAAAAAATTGCCCAAAGAGTAATTCTGGAACTAAGGGAAAAAATTCACATTGAGCAGTCTGAAGTTAATAATTTAGCACAAAACTCAGGTGGCGATTTAGTCGAGGATAGAAAACTAATGGAGGTTTTAGGAGCTCTTATGTCACTTGGATATTCTGAAAAAGAAGCTGAAAAAGCATTGAAAGCTAGCGATAAGAAGCTATCACTTGAAAATATGATTAAAGATTGTTTGAAATATTTAATGAACTAAGGTGGGAGTATATTATGGATGATATAGAGGAAAGAATTATTACTTCGTCTATCATTGAAGAAGATATGGAGGCAGAATATTCACTAAGGCCACAAAGGCTTAGTGAATATATTGGTCAACCAAAGATAAAAGAAAAACTAAATATATTCATTAAAGCAGCTCAAAATAGAGAAGAAGCTCTTGATCATGTGCTTTTATATGGACCGCCTGGTCTTGGAAAGACAACCCTTGCCAATATTATTGCAAAGGAAATGAAGGGAAACTTAAAAGTAACCTCAGGTCCTGCTATTGAAAGAGCAGGGGATTTGGCATCTATTTTAACTTCACTTAGTGATTATGATGTGCTTTTTATTGATGAAATACATAGGCTTAATAGAAATGTTGAGGAAATATTATATCCTGCTATGGAGGATTATGCACTAGATATTGTAATTGGAAAGGGAGCTTCAGCTAAATCCATAAGACTTGATTTACCAAAGTTTACACTCATTGGAGCAACCACTAGAATAGGACTTCTAACAGCACCTCTTCGTGATAGATTTGGTGTGCTAAGTGCTATGGAATATTATACGCAAGATGAGTTAAAAGAAATAGTAATTAGATCTTCTGATATTTTTAATGTGGAAATTACTGATGAGGCAGCTGTTGAAATTGCAAGACGTTCAAGGGGCACTCCTAGAATTGCTAATCGTTTACTTAAGAGGGTTCGTGACTATTGTGACGTTAAAGGCAATGGAATTATTGATTTGTCTTTAGCAAAGGCGGCGTCAGAACTTCTTGAAATAGACAGTGAGGGCTTTGATAGAATAGATAATAAAATGCTGGAAGCTATAATAGATAATTTTAATGGTGGACCAGTAGGCATAGAGACACTATCTTATTTTATAGGTGAAGAAATAGGGACTCTTGAGGATGTCTATGAACCTTATTTAATTCAAAAGGGATTTATAATAAGGACTCCAAGGGGAAGAATAGCCTCTGAAAAGGCTTATGAACATTTAAATAGACTAATGAAAAAGTCAAAGGTTCATAAAAATCTTAAACAACTTACAGTATTTGATGATAAAGATGAAATTTAAATTATTTTTGCATAAAGAAAGGATGTAATTTTTTTGAAAGTAAAAGATTTTAATTTTGACTTACCAAAGGAGCTTATTGCGCAACATCCACTCCAAAAAAGAGATGAGTCAAGACTTATGGTAGTTAATAAAACTAGTAGCGAAATAGAACACAAAAAATTCAAAAATATAATAGACTATTTAAATACCGGAGATTGTTTAGTGTTAAATGACACTAGGGTTTTACCTGCAAGACTTATAGGTGTGAAAGAAGATACAGGCGGTAAAATGGAATTTCTTCTTCTAAAGAGAATTGATGTGAATCACTGGGAAACCTTGGTGAAACCTGGGAAAAAAGCAAAGATTGGAACTTGGTTTGTTTTTGGTGATGGACAGCTAAAGGCACAGATTATAAGTGTATCTGAGGGCGGTAGTAGAATAGTAAAATTTGAATTCGAAGGAATCTTTGAAGAAGTTTTAGATAAACTTGGAGAGATGCCTCTACCACCATATATAACTGAAAAATTAGAAGATAAAGAACGATATCAGACTGTGTTTTCAAAACAAATAGGGTCAGCAGCGGCGCCAACTGCAGGGCTTCATTTTACAGAGGATTTACTGTCACAAATCAAAGCAAAGGGTGTGAAAATTGCATTTGTAACACTACATATAGGGCTAGGTACTTTTAGACCTGTAAAAGCTGAAATAGTGGAAGAGCATGAAATGCATTCAGAGTACTACGTGTTAAATAAACAGACAGCGGATGTAATTAATGAGACAAAAGAAAATGGCGGAAGAGTAATTGCTGTAGGAACTACTTCTAATAGAACTTTAGAAAGTATAGCAAATGAAAATGGCAGGGTAGAAGAAAAATCAGGTTGGACAGACATATTTATATATCCAGGCTATAAATTCAAAATTGTTGATGCATTAATAACCAATTTTCATTTACCAGAATCTACACTAATAATGCTAGTTAGCGCTTTTGCAGGCCAAAATTTAGTTATGGGTGCTTATGATATGGCGGTAAAAGAAAAATATAGATTCTTCAGCTTTGGAGATGCAATGTTTTTATATTAGTGAATAATTAAGAACTAACTCTTAATTATTGTAAAGAAAGAAGGGTAAAAATGTATAAATTACTTAAGAAAAGTGGTAAAGTGAGACGTGGAGAGTTTACAACTCCACATGGTATAATTCAAACGCCTGTTTTTATGAATGTAGGAACTCAAGGGGTTATTAAGGGTGCTGTTTCCAGCATGGATTTAAAAGAAATCAACTGCCAAGTTGAATTATCTAATACCTATCATTTGCACTTAAGGCCGACCGACACGGTTGTAAGGCAAATGGGAGGACTTCATAAATTTATGAATTGGGATAGACCTATTCTTACAGATTCAGGTGGATTTCAAGTATTTTCTCTAGCAGCCATGAGAAAGATTAAAGAAGAAGGGGTTTATTTTAATTCACATATTGATGGAAAGAAAATATTTATGGGTCCAGAAGAAAGTATGCAAATACAAAGCAATTTAGGATCTACCATCGCTATGGCTTTTGATGAATGTGTACCCAACCCATCTACCAGGGAATATGTAGTTGATTCTGTAGCAAGAACTACAAGGTGGCTCGAACGATGTAAAATTGAAATGGATAGACTTAATTCCATTCCGGGCACTGTCAATAACAAACAAATGTTATTTGGAATAAATCAAGGGGGAACATACGCTGATATCAGAGTAGAACATGCTAAAACTATTACTAAAATGAATTTGGATGGTTATGCTATTGGAGGTCTTGCAGTGGGAGAGTCTCATGAAGACATGTATAGAATAATTGATGCAGTTGTTCCATACTTACCACAGGATAAACCAATATATCTTATGGGAGTAGGTTATCCAAGCAATATTTTAGAAGCGGTATCAAGAGGAGTGGACTTTTTTGATTGTGTTTTGCCTGCAAGAAATGGAAGGCATGGACATGTGTTTACAAGTGATGGTAAAATAAATATAATGAATGCTAAATTTGAACTAGATGCAGCTCCTATTGATGAAGGGTGTCAGTGTCCTGCTTGCAAGCATTATACAAGAGCCTATATAAGACACTTATTTAAGGCAAAAGAGATGCTGGCTATGAGGCTTTGTGTGCTGCATAATCTATATTTTTATAATAAACTTATGGAAGATATTAGGTCGGCTATTGATAATGATTGCTTTGAAGAATTTAAGGCCGAAAAACTAGCTCAGTGGAATGAGAACGCATAATTAGTTGCTATAATATGATTACCCTATACAAAGTAATAATAAGAAAGTTATTAATTCACAGGTGTTAATTTTTATAGGAGAATTATTTTATTATAATTTTAAAAAAATATTGAAAGGAGGGGAATATAAATGGGACAGTTCGGAGGATTAATATTTATGGCAGTAATGCTAGGGGTGTTTTATCTAGTAATATGGATGCCAGAAAACAAAAGAAAGAAAAAATACGCCGCACTTCTAAATGATTTAAAATTAAATGATGAAGTAATGTCTAAAGGCGGTATAATTGGAAAGATCGTCAATCTTCAAGAAGAATTTGTTATATTAGAAAGTGGTCCAGATAGAACTAAAATTAAATTAGCAAGAAACGGAATAGGTTCTGTTAGAAATTCAAACAGTTCTGATGTGGTACTAGAGAAAAAGTAAAGAATTAAGTAATAAAACCCCCTTTTTAATCATAATTAATATTATAGATTTCAACCAAATTTTTTTTGTTGGGATCCATAAAAAAGGGGGGGATTTACATGGAAAACAAAGTGAAATATTCTTGTGCTGCAGAAGGTGTATTTAGAGCGTCAATTTTAACATTGATTGTGTTGGTAGCTTATTCTATAATAACAAGCTATTTACCAGCTAGCATGAAGGTAACATCTGTTTTTTATATTGTAATAACATTAGTTAGTGTGCTTTATGGAGCAGTATATGCTGCGAAAAAAGCAGGAGAAAAAGGTTGGCTAATGGGTATTATGGTGGCAGCTATTTACATGGTGATTTTATACCTAGTTAAAGTTGTTGGTGGTGGAAGCACTGCTATTGGTATGAGAGAAGTAATAAGAACAGCGTTAGCTTTGGGTATAGGTACACTTGCTGGAATGCTTGGAATAAATCTATAGAAATGCTTTATTTAGCCAAGATACTATGATATAATCATATCGAAACTTTAGGAATGGAGGAATTGAAATGAAACATATAAAAACTATAAATAAAACAAGTATTAAAGAAAGTTTAAAGAAACCAGGATGCAAGGAATGTGCTAATTCATGTCAATCAGCATGCAAAACTTCTTGTACAGTAGCTAACTTAGCTTGTGAAAACTAATATTACTAATGTGGCAGTAACACTTAGAGTTACTGCTTTAAATTTGTTAGGAGGAAAATAACTTGTCACTAATTCATAAATATATACAAGACAACGAGTATTATGTAATTGATGTAAATTCTGGAGCACTACATGTAATTGATGAAATAGTTTATGATCTTTTGGATGATAATTCCCTTAGAGAAAAAGAGGAGTTATTAGAAAATTTTAAAAATAAATATACGGTAGCAGATATTGAAGAAGCCTATAGTGAAATTCTCAGCTTAATTGAGGAAGAAATGCTGTACACAAAAGATTTGTACAGGGAAATCGCTATGGGCATTGGAGAAACTGAATCATACATAAAGGCACTGTGTCTTAATGTAATACATGATTGTAATTTAAGATGTAAATACTGTTTTGCTGATGAGGGTGAATATCATGGTGCTAGAAGCGTTATGTCCGCAGAAGTGGGAATGAAAGCAATAGATTTTGTTATAGAAAAATCTGGTCCAAGAAAAAACATTGAAGTGGATTTATTTGGTGGAGAGCCACTTATGGCTTTTGATACAATAAAAGAAATAGTGGAACATGCGAAAATTCAAGAAAAACTTCATAATAAATCTATAAGATTTACTATGACAACTAACGCTACATTGCTAAATGACGAAATCATGAAATATATGGATGAAAATATGGGTAATATAGTACTTAGCATAGATGGTAGAAAATCTGTTAATGATAAGGTTAGAGTCCGGGCAGATGGAACTGGTTCATATGATAGAATACTTCCTAAGATTAAAAAAATGGTTGATATGAGAGATAAGTCAAAAGCTTATTACGCTCGTGGAACTTTCACTAGAGAGAATACTGACTTTTTTGAAGATATAAAACATATGGCAGATTTAGGGTTCAAAGAAATATCAATAGAACCGGTAGTTCTACCAAATGAACATGCGCTGTCGCTTAGAGAGGAAGATTTGCCGGTTATTTTTGAGCAATATGATAAATTATATAAAGATATGCTTCAAAGACATAAAGATGGAAATGAGTTTAAATTTTATCATTTTAATATAGATCTTAAAGGCGGCCCTTGCGTCTATAAGAGAATTTCCGGATGTGGAGCAGGACATGAATATATAGCTGTTACTCCAGATGGTGATATATACCCTTGTCATCAATTTGTTGGTAATAAAGATTTTCTAATGGGCGATATATATAATGGAATGCATAATAAAAAAATGGAGCTAGAGTTTAAAGAAGCGCACATTTACAACAAGCCTAAATGTACTGATTGCTGGGCCAAATTTTATTGTAGTGGTGGATGCCAAGCAAATAATTTCAATTTTAATGGAGATATGCACATTCCTTATGAAATTGGATGCAAGATGCAAAAGAAAAGAATAGAATGTGCTATAGCGCTAAAAGCAAAAACCATGGAAAAATAAATAAATTTACCTAATATTGACTAAATTTGTTAATCATAATATAATTGTATTTATGATTAAGCAACAGAGGGGGATAAAGATGAAAAAGAAGAAAAGCATGTTTATGTTTTTAGCCAGTGTTTTAGTTGTTGGGATATTGGCATTTGCAGGATTTAAAGGGTTTACAATAGGCGATTATAGATTTAAACCATTTACTGAAACAATAAATAAAGGATTAGATCTGCAAGGTGGAATTTCTGTCCTAGAAGAAGTTCAAGGCGGAAAGGTTGATGCAAAGACCTTAGACAGAACAATTGAACTTATTTCTTTGAGAGTCAACAAAATGGGAGTTAGTGAAACATTAGTTGCCAAAGAAGGTAATAATAGAATCAGAATTGAAATACCGGGTATATTTGATTCTAAAGCAGTTCTTGATACTGTTGCAAAGTCAGGAGAACTTAAATTTGTTGGACCTGATAAAGTTACAATTCTTACTGGTAAAGATGTAAAAACTGCTACTGCAGGCTTTGGTGAAGCAAATAAACCTATTATAAATCTTGAACTTAATGAAGCAGGAACGAAAAAATTTGCAGTAGCTACGCAGAAATTTTTAGGACAGAAAATTACTATTCTTATGGATAATGAGAAATTAACTGATCCTACAGTACAAGTAGTTATTTCAAATGGTAAGGCTGAAATTTCCGGAAGTAAGGATTTGGCAGAAGCTTCAAGACAAGCTCAAATTATTACATCAGGAGCACTGCCTGTAACACTAAAAGCTGTTTCAGTTAATACAGTCGGAGCCACTCTGGGTAAAGATGCACTACCATTAAGTATGAAGGCTGGAGCTGTTGGAATACTAATTATATTAATATTTATGATGTTATATTATAGAGCACCTGGAATTATTGCAGATATATCACTAATTTTATATGTGGTATTGGTTCTTGGCGTATTCTCAGCCATTAATGCTACTTTGACCCTTGCAGGTATAGCAGGGTTCCTGCTTACGGTTGGTATGGCAGTAGATGCTAATGTGTTAATATTCGAAAGAATAAAAGAAGAGCTTAAAACTGGAAAATCAATAAAATCTTCTGTAGATTCTGGTTTTCATAGAGCCTTGTCATCAATATTAGATTCAAACATTACAACTATAATTTCTGCTTTAGTGCTATATATTGTTGGATCAGGTGCAGTTAAAGGCTTTGCACTAACTCTTATGATTGGTATAGTTATAAGTGTATTTACAGCACTTACTAGCACTAAATTCTTATTAAAATTAGCTGTCGAAATGGGACTATTAAGTAAAACATCCCATTTTGGCGTGAAGAGGGGGTAAGCATATGCTAAAGATAGTTGAAAAAACTAAATTATGGTTTGCTATGTCTCTATTCATTATTGTAATAGGAATGGGATTCATGGTAACAAAAGGACTAAACCTAGGTATAGATTTTAAAGGTGGTACAAAACTTGATATAAAAATGAATCAGGCTTTTGTAAAAGCAGATGTAGATAAAATAATAGACAAACACGCAAAGAATCAATATTTGTCAAAAACATTAGATGAAGGCAAAAATTTGGAAATAACCGTAAAAAGTGATGCCCTTACCGCTGATCAAACAGCAACCATGGTAAAAGAAATTAAGACTCAGTTTAAATCTAGTGAATTACTTACAGAAAATACAATTGGTGCAACTGTTGGTAATGAATTAAAGACAAAAGCAGTAACTGGTTTGATTATTGCTATGCTTTGTATGCTAGGGTATATAGGGATAAGATTTGAATTTAAGTTCGGAGTTGCAGCAATAGTTGCATTAGTGCACGACATTCTAATTATGGTTGGGGTATATGCAATATTCCAAATACAAGTAAATGCAACTTTTATAGCGGCTATTTTGACTATAGTTGGTTACTCTATTAATGATACTATAGTTGTATTTGACAGAATAAGAGAAAATCAAAAGAGTATGAGAAAAGCATCTATAGATGAGGTTACTAATACAAGTATTACACAAACTATGGCAAGATCAATAAATACAGTTGCTACAACATTATTTACTATAATTGCAGTATATGTATTTGTACCATCTATACAAGAACTTAGTTTCCCATTAATAGTGGGTATATTAGTTGGATGCTATTCTTCAATCTTTATAGCAAGTCCAGTTTGGGTATTACTTAAAAAAAGAAGTAGTAAGGCAACTAGGAAAGCAAGAGCATAAGAAGCAATTGCTGGAGTTACACTTTGGCTCAAATAGTTAAAAATTAAAGACGAAGAAGTATGATGTATTAATTACTTCTTTGTCTTTTTTAATTTTGTTAAATAAGAAATTTAAATTTATTTTATTTTTTATTAACTTTGAGGAGTTTTTATAATGGATTATCTTAAAGACATGCAGATGAATAATAATGACTTTATAGATTATAATATGTATAATCCATTTTTATTAAAAGGGATGGAGGCTGCATTATTTAGAATTGTCAAAGCTATAAATGAGAGAGAAAAAATAGTCCTTTATGGATTTTATGATGTAGATAGTATTACAGCGATTTCCCTATTGATGTTAGTTCTTAAGTTTCTAAATGCTGATGTTGAGTATTTTATACCAGGTGAATGTAGTGAAAGTCGTGATTTATCTGAAAGTGATATTACTAATCATATAAAATATTTAGGCCCGGGGCTTATAATAACCTTAGGCTGTGGCATAAATTCTTTCAATGAAATAGAATTATGCAAATACATGGGTATTGATGTCATAATCACAGATTTTCATGAACCTGTTAATATGGCTCCAGACACCATTGTTGTCAATCCAAAACAGAAGGGCTGCAATTACCCTTTCAAGGGTCTATGCGCTTGCGGAGTAACCTTTAAGATAGCACAAGCAATATCATCCTACTATAAGATGAATTCTATAAACAAATATATGGATTTGGTAATGATAGGTACTATTTCTAGTAAAACAAAGCTTGAGAGTGAGAATAGGATATTTGCCCAGGAAGGCATAAAGCAATTAAAAAGCACAAATAATTATGGGTTTTGTGCATTACTAAAAACTCATAATATTTTGATTATTAATGAAGATACAGTGTCAAAATTAGCATTAACAGTAATGCCTACAATTAATGCCGTTGGAAGAATGGATAATGCTAAAATTGTTGTTGAGTTATTTATTACCTCAGATAGCAATAGAGCGCTACAGATATCAAAGTACTTAGATAAAGAATTAAAACATAGTCTCATAGGTAGGTGAGATAATACATAATCTTTGTGTTGCATAAATAGCTCATTATAATATATAATGGGCAGTATAATAAGTAGTATTGATGAAAAAAATAATCAAATGCTTAGGCGTTTGTACACTCATTCATTTTTATTTTTTTGGGGGGGGAATTATCATGGATTTAAAAAATAATATTAGAATAATAGAGGATTTTCCGAAAAAAGGTATCAGTTTTAAAGATATAACTACCTTGCTACAAGATTACAATGCCCTTAAGTATACTATAGATGGAATGGTAGCATATTTAGAAGATAAAAAAATAGACGTTATAGTAGGACCAGAGGCAAGAGGATTTTTATTTGGTGTACCAGTTGCCTATGCCCTTGGAGCAGGATTTGTACCAATTAGAAAACCTGGTAAGTTACCTTATGAAACTATAAAAATTGAGTATGATCTTGAATACGGCTCAGATAAACTTGAAATTCATAAAGATGCTATAAAGCCTGGACAAAAGGTAGCTATAGTAGACGATTTACTTGCTACAGGCGGAACAGTAGCGGCAGTAACAAAACTTATAGAGCAAATGGGCGGAGAGGTTGTTTCTTTAAACTTTGTAATTGAATTAACGGAGCTTAATGGAAAAGACAAATTACAGGGTTATGATATAATGTCTCTTGTAAAGTACGATATTTAATTCATATTTAAATTTATGTAGTAAATTATTAAATTCAAATTGCATAATTCTACATAATATTATATAATATTAGTAAAAAGTATAGGCTGGTTAATTAAACCAGCCTTTGATTTTAGGAGTGTATAAGCCATGCTGGAAAAATTGTTATATAAGATTGAAAATAATTGCAATATTATGGATAAAGAGCTCATTGTTAAGGCCTTTAATTTTTCTTATGCTGCACATAAAGAGCAAAAGAGAGAATCAGGAGAGCCTTATATTGTGCACCCATTAGAGGTAGCCTGTATTCTGGCAGAAATGGGGCTTGATACTAGTACCATTGTTGCGGGCTTGCTTCATGATGTAATTGAGGATACAGTATATACTTATGAAGATATAAGTAGGGAATTTAATATAGAAGTAGCAAATTTAGTTGAGGGTGTAACAAAACTTGGTCTCATAAAATATAAGACTAAGGAAGAGGAACAAGCTGATAATATTCGCAAGATGCTACTTGCTATGGCAAAGGATATCAGAGTTATCCTTATTAAGCTTGCAGATAGGCTTCATAATATGCGTACGCTAAAATATATGCCCGTTGCAAATCAAAAGCTAAAGGCAAAAGAAGTTTTGGATATTTATGCTCCACTTGCACACAGACTTGGAATGTCTAAAATTAAATGGGAACTTGAGGATTTATCACTTAGGTATTTAAACCCAAATGAATATTATAATTTAGTAAGAAAAATTGCAGAAAAAAGAGTTGAGCGAGAAGAAAATATCAGCAACATAATATCGGAATTGAAATTTAACTTAAATATTGTAGGAATAGAGGCTGACATTGATGGGAGGCCAAAACATTTTTACAGCATTTACAGAAAAATGGTTGCTAAAAACAAAACTATAGATCAAGTATTTGATTTGACAGCAGTTAGAATTTTAGTTAATGATATTGGAAATTGCTATGCAGCTCTAGGTATAGTGCATACAGTTTATAAACCAATTCCGGGAAGATTTAAAGATTATATTGCAATGCCAAAACCAAACATGTATCAATCATTACATTCAACAGTAATAGGACCCCACGGAAAACCTTTTGAAATTCAAATCAGAACCTATGAGATGCATAAAACCGCAGAATATGGTATAGCTGCTCATTGGAAATATAAAGAGGGCGACCAGGGCAGTGATGATGAAAATTTAGATTCTAAACTTTCCTGGTTAAAAGATATTCTTGAATGGCAAGGAGAAACCTTTGATGCAGAAGAGTTTATGGAAGGGTTTAAAATTGATTTGTTTTCAGATGAAGTTTTTGTATTTACACCAAAGGGTGAGGTTATTAATTTACCCCTTGATGCAACACCAATTGATTTTGCATACAGAATTCATACAGATATAGGTCACAGGTGCATGGGTGCAAAGGTAAACGGAAGAATGGTGCCCCTGGAATATCACCTAAAAACCGGAGAAATAGTTGAAATTGTAACTTCGCCTGTGCCTAAGGGCCCTAATATTGATTGGCTTAACATTACAAAAAGTAATCAAGCTAAAAGTAAAATTAAATCTTGGTTCAAAAAGGCTAAGAGAGATGAGAGTATTGAGAAAGGTAAAGAAGTATTAGAAAAAGAATCCAAGAGACAAGGACATAATTTTGGAGAAATTGCCAAGGGTGAAGCCATAGAAAAAATATACAAGAAATATAATTTTAAAGCTTTAGATGATTTATTTGCTTATGTTGGAGTAGGAGATATTATGCCTTCAACTGTAGTTAATAGATTGAGAGAGGTTTTTGAAAATAAAAATAAAACAGAAAATTTAACAATTGAGGACATTGAACAAAAAATAACCAAGACTGCAGCTAAAGATGAGAAAAAGAAAATGGATTTTTCGGGGCTAATAGTAAAGGGTGAGGGCAATGTACTTGTAAGATTTGCTAAGTGCTGTAATCCAGTTCCAGGAGATGAAATAATAGGTTATATAACTAAGGGACGTGGAGTTTCTGTTCATAGGCGTGATTGTAAAAATGTTGAAGCATTAATGAAAAATGAAATTAATAAAGTGGTTGAGGTAAGCTGGGGAACTTCAGAGGGAAAAGGTTATATTACTGAGATTGAAATTAAAGCAGATGATAGATATGGCTTATTGTCCGATATAATGGAGGTAATAACAGTAACAAAAACCCAGTTATACTCAATTAACGCAAAAACACTAAAAAATAATGTGGCTTTAATAAATATAAAGCTAAGGGTTTCTGATACAGAGCATTTGAAGGAATTACAAAAGAAAATCACTAAATTGTCTGGTGTAATAGAAGTATACAGAATAAAAAACTAAAGGTTACTTTTTCTATTTAGGAGATGGATATTTATGAGAGCAGTAGTACAAAGAGTAAAGTCATCAAAGGTTGAAGTAAATGGTGAATTACGGAGTGAAATAGGATTTGGGTTAAATGTTCTCCTAGGAATTTGCAAAGAAGATACGCAGGATGATGTAAAATACCTAGTTGATAAGATATTAAACCTTAGGATATTTGAAGAAGATGAAAAAATGAATAAGTCCCTGATAGACGTAGGTGGGGAAATGCTTGTAGTTTCTCAATTTACACTATATGGAGATTGTAGAAAAGGCAGAAGACCGAATTTCATGAGAGCCCTTGGTGGAGAGGACGCCCAAATATTATATTTAGAGTTTGTTAAACAGTGCAACGATGTATTAGGTGAGGTTAAAACTGGAGATTTTGGGGCAGATATGCAGGTTTTTATACAAAATGATGGACCAGTAACCTTAATTATAGAGAGCAAGAAAGACTTCTAGGAGGATTAAAATGGAAATTAGAACACTTGTTACAGGAATATATGGATCAAATTGTTATATTGTAATGGATGAGATTACAAAAGAAGCTGTAGTGTTGGATCCAGGTGGAGACGTGGATGATATTTCTCTCGCTATAGATGATATGGGTGCGAAAGTTACATATATACTTTTGACCCATGGACATCTAGATCATACCACCGGTGTGGCTCAGTTAAAAGCAATCACAAATGCAATAGTATGTATAAGCAAAGCAGACGATGATTTAATAGCAAAGGGCGAGTATTTGTTTGGTCCTCTTATTGAAGGTGGGGCAGATAAGTTATTAAGGCAGTGGGATGTAATAAAAATATCGAACTTAGAATTCACTTGTTTAGATACACCAGGTCATACGCCTGGAGGTATGTGCTTTAAAGTTGAAAACTGTGTTTTCACTGGGGATACTCTTTTTGCAGGTTCCATTGGAAGAACAGATTTTGCAGGAGGAGATTTCAATACTATAATTATGAGTATAAAATTAAAGCTTTTATGTCTTCCTGAATCCACTATAGTGTATCCTGGTCATGGACCAAGTAGCACAATAAACAATGAAAAATTAAGCAACCCTTTTTTACAAGATTAATATAGGGCGTTATAGTACTAAGGGTTTTATAAACTATGGTTCGTAAGGAGTTAAAATGATTAAGGTAAAATTAAATAATGCAGAATTTAATTATGATGTATATCAAATGATTAATTTGTTTTTTTTATTCCCTGATATTAAATTTGTAGAAGAAAATTATGATTTTAATATTGAAGTGAAGGAAAATATAGTAACTGTGCAAAAAGGCTCTGAAAGTTTTGAATACAAAGTTGATAATTCTTATAAACTAAAGGACGAAGTAAAAAAAGCTATTTTTTTATATTTTTCAAAGAATACAGAAAATCAGTTGCCTTGGGGCACTTTAATAGGAATTAGGCCTTCTAAAAAAGCTCTTGAACTATTACAAGAGGGATTTTCGGAGGAAGCTATCATAGCGCAGTTCAAAGAAAAGCATGTTGCAAGAGAAGATAAAGCACGACTTTGTATTGATGTTGCAAAATTTGAGAGAAATATTGTTAATAAAAACAAAGACAATATAAGTGTTTATATTGGAATGCCATTTTGTCCTACACGGTGTCTATACTGTTCTTTTGCGTCTAATCCTATAGAAAGTTGCAGAGATATAGTACAGCCTTACCTTGAGGCATTATCTCATGAGATTAAAGAGATAAGTAATTACATCAAAGAAAAGAAGCTAAATATTGAATGTGTTTACTTTGGAGGTGGTACCCCAACTTCCGTAAATGATGAGCAATTTGAATTTATAATGAAATGTATTTATGAAGCTTTTACTCAGAATAATAGTGTACGTGAATTTACGGTAGAATGTGGAAGGCCTGACAGTATAACTTTTAATAAGTTAACTACTATGAAAAAGTATGGGGTTCATAGAATAAGCATTAATCCTCAAACTATGAATGATGATACCTTGAAATTAATTGGTAGAACTCATTCCGTAGATAGTGTTACCCAAAAATTTGATATGGCAAGGAAATTAGGTTTTGATAATATAAATATGGACTTAATAGTAGGGCTACCTGGGGAGAAAATTTCACATATAATAAAAACTTGTGATAAAATATTTGAAATTAAACCCGATAGTATTACAATTCATGGATTGTCCATAAAAAGAGCTTCTAAGCTCCATGAAAAGATGCTTAATAACTATAGGTTTGTAATTCCTGGTCAAGAAGAATTAAACCAAATGTATGAGCACACGGTTGAATTATCTAAAAAACTTAATATGAAACCTTATTATATGTATAGGCAGAAAAATATGGTGGGTAATATGGAAAATGTTGGATACAAAACAGAGGGTAAAGAGGGAATATATAATATTCAAATGATTGAAGAAAAACAGACAGTTATAGCACTTGGGGCAGACGCTGTTTGTAAAGTTGTTTTTTTAGAGGAAAACAGGCATGAGAGGTTTGCAAATATTAAGGATGTTAGAGAGTACATAAAAAGGATAGATGAGATGATAGAAAAGAAAATTGCTCTGCTGGAAACTTTATATAGTTGATAATAGAAAGTTTTAACTTTCCATTATCAAAGAAATAAAAGGAGGTATAAAATGGATATTCAAGCTCCGAAGGGTACAAAAGATATATTACCTGAAAATATTTATAAATGGCAGTATGTAGAGAGTTTATTTAGAAAATTATGTTCTGTATATGGATGCCGCGAAATTAGAACACCTATGTTTGAACATACTGAATTGTTTAAAAGAGGAGTAGGAGAAACTACAGATGTAGTTCAAAAAGAAATGTACACTTTCGAAGATAAGGGTGGAAGAAGTATTACACTAAAACCAGAGGGAACAGCACCTGCAGTAAGATCATTTATAGAAAATGGACTTTTTAATGAGATGCAACCTACAAAGTTATATTACTTTACCCCTTGTTTCAGATATGAGAAAATGCAAAAGGGAAGATTTAGGGAGCATCATCAGTTTGGGGTTGAGGTTTGCGGAGCTAAAGAAGCTTCTGTTGATGCTGAGGTAATTAGCCTTGTTATGAGAGTATATAAAGAGCTTGGAATAGAAGGTGTTCAATTAAAAATTAACAGTATGGGATGTCCTAGTTGTAGAAAAAAATATAATGATGCATTAAAAGAATTTTTAGGGGATAAATATGAAGCTCTTTGTGAAACTTGCAAAAGCAGATTCGAAAAAAATCCACTAAGAATTTTAGATTGTAAAGTTAATAGTTGTAAGGAGATAGTTAGTGGTGCACCAATTATATCCGATTACATTTGCGAAGAATGTTCTACTCACTTTGAAAGTTTAAAAAATTACCTAGGAGTTATGGATATACACTTTGATGTGGATCCACTTATAGTAAGAGGACTTGATTATTACACCAAAACTGTATTTGAAGTGCTTGACAAAAATGGTCTTGCACTTTGTGGTGGTGGAAGATATGATAATTTAATTAAACAAATAGGTGGACCAGATATACCAGCTATGGGATTTGGTATGGGAATTGAAAGACTATTAATGGCACTAGAAGAAAATAAAATAGAAATACCTAAAGAAAAATACATGGAACTTTATGTTGGCTCAATGAATGAGCAATCAAAATATGAAGCAATTAAAATTGTGAATTCCCTTAGAGAAAAGGGAATAAAATGTGAATGCGATCATATGGAGAAAAGTGTAAAGGCTCAAATGAAATATGCTAATAAGATTGCAGCCTACTATACAATTATTTTAGGTGAAGATGAAATTAAAACGAGAATTGCTAAAATTAAAAGAATGTCTGATGGACAACAGCTTGAAATAAAATTAGATAATTTACAAGAAATTATTAATATAGTAAAAGCATAAATGTTAACCCTTAACTCAAGGGTTAGGGTTAACATTTAAGAGAGGAAGGGAACAAAATGGCAGAAGCATTAAACGGTTTAAAGAGAACCAATATGTGTGGCGATCTTCGTGAAACGCATATAACAAATAAAACAACAGTAATGGGCTGGGTTCAGACAAAAAGAAACTTAGGAGGCCTTGTTTTTATCGATTTAAGAGATAGAACAGGAATGCTACAGGTAGTATTTGGAGAAGAAATAGATAAAGAAGCTTTTGAAAAGGCAGATTTAGTCAAACCAGAGTACTGTATTGCTGTAACTGGAGAAATAATTAAAAGACAATCTCCTAATGGGAATATGCCAACAGGGCAAGTAGAGCTTAAAGGAGAAAGTATAAAGATATTGTCCCAATCAGAAACTCCACCTATATATATAAAAGAAGGTTTAGATGCATCAGAAAATATACGTCTAAAATATAGATATCTTGATTTAAGAAGACCAGATATGCAAAAAATTCTTATGATACGCCATAAAACAGCTAAGGTAATTCGTGACTTTTTAGACGAAAATGGTTTTTTAGAAATAGAAACACCTATGCTTACCAAAAGTACTCCAGAAGGTGCTCGTGACTATTTAGTTCCAAGTAGGAATTACCCAGGAAACTTTTATGCACTTCCACAATCACCACAATTGTTCAAACAATTATTAATGGTGTCTGGATATGATAAGTATTTCCAAATTGCAAGATGTTTTAGAGATGAGGATTTAAGAGCAAATAGGCAACCTGAATTTACACAAGTAGATATAGAAATGTCCTTTGTGGAAGAGGAAGATGTTATAGCTGTAAATGAAGCACTAATTAAAAAAGTATTTAAAGAAGTAGTAAATAAAGATGTTATGCTTCCTATGAAAAGAATAACATACAAAGAGGCTATGGATAAATATGGCTCAGATAAACCAGATTTAAGATTTGGAATGGAAATTGTTAACATTACTGAAGAAGTACGCGAATGTGAATTTGTAGTATTTAAAAACGCCATAGATAATGGTGGCTCAGTAAGAGCTATAAAAGTTACGGGCTGCGCAGATATGGGAAGAAAAAAATTAGACAAATTAGGTGAGTTTGTTAAAACTTACAAAGCAAAAGGTCTTGCCTATATTGCGTATAAAGAAGATGAGATTAAATCCCCTATAGCTAAGTTCTTAAGTGAGACTCAAATGAAATCTATATTAAATAAAGTAGAAGCAAAGACCGGAGATTTAGTACTTATTGTTGCGGATAAGGATAGCATAGTATTACAATCACTAGGTGCATTAAGATTACAGGTAGCTAAAGAACTAGAAATTTTAAAAGATAATGTGGAATTTAATTTTGTATGGGTTACAGAATTTCCACTGGTAGACTACAACGAAGAAGAAAATAGATATGTAGCAGCTCACCATCCGTTTACAATGCCCATGGATGAAGATTTACAATATTTAGAGTCAGAGCCAGGTAGAGTTAGGGCCAAAGCTTATGATATGGTATTAAATGGTGAAGAGCTAGGTGGAGGAAGTATAAGAATACATGATTCTAGCCTACAAGAAACTATGTTTAAAGTTTTAGGATTTACCCAGGAAAAAGCATGGGAAAGATTTGGCTTCTTACTAGAAGCATTTAAATTTGGACCACCACCACACGGCGGACTTGCTTTTGGACTAGATAGAATAATAATGTTCTTAGCCGGAACAGAAAATATTAAAGATGTAATAGCTTTTCCTAAAAATCAAAATGCTTTCTGTCCAATGACTCAAGCACCAAACATGGTTGATGACAAGCAACTTTTGGAACTTGGCATAACAAAAGCAGAGATAAAGAAATAATATACTAATATAATATTGTTAAGTAAAAACAGCATAATATTTTCATATTATGCTGTTTTTACGTCCATAAGTTTAAAATTCTCCTAGGAATGTGTTAATTCAACTGCTTAGCTCTTGATTTGTAATAATTCTGATGCTATAATTATAAATAGTACCTATACCGGGTATGATGATTGGAAATAAAAGTTATAATTAACTATGGACAATGGTTCACTATATTATATAGGAGTGATGAAATGACAAAGGAAAAAGATAAAACAATGAATGATGAGCTAGTAAGGGATATTCAAGTGAGACTAAGAAAAATTGAAGGACAGGTTAAAGGTATAGAAAAGATGGTGACAAGTGAAGTTTGTTGCAAAAATATATTGGTTCAAGTTGCCGCAGCAAGGGCTGCTATGAGTAAAGTTGGAGGGCTTGTTTTAGAGAGATATACAAAAAACTGTCTTTTACATGAAGATGACCCAATTGAAGAAGAAAAAATTCAAGAACTAGTTTCAACTTTTCTTATGTTTTTAAAATAATAGCATAGAAGTAAAAAAATAAAGAAGTAAAATTTGTTAACAAATTTTACTTCTTTATTTTTTTGAAAATTGTACTTATAGAAGATACAAAAACTATTCCAATCGCAATAGCACCTGCACTAAACAGGGTTACAACACCTTTGGATAGAGAGGCATCAAAATTACCCTTTACTGCTTCAAGAGTAGCATAATACATTCCACCACCGGGAACAAGAGGTATAATTGAACAGATTATAAATAGGGTCACAGGACTCTTATAAATTCTTGCCATTATTTCTGAGTAAACACTACCTATTAGGGAGGCGAGAAACAATGAAAAAACTAAAGAGGGTTGTAGTTTTGCGGAAAGAAGATAAGTAAACCAGCTAAGACCTCCTCCAATTGATGCTATAATTAGGTTTTTACCTCTGATATTAAATAGTACTCCAAAACCAAGAGAACTTAAAAAAGCATAAAATGAATTAAGAATCATAGTAAACCACCTCCAAATAGCAATACCCATATTTTGAAAATTATACTTGTGCCTGCAGATATGGCGATAGCTACGAATAGCGCTTCTATTGACCGTGATACGCCAGAAACTAAATCACCAGCAATAGTATCTCGTATTGCATTTGTTATAGAAATACCAGGTACGAGTATCATTATAGACCCTATTATTATAGTATTCATATTACCAACTATTCCTAAAGCTGCTGCTATTAGGGCTAAGGTTGCAGCTAAGGCACCACCAAGCATGTTTTTCAGAAAACCATTTACCTCTAATTTATCTAAATATCCACCTGAATAATTTATAAGAGCTCCAATTATAAAGGATACAAAAAAATCTTTATAATTTCCGCCAAAAAGCAAGGTGAAAAATCCTGAAGAGCCAGCAGCAAAAAATGTGGTGGTCATATAAGAATAGGGTGGTATATTATTAATATATTCAATTTGTTTTTTCATTTCATAAGTGGATATGGGCTTTGTAACTATTTTTCTAGACAGATTGTTGATCATCTCAACCTTACGAAGATTAACCGTTCTATTATTTATTCTTCTAACTAATGATATTGTCTTATTTTCACTGTTAGTTATAGAAACCATAATGCCCGTGGGAGTAACAAAACTTTCAGTGTGTGGTATGCCATAGGACTTACATATCATACTAATTGTTTGCTCAACTCTATAAGTTTCTCCGCCATTTTCGAGTATGATTTTACCAGCTTCAGTAGCTACATGAATAATATCGTCAATATGCATGTGATCTCCTTTCAGTATAAAACTAATTTTAGATTTTATGGATATTATAAACTGTAAATACAGCAATATGTATATTAAACAATAACAAATTTCCAATATCATTATATACCATAAATCAAATAAAATATTATTATTTGGAAAATTGAATTATTTGTAATCGTTTGTAGTGTAAAATATCACACATACTTATAGTAATATGCTATAAAGTGTTTTTAAATCCCATAATAAGTGTATTTACCAAATAATTCAGAACATTTCGGGGAATTTTTCATCTTTAGGTTGATTAATAAGTTATTAAATTTTATAATAGGAGTATAATATTATTTTCAAAAATTTATTTGAATTCAAAATTAGAAACCAAAATAATAATTTAATTTAAAAGATGAGAGGACGGGTACTTATATGATGGAATATTTAAAAAACAGTGATTTAAAAGTTTACGAAATTATTCAAGAGGAGAATGCAAGACAAGAGGATCATATAGAACTAATTGCTTCTGAGAATTTTGTTAGCAAAGCTGTAATGGAAGCAAATGGATCTATATTAACTAATAAATATGCAGAAGGCTATCCTGCTAAAAGATATTATGGTGGTTGCGAGGTAGTTGATAAAGTAGAAAATTTAGCCCGCGATAGAATGAAAGAACTTTTTGGTGCAGAGCACGCTAATGTTCAACCGCACTCAGGTTCACAAGCTAATATGGCTGTATATTTTTCGGTGCTGAAACCAGGAGATACAGTACTTGGCATGAATTTAAGTCATGGTGGACATTTAACTCATGGAAGTAAAGTAAACTTTTCAGGGATTTTATATAACTTCATTCCTTATGGCGTCAATCTAGAAACAGAGACTATAGATTACGCGCAAGTTCTAGCACTGGCTAAAGAGCATAATCCTAAAATGATAGTTGTTGGAGCGTCTGCTTACCCAAGAGCTATAGATTTTGCAGCCTTTAGAGAAATCTGTGATGAAGTGGGAGCTTATATGTTTGTAGATATGGCTCATATAGCAGGGCTTGTAGCAACAGGAGCACATCAGTCTCCAGTGCCTTATGCTGATTTTGTTACAACTACTACTCATAAAACATTGAGAGGACCTAGAGGGGGAGCAATTTTATGTAAAGAAAAATATGCGAAACAAATAGACAAGTCCATTTTCCCAGGTATGCAAGGTGGACCATTAATGCAGACTATAGCTGCTAAAGCTGTTTGTTTTGGGGAAGCTCTTAGGCCAGAATTCAAAGGTTACATTGAACAAGTAGTTAAAAATGCAAAAGTACTAGGTGAAGAGCTTTTAAAATATGGTTTTAAATTAGTATCAGGCGGTACAGATAACCATCTTTTACTTATAGAATTAACAAATAAAAACATAACTGGTAAAGAAGCTGAAAAGCTATTAGATATTGTTGGGATTACTGTCAATAAAAATACTGTACCAAATGAAACATTAAGCCCATTTGTAACAAGTGGTATAAGAATTGGAACACCTGCTGTAACTACAAGAGGATTTAAAGAAGCAGAAATGAAAATAATAGCGCAGCTTATGAATGAAACTATAGAAAATAGAGAAGGAAATTTAGAAGAGATTAGAGAAAAAGTAGTTCAATTATGTAGTAAATTCCCATTATATTAGGGACTTGGGAATTGAATAGGATATAAATGTAAAATAAATATTAAAAAATAACATTGGTTCATTACCAGTGTTATTTTTTTACATAATAAAATTTCATATGGTATAATTAATTTAAAGTAAAAATACTCCATTAGGGAGGGGTAATATGGAGAGTGAAATTCCAAATGCAGAAAAGATATTAGAATGTTTATTAGAAAATTTAGAAGAAGGAATTCAAGTAGTAGATAAGGATGGCAAAACTATATATTATAATAATGTCATGGGAAAAGTTGAAGGTATAGAGCCTAGTGAAGTCTTAGGGAAAAAAGTTAGTGAGTATCTAGAGGATGTAAAAGATGATGATTCTACCCTTATGAATGTACTGAAGACCGGTGAAAAAATTGTGGGCTTAATACAACATTATGGCAATGGGTACAAGAAAAAAGTCACTACTATAAATACTACAGTACCAGTAACCGTAGATAATAAGGTTATAGCGGTGATTGAAATAGCAAAAGATATGACTCAGCTAAAAGAGCTAACTGAAAGTATTTGTAAATTGCAAAATCTGGATAAAAAAATTAATAGCCATTATACTTTTAGTGATATATATGGTGATAATCCTACTATGAAAACTGCTATTGAAAAAGCTAAAAAAGCTAGTATGTCAAGTTCCTCTGTATTGATATATGCAGAAACTGGCTCAGGGAAAGAAGTGTTTTCTCAAAGCATTCATTATGATGGGTTAAGAAAAGACAAGCCCTTCATACCTATAAATTGCGCAGCCATTCCTGCACTACTTCTAGAGGGGATGCTTTTTGGCACAGAAAAGGGCGGTTTTACAGGGGCAGAGAATAAAAAAGGATTATTTGAACAGGCAAATCATGGGACCATTTTATTAGATGAAGTTAATTCACTAGAACCTTATCTTCAATCTAAACTTTTAAGGGTACTTCAAGAGGGGTATATAAGGCCTATTGGAGGGACTAAAAGTATAGATATTGATGTACGAATAATAGCTACCTTAAATGAAGAGCCAGAGAAACTTATTGAAAGTGGAAAATTAAGAAAAGATTTCTATTATAGGTTATGTGTACTGAGAATAAATATACCTCCACTAAGAGAGAGAAAAGATGATATTCCTATATTTGTAGAGGAATTAATTGAAAGGTATAACAAAATTTTATGTAAAAATATAAGAGGTATTGATGAAGTTATGATGAAAAAACTTCAAGAATATAATTGGCCGGGAAATGTACGAGAGTTAACAAATGTTATTGAAGCCGCAATAAATATGGCAGATTATAATTCCATTTTAGAAGAAAACTATTTTGATTTTAGAATAGCACATGATAATTGTACTACTGCTGGGGACATCCTTACAAAGGATGATGGGAGCTTCCATTTAGAAAATTATATGAATGGTATTGAAAAGACTATAATAGAAAAAATATTAAAAAAGAATAATTATAATGTTAGTAAAGCTGCTAGAGAACTTTGTATTTCAAGACAAACTCTTCAATATAAAATAAAAATACATAAAATACTAGGAGAGTATTAAAAGAGCAAGATTTTTTGCTATACCTGCAAAATATTATGCATACGTAGAAACCTAAGTAAACAGGTGGGCAACTAGAAATAACCAGCCTAAATTCTCAGTTATATAAAAAGTATGCAGAATATTTTGCGAATAACAAACACATGTACATAAGCAATGGCTTAGATACATGTGTTTTTTATTTGGCACAGAAATTGCTCTATATAAATAAAATACTTTCAATAATAATTTTAAATATGGGAGGTAAAAATTATGATAAAAAAAGGCACCTGGGTTGAAGTAGAAGAAATCGTTTTGCTACCAGAAGATAGAGCTACAAATATACCAGATGAGACAAAAAAAACTCCACTTAAGAGCTGGACACGAGGAAAGTGCCTTAGCGACTGTGAACTTGGGGATAAGGTACAAATTGAAACTAATATAGGCAGAATTGCCAGCGGTGAAGTTGTAGACATAGAGCCAGGATACTACCATACCTATGGCAAATATGTTGAAGAAATAAGTAATATAGGAAAACAAGCTAGAGAAATAATAGCAAAATAGTAAGGTTTAATTATAATTTAAGAGGAGGTAATAAAGGGTGAATAAATATGAAGAGCTTATGGAACGTAAGAATGAAATAATTCTTAAATCTATAGGAATAGATTATAGTAAATATGAAACTGGCAAACTTTCCTTTGATTATGAAGGATTGATGAAAGATGTCGGATATTGCTTAGAGGAAGTTAAAGAAATTCAAAATGAGGTAGGGGTGGGAAATACTCCGTTAATAGAGCTGAAAAACATTACAAAACTTGCAAGGAAGACTTCAAAAACTGGGCATGCAGCTAGAATATTTGCAAAGGATGAAAGTTGTAACCCTTCTGGTAGTTTTAAAGATAGACGAGCATCTATATCTGTATATGATGCAATGAAGAGAGGATACATTGGCGTAGGAGCAGCTACTTCAGGTAATTATGGAGCAGCGGTTGCATCACAAGCCAACATTAGGGGTCTTAAATGTATAATAGCAAACGAATGTTATGATTCAAAAAAAATAGGGCAGCCAGAAATATTAGAAAAGGGAAGAAAGTGTGAGGGACTTGGAGCAGAAGTTATTAGGCTTTCCGTGGGACCTGAATTGTTTTATATTTACCTAAAAATACTTGAAGATACAAAATATTATAATGCGTCTTTATATTCTTCTTACGGTGTAGCTGGAATTGAAACACTAGGATATGAAATAGCTGAGCAGTGTAGAGAAAAATTTGGTAAAGATCCTGATGCAGTTATTATAACTCATGCAGGTGGTGGAAATGTTACTGGTACTGCAAGAGGGCTTATTAAGGCAGGTGCTGTGAAAACGAAAATAATAGGAGCATCAGTTGATCTTTCCGGACTTCATATGGCCTCAGACATAGACTTTAACAAGAAATCCTTTACAACAGGCCATACAGGTTTTGGTATTCCGTTTATGACAAATCCTGACAGGTCAGATGTACCTAGAAGTGCAGCACGGCCACTAAGATATTTGGATAGATATGTAACTACCTCTCAAGGTGAAGTATTTTGGATGACTGAAATACTCGCGGGGCTTGAAGGACTAGAAAGAGGACCAGCAGGCAATACATCTTTAGTAGCAGCTTTTGCAATTGCTCAGGAATACGATGATGATGCCATAATAGTTGTGCAAGAGACTGAATATACTGGAGCTGGAAAACATTTAATACCCCAGCTTAATTTTGCTAAAGATAACGGCATTAAGGTTTATGTAGGTGATCCTAAAGATCAAATACCAGGCGTTAATATAGTAATTCCATCTCATCCAGAAGTAGTAACAGTCACAGATGTTGATATGGAAGGGCTAAAAAATTCCTACATAAAAAATTGCCTTAACAAATTGATAGATAATAAGGCGGAAAAAGTTGATATCAAGTTTTTATCCTTAGAAACAAAACTAAGCATGGAAAAAATAGTTGAAATATTAAAACAACATAACATTGAAATAGATTAAAAAATTAAATAAATTAAGCAATGAAATAGATTAAGTACTAAAATTTTTAGGAGGAATTTAATTTATGAAAAGAGAAGATGATTTTGAAATAAGAAGGGAACATTTGAAAGGTCTTACCGAGGAGCAATTATATGATAGGTTTTGGAACTTAACTGAGGAAATTGTAAAACCTATTGTGGATTTAGCCTATACTCATACATCACCATCTATAGAGAGATCTGTAGTACTCAGAATGGGATTTTCAAGTTTGCAGGCAAAACCATTAATTGATTATGGTACAAAGTATAATTTACTCGGGAAAGGTATTGGAAATGTTATTTTAACTTATGCAAAACTTAAGAACATGGATTACCTTAAAGCAGGAGAGGAATTGTGCAGAGGAATAGGCTGGGATATAGTATCAGAAAAAATGAAGGGAAGTGACAAGTAATGGTTGAAAAATTAGAAGAAAATATAAAACTTAATGTGGAAGAAATATTAAAAGACTTAGATAAATACGAACCAAAATGGAGAGGCTGGCACTGGAGAGAAGAAAATAAAGAAGGAAAAGTAGGAGAGTTTACATACCATGAAATATCAGCTCCACTAAAGAAAAGCCATGGTCTTCCAGCAGCAAGAAGCTTTGAGGGTATAGACCCACAACCAAGACCTGTTATTACTACAGAAATAGCTTCAGGAAGATTTGAAGATGATATAAGAAGAATGAGAATGGCTGCATGGCATGGTGCGGATCATTTAATGGTTATAAGGACAATGGGGCAAAGTCATTTTGATGGATTACTTGAAGGAAGCCCAGAAGGTATAGGTGGCGTTCCAATAACTAGAAAAGAAGTTAGAGCAACAAGAAAAGCTATAGATTTAATAGAAGAAGAAGTAGGAAGAAGAATTAATTTCCATTCCTATGTATCAGGTGTGGCAGGTCCTGATGTATCAGTTATGTTCGCAGAAGAAGGCGTTAATGGAGCTCATCAAGATCCACAATACAATGTACTTTATAGAAATATTAATATGTATAGATCCTTTGTAGATGCAGCAGTAGCAAAAGGTGTAATGACCTGGGCAAATATCCTTCAAATAGATGGTGCACATAATGCAAATGCTACAGCAATGAAGGGTTATAAAGTAATGCCAGAGCTTATGGTACAACATGCTATAAATTCTTGTTTTTCAGAAATGGTAGGAATGAAGCCAGAAAATATTGCATTATCTACTGTACCACCAACTTCAGCACCAGCTCCATGTATGAGATATGACTTGCCTTATGCAGTAGCACTTAGACATTTCTTTAAAAAGTACAAAATGAGAGCTCAGATGAATACAAAATATGTAGAATCTTGTGAAAGAGAAGCTACAGTTGGTCATACACTAAATTTGCTAATATCAGAATTAACTTCTGTTGATATTCAAAGTACTATAACTCCTGATGAAGGACGTAATGTTCCATGGCATTATAATAATATTCATGCTATAAATACTACAAAACAATCTTTTTTAGGTATGGATGGTCTAATGGACATGATAGAACTTAAGAAGACCGGATATTTACCTGAAAAAGCTAGGGAAATAGAAGAAAGAGCCATAATGTTCCTTGAAGAAATGATAGAAGTAGGCGGTTATTTTAAATCAGTTGATGCTGGATTCTTTATAGATTCAGGCGAGTATCCTGAAAGAAATGATGATGGTATTGCAAGAAAGATGGATGGCGGAGATGCTGTGGATACAATAGTTTTAAGAGACATTGATTATTTTGCACCAGTTTGTGGTCATTTTGGCTTTAATAATGTTCCAAGTGAATATAAAAAAGCTTGTGATGCAATCCATGAATGTACCTTATGCAACCATTCAAAAATTCAATATATTGATGAATTAGATGAAAATGATAATGTATTTAAGAGAATGGAAAAAGTTAAGGAAGATGGCACTATTATCCCTGAAGTTCAATGGGCAAAAGACGGGTATGTGAAGGTTACTCTATTTATACCAGAAAATGAGCAGATTAGTGAGGCTGCAGCCCTTGAAATGGGCAAACGAATGAACCTTAAAAATGTTGAAGTTCTTCATAAACAAGTTTTGCAAAAAGCTGAAGGTTGTCTTGTAGAAATTAAGGGTGTTTGCGATTTTACTCCTGTAAAACGTGATGAATTAGTACTTCCTAAGAGAAGAAAAGTGTTATCAAATCAAGTTATGAAAGATTATGTAAAAGAGCACCCAATAAAAGTTGCCGCAGCTACTGTAGGTGAAGATGAACATTCAGTAGGGCTAAGAGAAGTTATTGATATAAAACATGGTGGAGTTGAAAGATTTGGTATACAAGCAGTTTATCTTGGAACCTCCTGCCCGATAGAAAAATTAGTAGATGCCGCTATAGAATCAAAAGCTCAAGCAATACTATGTAGTACAATAATTTCTCATAATGATGTGCATATAAAGAACATGAGAAAGCTTAATGATCTTTGCATCGAAAAAGGAGTAAGAGATAAAATTATACTTGTTTCTGGTGGAACACAAGTAACAGATGATATAGCAAAAGCAAATGGTATGGATGTTGGATTTGGCCGTGGATCAAATGGTACAGCTGTTGCATCCTTCATAATTAAAAGGTTAATGGGTATTCCGGATATTGAAGAGGAAGAAGCATAAAAGGGAGGAAATTCATTTGAAAGTAGATTATCTAGTTGCTGAAATAGGTAGTACAACTACTTTGGTTACAGCTTTTAATACCATCTATGATGATAAAGGCCACGTTGTTGTAGATATACCTTTTCAAGGTAAAAGCTGTACTACAGTTTTAGACGGTGATGTAACTATGGGACTCAAAACTGCAGTAAAAGATATAGAAAATCAAATTGGAGAATCACTTACCTGGGACAGGATGCTAGCAACTTCAAGTGCTGCAGGTGGTCTTCGAATAACTGTTCATGGACTAATGGAACAGATGACTGTTAAAGCTGCTAGAGAAGCTGCTTTGGGTGCAGGTGGTATCATAAAAATGGTTACTGCTGGCAAGATGAGAAAAAGTGATTTAAAGAGAATCCATGATATAAACCCCAACATGATAATGATTGCTGGTGGCATTGATTATGGTGAAAGGGAAACTGCTCTTTATAATGCAGAACTTATAAGTGCAGAAAAATTTAATAAACCTATAGTGTACTGTGGAAACATTGAAAATCAAGAAGAAATTAAAGACATATTTGAAGGACAAGAGATTTATTTGATTGATAATGTTTATCCAATGGTGGATAGCTTAAATGTGGAACCAGCAAGAAAAATAATACAAGAGGCTTTTGAAAAGAATATCGTAAAAGCACCTGGAATGAATAAAATAAAAGAAATGGTGAATGGGAGCATAATGCCAACTCCAGGAGCAGTTATGGAAAGTTCAAAAGTTTTATATGATATTATAGGAGACCTCGTAGTTTTTGATGTAGGCGGTGCTACCACAGATGTACATTCTGTTACTGAGGGAAGTACTTTGGTTTTAGATATGCTAGTAAATCCTGAACCAAAGGCTAAAAGAACCGTAGAAGGAGATCTTGGAGTTTTCATTAATAGTAAAAATCTAATAGATTTACTTGATACACGTGATTTAGGCGAATTTACTAAGGAACACATAACTCAGCATATAAAACCAATACCCATAGAAGAGGATGACATAAATGCAAGTAGCCTGCTAACTAAAAAAGCACTAGATGTTGCAATAAGTAGGCATGTAGGATTTATAAAAAGGAAATATGATGGGGAAAGCGGATTTGTGGCTTATGGTAAGGATTTATCAGAAGTTAAATATATAATAGGCACTGGAGGCGCATTAACAAGACTTCCTAAAGGTGAAGCTATGCTCCTAGGAATAAGATACTTAAAGGATGAAGTTACAATGCTTCCTAAAAAAGGTGCTAAGGTGCTTTTAGATAAAAACTATATTATGGCTTGTGCAGGAGTTTTAAGTAGAGAAAATAAAGAAGTTGCCAAAGCATTATTAATTCAAAGTTTAGGCATAACCGTGGATATGGAAATTAATGAAGTTAGCAAAGCAGTTTAGAAAAAGGGGAGTAGCTATATGAAAAAGATTTACCCTTGTGTGGACGTAGATTTAAGGAAATTAACACATAATGCAAAAACAATCACAGATATGTGTAACAAAGTGAATATAGAGGTTGCCGCAGTGACTAAAGTGTTTTGTGCTCAAAGTCCCATTACAGAAGCTATACTAAAGGCTGGAATTAAGAGTGTTGCGGATTCAAGAATCACAAATTTGAAAAAATCTAAAGAGTTAAACTGCACCAAATTAATGATTAGAATTCCAATGATTAGCGAAGCTTATGAAATTGTTAGGTATAGCGATACAAGTTTAAATTCAGAGCTTGCTACAATTAGGGCCTTATCAGTAGCTGCAAAAGATTTAAATAAAACTCACAATATTATTCTAATGGTAGATATAGGTGATTTAAGAGAAGGTGTCCTAATCAAGGATGCAGCTTCCACTGTGCGCGAAATATTAAAATTAGATAAGATTAATTTAATTGGACTAGGCACCAATGTCACTTGTTATGGTGGAGTAATTCCTGATAATGAAAACTTAGGAAAGCTTATAGCTTTAAAAGGAGATATAGAAAAACTCTTCGGTATAAGTTTACCTGTAATTTCAGGAGGGAATTCTAGCAGTCTTTATATGGTTATTAATAATTCTATGCCAAAAGAAATTAATCAGCTAAGAATTGGAGAATCAATACTTCTTGGTAGAGAAACTGCTTATGGAAAGCACGTAGCTAATTGCTATGAAGATGCTTTTATCTTAAAGGGTGAAATAGTTGAAATAAAGAATAAACCAACGATTCCAACAGGTAATATTGGGATGGACGCTTTTGGGAATATTCCTCATTTTGAAGATCAAGGAATAAGAAAAAGAGCTATTATAGCAGTAGGAAGACAGGATATAAGGCTTGAAGGGTTAGTTCCAGTGGACTCTGATATAAGTATCTTTGGTGCAAGTAGTGATCATCTTATTTTAGACATAACCAAATGCAAAAAAGAGCTTTTAGTCGGGGATATAATAGATTTTAACGTAGATTATGGTTGTTTGATGGCAGCAATGACATCTCCTTATGTTGAAAAATATTATAATAATTAAAACTAAGTTTAAAAGGTATAACTAGAATATTAAATTTTGAGGAGGAAAACATTATGAAAAACAAGATAAGAGTAGTAGTTTGGGGACTAGGCGTTATGGGTAGCGGTATTGCTAAAATGGTTCTTAGTAAAGCAGGATTTACTATAGTAGGTGCTATTGATATGGATCCTAGTAAAGTTGGTAAAAAGCTTTATGAAGTGTTAGGAGTAGACGAGAGTGAAGATAATTCCTGTATAATTACAAAAAATGCTGAAGATGTAATAAAAAAAGGCTATGCAGATGTTTGCCTTATGGCTACAGCTTCCTTTACAAAAGTGGTATTCCCATTAATAAAAATGGCAGCAGTTGCTGGCATGGATATTGTAACAACAGCTGAGGAAATGTCCTACCCAAGAGCATTAGACCCAGAATTGTCGGATGAAATGGATAGAATTGCTAAAGAAAATAAGATTTCCATATTAGGAACTGGAGTAAATCCTGGATTTATTATGGATTTAGTTGCAATAATGCTTACAGGAGTTTCGGATACCGTTGATAGCATAAATGCTACTAGAGTTAATGACCTAGCTTGCTTTGGAAAAGCTGTTATGGTTGAGCAAGGTATTGGGCTCAAAAAAGAGGCATTTATACAAGGAGTTAAAGACAATACAATAGATGGACATGTTGGATTTTTACAATCCTTTGGAATGTTTGAAGAAGCATTTAATATTAAGCTAAATAATGTTAGACAAGAAAAATCACCAATTCTTACAACTATTCCACGAAGCACAGATATTGTTTCCGTAGATGCTGGTGATGTTGCTGGATGTAAACAAATGGGATATGCAAATTTAGGAGATAAATTGTTTATAACCATGGAACATCCTCAACAGATCAAACCAGAAATGGAGAATATTAATACTGGAGATTATATAACAATTAAAGGAGTTCCAAACTTAAACCTTCAAATAAAACCAGAAATACCAGGAGGAATTGCTACAATAGCTATATGTGTTAATATGATTCCACTTGTAATGAATTCAGAGCCAGGCCTCAAAACAATGCTAGATTTACCAGTTCCAAGAGCTATCATTGGAGATGTTAGAGATTTAATAAAGGTAAGAAAATAGTAAGAGTAAGAAGCTATTAAGAGAGGGATATTTAGATGGAAAATATAAAAGTTATTATATGGGGACTTGGGGTAATGGGAACTGGTATTGGTAAAATGATACTTACTAAAAAAGGTATTAAAATTGTAGGTGCCACAGATAATGATCCTTCAAAAATAGGGAAAGATTTAGGTCAAGTTTTAAACATTGAAAATTTAGGAGTAATTGTTAGTGATGATGCAGAGGCACTAATGGAAGAAACAAAGGCAGACATAGTTTTCCTTACAACTAATTCCTTTGTGAAAAGTGTATATCCAGCAATAAAAACCATAGTAGAAAGTGGTAAAAACTGTATTACTATTGCAGAAGAAATGACTTATCCTTTTGCCGTGGAAAAAAAGTTATCTAATGAAATGGATAGAATTGCAAAAGAAAATAATGTAACAATTTTAGGTACAGGTGTTAATCCAGGATTTGTTTTAGATACATTAATTATTACATTATCTTCTAGCTGCAGAAATGTAGCATCTATAAGAGCAGAAAGGATAAATGATTTGTCTCCATATGGTCCAACTATAATGAGAACTCAAGGTGTGGGGTTAACTATAGAAGAGTTTGAAACGGGCATTGAAAATGGCTCCATAGTTGGTCATATAGGCTTTGCACAATCTATCCCAATGATTGCAAAAGCCTTAGGCCTTGAGTATGATGAGATAACTCAAACTCTCGAACCAATAGTATCAAATACTCATAGAGAAACTCCCTGTGTTAAGGTTAAGCCAGGTATGGTAGCTGGGTGTGATCATAGAGCTATAGCTACAAAAAACGGGAAACAAATTATAACACTAGAACATCTATTACAAATACATCCAGAATGTGAAGCAGTGGAAACTGGCGATTATATATATATAAAAGGTGATGCAGATCTCCATTTAGCAATAAAACCTGAAACACCTGGTGGAATAGGAACTATAGCTATAGCTGTAAACATGATTCCACAAGTTATTGCTAGCAGAGCAGGACTTAAAACAATGATGGATTTGCCAATTCCTCATAATATAGAAAATAGTTTTGCAGAGCAAGTAAATTATTACAAAGAATAATTTAGATATTTACAAATAACACCGGATTGATAACGGTGTTATTTTTTGTCGTTTTATAAGATTAAAAATGCTTACATGTATACATTACCAATATTTGCATATATAACTACTGTATTTATTGCTAATAAATGTCCGTATAGGTTGTAATATTAAGTAAAACAGAGAAAAACTAAGCTGATTTAATATAATTATTTATCCTGGGGTTATATGAGCTTATATGATATAATAGTGGAATAGCGTCAATAATAACTATAAAAGTATTTTAAGATTTTTTGTATCCATTAGGTGCAATCTAATAGATTAAATGAAAATAGTAAATAGAATTTAGGAGGAGAAAATATGAATATATGTATATTAGGTGGTGGAAATTTAGGTACACTTGTAATGGGAGATATCGGACGAAGGGAAGATATTTCTGTTCGATTATTGACTTCAAGACCAGATGATTGGAACCATATAATTGAGGTTTGCGATAATGATGGAATATTTAAATATTCAGGAAAGGTGGATATAATATCAAGTAATCCAGAGGAGGTAATCAGTGATGCAGACATCATTATATCTACGCTTCCATCTTATATGTTTAATAGAATCATACAGAAAATAAAGCCTTTTCTTAAAATAGGAGTGTGGATTGGCATGATGCCAGGTAATGGTGGCAGCGAATTCTATTGCAACGAACTTATTGAAAGTGGTTGCACACTGTTTGGATTTCAAAGGGTTTACGGTATAGCTAGAATAAAGGAGTACGGAAAATCTGTGTATGACCTAGGCAAGAAAAAAGAACTTTTTATAGGAGCTATACCCGCCTGCAACACATCAGAAGTATGCGAGGTAGTGGAAGATATATTTAATGTGAAGTGTAGTCCACTAGCAAATTATCTTCATGTTACACTTACACCAGCTAATCCAATCCTTCATACTGCAAGACTTTATGAAATGTTTCATAATTATAGTGAAGAAATTTATTGGGAAAAAATGATTAGCTTCTATACTGAATGGACAGATGAGGCCTCAACAATTCTAATTGCCTGTGATGAAGAGGTACAAAAATTGTGCCGTAAGATATCTACAATTGATTTGAAAAGAGTTGGTTTTGTAAAAGCGTATTTTGGAGCAGAAACACCTCAGCAGATGACTGCTAAGATCAGCAATATTATTGCGCTTAAAAATATCCAGTCCCCAATGGTAATAACTGAGGATGGGTATATTCCAGATTTTAAATCAAGATACTTTATGGAGGATTTCCCATTTGGACTATGTATTATTAAGAGCTTTTCTGAAATACTTGGAGTTGAAATTCCATTAATCGATAAAATTCTTATGTGGTTTGAGAAAGTCACTGGGGTTGAATATTATGTGGATGGTAAATTCGAAGGAAAAGATTTGAAAATTCTTCCGCTACCACAAAATTTTGGGATAAACTCACCGGAAGATATTATTGCATATTATAGATAAGCTAGTGCTACCCGCAACTTGGTGAATAGATAAAATACAATATGCACAACAAATAACTTTTAAGTGACTACTAAATATTTGTCTCGGAAAATATAGGCTATGGATAGGGAAACATTAAAGACTGTAAAATATTCAATATTAAAATCTATTGTAAGGTATAAGATAACCCTGGACTAACTAATTTGTCCAGGGTTATCTTATACTATTAATGCTTTGTTATGGTATATACTTCTGCAAAAATGCCCTCAAAGCTAACAAAGAAAATTTTCATTTCAGTTTCTGTTACTTCTGTCCTAATTGCAATATATTTATCTTGGTTTTCAGTGGGTCCTCCACCTATGATTGTTGCAAAGGTAAACTTTTTATCATCAGGAGCTACTACTGTGGGAACATGGGTGTGACCTGAAAAAACTACATTTATCTTCATTTTATTTAATAAATCACGCCAATCATTTTGATAGATTTCTAAAGAAGCTACTCCAGTAGTATTAGTATTTAATGGGATATGGACAAAAGCAATTTTGTATTTTGCATTTTTATATGCATCACTTTCATATATAGCTTGTAACCATTTTGTCTGGAGTTTTCTATAATTTTCGAAATCTGCTAATCCACTATATTCATTGTCTGTATCTAGTTTGTCTTCTCCGGAGTCTAGAACCACTGCGAAAATAGGACCAAAGCTAAAGGTATAATAGTATTGATTATTAGGTAGAGCTAAATAGTTAGGCAAATCTCTAGCGGCCCCACCTCTTGGTTCATGATTACCTCGAACAAAGTAGAAGGGCTTTTCACCATTTGTTGCGATGGATAGAGGTTTTAAAATTTTACCTATTATGTCAGAAGTACTGTCTAATGTATTAACAGTGTCACCATTTAAAACAACAAAATCATAATTACCCTTTGATAAGAATTTATTATATATATTTTTATTTTCATGTACATCATTTAGTGTATAAAATACTAATTTATCATTTAAACTTGCATCACTATACACTTTAAAGTTACTTAGGGCTGTGTTTCCATAGTTTACGTTATTTTGATAACTATGATTTATTTTGGTACTTAAAATCCTATAAATTATTGAACTATGCTTTGGTGAAGGTATTACTACTTTATGGTATTTTGTGTTAGCATCTATTAGTCCATTAGTAGACATAAAGGCCTTCTTAAGATGATCTTTATCAGGCCCATATTCTACATAGGAAGTGCTGTTTTTGTCTGTGGTCCAAAGTATTGCAATACTGTTATTAGCTATAACTTGAATATTTGGACCAGAGGTTATTTTTACATCCCCAAAATCCATGATTTTTATGAATAATAATATACAAGCAACAATTATAGCGGAGTAATAAAATATAGGAATATGGCTGATTTTTAAAGCGGGACTAAAAAAAACAAGAATAAAAAATAGCATAATAATAAACAAATAAGGAGTGGGGGATTTTAGGTAAGAAGTTACTAGATATTGTGAACCCTCCATTCTGATAAATAAGTAAATAGTAATAGCTGATAATAATACTCCGAAAATAATTGGAAATACTATATTCACAATAGCAAGAGGTTTAATAAATTTTTTTTTGTTGTTAATTAATGCAATAAAAAGCATAAGGGAATATATAAAATATCCAGTATATAAGGCAAATAACAGGGTGGAAAATGCTAACTTATCATGAAAGGGCGTCTTGGTATCCCTATCTATGAAATACCAAAAGGGTCTCATAGACAGAAAAGTCAAGATATTAAAGAAAGATAAAGTTAAAGTAGAGGTAAAGAAAATAATAATTAGTGGTTTTGAAAACTTACTTTCCATTTTTGCCTCCTTATTATTAATGTTATAGTTTACTCTTTGATTATTATAAAAAGAAGCTAATTAATTAATGAAGAAAAAAATATTTTAAATAAAATAATTACTTGTAAAATATGGAAAATAGAATTAAGATTAAGTTAATACCTAGACTAGCACAGGAAGGCTCAAAACTGTTATTAGGGGGAGTTAATTTATGAATATTAAAAATGGATTAATTGTTTATACTTTGAATAACAAAAGAAAGGAATATAATTTTTATAGCACTATGGATAAGGAAGATTTTAAAATCATTATTAATAACTCTGTTGAATCTGACGGTTTAAGGATAAATGTAAAAATTATACCAAAGCAAAAACTTACGATTATTACTTTTTTAATTGAAATGGATGAAAAAATAGAAGCCAAAAGTCAGGTATTTATTAATGGATATCAAACCTGGACTAATAGCCGCGAATTTAATTTAGAGGAGTGCATACCGAAGCTGAAAAAAATTGCATGGCCTATAATGAGTGTGTATGGAGATTATGTTTTTTATGATTCGAATCATAATAAACTACAAAGCTTTACATACACTTATATTAGAGGGGAAAATAATATTAAGTTGTTTGGATCAATTTCTGAAAAGACGGGTTACACTATTTTTGAATATGATAACAAAGAAGGAAATATAAAGGTAGTAAAGGATTGTAGCGGGCTTGTAATAGAAGCAGAATATGAAGCCTTTGACTTGTTTTTTATAGAAGGCGAGGAGAATTACTCTTTTGATAAATATTTTCAAGCAATGAAGTTACCAAAACCAAAAGTTCCACATTGTAGCGGGTGGACTAGTTGGTATAATTATTATACAAAAATTACAGAAAAAATAGTCATTGATAATTTAAATGCTTTTAAAGAGAGGGACATACCTATAGAGATTTTTCAGATAGATGATGGATATCAAGAGGCTTTGGGGGATTGGCTTCATGTAAATAAAAAATTTCCTAGTGGTATGGGATTTATAGCAAGTGAAATAAAAAAATCAGGATATAAGGCGGGGATATGGCTTGCGCCCTTTGTATGTGATAAAAAATCACTGATTTATAAGCAGCATCCCTCTTGGATTTTGAAAAAGGTAGGTTTTAATCCTGGTTGGAATGGTTTTTTCTATGTTCTTGATTTTTACAATGAGGAAGTAAGAAACTATATTAAAAAAGTATTTCATACAGTCCTTAATATATGGAACTACGATATGGTAAAGTTGGATTTTCTTTATGCAGTGGCCTTAATACCTAGAAAAGAAAAAACGAGAGGTCAGATAATGTATGAGGCTATGGAATTTCTAAGAGAGATATGTGGAGACAAAATTATTTTAGGTTGTGGGGTACCCCTTGGCTCAGCATTTGGGCTCACAGATTACTGCAGAATAGGAAGTGATGTGTCCCTTTCCTGGGAGGATAAGATTCTGAGTAGTCTTCACTATAGAGAAAGAGTGTCAACAATAAATTGTATAGAGAGCACGATTGGTAGAAGACACTTAAATAATCACGCTTTTATAAATGACCCTGATGTTTTTATTATAAGAAGTAAAAATAATAAATTAACTCAAAATCAGAGATACACTTTGCTTCTGATAAATCTTATATTTGGTGGACTTGTATTTACTTCAGATAATATTAGCGAATATAGTGAGAAAGAAATGCAACTTTACAAATCTATATTTCCTATTAGAGAAAAAACAATTATGGATGTATCTTTTTCTGATGTGATTAGAATTAAATTTATGATTGATAGCAATGAATATTTATTTTTAAGTAATTTAAAAGCGAATAAGCTTGATGTAGAAATAGAAGCTGGAAGTTACATTAGCAGAGAGAAAGGGCTAATTGATAAAAATACCATAATAACGCTAGAACCTTATGAATCTATATGCCTTATAAAAACGGAGACCTTAGAAAAAAAATACATGGAAAGTACAAATATATTTATGTTGTAGTTCAAATTCATACAGCATGTTGAAAAGTCATATATTGCTCTCTTAAACCAATTTAAGTGTAGGGGGAATTATAAAATGAAGGAGCAAACTTACCGTACCACTAAACTTGAACGAGTGTCTTATGGTGGTTATTTTTTTGGACAAAATGTTATCTATACACTGCAATTTCAGTTTCTAAGCTTTTATTATATAGAAAGTGTAGGTCTCTCAATTGCATCTACATCATTATTACTACTTATCGCACGTGTGTTTGATGCTTTTAATGACCCATTTATGGGGGCACTTGTTGATAAACATCCATTTAAGAATAGTAAGTACCTTCAATGGCTTCGAATTGTAACCTATACAGTTCCGCTTACTCTTGTTTTTGTATTCTTCAACTTAGGTCGTACTTATAATGCAAAACTTATTATTGCTTATGTCACCTATATAATATGGGGTATGCTCTACACAATGTCAGACTCTCCACTATTTTCACTGTCTACGGCTATGACAGACAAGATTTTTGAACGTGACAAGTTGATTTCCTATGGTAGACTTGCAGCAGCACTTGGAGTTATTACCAGCGCAGTTTTTATGTCACTGCAAGGTGCAGTTGGTTGGACAGGTTCCATTGGCATCTACGCACTTATATCATTTTTTACAATGCTTCCGTTGCAGTTTTTTTGTAAAGAACGCATACAGTATAAACGCAGCAAGAACATTACTTTTCATAAAATATTCACTTTTTTATTTAAGAATAAAAAATTACTAATCTATTACACGGGATTTTTGGCAATTAGCTCTACTAATTCACTACAAACTATGGCTGTTTATTTTGCCAACTCCAATCTTGGGGACACGGGACTAGTTACTATTATATTGGGTATAACAATACTTCCTGTAATTATACTAGCCCCAATGTTGCCAATGCTTATTAAAAAATTCGGAAAGAAAAATATTACGATATTTTCCTGCATTATGGCTGTTTTTATGTGCATAATACAATATTTTGCTGGTTATAGTAACTTTAACCTTTTTCTAGCAATAGCAACTGTAAGAGTTATATTTATGCAATTACCACTACTTATTTATGGTATGTTTACAGCAGATTGTATTGAATATGGTGCATTCATAAATGGAGAGCGTACAGAGGCCATTGCCTTTTCAATGCAAACACTTATGACAAAGCTATCGGGAGCACTATGTGTAACCCTATGTTTGCAAATGATGGGCTTATTCGGTTATGTAGCCAAATCAAGTACTCAAACCTCAGGTGCACTGCATGGAATATGGATTATAATGAATCTAGTTCCTATTGCTGGTTATTTGGTAATGATTATAATTATGACCTTTTTCTACAATCTAAGTGAAAAGCAAGTGGCTGAAATGATGGTGTCTAACCAGTTAAGAGAACTTTCAGCAAAGGAGTAAATAAACTATTAATAAAGGTATGGTGGTTTATAATGAATAGCTTTAAATATACTTCTAACAGTCGTATAAAAGAGCTACTACAAAGTCCTATTGGTCATGATATAATAGCCAAAATGTTACAACAAACGGGCAAGAGCATGACTCTTGTTAATAATCCAATTATTCGTAATATGCGCCTAAAGCAATTAAGCCTTCTAGCGCCTAAAATTGTGAATAAGGATTTTATCTCCACACTACTAACTTTGCTTAACAGTGAAAATGACACACCATTATTAAATGATTTAAAAATCAAAGAGATTTGGTGGAAAGAAGCGGTAGTTTATCAGATATACCCTAAAAGTTTCAAGGATTCGAGTGGTGATGGCATTGGGGATATTAATGGTATAACTGATAAACTAGATTATCTAAAAACTCTTGGAGTTGAGGTTATATGGTTATCTCCAATTTATGACTCTCCAAATGATGACAATGGCTATGATATACGTGATTATCATGCCATAATGAGTGAATTCGGTACTATGGAGGATTTTAACAATCTGCTTAAAAAAGCCCATTGTTGTGGACTAAAAATCATTATGGACTTGGTTATTAATCATACCTCAGATGAACACGCATGGTTTAAAAGTGCATTGCAAGATGATGATTCACCCTATAAAGACTATTATTTGTGGAAAAAATCAGAAAAACCTGATGGACCACCTAATAACTGGACTTCGTTTTTTAGTGGAAGTGCGTGGAATTACTACAGTGAAAAAGATCAGTGGTGTTTGCATTTATTCTCAAAAAAGCAGATAGATTTAAACTGGGAAAATGGAGCACTACGAGCTGAACTATATGACATGATTAATTGGTGGCTAAATAAAGGTATTGACGGTTTTAGATTAGATGTTATAAGTTATATTTCTAAAGCACCTGGACTACCAGAGGGAAATTCTCTTATAGGGAAAATGATGGGTTACTGCGGTATAGAACATTATTTCTATGGTCCTAGACTTCACGAGTATCTTAAAGAAATGAGAAGTAGGACTTTTGACAATTTCAATGTGTTTACCGTGGGTGAATCACCAGGTACTGGTATGCAAATGAGTAAACTTTTAACTGCTGATTACCGTAAAGAGCTTGATATGGTATTTAGTTTTGATCATCTTGAAAACCCTGGCAAAGTGAGATTTGATGATTATAAATATGATTTAAATTATCTTAAGAAAATATTCAGTGATTGGCAATTAAATTATGGTAACAGCTGTTGGAATGCACTATTTTTTGAAAATCATGACAATCCTAGAATGATTTCAAAAATCAATCCTGGTCCAAAGTATCGTTATGCTATAAGTAAACTGCTAGCAGTAATTCAATTCACTTTAAAAGGTACACCTTTTATTTTTCAAGGACAAGAGCTAGGCATGATTAATTCTGATTTTAAGTCTATAGATCAAATAAAAGACATAGAAAGCATTCAACTTTATAATGAATTAGTAGTAAGTATGAGTGAAGAAAGTGCCCTAAAGAAAATAAATGCAGGAAGTCGCGACCATGCTAGAACACCAATGCAATGGAATGGGCAGCTAAATGGTGGGTTTACGACGGTAGAACCCTGGCTTCAGGGAAACACAGATTTCGCAGATTGCAATGCTGATATTCAATTGAAGGATAAGCATTCTACTTTTAATTTTTACAAAGCAATTATTGCTTTACGCAGAGAAAACAAAGCCCTGATTTATGGTGATTTTATACCCGTAAAAGAAAAAACTAAAGACGTATTTTGTTATTATAGACAACTCGATGGTGTTAAGTTTTATATTGAAATCAACCTATCAAATGTAGAAAAGGTAATACCCAAAAAAAGTAGTAATTGCAAAGAGTTACTCTCGAATTACATCGAAAAGGGAAAAAAGCTTAGAGCGTATGAGGCTACAATATATAGTGTAAATAATTAGATTTAATGGCATAAGAAGTTCGCTATACATCACTATAATTTTTGATTTACAAAGGGGCTAAATCAATAGTTGGACTTTTAATTTTCTACAGGTCATATGAATAAGGTGGGGAGGGAATATGGCTGTGATGTTCATCACAGCCACTCCTAGAAATCGTGGGTTACGTTTTTGCTTAGGATAAAAAGTCTTAATGAACTAAATTTAATAATAATTAACGGTTATAAGATATCAATCCTATATGCCTTAAGTGTTCTTTCAATATATGTTAAAGTTTTTTCAACTGCACTTTCTACTGTATAGTCATTTTTCCCACTTAACAATCTAGACAACATGCCTTCATAAATAAGGACATTCATTTCATTAATTTCATTTAAGTCTTCCTCTTTAAAGAAACCTTCAGCAGCAGCAGCTTTTAATACGGTATAATCTCTTACATTAATATTGTCTTCAAAAAGCATTGGTAAAAATTTTTTAGTTTCTTCCCCTATTTCTTCAGGAAAAATAGAATAATAAGTCTTTATTGAAGAATTGACAGTTGTATGTGAAAAACTGCTAAAGAAAATAAGATTGTATATTTCAGGCCTTAAATAGGAGTAATAGCTAAAGCATTTCCACACATTAATATAATTTTCAAAAGAATTTTTGGAGTTCATAGTGTATTTAGGCAAAGCTTCTGCATAGTCTTTCAAATATCTTAAAGAAGCAAAAAAAATAAGGTGGTTAAGATTTTCAAAATAATTATAAACAGTAGCACTATTAAATCCGGCCATGCTAGCAACTTTTCTTATAGTTACCGCTGAAATACCATCTGTTTCTATTATTGTTTTTGTAGCTTCAAGGAAATATACCATCATTCTTCTTTTTTGTATCTCTTTATTGTCCAATAAAATCACCAATCCTATAAATTTAATAATTCGCCTAAAATATTATAGCACAAAAATAAAGCTAAGTGAGAAAGAATGAAAATTTAGAATATTTTTACTATAAACATGTTTACTTTATAATCATGTTTGTGTTAAAATGATGTCAATGGAATATTCCAACATATTAAACGTTTTCATATTGAAAATTATTGCAAGTTAGAAGCTGGACATGTATCTTCTATAAAACAAAATAATAAGAGGATTTTAGAAAGGGGTGCCAAGTATGAAATTAGAAATAGGAAACTTTTATGTCAAAGACATAGTTTTCGGAGAAAAGACATCTTACACTAAGGGTGTTTTAACAATTAATAAAAAAGAGGCTTTAGACTTTGTTATGCAAGATGAACATATTACTGAGGCAGATTTACACATTGTAAAACCTGGTGATATGGTTCGGCTCTGTCCTGTAAAGGAAGCTATAGAGCCTAGAGTAAAAGTAAATGGCGATGCACTTTTCCCAGGCTATACTGGAGATTTGGTACAAGCAGGTAACGGGAGAACTCATGCTTTAAAAGAATGTAGCTTAATTGTAGTTGGAAAGCATTGGGGGGGATTCCAAGATGGGGTTATTGATATGGCTGGAGAAGGAGCTAAATTTACTTACTACTCACAACTTAAAAATATAGTTCTTGTGGCGGCCACTGATGAAGAATTTGAAAAACATGAACAGCAGAAGAAAAACAAGGCATTAAGGGAAGCAGGACATAAGCTTGCTGAGTTCATAGCACTATGTGTAAAAGACATGGAACCGGAGCTTGTGGAAACTTATGAACTCGGTGCAATCACAAAAAGATCAGCAGAAGTTCAGGCCCTTCCATCCATGGTGTATGTAATGCAACCTCAATCACAAATGGAAGTAGACGGTTACAATGACTTAGTATATGGGTGGGATGCAAATCATATGTTGCCAACTTATATGCATCCAAATGAAATACTTGATGGAGCATTGGTATCAGGAAGCTTTATGCCTTGTTCATCAAAGTGGGCTACATATGATTTCCAAAATTGTCCTACAATAAAAAAATTATATTCAGAACACGGAAAAACTATTAACTTTTTAGGAGTTATAATGTCAAATCTAAATGTGGCTCTTGAGCAAAAAAACAGATCTGCATTGTTTGTAGCTCAAATAGCAAAATCTTTAGGAGCGGATGGTGCCATAGTTGCTGAAGAAGGATACGGAAATCCTGATGCTGACTTTGTAGCTTGCACTGTTGCATTAGAGGATGCAGGCGTAAAAACCGTGGGAATAACTAATGAATGTACAGGAAGAGATGGTCAGTCACAACCACTAGTAACTTTAGATATAAAATTAGATGCAATAGTATCTTGTGGAAATGTATCAGAACTTGTTGAACTTCCTGCAATGGAAACGGTTTTAGGAGAACTTGAGGCTTTAGGACGAGATGGTATGTCTGGCGGATGGGCAAATGATGAAATAATAGGACCTTCTGTAAGAACAGATGGCTCAATTATTATGGAAAACAACGCCATGTTCTGCGGAGACCAGGTAATAGGTTGGTCAACTAAAACAATGAGAGAATTTTAAGGGGGTGCTATAAATGAAAAAAGCTATTATGTACACAAATCAATTCTTCGGCCAAATTGGTGGAGAAGACAAGGCGGATTTTGCTCCTGTAGTAAAGGCAGGCTTAGTTGGTCCTGCTATGGAGCTTAATAAACAAATGGATGCAGAGGTTACACATACAATTATATGTGGCGATAATTTCATTGGCTCAAACACAGAGGAGGCAGTGAAATCTATTATTGGATTTTTAGAGGATAAGGAGTTTGATATATTCTTTGCAGGTCCAGCATTTCAAGCAGGAAGATATGGAGTAGCTTGTGGAACTATATGTAAGGCAGTAAAAGAAAGATTTAATGTACCAGTTGTAACTTCAATGCATATAGAAAATCCTGGTGTGGAAATGTTTAAAAAGGAAATGTACATACTAAAAGGCGGACATAGTGCTGCAAAAATGAGAAATGACATAAAGGCTATGGCAAATTTAGGAAACAAACTTTTAAAAGGAGAAGAAATTCTAGGAGCAGATGCTGAAGGGTATTATGCTAGGGGAATTAGACATCAGGTCTGGAGAACTGACGAAAAAACCGCAGCAGAAAGAGTTGTAGAAATGCTAATCAAAAAGTTAAAGGGTGAAGCATTTGATACAGAGCTTCCAATTCCAAAACTTGATAGAGTACCAATAGCAGCTGCCATAAAAGATTTAAGTAAGGCAAATATTGCACTTGTTAATACAGGTGGTATAGTTCCAATAGATAACCCAGATAGAATTCAATCTGCTTCGGCAACAAGATGGGGTAGATATAATGTAGGAGGAATAGATGATCTGCTAAGTGGAGTTTATAAGACAATTCATGCTGGATTTGATCCTGCAGCTGCAGATGCAGACCCAGATGTAGTGGCTCCTATAGATGCACTTAGAGCTTATGAAAAAGAAGGTAAAATATCAAAACTACACGAGTATTTTTACTCAACTGTAGGAACAGGAACCACACAAGCTGAAGCCGCTAGAATGGCTAAGGAAATGATACCATTTTTGAGAGCAGCAAAAGTGGATGGAATTATAATGGTTTCAACATGAGGAACTTGTACTCGTTGCGGTGCAACCATGGTAAAAGAATTTGAAAGAGAAGGATTCCCTATTGTTCAAATGTGTAACTTAGTACCAGTAGCAACAACTGTTGGTGCAAATAGAATAGTTCCTACTATATCAATACCCTATCCATTAGGACATCCAGCTACTAGTAAGATGGAACAATGGAAATTACGGTATCATAGAGTAGGTGTAGCATTAGATGCTCTTGCTACAGACATTGAGCAGCAAACAGTATTTAAAGTGAAATTGTAGAGTTTAACGACATTTCAGAAGGAAGTCGCCCACGTCTATAAGTGGGGGTCTAAATCTCCTTCTGGAGTCGTTAATTGCAGCATCGCAGATGATGATTTAACCAAATAGGCCTCATTATAAAAAAGTGAGGCTTATTGGTTATAATCATTTGTGATTTACTTAACAATACTAAAAGGGGGAAATGTATGAAAAAGGGTAATGAAAAGGCAAAAGGACAAGACGTCTATTTTATATCTCTAGCTATAACCTTTATTGTAGTTATTTGGGCAATTGTTGCAAAAGATAATTTTTCCAACATTTCTAATGGCCTACTTAAGTTTTTAACAGAAAATTTTGGATGGTCATATCTTATATCAATGGTTATATTTGTTGTATTTTCTTTAACCTTGGCATTTAGTAAGTATGGTAAAATAAGGCTAGGTTCAGATGATTCTAAACCGGAATACAGTAATGCGTCTTGGTTTGCAATGTTGTTTGGAGCTGGAATGGGCATAGGACTTGTATTTTGGGGAGTGGCAGAACCCATATCACATTTTGTTGCACCTCCTGGTATAACGCCAGGAACTGAGGAAGCAGCTAGATTTGCAATGAAGGCTTCATTTATGCATTGGGGATTCCATCCTTGGGCAAATTACGCAATTATAGGACTTTCTTTAGCATATTTTCAATTCAGAAAAAACAAACCTGGTCTTATAAGTAGTATATTTGAACCACTTATAGGAGAAAAAGGGGTAAAAGGTCCTATAGGAAAAACTATAGATATTCTTGCAGTATTTGCCACAGTGGCAGGTGTAGCTACATCACTAGGCCTTGGAACTATGCAAATAAACAGTGGGCTTAAATATCTATTTAATGTTCCAGAAACTCAAACTGTGCAGATACTAATAATATTAATAATTTCCATAATTTATATATGGACAGCAGTTAGTGGAATTGATAAAGGTATAAAGTTAATTTCAGATGTTAATTTATATTTGGCATTAGCTTTATTAGTTCTTGCATTTTTAGTGGGACCAACACTAAAAATAATAAACTCATTTACTGATGGCATGGGCTTATATTTGAATAATATATTACAAGATAGTTTATCAATTAATGCATTTGGAGATAATTCTTGGCTAAATGGATGGAGAATATTCTATTGGGCATGGTGGATTGCATGGGCACCATTTGTAGGAACATTCATAGCAAGAATATCTAAGGGTAGAACCATAAGAGAATTTGTTTTAGGGGTTGTTGTTGCTCCATCTGTGGCATCATTTATATGGTTTTCCGTATTTGGAACAGCAGGAATAAACTTAGGAACTACAGGAGTGTTAGGTATGGATGCGCTAAAACAAATTGCAGCCTCGCCTGAAACGGCATTCTTTGTTATTATGGCTAAGTATAAGCTAGGAACAGTATTATCATTTATTGCAGTATTTTTGCTAGGAACTTTCTTCATTACATCGGCAAACTCGGCTACCTTTGTTTTGGGAATGCTTACATCTGGTGGAGAGTTAAACCCATCAAATAAAAAGAAAATAGTATGGGGAGTGGTCCAAGCCTTACTGGCAGGCAGTTTGTTACTTGCTGGAGGATTAAAGGCGCTTCAGACTATTTCTGTGGCGGCAGCTTTCCCATTTATATTTGTAATGATATTCGCATGTATATCATTGTGGAAAGCTTTAAAAAGTGAAGATATAAGTTCTTAATCTAATTAGCATAAAATTAGTGATAGTATTTTATATAATTAAAAAATGGTTAAAGAATCCCTGGAAGTTATGTTCCGGGGACTTTAATTTTTTTGTCCAGGGTTGAAGGATAATTGTGGAACAGTATATACCTAAATATTATTAATGGGAAATCGCAAAGTTTATGTGATAAATGGGAACCGGGTATGAAATGTGATTTATTCTAATATATGCTTGTATAAAAATTTGTATCATTGTATAATGAAAATTGCTGTTTTGGTTAGTTTATAATAAAAATCTTGAAAATATTATAGAGAACAACTATAAAATATAAAGAAAAGGATGAAAAATATGACTAAAAAAATAAATCTAATTAAAAGACTAATTCTATTTTTTATAGGAATGAGTATAATACAGATTGGAGTAGCTTTGTTTTTAAAAACTAATATTGGTTCTGATCCGTTTACTTTATTTACTCAAGGATTAGCATTTTTGTTAAAGAAAACACCTGGAAATGCTAATATGATTATTTTATTTGTATTGTTTTGCATAATACTTTTAGTTGAAAGAACTCGTATAAAGATAGGAACAATTATATGCGTGGTTGGAGTAGGACCTATTATTGACCTTGGAGTAAAAGCTGTTTCATTTTTCCCAATTGCATCTTCAAATATTGCCATAAAAATACTGTTAGTTGTATTCGGCTGTATTCTAATTGCAATTGGATTTTCTATACTTTCAGCAAGTAATCTAGGGGTTGCACCAAATGATATTATTGCATTTATAATAAAAGATAAAACTAATTTAGAATATCGTTGGATTCGTATGGCATTAGATGTTAGCTTTTTAATAATAGGCTTTGCCCTGGGCGGAATATTTGGTATAGGTACAATAATATCTGCATTATTAACAGGTCCACTCATACAATTTTGTCTTCCATATGGAGAAAAATTCGTAAACGTTATTGTTAAAAATCAAGTTGAAGATGAAACAGAAGAAGATATATCTTTAGGTGCTTAAATTTATAGGTGAGTCTAACTACTAAAATGATAAATTTATTGGAAAATAAAAAACACTCATAAAATGAGTGTTTTTTTGTGCAGATAACATATAAATCATTAGATGATGTTAAAAAGTACTTTGATTAGATTGGTTTTTGAAGATGCCTAAATTAAAATTGTGAATACAATTTGTTTTGCTAGAAAATTTTCTTGTAAATCCAAGTTCCAAATCGAAGGGGCCAAGCGATTAATATTCCGATGGACGCAATTGCGTTACTAATAAATAATGAAGAAAGTGGATCTACTAGGGAATTGTCATTAACAAGATAGGTCCAAGTTGAAGAAGGTGGCTTTATCCGCCCCTTTAAGCTAATGAGTCCCTGCTTTGATAAATCCAACGCTTCAAAATCTTGTAAGATTCTCTTTTGTATCTCTTGCTGTAAATTTTGAAATACACTAGCTGTTTCCAGTTGAAATTCTTGCAGTGGGTTTTTACGCTGGAGTATACTTAATTTTACTCCATCTTGAAGATATGCTACATGAGCAAGATAATCAACCCAAACTTCATCAATATTATATAGTGCTACTTGTTTTTCAAGTTCATTGACAGTGTATTCACTAAAGAAGTTAATTAATTTTGTAAATAGCTGTGGATTTTCTAGGCTTAATATATTAAAAGGTAAACTATCATAGACTATTTCCATTCTTCTTTGGTAAACTTCAAGTCGTTGATTTTCTAAGAAAGAGGAATACTGCCATAATGCTCTACGTAAATCAGAATCCTGGCCCTGAATAATTCTCTGCACATGTTCTATTTTACTTGCTATCCTAGGACTCATCAAAGATTCTTCTTGCAGCTTTGGTCTAATTGCCGCGGGTATTATTTCATCGATACCATATCTTTTAATAAGGTCATCTTCAAGGCTTATAAAGAATTTTGACATGCCAACATCACCCTGACGACCAGTTCTTCCTTTAAGCTGCTTATCAATGCGAATACTCTCATGCCTATTAGTACCTATAACATATAATCCTCCAAGGGAAGCTATCTTATCTCTATTAGCTCCATCTAGGCCACCAAGTTTTATATCAGCACCCCTGCCAGCCATATTAGTTGAAACAGTAACTGCATAAAGAGTAGCTGCTTGTTCAATAATATGCGCTTCAAGCTCATCATTTTTTGCGTTTAAAATTTTATGTTTAACGCCTAGCTTATTTAATTCTTCAGCTAAATATTCTGACTCTGATACACTGCAAGTGCCGATTAAAATAGGTTGTCCCGTGTCATGTACTCTTTTGATTTCTGAGGTCAAAGCATTGTATTTGGCTTCTTTGTGTGTAAATATTACATCGGGATAATCAATTCGCTTACAAGGTATATGTGGTGGAATTACTAGCACCTCCATGTCATACATATCGCTTATTTCATTTAATGAGTCCATTGCTGTACCAGTCATCCCTGCAATTTTTTTATAAAGCAAAATGAAACTCTGTAAAGTTATCTGATTCATTATACGTCCTTTTGACTTAGGGGTAAGGCACTCCTTAGCCTCTAGGGCTGCTTGAATACCATCTGGCCAACGTCTATTAGTGGCTACACGTCCAGTAAATTCGTCTACCATTTCAATTTTACCGTCTCTAACAATGTAGTCTATATCCTTCTTCAGTAAGGCAATTACATGGATAATATTGTGGACTTCACTAAGTAATTTAAAGTTTTCTTCTGCATATAAATTTTCACAGCAAAGCATAGCTTCTGCCTTAAGTAGTCCTGATGGTGTTAAAAATGCATTTCTTTTAACTTCATCCTTGTCATAGTCCACTTCAGGTTCCAGTTTTCTTAGAGCCTCCATTGTTAAACAAAGAGTATTATCAGTAGGGTCTCCTCCTGCTGCAATAACTAATGGTATTCTGGCTTCATCAATTAATATGGAATCTGCCTCGTCTACTATGGCAAAATTAAATGGCCGTAGCATAATTTCACTTTTTTTATAAGAAAGTGAATCCACTAAATAATCAAATCCAGCTACCTTGGCAGTTACATATGTAATATCGCAGGCATAGGCTCTTTGCTTTTCATGACTTTTCATAGTTTCATGTACGAACCCCACAGTTAATCCAAGCATTTCATATACAGGACCCATCCAAGTTGCATCCCTGCGCGCTAAATAATCATTAAAAGTCAGTATGTGACACCCATGACCTGTAAGTGCATTTAAGAATGCAGGGAACACAGCGGCTAAAGTTTTCCCTTCACCGGTCTGCATCTCTATTAATCTTCCTTTATGCATAGCTATGCCAGCAATTAGTTGCTCGTCGTAAGGAGTGAGGCCTAGTAATATTTTAACAGCCTGTTTAGCAAGTGCAAAAGCTTCTATAATTATGTCATCCATAGGTGTACCCTCTAAAATCTTACTTCTGAGCTCATGTGATTTATTTAGAAAGCCTGCATTATCCAATGAATCAAATTTAATACGATTTATTTGTTCTACTATTTTTTTGTAGCTACTATATTCTGACTTATTTACTAGATTATAAAATTCTTTTCTAATACTAATGGAAATATGAATCACCACTCTTTCAATATAAAACAATTTAGGTTACAATTATTCCACATTATGTTTTACAATAGTATCTTAACTTTATTGAAATTATATCATATTTTTGCCAGTGAGATATCTAAAATTTTGTTGCTGGAGCTTCTTTTCTTAACAAAACAATCCAGAAAGTAACAATTAGAATATCTCAAGATATTTACAGTAATCTACAAATGTTGAAGGATAATATTAGACTTATATCGAATTATGTAAAAATAAGATATTAATGAATTTGGGAACGTTGATGGCGTTAGTTTAACATAGATCGAACCTGGAGATGATAAGAAATGATTAATGAAGTTGAAAAACTTAAAAATGATACAATATCATTCATCATGTATTAATTTAGAAAAAAGATTGTATGAAATTAGCGATAGTTTATGGAAAGGTATTTTAAATGTCAATGAAGATAATTTTAATAATATAAGTCTTGTCCATAATTTCCTTATAGAAGAAGTTTGCAATATACACAAACAAGAAGAGCATTTACATAATGCAGAAATTTATAAAAATAGTTTAAGTTTTAAGTACATAAAAAATAAATTAATTGACGGCAGACGAGCTTTATGAAAACAATAAAAAACACTCGTAAAATGAGTGTTTTTTTTGGTGCAGATGACAGGAATCGAACCTGCATGCCGTAAAGCGCTAGACCCTGATTCTAGTGCGTCTGCCAATTCCGCCACATCTGCATAAATGGTAACCTATAGGGTAATTAAACATCTACAATAGTTTATTTAGCTTAAAATAGTGAAAAAACCAAAGCCGGGTTAAGTACATTATATACCTTTTATCTAATTATGTGTAAAATATTTCTGAAATTTCTAAAATTTCTTACGGCGCAGTTGTTTAGAGCTTTGAGAAATTAAAATTAAATAAAGATAACTTTTTATGATATGATGTGTATTGCAGTAATGCTTCATGGGAATAAGATTTCAGATTGCGAAGGATTTTATATAATAACAAATGATATAATTATTCAATATATTAATGAATGATTATGACCAATTTCTTTTGCTAGCAGGGGGTGAACTAATAAAGGTATGTTTTTATTGAAAGGAATTGTTATAGGTATGTTTGTTTCTTTTCCTATTGGGCCACTTGGGTTATTGTCTATACAAAGAACCATAAATAAGGGGTGGAAAATAGGTTTTATTTCTGCTGTTGGTGCAGCTGCATCAGATTTGATTTATTCTTCCTTAGCAATTTTAGGGATAAGCTTTATAGATAATTTTGTAAACAAGCACAGATGTGTTATTAGTGGGTTAACTGGAATTTTATTTGTAATAGTTGGAATTAGTATTCTCAGTAGCGGAGCAGGAAAAATAAAAAATAAAGAAGATAAAGAGGGAGAGGGGATACATCCGTTTTTTGTTCATTTTTTCATGGGGTTATCTAATCCTATGACATTTTTAATTTTCTATGTTATATTTACTAAAATAGGTATATATGTTGAAGGAGGTACATTTCTGCAGCATATAATATTTGTTATATTGATTTTTGTGGGTTCTTCTATTCAATGGTTAATCACCACCAATTTAATAGAGGAATCTAAGAAGAAATATAAATTTGAGTGCTTTATCTTTATAGATAAAATAATTGGTATAGTTATTATTTTATTTGGTGTTTTTAGCATTATAAAGGGAACAACAAGATTTTATTTATAAATTTCACGAAAAATAATTGGAAAATTTTATTAGAATATAAAATATAGGAAAGGAACCCTTATGGGTTCCTTAAAAATTTCTAGCCTTTTTAAAATTTTCATAAGTAGCATGTATGTGAATTTGTTTCATTACTATTTTCATATCCTCTTTTTTCGAAAATATTTATTTTAGGTAAAAGTAACTAAAAAACATAAGTACTTATAAATATAATTTAGTTTCAATTCTTCTATCATATTCTGACCAATTACCAGATTCTGTTTTATTCTTTACTTGAGAAATCTTATTCATAGTAGCATCTATAGAATCGGCATAATTAACTATAAATGATTCTTCCATTTTCATTCCTCTTGGGGATCCAAATTCAAGCTTTCCATGATGTTGAACAATGCAACCTTTTATCCTGGTAATAAAATCTTCCGAATATAATGTTGGATTTTCTCTAATTGCTTTATCTAGTAACTCTACTCCAATAACAATATGACCTTCCATTTCACCTCTAAGGGTATATTTAAAAGGACCATCATAATATAGTTCATAAATTTTCCCGATATCATGAAGTTTTGCTGCAAGTAAGGCTATTTCTGTTCTCCTACATTCATATCTTTCACAAAGTATAGCAGTTAAGTACATAACATTAAGGGTGTGTTCTGCAAGACCACCTATATAATTATGATGCATAGACACTCCACCTATGCATCTTTTAAATTTATCTAAAACTATTTCATTCTTAAAGAAATAGTCGTTTAATGCCTTACCTTCATTTGAAATAATATATTTATTGGTATACAATTCAATTTCATTCATGATGTCTTCAATAGGTCTTTTTACGGTTGGAAGATAATCAGAAAGATTATAATCTGAAATGAATTTATATTTTTTCACATCTAGATTTTTATCTTTAAAACCTTCAATTGCTAGTACGCTACCTTCAATAATATCTCCATTTTTACTTGGCATATTAGCTTTTATTTCTCCGCTTTTATCAACTAATATGCATACTACCTTAGAAGAATCTTTGACTAGTATTTTCATTACCATTAATGATATTTTTATATTACTTTCACTTTTTATATCGCATAAAAATTTTTCTTTTGTATTCATATTTTACCTCCATTAGTTGAATTTAATTATAGCATACCTCCAATACCTTGGACAATATGCACAATAATACTTATTATAGTGCTATTTTTGTATGTTATAAATATTTTTATATGCTTATCGCTATTTACAATTATTCTCTTGTCTATCGTCAAGCGCTATCCATCCCACACCTGAAGGAGTAGGCTTTTCGCACAAAATTTGTAATTTTTCATAACAAGAGGTTTTTAAGCAGAAAAAACAAATCGAAAAAAGTTAAGATAACTCTAAAATATATCATATAAAGCAGTTCATAATTTTAAAAAAAGTCTACCCTAGAGGGTATTTTTATGTATAATAGAGAAAAACATGATAATTTATTTTAGATTATCAGATAAGTAAATTTGAGATGTAGGGGAGTAATAAAATGAGGATTATATTTTGTAACATTACATGGTTAAAAAATTATATAGGAGTAAATGATGATGATAAACTGATCAAAACTGGTGGAGGGGCCAAAGGTGAAAACAATGAGGCTCATGAATCATATAACTTCCAAGATTATAACGGTAAATGTTATGGATACGTATCGAATAGAGGCGGTTCTCTGAATTTAGAAAGATTTGAAAAAGCAACAGTAAACGATGATAGCGTAGAGAATGTGCTTGTAATATGGGTTGCAAAACAAAGCAAAACAGGGAAAAATGTTATTGTTGGTTGGTACAAAAATGCCATTTTATACAGATATTCGCAAGAATGTTACCTTTATGGGGGGATAGGCAGAGATTTATATTTTAGTATGGAAGCATGGAGTAAAGATTGTTTTTTGCTGCCTGAATCAGAAAGAATATTTGAAATACCTAGATCTACAGTTGCTGAAAAAGATATGGGTATGGTGCAGTCAAATATATGGTATGCAGAATCGGGTTATGCTAAAACAATGTTTATTCCAAAAGTTTTAGAGTTTATGGAATCATACAAAGGAGGGTTTATAAATACAGTCTATTCAGAAGAACTGCTTCAAAAGACTTTAAGCGTTGCATCTATGGAGTATCAACCTCTTGTAGACAAAGGTGAGAAATTAGTTAATAAGGAAGAATTTTACAATGCACTTCTTCATTACAACACTGCAAGGGAAATTAATGATACTGCAGATGCTCTATTTGGAGTAGGTGAGTCACTAATAGGTTTGAATATGTTTAGTAGAGCTATAATAGCTTTTGAAAATACTATACTTATGGAAGGGGATAAAAATGATTCATTATATTATTTACTATGTCTGTATATGAATACTGATCAATTTGTAAAAGCAGTTAACATTTGTGATAGAATGCTACAGGTAGTAGATAAAAGCGACGTAGAATCAACTTGTAGTATTTATTATTATAAAGTTTATGCATATAATGCATTAGAAGATGACACGCAGGCAATTAAATGTTTAGACTTTATTATAAAGGGTACCGCTGACGAAGACTTTAGAAAAGATGCTATTGGCATGAAATTAGAACTGACTTCAAACAAATAGCAATGGTATTAAATATATTTATAATATGAATATGAAAGAGGTAAATTATGATTAATGAAAATAATATTAAAACTTTAGGAACACATAGCGGGAAATTTCATGCAGACGATGTTATGGCTACTGCTATACTTAGTTTACTACTAGGGGATATTAAGGTAATAAGAACAAGAGACGAAAATATACTTGGAAAACTAGACTTTGTTTATGACATATCTCTAGGAGAATTCGACCATCACCAATTAAATAAAGAAATAAGAGAAAATAATATACCCTATGCCGCTTGTGGGTTAGTTTGGAGAGAGTTTGGCCCTCGAGTAATACAAAAGTTTAATTCGGAGTTTGATGAAGACGATATAATATCAATTTTCGATTATGTTGATAAAAATTTAGTGCAGGGTATTGACGCTACAGATAATGGCATGGATATAAAATCAGAAATTAAAGTAACGACCATAAGTGATATTATCCAAGGGTTTAATCCTACATGGGATTCTGTTGACTCCAAGGATGAAGCATTTGAAGAAGCTACTGGGTATGCTACTGAGGTTATAAAAAGAATAATAACTAGACAGGTTTCTGTTATAAAAGCAAGAATTATAGTAAACGAGGCCTTTCAAAATAGAAATATTAATGAAATAATGGTTTTAAAAAACGGTTGTCCTTGGCTCCAACAGTTACTTAAAATAGATATAAATAATGAGGTATTATTCGTTATTTCTCCAGATGATAATAATGCAGAGTATAAGATACAGACTGTAAAGAAATCTGCTGATACTTTTGAAGCAAGAAAAGATATATTAGAATCCATTAGAGGAAAATCAAGTGAAGAAATAAATTCTATAATTAAAATAGATGATGCTATATTTTGTCACAAAGCAGGGTTTATAGCATCAGCTAAAAGCATGGAGAGTGCTTTAAAAATAGCAAAATCATCAATTTAAAACTTACATAAAGAATAATTAAAGTAGCTTTGAAGAACACTCAGAGCTACTTTAATTTAGATTACTACTGTATACAATTTTATGGAAATATATAGTATGAAATGTTACAATGAAAAATAGAATATCTTAAATTGAGGTGAAAATGCGACACCAAAGATAAATTCTAAATGCGATTATATTCAGGAGGATTTATGTGGAATAAAAGTTTGCTTATTTTTATAAGGTATTTTTTGATATTGATAATGATATCAGGAATAGTTATAAATAGAATAAATTTAACTACATCAATGATAATATTTATATTTGTATTTTTAATAAATAATCAGATAAGATTTTTTTCGTTAAATAAAACGTTTTATAAAATAGTATCCTTTGTGATAGAGTTTATATTCATAGTTTTTGCTTATAAATGGATTGGTGGATACCTTATTACTTATCTTATTTTACTTGCTTTAGATAATAACATATTTTTTGAAAAACCAGTGAAGCATATTTTTAATTTAGCTATAATTTTACAAGGTGTAGTACTTTCTTTAAATGAAACCCTGGAATTTAAATTTATAAACGTAGCTTTATTAATAGTTGTTGTTGCTATATTATACTTAATAAAAGATGAGAGTGATAGAAAGATTGAAGCACAGATGCTTTATGATAAGCTTAGAATTTCAGAAGAAAAACTAAAGAGTGCGAATAGGGATCTAGAAATTTATGCTAGTTCTATAGAGGAATTAACTTTATTAAGAGAGCGAAACAGGCTTTCAAGAGAAATACATGATAGTGTAGGACATGCATTATCAGTAATAGTAATACAACTAGGAGCTATTGAAAGAACAATAGAAATAAATCAACAAACTGCAAAACAAGTAGCAAAAGAACTTAGAAAATTTACTCAAAGCAGTTTAAATGAGGTTAGAATGGCTGTAAGGGAAATAAAACCTAAAGAATTTGAGAATTATGAGGGTATTTTAATAATTGAAGAGCTTATAAAAAATTTCAAGAAGCTGACAGGAGTAGAGGTTAGACTTGCTTTTACAAAGGAAAAATGGCCTTTAAACCCAGATCAAGCCTTTGTGATTTATAGGATAATTCAGGAGTTTTTAGCTAACAGTGTAAGGAATGGCAGGGCTACATTGATTCAAATTTTCATGGCATTTAATAATTATAAATTGGTAATTACATTAAAAGACAACGGCATAGGAATGGACAACTTAGTAGAAGGAATTGGGCTTAAGGGTATGAGAGAGAGAGTAAAAGAAATAGGCGGTATTTTTGAGTATATAACAAAGCGCGGAGACGGATTTTTAGTAAAAATAGAGTTGGATAAGGTGGAAAAGCTTAAAATTCATTCGCAGGAGGAAGATAATGAAGAAGATTAAGGTAATGATGGTGGATGATGAAAAACTTATTAGAACAGGTATGAATATGATACTTAGTACCTATGAAGATATTGAAGTTATAAGTACTGCAGCAAATGGTGAAGAAGCTTTAATGGAATGCAGAAAAAATCAGCCAGATGTTGTGCTTATGGATATTAGAATGCCTAAGTGTGATGGGGTACTTGGGACAAAGCTAATTAAAAAGGAGTTTGAAGATATCAAAATTTTGATTTTAACTACCTTTAATGATTTGGAATATATTCATGAAGCATTAAAATATGGTGCATCGGGATATCTTTTAAAGGATAGTGATTATGATTTGATTTATGAGGGAATAAAAGGGTGTTTTAAGGGGAATGTGGTTATAAATCCAGAGGTGGCATATAAAATCCTTAATGAAAATATAGATTATAATAAGAAAAGCGATTTAGAAGAGATAAAAAGCAATAATGATTTAAACGATAAAGAAATAAATATAATTCGAGAAGTAGCTAATGGCTTAGCTAATAAGGAGATTGCAGAAAATTTATTTTTATCTGAGGGTACCATAAAAAATAACATAAGTAGTATACTACAAAAACTTTCCCTTAGAGATAGAACTCAACTTACCATATTTGCATTTAAAAACAACATAGTGAATTAAAAAAGCAATAAATAAGCTGAAAAGTGACTTGAGTAACTTTTACAGTTACTCCTGGTACTGGTAATACCCCCTTAATTCCTCTAGAATATAAATAGAGAGATTAAGGGGGTAAAATTTTTATGAATAATATAGTTGTAAAAAATGTAACAAAAAGATTTGATGATAAATTAGTTTTAGATAATATATCTTTTGAAATAAAACAGGGAGATATATTTGGATTAATAGGACCTAATGGAGCAGGGAAATCCACATTAATAAATATTATGACGGGACTCATTAAAGGAAATAGCGGAGACGTTATTATGGGGGGGCATTCCATATCAGTGGATCCAATAAAAGCAAAAGAACTTATAGGGCTTGTGCCACAAGAACTAGCATTAATAGAAGCACTATCCGCTTATGATAATCTTGAGTATTTTGGAGCTTTCTATGGACTTTACGGAAAACTTTTAAAGGAAAGAATTGAAGAGGCACTTACTGTAACAGGATTAAATGAAAAGAAAAAAGTAAAGGTTAAAAAATTCTCAGGAGGAATGAAGAGAAGATTAAATTTAGCAGTAGCAATAATGCATAGACCTAAAATTCTTATATTAGATGAGCCAACAGTGGGAGTGGATCCTCAATCTAGAAACTACATTTTTGAATTTATTAAAAAGATAAATAAGGAGAACAATACAACGGTAATATACACTTCTCACTATATGGAAGAAGTTGAACAGCTGTGTAACAATATATTTATTTTAGATGAAGGATCCGAAATTGCTTTCGGAACAAAATCAATGATTAAGTCTATGGCAAATATTCATGGAACTATTAAACTTATTTTAGAGCAGAATGATGATGGATTCTTACTTAAGATAAAGAAACTACAAGGAGTTAAGGACTGCTTTATTAATGATGAAGAGGTTTCAATTTATGTAAATGAGGAGAGCTTTAATTTAGAAGAGCTACTAATGTTATTAACTAGGGAGCATAAAAAAATCAAGAAATTTAATGTGGAAGAAGCCTCCTTAGAGGAAGTATTTCTGTCACTTACAGGGAAGAAGTTAAGGGATTAGGGGGAGTGAAAATGAGAATAAAAGCTACAATAAAAGTTATTCTTAAGGGGATGTTAGCTCAATGGAAAATATTAGTATTAATGTTTTCTATTTTCCCTTTAATAATTGCTGCACTTATGGGGACTACTCAAAAGGATATGTTTAAGCCAGATGTCAATAGAGATAAAATCAGCATTAACATTATAGATAAGGATAATAGTAAAACCTCTAAAAACTTTAAAGAGTTATTTGAAACAAAAGAGATAAAAGAAATTTTTAATATTACAGATAAGTCACAATATGAAATAACTATCCCACAGGGCTATGAGAAAGATGTAATTAATCTAAAAGAAACAACTATAGTGGCTTACGAGAAGAAAAGAGTTTCAAGTATAAACGAATTAATTATAAAAAGTGTTATAGAAGAGTACGGAAAAAGATTAACAGAAACTGTAGTGATTTCAAATAAGATTAATACTATGGGCATAATGGAAAAAGAAAAGCTATTTAATGAGGTTATTGCGAGTATAAACAAAAATTCATCTGTGGCTACCTTGCAGCAGAATTTAGTTAAAGGAGAAAGAGTTCTAACATCCTTTGAAAATCAAGCTGCAACATTGATGACACTTATGGTATTTACAATGATAATAAGTTGTATTACAGGATTTAATATGGATAAATCAAATGGAAGCAATAAAAGATTGGTATCTACACCTATGACAAAATGTGATTTTTTTAATTTAGATTTATTGTCTTTCTTTTTAATGAGCTTAGTTTACGGAATCTTGTACATTGTATCATTTAGAATAACAGGATTAGCTTTTATAGGAGTAAGTCCACTAAATATAATAGCAATATTAATATGTCAAAGTCTCTTAATAACAAGTGTAGCAGGGATTATAATAGCGTTTTTCGGTAAAAATGCTGCTAATACCATAGTCATAGTATTAATGTATATTCATATTATATTTGGCGGTGGCTTTGTCCCATTAAAAGAAATAAATAGTAAGATATTCGTAAGTATTTCAAAATTTTCACCAGGAAATATTATTTCGGAAGCCTATACAAATTGTATGCTTTTCAATTCCTTTAGCACTATTAGCAAGTATTTAATTATTATGCTATCAGTATCCACAATAGCATATTTCATAAGCATATTAAAAGTAAAACTAAGATGGGAGGTATAAGTATGAAGTTTTTATATATGGTATTAGTTAATTGTAAAAAGTATTTTAAGGATTATAAAAGCATTATTTTTATGTTTATACTTCCTATTGCAGTTGTCCTTTTTTCGAATAGTTTTTCAGAGCCTCAATCCAACAGTAAAAATATGAATTTAAAAGTGGCGGTGGTGAATTTAGATAGTGGACATTTAGGAAGGGAGTTAGTAGAAAAAATAAAACCACCTAGTGTTTATGATAATAAGGAAGAAGCCTTAGAATCATTAAAGAACTATAATGTAATTGCCATATATGAAATACCTGGAAATTTTACTCAGCAAATAAATGATAATAAAAAACCAACCATAAACTCTTATAAATTAGAAGAAGGAAATGGTATACAAATATTTGAAATGCAGATAGAGCAGAAGGTAAATGAATTATTTAAGGTTCAAATGCTAAAAAATAGCAATATTATAAGGGAAGATAAGGAGTTAAATAAAAATGTTGTAAAGCTTCAATATAACATGGAAAAAAAGGTAGCTTCTGCAGATGAATTTATGCCAATTGTTATGATAATGTTTTTTCTACTTTCATTTTCAAGTAATATAAGTACAGATTTATTAAAGCTTAGAAAAGAAAAAATATTAGAGCGATTTTTATCTACTGCTAATAAAGGATATGCAATAATAGGAAGTATTTATGTTTCTATGATAATAACACAAATTATAATGTATACATCCTCATTTTTGGTAATGAAGTTATTATTTAAGATTGATTTTGTAAATTTTGGAATTTTAGTATTGAATATTGCTTTAATGAGTATGATATCCATAAGCCTCGCCATAATGGTTAACAGGATTTTTAAAAATCCAGGGGCTGGAGCTTTAGTTATAACTTTAATATCATTAATAATGTTTTTCGTATATATAGGAGGAGTTACTGGAGAAACTTCAACTAAGATTCCAAAAATAATTGTAACCTTAAGCAAGTTTACTCCCTTTTATTGGTCACTTGGAAGTATAGAAAAATCAATATTGTTTCCTAATGTTTTTGTATTGTTATTAATAGCATTAACTTTTTATAGTGCTGGAAGTATACGATACTCAAGTTTTGCTAAGGAATAATATCATTTACTGAGAGAGTAGAAAACAAGAGACAATGTTTATAGCTACTTAGGTCAGGATAACGCATTTAATTATGAGGTAATCAAAGATGGTGTAGAAATGATATGCTGTTAAGTTTGTAAAGTGGTAAGTCAAAAAAGAAATAAATATCTTTAAATAAGACAATTAGTCTAAAAATGTTGAAATATAATGGAATCAATGGTATAATGAAGTAAGAATATTCTGAATCTTCTGTAGAGAGTTTGCAAAGCCGGTTTATATCAATTACTAGATTTTTATAATGGGTATGATAAAATAAATGAAAGTGCTTAAATTTATATGAGATGGAGGGATAATATATGTCAATTTATAATTTTAACGCAATTACAATTGATGGCGATGAAATATCTATGGAACAGTATAAGGGAAAGGTACTGGTTATAGTTAATACAGCAAGTGAGTGTGGTTTTACACCACAGTACGAGGGTTTGGAGAAACTTTATGAACAGTACAAGGATAAAGGCTTCGAAATATTGGGTTTTCCAAGCAATCAATTCGCAGGGCAGGAACCGGGTGAAAGCCAGGAAATTAAGAAGTTCTGCACACTTAATTATGGAGTGAGTTTTCAACTGTTTAAGAAGAGTGATGTGAGAGGAGAAAATGCTCAGCCAATTTTCAGATATTTGACAGAAAAAACAACTTTCAAAGGGTTTGATCTAGACCAACCAAATGAAAAAAAATTCAATGACTTTCTTAAGGAAAACTACCCCAAATTCTTGGAAGAGAATTCAGTGAAATGGAATTTCACCAAATTCCTTATTGACAGGAATGGCGATATAGTTAACAGATATGAACCCACAACTGAACCAGCAGCCATAGCATTAGATATTGATAAACTTGTAGAGGAATCAAAGAAAAATCATATTGGAACTGAAAAAGTTGAAAATGAAGAAGATAATAAGAAAACATTTATTGAGAAAACTCATATTGGTGAACCTGGTGACGAGAATTTAAACATTGAGGGAAAACCTTTGGATGCTATGTATAATAATACAAAAACACAAAATATGTAGCAAATAGAAATTGTCCACTGCGTTACTAATTGAACTACCGAAATATATAAATATATTTCGGTAGTTCTTTCGTTGTATACTATGTGACATTGTTGGTTACAAGAAAAAAGGTAATGAACATTAATAGGTTAGAGAATTTAAAATCTAGAGGGTAGAGGAGGGTTTGTCAATATGAGAAGACTATGATAATATATAAGCATATAAGGAACCCCCCTATATTTTTTTGTAGATTTTAAGTTCGTAATTGTTATTCCTACGAGTACTAAAATTCCACATATAAAGAAATGGGCTTTTGAATAAAGTTGTAAAAAGAAATTTAAAATAATTCTTATATAGTAGAATTAACAATAACGAATGGAGGAAATGAATTTATGTTAGATTTGCCAAATTGTCCAAAATGTAATTCAGAATATACTTACGAAGATAGAAGCCTTTTTGTATGCCCCGAATGTGGTCATGAGTGGAATTTAGAAGTAGAAATCGAAAATAGCGAAGATAAAAAGATTATTAAAGATGCAAATGGAAACCTTTTAAAAGATGGCGATTCTGTAACAATAATCAAAGATCTTAAAGTAAAGGGAAGTTCATTAGCCATAAAAATGGGTACAAAAGTAAAAAACATACGTTTAATTGATGGAGATCATAATATTGATTGCAAAATTGATGGTTTTGGAGCTATGGAACTAAAATCTGAATTTGTTAAAAAAATGTAAATTTAGTTTAATGTGCCTAGTATGGGTATTTAGTAATAAAAAAGTATCTGCCAATGCAGATACTTTTTTTATACCCATTTTTAGGGTTCATAACTTAACAATGCGTGTTATTTTGTACTTTAGTTTAAAAATATTATAACTTTAATTGTGAAAGCATAGCATTTCCATCTTTATCTAATAATATAGTGATTCCTCCAGCGTAATCTTCAATATTAATTAAATAGTTTGTTATTGTCCCTTTATCTACAATTATTTTACTATGTACGGCTAATGCATCAGCATAGTTATCTATAGCTTTAAATCTATTATTTTGATTTTTATCCTTTTTATTAAACATTTTTTCCTCCTATATTTTACATGCGGTAATATTATATGAATTTGTCTTAAATATTATATCCATAAACTTTAAATAGTATAAGTGAGAATTTAAGAGAGGCTGTTGCAACAATTTTTGCGCAGTTTGTTGTAACAATAATATTTATTTATGTCATCACAAAGAAAACTGATTATTTTGCTGGATTAAATTTTCTGCAAAAACCTGATTGGCGACATATAGGAAAAATTGTTAGTTTTGGCATTGCCTTAGCATCATCCTAAAAGGCTTAATACTAACAAGTTGGTTTATTATATTTCTTGTAAGACACCCTGAAATAAAAGGAAAAAAATTAAGGCTATTCATATCTGCAGAACAAAAGATGAAATAAATGGGAATTATATAAGTTTTTGTATCTTTTTATCATTAATATTCATCTATTTATTCCTAATATTAGACTTTAATTGCAATCATATCAAACTTCATATTATTAACAAATATAAAAATTTACATTATAGGTAAAGTTGTAGTATAACTAGGGTTAGAGTGGTAATTTGCTAAAATTATGGTGCTAAAATTTTGCTTCCCATCAGCTAAAATCTGTGGTAGAATTATTTTTATCGCAGAGTTGTGAGAATAATAAGTCGAATCATAGTTTATCTAAAGTGGCTGTGCGCAGTTTGATTTCAATTTTAACTATAGGAGGAAAAAAGATTATGAAAAAACTAATGAAAATTTGGAATAAAATGAGCTTGGTACAACGAATAATTATAGGATTATTGATTGGTATTGCCTTAGCTTTAGCTATTCCAGAACAAGCAAAACCAGTCATTATTTTTGGTTCTTTATTTGTAGGTGCTCTGAAAGCGATTGCACCTATATTGGTATTCTTCTTGGTAATGTCGGCTATAGCTCAACATAGGACTGGCCACAAAACCAATATGAAATCCATTATAGTCCTTTATCTTTTAGGAACATTCTTAGCCGGTCTTGTGGCGGTTATTGCAAGCTTTGTGTTCCCGGTAACATTAACACTTGCAACAAGCGCTCAGAATGTTACACCTCCTGGGGGTGTCGTAGAGGTTCTCAAAGCATTACTTCTAAATGTTGTTGATAACCCAGTTAAAGCACTTTTTAATGCCAATTATATCGGTATATTGTCTTGGGCGTTACTTCTTGGTTTTGCTTTAAAAAATGCTCCTGATACTACAAAAACTATGATTAATAATTTTTCGGATGCATTAACTCAAATGGTTAGATGGGTCATAGACTTTGCCCCACTTGGAATTATGGGTCTAGTATTTGAAGCTATTTCTACAAATGGAATTGGCGCTTTTAAAAGCTATGGAAAATTACTTGCAGTTCTCCTTGGTTGTATGGTTTTTATGGCTCTTGTTGTCAATCCAATCATTGTGTACATTAATATTCGTAAAAACCCATATCCACTTGTGCTTATGTGCTTAAAGGAAAGTGGTGTTACGGCATTCTTTACACGTAGCTCAGCTGCAAACATTCCTGTAAATATGAGTTTGTGTGAAAAATTAGGTTTAGATAAGGATACGTATTCGGTGTCCATTCCATTAGGTGCTACCATCAATATGGCTGGTGCAGCTGTTACCATTTCTGTTCTGACACTTGCAGCTGTTACCACCCTTGGTATTAAAGTGGATATGCCTACGGCACTTATCCTCAGCGTACTTTCTGCTGTGTCCGCTTGCGGCGCTTCAGGAGTAGCTGGAGGTTCGCTATTACTTATCCCTCTAGCTTGTAGTTTATTCGGCATTCCAAATGACATTGCTATGAAGGTAGTTGGTGTAGGTTTTATCGTAGGTGTGCTGCAAGACTCTTTTGAAACTGCACTTAACTCATCTACAGACGCACTTTTCACAGCAACTGCTGAATTTGCTAAGTGGCGTAAAGAAGGAAAAGAAATTATTATTAATAAATAGAAACTAAATCCTAGTGTTGTTTTTACAATTATAAAAGCCCTCTATGGCAGTTAATAATCTGCCATAGAGGGCTTTTATTTTAATAAGAAATATTTCTTTAAATCATTCTTATCATAGATTCTAGAAAATAACCTTTTAAAAATATCTATATGGAAAATATCTATGTTGGTTCATTTCCATAAACTGTGTCGTTGAAACGTATTTTTCTAATCTAGCATTTAAAACCTTCCAATTTATATTTTCAACAAATGTGGAAATATATTTTCTTTTATCTGTTCCAAAATCCATGAAATATGCATGTTCGTAAACGTCCATGATTAATATTGGATAAGAAAGCCAGACCGCACCAGTATCGTGTAAATCGCTTCCTATTATGTGTAGTTTGTTATCAAGCAAATCAAAGGAAAGAATTGCCCAACCTCTCATGGATAAACCTACATTTGTAAGGTAAGAGATAAAAGCATCATAAGATGAAAACTGATTTATTATAGCATTAAATACGGGCCCATAAGGAAGGTTATTGCCCCCGACTATGTTTTCAAAATAAAGATTATGAAGTTTTACGCCGTTCAGTGAATATGTTTCCCCTAGTTTTAAGCTGCGCATTTTGGAATAAGTAGCATTGCTATCAGTGTAATTATCAGGTATATAAGGAGTGTTCCAAATTTCATTTAATTTGCTTACATACCCTGAATACAACTTATAATGTTCATTAAGCTGCTTCATAGAAATGCCTTTGACCGATTTAAAATCAAAAATTTCCGGTTTCAAATTATACATTAAATCCCTTCTAAAAAATGTTATATTATATTATATGTACCAATATGCTATTTAAATTACTATTTTATTTTCTCAAAATCTGATTTACCAACTCCACATAAAGGGTAAACCCAATCTTCAGGTATATCATCAAATTTAGTACTTGGATCAATTCCTCCATCAGAGTTATTATTAAAGTATTATCAAAAAATTTATTTATATCTCTAAATATATTGGATACCTGTAACATATTATTGAAAGTCATAGTAAGCTATTATAGAATGCTTATATTGAAAAGGAGCTGCTATGTATAATTATTATTTTAGAGCTAATATGATATATCCCGGAATTGTCTCTTATGCAAGTGGAGATGTAAACGGCGATGGAATACCTGATAATGTGTATTTAACAGGTAGAAAAACACCAGATAGTCCATTTACTCAAAATATTACCCTTGTAATACAAGATGGAATGACAGGTGGATTTACTAGTATACCACTCAGTGAAAATGCAGGATACAACCCTACATTATTTTTAGGGGATTTTACAGGAGATGGTGTGAATGACATCTTAATAGGTATTACCACCGGTGGTAGTGGTGGAATAATGTACCACTACATTTATTCCTTTATTAACAATACAGCACAATTACTGTTTGATTTTAATTTATATAATGAGCAATATGAATACGATATTACTTATAAAGACAACTACAAGGTTTGCGTTTTTAGCAAGAAAAATAATGAAAAATACATTATAGATATATCCAATAAAGATGCAGATTATTTAAATGAAATATACGATAAAAATGGAAAACTAAAGAATCCACTTAGCGGATTTGTAAATCCGTTAAGTGGTTTATATCCTGTGGATTTTGATTCGAATGGAGTATATGAGCTATTGGCATATCAAAAAATAGCCGGTAGATATAATGCAGATGCTTTAGGCTATGTTTTGAATACTCTAAAATGGAAGGATAATATGTTTGTTTTGGATAATCAAAATGTAGCTATTTTTGGAACACAAGTATAAGTATATATAAATTAAAATTATAAAAAGAGTCATTATAATTATCAAAAGCTAATATATATAATTAAAGTTAAATAATCATATACAGATATTAGTTTATATGATAAAATAAACTAAATCAATTTGCGCTGCATACAAATCTACAGTACAAACTGAGCAGGCGATGAACTTTTAAAAAAGTTCGTGGGGCTGGGCCATATTTGGCAACAGGATGATTATATACCTGTGGGACAGTAAAATGTTCTACGGGCTTTTTTATGCCCATTTCTAGAATGCGTCTGAAGATTGCAACGCCATTGAGATATCAAAATATATAATTAAAGAAATGGGGTATTAAAAATGGAAAAATCTTTTATTAAGGTGAAGAATCTTTGCAAAGTGTACAAATGTGGTAGCGAAGAATTAAAGGCATTAGATGATGTTAGTTTATCAATAAATAGGGGCGAAATTGTTACAATACTCGGACCATCAGGTTCTGGGAAATCCACTCTTGTAAATATTATTGGTGGTATTGACCAAGCTGATAGTGGAAGTATAGTAATAGATGGAAACGAGATTACAGCATTAAAAGGCTCAAAACTAACCAATTATCGAAGGGATTTTATTGGTTTTGTGTTTCAATTTTACAATCTTATTCCAAACTTAAATGTCTATGAAAATGTTGAGGTTGCTGCAGATATTTGTAAAAGTGCATTTGATATAGAAGAACTTCTAAAAAACCTGGATATTGCACAGCTTGCTAAACGATATCCTGTTGAACTATCTGGTGGACAACAACAAAGAGTAGCCATAGCAAGGGCACTTGTTAAAAATCCCAAACTGTTACTATGTGATGAACCTACCGGGGCACTCGATTATAAATCCTCTCTGGATATTTTAAAGTTAATAAAGAGTATAAATGAAAAGTATAATACTACAATTATTATAATTACTCACAATAATTCAATTTCAGGAATGAGTAATCGAATTGTGCGTTTAAGAGGCGGGAAAATAACACACAATGAACTAAACACAGAACTTATTCCAGTAGAAAGGATTGAGTGGTAATGATAATAAATAAACGTACAAAAAGAATATTTTTTGAGCATAAGGCTTTCTATATAGGGATGATACTACTAATTATATTTTCAACAAGTTTATTTTTATCAATGAAAACAGCTACTACCAGCATAAAAAAATCAGTTGAAGAAGATAGAATAAACTCTAAAATTGAGGATGCCAATTTTACATTTTCAAGAAAATTAACTACAAAGGAAATATCAAAATTTCAAAAGAAATATAACTTTATACTTCAGGAAAGCAGATACAAGGAGGTTGCCTATAATAACGCTATTGTTAGGGTTAGATCAGTTAATCAGAAGCTAAATTTACATTCAGTTTATTCTGGAAAAGATCTTAATAAAAGTAGTGATATTCTTGTAGATAGATTTTTCTTTAATGCTCAAAAGTTAAGCTTTGGGGATAAATTAGCATTAAATGATATACAATTTAATGTTTCTGGCATCCTTGCAGTACCTGACTATTTGGCAATGCTAAAGGAGGAAACAGACTACATGACAAATGGTTCTAAATTTGGACTTGTAGTTGTTGGTGAGGATGCATATAAAAGTGTAATAGGGAATGAAAAATTATTTTATAGTGTTAAATTCAATGAATCTAGCGTTATGGAGTTTAGAAAAGAACTGTCACAGTTAGGGTTAATAGTTGGATGGACAGATATTAATAATAATATGAGAATCGCAGCGTTTAATGGTGAGATCGATGCAATAATAAAGGTAAGTGAACTTGCACCACTATTTATTATGCTAGTCAGCTGCATAATAATGGCTGTAGTAATGGGTAGAATGTTGAAAAAGGAATATTGCTATATAGGTACATTAATATCAATGGGATATAAGAAAGTAGAAATATTATCTCACTATTTGAGACTACCAATAATAATATCATTTGTTGGATCAATTTCAGGGCTTGGACTTGGATATATACTTACAGAACCTATGGAAATTATTTCAAAGGCTGAATATAGCATTCCAGCAGTAAAACTAGATTTTAAATGGGAAAACGTTTTATTTGTTTTGCTTCTTCCATTGATTTTAAATGTCTTAGCCGCAACTTTTTCAATATTTAGAGCGTTAAATCTCAATATAGTTGCATTGCTTAAGGCAAATTCTAATCAGCAAAAAAAAGGATTATTATCAAAAATTGTGCCATATAAGCGTGGATCTTTTAGGTTAAGATTCAAGTTGAAAGAAATATTATGCAACATACCAAGAAGTGCATTAATGTTAATTGGTATTGTTGTGGCATCATTATTTATTCTTTCAGGATTCATTCTTGATAGTTCTATAAACTTTCTGTTTGATAATAGTTTTGACAAAATATATAAGTATAATTATCAATATATTTACACAACGCCTAAATTCGAAAGTCCACTAAAGGGAGAACCCTTCATGTTGTCATCCTTCGAATATGCCAAGGATGGTAAAAAAAATAGTATAACACTTAATGGTATTGAAGAAAACTCTAAATACATTATATTAACGGATGATAATGGAAAAAGCATTTCTAAGGACAAAATTGTTATGGCCAAAAGCGTTGCAAAAAAACTAAAAATTAGTAAAGGCGAAAGTATAATTATAAAAAGTCTCTCAAACTTAAAAGAATATAATATAACAATTGACGATATTGCAAATATAAGTGTGGGAAATAGCATCTACATAAGTAGAGCAAACTTAAACAAGATGCTGAGTATACCGGATAGCACATATATCGGTCTGTTTTCAGATAAAAAGCTGGATGTCAATAAAAGTGATATTAAGGTGGAATCCACAAAGAGTGAGGGTAGAGCAGGTATGGAATCGTCAATTAATGCATTTAAAGCCTTCCTATATGTAATGGCAGCTTTTGCGGCAATCATAGGCGTCATAGTAATATATATAGTAACAATAATGTTAGTTGAAGAAAATCGTAAGAATATTTCTATGTTAAAAGTAATTGGCTACCATCAACGTGAAATTTCAAGGATTCTTATTAACTCAACTTCCCTTTTAGTTTGGTTTGGTTTCATAATAGCTATACCCTTTAGCAAGGGAATTATGCAAAGCTTTTTTAACAAACTCACAGCAAATATGTATTTTGCATTTGAACCACAACTAGAGGCTAATCAGATTTTTGCAGGGTTTCTATTTATTTTATTAATATATTACATTACGCTTTTTATTTGTAAGAAAAGAGTATTAAATATAAATATGGTAGAAAGTTTAAAGGCAAGAGAATAATAAGAAAATAATATGATACCAAATATAGAAATTTTAAAAACTAAAAAAGCAGGGAATTCCAAATTAGAATTCCCTGTTTTTTTTTATGTTTGTCTGCCAGATTTAAAGGCAGAAAAATTCACTCCTACAGTTTTTGCTGGGACTTTGTTTTCTATAACTTTTAACCAGGTTTCTTCTTTGAAAGGCAAATATTTAGACAGCCTGCCCAAAAGAACAATATTCTCTGTTTTAATATTACCAAGGCCTCTAGCTATTTCTTTTGCATTTAAAGAAATAACCTCGTAGCCACTTTCTACTAATTTTTCACATATATTTTCTGGATATACATCCTTTTCAATAAGTACTCTATTTGGAAAAATGATTTCCTCATTAAATATAATTTTTGCACCTTTTTTTAAAGCAGTGGATAATCTTAAACCTTCTAGTTCTTCCATTGCAAGGAGAAGATCTCCTTCTCCTTCAGGAATTAAAGCAGAATGTACTTTTTCACCAAATCTTACGCTTCCCCAAACTTTTCCACCTCTTTGGGATAGTCCAATTACATCATTACTTTTTACTTCATAGCCTTCTAAGAAAGCAACCTCTACTACTATTTCTGTGGTAAGTACTAGTCCTTGTCCACCAACACCAGCCATATAAATATTTGTAACGCCCATATTAGTTCACCCCCTTCTGTATGTTTTCACTACTGCATTTTATTGCACTCACAGGGCAAACTTGAGAGCATACGGAACAACCAACGCACATGTCTGGATCTATATAAGAATTTTTCTTTTCCTTCCCAGGATACATTTTCATGGAAATTGGCGGGCAGTTGGAACGCAAACAACTTCTACAACTTATGCATATATCTTCATCTACATAATAATGAGGACTTTTAATTTTGAAATTCAAGGCACAAGGACGAGTTGTTATTACTACAGAAAGTCCTGATCTTTTCATTGCATTATTGATGATTTCCTTAGTTTCCTTATATTTAAATTGATCTGCCACAGTAATATCAACTATACCAAAAGATTTTAAAATATCAGGTATGCTCACATGATATCCAAGCTCTTCTTTAAAATAATCGCCTGTAGTTGGAGTGTTTTGGCCACCAGTCATGGCAGTAGTCCTATTATCCATTATAATAACTGTTATATTTTCTGTGGTTTTTGCAAGTTGTATAAATCCAGTCATTCCAGAATGAAAAAAGGTTCCATCTCCAATTGTAGCTACTATTGGTTTTTGCTTGTTTATTCTTGAATGAACAGTAGCAACTCCAAGAGCCATTCCAAGGGACGCTCCCATACTTATATTAGTTTTATGAACTTCAAAAGGCTCTTGTATCCCTAGAGAATAACAGCCTATGTCCCCTATAACCGTTGCATTGTTAGCTTTTAGAATATGGAAAATAGGTCTGTGAGGGCATCCTGCGCATAGCATAGGCGTTCTTGTAATAATTGATTCCTTTTGTGCTACTTCTAGTTCTGAACCGTTTATCAAAACCCCTGCTTTTTTTAAACCTATTTTTATATCTTCAATAGTGAGTTCTCCTGTAAAAGAAAAGTACTCCTTGCCTTTTGCTGCAATTCCATTGATTTTTAGCTGGTCTTCCATAAATGGCAGCGTTTCTTCGAGAACGATTACATTTTTATATTCTTTACCCAAATTTTTAATTTTTTCTATAGGAAGAGGCCAAATCATACCCAATTTTAGTATACTTATATTTTCTAATTCTAATTCATTTAAAGATTCATATATAAGTCCAGAGGTAATGATTAAAAATTCCTTGCCTTTTCCTTGTTCTAAATAATTATATTCATAATCTTCATTAAAGTTTTGGAGTTTGTCCATTCTTTCTTTCATAAAATATTGTTGCGCATTAGAGTAGGGGGGAAGCATGCTGTATCGTCCTTGTTCTGGTATAAACCCGCCTGGGACAAATTCTTCTCGGTCACCTAATTCTACAGCTGACCTACAATGACATAACCTACTCATCATTCTTATAAGCACTGGTGTATGGAATTTTTCACTAAGTTTTAAGCCTTCTATTGCAAAATCTTTTGCTTCTTGAGGACTGCTTGGATCCAAGATGGGGATATTTGCAAACTTACCCCAAAATCTGCTATCCTGCTCGTTTTGTGAACTTGAAAGTCCTGGATCATCACCTACAACTAATAATAATCCGCCCTTTGTTTTAGTTTGTGTAAAAGTCATAAATGGATCACTTGCAATGTTTACGCCTACGTGTTTCATAGAAACCATTGATCTTGCACCTGCAATACTACCGCCCATTGCGATCTCCATTGCTACCTTTTCATTAGTTCCCCAGTCACTATAAATTTCCTCATATTGTTTTAAAGAATCTAAGATTTGTACAGTAGGTGATCCTGGATAGCTGGAAGCAATCATTCCGCCACCTTCCCAAAAGCCTCTACTTATTGCTTCATTGCCTGTTAGAATTTTTTTATTACTCAAAATACCACCCCATCCATTTTATTTTTAAATGAAAACTTAGTGAAATTGGCAAAATCGTGATTTGAAATTCTTTATATTTTCCAAATTAAATTTAGAATAATAATTTTCATAAAATAATAATTATCTAAGAATAGTATATCATAATTTTCAAAAAATTGAAATTATTTAAAGGCGAACAATAAGCTATATTTCTGAATTTAAAATACGTATAAAAAGAAACTTGGATTATTTCTAATAATTTCCTGAAAACAATATAAGATATAAATCAAATGAATGTAATGAAAGAGCAATTAACTAAAATTGGTGTTAAAATTCAGGGGATCCCATTAGAAGAAGAAGCTTTCTTTGCACAGTTATTTGGAACAATGAAAAAACAATTTGACTTAGTATTAAATGCTTATGTATGTACTACAGATCCAGATTCTTATTCAGGATTGTATGTAGAGAAAGGCTCAATGAACTGGACAGGCTATGTGAATAAAGAATTAGATTTAATTTGGAAAAAGGCTTCAATGGAAACAGATGATGCTAAGAGAAAAGAAATGTACGAAACACTTCAAAAGAAATTAGCAGAAGATGCAGTTCAATATAATATTGACTATAAGACTTCTTATATTTCAACAGCAGCAAATATTGGTGGCGTTAAGGAAGCTAAATTAGTACCTATATATATGTTTGAAGATTTATCAAAATTATATATGATAGAAAAATAGTTGAAATAAACTATTTAAACAATATTATCACGGAATTAATTTGGCAAGTTTGTAAGATTAAAAAAAGAGATGTGCAAGCTCAAAATTAAGAGTTTGCATATCTCTTTTTAGTTAAATTGAGATAGGAGAAGTTTAAATGAAAAGATATGTGTTTAAGAGAGTTGTTCAAGCAATACCAATGCTTATAACAATTTCAATGATTTCATTCTTGATTATGAATTTAGCGCCAGGAGACCCATCAAACGCTTTTGTAACGCCTAGAATGAATAAAATTCAGAGAGCAGAAACAAGGGAAAGATTGGGATTTAATAAACCTATAACGGTTAGATATGTGCGGTGGCTTAAAAATATTATAAAAGGAGATTTTGGGTATTCATTTATAAGTCATCAACCAATTTCAGAGGAAATTGCAGCTAGAGTACCGGTTACATTAGGTTTAATGGGTATTACAATGTTTATATCAATTATAATTTCTATTCCTTTAGGCATGCTTTGTGCATTTAGGAGAAATAAGTTATTTGATAACATTGTTACAGCTGTATGTTATGTTGGAATATCAATTCCAGAATTTTGGTTTGCAATGATGCTTATAGTTCTTTTTTCTGTAAAACTTTCAATATTGCCATCTATAGGTATGAGAGCTATAGGGATAGAAACAAATATAGATTTAATTAGGCACAGCATTATGCCCTGTATGGTACTTAGTTTTCCCAATATAGCTGTGTTAACTAGATATGTTAGGTCCAGTGCTATAAGTCAGTTAAAAGAAGATTATGTAATAACGGCTATAAGTAAAGGAGCGTCTCGAAATAGAATATTATTTTCACATGTTTTAAAAAATTCAATGATACCTTTTGTAACAATATTAGGAATGAGTTTACCAGAGCTTATTTCAGGATCTTTTATCACAGAGAGTATCTTTGGGTGGCCAGGCATGGGAAGATTTGGAGTAACTTCAGTATTTAATAGGGATTATCCAGCTATAATGGCAATTACTATGATTACTTCAATATTACTTATTTTAGGGAATCTAATATCAGATATACTATATACAACTCTTGATCCTAGAATAAAGGTGGTGGATAGACATGAGTAATAGTAAAGAGATGAATAGTGAGGAAAAGTGGGAAAAAATAAATATCCTTGAAAATACAGACATTGTTGAAAATGAAAATATTCTTAAAAACAGGGCTATGATTAACTTAAAGCTTCAATTTAAAAAGAATAAGTTTGCGCTAGTTTCATTAGTAATTCTATTTATAATTATAGTGAGCTCCTTGTTAGCTTTTTTATCACCTTATGACCCTAACAAGATTAATTTATCAGAAAAATTTTTATCACCTAATTTGAATCATTTTTTTGGAACAGATGAATTGGGAAGAGATTATTTTACTAGGGTGCTTTATGGGGGAAGGGTATCTTTAACAGTAGGGTTTGCTTCCATGTTTGTATCAGTTATCATTGGTACGCTAGTAGGGGTTATTAGCGGATATGTAGGTGGAATAGTTGATAGCATAAATATGAGAATAATAGATGTGTTTATGTGCATACCAACCTTTTTTTTAATTCTTATAGCTAATGCTTACTTAGGTTCAAGTATTATAAATATAATAGTTATCATTGGTATATTTGGTTGGATGGGTACCGCGAGAATTGTCCGTTCAGAGACATTATCCTTTAAAGAGCGGGAATATGTTATGGCATCAAAGTCTCTAGGCGCTAGCAATAAACACATAATTAAAAAACATATAATTCCTAACTTAATTTCATCTATTATTGTTATATCTAGTATAAGCATAGCAGGTGCAATACTTTCAGAATCAGCCTTAAGCTTCTTAGGGCTAGGGGTTCAAGAACCTATGGCATCCTGGGGAAGTATGCTACAAAAAGCGCAAGAAAATATACTCGATATACCATATTTATCCTTGTTCCCAGGTATAATAATATTGTTAACTGTACTAAGCTTTAATATATTAGGAGATGTATTAAGAATGGCATTAGATCCTAAGGTTAATGACGAAGGATAGCCAAAGTCGTGGATTATGCTGTGTTCATTTTATAATATATTAGAAATATGAAAAAGGTAACAAGTGCAATATATTAGTATACTTGTTATCTTTTTTAATATGCCTTAAAATAGAGTTAATATATAATTGATTATACATATAGAACCATGGTAATAATTAAAAATAACAATAGATTTCTGAGGAAGGATAAGCTTAATGGAAATAAACAACAAAGAAAAATCATTAGAAAATCAGCGAAAAGAATTAATTGTAATATTTAAACAAGAGGGGACTTTCCAATTTGACTTTCAAGCAACAAAAGAAAAATTAAGTGAAGAGCAAATTGCAATTCAAGAAGAAATAGATAATGCTTTTGCACAAAATGAAAATCAAGGTGTTTTTTTTCTTGGATTTTCAGAAAAAACAGAGGGGTTAACAGATTCTGTTACGTATTTAAGACTTATTATAGGCACCTTTATAAAAAAAATATCTATGAATCCAGATATTGAACTTTTACGTGAAAAAACTATAGTGGATATAGAAAAAGATGAAATTAAAGACTTACTTGATAGTGCGCCTTATTTGACTGGTCTAGAATACTTGAATTGTGAGTGGATTGAAAAACTATGGCAGAAGTTAAATAACTCTTTTAGTGAAATGATAGAGGATTATAAAGGAAGCGTTTCAGAATTTTTTTCTTCTTTCAGCACTAGTATTAACTTAGTTGGACGTATATTTTTCCATTTAGTTGAGAGTAAGAAGGATAGCTATCCTTTTGCATTTTTAGCAACTTACTCAGTAAATGATGCAAAAAGTGGCACATCAAAGCATCTTCCATTAAAGAATGCACTCATTGAATATGGAGAAAATAACAAAAAACTTTTAAATTTATTGTCAACAGTAAACAAGGCATCAGAAAAAAGCCAGCTGATTTCAGAACTTGTTGATACAGGTGAAATATTTCATCCCTTAGGTTTAAATGCGACGGAAGCGTACACATTTTTAAAAGAAATACCGCTGTATGAGGAGTCAGGTATATTATGTCGTATTCCAAGATGGTGGAAGAATAAATCAGAATCCTTAAGGATGTCTGTAAGTGTAGGGAACTCTACACCCTCAAGAGTAAATCTTGAAGCATTAGTGGATTTTGATGCAAAACTATTTCTAGGGGAAGAAACAATTACCGCTGATGAAATAAAAAAGCTCTTGTCAGAAGCAGAGGGATTAGCTTTTATAAAAGGAAAATGGGTAGAGGTTAATCATGAAAAACTAAAACAAATGCTGAAGGCTTTTGAAAAGGCACAGAAACTTATGGAAAGCAAAGACATAAATATGATTGAAGCAATGCAGTTTCAGTTAAATGCTCAAAAAGTATTGAATATTTCCAAAGATACCTTTGACCTTGAAGTTACAAATGGACAGTGGCTTAATTCAGTTGTTGACAAGTTATGTAATCCAGAAAGAATAGAAGAAATTAATTGTGGAGATGACTTTAATGCTAACTTACGTACTTATCAAGAGCGTGGTATAAGTTGGCTTCATTTTATGAAATCACTAGGCCTTGGAGCATGTCTTGCAGATGATATGGGACTTGGAAAAACAGTGCAAGTTATTGCACTTTTGAATTATATTAGGACAAATAAAAAAGAAAAAACATTGTTAATTATTCCAGCATCACTTATTGGTAACTGGATGAGTGAAATTCAAAAATTTGCACCTTCGCTAAGGTATTATGTTATACACCCTTCTGAAAATAAAAATTTAGGGGAAGATGATAGTAAGTATATGGCGAATTATGATCTTTTTATAACTACATATGCTATGATTTCAAAGTTTGAATGGATAAAAAATATAACTTGGGATTCAGTGATTTTAGATGAGGCTCAAGCTATAAAAAATCCAGGAAGCATGCAAACTAAAACAGTAAAACAATTAAAAGCTAGATATAGAATAGCGATGACAGGTACACCAATAGAAAACAGACTTTCAGATTTGTGGTCATTATTTGACTTTTTAAATAAGGGGCTTTTAGGAAGTGCAAAGGAATTTTCGGGATTTATAAAGAAACTTAAGGAAAGTCAGATGGACTATTCAAAACTTAAAAAGGTTGTAAGTCCATTTATTCTTAGAAGATTAAAAACGGACAAAACAGTCATTGATGATTTGCCAGAAAAAATAGAAATGAAAACTTATGCAACTCTTACTAAAAAACAAGTTATGCTTTACAATAAGTTGGTAATTGATTTAAAACAAAAACTTGAATCTAAAGAAGAGGGAATAGAGCGCAAGGGAATAGTAATTTCATCACTTATGAAATTCAAACAAATATGTAATCATCCCTCACAGTATTTAGGTCAAGATTCTTACATGGAAAATGAAAGTGGTAAATATGCAAGACTTCGTGAAATATGTGAAACTATTTACGAAAAAAGAGAAAGAGTTATTATATTTACACAATTTAAAGAGATAACAAAACCACTTAGTGATTTTCTAGAAACTGTATTTGAACATAAAGGGCTTATATTACATGGAGGGACAGCAATTAAAAAAAGAAAAGAACTTGTAGATAAATTCCAAGGTGAGGAGTATGTACCTTTTATGGTGCTTTCAATAAAAGCTGGGGGTGTAGGATTAAACCTTACAGCAGCTAATCATGTTATTCATTTTGATAGATGGTGGAATCCAGCTGTTGAAAATCAAGCAACAGATAGAGCGTTTAGAATAGGGCAAAAGAAAAATGTTATAGTTCATAAATTTATAACTAAAGGCACTATTGAAGAAAAAATAGATATGATGATTGAAGATAAAATTAAACTTTCTAGCGAAATTGTTCCGGATATTCAAGAAAGTTTTATTACTGAGATGACCAATAATGAGATAATGGATTTATTTAAATTACAAATATAATTTTTGGAGGGGAAGATATGTCTTATTACGGAGGCTTTCCTGCCTATGTACCAGTAGCCGAGAGAAAAGAGCGTGCAGCGGAAAGTGTTAAAAAATTAAAAAAGAAAAACCCGGATATTTCGCCAGTAGTTATAACAGGTAAAACTATAGCAAAAACTTGGTGGGGGAAAGCATGGAACAAGAACTTGGAAAGTTATGCAGATTATGCTAATCGAATCGCTCGCGGACGTAGTTATGTGAAAAATGGAGCAGTATTAGATCTTAAAATAACGGAGGGAAATATAAATGCTCTGGTGCAAGGAAGTGGATCAAAACCATATAAGCTGGATATTAATATAAAAGCACTACCAAAGAATATTTGGGAAGATATTATAAATCAATGCTTAGGAAAAATAGAATCTATTGAGGAACTAATTGAAGGAAAATTCCCCAAAACACTGGCTGATTTGTTTACATCAAAAGGTAATGGACTATTTCCAGCACCCAGTGAAATAGATTTAAAATGTAACTGCCCTGACTGGGCAAATATGTGCAAGCACCTAGCAGCGGTTTTATATGGCGTTGGAGCAAAACTTGATGATGAACCAGAACTGTTTTTTATTTTAAGACAGGTAAATATAAATGACCTTATTTCAGAAGCTATAAGCAAAAAAACACAGAATTTGCTTGAAAAATCTAAAGCTAAAGGTCGTAGGGTTATTGAAGAAACAGATATATTTGATATGTTTGGAATTGATATGGAAGTTCAAGGTGAAGATGAGGTTAAAAAATCTAAACCTAGAAAAAATAAATTAGAAGGAAGTAATACAAAAAGTAAAGTTAAATAAAATTTTGATATGTACAAGGAGATGGACTTAATGAATAAGAAAGTTATAAGATTTGGGGTTATAGGAACAAATAATATTACAGATTGGTTCCTAAATGGTGCTTCTCAGGTAAAAGATTTTATTTTAACAGCGGTATATTCAAGAAGTGAAGAAAAAGGAAAAGCCTTTGCAGAAAAACATAATGTAGAAAATGTTTTTACTGATTTATTTGAAATGGCCAAAAGTGATTTAATTGATGCGGTGTATATTGCATCCCCAAATGCAATTCATGCAGAGCAAGCTATAGTATTTCTAAATCATAAAAAACATGTGTTATGTGAAAAAGCTTTTGCATCAAATGCATCACAAGTAATTAGCATGATAAATGCTGCAAAAAATAACCAGGTTATTTTAATGGAGGCAATGAAAACAACAGAGCTACCTAATTTTAAAATTATTAAAGAGAATCTACATAGAATAGGTAAGGTAAGGAAATATTTTGGGAGCTATTGTCAATATTCTTCTCGATATGATAAATATAGAGAAGGAATAGTATTAAATGCATTTAATCAAAACCTATCTAATGGTGGGTTGATGGACATTGGTGTTTATTGTATTCATCCCATGATAAATTTATTTGGTAAACCTAAGGAAATAAAAGCAACTGCTTTAATTTTAGAATCTGGTGTTGATGGTGAAGGTAGCATAATATTTAAGTATGATGAAATGGATGCTATAGCTATGTATTCAAAAATAACAAATTCAAAATTGTATTCGGAGATTCAAGGAGAAGATGGGAATATAATAATTGAAAATATTAATAAATTTGAAAAGGTAAAAATAGTTTTTAGAGATGGAAAAGAAGAAGATCTAACACAATTTCATAATGAACATGATATGTGCTATGAAATAGATACCTTTATAACCATGATTAAAAATGGTGACATAGAGGGTAGCTCCAATTTATTACAAACTTCAAAGTGGGTAATGGAGACGATGGATGAAGTAAGGAAACAGATTGGCTTGGTTTTTCCAGCAGACTTGCAGTAATACCGTTTTATTGTTGAATTTATTATTTTACTCTGAATAATACAAATATTAATTTAGGTATTTATAATATTAAAAAGTGCAAGCTGCGTGGGTGGCACCTAATGTTTTTTGTTATTTTGGGTAGTATGTTACAATTAAAGTTGATGATGCTTAAGAGATAAAATGTAATAGTATTCTCGCAAAAATAGCACCTAAAACAAAAGGTAGTAATTATGCAACTAAAGGAGAGTCTTAAATTATGAGAAGAAACTATCCATGTATAGAGGTAAACCTAAGCAAAGTAACACATAACACTTCTGAAATTGTAAACATGTGCGAAAAAAAAGGAATAGCAGTTTTTGGGGTTACAAAATCTTATTGTGCCAATACACCGGTTACAAAAGCCATGGTTAAAGGTGGTATTAAGGGTATTGCTGACGCAAGAATAATGAATCTGAAAAAGGCTAAAGATATACAATGTGAAAAATTACTTTTAAGAATTCCAATGGGAAGTAATGCAGGTCTTGTAGTAAAGTATGCTGATATAAGTCTTAATTCAGAAATAGATACTATTAAAAAAATTTCTAAAGCTGCAAAGAGAATGAAAAAGACCCATAGTATTATATTAATGATTGATTTAGGAGATTTAAGAGAAGGTGTACTTGAAGAAAATGTGTTAGATATTGTAAAAGAAATTATTACTATTGATAATATAAAGCTTATAGGAGTGGGGACGAATCTAACTTGTTATGGAGGAGTTATCCCAGATGAAGATAATTTAGGTAAGCTAATTAAAATTAAAGAAAAAATTCAGCAAGAGTTAGGAATTCAGTTGCCTATTGTGTCAGGTGGAAATTCTAGTTCCCTTCCATTAGTGATGAATGATACTATTCCTAGTGGTGTAAACCAGCTTCGAGTAGGTGAGGCAATTGTTTTAGGCACAGAAACCGCTTATGGGCATAAAATAGATAATTGTCATAGTGACTGTTTTATACTTAAGGGAGAAATTATAGAAGTTAAGAATAAACCATCAGTTCCAACGGGTACAATTGGTATGAATGCATTTGGGAAAAAACCTGATTTCCAAGATAATGGTATAATAAGAAGAGCTATTATTGCTTTAGGTAGACAAGATATTCAAGTTGATGGGATATTCCCCTTAGATGAAAAAATTAAAATTCTAGGTGCAAGTAGTGATCATTTAATATTAGACATTACTGGATGTGAAAAAGACTATAGGGTGGGTGATGTGGTAGATTTTAATATGAACTATGCTTGTTTAATGCAATCTTCTACCTCCACTTATGTTAGTAAATACTATTTGGATTAGGGTTTATAAATAAGGTGCTTTTAAAAAATAGAAATAAATAGGAGGAGAATTACTTATGATTGATTCACATATACACACAGAGTTTTCTGCAGACTCTGAAATGAAACTTCAAAACGGTCTGGACCATGCGAGAAAGATTGGTTTAGGAATGACTATTACAGAGCATCTAGATTTTAAATTTCCAACAGGAACAGATTTTACTTTTGATATAGATAAGTATTTTAATGACTATGAGAAATATAGGGGTAGTAATTTTATGCTTGGAATTGAAATTGGAATGCAACAGGTTTGTTTAGAGGAAAATCGAGATATAATAAGCAAATATCCTTTTGACTATGTAATAGGATCTATACATGCAGCTGATGGAGCGGATATTTTCAATCCAAAGACTTATGTAGGTAAAACTAAAAAAGAAGTATTTGAACAATATTTTTCAAGTATGGTAGATTGCGTAAAACAGTATGACTTTATTGATAGTTTAGGACATATCGACTATATATCCAGATATGCGACTTATGAAGACAATGAAATATACTACCATGAATTTAAAGATTATATAGATGAAGTGTTAAAAGCTATAGTACATAATGAAAAAGTAATGGAGATTAATACTAGAAGACTGGGCAGTGTGGAAGCATATAATAATTTAATTCATGTTTATAGTGCATATAAACAAATAGGTGGTAAATACGTAACTATAGGTTCAGATGCTCATCATGCAGAAGATATTGGTAACAATTTTGTGTTAGCTAATAGGATATGCGAGATATGTAACTTAAAACCTGTATATTTCAAAAATAGAAAAATGGAGTATATGTCCTTGTTATAAAATGTATTTTAGGCACTTTCAAATAAATAGACAAGCCTTTAATCCTAATTTATTTGAAGGTGCCTTTTTTAAAATTAAAACACTTAACTAAATTTTAAAAATTGTAATATTTTCCGAGGGCGTTTTAATTGAAAAATTAAAATCCTTTTCTAGTAAATCACTTATTTCACGGAGTTTTTTATTAAGTGAATTTTTATAAAAAATTTCATCATCAAAGGTATTGGTATACATCATATTGTATTTACAATATTCGGCCTGTTTATAAATTTCATACATATATTGGTCCATATTAATATACATTTTTAATTCCCCCTTTTCATTAACAATAACTTCTTTAATTAATTCTTTATAAAGTATATGATTGTGGGGGACGGTTAATAATCAATTGTTACTTATAATTAATTTTAAGTAGTTGTTAACCCTCTCCAGTTAATGTTAAGATAGGTTACTAGTATGTTTTGAATTAAGGAGAACAAAAATGGGAAATAGCCAGTTAGTTAATCAAGTTATGGTATTATTTATTATTATGATGGTAGGTTTTTATGCTAAGAAAAAAAAGTTTCTTAATAATATTGTTGATAAAGGTCTATCGGAATTGCTATTAAATATTACTTTGCCTTTTATGATAGTTACATCATTTAATATTAAATACGAAGCAACCATGGTTAGTAATGCTCAAAAGCTTTTAATTTACTCTTTTTTAATACACATAAGTTTAGTATTTATTAGTAAGATGCTCTTTTTTAAGTTTCCGAGTAATAAACAACAGGTATTTAGGTTTATAACGATTTTTTGCAATGTAGGGTTTATGGGTTATCCAGTGCTTGAAAGCATTTATGGATCAATAGGTGTTTTTTATGCAGCAATATTCAATATTCCTTTTAACCTTTTGGTGTGGACAGTAGGTGTTATGCTATACACTGGAGAGAAGGATTTTAAATCCATGAGGAAAGCAATAACAAACCCAGCGATTATAGCTGTCATCATCGGTTTGATTTTATTTGCATTTTCAATAAGATTACCATTACCTATTGAAAATTCCTTAAAACTAATGGGATCTACCACAACACCAATATCTATGATAATTGTTGGTTCAATGCTGGCGGAAATTGAATTTAAAAATATTTTTTCTGATTTGTCTATATACTATGTTACAATAGTTAGGCTTTTGATAGTTCCAATGATTGTTTATGTAGTGTTTAATTTTTTAAAGGTTGATGAATTATTAACAAACATATGTGTTATACTGCAAGCAATGCCTGCAGCAGTAATAACTGCAATAATTGCTGAAAAACATGGTGGGGATAGTTTGCTTGCCTCACAGTGTGTATTTATAACTACAATAATTTCTGTAATAACTATACCTATAGTAATATTATTTTTATAAAATAATTAAATTGATTATATTGTGAGTATCTCTATAAGTGGTAATCTAAAAATAGTGCACAGTGTTTACCTGTGCACTATTTTTATTTGCAAATGGTTATAAAAATTATTTATCAAAAAGAGTTTTTTTCATATTTTGATATTTCGAAATGTAATAATCTCTTTTGGATGAAATTTTATTTAGGGCATAAGCTAATATATCAATTTCTGAGTAGCTATTATATAGTCCAAAGCTTATTCTAACCATTCCAGGACGATTTAAGTCAGGATTTGCTATGAGATTACTTGAAAATTCACTAGAAATATTTAGAAGTGAAGCCATGTAGGGCTGAGCACAAAAACATCCACTTCTTACCGAAATGCCCCATTCATAAGAAAGAATTTTTGCGACTGTAGCGTGGTGAATTCCATCAATATTAAAGGGAATTAGACTAACTCTCTCAACTTCTTTAGAAGTGTCACAATATATTTTTAAATTTGGAATATTTTTTATTTGAGAAATAGCATAGGCTGTCAATCTCTTTTCTACATGCTCCACGTTATTCATACCAATTTTATTCAAAGTCTTAATAGCGGATGTCAGAGCTATGGCGCCGATAACATTTGGGGAGCCAGCCTCATGCCTCTGGGGAGATTCATTCCACTTTATAAAATCATGAGTTACAATATCTACTGTTCCACCACCTACCAAATCAGGGTTGCACTTATCAAAAACACACTTCGGTCCAATTAATACTCCAATGCCAAAGGGGGCATACATTTTATGGGCAGAGAAAATTAAAAAATCTATATTATATTCTGAGTTTTTATTATTCATAATAAAAGGAGCATGGGGTATTAATTGTGCGCCATCCACAAGTAATTTTGAACCAAATCTATGAACTAATTTGGCTATATTATAAATAGGATTTTTATAGCCTGTTACATTTGAAGCACCTGTAATTGTAACTAGCTTTATATAATTATTATATTTATTTAACTTAGCTTCTAAATCCTCTAAAGATAGCCTACCAGATGCATCTGTAGATATATAGTCTACAATAAATTTATCTCTCCAAGGCAGGTCATTAGAGTGATGCTCCATGGCTGTTGACAAAATAACATTTTTACTAGAGGGCTCGTATAATAAATTGGAAAGTTTGTTATAGGCTTCAGTGGAATTTTTAACATAAATAACTGTATTATTACAATCAGCTTTAACAAACTTGCTGACAATATTTCTAGACTCCTCATATAATTTAGTAGTAAGTTGAGACTTAAATCCTTCACCACGATGAATGGAGGAATACCAAGGAGCAAATCTCACAACATCTTCCATAACAGACTTAAAAGGGGGTGTGGTTGCTGCGTTATCAAAATTAATTGCAGTAACGCTTTTCCCAGATATAAGAGGTACCTTTTTGTTTATGCCAAGGATTAAATCTCTGTAGCTTGTACTATCCTCTCTATAGGACATAATACTCCTCCTCGTAAAATTATTCACAGTATATAGTATTAGTTCTAGGAGGAAAAGGTGATAAAAAGTCATAAATATGGGGAGCAAAGACTTTATGAGTCTTTCTTGTTAATGTATTCAAAACACGGATCCTCATTATTAACATAATTTTGTATGGTAAGCGCTATGTTAACATCTGGAAAAAGTGATGGCAGGGTATCATCTTTAATAATTTTGTAGTATTTAGTAGAATAACAAACTGTAAGTCCAAAATTTTTTAAAATAAACCGTTGCACTTCACCATAGCAGTTTGGCTTTCCACCAGTGGGTTCACCTAAAAATATTGCTGAGGTATTTTCTTTTAAGAAAAAGGAATTTAACAGAGCCGAGGAAAAAGTCTCTCGTCCTATTATTATAAAAAGCCTACCAGTTTTATTGATTTTATCACAATTTTTTATATCCTCAATAAATGGATTTAATAATGAAGAATTACCACCAAAGTTATTTCGCAAATCAATTATGAGTTTTTCTACGACATGTGCTTCAATAAAATTGATGAGTTCACTGCAAAAGGTAACCACATCTTTAGTCGACATATCTTTGCAAGCATTGTATTTAAAGTACACAATATTAGAAACATCTATGTATTCGAACCAGTAATTTTTGTGGCTATTTCTTCTATAAAGAGGTAAATTGGTGCTATACATTAAATCATTATTAATTAAACTGTACAATTCTTTCCATTCTCGAAGAGGCATAGATTTTATTTCTAAAGTTCTTTCTTTCCTGTTTTTATCTTCAAATGTCAATTCTAAGCTATCAATATCATTAACAAGTCCCAAATCGTATAGTAATTCAATAGCAGGGAAGTATTTAGGCAGTTGTGATTTAAAATAGGTTTCATTTTCATAGGAAATGATTGAGCTTAAAATATAAATAACCTCTTCTATATCGATGTTATTTACTTTTATTATTTTGCAATACAGTATTTCCTTGTACTGCTGCGGGGCTACTATTACGTAGATTCCATCAGCAAACCAATACAATTCTAAGGGAAGCAAGAGATTAATATTTAAGGGTACATAGGTGTGAGCATCTCCAATGGAGGCAACGATTTTAGCAATTTGCAACTTTATTTCATAGTCACTGAGGGATTCAATGTCCCTTTTCAAACTGTCTATTTCCTTGAAAAAATCCGCTTTGCTTTTTTGAAAAAATAAATTTTTATGTTTTAAAGGAAGTTCACAAGAGAAGAAATTAATATCCTCTAACCACCTTGTATCTCTATTTGAATCCATAGATTAATCTCCTTTGTTTAATCTTATACCTATAATTATCCCACAAAATATAATGTATTTGTGAGATAATTATATCTTTTATTAGACCTTGGTTTATGCATTAACTATTTCATAAGCAGCATTAAAATCAATATTTATTTGCTCACCAGTAACCATATTTTTTATAGTGGCTGTTTTATTTTCAGCTTCCTTTTCACCAATTAAAATTACAAAAGGAATACCTAATTTATCTGCATATCCAAGTTTCTTTACTAGTTTAGACTCCTCAAGGTATATTTCTGTGATTACTCCCTTATCCCTTAAAAAATTTGCAAGAGAAATTCCATAATCAATATTATTATCAAGTGGTATTACTAGGACTTTTGTTATAGACTTATTAGTATCATTTTTAAAGAATCCAGCCTCATTTAATTGATAAAATAACCTAGTAAGGCCGATTGATATGCCCACTCCTGGTAGTTTTTGTTTTGTATAATATTCTGCTAAATTGTCATATCGTCCACCTGAACACACAGAACCAATGGACGGGTATTCATTTAAAAATGTTTCATAAACTGTTCCTGTATAATAATCAAGACCTCTGGTTATTTTTAAATCTATTTTGAAATTATCATCAGGAACTCCAAATAGTTTTACATATTTAGTAACTATTGAAAGCTCCTCAACACCATCTTTAAAGTTTGTATTAGAAATATTTAAATTATTTAATAATAATAAAATATCATGATTGCTTCCACTTATATCAATAAATTCAAAGATTCTTTCTACAATTTCACTACTTAAGCCACAACTTAATAGCTCCTGGGTGGCATTTGATGTCCCAATTTTATTAATCTTATCAATAACCCTTAAAACATCTGAACTATCTTGAATTTCTAGTGCTTCAAAAAATCCATTTAACAGTTTTCTATTGTTTATTTTTATAGTAAAATCCTGGAAGCCTAGGTTATTGAATACTGAGTAAATAATACTAGGTATTTCAGCATCATTTAAAATATTTAAATTGCCATTTCCAACAATATCAATGTCACATTGGTAAAATTCACGAAAGCGCCCCTTTTGGTTTCTCTCTCCTCTATATACTTTTCCAATTTGGTATCTTCTAAAAGGGAAAGTCAAAGAACTATAATTTTGAGCCACATACCTGGCTAAGGGCACAGTTAAATCAAATCTAAGAGATAAGTCAGTACTACCCTTTAAAAATCTATAAATTTGCTTTTCAGTTTCTCCTCCTCCTTTTGCCAGTAGGATTTCAGATTTCTCTATTACTGGTGTATCTATAGCCATAAATCCAAAGCTTTCATAAGTCGTCCTTATTGTATCTGCTAATTTGTTGAACTGAATTTGATCCCCTGGCAGTAACTCCATAAAGCCAGGCAAAATTGATGGTTTTACCATGTCAATTTTCATTTTTAATACCTCCTTTTAAAATATAAAAAACCCCCCGTAAGTGATGAACCTACGTGGGTGGAATTCTTCAAAAGCATTTTAAAAATTATACTATATATAATTAAATTCTTCAACAGCTAATATAAATTTCCTTAGTGCTTAAGTCGAAAATATTATTTTAAACTATCATTATACAATATAATTTTCCGATTTTCGTGCTTTATAATATGTAATTAAGAGCATTATGGATATATAAGAGGGTTATTAATGGACAATTCAATAATTTAGCTTATAGATGTAAAAAATATTGAAAAATCGCCATATTTATAGTTGACAACTTTACTAGGGTTTGATATTATAATTTTAGAAAGTATAGTAAAACACCCTACTTTGAAGGAGTGATTATATGAAATTATCTACTAAGGGAAGATATGGTGTTAAAGCTATGGTAGATTTAGCTATAAATTATGGAGAACAACCTATATCTATAAAAAGTATATCCGAAAGACAAAGTATTTCTGAATATTATTTAGAGCAATTATTTTCTTCTCTTAGAAAAGCCAAACTTATTAAAAGTGTAAGGGGAGCTCAAGGTGGGTATATACTGAATAGAGCCCCAGAGGAAATAACTATATATGATGTTATTAATGTACTTGAAGGACCAATTGAAATCTCGGATTGTCTTGAAGAAGGCTCCTGCAATAATATTGATTGTTGTGCTACCAGATTATTATGGAAAAAAATAAAAAACAGTATAGATAGCGTGACTACTTCAATAACGCTGCAAGATATTGTTGATGATTATAATGAAATAACATTAAATAAAGGAGTGAAAGATAATGAATAAATCAATTTACATGGACCATGCTGCAACCACTTATACTAAACCGGAAGTTTTAGATGCGATGATTCCTTATTTCACAACATACTTTGGAAATCCATCATCAATTTATACTCTAGCAAGAGAAACTAAAAAAGCCATTGATGTTGCAAGAGATAAGATTGCAAAAGCTATAAATGCTAATGAAAATGAAATTTTCTTTACTGGTGGAGGCTCAGAAGCAGATAATTGGGCAATAAAGGGAATAGCTTCTGCGTGTAAGCAAAAGGGAAATCATATAATAACAACAACAATTGAACATCATGCTGTATTACATACTTGTGAATATTTAGCTAAAAACGGATATGATATTACATATTTACCAGTAGATGAATATGGTCTTATTAATATTAAGGATTTGGAAAGCGCTATTACAGATAAAACTATCCTAGTATCAGTAATGTTTGCTAACAATGAAATTGGAACAATAGAGCCAATAAAAGAAATAGGCGCATTATGCAGAAGTAAGAAAATACTTTTTCATACAGATGCAGTTCAAGCGGTAGGTCATATTCCAGTAGATGTAAAAGAAATGAACATAGATTTATTATCAATAGCTGCTCATAAATTTTATGGTCCTAAGGGTGTTGGAGCATTATATGTAAAAAAAGGTATTAAAATAGATAATTTAATACATGGTGGTGGACAAGAAAGAAATAGAAGAGCCGGCACTGAAAATGTGGCTGGCATAGTAGGTTTTGGTAAAGCTATTGAAATAGCAACTCAAAACATGGAAGAAAACAATAAAAAGATGGTTTATTTAAGAGATAAACTTATGAATGGATTATTAGAAATACCATATACAAGATTAAATGGGCCAAGAGGAGAAAATAGACTTCCCGGTAATTCAAATGTATGTTTTAGGTTTATAGAAGGCGAATCTATACTACTTATGTTAGATGCCAATGGTATAGCAGGTTCTAGCGGAAGTGCCTGTACATCTGGGTCTTTAGATCCATCTCACGTTTTACTAGCAATAGGCCTGGAGCATGAAATAGCTCATGGATCTCTAAGATTATCTTTAGGTGATGAAACTACTGAAGAAGAAGTAGATTTTGTGTTAAAAACAGTGCCAGGAATTATTCAAAGATTAAGAGATATGTCACCATTATACGATGACTACTTAAAGAAGGGGGAAAAATAATATGATATACAGTGAAAAAGTTATGGATCATTTTACAAATCCAAGAAATGTAGGAGAAATTCTAAATGCTGATGGAATTGGTGAAGTTGGCAACGCTAAATGTGGAGATATTATGAAGGTTTATTTAAAAGTAGAAAAGAATATAGTGGTAGATGCAAAGTTTAAAACTTTTGGTTGTGGGTCTGCTATAGCATCTTCAAGTATGGCGACTGAACTTATTAAGGGTAAATCTGTAGATGACGCATGGACATTAACAAATCAAGCTGTAGCTGAAGCTCTAGACGGACTTCCACCAATAAAAATGCATTGCTCAGTCCTTGCTGAAGAAGCTATTCACAAAGCAATTAATGATTATAGAAGCAAAGCTGGACTTGAAGTATGGGATTACACAGAACACGATGATATACATGCCGAGGTGCACGGAGAATAGGGGATATTTTATGAAAAAAAAAGTAGTTATTGGAATGAGCGGAGGAGTAGATAGCTCTGTAGCTGCATATCTTTTGAAAGAGCAAGGCTATGAAGTTATAGGAATTATGATGAAGCTCTCTGAGGATAATCCTGATTATGAAGAAAATGAAGGTGGATGTTGTTCTATTTCTGCTGCAAATGATGCAAGGCGTGTTGCAGATGTATTAGATATACCCTTTTATGTTATGAATTTTAAGGATGCTTTTAAAACAAATGTTATTGATAACTTTATTGATGAATATATGGAAGGCAGAACGCCTAACCCATGTATTGTGTGTAATAAGGATATTAAATTCAAAGAATTTTTAAGAAAAGCTGAGGCTCTTGGAGCTGATTATATAGCTACAGGTCACTATGCTAAAATAGAAAAACAAGAAGAAAGATATGTGCTTAAAAAAGCTGATGATAATAAAAAAGACCAAACTTACGCTTTGTATAGTTTAACTCAATATCAATTAAGCCATACTTTAATGCCTTGTGGAGACTATTCAAAGCCAGAAATACGCAATATTGCAGAGAAAATAGGATTAGAAGTTTTCAGAAAAAAAGATAGCCAAGAAATTTGTTTTATACCTGATAATGACCATGGGGCTTATATTAAAAAGTATAGTGGTAGGGAAATAAAATCAGGTAACTTTGTTGATAAGAATGGAAAAGTTTTAGGAAAACACAAAGGAATCGTGTACTATACTATAGGTCAGCGAAAAGGGCTAGGTATAGCATTAGGGAAACCTGTTTTTGTTACTGATATTAATCCACTAACTAACGGAGTGGTTTTAGGTGACGAAGAAGATATTTTTAAAACTGAGCTTATAGCAAAAGATTTAAATTTCATTTTATTTGATAAACTTAAGGCTAGTTTAAGAGTTACAGCTAAGATTAGATATTCTGCAAAGCCACAACTTGCTACTTTAATTCCATTAGAAAACAACAGGGTAAAACTTGTTTTTGATGATAAGCAAAGAGCTATAACCAAAGGACAATCAGTAGTTTTTTATTCGGAAAACCTAGTAGTTGGTGGAGGTATAATAGAGGAAGTTTTATAAGTAAAGCTACTTTGGTAGATAATTTAAGCAGAGGGATATCTAGCTAAAAAGCTAGGTGTCCCTCTGTATTTATATGTGGAAAAGGAGAATAATTATGATGTATAGTGATAAGGTTATGGAGCATTTTTATAGTCCAAGAAATGTGGGAATATTAGGTGATGCTAACGGTATTGGAGAGGCAGGAGATCCTAATTGTGGGGATATAATGAAAATATATATAAAAGTTGAAAACAATATAATAAAGAGTGTTAAGTTTAAGGCTTTTGGTTGCGGATCTGCAATAGCGTCTTCTAGCATTGCCACAGAACTTGTAAAGGGCAAAACCACAGAAGAGGCATGGAAACTAACCAATAAATCAGTTATTGAAGCACTGGAAGGATTACCCTCATCAAAAGTGCATTGCTCAGTGCTGGCAGAACAAACTATACATAATGCAATAAATAATTATAGAGGGTTACAAAATCTTGAACTTTGGAAAGATGATTTAAAATAAATATATTTAATAAGGCTAAGAAAAAATAGTTAACCATACACTCATATGCAACTGCATCTTTATTCATTTATAAAGTATATTAATAATCATTCAAATACTTAACATAGATATATTGCTTACCTAATTTTTTTCATATAACTCATAGAATTAAATTTACTATGTATAACATCAATTTTTTTAAGTGGAAGTTGATGAACGTCATAAAAAGGAAAGTCTCTTATGTTTATAAGTGGGAGGATAACAGTGGTGAATTGGTATCTGTCCTAGAAGAATACAAAAAAACTGATTTTAAAGCAAAAAAAACTAGTATTTGCAAAACAATATACAATATATTGGAATAATGTTATAATTGGAGCTAGGAATAAAATGTAACTTATTGAATATTTAAACAACAGCGAACAACTTCTGTTCGCTGAAAATTATTCATCCTTGTGAATTTAAAAATAGTATTAAATATTTTAGGAGGCAGTATTTATGTTATATATATTTATGGGACCAAGTTGCTCAGGTAAATCATCTGCGGCAGAAGAGTTAAAAAAACTTATTAATGTACAAATTTATACTGGCAAAGATTATTTGCGTATAGTGAAAAATGAATATGAGGCCTGGGAAATTTTCAATGAAAAATTAAAGGAAGCTTCAAATAATAAAGATTTAAATTCTCAATCAATTGTTTATATTATCTCAGAAAAGAATGATGTGTCAAAAATTCAATCTCTTGAGAATGCCGTTACAATAAAATTCACAGCTAGCTTAGAAATCATTAAATCAAGATTTTCCAAAAGAATGAAAGGAAATATACCAAAACCAGTAGAAAAAATGATAGAACGACAGCTAATGGATTGGAAAAACATAGATGTAAAGCTGTTTGTTGATACAAGTGTTGAAGAGCCTGATGAAGTAGCTAAAAAAGTCTATGATTTTGCTTTGAAAATTTGTGAGTAATTTAATGTGAAATAACAAAATACTTATTTTTAACAAATATCTTTAGTTTATGTAATAATTTTTATACTGATTGGAAAACATAACTATAACTAAAAATAATTAAGTTATTTTCATTTAGGAGATATTATGTTTAAAAGTAAAGATTTTATATTTATGGACGTTGTCAGTGTGAAGGGTAAGAAAATAGGATTTATCAAAGATCTTTTAATCGATTTTAATAGGGGTAAGGTAATTGGATTTGAAGTATCTCCTTATAAACTTTTCCATAAAAACGTAAGTGTATTAAGGGAAGACATTATATATTTTAATAAACATATGGTAGTGAAAAAGATTGAGAGAAATAAATATCTACCTTTGCATAGCTTTGTTAATATGGATGTTATAGATAAATGTAGAAATGTATTTGGTATGGTTGAAGATATTACTTTTGCATATGATACTTTTGAAATTAAAGGAATTATAGTCTCTTCTGGATTTATTACAAATTTACTTAGAGGGAAGATGATAATACTAATAAATGAATTAATACTTGGAGAAGAGAATATTTTATACCTTCCAAATTGCCATAATTCTTTTTTGAAAAGTATGCCACATAACTTCTTTATAGAGGGTAAAGCACATGAAGAAAATTAGTAAAAAAAAATTAGCTATGACTATTATAAGTATTATTATTTTTGTAGTGATATTCATTATTGCAATAAGAATACCTATAATTAAACAATTAGTAAATTTGGTGTTCATTTCCTTTATTGTGGCATATATACTAAAACCACTGTATATGGTTTTAATTGGGAAAGGTGTAAATAAAAAAGTAGCGTCTTCGCTAATAATAGTGGCACTAATAGGTTTAATATTTTTAACCTTTATAGTGTTAATTCCATCAATATTTAGAGAAGGTTTAAACATAAATAAGGCGATATATGATTTAGAAAATTATTTGACCAATGCAAATATGAAATTTAAAATATTAAGCACTAACAAGTTCATGAGTAGTGTTATGAATACCATATACCACAAATTAAATGCTCAAATACTTGTAATATTTGATAATATATTTGAGTCTATAATGGGGCTTGGTGAGAATATAATCACTTATATGGTTTCGCCTCTAATAATTTATTATTTTTTATGTGATAGTGAAAATATGATAAATAAGACATTGATAGTCTTTCCTCCTGAAAGCAGAAACATAATAAAAAAAATCATAGAGGATATTGATAAAGTATTGGGAAGATATATTATAAGTCAACTTATTTTATGTGGGATTATAAGCATTGCTACTTTTTTCATTTTAATATTTATGAAAGTTGATTTTCCACTTATACTTTCATTAATAAATGGAATTTTTAATATAATACCTTATTTTGGACCTATATTTGGCGTAATTCCTGCAATTTTAATAGGGCTACTTGATTCACCTAAAATAGCGTTATATACAGCATTGTGGCTATTTGTACTTCAACAAATTGAAGGGAATATATTGTCTCCAAAAATAATTGGAGAAAGTATAAGTATGCATCCCTTAACAGTAATATTATTATTAATTTTAGGCGGTAAAGTTGGCGGAATTTTAGGCATGATACTTGCAGTACCACTAGGAGTAGTGATTAAAGTTATATACGAGGACCTAAACTATTATTTATTTTAAAAATTATAAATATATTATTTTTTTATATATAGTATATATTGATGTGTTAAGGTAAAATATGCTATAATGTAGTTGTATAATTTAATACTTGGTAATGATAAGAACTAGTAAATATATTTTTGCATTTAGAGAGGAAGTGGATGGTGAAAACTTCTTGTTAGATATATTGAAGCTGTCTTTGAACCGTTTTTCTTGAGAGATATTGCAGTGTAATTAATTGTTATTAATTATATAGCGGTATAATTAGGGTGGTAACGCGGAAAACTTTCGTCCCTTGTTTTAGGGGAGTAAAGTTTTTTTTTATTATAGAAAATTATAAGCTTTTAAATTTTACAACAAAATATAATTAATAAACGGAGGAGATATTATGGAAAAATTAGGACTAAATGAAATTAGAGAATCCTTTCTCAAATTTTTTGAAGGTAAAGAGCACCTTAGACTAGAGAGTTTTCCTCTAGTACCTAAGAATGATGCTAGTCTATTACTTGTAAATGCAGGTATGCAACCGCTTAAACCATATTTCACAGGAATACAAACACCACCTAGCACAAGAATAACTAATTGTCAAAAATGTATTAGAACAGGAGATATTGAGAATGTAGGAAAGACCTCAAGACATGGTACTTTTTTTGAAATGCTAGGAAATTTTTCTTTTGGAGATTATTTCAAGAAAGAAATTATCCCGTGGGCTTGGGAATATATGACTGATGTTTTAAACATACCAAAAGAAAATTTATATGTAACTATATATTTAGAGGATGATGAGGCTTTTGATATATGGAGTAAAAATACAGATGTTGATCCGACGCGTATTTTTAGATTAGGAAAAGAAGATAACTTCTGGGAAATAGGTGAGGGGCCTTGTGGCCCAAGTTCAGAAATACACTATGATAGAAATGTAGAACTCGGGCAAATAAAAACTGTAGAAGAGTTTATAAAAGCAGGAAATGAAGATAGAGTAGTAGAATTATGGAATTTAGTATTCACACAATTTGACAAGGATGAACAGGGTAACTATAACAAATTAAAGAATCCTAATATAGATACAGGTATGGGTCTTGAAAGAATAGCTGCTACAATGCAGGGCACAAAAAGTATCTTTGAAGTAGATACTATAAACAATATTTTAGAAGAAGTTTCAAGGTTATCAAAAGTAAAATATGGGGAAACTCGCACGGAGGATATATCACTCCGAATTATAACAGACCATGTTAGAAGCACAACATTTATGATAAGTGACGGGGTACTTCCATCTAATGAAGGAAGAGGTTATGTTCTTAGGAGACTAATTAGGCGGGCAGCAAGACATGGTAAATTACTTGGAATTAAAAATGCTTTTTTAAATAAACTTTGTAATATTGTTATTGAAACTTCCTTTAAAGCATATCCTGAATTAAAAGAAAAAGCAGGTTATATTAAAAAGGTTATAAAACTTGAAGAGGAAAGATTTTCAGAAACTTTAGATTCTGGTATGGATATTTTGAAAACTTATATAGAAGAACTTGAAAGCAATAACAACAAAATTCTAAGTGGAGATAAAGCTTTTAAATTATACGATACCTTTGGTTTTCCATATGAGCTTACAGAAGAAATACTAGAAGATGCGGGAATAGGAATTGATTTAGAAGGTTTTAACAGTGAAATGCAAAGTCAAAGACAAAGAGCGAGGTCGGCTAGAGGACATTCAAATTATATGGGCAATGGAGAAAATCAATTAAATTTAATCCCTAAAAATATAGAAACAAAATTTAACGGATATGATAAAACAGAGTTGCAATCGGTAGCTAAAATTTTAATTAATGGCGAAGAAGTTGTTGCAGAGCTAACAAAGGGTTCAAAAGGTATTATTGTAACAGAAGTTACTCCTTTCTATGCTGAAATGGGAGGACAAATTTTCGACAGAGGAATAATCTTTAATGATAATTTTAAGGCTGAGGTTTATGATTGTCAAAAGAATGCTTCTGGTAAAGTTGTACACTTTGTCTTGATGCTAGAAGGAACATTAAAAACAGATGAATCATTAACTCTAAGGGTTGACAAGGAAAGACGAACTGAAATTTGTAGAAATCATACTGCAACTCATATGCTACAAGAAGCATTAAAAAGAGTTTTAGGTGATCATGTTCATCAATCGGGTTCTTATGTAGATGAAGATAGGTTAAGATTCGACTTTACACATTTTTCTGCATTAACAGAAGAAGAAATAATTAAAGTTGAACAGCTTGTAAATAAGAATATTATGCAATCATATAAGGTAGAAACTAATATCATGACTATTAAGAAAGCTAAGGAAAGTGGAGCCATAGCCTTATTTGATGAAAAGTATCAAGAAGATGTTAGAGTTGTATCTGTGGGAGCATATAGCAAGGAACTTTGTGGTGGTACTCATGTAAGGAACTCAGGAGAAATTGGACTATTTAAAATTTTGTCTGAAGCAGGAGTAGCTGCTGGAGTTAGACGGATTGAAGCAATAACAGGTAGTAATTCTATAAAATATTTAGAAGAAAAAAATAACTTAATAAAAGAAATCGCTAGTACATTAAAATGCTCAGAAAAAGACATAACAAATAAATTGCAAATTCAATTGGCAGAATTAAAAGACAAAGAAAAAGAAATACTATCACTAAAAGGAAAATTAGCTGCATCTTCAATAGATGAAATTTCAGATGATATTAAAGACGTTAAGGGTGTTAGAGTTATTTGTGGCGTTGTCAAGGGTATAAATGGTGATGCATTAAGAGAGTTAGCTGACAAGCTTCGTGATAAACTTGGTGATGGTATAGTGGTACTGGGAAGTTCTGTGAATGATAAAGTAGAATTTGTTGCAATGGCATCTAAGTCTGCTATAGATAGCGGTATCCACTGTGGAAAAATAATTAAAGAAGTTGCTAAAATTGCTGGTGGTGGTGGCGGTGGTAGACCCGACATGGCTCAAGCAGGTGGAAAGCTCCCAGGAAAATTAGAGGAAGCAATAAATAATGTGCCTTTTATAGTTGAAACATTTGTAAAATAGTATACTTTTTGCAACAGTTGTTTTATAATATAATTAGAATAGGTAAATTAATTATCGTTAGTATGTAATTATGGAACTTATTGTAATTGAATAACTGTGCACCATTAGAAAACTTTTTTCTGATATTTTAATTGTGTGATTCACAGTATTTGGATTATGATAAGGAAAGGGGTGTATAGAATGGATACTAATCAAAATACAGTCCAATTTGATTTTGTAAAAGATAAAAAAGATTTAACAAAAACTATTTTGACTGACGTATATAATTCACTTATAAAAAAGGGATATAACCCTGTAAATCAAATGGTAGGTTATTTGATTTCAGGAGATCCCACATATATAACGAATTACAATGGAGCAAGAGCGTTAGTAAGAAAGCTAGAGAGGGATGAAATCTTAGAAGAAGTTTTGAAATCTTATCTAGACATTAAAAAATAAAATGCCCATATGGGCATTTTGTTTTTTAAAAATTAATGCAATAGATTAATTAAGCTATTATTAAAGGAGAATGTGAATGAGAGTATTGGGCTTAGATATTGGAGATAGAACAATAGGAGTAGCTGTATGTGATCCACTAGGATTAACAGCACAAGGGATCACAACCATCAAAAGGAAAAGCATAGTTTTAGATATTGTAGAACTTGCTAAAATATGTAAGGAATATGATGTAGAAACCATTGTTTCAGGTCTTCCTAAAAACATGAATGGAACTATAGGACCACAAGGTGAAAAGGTTCAACGTTTTTGTGATGCGCTCAAAGAAACCTTGGATTTAGAAGTAAAAATGTGGGATGAGAGATTAACTACAGTAGCTGCTAATAGAGTAATGCTAGAGGGCGATTTATCTAGGTCGAAACGAAAAAAAATTGTAGATAAAATTGCAGCTACATTTATTTTACAAGGATATTTAGATAGTTTAGGTACTCGTCTATAGTATAATTTAATTGCAAAATATGCAATTAAAATAAAATATCAATAATTATATAATCGAAAGGAGAAAATAAAATGGATAACAATGTTGAAACTATATTATTAAATGATGAAGAGGGAAATGAAATAGAATTTGATGTACTAACTAAATTAGACATTGAAGATAAAGAATACCTTGTAGTTGCACCAACTGGCGAAGAGGATATTGATGCAATAGCATTAAGAATTGATAAGGATGCAGAGGGTAAAGATATTTTAGTAACCATAGAAGACGATGAAGAGTTTGAAATGATTTCAGAAGCTTACGAAACACTTTTTTCTGAAGAAGACTAACCGATTTCTAGTAGAAATTTATACGAACTAGCCTGTTTTCTTGGAACTAAATGATTATCAATTGACAATGTCACAATAAAGTATTAAAATAGTATTATAGTACTATAATAAATATATTTTATTTTGCTGGGCCAAATGATATTAGTGGAAGAGGGGTACATATATGTCAAATTTATCTCCAGAGACAATTGAAAGTTTAAAAGAAACCTTAAAAAAAGAGGGATATAAGCTTACTCCGCAGAGAAGAGCTATTTTAAATGGAATAATTAAGAGTGAAGGTAGCCATCTTACTACGGAAGAACTATATGACCTGGTTAAATCTGACTGCCCAGAAATAGGTCTTGCTACAGTTTATAGAACAATTCAACTTTTAGAAGAAATGAATGTAATTCGAAAGCTAGATTTAGATGATGGATGTAGTAGATACGAGCTTATCCATGAAGATGAGAACCATCAACACCATCACTTAATATGCAATTGCTGTGGTAAAGTATTAGAGGTGCAGGGAGATTTGCTTGATGAACTGGAAACTATTGTTGAAAAAAAATATAATTTTAAGGTTGAAGATCATAGTTTAAAATTTTATGGTGTTTGTGATAAGTGTTTAGATAAATAATGTAAAATGTTTTAACTTTTAACTAGATGAAATACTTGGGTTAAATGGTATTATTTAGATAAAAATTTAAATGATACAATTGGGTAGACTTATCTTTTGGTAATAATGTATAATAGAACTAGTTGACTTTTTTGCAAGATAATATTAAAATAAGTATAGTAAATGCGAAAATTGGATACTTCAAGGCGTATCCAATTTTTGTTTGTGCAAAATGTGTAAACTTACGAAAAAAAAATTGGAGGATTAATATGAATTTATTTACAAGAAATGATGTTAGAAATATAGCAATAATTGCGCACGTAGATCACGGCAAGACGACTATCGTGGATTGTCTACTTAAACAAAGCCATGTTTTTAGAGAAAATGAAAGAGTACAAGAGAGAGTAATGGACTCTAACGATATAGAGAAAGAAAGAGGAATAACAATTCTTTCTAAGAATACAGCGGTAATGCATAATGGAATTAAAATAAATATAGTTGATACTCCAGGTCATGCTGACTTCGGTGGAGAAGTAGAACGAGTACTTAAGATGGTTGACAGTGTACTTCTTGTAGTTGATGCATATGAAGGCCCTATGCCACAAACTAAATTTGTTTTGAAAAAAGCATTAGAATTAAATCTTAAACCTATCGTTGTTATAAACAAGATTGATAGAAAAGATGGTCGTCCTACAGAAGTGCTTGATGAAGTCTTTGACCTATTTGTTGAACTTGGAGCAGATGATGAACAATTAGACTTTGCAGTGGTATATGCTTCTGCTAGAGAAGGATTTGCAAAACTTGAAATTGATGATGTAAGTGACAATATGGAACCATTATTTGATTCTATAGTAAAGAATGTAAAAGCACCAGAAGGATATTTAGATATGCCACTTCAATTGCTTATTTCAACTATTGATTATAATGAATATGTTGGAAAAATTGGAATAGGAAAAATTGAAAGAGGATCAATCAAAAAAAATCAACAAATAGCACTTATAAGAAAAGATGGAACAATAAACAATGTTAAAGTTTCAAGCCTTTTTGTTTACAATGGTCTTAAAAGAGAAGAAACTGAAGAAGCAATGCTTGGTGATATCGTAGCAGTTTCTGGTATTCCAGATATTAACATCGGAGAAACAATAGCTGATATTAATGAACCAGAAGCTCTTCCATTCGTTGAAATTGATGAGCCTACACTAACTATGAATTTCATGGTTAATAATTCTCCTTTTGCAGGCCAAGAAGGAACTTATGTTACATCAAGACACATAAGAGATAGACTTATGAAAGAACTTGAAACTAATGTTAGTTTAAGAGTAGAAGAAATTGACGATGGTTTTGAAGTAAGTGGAAGAGGAGAACTTCATCTTTCAGTTCTAATAGAAACTATGAGACGTGAAGGATATGAATTCCAAGTGTCAAAAGCAAATGTTATATACAAAGAGGAAAATGGCCATAAAACAGAGCCAATTGAGCACCTTACAATTGACGTGCCAGAAGAATTTATGGGCGTAGTAATGGAAAAAATGGGACCTAGAAAAGCAGAGATGATTAATATGACTTCTGCTATAAATGGATATACTAGATTAGAGTTCAAAGTACCTTCAAGAGGATTAATTGGATTTAGAAGTGAACTTATGACTGATACTAAGGGTAATGGCATAATGAATCACGTTCTAGATGGTTACGATAAGTATAGGGGAGAAATTCCAGATAGAAGTAAAGGTTCACTAATTGTATTTGAAGGCGGAGAATCAGTAACTTACGGATTATACAATGCACAAGAAAGAGGAACTCTTTTCATAGGAGCAGGAGTACCTGTATATGCAGGAATGGTTGCAGGGGAATGTGCAAGAGCTGGAGACATAGAAGTAAATGTATGTAGAAAGAAACAATTAACAAACACTAGATCTTCAGGAGCAGATGATGCACTAAAATTAACTTCACTAAAACCTATGTCACTAGAGCAGTGCTTAGAATTTGTAGCTATAGATGAGTTAGTTGAAATTACTCCTCTAAACATTAGAATGAGAAAAAGACTATTAGACTCAGGAGAAAGAAAAAGAGCATCTAGTAAATCAAACAAATAGTTTTAAATATGGGGTGGTTTAATGAAAAAGATGGGGCTATTAATTGGGGTTTTAATAGTTTGTGTATTAGCTAGTATTTTTCAGTATAAGAAAATAATACAACATCCTATTGTAACTAGCAAAGAAATCCATGTTAATGTTAAAGATGGAGACACTTTATATAGTATACTAGATGATTTAAACCAAAATGGGGCTATAAAAAACTCAAGTATTATAAAGTTTTATATCAAAAGAAATGGAGTCAAATCCAATATACACACAGGGAAGTTCTTTATACCAAAAGATGCTACAGTTAATGAGCTTATAGCTATTTTATCAACTGTAGGAAATGAGGAAGATATCATTAAAGTAACGGTGCCCGAGGGTTTTGATATAAATGAAATAGCAAAGGTACTACAAGAAAAAGGTGTAATAAATAGTGATAAATTTATAGAGAGTTGTAAAACTTATAAGCTACCAACTTATATACCTGAAAAAGAAAACCGGAATTTTAACTTGGAAGGTTTTCTTTTTCCAGCTACCTATGAGCTTAAAGCTGGTATGAGCGGAAAAGTAATAATAAAATTAATGGTGGACAAATTTTACAGCACTATAAATGAATTAAATAAAGAAAAGCCTATAGATATGAAAAAATTAGATGATATAATAATATTGGCATCAATTGTTGAAAGAGAAACTAGTAATGCAACTGAACGTAATAAGGTAGCATCGGTTTTTTATAATAGATTAGATAAAGATATTAAGCTACAATCTTGTGCAACTGTTTTGTATTCACTAGGTAAACATAAAGCAAAACTATATAATAGTGATTTAGAAGTTAAGTCGCCTTATAATACATACAAAGTAGAAGGCCTTCCTGTAGGACCAATTTGTAACCCAGGAAAAGCATCTATTAAAGCAGTTCTGTCTCCTGCTAAAACAAATTATTTATACTTTGTTTTAGATAATGATGGAAAACATTTTTTTACAGATGACTATAAGGAGTTCTTAAAAGTTAAAGCTGTAACACAAGGATTTTAGTTAACTGTGTTAGGCACATGAAAATAAATAGACTAACAGCTTTGACTTGTTATTTATTTTCATGTGCCTTAATCAATTTTTGGAGGAAATTAAATGAGTGGCGTAACACATGATTATATGGAACAATATTTAAGAGAATTGATTCCGAGCAATACTGGCATTTTAGAAGATTTAGAAAATTTTGCTCTAGAAAATAGAGTTCCTATAGTTCAAAAAGAAACTGCTAAATTTTTAGAGTTAATGATAACTATGAATAGGCCTAAAAAGATATTGGAACTGGGTACTGCAATAGGATATTCTGCAATTTTAATGAATCTAACTCTTGGTGGTTTAAGTGAGATTACCACTATTGAAAGAGATGAAAAAATGATAGAGTTTGCAAAGGCTAACATAGAAAAATATGGATTACAAAATAAAATCACTATTCTACAAGGGGATTGCCTAGAAATTTTAGAAAATCTTAAGGGTGAATATGATATGATTTTTATGGATGCTGGTAAAGGACACTATAATCATTTTCTTCCGCACTGCCTTAGGCTTCTAAAAAAACAAGGAGTTCTTATTGCTGATAATGTTCTTTTTAGAGGAATGGTTGCGTCAAAAGAGCTTGCAACACGTAGGAAAGTGACTATAATAAAACGTATGAAAAGCTATTTAGAATTAGTATCTAATAATGATGAACTTATAACTTCTGTAATACCAATGGGAGATGGAATCTCAGTTACGGTAAGAAAATGTGCAGAGAGTAGCAAGGAGGAATGAAACCAATGAAACCAGAAATACTTGCACCAGCAGGTAATTTAGAAAAATTAAAAGCAGCTATAAATTTTGGTGCAGATGCAGTTTACTTAGGTGGAAGCAAATTAAATTTAAGAGCTTTTGCAGATAATTTTACTAATGAACAATTAAAAGAAGGTATAGATTTCGCTCATTCTAGAGAAAAAAAGGTATATGTTACTTTAAATGTAATCCCTCACAATGAGGATTTGCAAGGACTGGAGGATTATCTAAAAGAAGTATATGAACTAGGAGCGGATGCTATAATTGTGTCTGACCCAGGAATTATTATGACAGCTAGAGAAGTTGTACCAAATTTAGAAATTCACCTAAGTACTCAATCTAATAATGTGAACTATAAATCAGCTATTTTTTGGCATAAGCAAGGGGTAAAAAGAATTGTTCTTGCAAGAGAATTATCATTAGAAGAAATTAAAGAAATTAGAGAAAAATTACCGGATACTTGTGAACTGGAAGCATTCGTTCATGGATCTATGTGTATGTCTTATTCTGGAAGATGTCTCTTGTCAAATTATATGACAAGTAGAGATGCTAACAGGGGACAATGCGCTCAGCCATGTAGATATAAATATTTTTTAATGGAAGAAAAAAGAGATGGAGAATATTTCCCTGTAATTGAAGATGATAAAGGTACTTACATAATGAATTCAAAGGACTTATGCATGATAGAACATGTACCAGAACTTGTAGAAACCGGTATAATGTCTTTTAAAATAGAAGGAAGAATGAAAAGCTCATATTATGTTGCTTCTGTATGCAAATCCTATAGAGAAGCTGTGGATGCATACATAGAGGATCCATTGAATTATAAATTTGAGCAAAAATGGATGGATAATCTTCTAAAACCTAGCCACAGACAATATTATACTGGATTTTATTTTGGAGATCCAAACAAACAAATATATGAATCCTCTTCATATATTAGAGATTATGATATTGTTGGAGTTGTACACGAATATAATGAAGAAACTAATATTGCATCAATAGAGCAAAGAAATAAGGTATTCCAAGGTGATACTGTTGAAGTATTAAGACCTGTGGGTGATAATGTAATAATTGTGCTTAATGATATGAGAAATTCTAAGGGAGAGAATATAGCTTCTGCTCCAAATGCTCAGATGTTATTTACTGTAAATATTTTGGAAAAACTTCATGAGAATGATATACTCATAAAATGCAAGGAGGAAAAATAATGCATCGTCCGATTTCAATAGGGATAACTGGAGGAACGGGATCAGGAAAAAGCACCATTGCAAGAGAAATCTATAAACAGTTTGATGACACATGTATTGCAATGCTTGAACAAGATTCATATTATAAGGATCAAAGTAACCTTTCTTTTGAAGAAAGGATAAAAACAAACTATGATCATCCAGATGCTTTTGATACTTCATTACTAGTGGAGCATCTTAATCTTCTTTTAGAAGGACAGGCTATTGAAAAGCCTATATATAATTTTGAAATACATAATAGAATGCATGAAACAGTTTCTGTGCAGCCAAAGGAAATTATTATAGTTGAAGGAATTCTTGTGCTATCGGAAAAGGTTCTTCGAGATATGCTGGATATTAAAATATATGTAGATACGGATGCAGACGTGAGATTTATAAGAAGGCTTGTTAGGGATATTAATGAGCGAGGTAGAACAACCGAATCTGTTATAAATCAATATTTAAATGTTGTTAAACCAATGCATGAACAATTTACTGAACCTACCAAAAGGCATGCGGACATTATTATACCAGAGGGTGGACATAACAAGGTAGCTATAGATATAATTACTTCAAATATAAGGCAATCACTTCAGAATCAAGAAACACAAAAATAACAATTGTTGAGTATAAAACATCTCATTTAAGGCTAGAATTAGGCTAAGTGAGGTGTTTTTATGTATAGAAGAAATAGTATATTTGGTAGTTCAAACCAAAGAAAAGAAGTTCAAAAAAGAACTTGGACAATAATGAGTGTATTTATCTTACTATTTTGTTTTTTTATTTGGAAAATAACAAATTACATGTATTTTAAAGCTGAACCACTAAAAACTATGGCTAATGCTCAATATACAATAGAGGAAAAGTACGGTTCACAATATAGTTTAACTGACTGTAAAGGTATGCCTCTTTTAGATTATGCTATAAATTATTATGCAATTATTGATCCAGTTGATTATTTAAGATTTAATGAGTATACTAGCAAATACGACTTGCAAGCTTTAGCTATTACTTTAAGAAGTTTTAATAGCGACTATGATTTAGAAAAGATAAAAAGTAGTGGTAATGGTCAGAAAATAAGATATAAAATTGACTCAGATACTTATGATAAGCTCAAGGATATTAAATCGGTAAAAGGTTTTTATATTTATGCAGCTAATGATGTCATGGCTGGGCGGGTATGGAAAATCGAAAATTTAATCTCAAATCCAAAATATTATAAAGAGGGCGTTAAAGATCCCATATTTAAAAGCGATAGCTCTATAGAAATGCAAATATATAATAAAACTAAAAATAATGAATTTACAAAAATTAAGTTTGTTAAAGGCATTGATGGTGAAATTTCTGAAGGCAAAATTATTGAACCAGAAAACAATGTTAATGTGAGACTTACCTTAGATAAAGAAATCCAGGATAGCGCTTTAGATATTCTTCATTCGGATAAATACAAAAAGTATGACCAAATTGGTATTATATTAATGGAGAGTAAAAATGGAAAAATAAGAGCGATGGCACAAAAAGATGATAGTACCTATAATGCAAATTTAGGAATTCCGACTACTAATGGTGCTTTTCCAGGATCGATTTTTAAAGTGGTTGTGGAAGAAGCTGGGCTGGATATGAATTTAATAGACAAAAATGAAATATTTCCACTGAATCGAACTTATTTCCCAAAGGCTCATGAGACATTAATAAAACAATATACACTTGGAGAGGCACTAACATATTCTTCTAATAATACATTCGCCCAAATAGGTCGGAGGGTAGGCCTTAAAAATATGTATAATTATGCAGAAAAACAAGGGCTATTTCGTAAAGTATTAAATTTTCAGCAAGAGGATATTGGCACCTTTGGGGTGGACGTATCAACTAGTGACCCTGGTGAAAAAAGTCACACCGCTATTGGTCAGAAGACTAGAATAACACCTTTAGAAGCCATTAGTATTCCTAATACTATCATAAACAATGGAATATATGTTCAGCCAAGCATAATAGATGCATATGTAAATGACAATAATCAAATTATAGAGGAATTCACCTCCGAAACTACCCGGGTATTAAAAAGAGAAACTGCAGAAACCGTGAAACTTCATATGATGAATGTAGTAAAGAAAGGTACAGGAACTGAGGCTTACATTAAAGATATGAGTATAGGTGGAAAAACAGGCACTACTGAGTATTATGTAAATGGCAAAGAGTATTCTGATGGATGGTTTGTAGGCTTTTTCAATTTGCGGGGTAAAAGTTATTCTATGGTTGTATTTGTGGAACACATAGAGCTAAGTAAAGAAGAAGGTCTAAATAGTCAAGGCGGTGGAGATACTGCCGCACCAATATTTAAAGAAGTAGTTAATGCACTTAAAGCTATAGATTAAATCATCTTTTAAAATAAATATTTTAATGTACAGGCAATATTAATAAAATAAATCATATTATATTAATAAGCACTATTAGGAGGATAGCCCTTGCAATACCAACACTTTTATATGATTCGTCAAAAAAACGTCAAAAATTATTTATAAAAAAATAAACTAGAAAATATCACGTATAGTTTGAGCAGCTTTTTCCATCATTTCGTCAGTTACATGGCTATAAGTTTTTATAGTTTGTTCTACTGAATGACCCATTAGTTTAGCTACCGTCTTTAAGTCTCTGTTATTACTTACTAATAAGGTGGCATAAGTATGCCTTAATTCGTGTATGCTAATATCATAGCCAAGCGAATTATATAAAGAAGATAACCTAGAACCCAAAGAACTTGTATTGGTAAGATTAAATATTCTACCATCAATGTTTTTTGGGTATTTATCTATGTATTTTAATAATGCTTCGCACATTTTTGCTGATATGGGTACTTGTCTATAAGAATTTGCAGTTTTGAGTGTACCTACTCCATGCTTAGCTTTTAAGCCCACTCTTTTAAATTGTTGTCTTATTGTAAGTGTCATATTAATATCGTCAAAATCAGACAACGTCAGCCCAAGAATTTCACCTATACGTAAACCGCAACTACCAGCAATTAAAGTAATAACATATAATTTATAATTCTCAATCTTAGAAATAAGGTCTTCAAATTCACTTTTGGTTAGAGCTCTCTTCTCTGTTTTAACTTTCAACTCTGGCAATTTAATTTTTCTAACGGGACTAATCTTTAAAACGCTAAATTCATCAATCGCCGAATTGAACAAAGCTTTTAGCATACTTAGATAGTTTTTTATTGTTTGTAAGCTCAATTCATCCTTTACCATCGTATCAATACATTTCTGTATATGTATATTTTTTATATCTTCAAGTTTTAATTTGTTTAAAGTTTTAAACTTTTTAAAAGCATATTGTTTAATCTCAATCGTGTTTTCTTCTCTATAGAGTTTCTCATGTTCTAAATACATATCTTTAAATTCAGCAAAAGTTATTCCTTTGTATTCTTCATTAAGATCCTCATATTCTATAACTTCTTTTTTTAATTTATCTAAAGTTTCATCAGCTGCAGCTTTAGCTTCTTTTTTGCTTTTAAATCCTTGTTTACTTTTCTGTTTCCATTTTCCGGTAGCGTCTTTATAAGAGATGATGAACTGGATTCCCTTGTCCTTTTCTCTATATGTAATATTATTTTGCATTTTATCACTCCTTTCATATTATTTAATTGTGTCGGGATTGACCTTCTTTTCAAGTTCTTGCTTTTCAAGCTTGTGAGTATAATCTGCTATTGCAGCTGCAAGCATTACCTCCTTAACTCCATCACTAAATTCTTTGCCAACCTTTATCAATCCTATGTCACTTAATTGCTTGAACGCATCTTTTGAGCATTTAAATTCTTCTCTCTTTTCTATACGTTCCGTTTCATCCGTTATTCCGTATCTCCAGTATTCTTCGGGAAGCTTAGATAATACAACCAATCTTTGTAGCACATTCTTAGAAACTGGCTTCTTGCCACTCTCAATACTACTGTAGAAAGATTCACCTATCTTTAATAGAGTAGCCATATCTTTATTGTTCTCTATGCCTAATTCATTTTTAAATTTTTTTAATCTATCAACTATAGTCAACAACACAATCACCTCAATTACTATTATATATGATTTTACATAAAAGTAAAGTGCGTAAACTATATTTGCTAAAAAGAAAATTTGCTAAAATTCGAGTAATTTCGAGTAAATTGAAGAATGAGTGATATAAATTCATTTAATGGTCAAAAACAAGACTTTGCTATTTAGCAAATAGGGTTATATTAAGTGTATCGAATGAAACGAAGGGCGGTGAGCAAATGAACTTTAAACAACTTAGGATAGACACAGGAATTAAACTAATAAAATTGGCTGAAACACTTGAAATTAGTAGGCAACAGTACAGTAACATCGAAAAAGGGAAAGGAAAAATGAATGCTGGAAGAATTGAAAAACTATCAAAAAAATTTAACGTTGAGCCTTTACTAATAATGAAAGCATGGGAGGAGACAAAGTCAAATGGAAAAGGATGTTGAATACACTAAATTGCTTCTTGAATTGTTGAATAGTGTCGAAAAGAAGGACAAGTAATGAATAATATTTTAGCTGAAAAAATAACAGTATTAACACCTAAACAATTATCAGCACGTTGGCAAATAAGTCTTACTAAGGTTTATGAGGATAACAATATGGGGTTATTACCGCAGCTATCAAGCAATAAAAATAGATTCCCGCTTATTGCAATTGAAGAAATGGAAAAAGAACCTTTATTTGATAAAGAAAATATTAGCACTCCAAGAGAAAGAAGATATAAAAGAGAAGTTGAAGGATTGCAAAGAACAATGGCCCAAAAGGATGAAGAAATTACAAAATTAAAAGCTGCTATTGCAAAGGTTCAATTAATCACAACTCAACTCGTTTTCAATATTGCTAACGAAGCATAATCACACTTCTACATCCAAACATTTCTAACCACGTTGGTGTACATGCCCCAGCAGAGGGTAATAATTTTTAAGGAGGAAAGGTAAAATTTATGGATTATAACAAAACCGCAAATAAGTATACAAAAGCAGGAATTAACAGTTATCAATTCGCAAATGCACTAGAGGTTAAAAAGGTGTTAGGCTATGATTTTAGGACAATAAGAGGATTCAAAGCACTATCTGATGGAGATAAAGTAAAAGCTGAACGATTAATTTGTATGTTTTTAAATGGCCATGGACTAGAAGCAAGAGAGGGAATAAGGCCTACAAAAATAAAAAGAGAATCAGGAAAATTCATTCTTCATTATGGCGAAAAATATAGTTATTTGTACGATGGTGGTAATGTAGGGTAATAAAATTATAAGGAGGTTTTAACCAAGATGCAATTTGTACAAGTTATACCAGTTAAAAATGATATAGAGAAAAAATTGTTAATGAAGAAGTACAAAAGATGTGTAAACATTACAACGGAAGCATTTTCAAATTATATAGTAATAGAAAATTGTGTTAGGAGGAAAAATAATGTTAAGAAAAGCATTAGAAAGTAGAACAGGTCACCTAAGCAATTCAGAATTTGCAATAGTATGTGGAATAACTGAGGATGATTTAAAAGCAAATAGAGTTAATTTTAAGAGGTGTACAAGTTTAAAGTATGTATTGGATATTGCGGTAAGAGCTACAAAAATATTCAGGAGTTGCTTATAAAAAAAGAACCCTTTGGCGAGGGCCCTAAGTAAATAATTCAAGAACATTATAACATTACAAAGATAAATAAATCAATGGAGGTAGAAAATGAAAAAACAAATAACAGGATATATTACTGGCGTTATTAATAGTTATTCAAGGACTATAGAGCGACTAAAAGCAAGTGAGGCACCAATTACATCGACTAGCTCATTTCAAGCATTTAAAGAAGAGTTTACGGACTTACTAGAATTTATAATTGACATTCCGGAAGAAAATAAAGAAGTATCAATATTAGCTTTTAAGATAGCTATAGAAAATACAATCCTTAAGAAGAGAATTTTAGAACTTGAAGAGAGTTGCGAAAACATGAATGAGATTGAAAATAACTTGCATAAGAGAGTAAAGGCATTAACTAATAATAATGAAGCATTGGATAGCAATTGTAATGTATTAATGAATCATAATAATAAACTTATAAAAGTGAATTTTGAACTTGCACAATGTAATAAAAATCAAGTCCAAATGATTAGAAAGTTACAGGTCAAAAATAAATTAGTTACAAAAAAATTTAAATATTAATAAATCACCATGGAGGGCAACGGATGAAAAAGGATGCATATTACTTTAGTCATGATAGCAACTCAAAAGATGATCCCAAATGTGTATTGTTGATAGAGCAGCTAGGACTTGAAGGGTACGGAATATTTTGGATTTTGGTTGAAACACTAAGGGATCAACCAGGTTACAAATATCCATTAGCTTTGTTACCTGCAATAGCAAGACGATACAATTCAACAACTCAAAAGGTTGAAACTGTAGTAAAATCCTATGATTTATTCCAAATTACAGAGGATGAATTTTTCTTTTCAATTAGCTTAATGGACAGAATGGAATATTTGGAAATTTCAAGACAACAAAGAGTTGAAGCTGGTAAAAAATCAGCAGAAAAGCGAAAATTACTACAAATATCCAACGAACGTTCAACGGCCGTTCAACGAGAAAACAACGACCGTTCAACAAGTAAAGTAAAGGAAAGTAAAGAAAAAGAAAGTAAAGAAAAAGAAAGTAAAGATAAAAACATAATAGAGGATGATTTATTTACACAGGCATTAAATGAATTTAAAAAAATGAGAAAGCTAATAAAAAAACCTATGACAGATAGAGCAGTTAGTTTAACTTTAGCTAATTTAAATAAGTTATCAACTAATGAAAATGAACAAATATTAATTTTAAATCAAAGCATAGCAAATAGTTGGCAGGGTGTGTTTCCGCTAAAGGAGGGCAAAAATGGAGGGACTAGACAAAATAATGGAACAAGTGAAAAACAAAGTAACACAGAAAGTGAAGGCGATAGACTTGCAAGAAGAGCAGTCGAAAAGTTTGGACAACCAGTGGAAGATACTGAACTCGAGTTCTGATTGCTGCTATGAAAAATGTGATGGTAGCGGTTTAATGCAAATGATAAATGAGGAAACAGGAGAATTTAAAGCACAATATTGTAAATGCAGAGAAGAAAAAATATATAGTGATAGATTGAAATTTGCGAATATACCTGCAGAGTTTGAGAGTTTAACAGTCAATTCATTTAACGTAACTTTATATAAAAGAGCAGAATCTAAAGTAATAGCGCAAAACTCAAAAACTATGGTAGCTAATTATATTAAGAACTTTTCTAAATTTAAAGACATAGGTAAAGGAATATATTTTTATTCGAAAACAAAGGGAAGTGGGAAAACAAGATTAGCAGTAAGTCTGGGGAATGTACTACTAAGAAATTTAAAGCAACAAGTTAAATTTATAACTTGTAGTGACTTATTAAAAGAAATAAAAAACACCTATAACAAGGACTCTAAATATAGTGAGAGCCAGTTAGTGGATTCGATTAACAAAGTAAATATATTAATAATAGATGATATAGGAGTTGAAAAGCCTACAAACTGGGTAAATGAAATGTTATTTAGCATCTTAGATAATAGGATGAAATATAACAGGGTAACGATATTTACGAGTAATTGTAGTGTGGAAGAATTAGAACATGATGAAAGACTAAAAAGCAGATTAACAAAGATGTGTATACCAATTAAAATGCCTGAAGAAGATATAAGAAAATGTTTAGCATATAAGGAAAATGAGAGTTTGCAGGACATGCTATTAGGATATTTAAACAATGCAAAATAAATCACTAGAAGACATCAAAGAACTTATAAAAACATTAAGCATAGTTACAGACTATGCAATGTGTATGAAAGTAGCAACTAGATATAGTCCCAGTAGTGCACCTAATCTTTTGAATATTATGAGGATAATTAATCGTATAAAAAAAGAATATGAGATTTAAAAAAAAGAGAGCAGGTGAAAAAAATGTGTTTCGAAGAATTGTCTATAGAAGAAAAAGTTGAGTTTACCGTAAATTATATTAAAAATAAAAAAGCATTGGCACTCAAAGGACAACAGGATGCGGACAGATATATAAAAAAATCTTGTAGGAAAAGAAGAGAATAATAAATGGAGGTATGGGAATATGAGTAGCAGAATAAGTGCTTTAAAAAATAAAATAATGAGATTACAGTCAAGTTTAAGCTTTAATACATCATTAAAAAAAGATAAAGAAATAATTTTTTTGAAACAAGAGGGACAATGTAAGCAAGTGAGCATAGATAGTTTGGAGTTTTTGCTAGACAATGCCAATCAAGAGCTAGCTAAGCTGGACCAGCATATCAAAAGTTTAGAAGAGAAAAAAATCAAAAATAAGATAAAGAAATTATTTAATAGTTAGTTCGCAATTGCTAAATATAATGTCTTTACGTTGTCTTTACAATATGAGTACAAAGGAGGAATGCACGATGGCAAAAATCCTTAAGAATTATAGATTAAGTGAGAAAGTAGTTAAACAAATAGAAGAGCTTCAATTAGTTAATGATGGTACCGCAACAGAATTAGTAGAGGCAGCAATAAATTATGTGCATGAAGAATATACCAGGGCGATTAAAGGAAAGGACAATGATAATTGCATGTTAGCTCAGGTACTGGGTAAGAGAATAGAAAAAGCTAGTTAAGGAGGTAATTATGAATAATGAATTAAAAATAGTTTTAGAAACAATGACAAACTCGGAAATAGCGGATTATGTACTCTTAAAAGTATGTAATAGTTTAGCTGAAATTGAGGTAACAGACGTACTAGAAATAACTAAACATTCTCTTAGTTTTTGTGATTACTTAAAACGTGAGGGAAATTGTTCATCAACTAAAATATTTAAGGTTTTTGAAAATGTAGTAAAAAGATTAAAAAAAGTTGCTGGCGATGGCGGAATTGTTACTATTACACGATGTAAAGATGATGTATTTACTATTAAATAATAATGATTGTCGCAATTGCTAAAAAATCTGTAATAAAAATTAGGAGGTAGCAAGTGGATAATGATTATAAATACACTGTGATAATAAGTCAATATTATCATGACCGCCACTATGTCGTAGTTGAATTTAATAAAGAAACATTTATAAAACAAATGCAAAATTGCACAAAGGAATTAGATTTATATAAAAGTAATAATCTTGGAAACTTGGAAGATTTAAAACATAGTGATCCTTTTTATTCTGCAAATTTTGAAATAAGAAGTAGATACAATGTTAATGCTCATGGAGATATATATTTTTTAAATACATTCTTTGCTAATAGGTGTCAGGAAGAAATACAGAGGGATATAAGAGAGAGCAAATACAGCAGACAGGGGTTTAAAAAGAAACAAGTTTTAGATGATATAAGCAAAAATCATAGTTATAGAAAAGTGTTTGAAATAATTGAGAAACATTTTAAAATAGCTTAAATGAGGGAGTGAGACAGTGAACGAAATTATAAGACCATTGGAGCAAATAGAAAATGAAATAGATTTTTATAAAAACCAATTTGCAAGTAATACGATTGAGATTGGGAAAAGATTAATTGAAGCTAAGGCACTAATTAAGCATGGTGAGTGGGGAAAGTGGTTAGAGGGAAAGGTCGAACTTAGTCAAAATACAGCAGGACAGTTTATGAGAATAGCAAGCGAGTTTTCAAATTCTGAATCGATTAAGAATTTGGGCACAAGAAAACTATTCCTGATGCTAGAAGTTCCATCCGAACAACGAGAAACATTTATAGCAGAGCCACACGAGGTAAATGGAGAAACCAAAACAGTAGAAGATATGACAACAAGAGAACTCCAAAAGGCAATAAAAGAAAAGAAAGAAGTAGAGCAACAACTAAAATCAATTCAAGAAGAAACAGAATTGAAGATAAAAAAAGTTGAAGCAGAAGCGGTAGAAGCAAAAGAACAAATGCTATTCGTAGAACATAAATACAATTTAGGCAAAGAAACTTATAAGGATTTAGAAAAAAAACTTAATCTTAAATCAAATGCACTTGAAGCACATAAGATTAAACTCAAAGAAGTTATGGATAAAAAGCCAGAAGTGATCGAAAAAGAGGTAATTAAAGAAGTTATACCAGCAGATTATGAAGGGATTAAAAGAAAATTAGCGGAGCTTGAAGGAAAAAATAAACTAGATGAAATAGAAGCTGCGGAATATAAGAATTTAAAAAATCAGATAGAGTTACTTAAAAAGCAAAAGAATGATTTTAGTAGAGAAATAAAAGCAGTTACAGAACTTTCAGGCTTAGTAGTAAAAGTTGAAGATTTCTTGAAAAAAGAACTTGCACCAGTAAAATATTCTAGGGCCATACAAGAACAAAAGAATGATGAAATAGTTCAAAGAAATTTAAAAGATATAGTTGGAAGAGTCCAAGACTGGTGCAGTGAAATGTATCTGCTATTAGATAATGAAAAATATATAGATGCGGAGGTAATTGAAAATGGAAAATAAATTAATAAACTTAGATGAATGTACTTCTGATGAACTTCAAGTGCTGCAGGAGCGAATAATGACAAAAAGATTAGGCGCAATTGAAAACCAAGTTAAAGAGATTGCAGATTCACAGTGCAAAATCAGCATGAAAGTAGAAAAGTTAACTAATGAAATGACAATAGATTACTCACAACAAGAAGAGTTAAGAGCTTTGGCTAATAAAGTAGCAGTTGAAGCATTAGAATATGGATCACCAGCATACAAGGAATTAAGTAAAAAAGTAAAAAAACATTTAGTGCAATATGGAAAGAATATAAGAGAGTAATGCAAGTTAATAGTTACAGAAATACGGCGGTTGCAGAGTTTGAAAAAGGAAAAGAATTTTTAAATAATTGGGAGCCAGATAGAGAACTTGAATTAATGATTAAGGGTGCAAATAGCCAAATAAGTTTTATAAAGAGGGTTATTTAATTATTAGCTACTGGAGGTAAAAAAATGTTAAAAGTTAAGGACCTTAAAAAGTTATTAGAGAAGTTTGATGATGAAGATGGTATTGAAATTGAAGTTAAAGAGAAGATATATGATTGCTATGCTTATGATGATGAATGGTGCAGAAATGAAGGACATCCATGTTTAGTATTGGTAAAGGAATGAAAGGAGTAGTCAAGGTATCCTTGACTACTGAAAGGAGATTTAAATATGAAAAGATTAACAACAAATAATCCTGAAACTATGATAGAGAATATGATGAACATGGTATTTGCAAAAGATAAAGAAGTTTGGTTACGCAATTTAGGAGAAGAGGGACAAGATATAAGTCTTGTTGACTATTGTAAAAAAGAATGCAAGGCAGAATGTGATGCACAGTATAGTGATGATTGGAATGCTGAAACATTTGGAGAGGTAATGGATTGTGATTGTTCTGTTAGTGCCTTTTATATGGTTTGTGTAGGATTTGCTGAGGTAAGACAACGGTTAATGAAATATGAGGATCAAGACAAAGAGTTGCTGGAGATTAAGAAGTGAAAGCTGGAGAAGTTTCAAAAGAATGGACAAGCAAAATGTCCTTAGAAATTAATAATATACCTAAAGAAAACTTAACAAACATTGCAAATAAAGTAGGGGAACTTTTAAAAAGAGAAGGACTTAAATTTGATTATGGTGGAGTAGGGCTTAACTTCACAGAAAAGATTTGTGGAATTGAATTTGAGGTAATGGAGGAGTAAAAATGGAGAAGTTTAAAACAATTAATGACTTGATTAGTAGATCTAATGAAAATGAAAAGTTGAAAGCTGATTTAAGGGGCAAGGAGAATGAAATAGAAGTATTAAAATGGAGAGTTGAATATTTAAGTAAATTCGAACCTAAAGAACATGAAGAGCAGTACAGAACTTTTTTAGAAATTAATAACATTGAAGAAGATAAAGAGGGCTATTACATTGGTATAGATTTAGCAAAGGGTGAGGATTTTACAGCATATAAATAGTTACGGATTCTGAATAAAGTGTGAAGGAGAGTGAATTAAGGTGAAAACTAAATTTCCAATACTCGGTTCAAAACCAAAAGAATATATCCCGTTAGATATAGTAAATCTACATGGAGAGCAAGCAATTAGAAATCACACTCAAACATTGAAGAGATTAGCTGAACGCGGAGGTCTTGGTTGGGTTGAAATGTTATTTGTATTAGAAGATAAGGATTATGATTTTTATACTAAATTAACAGAAACGGAAGCTAGAACTAAGGTATTAGATATTGTTGATTTGCAAAAGTAATACGTAATTCAATAATATCAGGTAGCAATCGGAGGGTTAGATGAATAAATATCAAAGAGAAAAGAAAAAAAGATTGAAAAAGATGGCTGCATTAGGAATAGGATATAGCCAACAAAAACTTATGCTAAGAAGTTACAATTTTGAACAAATAGACCAGGCTATTGAACAAATAAACTTATTTAAGAAGTCACCCTTACATGAGCAGCTTTTAATTACATTTAAAAAATTAAGTATTGCAATAGATAGTATTTTTGAAAAATGGAACGAAGTTAAAAGATAATCCAAATATAGGTCTTATAAAGAGAGGTGCCAGTAATGAATATATATCAAAAGGCTTTCAGTAGAGCTGCTACAACAAATATTAAACTCTTTCCACTTGATGAAGATGATTCATTTTATAAAAGAAGAAAATTATTTAGGAAAGCATGGAAGTTAAAAATAGATTGTAGTCCAATAGATGATGAATTTTTAGAAATAGAAGTACAAGATGATGAAATACAAAGGGATTGTACCAATATTCATCAATGTAGAGGTTGTGATGTGTGCGACAACTTTGGAGGTAGCAATGAAAATACAACTTATTAATATCTCTGAAAAAGATTATTTTGCATTACTTGGTAACGTATTAGATGCAACATTAAAGACTGGATTAAAAGGAAAAATGATAAAAGTTATGAGTAGGGATAAAACAAAAGAAATGATTATAGACTTTGACAACAAGTAAATTACAGTTCCAAGATGTGATGAAAGGAGAATTTTAATTATGAAATATGTATTAGAGTTAAGTTTTGCAGAAAAACCAGTATGCGAAAAATGTATGCTAAGTGGTACTAAGGGGCTTGATTTGAATGGCGAATCTGTTATAGCTTGCTATGGTCTATCAAGAAGACTTAAATGCCCCGAGGATGGTTGTCGTAAGGATTGTCCATTAGACAGAAGCTATGGCAATAAAGAATTTAATTGTAAATGTAATGAAAAATATTGTATATATAATGATGGCTCACAAGAGTGCCATTATGAAGGTGATCTACTTAGGAGCAATGAGGGTGATTGTATGAAAAGAAAGTATATTTAAATTCGCAATACCAAAACAATCCGCAGCAATAAAGGGAGGGTACAAGAATGTATGATTATAAATATTCTTTGGAAATTATGAAACAAGAATTAAACAATAAATACATTTCCAATGAAATAAAATACGCTTTTAGAGCCAGTATTAAAGCAATGGAAGATGGAATATTAGCTAAAAAGCAGAAAGACCATGAAGATTTTCACGAAGAACTATTGAAAGAAAATGAAAGATATATACTAATACAGACAATTAATAGACTAAATAAAGAAAACGCACAACTGAAAACTGATTTAAATTCTATTTGGAAAGAAATTAATAATGCTCATTATCTCAGAGATATGAAAAGTACAAATTTTTATAATCTCATTCATGAAGTAGCTGAAATTATTAAACCTAACTATGAGGAAATCGGAAAAGAATTTATAGAATAGTTGTGTACTTCCAAAAAAAATAGGAGGTAAAGCATGATAAGTCAAGAAAAGTTTGACCAAATAGAAATAGATTATGATTGTGGCTACTGGTTAGAATGTTGTGAAAGATGTTGTCCTTGTGCTATAACTACTGAAAGTAAGGGTCTTACACAAGAGATATGGGATGGATTTAAAAAAGAACAAAAAGAATTAAGAGAATCAATAGATAAATATGAACCTAGAGAATTCGATTTTATGGAAGAGGATTGGGATGAAGATGACGATTGTGAGTTATATAATGGTGATTAGTTAATTCACAGTTTCCAAAATTAGCGAAGGGGAGTGAAAGAATGAATGATGTTATATTGGGAGAAATTATTTCGATTTGTTATATGGTGGAAAGGGGTAAGCCATGCGCATGCGAAGCAGTTAAAAATAGTAATATTGAAGAAGTTATTGAACAGGTCCATAGAATGTCCAACTTAAAAACCTATATTGATAAACTAAGTCAAGAATGGAAAACAGTTTGGATTTATAAAGATGATTATATGCTAGAAATAATAAAATTACTTCCCGAAGAACCAAAGACAAATTTTGAACATTGGGTTTTAGGCAAGGCCTTTGGTTATTCGGATGAAGCAATTAAAGATTTTCTAAAGCCTAAACTCTAGTGTAAGTAGTTTTTTGACATCTAGGGCAGGGAGGTAGTGTGTCGGAATCTTGATCTAAATAAATTACTTCCCCACAAGCTGTACATTTGTAATGACCTTTACCTGGTTTTTCTCCTGTTGAATACATTAATATCATCTCCTTTTACTGTAAGTATTCAATACTATTTTGTAAAATCCTGCAACAATTTAAACATTAATGTAAAAATTATAATAAATAGGAGCTGATTATATGACTGTAGGTCAAAAGATAATATTTTATCGCAACATATTAGGAATAAGTCAGAGAGGCCTTGCAAAGAAAAGTGGACTTACTGCTCCTGCTATAAGCCAGTATGAAAATGAAAAGCGAACACCTGATTTAAAAAGCTTTATTACAATTTGTAAATCATTTGGGGTCAATTTGGACAAGTTTATGGAAGATGTTAGTATATAACACTTGTTACACACTATCCAAATTAGACGAAGCAAAAAAATAAAAAGAGAGCTGCACACCATCAAATGTAAACAGCCATCTTAAATCTCAACTAGGAGATATAAATAGTATATCTTATATCTCCTTCAAAACAAATGAAAAATTTAGGAGGTAAGTATTATGTCAATAGCAAATAATGAAATAATAATAAGATTGGTTGGTAAATTAACATTAGAGTTCCCAGACATAGATCAATTAAAAGTGAGGATGATTGCAGAGGAAGTTTTGTATAAATATGATGTGGTACCACAAGAGGTCGGACTAGTAACCTCAGACATTGAAGATAGACTAATGATGTATTTTGCGGTTAAAAAGTTAGATGGATTAAGCATGAAAACCCTTAAAGGATACAAATATCAATTAATGATATTTGCAAGATACTTAAATAAACCTATTGCTGCAGTAACGACAACAGATCTAAGAATGTATTTAGCTAATAGATGTAAAAATTTAAAGCCAGGTTCAACAAATACACAAATATCCACTCTGAAATCATTTTTCGGTTGGCTATTTGATGAAGAATATATTCCTAAAAATCCTATGAGCAAAATTAAAAGTACTAAAGAACCTAAGAGATTAAGGCATGCGCTAAGCCAAGAAGAGCTTGAATTATTAAGACAGGCCACTAAAAAGGATAGAGAAAAAGCTTTGCTAGAGTTTCTAATAAGTACAGGCTGTAGACTATCAGAAGTAGTTGGAGTAAATAAAGATGATATTGACTGGTATGAAATGAGCTTATTTGTAATTGGAAAAGGCAATAAAGAAAGAAAAGTTTATTTTAGCATAAAGGCTAAAATCTTATTAAAGAAATATATAAGCACTAGGAAGGATTGCAATCAAGCTTTATTTGTAGCAAGTAAAGGAACTCATAATAGGCTTGGAGGAAGAAGTATTGAGAATGAAATTAAAAAAATTGCTGTAAGAGCTGGAATTGACAAGTCGGTATTTCCTCATTTGTTTCGACATAGTTATGCTACACATAATTTAAACAGTGGAATGTCTTTGCCAGTGCTTCAACATTTAATGGGCCATGAGGATAGTGCGACTACGATGATATATGCGGAGCTTAGTGAGGAAAATGTTAAACATGAATATAAAAAGATTTCTTAAGGGGGAATAAATTTGAATAAAATACAATTAGAAAAAATACTAAAAGAATATAAAACTAAAAAATCTATAGTAGATATAACAAAAGCAAGAATACAAGCTTATACAGAAGCAATTGATAATCCGGAACTAATAAGTTCATGGGGATATTCAATTAATAGCAGAGAGTTAGGAATGCCAGGAGCACCACTTAGGAATACAAGTTCAACCGTAGAAAAAGAAGTATGTGAATCATTATTAACTATAGAGATAATAAGAGAGTGGATAGCAGAAGATAAAAATAGAATTTACAAATGTAATTTACAAATAAATATAATTGAAGGTGCTTTAAATGGTCTTACAGAACAAGAAAGATATATTATAGGGTTAAAGTATTTTGAAAAAATGAACTGGAGCAATATAGAAATGAATTTTAACAATCAATTTAAACATAAAAATGAAATTACAAGTGGTCAAGTCAGAAATATAAATAATCAAGCTATTGGAAACCTATTACAGATAATTACACCATTAAAAAGTACATTTAATTGAAAATTAGCAGAAAACACTACGAAAATTAGCAGAAAATTAGCAGTTTTAATCAATTTAAAGATATATAATAGTATTATCAAAAGTTTAAGAGTTGCGAGATACTAAAGAAAAAAGTTTCCCTCCGATTTAAAAAAACAAGCACTGGTAATAACTGGTGCTTGTTTTTATTTTTAAATAGTAAAAAAAGGGGAACATTCGGCATAAAATTATATCTTAAGAAAATGAAGAAATAGGGTAAGGTTCGGCTTGATACGAATATTATCTAATATAAAACAAACAATGTTCGTTGAAAATCAATACAGATATTGTAAGCACTCAATATAATAATTGATAAGTGGAATGCTTACATTTTAAGGAAGTGAGAAGATGTGTCCTAACTGTGGTGGCGAATTAGAAAATGGAAAATGTAAAAGGTGCGGTTACTGTGGCGGATGAAGTGATTAACAGAGTAGGTTACTCTATTAAATAAAATTAAAGTACTGAGAGGTGAGGGTGTGAGTAAATATAAATTTAATACCAGGTGGAACAAAGAAGGGTTAAGATGTGCATGCCTATTTGGAAATCCATGTTGCGATAGATTCAAAACATGTGAGGTATTGGAGTTCACACACAATCCTTTTAGTAATCTAAAAGAATGCATGAATGAAAGTTCTTATAAAAGAGTTAATGGCAAGGTGAGGCAGGTGAGATGATGAAATGAGCAAGAAAAAACCTGCAAAGCCTATACCAGAAACTCATTATGAAAGATTTAAATATAAATTAGAAGAAATTAGCAATGTGTGGGCAGAAAGAAATCTAACGCTATTTTTATTGGGAGTTGCAACAGGATATAGAATGCAAGACTTAGTAGATCTAACTATAGCAGAAATAAAAGAAGCCTTAGATAATGGACAATTTGAAATACAAGAGAAAAAACAGTATAGAGCATGGAAGACTCATATTAGGAAAAATCCTAAATCATTAAAAAAAGAACCAGAAAAAAGGCCTCATAGTATAGAACCACAATTAGAAATTATCATTAAAAAATATATAAAAGGTAAAAGAAATTCCGAATATGCATTTCCATCTCAGAAAGGCGATGGAAGTGCATATATTAGTTCAAAGGCATATTCAGAAATTTTAAAGAAAGTTGCAGAGGATAAAAAATTTAAACTTAAAAATATAACTGGTCATAGTTTAAGAAAAATATATGCTAGAAGACTATATGAAGACAACCCTAATTTAGAATATGTGAGAATAGCCTTGGGACATAAAAGTATAGAAGTAACTAAGAAGTATCTAGGGTTAGATAATGAGGTTAGAGAAGATGCAGCAAAGGTAGCTGCTAGAAAATTATAATTATATTTTTTTATACTAAAATCGGTAATTAGGTTAAGCATACTTATTTTAGAGAAATAAAAAAAACATTACAGTTATAAGCAAGGTAAAAAATAAATCCGTAATCATATATGTTATTACCGATTTACAAATAATAAATAAAAGCAATGTAAAGTTAGTAATTTCAATGGCTAAGATATGATTTTAATATTAAATATTAAAAAGTATAAAAAACAAACACTGAGCAGGGGTATCAAAGTGAGTGCTTAATGTTTAGGAGGTCGAAATGAAGTCGAATGAAGATAAGATAATAGATGCCTTACCTCTTATAGAAACTATGGTTGAGCAAGGTGCTACAGATAAAGAAATTGCCGTTAAAATAGACGTAGGATATTCAACATATAGGAAGTATAAAGCAGAAAATGCAGAGCTTAAGGCAATAGTAAGCCAGGGTAAAGTTAAAAAGAATCAGGCAGTAGAACAAGCTTTATATAATAATGCAATTGGTTATTACTATAAAGAAGAAATAGCAACTAAGGTTAAAGTAGAAGAATTAGCATCTGATAATGAAACTATATTAGCTAAAGAGATTGTTGTAATAAGCAGTATAGAAAAGTATAAGGGTCCTGATTTAGCAGCAGAGAAGTATTGGTTGAACAATAAGGAGAAGGCTAGATGGAGAGATGATCCTAACAAGGTAGACAATGATAAGAAGCTTACTAAGCTTAAAGAGAAAGAGGTTAATGCTAAAACTGAGGATATATAAGGAGGAACGATTATTAATGAGGGAAGATATGATATATAAATGTTTAGATTGTGGCAATGAAGTATTAGTAAAGAGAGCAGATAAAACAAAGGATGGACAATCATGTAGTAAGTGTAAGGGACATGTAGTACCACACAGATGTGCTGATGATACTAAGCATAGTAAGAATGTTGGAAGTTTAACAATAGGTGTAGAGTTAAAGGGCTATGATAAGACTAAGCAACAGCTAAGGAACTTAGAAGCTACACTCGATAGGATATTAGAGAAGCAAGAGAAGATAATACCTATTAGTATTAAACCACCATTAGGGTTAACACCTAACGATATTTGGCAATTACAAAGGCTACAAGATATAAAACAGGCAATGGGTAGATACGTGAGTGTTGATAAAGAAATACCTAAAGAGTGGGTTGATGAATACTTATACTTAAAAGCTACATTGAAGTAGTGGACACTAAGGAATTAGTACAATGGATTAATAAACTAATACGAAGTAATGAGATAGTTAAGTTCTATAAGCATTCAGTGTGGCGAGAACTAAGAGCAGACATGTTAGAGAAACAAAACAATGAATGCCAGTTATGCAAAGCAAATGGATTGTTTGCGGTAGCTACAGTAGGTCATCATCTACAGACGGTTAGACAACATCCTGAACTAGCATTAACTAAGAGCAATATCTTATGTGTATGTGGTGAGTGTCACTATCAGATACATCATACTATTAAGTACAAGAAGCAGTTGAATGTAGAAAGATGGTAGTAATAGATACCCCCGGTCGAAAAATTTGGAAAGCGGCTAGAGATACCGGGAAACGGTAAGGGTATAAGACAAAGGAGAAACATTACACGTGTGAGAATAATCTGCAGGAAAGGAGATAAATTAAAAAATATGAAAAATGCAATTAAAATTAAGGAGTCATTAATCAAACAACTTGAAAATAAAAATGCAGCTACAGATTACTTTTTATCTTTAATTGATGATTATATGTTTTATTTTATCGAAGAACAGGCTATGCAAGAAGATGTTAAAACACGTGGTCGCTCTTATAAAACAAAATCAGCAAGTGGGTTCCCAATAATTAAGGAAAATGAATCATTAAAAAATGCAGTAACATTTAATAAACAAAAACTAGCAATCCTTAAGCAACTAGGATTAACAATTGAAAATGTCGTAGGTGATGCAGTTGAGCTCTAAGATATTAATACCTGAACTACAAAATTACATTGATTTAGTAAGAAGCGGAAAATTTGAAGTGTGCAAAGAACAGTTCCAACTTGTTAACTATATAGAGAAATGCTTTGAAAATGAAAATCTATTTATAGATGAAACACAACTTCATAAATATTTAAACCAACAGAAATACTTTCCTTTCAATTTAATTGAATGGGAGGTATTTCTGTTTACTCTTCATAATTGTACATATTCTAGTCCAGGTATTTTAAGATGGCCTGACCTACTTATTTTCGTTGGTCGTGGTGCTGGTAAGAATGGGTATTTAAGTTTTGAAGATTTTTGTTTAATAGGAGATCACAACCCAGTTAAAAATTATGACATTGATATTTGCGCAAATGCAGAGGAGCAAGCAAAGACAAGTTTTGATGATGTATGGAATGTACTTGAAGCTAATAAAAAAGTTTTGAAATCATTTTTCACATGGACTAAAGAATTAATTACCTGCATAAAGACGGGATCTAAACTTAGATTTAGAACATCAAATGCAAAGACTAAAGACGGTGGTAGACCTGGTAAAGTTGACTTTGATGAATACCATCAATATGAGGATTACAAAAGTATTCAAGTATTTAAAACAGGCCTTGGGAAAAAAGCAAACCCAAGGACAACAATTACGACTACAAATGGAGACGTAAGGGATGGTCCCCTAGATAAACTAATCATAAGGGCCTTGGATATTTTAAAGGGCGCTAGAGAAGACAATGGATTGCTATGTTTCATAAGCCGTCTTGATGATGAAAAAGAAGTAGATAATCCTAAGATGTGGGATAAAGCAAATCCTTCATTACATCATTTCCCTGAACTCTTTGCAACTATGAAGCGTGAATATGTGGATTATAAAGACGACCCAATAAGCAATTCAAGTTTTATGATCAAGCGTATGAATATAGCTGTGGGGAATATAGATGTTGAAGTTACCTCTTGGGATAATGTATTAGCAACGAACCAACCTATTCCAAACCTTGAAGGATTGACTTGTACCGCTGGAATAGATTTTGCTATGACTACAGATTTTGTGTGCGCTGGCTTATTATTTTTATTTAAAGGAAAATATTATTGGCTATCCCATACATGGGTATGCAGTAAGTGCAACGATTTAAAGAGAATTAAAGCACCGTTAAGGGAATGGGAAAGCAAAGAAGGCGGGGAGTTATTAACGTTTGTTGATGATGTAGAAGTAACCCCTAATATACCTGCTGAATGGTTAGCAGAACAGGCACAGAAGTACAACATTACTAGCTTGGGCATGGATTTATTTAGATATGGTGTGCTAAAAAGGGCATTGAAAGAAGTTGGGTTTGATGTAGAAAAAGACGGTGCTAATAATATTAAGATTATAAGACCGTCTAGTGAAATGTTTGTAGCTCCCACTGTAAATTCTTTATTTGTTAATCATAATATTGCTTGGGGAGATTCTCCATTAATGAGATGGTACACAAATAATACAAGCAAGAAATCAGAACCACACGACAATATTTCATATGGAAAAATAGAACCTAAGTCAAGAAAGACAGATGGATTCAAAGCATTTATTGCAGCAATGGCGGCGGGTGGAACTGATTTAGTTGATAGTGGCGATGTGGTTGAATTGGACCTAGGGTGTTATACCTATTGATATGAATTAATGGTATAATATAACTAATAGGAGATGATTATTATGATTATTATATTATTATTATTTGTAATGGGGATATGTACACTTATTGCACTGCCACTAGGGATTGCAAGTGGAATAGCTAAGAATAAAGCTGCCAAAGCCGACATAATATTTAAGCAAGAAGTTTTAAAAAATATGAAAAAATCTTAATAAGCGTTAAAAGCACTCTAATAATTAGGGTGCTTTTATTATGCCCCAAAAGGAGGTGATTAAAAATATATGAGTAGTCTAATAGATTGGATGAAAAGTTTTTTAGGCATAGGAGAAACAACAATAAGCATGACCGCAACCGCAATTTCAACCGAACAAAAATTAAACATAGAATTATTTGCAATACATTCTGCTATTAATTTAATAGCTAGTAGTATTTCAAAGTGTGAGTTTAAAACTTATATGAAAGGTGTTGAATTTAAGGGTGATATTTATTACAAATGGAATATAGAACCTAATAAAAATCAAAATTCTTCACAATTTATGCAAGAATTAATTACTAAATTGTTATTTAAGAATGAGGTACTGGTATTACCTATAGGAAATCAATTAATAATAGCAGATAGTTTTTACCAAGAAGAGTTTGCGATTGCGGAAAACACCTTTACTAGTGTAACAAAAGGCACGAAAAGTTTTTATGATACTTTTAATATGAGTGATGTTTACTATTACAAGTTAGGTAATACAGATATACGAGCTTTATTAAGCAACCTAGTGAGTGGATATAATGACTTGCTGAATATGTCTATAGGTAAATACAATCGCAGTGGTGGACGTAAAGGAATATTAGATATTGATGCAGTGGCTAGTAACGATAAAAAGTTTCAGGAAAAATTGGACTTGCTTATGAACACAAGATTTAAAAAATACTTTGAAGCTGAAAACGCAGTATTACCCTTGGAAAAAGGTTTCAAGTATGACGAAAAGGGTGGAGAAGGTAGCAAGAAATCCACTAGTGAAATTGCAGATATTGCGGTTATAACAAAAGAAATATTTGAAAGAGTTGCGCAAGGTTTTAAAATACCACCCGCGTTATTAAGGGGAGATATAGCAGACATAGGAGCGACGACAACTAACTTTTTAACATTTTGTGTAGATCCTTTAGCAGACATGATAGGCGAGGAAAATATAAGAAAAGATTATGGTAAAGTTGCTTTTTTAGCTGATAACTACATGAAAATTGATACTTCAACAATTGAACATATTGATTTGTTTAGTATATCAGAAGCTTTTGATAAACTTATTGCTAGTGGCGGATATAGTATTGATGAATTAAGAGTGAAAGCTGGTGATGTAGCATTGAATACAGACTATAGTAAACAACATTTTATTACTAAAAACTATCAAAAAATAGAAACATTAGGGAAAGAAGTGAAAGGAGGTGAAATATAAATGGCAAAAACAAATTTTTTAATTAAACAAATAGCTGAAACTAATTCATTAGATTTATATATTTATGATGATGTAGAAGGTGATAAGGTAAATTTTTGGACGGATGAAGTTACTGAAAGTGAAACATCTGCAAAATATATGCAAGCACAACTTGAAGGTGCTAAAGATGTTAAAAATATTAATCTATACATTAATAGCTATGGTGGAAGTGTTAAAGAGGGACTAGCAATATACAATCAATTAAAAAGACATACTGCATATAAAAAAGCTTATATAGATGGCTTTGCATGTTCAATTGCAAGTGTAATTCCAATGGCATGTGATGAAATAATAATGGGCACAAATACATTAATGATGATACATCATGCAGCCATGGGAGCATGGGGAAATGCAGCGGAATTAAGAAAGGCAGCAAATGATGTTGAAGTTATTGATAATGCTAGTTGTTCAAGTTATCTTCAAAAAGCTGGAGAAAAATTAACTGCTGAAACTTTAAAAGCATTATTAGATGAACAAACATGGCTCAGTGCTGAACAATGTTTACAATATGGACTAGCTGATAAAATAACAGGCAAAGAAGATAAAGCAGTTACAGAAGCTAAACAAAGATTTAATGCAGCTATGAAATTTGAAGTAGAACAACATGAACCAATTTTAAAAGTCCCAGAAGAATTGATAGTACAAAAAACCAATTTTGAAAAATTAATGATGGCTTTCAAAAATAAAAACTCGGAGGTAAAATAATATGACAATTAGAAATAAAGATTTAGAACAACAAGCGTTAAAAGATTCTTTAGGTGCTGCAATGAAATCAGGTGATGAAAATGCTATAGCAATGGCATTATCACAATTTGCAGAAGGCGTTCAAGAAAATGTTATGCAAGAATTTAAAGCATATCAACAAACTGCAGATGTTAGCATTTTAGCCAAGAGAGGAGTCCACCAATTAACCGCAGAAGAAAACAAATTTTATCAAGGTGTAATTGGAGCAATGAAATCAGCAGATCCTAGACAGGCATTTACAACTTTACCTAGTGCATATCCTGAAACAATAATTGACAATGTGATCTCAGACATTAAAGAAGCGCATCCTTTACTTGCTGCAATTAACTTTACCAATACTACTATTTTAACAAAAATCATTGTGAATAAACAAGGCGCACAACTTGCAATATGGGGTCCTATTAATTCAGCAATCACAGAGGAATTAAGTGGAGCAATTGGAACTATGGACTTAACTCTTTGTAAATTATCAGCATTTATGCCAATAAGCAAAGATATGTTAGAAGTTGGCCCACAATGGATAGACGCATATGTAAGAGGTGTATTGTCTGAAGCAATCGCACTAGCAACAGAAGAAGCAATTGTGAATGGTACTGGAAAAGATATGCCGATTGGAATGAATAGAAGTGTGGCTGATAATGTAACAGTAACCGCTGGTGTATATCCTCTTAAAACTGCAATGGTAGTATCTAATCTTAATCCGTTAACATTTGGAGCAATCGCTGGGAAATTAGCGCAAGCACCTAATGGTAAACAAAGACCAGTTGCAGAAATATTAATGTTAGTTAACCCAATAGACTACTTCACAAGAGTGTACCCAAACACAACTATAAGAGCAATAGATGGCACTTATAACTACAATGTATTACCTTACCCAACAAAGATAATTCAATCAACAGCGGTTACAGTTGGAACTGCAATATTTGGGCTAGCACCTAAGTATCTAATGGGTATCGGAGCAGGCACAAATGGCGGCAAAATAGAATTTTCTGATGAATTTAAGTTCTTAGAAGATCAAAGAGTTTATCTCACTAAAATGTTTGGTAATGGCAAAGCACTTGATGATAACGCGTTTATACTTGCAGATATTACAGGAATGACCGCAGCAGTACTAGAAGTAGCAGTTACTAACATCGTTAAAACTAAAGAACAGGCTTAATTGAGAGGTGATCTAAATGCCTGCTGGATTATTGGAAGATATAAGGGCATATTTGCATATAACATGGGTTGATGAAGTAACAGACAAAAATTTAACTGGCATGATTAATCGAGGAATGGCACGCTTGCAGAAAATCGCAGGGGTGCCACTTGATTTTAAATTAGAAGATGATGCTAGGGCGTTACTATTTGACTATGTAAGATACGCTAATAGCCAAGCTTTAGAAATGTTTGAGAAGAATTTTGCTAGTGAACTTATGGCCCTACACATTAACAGTCAAGTTAATTTGGAACCTGACGTGGTGACACATGAAGATTAAAACATATACTGAGTTTACATCCTTTAGTGATGGTATATGTAACATTTTTACAAGAAACGAGAATGAAGAAAGACTTCCCAATAAACATAATAACCTGGGATTTGATAATAGAATTCTAGGTTTTAAAAGATATTTTGAAGCTTCAGCTCGCCAAATAGTTATAGATAGAGTTATCAGGATTCCACAACTTGGAAACATAGATAATTACGACTATGTTGAAATTGATAATGTTATTTACGGGGTTAAAATGGTACAACCGATTCATGATACTAACCCACTTAGTATGGATTTAACTTTAGATAAGGCGAGAATATGATTACTACGAGCATTGATAACTTAGCTGATGCAATCTTAAAAGAACTAGAAAACTATACTGAGAGTGTCACAGATGGTGTTAAAGCCGCAGTTGATATAGTAGCTAAGGAAGTTGATTTTGAAATAAAAGCACATGTTACCTTTACGGAACATTCTAAAAAATATGTAAAAGCTTTTAGAATTAAAAGTGTATATGACGGTAAATACAACAAAGGTAAAACATGGTACGTAGCTAATGGGCAACATAGGCTTACGCATTTATTAGAAAAAGGACATGCTAAAAGAAATGGTGGGAGAACAGATACTTTTCCACATATCATTTTTGGAAATGATTTAGCAATAAGAAGAATGCAAGAATTATCAAAGGAGGCGATTGAAAATGCTAAGTGATATTAAAACGTGGTTGGGAACTACAGGGCTGAAAGTATCAGAAGAAAGATTTTTAAAACCTCCTCCATTCCCATATGTTATTTTTATGGATGGTACAGAAGTAAGTGGTGCAGATGATAAAAATTGTATAGCAGATAGAAGTATTAGTATTGAATTATATTCTTTAAAAGTGGACCATATCTCAGAAAAGGCAATTGAAGATTTGTTAAATGAAAAAGTAATAAAATATAAAAGAAATCGTACATGGTTAGACACAGAAATGATGTTTGAGACTATGTACGATTTTAATTTAATAGAAAAAATTTAGGAGGTAATTATATATGTCAAAGGAAAATGAAAAAATTACATTAGGCAGTGGGAAATTATACACAGCTGTATTTGCTGGAGCAATCCCATCCGACAAAGAACTTGAAACTGAAGCTAATTTACTAGGATTAATTGAAGGTGGTGCTGCACTAGAGTATAAACCGAAATTTGTTGAAGTATCTGACGATTTAGGACTTGTAGCTAAAACAATTTTAACAGAAGAAGAAGTTACTTTGAAGTCAGGGATTATGACTTGGAATGGCAAAACACTTGCTAAACTATGTACTACTGCAAGAGTAACTGAAGTATCAGGGAAAAGAACTGTAAAAATTGGTGGTGTAGGGAATCAAGATGGCAAGCAGTATGTAATTAGATTTGTACACGAAGATGCTGTAGACGGTGATGTTAGAGTAACAATCGTAGGTTCTAATCAGGCGGGCTTTAAAATGGCATTTACAAAAGATAAAGCGACAATAGTAGATGCAGAATTTAAAGCAGCACCACTCGACGATGTAGGTACTAAAATTATATATGAGGAATCTATTCCAGGAGCAATTGAAGCTTTAATGTTAACGTCAGTTGCTGGTACATTAAGCGGAGCGACTAAGGTAGCAGTAACACCAGTACTTACTGCTGGTAATAGCTATATGTATAAGACCGCTACTACTGTTTTAGTCCCAGAATTAAATGATATTTGTGACACTGGAACAGGCTACACTGTTTGGAACGGGACAGTTGATATTACAGCCACAACGGGAAATGAAATAGAAATTATCGAAGTTGATGGTACATTTAAAGCAATTAAAGCTGGCAAGATTGCAGTTGTAGCAAAAGTATAAAATAATGGGGGCGCAAAGCCCCTTTGGAGGTTATTAAATGTTTGATATAAACACAGTAAATAAAAGATATTGGGATATTAAATTAAAAGTAACATTAACTAAAATTATAAATGAAGAAGAAGTTGAAGAAGATGTTGAATTAAAATTAGAGGTTGAACCTCCAAAAATAAAAGCATTAAAGAAAATAACCAGGTTATCAAAAGTTCGAGATGAAGACGCTATTGACGATTTAAGCGAAGCAGTAAGAATGATTTTAAATAAAAATAAAGATAGAAAAAAAGTACCTAATGAAATAATGGAAGAATTAGACTTAGATCAATTATCAGCAATTTTAACTGCTTACTTTGAATGGTTAAGCAAAGAAAAAACCTCAAAAAACTAAAAATCCCTTTTTACGATGATGGAAACAGTGATGAGGGACACTTTACAGTCAACACATTAGAAGAAAAAATAGTCTGTAAATATACAGGGTATAACTTTGATAGGCTAGAGGATTTAGAAGTATTTGAGTTTTGGCTATTATTGCGTGATGCAGTAATTTATGACTACAAGCAAACAGAAGGTGGAAATGAATACTTAGATAATTGTTGGAGAATGGAACAAACTTCTCCCGATCGTAAATCATTAAGAGAAAAAATGGGAAGAAAGGAGGAATAAGATGGCTGGAAATAATATAAAAGGGATAACCGTAGAAATTAATGGAAATACAGCCCCTCTTGACAAAGCGTTAAAAGGTGTTAACAAGTCAAGCTATGATTTAAAGCAAGAGCTGAAACAAGTTGAAAAAGCTTTAAAATTAGATCCTAAAAATACTGTACTTCTTCAGCAGAAGCAAGAGCTCTTAGCAAAAAGCATAACAAATACTAAAGAGAAACTTGGGACTTTAAAAGCTGCAGAAGAACAGGCACAAGCTAAATTTGCACAAGGCAAAATAAGTGAAGACCAATACCGGGCATTACAAAGAGAAGTGATAAACACTGAACAGGAATTAAAAAGATTAGCTTTACAATATGCAAATGTTGGAACTGCAGCTAGTAGGTCAATCGTTGCCGCAGGAGACAGTATAAAAAAAGTTGGCGACGGTGTAACTAATGTAGGTAAAAAAGTTAGTGTTGCCTCCGCTGCAGTAACGGGACTAGGAACTGCAGCGGTAGCAAGCTATAAAACAGTAAAAGTCGGAATGGATGAAGTAATAAAAGCAACTGGTGCAACTGGACAAGCGGCTAAGGAATTAGAAGTAACTTATAAAAATATTGGAAGAAACTCAACTGCTGATTTCGCTACAATTGGTCAAGCACTCGGGGAAGTGAATACAAGATTTAATTTGACTGGTAAGGCAGCAGAAGATTGCACATTACAATTTTTAAAGTTTGCAAAAATAAATAATATGGATGCTAAAACATCTGTTGCTTTGGTAAGTAGAGCTATGGGAGATGCTGGTATAAAGGCAACTGACTATAGTAGAGTTCTTGATATGCTTACAGTAGCCGCACAAAAAAGTGGAATAGGAATAGAAGGACTTACTACAGATCTTGCTAAGTATGGTGCGCCTATGAGAGCGCTTGGCTTTGACACAGAAACAAGTATAGCAATGTTCTCCGCTTGGGAAAAAGCGGGTGTTACAACAGAGCTAGCATTTGGAGGCATGAAAAAATCTATAAGTAATTGGGGTGCAGCGGGCAAAGATAGTGCAAAAGAATTTTCCAAAACACTTGAAGCTATAAAAAAAGCACCTAATATAGCAAAGGCAACAACCATGGCTATAGATGTGTTCGGTCAAAAAGCAGGACCTGATCTAGCCGATGCAATTAGAGGTGGACGTTTTGAGGTCCAGGAATATGTGGATGCATTAAAAAAATCTGGTGGATCAGTAACTAATACTACAAATCAAATGGCAAATGGTACTGGAGTTATTACAAAGGCTACACATGCAGCACAAATTGCTGCAGCGGAATTTGGAGATACGATTGTTAAAGCTTTAATTCCTATTATAACTTCAATTACAAGTAAAATAAAAGCAGCTTCAACATATTTAAATGGACTTGATGAAGGTACACGCAAAAAAATAGTTATGATTGGAATGATGATAGCTATATTGGGCCCTTTAATTATTATTATAGGAACTTTAATTAGCAGTATAGGTAGCATTGTAGCAGGAGTAGGAGCAGTTGTTGGCGCATTTTCTGCAGGTGGTATAGCAATAAAAGCAATGGGAGCTGCATTTAAATTTATGACGGGTCCTATTGGAATAACGATTTTAATAATAACAGCATTAGTCGCCGGTTTTATATATTTATGGAAAAATTGCGAAGGTTTCAGGAACTTTTGGAAAAGTTTATGGGAAGGCATAAAGAATACTACTAAGATTGTAGTAGATGCTCTTGTAGGATTTTTTACAGTTACAATCCCTGGGGCTTGGAATAGCCTAGTTGGTTTTTTCACAGGCATACCTGCATGGTTTAGCGGTTTATGGACAAGTGTAGGCACAGCGACTACGAACGCATGGAATAACATTAAAACATCAATTAGTAACGTATTGAATAGCATAAAAGAAGTTTTATCGTCAGTTTGGGGCGCAATAGTGGCGGTAGTTATGGCAATACTTGCTCCATTTATACAAGGCGTAATCAATATATTTAATAGCATGAAAAGTGGTATATCAACAGTCTTTGAGGGTTTGAAACTATACTTTACGGGTATATGGAATGTAATTAAAAATATATTTTTAGGCGCAATACTTTTAATCATAGATTTAGTCACAGGCAATTTCGGAAAAATGAAAACAGATGCAATAGGCATATTAAATAATCTTAAGGCGGCATTTGCACAAATATGGGCAGGCATAAAACTAATATTTACTGGTGTAATTACTGCAATAGTAGGATTTTGTAAAACAATGTGGACTGGCATGGTTAATACATCCAAAATAATTTTTAATGGTTTGAAAACATTTATGAGCGGGTTGTGGAATGGCATTAAAAACACAGCAATAAGCGCATGGAACGCTTTAAAAACAGGCGTGATTAATATATGTAATGGAATTAAAAGCGGTGTTATAAGTTTATTTAATGGTATTCTTAATTTTTTCAGAAATCTACCAGGAACATTAAAAACTCTTGGAATAAATGCATTCAATGGGCTTAAAAATGGAATTACCTCAGTATTAAGTACTTTAGGTGGGGTTGTTAAAAGTGGGTTTACTACTGCAATTGATTTTATAAAAAACCTACCAGCGCAAATGCTACAATGGGGTAAAGATTTTATACAAGGTTTTATAAACGGTGTAGGTAATATGGTTGGCGCTGTAGTAGATAAGGTTAAAGGCGTAGCTAATAAAATTTCCAGCACTGTTAGAGAAACATTAGGCATACATTCTCCGTCCAAGGTCATGTATGAGATAGGTAAGTTTGTGGATGAAGGACTTGCAAACGGCATTGAAGATGGATCTAATAAACCAGCCGAAGCTGCTAAAAAAGTTGCTGACTTAGTATCTAAAGAAATTAAAAAAATTAAAGATACAACTGCAGTAGCTATAAAAGATTTAAATACTCAATTTGATAAATTAAGTATGTCTGAAACTATTGCATTAAGAGGTGCAAATAGTAATAAAAAAAATGCTATTAAAGATGAATATGATGCTAAAAAAAAGGCTGTAAAACAACAAATTGAATTAAGAAAAGAACAGGCAGATAAGGAAATTACAGAGATACAGAGAATTGGAAAGATAAATAAAGAAACACTTGAAAAAGAATTAGCTGATAAAAAAGCCTTTGTAGATAAAGTAAATACTCTTAACGATCAAATTAAAAATGCTCTTAAAGAAAAATATACAAAGGAAGAAAAAGGGAAAGAAGAATCTATTCAAAAACAAATAGATGATCTAGGCAATTTAAAAGAATCTAATCTTAAGAATATCGAAGAAACATATAATTCAAAAAAAGAATTCATGGAAGCAGATGAGAAAAAAACCGAAGAAAGTATCCGTGTTGAAATTGATATCTTAGATAAATGGAAAGAATCTGCTACTAAGATTATGGATGATGCTTATAAACTAAAGAAAGAAACTCTTGAAAAGTCTAAAATTGATTCAGAGAAAGCATTTGAAGCAGAACAAAGCAACTTGGATAAATGGAAAGAAAGCCAGATCAAGAGTGTTGAGGAAGTTTCATCCGTTAAAATTAAAGTTTTACAATTACAGATGGATTCCCTTGATGAACAAACTAAAACAGAAGAGAGAGCAGACAAAGACAAAGAAGAATTAGATAAAATAAACAATCTTAAAGGTGCAATCTCATTCGAGCATAATGATTTTAATAAAACTGGAATGCAAGATGAAGTTGATAAGCTTCAAGCGGAACGTGACAAAAGACTACATGCTCAAATCACTGTTGATAAAAAAGAAGACCTAAAGAAACAAATGGACGCTATAAAGGCAACTGCGGATGAACAAAAAAACAGTGTTACTGGTCAATATGAACTTCAAAAAGAAAGTTTAAAAAATCGTATTGATGATAGTAAAGATTATTATAGCAAAGAAAAAGAAATGCTTGATAAATCAGAAGAAACAGAAAAAGAGTCTGTAAAATCAACTTATGAAGCTAAGAAAGAAATATTACAAAATAAACTTGAAGACTCTAAAAAATATTATTTAAATGAGAAAAAAGAACTAGATAATAATTACAATTCGACTAAAGAAGTATTTAATAAGCAATACGCTGATAGCAAGGATATACTTGATAAAAAGTTAAAAGATGTAAAGAAATTTTATGAAGACAAATTAAAAGAAGCGAACCTTGAAGCAGAAGCTGAAAAGTTAGTTATGGATAATAACCAAAAAGGAATAATAGAACTATTGAATAGTTATGGAGATCAATATAAATTGACTGGCCAAACCCTTGGAGATAGACTTGCGGAAGGATTTAAACCAGCTATAGATAATATAAGGTCAATGATAGCAAATATAACTGCTGGAATATCTCAAGCGAACGATGAAGCGGTAAGTACATTACAAACAGTAAATGCAAATGCGGTTGCAAGTTCTGCAAAAATAAATAGTTCTGGGAACAGTAGCAGTTCCAGTAGCACAACCTCAACTAAAAATGAATATAATGTGGCCATAACAAGCCCAATGGCACAAACTCCAAGCCAACAAAGACGAGATATGGAATCAACATTAAGAAAATTAATATTCGCATAAAAAGGAGTAAAATATGCAGAAATTAATATTTACAAATTCAAGAGGTCGGAGTATAGAGTTTAAAAACTCCGCCCCTTTTTTATTACAAAAATTTGACCCAAGTCCTTCAAAAGCTACAATACTTATAAGTAAAGCCCCAGGTCAAAACGGAAAAAGTTTGCGTGGAACATTATTAGAGGAGGTTATACTGCCTATTGAAATAGCTATTCTAGGCGAAAATAGCGAAGATATGTTTGCGAAACGTCAAGAACTTTATAGCATATTTAATCCTACGCTAACAGGAACCTTGACATATATAAATGGAGCTGGGGAACATAAAATACAATGTGTAGTGCAAGATATAGCCCCCAAAAACAGGATTGAGCCAGTGCAACAATTTTTAATACAACTTTATTGCCACAATCCATTTTGGGAAGAGTTACAAGAAGCAAAAGAAGAAATTGCAACATGGGTTGGGGACTTTGAATTTGAATTAGAAATACCGGATGAAGGTATAGAAATGGGCCATAGAGAAAGCAATTTAATAGTTAATATCTTGAATAAAGGTGATGCGGAATGCGGTATGAGAATTGAATTTACAGCACTTGCTACAGTGGTTAATCCAAGCTTATTTGATATTTATACAAGAAAATTTTTGAAGGTTAAACGTACTTTACAAGCAGGGGATAAGCTTGTTGTAAATACGTCTTTTGCTAATAAAAAAGTAGAGCTAATTAAGAGTAATGGCATAGCACAAAATGTTATTAATTGGATTGATTTACAAACTACATTTTTACAATTAGCCGTAGGTGATAATCTATTGAGATATGATGCAGATCAGGGCATTGACAATCTAGAGTGTGCAATATATCATAGTCATTTATATGTGGGGGTGTAACCATGGACATACTACCTATTAGAATCCTAGATAAAGATTTTAATTTACTCGCTGAAATTGACAACTATGAAAGCCTAATATTTATAAGAAGATTTTTTAAAGTAGGAGAGTTTGAACTACACATAAATATAAATAAAGAGCATACAGATAAACTTTTAGAAGGTAACTTGATTTTATTAGGTACTAAGCTTAATAAAGTGGGAATTATAATGCATAGAGAAAATACTTATGACCAAAATGGAGAGCCTACGGATACTTTACTTATAAAAGGGCCTACCATAAAAGGTTTATGCAGTAGAAGGCTCATGGTTCCACCTAATGGTGCTTATGATAGCTTTACAGGCTCACAGGAAGCTACAATGAAATACTTTGTAGAAAAGAATTGTGTTAATCCAACTGATGCTTCGAGGAAAATTCAAAACTTAGTAATAGCTCCCAATTTAAACAAAGGAATTCAGGATAAGTGGCGATCTAGATATGAAAAATTAGATGATAAACTAACGGAAATAGGAGAATACTCTAATTTAGGTTGGGATATAATTCTTGATTTTAATAATAACAAATTCGTGTTTGATGTTATTCAGGGTAGAGATTTAACAGCGGATCAAGAACTCTTGCCTCCAGTTATATTTTCTGTGGATTTTGATAATTTAAAAAGTAGACATTATATAGATAGCAGTTTAAATTATAAAAATGTGGGCTATTGTGGTGGCAAGGGTGATAATGAAAACAGACTAATCCAACAAGTGGGAGAAGTTAGCGGGTTTGATAGAATAGAAACATTCGTGGATTGCTCTCAGGCAGAAGATGTAACAGAACTTAAAACTATAGGGGCACAAAAGTTAGATGAATTTAAAAAAGTAAAGAGCTTTGAGGTGCAAATAATACCTTATGGCTCTTTTAACTATGAACTAGATTATGACTTAGGTGATATTATCACAGCACAAGACAGAAAATTAGGTATAACTATGAATAGCAGAATTATTGAATTTAAAGAAATCTATGAAATAAATGGATTTAATCTTGAAGCAACATTTGGGACCAATATCCCTAATTTAATTACTATACTTAAAAGAGAAACTAAAAAGGCGGTGAGATAAGTGGAAAAATCAAGTTTTTTTAATTCAATAAACGGTGATAGAAAATATAAAGCTAATGACTTTGCAGAGTTTTTTAATAGCCTATTAACAAATGGAGTATTACCTAATCCAAGCACAAACTTACAAGTTATAGCAAACAATAATATGACTATAACAGTTAAGATGGGAAAAGCATGGATAAACGGGAAAATCTATATAAATGATAGTGATTTAATACTTCCTGTAAGTGTTGCAGATGGTGTATTAAACAGGATAGATAGAATAGTAATAAGACTTGATACACTTGCTAGGAATATAAAAATAATAGTAAAAAAAGGAACATTTGCGAGTGTACCAGTGGCGCCAGTCCTGCAAAGAGATGCAGATTTTTATGAATTAGGTATTGCAGACATTTATATTGCAAGAGGTGCAACAAGCATAAGTCAGGCGAATATTACAGACTTAAGATTAAATTCGGTTTATTGCGGATGGGCAAACAGTTTAATGCAAGCTGATACAACAGCTCTATTTAATCAATATCAAGATTGGTTAAATAATAGGCAAGCCCAATATAATAAAGAGGTAATAGATTGGACAGCTGAAAAACATGCAGATTTTACAACTTGGGAAGCTACATCAAAGCAAACATATACAGATGTTTTAAACAAAGAAGTAATAGATGTGGCTAAAATTGAAACAGACTTCCAGGCTAGTTTTACAGCATGGTTTAACGCTATTAAAGGGCAACTTAGTACAGATGCAGCGGGAAATTTACAACTTGAAATTAATGATTTGAGCGCAGAACTTGATTCGCATTTGGCTGATAATGTACAACAAATGATAAATTTAAAAAGAAAAATTAGAATGGGAGGGATGATGTAATGGCTATTGGAGACGCAACACCTAAAAAGTTGTTTCAAGGTGCGTTAAGTGCTATGGTAGCAGTTTTATATACTGTTCCTACTGGCAGTAGAACTCAGATAGTTGAAATATGGTCAGATAATCAGAATGCAACTACGGATAGAAAAATTAATATATATGCCCATGGAACCACTAATACAAATAGGTTAAGTCATAATATCCCTATTACAAAAGATACAGGAATTAGTATTTCAGACAATAAAATTGTTTTAGGTGCAGGTGAAGTATTTGCTATGTCACAGGACGTCGGAACTGATGTAATTATAACTATATATGGCATAGAGGAGGTAGTTGCGTAATGAGTAGAGTAGTAAGTTTTCAACCTGTTAAAACAATAAAAAGTGTTTCGTTTACTACACCTGGGACATTTTATTGGACAGTACCCGATGATGTGTATGTAGTTAATGTATCCGGAGTTTCTGCAGGTAAAGGAAGTAATGGTGGAAATGGTGGAACTGGTGGATCAGGAAGTACTTCAAGTATGGGAAGCAAAGGAACTGATGGAGGCGCAGGAGGTCAAGGACAAGCAGGTCAAGGTGGACCAACTAGTTTTGGTGACTTATTAACCCTATTTGCCAAAAATGAAGATGTGATAGGAGGCTGGTGTAATTATGGGTTAGGAGGTGGAAATGGAGGACAAGGTGGCCAAGGTGGTCAGGGTGGAGTAGCCCCTGAAAATTACGCCCCAGCTAAAGGAAATGATGGCACCTCCGGTGGCTACGGTTATGGTGGGGAAGTAATGAAGAATGTTCCATTACTAGTTACCCCAGGCAAAGTAATTCCAATAACTATAGGTCAAGGAGGTCGAGGAGGTGCTGGCGGTCGAGGTGGATACGGCGGTGCATCATGGGTTAACAAACCACAGTGTCAGGGAGGTCAAGGAGGTGCTGGTGGTCAAGGTGGTATCAATGGTGCCGAAGGTAGTTATGGAGACGTGGGTAATCCCGGAGGTATTGACTCTGAAGTTCTTGCATGGGGCAGAGGTGGCACAGGTGGAAATGGTGGTCAAGGTGGTAAGGGTGGTACTTGCGGCGCACTTACTATATCCTGGAATTAAAGGAGGTATTAAAATATGAAATTTGTACAGATTTATAATGGTAAGGTACACTGGATTTTTGAGGCAGAAGAGAAACCTGTATTTGCTCCAAATATTGTTTTAGTAGATATTACTGACAATGCCGACAATAAAGAAATCCAATGTGGTTGGGATTATAACGAGGAAACTAGCACCTTTCATGAACATGTAGAGGTTATAGTCCATTTACCCGAGCCAGTGGACCCTAATGCACCAACTGACGAACAGTTGATGACAGCAGAGGCACTTATAGATTTAAACTTAAGAGTAATAGAATTAGAAAACAAATAAAAATTTGGAGGTAGATTAATATGTTAAAAAATTATTTAATAATGAGTTATGGTGTAATGATTAAAGCTGGTAGATATGACTTAGAAGTAGTAGAAGGTAGTACTAATAAATTAGTTCCTGCGACTTATCAACAGGCTGTAGCAGAATATGTAATATCGGGAACATACCCCGTAGCAGCATAATTGGAAAATATGCTGAGATAAAGATTTGAAATATCCCAATATTTGTTTTTATGTTATATTATGGTATCATTAAGATGAAATCGTAATTTATTGCGTTAATTTTAATATATTTGTAAGGGGGATTTACAAATGACATTAGATAATTTAGACAAAGACGAATTAGTTATAGTAACTATTGAACAAGTAAATGATATTGAAAAGTGGAAACCATTTTTATTGGAAATATCAAGTACTCCAATATCTGAACCTGGTTATCATATGTTTGCTACTGTTAATGAAGAAAGAGGTGTTGCTGAAGGTGACTTCATGAGTGAACATGGTCATAATACTATTGAAATAATATGCAGTGTAAGAGAATTTATAGAAATAGTACCCAGATTGAGAGAGTTAGATGATGATTATGAGAATGAAATGCTGTCAGTTAGAAGGACTTATCAAGAACTGGAATATTTTTACTATGACTATGGTGATGAAGAATAAGTACATGTTATTCATATTAACGTCATAAACAATGAAAGCTTGTGACGTTATATATTGGTAACAATGATTCGAAATCGTTAAATAATCTGAACTAACTCAGGGGACTTTAATAGTCCTTTTTTCATGTTTAAAATATAAGAGGAGGTGTGATTATGAAAGGTAAGGAGTTAATTAAAAAGATAAAGGAATTAGGAATAGAAAAAGATGT
>NZ_JBOITL010000035.1:0-82896 GCF_050717515.1 Clostridium sp. | reverse complement strand
TAGTAAATGTAATAGACGGAGGACTAACAGAATTTAAAAAGTAAATAAATATTAAACGAATTTTCTGCAAGCTAAGTTTCTTAATAAAGCAGTAAAAAAAATCGAACTATAATATGACGCAATATTCATATTAGACGTCACAAACAATAAAAGTTTGTGGCATTTTTACTTGTGACGACTTAGGAAGATATACGGACATAAAGATTGGAATATCTCTAATTTTTATATTTATACTAAATTATGGTATTATTAAGTCGAAATCGTAAAATATGATGTACTTATAGTTAACCTTGAATATAATAGCTGGAGGTTCCATCGGAGTATCTTTTAGGTAATTCTACAAAATTTGAAATTGTTATAAAACCAGTTCAAGGATGTAGGAATGAGGAGAAGATTAAAAATTCAATAAAAACATTTCACATAGATGATACTTATAAAATACATATGGATTATGTCCAAGAAATTATTCAAAAGAGTAAAATGTATGATGAAAGTAGAATCAATGAACTCATGGAAAATTTCGGTGATTTATTTTTATCTGAAAATGAACTTTACAGAACTATATTTGGAAATTACATAATTAACGAAGATTTAGGTAAAAGACCACTTGCAAAATTAACAAAAGATATATGTGGGGATTTGGGACTTAAGTTTAAATAGAAATAACTTTTACTGTATATAGTAGCTACTGAAACAATTACCTTGCCGTAATTCACATTTAATAAGAGGTTTATTTTGTTACATATAGATTATCAGAAGATGCGGAATCTGAAGGCAGGAAGTATAGTAAAACTTACAACTTCAGTTGAGGATACTCATAAAAAGAAATACAGATAATAATTTGAAAATGAAATATGGAGAACTATATTAATGGGAATTTCTAATTAATATATGTAGAACTTAATAAAGAGTGAATAATCACTTAAAGAGTTTCTTAGACATAACATATATATAAATTAATATGAGCTACTTTATACTTAAAGACTTTCATGACAATGTTAGAAAATGTAACTACGGAGAATCAATGCTTTGAGGGCTATTTTACTTAAAGACTTTCTTAGAACGTACACAGGCATTTGTAGCTTTGTAATAAAGTTACACCATTTATAACAAAGTTGCACCGTTTATAAAAAAGTCATGTTAAGAGTCAGGGATTTTTAATCAGAAAATGATTAGATCTTCCTGGCTTTTTTGCGTTTGCGTGAAAGGGGCAAGGAAAAAGGGGAAATCATCAACCAATCATCAAAATAATAGACTTCAAAATAGAAATATTACATCATAGCGCAAGAAGGTAATTATTTCTATGCCCTGCACGTAACTGGTGATTAATAGATTTAGGGTGGCTTATATTTTTATTAAACCATTGTAAATATAACAAGATATCAATGGAATAGTTAGGCTTTTAATAAATACATTTTTGTAAACCATTGACATATTGAAACTGCAGGTATAGTATAAGATTATGAACTACAACTGTAGTAGGAGGTATTAAGTTGAAAGAATTAACAAAAATAACTGAAGCGGAATGGCTTATTATGAAAACATTATGGGAAAACGAAAAACTCACATCACCTGAAATTATTGAAAGTTTAAAGAACGATTCAACATGGAGACCAACAACAATTCAGACGTTTTTAAGCAGGCTTGTAAAAAAAGGTGCTGTTGGAGTTATAAAAGAATCAAAGAGTTACAGATATTATCCTCTAGTACTTGAGAAACAGCTTAGAAAAGAAGAAACAGAATCTCTAATTGATAAAATTTATAATGGTTCTAAAAAATTGTTTATAAAAAACTTTATAAATGATGTGGACTTAACTGAAGAAGATATTCAGGAATTGAAAAAAATGCTTGATAATAAACGGGGTTAAGGAGGAGAGGGTTATTGGGGATTATTAATTTATTATTTAGGGCAATCCTTATTTCATCTGCGATGGGGAGCTTTTTAGCGATAATAATTATCATTATAAAGAAGTTATTTAAAAATAAATTAAGTGCTTCATGGCACTATTATATATGGATGCTACTTATATTAAGACTTGCGATTCCCTATAGTTACCAAAGCCCACTAAGCATATTTAACATTTTTACAAATACAGTAAGTAACTTTGAAGTATCATTAAACATACCAAGTATTAATAACAGTAAAGTAGAACAAAGTAATGTAGTTAGAGATACCAACGATACAATTACAAATAAGCCCATTACTGTGTCAGTAGAAAATATAATAGATATAAATTCAGAGGATTTAGACTTGTTTAGCATAGCAAGTATTATATGGTTTATTGTAATGGTTAGTACATTATTAATTATATTTATTTTTAATATAATTTTTAATAAGAGATTAAGAAATCAAGAAGTGTGTAAAGATAAAGAGACACTTTATATATTGAATTCCTGTCAGGTTATGACAGGAATAAAGGGTAATATACCAATTAAATATTTAAGTAACATAAGTGGTGTATCTTTATATGGAATGTTTAAATCTCGAATATTAATCTCCAGTAAAATAATTCATAATTTCACTGGAGAGCAGAAAAAATATATTTTTTTGCATGAGTTAATTCATCTGAAATATAAAGACATATTGATAAATTCTATTATGCTTATATTAGTTGCTCTTAACTGGTTCAATCCCATCATTTGGTATTGTTTTTATAGAATACAACAAGATTGTGAGCTTGCTTGTGATGAAAAGGTACTGTATTACCTGCAGCCTAATTGTTACAACAATTATGGTAGTACTATTATTAATATGGCTGGATTATTTTCAAAATCACATAATTTATTGAATGGAGTAGGGTTACTATCGAATAAATCAAATTTAAAAAGGAGAATTAGTATGATTAGTTCATTTAAAGGGAAGTCATTTAAATGGTCGATTATAGGGGCATTTCTTATAGCTTTAATCGCATTTGTATGTTTGGTAAATCCTAAAGCTGTTGAAAGCACTTACCTACAAACTCAAATTAATACTGATGCGAAGTCTGCTGCAGGATCAGATTATCAAAGTGTGGTTCAAAACTTCTTGAACCAGAAGAATCTTAAGGGAAGTGTAAATAGTGGGGCTATAGAAGATATTCAACTTCCAAGTGATTTTAAAGCCGTTAAAGATGGTATTAAAGTTGGGGAGCTATTGAAACAAAGAAATGAATTATCTAAACAAGATAACTTAGATTTTTCTACTTATATGGGTCAAAAAATCAAAATATACACTTGCGAAATTGAAAATGGTGACCCCTTATTAAAATACGACATAGTCATTTTAATAGCCGAAAATAAGGTGGTTGGACATTGGACTGACACTGGAATGAAAGATCCTAGGCAAAAGAGATCTGATTTCAATGTTTTAGTAAATCCATTACAAACTTTAGGTTACGAAGAAATAATTAAGGCCAATAATATAATTACAAATCCTGGTAGAGTGATTAAAATTGATGAAATATATTCTAAAAGTGAAAACAAATATGTAAAGTTATTATCAAATGAGAGAATTATAGATGATAAAAATAAAATAAAAGAATATACTCTTTTTAAGATTGAGGAACCTACAATTGATTTAGGTGATTTAAAACAAGTAAAGCAATCTCTTAGTATAGTAAATTTTAGTTTTGAGGCTCCTACCACTAACAAGGTACCACCCACTGAGCATCTCTTGACTACATACTATAAGGGCGATAAATTTAAATCCTTATTCATAATTCAAACAGAGGATAAGGGGGGAGCAGGCGAATTATTAGGAAAATGGAAAAAGGTAAAAATAAAGGGTAAGGAGGCCTATATTTCCGACTTTGAATCAAGCAGAACAAACGATACTGTTCAAATAATGTTTTGGAATAATGGCAAGTACTACAATGTTTCAGGAACTGATTTAAGTAAAGACTATTTACTGAAAATTGCTGAGTCAATAAAATAACACTAATGCATCACATGGATAAAATATAATATCTATAGGGGGATTCTATGTTTATAAAAATAAAAGAAACGAAATTGCCGAGGCTATATGTGAATTGTTATGGAAAAGGGGATCCAACTGTCGTATTTGAATCAGGGCTAGGGTGTACTCATTTTGACTGGGAGGTAGTTCAAAATCAAATTTCAAAAAACACAAGAACATTTTCTTATGATAGAGCAGGTCTCGGAAATAGTGATACAGGTGATTTACCAAGAAGCAGCTTAGACCAAGTCCACGAGTTACATACTATTTTAAATAAAGCAAAGGTTAAAGCCCCCTATATTATAGTTGCGCATTCAATTGGAGGCTATAATGCAAGATTATTCGCAGGTACATATCCTAAAGAAGTGTCTGGTATTGTATTTGTCGATTGTTCACATGAAAATCAATTTGAAGATAGGGTGAAACGTTCTTCTTCAAAAGAAATAGAAATCGTGAAAAGCCAATTGATTGGTGAAGAACAAACTTTCGATGAGTTACTAATTAGTGCCAAACAAGTAAAAGAAATAAGAGAAAAGGATGCATTAAGGAATATTCCAATAATTGTCCTTACCGCTGACCATAAAGGTGAAGAACCTTCTAGCATTACAGAAGAAACCTGGTTAAACTATCAAAATGACTTAGTATCATTATCAGATTATAGTAAACATATTATTGTTGAGGATAGCGGTCATTTTATACAGAAGGATAAGCCCCAGGTAGTAATTGATGCAATAAAATGGATAGTCAATGGAGTTGAAAATGAACATTTGTATACTAAATAAATAAGTTAATGCTTTGAAGAACAGGAGAAAAATAAATGAAATATGGGAAAATAATTAGCATAGGTAATACTGCAAATGTATATGAATGGGAAGAAGGCAAGGTACTTAAACTTTTCTATCAAGGCTATTCAAAAGAAGCTGTAGAAAGAGAGTTTCAAAATGCAAAGGCAATAAGAAATATGGATTTTGCAAAACCAAAGGTATATGAAATTATTTTTTGCCAAGAGAGAATGGGTATTATATATGATAGAGTGGAGGGCGAATCCCTGTTGGATTGGGTTATGAGAACAGGTGATGTGCAGGAATGTGCAGTATATATGGCAGAGTTACATAAGGCAATCCTCCAGAATAAGATTAGTAATGTACCGAATTACAAGGAATTTTTAAAATGTAATATATTAAATTCGCCAACAGCTAATTCAAAGAAACGAGAAGAAGTATTGAAAATGTTAGATAAACTTCTGGATGGAAATACACTTTGTCATGGTGATTTCCATCCAGGTAATATATTAATATCGAATGGACATACAATGGTTATAGATTTCATGAATGTGTGTCATGGAGATTTTTTATATGATGTTGCAAGAACTGTATTTCTAGTGGAATATACACCTGTGACGATAGAGGTGGTGGATAGAGAAATGCTTTTAGGATTTAAGAAAACGCTGGCAGATTTGTATCTTATGCAAATGAATGTTACCAGAAAAATGATACAGAATTATCTATCAGTTATTATTGCAGCTAGAGTAGGTGAATGCCCGAACGAATAGTTAAATGCAAGGTATAGCTGTATGTTACGTATTGTTGAAAGAGAATTAAAAGAAAAGTTTGATAAAAATGGTAAACATAAGAATTGCAGGCACCCTCAAGGAAAATGATAGAGGAGATAAACAATGAATATAGATTCGATTATTTTTGATTTAGATGGAACACTATGGGATTCAACTAAGACAGTGCTAAAAGCTTGGGATATGGTATGCCAAAATAATAAAGAAGTTAGGAGTCCTATTACAAGGGAAGTGTTGCAAAGTATTATGGGGCTACAAGTTCAGCATATAGGTGCTAAACTATTCCCTTACTTAGATAAAGCTGGACAAACAAAGATTTTACAACTCTGTTGTGAAGAAGAAAGGAAATTACTTCTAAAGGAAGGGGGCATGCTCTATAAGGACCTAGAGAGTATTCTACAAACACTTTCTAAAAGTTATTCATTATTCATAGTAAGTAATTGCCAATGTGGATATATAGAAGTCTTTCTTGAGTACCATAAACTCGGTAAATATTTTAAAGACTTTGAATGTGCAGGAAATTCAAGTTTAGTAAAAGGTGAGAACATTAAGATAATTATGAAGAGAAATAATCTTGAACATCCTGTATACGTAGGAGATACGCAGGGAGATTGTGATGCTGCAAAACTCGCAAACATACCTTTTGTATTTGCTAGCTATGGATTTGGGAAGGTCGATGGGTATGATTATGTGATTGAAGAAATATCGGAGATAGTAAGTGCCACCCACATGGCAAGTGGCAAGTTAAAAACAGTAAGGTAAAAGACAGGGATTTTAGTCGGAAAATGATTAGGATTTTCTGTTTGAATATTATTAATGTTGTCAAAGGATTTATAAGCCCTGGTACTACACAACAGTGTAATATCAAGGCTTTTTAAGTTTCTAAATGTAATTAATATGTAATAATAAATTTTTAAACCTATTTTTGTATTGAATTACAAAAAAAGTAATGGTATAATTTACAAAGATTTAAATTCATGAAATGGTAGTTGGTTTTCATGGATTCAGGTGAAATTTTTAATAATTTCGTTTGATATTTTGGAGGGGATTTTATGAGTTTAGAAAATAAAAGGTATGGAACTATAGACATATTACGTATTCCTTTTAAATATGCCACAAAAGAATCTATTTTAATGGGAATAAAGTATATTATAGATGGAATAGTTCCAACAATGCAAATTTTAGCAACCGCTAGTTTCTTAGATAGGGCAATTGAAATATTTAATAATGAAAAAGAATTTTTTAGTATTGTAAATCCAATAATATTTATGGCAATTCTTTTAGCTTATACGTGGATTTCAGCACAATTATCTAAATTTGCAGAAGTTAAAATTACTAATAAACTAAGAGAAAGCTTCAGGGTAGATTTAACTGAAAAGGTAGCAACTTTAAAATATAGTCATATAGAAAATCAGCATAGTTGCGACTTGATTTCTAGGGTTATAAAACAGCCAGAAGTTCAATGTAGTGAAGCTTATGTTTTAATATTAGATATGATAGCTATGATTATTCAAGTAGCAGGAATACTAATTTTATTATTTACTAAGGTATGGTGGTCTTCCATATTAATAATTTTAAGTTCCTTACCATTTTTTGCACTGTCTTTAAGGAGTGGAAAAGAAATTTATGAAGTTAATAGAGGCGTAGAGAAGAATAAAAGAAAAGCTAAATATTTAGGAGAGGTTTTAAATGGAAGAGAAGCGGTAGAAGAGAGAAGCCTATTTAGATATTCTAAAAAAATAAATGAACAGTGGTTTAATGAATTTGAAATTTCAAGAAAAGCTGAGTTAAAGGTAAATGGTAAATGGTTTATTAATATGAAAATAGGTGGAATCATTATAGCTATTTTTTCAATGTTAATGGTACTAATATTAGTTTTCCCAGTTACCAAGGGTATGTTATCCATAGGTATGTTTATGTCTGTGGTAAATAGTATATTTAGTCTAATAAACTATTTAGCATGGAGTCTTCCACAATATGGTGATGGTTTCGCTAAAAATAAAGAATATCTAGTGGATTTAAGTGATTTTGTAGCTCTTGATGGATATAAGGAATATTTGGTAAAACCAAGTAAGGAGAGGATTAAGCTAAAATCATTGGAATTTAAAAATGTTTCATTTAAATATCCAGGTACAGAAAATTACATTTTAAAAGATTTATCCTTTGTTATAGAAGAGGGAAAACATTATGCCTTTGTTGGTAGCAATGGAGCAGGAAAAACTACCATAACAAAACTTATTACAGGGCTTTATGAAGATTTTGAAGGAGAAATTTTAATTAATGGTAACTTAATAAAAGATTATAGTCAAAAAGAGCTAAAATCAATGTGCTCAGTAGTGTATCAAGATTTTGCAAGATACTATATATCCTTTAAGGATAACATTTTATTAGGAAATACTAATAAACATGAAAATCTGGACAATCTTTATAAAGCAATAGATATTATAGATTTAAATGAGGCTGTTAACACTCTTCCGAATGGCATAAATTCAATCTTAGGAAAAATTAAAAGTGAAGGAGTAGATTTATCAGGAGGACAATGGCAGAGAGTAGCAATGGCAAGAGCTATAGTAAGTCCTGCTACCTTAAGAATTCTAGATGAACCTACTGCAGCTTTAGATCCTATTAGTGAAAGCAATATATATGAAAAATTTGAGGAAATAAGTAAAGGTGAAACCACTATTTTCATAAGTCATAGATTAGGCTCTACAAAGCTAGCAGATGAAATTTTTGTTATAGGAAATGGAACTATAGTTGAAAAAGGTTCCTATGAAGAGCTAATGAAAAGGTGTGGAATTTATGCTGAAATGTATGAAAGTCAAGGGAGTTGGTATGCATAATGGAAAGTGAAAGAGATAATATATCTTTTTTTAAGATACTTAAAACAGCTATGCCTATGGTATTTAAGTCATGTCCTATACTAGTTATGTGCATTATAGTAGTTAACATATTACATGGGGTATCTTTAGGAGTTAATACTTTAGCTATTCAAAAGTTTTTTGACTCAATTACACAGGTTTCAAAGGGAGAAGTAACTATAAAAATGGCACTAATAATGCTTGGATTATTAGGTATAGCTTTAGTAGTAAATCAAATTCTAAATGGTATTGCAAATTTTCTACCAGGTAATGTGTTGCAAAATAAAGCAGTTGGTATACTGGGAAAAGCATTAAATGATAAGAGTAGTAGGTTAAGTGCCATCGACTTTGAGAATCCTCTTGTACTTGATGATATTAATAAAGCTCAACAAGGGCTAGAAAGTAGTGTGTTTGTTTCAATAAGAATAGTATCCATGGTGACTTTTTATTTACCATACTTTATATTTATGGGGATATATCTTTATAAACTAAAGCCTATATTAGCTATTTCTTTAATTTTGGTATTTATTCCAGTAGTTTTATCTCAATTAATTAGAATCAAGCTATTTACTAATTTAGAGGATAAAGTGGCTCCCATAAGAAGAGAGTATGAATATTATGAAAGATGCATTATAGATAGGGAGTACTTTAAAGAAACAAGACTTTTAGGAGGATTTTCTTATTTTGGGTCTCTTTATAAAGATGCATTAGGTTTTATGAATAGAGAAATATGGAAAATTGAAAAAAAAACAGGATTAGTTGAATTAGGTATGAAGTTTATAACTCTTTTAGGATATATGGGAATTTTAGCTTTATTAGCGCAAGCTCTTTTAGATAAATCTATATCAGTGGGAGCCTTTGGTGCTGTATTTACATCAATAGGCTTCATGTTTAAGATAATGGAAGAAATAATCTGTAGGCATATAGGAAGAATAGCTCAAAGATTGGGAACAGTAAAAAACTTTATTAGATTTTTAGAAATGCCTGAGAGAAAAGGTGAAGATATAGAAATTGAAGGAACACCATCTATTGAAATGAAGAATGTAGGATTTATTTATCCAGGAGCTAATAAGTTTTCTTTGAAAAATATAAATTTAAATATTAAGTCAAAAGAAACTATTGCTATTGTTGGAGAAAATGGAGCAGGAAAAAGTACTTTAGTTAGAATGATGGTGGGAATGTATACTCCATCAGAAGGAAAAGTTTCAATTAATAATGTAGATGCGAAAAGAATATCTACTAAGTCATTATATGAAGGAATATCAGCAGTATTTCAAAAGTTTCAGAAATATAATATGACTTTAGGAGAAAATATATCCATTAGTAATGAGAATTATGATATTAATGAAAGCATGCTAGAAGAAGCTATCACAAAAGCAGATTTAGAAGTATCTAAAGAAAAGTTTGAAGAAGGCTATAATACTATGCTAGCTCGTGAATTTGATGGAATAGATTTATCAGGGGGACAATGGCAGAGAGTTGCTATAGCTAGAGGCTTTTATAGGAATCATAATATGATAGTTTTAGATGAGCCAACAGCAGCCATAGACCCAATAGAGGAGACAAAGATATATAAGAAGTTCCAACAAATGTCTCAAGGAAAGACATCTATAATTGTTACTCATAGACTGGGTTCAGCTAAAATTGCAGATAGAATAGTGGTTATGGACAAGGGTAAAATAGTACAAGTTGGAAGTCATGATGAGCTTATAAATGTTCATGGAAAATATAGTGAAATGTATGAAGCACAAAGTAAATGGTATAGTGAGCTAATTAAATAGCTATTTTAATCGAATATTAAAGTTTAAGTATTTATTAGATAATATCTTTGCATCTGAAACATGAGCTGAAGATCAAGGTAATATTAGTGTTAAGGTAATAATTGATTTAGTTATGCCAATTTCACCTCTAGAAGAACAAAAAGCGATATTAGTAATAAAGAATGAATATGTGAGAATAAATTAAAATATAGGGTGAATAATTTATGAATGAATTTATACTAGAATTTTCTGTTTGTTTCGTATACTTGCGTGGTGAAAGTGCAAACTAATATATAGTTATTAAATAAAAAATATTTAAAGGAGTGATATTAATGAAGGCGAGCATTGATAGGGATACATCCATTGGATGTGGACTATGAGCAGTGGGAGCCATAATTGTGGAGTAACTATTAACAAATATTTATATGAATTTATATAGTATAAATATATTAATTTTACTAGGAGATGATAATATTGAAAGCTAGTGAATTTTTAAATTATAAAAACTGGATTGTGGTTGGAGATGTGTTAAACCCTTTGAAATATGCTTGTAAAATATTGGATTCATTGAAAAAAGACGGGTTTAATGTAGTGGGTGTAAATCCGTCGGCCGATGATAAAGAAGTTTATAGCAGCCTAAGGGATATTCCATACAAGGTAGAAGTTTTAGACTTATGCATTAATCCATATAAAGGTATTGAAATTCTGAAAGAGGCTCACGTGTTAAAAATAGATAAAGTACTTATTCAACCAGGGGCAGGAAGCCCTGAAATAATCGAATTTTGTAAAATAAATGGAATATTAGCAATAGAGGGGTGCGCTTTAGTAGAATTGTCAAAAGTATAGAAAGCGTTTTACGTGTAAAATTAAAATGGTAAATGGAGCTCTGAGGCATGCTTTGGAGTTTTATTTTTATCTGATTTCATAAATGGAACAACTAATATACATATGACCATATATGTATATTGTTGTTTGAAATATAAAATAATGGTACAATCTATATGTGAGTTGTTTCTCACTCGTAAAATATAGTAAATTGAAGATTATTTATACATAAGAGAGGAGAGCGTGTAATGGATTGTGGATTTAAAAATGGAGATAGATGGTTCCGATATCGAGCTGCAGCAATAATTATTGAAGATGGATGTGTTCTTTTGGCAAAAAATGAATTGGATTCTTACTATTATTCTGTAGGTGGTGGAGTGCATTTAGGGGAAAGAGCAGAAGAGGCAGTTAAGCGAGAAGTATTTGAAGAAACGGGAATTGCATATGAAGTTGACAGATTGGCGTTTATTCATGAGAATTTTTTTGATGGGTTGAAGAGCCATGAAATTGCATTTTATTTTCTAATGAAATCAAGAGGTACAAAAGAGTTGGATAGTAATAGCTATACACAAGGTGTACGTGAATATATGCATTGGTTACCAATTGATAAGTTAAAAGATTATGTTGCATATCCAAGCTTTTTTGCAGATAAGCTACTTAATTTGAGGGATAGTGTTGAGCATATTGTCACCTACGAATAATGCGAAATTATAATTATTAAAGTATAAGATCACTCAAAGAATTATATACTGGTACATCATAATTTTTAAATTTATCTAAATGCTGGTGGCCACAGGCTACCAAAAAACAATCACAACCAATAGCTTTTGACACCTCATAATCATGAACTGTATCACCAATTAAAAGCACTTCTTTTGGGTTAAGAGAAAGATTTTGAATTAACCTTTTGCCGTTTTCAACCTTGCTCACAGCATAATGATCATTTAAACCAACTAGTTTAATAAAAAAATCATTGATTTTGTAAAAATCAATAGATTCATCTAAATAAGTCTGTTGTGATGCTGAAAGTATAGATTGAGTTATATCAGAATCACTTATTAACTTTAATATTTTTTTAGCATCTTGTTGTAGATTGCAGCTTTCATAGGCATCTCTATATAATTCAACATATTCATTTGCAATTTGTTCAAAGGGCTCCAATGAGAAATCGAATCCTAATTTTGTGTAATAATTAATCACAGGAAAATCAAAGATTTGCAAATATTTGTCTTTATCAATTACAGGCATTTTTCTTTTTTGTAACAGTGAATTCATAACGTTTATCACCACTTCTACATCATCTAGCAGTGTACCATTCCAGTCCCAAATTATATGTTTGTATCCTGAATTTAAAATATTCATACCATACTACCCCTCACTAACCATGAAATGGATTAATAACTATAGTATAACATGAACTTTTAGTTTTAGTAATATGTAAGGATATTACTAGTACATGCTATAATATAAATTATACTTAAATAAAATTGTGAAGATTTAAAAGAGTAAAGGAGAGAGTATAGTTGTGGAATTTAAAGAAGTAAAAATAGAAATATATGTTCCAGAAGAATATGTAATAAAATTAAGAGATGAACTAAATAAAGTGAATGCTTGTACTATTGGAAATTATGATAATGTTATATCTATAACAAATGTAAGAGGATATTGGAGACCTTTAGAAGGATCTAATCCTTTCAATGGTGAAATAGGTAAAGTGTGTGAAGGTGAAGAATGTAAGATTGAGATAAGATGTAAAAGAGAATACGTTAAGAATGCCATGAAGGTTATTAAAGAAATTCATCCTTATGAAGAACCATTAATTAATATTATTCCAATTGTAAATGAATTGTTTGAATAGAAAACTAAATATTTGGTACTATACGTTGCCAAAAATTCAGAAACACTTGAGGAGCTGGTTTAATAGATAGGAGGACAAATATGGGGTTATTAGATTGTAATCAATATTTAAGGAGCATCCAGCTTAAAAAAGATAATATAGAGTCTTTTTCAGAATACCCTTTCTGTTTACCTGTCATAGAGAAATTATCAAGTTTAGAGTTTCATCCCAAAGTAACATTTATTGTAGGGGAAAATGGTTCTGGTAAATCCACAATTTTAGAGGCCATAGCGACTGCTTATGGCTTTAATCCTGAAGGTGGAACAATCAATTTCAATTTTTCATCTATGGATACGCACTCAGAATTATATAAACATATAAAGTTAGTTAAAGGAGTTAAAAAGCCTAGGAATGGATTTTTCCTGCGAGCGGAGAGTTTCTATAACCTTGCAACAAATATTGATGTACTTGATAGAGAAGACCCAGGTCTGGTGTCTTCATATGGAGGCCAATCACTACATGAACAATCCCATGGAGAGTCTTTCTTTGCTGTATTTATGAATAGATTTGGTAGTAATGGGCTGTATATATTAGACGAACCAGAGGCTGCATTATCTCCTTCAAGGCAGATGTCCATGCTTACAAGGATAAATGAGTTAATTAAGTTGGGCTCTCAATTTATTATTGCAACTCATTCTCCAATTATAATGGCCTATCCTGAATCAACTATTTATGAAATAAAAGAAAAGATAGAAGTTGTTTCATATGAGGAAACTGAAAATTATCAGATAATGAAGAGCTTTATTAATAATAGGAGCAAGATGCTTGATATTTTGATGGAAGGGGTTTAACGGTATTTCAGAAAGGTGCCACCCACGTGGCAAGTGGCAAGTTTTAAAAAAATAGTGTTAAGGTAACTTTGAGAATTAGAGTTATCCTAAAGAAAAATTAATTTTCCGCTTAATTTTATAAAAGAAGTTGAAATAAAAATATAAAAACTGTACATCTTCATCTAAGGTGAGATTGTACAGTTTCTTATTTTAGAAATTAGGATAAAGTAAATGGTTTAAAAAAAACACCGGAAATCATTAAGGAACAGGCATAGGAGTAACACTATTTGTTATATTTGATACCGTTTCAGCAGATATTTTAACATCATATAGATTTTTAATTTGCTCAGCGACGCATCGTGTAGTCATTCCGGCTACATAAAGAGCTAATATTTTATCCTCAATACCAGTTATATTTCTTTGATACTTAGGCAAAATTTTAGATTGAAATTCACCCTTTCTATCACGCGGTATGTTAAGTACTATTGTCCCAAGTTGTGATTTTACGGTCTTTTTAGAATGTCCATTTCTACTGTTTGGAGTTTGTTTTTCAGATATATGATATTTGTCATATCCAAGTTGTAAAGTCAGTTCTGATTCTAATGCTTCTTGAAGAATGTCTTTGAACATGTCCTTCACAGAAGCTAGAAGCTCACTTGTACTTGTAAAATTTTGATTCTTGATATAATTTTTTAAAATCTCTTTAGAAATGTCTGACATAAGAATACTCCCCCTTAATATTTAATAATTAACTTATCTCAATTATTGCCAAGGAAGAGTGCTTTTTATTCAGTATACATAAAATTATTTATAGCACTGCAGGGGGTGATTTAATATGTGGTTTATGCTGAAATATATTTAAACTCTCGCCAAGTATAAAATATTATGATATGGTAATATTATGTAATGGAATATTGAATAAATAATAGGGGAAGATGATTATGAAGCAAAACACTTGTGTTAAATTTGATTTTAGTAAATTAGAGGCAGATACCTTAAATTATATTATTGATGAAAATGGAAAATTAACCTTTGTTCTTAAATTACCTGATTTAGAATTTTATAAATTCACCAAAAATGATAAATCAGAACTTTTTGCAGATATTTTACATGATGGGTATTTAAGTTTTAAATTGTCTATGTTAAGCGTTAGAGACAGTTCAGAGTATACGGTAGAAATACAGCCCAGCTATAAAGATGATCCATCTATGGTTAATGAAATAAAGTCCTTAGTGCATAGAAAGACTGTAGAATTAATTGTAGTTTCATTTAGTGATGAGCAGCATATAGTGGAACTTCCTATTTTCGATAGCGATAAATTGCACATTAGAAAATGGTTAGGCGAAGATGTTCAGATAAGTAAAGCAACAGTGTTTTGCACGGATTATGATATGATTCCAGAGCAATTTATATTGCCTCAGCGGTCAGAAACTAAATTTTGGTTTATATGCAAAACAACCACTGAAATATTTGATTTTATAAAAAATAATGTTTCTGAAATTATCTTTGATGTGAGCATTGTAAATAACTGCCTGATTTTTAATTTAAAGACAAATGATTATGATATAGGTAGTTTGGCTATTGAATCATATACAATTAGCGGTGAAATTAAAAGTGATTTTAAGTTGTTTGTGCAGTATAAGGTTATTACATTTATAATTAGTGATAAAAATGCAATAGAAGATGAGGTCATATCCATAGATAGACAAGTAACACCTAAGATGGTGAAATTAATAAAAACCTATATGAACATATAAATATTGGTTAAAAATATAAAAGGTACTCTTAATTGAGTACCTTTTATATTTACCTATTAGGGTTAAGCATAAATACAGAAGTAAGAGTTTTTATAATAGTATCCTTTTACTTATATATAAAAATAATCTGTAAAATAGCAATGAGTAATAGATAGAGAAATTTAGTATAAAATGGTATAATTAAGTATACATGATGGGGGATTAACAAATGGATTGTAATGAACTATTTAATAGTTATTATTTAAAGTATTTGGGAATATCGATTCAAGAGGTACATAAGGAGAAAAAAATTTTTCAGTGTAGTCAAAGAAAAAAGCCTATAAATAATTGTTTCTTTCAACACTTAATAGTAACCAATATTGATGGAATTAACACATTTTCAGTAACTCCCAAGTTGTACAGGGATTTTAGTAAATATATAATTCCCTTTAAAAATATGGAGACAACGGAACTTTTTAAAGTATTAAGAGTGTTTTTTGATAGCAGATTAGAGATCTACACAATTAGAGAAATGTATAGAATGACATTGGATATTACATATAAAAGAATTCCATTGCAAAATAGCATAGTAAAACTTACTAAAGAAATTTTCATAAATAATCTACAAACAGTAAGTGAAGAAGAAAAACAGCGAATATGGTTAAGAAAAAAAGATGAAGTAATTCAAGGCAGGCAATACATAATTCTTGATGGTAACAAAATTGCTTCATACTGTAAAGTTTCTAATATAGATTATAATGGGGGCAATTTAACAGTTTATACAAATGAAAAATATCGGAATAAAGGGTATGGTAAAAGTGTTTCAATAGGAGCAATTAACTGGTGTATAGAAAATGAAGTAATTCCAGTATATTGGGTAGATAAAAAAAATATGCCTTCAGTTGCTTTAGCAAAAAGTTTAGGTTTTAAAATTAGGTCTGAAGAAATTGTAGTAGGAACTAATTATCAGATATAACTGCACCTAAGGAAAGTTGCAAGAATTTCATATTAAATTAGTAAATCAACTAGGGGATAGGCAAGAATGTAGATATGAGTGGATAGTATGTTAATAGAGAAACTTGAATGCTGGGAGGGGGATAATATTGTTATATAACTCTAGAATAGATGGAAAATTAGTTTACATAAAGCAGCCTAATTTTGATGAATTAGATTTTGTTGCTGAGTTATGGTCAGATGAAGAAACCATGAATGATGTTGGTGGAGTTGTACCATTTCCAACAGAAAAAAGAGAATTATGGTATAGAAAAATGGTAGATCCATCAGATGGAAAGAATTTTTACTGCCTAATCTATACTCTTGATGACGTCTTAGTTGGAGAAGTAAGTTTTCATAGATTTGATGCAGGAGAGAAAAATGCAGATTTCAATATAAAGATACAAAATAAATATAGAGGCAAAGGATATGGTAAAGAAGCAATAGGTCTTCTCTTAAGTTACTATTTCTATGATTTTGGTGGACAAGTTATTTATGATAATGTGATAAATGAAAAAGGTCAAAAGGCTCTACAAAGTTTTGGGTTTGACATTGTATCAAGTTCTGATAGTGAAATTTCATTTAAAATGACCAAGGAAAGGTTTAGTGAATTGGAAGGTACGCAGGGCTGTTAATATAAAATGATGAATGCTATTTATGGAAACTTAGTAGGGTGAGTATAAGAATATTTATGGGGGGTATACATGGAAACTAAAGTATATGATTTAGGAACAGTGAAGGATGAAGATTTTAAATTTGCCGTTATAATTTCAAAGTACAAGGGTAAATTCGTCTACTGTAAGCATAAAGAAAGAGAGACTTGGGAAACTCCAGGAGGACATAGAGAATTAAATGAAGATATTAATGATACTGCAGCAAGGGAATTAAAAGAAGAAACTGGCGCAGTGAAATTTAATATAAAACCTATTGGCGATTACTTATGTAATTATTTTCAAGGAAAAGAAGATGCTAATAGTTATGGAAGATTATATTATGCAGAAATTGAAGAGCTGGGAGAACTACCTAATTTAGAAATTAGAGAAATTGCCTTATTTGATAATATGCCAGAGAATTTAACATATCCACAAATTCAACCTATTTTACTTGATTGGACATTAAAAGAGTTAAATAAAACAGAATTAATAAACACCATCTCAAAAATAGTAGAACAGCAGTGTAAAAGCAAGGATAATATATTTGGTTATGAAGGTTGGTTATATCACATTGTTAGTGTGGTTAAATATGCTAAAGTTTTGGCAAAACAATTAGGTGCTAATGAAGAGCTAGTTGAGATAGCAGCATTGCTACATGATTATGCAAGTGCAAAAGACAAAAATATGTATGAAGAGCATCATATATATGGAGCTATAGAAGCAGAGAAAATTCTTAAAGAGTTAGATTACCCTCAAGATAAAATAGAAATTATAAAGGACTGTATCCTATGTTACAGGGGGAGCGTAAGGATGCAACAAAAAACTAAAGAAGCAGTATGTGTAGCAAGTGCGGATGCAATGGCTCATATAGATCAGGTTCCAGCATTATTACATCTAGCTTATTATAATAGAAAAATGGAGGTAAAAGAAGGTGCTGAGTGGGTAAGTAGAAAAATCGAAAGAAGCTGGAACAAATTATGTCCAGAAGCAAAAGAGATTATGAAGGGAAAATATGAAAGTGCTAAAGTGATTTTGGAAGGGTGATTAAGATGGGACTGAATTTTACATTAAATTCACTATATATTTGTGTTAAAGACATGAATAGAGCAATTGATTTTTATGAAAAATTGCTCCAGCAATCTGTTGAAAAAAGGGATGAAGTATTTAGCAGTTTTAATATTCAAGGCTTTAGATTTTGCCTATTTAATAATAGTAAAGTCCAAGAAAAGGTTAATTGGGGCGATAACTGTTTGCCAAGTTTTCAGGTTAATGATATGGATAAACTAATGGGAAGATTAGAAATATTAAATGCTAAAATAGTTTTTCCAGTATCAAAAATTAATAATAACTTGGTATTAGAATTTAAAGATACTGAGGGGAATGACATAGAAGTTTATTGTAGAATTTAGATGGCGATGATGTAATGAAAATCAATGGGTAGAGTATCTTATGTCAGTATCAAGATACTCTACCCATTAATTTCAATACTAAATAAAATCTTTATATTGATTTTTATAATCCCTTTTCATATTAGTTTCAAATTTTTTTAAATAAATAGATGAAAATTCATCTGCAGAAATTTTAAACCTGTTAAGTACATCCATATAATACATCATTACATCGCCTAGTTCTTCAACAAATCTTTCTCTTACAGCAACATCATCCATTATGTCATCCTCACCTTTTTTCTTGATTATCGCTATAACTTCACCTATTTCTTCAATCATATATAAAATAAAATCTTTTCCATATTGAGGTTCCATAGGTGACCAGGTATCGTTATGTTTTTCCCATAATTCTTGTGAAAGTTTAAGCATTTCAGATATATTTAAATCGTTAACATTATTCATTTAATTTACTCCCTTATTTTCATAAAATTGTGTATAATTACATTATAATGGAAAGTATACAAATGTACAAACCTTTGTTCTAGTTTAACGACATTTCAGAAGGAAGTCTCCCACTTCTATAAGTGGGGGGGAATATGCTATAACAAAAAGAAAACTTCAGTGGGGGATAACAATTGAGAATTGTTATCTACTCCAGAGCGCTACAAGGGGGTAAATTTCCTTCTGAAGTCGTTAATTGCAGCATCGCAGATGATGATTTAATGACATGAATTCATGATACATATATAAGGGGCGTGGCAATTATTAAAATTTTAGTAGGACAACCCATTCATGAAACAAGTATAGATCAACTTGAAAACGAAATAAAGGATAACTCAAATACTGATATGTTTATATACCCAGAGGGATATTTAGTAGACGAAGAGGCATTACTAAATGCCTGTGAAATTGCTAAAAAGTACAATAAAACTATTATAACAGGATATAGAAGTAAAAATAAGGATAGGGCATTAATTATAAATAATTTAGGACGAAAAGTATTAGATAGAGCAAAGACTCCAGAGGATGAAGGGCTATATAGCCCATCAGTTGTTGATAATGATGGATTAAGGATAGGATATTTACTTTGTAGAGAAATACTAAAAGGTATCGAAGGGTTAAAAGGTATAGGGGAAAGACTTGATTTTATAGCACATCCAATAGGTGTTGGGATGTTCAGTGAAGAGCAGTTTGAAGAATGGGTAAATGTAGCAAAAAATATTGCAATAACCTATAAAACTATTATTATAGGAACAAGCCATTCGGATGGTTCCTACCGAGATTGTGGAGTGTCAATTCCAATATCATATTGTATTGATGCTAGTGGAGAGATTGTTTATATTTCAAAAGCAGATAAGAGAACACGAATTATAAACCTGCTAACAAAAGAAGTTGAAACTATTGGTATTTAAGATGAAGGGGGTATAAAAATGATTTAGGAGAGGTAAAATGAATTTTATCCAATGCATGTAGCCACATTAAAAAAATTTATAGGTGAGAGGTAGAATAAAAATTGAATACAAATATATATTTAGTAAGGCATGCCCATTCTAGCTATACTGTAGATGAATTAAATCGGCCCTTATCAGAGAGGGGATATAGAGACGCAGAGAGAATAAGGTCAATTTTGTTAACTGAAAATATAGATACTGTTTTATCAAGTCCATATAACCGGTCAATTCAAACAGTTGAAGGTATAGCAAAACAAATTGGTACTGAGATAATACTCGAGGATGGATTTAAGGAAAGAAAAATTGCGGAAGCTTTAGTAGAAAATTTTGAAAGTGGTATAACTAAATTATGGGAAAATTTCAATTATGCTTTTGAGGGTGGGGAGTCAAATCTAGCAGCACAAAACAGAGGGGTTGTTTCACTAAATAAGGTGCTAAGTAAGTATAATGGTAAGAATATTGTTATTGGTACTCATGGAAATATTATGGTTTTAATAATGAATTTTTTTGATAGTAAATACAACTATGAATTTTGGAAACAGCTTAGTATGCCTGATATTTATAAGTTGAGTTTTGATGATAATAAGTTTGCAGGAGTAAAAAGAATATTTAAAGATAAAACATAGGTTCATACATAAAAATTATAAATGATTTTAACTTATATTTATATTTCGTATAATTAAAATACTATCAATGTAAGAAAAAATTATGACATATATTTGAACCGGAAAGTGTGTTAAAATAGGGAATATAGAGCAGAAAGTTAGTAATTGAGAAAAAAATTCTTAATGACCTATTTAAAATGAATTGAAATAAGGAGGCAATATACAATGGATTTAATAAAAGAAATATATGAAAAAGATATTGGTTACGATTATGAAAACATAGATATTTCATATAAGCTTAGGAGAGCATCAAGATCAATTGTACAAAATGATTCACAGAAAATAGCCTTATTATTTGTATCAAAGAATAACTATCACAAGCTGCCAGGCGGAGGAATTGAAGCAGGGGAAGACATTAAAACTGCTTTAAATCGCGAAGTAATGGAAGAGGCTGGAGTTTATATTGATGTTTTGGGCGAAATTGGTACAATCATAGAATATAGAGATAGGCATGAATTATTACAAATATCATATTGTTATTATTCTGAGGTAAAAGGAGATATTAAAAAGCCATCATTTACAGAGGTTGAAACAAATAGTGGTTTTCAATTAAAATGGGTGACCTTAGATGAAGCTATATCTATTCTTGAAAATGATACACCAGATAATTATCTTGGGAAATTCATTCAGAGTAGAGATTTAATGTTTCTAAAGAGTGCCGAATGTTTTTTAAACAGTAGCAACATATAATAAATATTTGATATTCAATATTATTTTATTATAGTTAGGGGATGGATGAAAATTGAAAATATATATTACAAGACATGGAGCAACGGAGTGGAATAAAGAAGGCAGGATGCAGGGCTGGCAAGATTCAAATTTAACTGAAATAGGTGTTGACAACGCTAAAAAGCTAGGTGAGAGTTTGCAAGCTATAGATTTTGATTATATTTATTGCAGTCCACTGGGGAGAGCCTTTGACACAGCAAAATACATTCGAGGAAATAAGAATACTGAGATAATTAAAATTGAAGATTTAAAAGAAATGGGATTTGGTATATGGGAAGGCATGGACCATGAAAAAGTAAAAGAACTATATCCTACCCAGCAGTTTAATTTTTGGAACAAGCCTCACTTATATGAACCTATAGAGGGTGAAAGCTTCCAAGAATTGATTCACAGGGTAAAAAAGGCATTATATGATATTATAAATAATACTACTGGTGAAAATATATTAATAGTAACCCATACAGCTGTAATAAAGGCAATCTATTCAATAATCAAAAATTATTCTATTGAGGATTTTTGGAGTAAACCCTTTATGTATGATACATGCTTAACAGTACTGGTCGTGGGAGATAAGAAAATTGAGATTATTTTAGAGGCGGATATTTCACATTTAGATTAGGTTTCCGAATTACTTCCCATAAAATATGAATAATTACATCTACTCCAATTAGCAGGATACAATTGGCTTAGTTCGATAACATAGCAAAAAGATAGCCGAATTAATACAACTATCTTTGTTTTCATATCTTTAAAGATAAATCCAAAAGCAACCTAGCCTACCCCAAATTATTTTTCTGAAAATAGTTTTGCTATATCTTTGTGACTTCAGACATTGGTCCTTGAATTATAACAGGGTGTCTAGACGGATTTAACCATTTTAGAATACTTATTACATTATATTGAGCCGTTGCAATACACCCTGCTGTTCCTTGTCCAGACCCCGACCATACATGAAAGAATATAGCAGAACCTTTTCCTGGTATTATATTAGCAGTATTATAGTTTATTACAAAACCATAATTATATTGGGGAATATACATCTTTTCAGCAGAATTCCATCTGCCATTAGCAGGACCTTCTTGCCATGTATTGTACAATGGTGAATTAAGATCATCTGCCCAAAAATCATTAGGGGTAGACTGCCTATAGTCCATTGCAGTACCGGGATTTGAATATCTACCAAATGCCGTACCCAATGAAAAAACTCCTATTGGCGAATGCCCATCACCTTCGACTTTATTAGAAGTAAAACCTGTTCTGCCAACATTACCAGCAAGAGAGTGTATTTGTTTCCAATTTCCATTAATATTTTCAAAGGTTGTAATGGTAGCATTTACGCTGCCAAAACCATTGGTGGTAACAACTATAGCCTGCTTGGCATTTCCTTTTCCGTTTATTCTATCTATCAATAAGTCAGTTTTTGGGGTAGCAGTTGCGGAAGGCGTTGCTAATTTAGATTGATTAATGGAGCTTATCTGATTTTTCAACTTGTTTTGTTCCTCCAATTATTATTATTATTATTATTATTATTATTCTATTCTATGCTGCTTCTCAAGTTGTTTAGTATTTTTATTATCTGCAATTTTAGTAAATGATAAGGCTATTATTTTTTGTAAATCTAATTTAAGATTATGCCAATGGATTATATAATATTATTAGGATACATTATAGATTTAAAAGATATCTATTTATTCTTAGGTTCTTTTATTGCAGTAATAATAGTAACTATTCAGCTACTTATAATAAGTATAAAATATATCTAAAAAGATAACAATGCTATATGAAAAATCAATTTATATATTTTTAAAGAATAAGGTGCCAGTTTACTTGATAAGTGTAGAGTTTGTACAATAAATATATAATTTATATACTACAACCTAAAAAAATAAAACCTATAATAGATAATATAAACAATATGTGATTAATAGTTAAACTGTTTTTCAAAAATATGTGAATAGATAAAATGGAATAATAAATATTTTAAAATATAAGGGGAAATCAAAATGAAAAATTATATTGCTTTTGATATTGGGGGATCTTCTGTTAAATTCGGAGTTGTAAATCAGCAAGGAGAAATATTACATAAAGGGTCATTTAAAACACCAAAAGAAGAATTAGATATGCTTATTTTGAAAATGGTTGAAATTGTAGATATATACGAAAAAGATATGAAATTAGAGGGGATAGCATTAAGTTGCCCAGGAGCTGTTAACAATGAAGAAGGTGTAATATACGGAGCATCTGCAGTTCCATATATCCATGGGCCTAATTTAAGAAATATATTAAAAGCAGCTACAGATTTAGATGTTTGTATGGGAAATGACGCTAATTGTGCGGCTTTAGCAGAAGTTTGGAAGGGTGCAGCAAAGGACAACAATGATGTACTATTCTTAGTATGTGGAACAGGCATAGGGGGAGCAATTGTAAAAGATAAGAAATTACATCTAGGAGCTAACCTTCATTGTGGAGAATTTGGATATATGATAATGGAAAGTGATATGGGAAAGGGGATAATTGGAAATTTTAGTGAGGTAGCATCTACATTTTCTATTGTTAGAAGAGTGGCCCAATATAAAAATATAGCTACTAGTGAAATTGATGGAAAGAAGATATTTGATATGGCAAAAGAAGGGGATAAAGATTGTATAAGAGCAATTGATGAATTCTATTATAAATTAGCATTGGGAATATTTAATTTACAATACGTATATGACCCAGAAGTAATTGTTATTGGTGGAGCAATAAGTGTTAGAGAAGATTTGGTCCAATGCATAAACGCAAAATTAGAAATCATATTAAAACAAGCAGAAATTGCTAAGATAATGCCAAGTGTTAAAAAATGTGTTTATTCAAATGATGCTAATTTAATAGGTGCAGTATATAACTTTATAAACTAATTGTTAAAAGCTAGATTGTGATAAGTGTTATCCAATCTAGCTTTTAAACACATTTAAGAGGGATTATAGTTTTATTTTCTTTTCTACTATAGCATCATATATGAAGTGAGCAAATAGTGAGTTAGACCAGGCAAACCAATCTCTTGTGAAAATCCTTGAATTATTACAGTGAAATCCTTCATGCATGAAACCAGTTCCAGCATCAGTGTCTATTAAAGTGTTTATTAAATCTTTTATTTTATCAATGTTATTAGTTGTAAGTCCATTCATTGAAAGAGCTATATGCCATATATATTCAGGTGGAGTGTGTGGACTGCCTATACCTTGGGCAACTGTACCTTCATAATAGAATGGATTGTTTTTACTTAATATGAATCTTCTTGTATTTTGATAAATTTTATCATCAATTCCTCTAAATTCTAAGTATGGAATTGATAAAAGACTTGGAACATTAGCATCATCCATAAAATTAAAGTTACCTAAGCCATCTACTTCGTAAGCATAAATATCTCCAAATTCTTCATTGTGAACTATACCAAATCTATCTATACCTTCTTCAATTTGAAGTCTTAGTGCAGTAGCGCTTTCTTTAAGCGTGGAATCACTAAATATAACTTCAGAAATTTCTTCTATATATCTTAAGGCTACACAAGCGAACATATTAGCTGGAACTAAGTATCCGTATTGGCAAGCATCATCACTAGGCCTAAAACCAGACCAAGTCATACCAGTATATCCAACAGGGTTTCCCAGGCCGCTATTGCATAGTGTATCAGTTGGAGCGCAGTTTAATCTTTGGAATGAGTAATCAGATTTTTCAAAGTGGGTTTGCTCAGTTTTCCATAAATCAATAATAATATTGAAAACATTTTTTATTTTATTATCAAAAAAAGATTCATCGCCTGATTGTTTCCAATATTTATATATGAGTCTAACGGGGTAACATAATGAATCTATTTCATATTTTCTTTCCCAAACCCAAGGACTATCTTTTGTTAAATCGTTGTCCCATTTTTTGCCGTTAGCTTCTTTGTTAAAGGCATTTGCATATGGATCTATAAGTATATATTTCATTTGTCTTTTTATTAATCCTGTAAAAATATATTTAAGTTCCGCGTGGTCTTTAACAAAGGGGAGATAGTGTTCTACTTGGGATGTGGAATCACGAAGCCACATAGCAGGAATATCCCCTGTTATGACAAATGTATCATCCTTTGCAACATTAACCGTAGTATCTATTGTATTAACAAAACAATTTAAAAATATTGTTCTAAGATTTTCATTTTCTATAGACCTAGATAAATCTTGTCCTATCTTTCTTACTGTAGATTTAATAACCTCTAATTTAGTGGTTGTGATAGTATTCATAAAAATCCTCCTAAAATAATAGTTTCCATGTAAGTAATTAAAAGTCTAGATTATGATATTTTGAATTAATCATAATCTAGACTTTACTATTTTGAGTAAGATGTTTCAAGTTCAAGAAGTAAGGATTTATTGGCAAAGCTAAGTGAAAATGCAAGTATACTTGAAATAAATAATATTATTGTACTTGGATTAATTTCAAATAAAATAAGTAAAACTATAAATATTAATGGATTAGATATAGTAAGGATTGGCCGGGTAAATGCCAAAATAAAGGAAGCCCTAATAACATCCATATTTTTCATAGAAAATCTACTTATTAGTATGTATATGTATGGTGTTATTAATAAAGTAAGAATTACTAGTGATGCAAATAAGCATGTTAACACTAAGCTATACTTTGCAGTAGAAAAGAATTTTATATTAGAATAAAGTATAAATACTACTATTAATTCACAACACCATAAAAAAGCGGATTGTTTAAAGTTTAATTTTAAACCTTCAATAAAATCTTTTATAATATGTAGATCCTTATTTCTAATTAACTTACCCGTGCAGTATAATAATGCTGTTAGTGATGGACCAACGGGGATTAAGCATATTAAAAATAAAGGTAAGGATAGAAAAGTGTTACTTATGCCTATAAACAAAAAGAATGATACAATTGGTATATTGAGGATCATAAAAAATAGATTTAATAAAAAGAACCAAAATATATAATTAAATATATCTAAGATTCGGTTTAAGTTGAAAAATTCTAGCATAAATAATTCCTCCTCTGTAAAAGGTTATTTTTATTATAATATAAATAGTACGAAAATTCAAAGTTATGTGGTAGAACTACATAATATTCTAGAATAAGTTCAGTAAAACAATAGAATATCATATGCAGAGAACTTTTCATAAAATTTAAAGTATGTTTAAATATACCTGTGAGCATAAATACATAAGGATGAGGGGATAGGGGAAATGCGTATAAAAAAATCAATGATATATAAAAGAATATTTAGTATTAATATGATAATGATATTTTTTTTGCTAGCAAGCTTAGATATATTTTTTATAAAAAAAGAATTAGTAACTATTAAAGAGAATAGTATATATATAAATGCAAAAGTTGCCTATGATGTAGATGAAGAAATAAATAACATAAATACCAGTACAAATTTAATAATAAAAAATATGTACAATGATAATTATATTATTAATGATGTAATGAATTTCTTGAATATGGACGGAGTATCATATTCAAAATATAAATTAGATAGGTTCTCAAATGGCAATGACTATTTTTATAAAGGTGTTGAAAGCTTTACTAGGTCTTCATTTAATATAAATGAATCTTTGAGTAATATTTCATTTGTTAGTTATAGTAGAGAAGAAACAAGTTCATTTAATAGACTAAATCAAATAAAAGTAAAAAAAAATAGAATGAATAAGTTGGGAGAAGATTATAATTTTTCTAGTATTGTATGTGAAAAAAATATTATAAGTTATATTAGAGAAATAAGAGATCCAAGAACTCTTCAGTCTAAAGGAGAATTAATATGTACATATAATTTAGATAGATTAAAAAATATTGTTAGTAAGTATGAAGAAAAATATGAGGTTATGGTTTTAGATAATAATGGGTATGTTGTATACGATTCCAATAGTGAATATCAATATGAAAAGTATTCTTACTTTTCGGAAGTAATGAAAGAGGGAGAAGAGGGTGAATTAGATAAGAATTATTATATAAATAAAGCTTTGAATGCATCAACATTAGTAACTATAGTGAAAACCCCAAAAGTGAAAGTAGCAGCCTTACCAATCAAATTTTTTGGTTCCTTATTTTTTATAAACATTTTACTTTTTATAATAGTAGAAAGAGTTTTTTATATAAAGATTAAGAAACTTAGCGATAGAATGGATGCCATACTACTGGCAATGGGAAAAGTTAAAAATGGAGAACTGGATATTTCAATTCCTATAACTAAGGAAAATGATGAAATAAATTATATTTCTGAGAATTTTAATGATATGTGTAAAAGTCTAAATCAATATATTAAAAAAAGTTATTTAGCAGAACTAAATCAAAAGAATGCCGAAATGGTAGCCCTTCAAAATCAGATTAACCCACATTTTTTATATAACACATTAGAATCTATAAGAATGAAAGCTATTTGTAATGGAGATAAAGAAGTGGGCAAAATGATATATACATTAGCATTTTTATTTAGAAAGCAAGTAAAAGAAAAAAACATTATAACTGTTAAAAATGAATTAGAATATTGCGAGAAATATTTGGAAATATTTAAGTTTAGGTACGACGAAAAATTTGAGTATAGTGTGGAATGTGAGGATGGACTTTTAGATAAAGAAATAATTAAATTTACTCTTCAGCCACTTATAGAGAATTATTTTTTTCATGGAATAAGTCTTGAGAACTCTGACAATAAGATAAGAATACAAGTAAGAAGAGAAAATGAAGATATGATTGTATATATAGTGGATAACGGCAATGGGATATCAAAAGAAAGAATTAAAAGTTTAAATGATATGTTAGAAAAAAAAGTTAATTTAGATGAATCTATAGGACTTTTAAATGCTCATGAAAGAATTACGATAAAATATGGAAAAAATTACGGAATAAAATTAATTCAAAATAAAGATAAAGGTATAATGGTTGTTGTAAAACTTCCATGCAAGGAGGTAGATAAAGATGTATAAGGTTATGTTGGTAGATGATGAAAAATTAATACTGCAAGGTTTATTAAGTATAATTGAATGGGACAAGCTAGGATTAGAAGTGACACAAACTGCCGATAATGTAATAAGTGCAATAGAAATGTTTGAAAAAAACCCTGTTAATATTATAATTACGGATATAAATATGCCTAAAGTAACAGGGCTTGAACTTATAAAAAAAATTAGATCCATAGATGAACAGGTTAAGTTTATAATATTAAGCGGATATGATGAATTTTCATATGCTAAGACGGCTATGGAGTACGGGGTAGAAAATTATATATTAAAACCAATTAATGAAGATGAGTTAGAACAAGCATTAATAAAAATTATAGATACAATGAATAGAAAAAAAGAAAAACAAAGTAGGCTACTTGATAAAAACAGAAAACTAATTCAATTTATAAATGGGAAAATAGATAAAAGTGAATTAGATAGAATACAACAGGTTATTAATATAGGATTAGATGAAAAAAGGTATACAGTAAGTAGCATAACTATTGGTCAAAGAGATAATAAAGAAAATAGTAATATAAATGATATTATTGAGAGCAGCACTTATAGTAAATGTGAAATTATACGAAACTATGATGGACAAGTAATAATAATAAATCCATGGAGTGAAGATAATACTAAGGAAGATATTATGAATTATTTTTATGTTATAAAGGATAAATTATCACAAGAACTTGATACCGATATTTTTATTGGAGTAGGAGATTTAGTAGATAGTATAGATAAATTAAAAAAAAGTTATAGTGTTGCAAATAATCTCAAAAAGTATATGTTAACAGAAGGATCTAATATATGCTTATGTAAGGAAGACATTAGTAATATAAAAGATAATAAAAGAAGTTTTTCAAAGGAAATAGAACTAATAAACAAGTTAATAATAGAAAAAAACAATGGGGAATTACAAAATTATATAATAGAGTTATTTGATGATTGTAAATTAACCCCTAAAAATATATATGATTTATCAATAAAGATATTATTCCTAGCAGATAAGATATCAGAGGAGTTTAAGATTGATGATAAATATAGTAAAGATAGCCTCAGTAATACTATAGTAGAACTTTGTAATGAAAATACTAGAGATAATGTAAAGGCTTTTCTAATTCGTGAACTTGAAGAACTTGGAAGTTTAATGAATATAAACACAATTAAATATACTCCTGTTATTCAGCAAATTATAAATAGTGTTAATGAAAAATATTACGAAGAGCTTAGTTTAAAAACACTTGCTTATCAATATAATATAAATAGTTCATACTTAGGACAAGTATTTACAAAAGAGTTAGGGGTTTCCTTCTCGGAATATTTAAATAGTACTAAGAATATGAAGGCTAAGGAGTTAATATTAAACACTAATATGAAAATAAATGATATTGCTAAAGCTGTAGGGTATTCAGATACAAGTTATTTTTATAGAAAATTCAAGAAGTATTATGGGGTGTGCCCATCGACTTTAAGAGAAATAAAAAATTACTAAATTAAACTCCTATTAATTAAAGAATTAAACTTTAATTAATAGGAGTTTTAGAATTTATAAAAATATAAAGAATAAATATCTAATTTATACACTAAAACTAAAGAAAATCAACTTTAAAAGTAACCAGTGCATATGATATATTTTATATAAGAAAAATAAACGTTTACAAAGGAGAGTGCGATAACATGAATAAAGATGTGAATATAATTAAAAGTAATCGAAAATTAAGATTTAAGAAATTAAAAGAAAATAAAGAACTTCTAATTTTAATAATTCCAGGAGCACTTTGGTTTTTAGTATTTGCATATTTACCAATGTTTGGGGTTGTGGTAGCTTTTAAGGATTGGAAAATAAATGGCGGATTTTTACAAAGTTTAGTAACTAGTAAGTGGGTAGGACTTGATAACTTTAAATTCTTATTCCAAAGCAGTGATGCATGGCTTATAACTAGGAACACTGTTGCATATAACCTTGTATTCATAGTACTTGGACTAGCACTACCAGTGACATTAGCTATATTATTAAAAGAAGTTTTGAATAAAAGAGCAGCAAAGTTTTATCAAAGTGCAATGTTCCTGCCTTACTTCTTATCATGGGTTGTAGTAAGTTATTTCTTATATACATTCTTAAGCCCAAGACAAGGGCTGGTAAATGGTGTATTTAGAAGTTTAGGAATGAACCCAGTATCATGGTATACCCAATCTAAGTATTGGCCACTTATAATAATATTTATGAGCCAATGGAAGGCTGTAGGGTATGGAACAGTCATTTATCTAGCAGCAATATGCGGTATAGATAAAACATATTATGAAGCAGCTATGATTGATGGTGCTACTAAGTGGCAACAAATAAAGTTTATAACACTTCCCTTATTAAAACCAATATTAATAATAATGTTTATAACTTCAATTGGAGGAATGTTTAGAGGGGATATGGGATTATTCTATCAACTTCCTAAAAATTCAGGGGCCTTATTCCCTGTAACAAATGTTATAGATACTTACGTATATAGAGGTTTAATGAACTTAGGTAACATAGGAATGAGTTCAGCAGCAGGATTATATCAATCAGTTGTAGGATTAGTCTTAATACTAGTAACCAATGGTATTGTTAGAAAGGTCGATAATGAGAATGCATTCTTCTAGAATGAAAGGCGGGACACGGAATGTTAGAGGTACCAAATAAAAAGGCAATATTCGCAAATAAAATAAAAAATAAAGAGCCAGTAGAAGAGGTAAATAGATTTAATTCAATATCAAAAAAGAGCAATGTAGGACTTAATATATTCTTTTCTATATTAGCAGCCATGGCCATAATACCATTTGTATTTGTTTTAATAATTTCACTAACAAGTGAGCAATCACTTAAAATGAACGGGTATCAGTTTTGGCCAAAAGAGTGGAGTTTAGAAGCTTATAAATATATTTTCACAGCAGGTAATCAAATAACTAGAGCATATGGAATAACTATAATTGTAACGGTAGCAGGGACATTACTAGGTCTTGCAATAATGGCAACATATGCATATGCACTATCAAGAAAGAGTTTTGTTTATAGAAAATTCTTTACAAAGTTAATATTCATACCAATGTTATTTTCAGGTGGTATGGTTGCTTCTTACTTAGTAGTCACAAGATGTTTAGGCTTAAAGGACAATATATTAGCACTTATACTTCCTATATGTGTAAGTTCATTTAATATAATAGTACTTAGAACGTTTTTCAAAACAACAGTACCGGATGCAATTATTGAAGCAGCGAAAATTGATGGAGCCTCGGAGTGGATAACATTTTTAAAAGTAGTTTTACCTATATCTATACCTGGTATAGCAACTATAGGATTATTCTTAACACTTGGGTTCTGGAATGACTGGTTTAATGCTATGTTATACATTAATAGGAATAGCTTAATACCACTACAGTATCTGCTTGTAAGAATTGAAACTTCAATGGAATTTTTAACTAATAATGCAGCAACAATGGGCACAGGAGCAATAGAAGCAGCTAGTAAAATGCCTAAAGAAACAGCTAAAATGGCTATAGTGGTAATAACCACATTACCAATTCTATTTGCTTATCCCTTCTTCCAAAAATATTTTGTTGGTGGATTAACTATTGGAGCAGTAAAAGAGTAGTATAAAATAATAACAGTATAAGAGGTGCATAATATGTATTATTTATTAGAAAGAATAGAAAAGACTTGTAGAGAAATAGAAAAGCACATATATAGAGATAGTGTTAATCTTGAAAACTATATGTATATAGATGGAAATTATCATGATATAGATGGAATTAAAGAAGCACCAGTAGATGGATGGAGAGAATTTAAAACAGAAGATCTTTGGGGTGGACGTGATTGTCATGGTTGGTTTAAATGTGAAGTAGAAGTTCCAGAAAGCTTTCATGGAGAAACTATAGCATTAAACTTTCATACTTTTGATGAAGGATGGGATGCAACAAATCCACAATTTAGTATATACGTTAATGGAGAACAAATACAAGGGCTTGATATAAATCATAGAGAAGTTATATTAACTCACAATGCAGTTTTTGGAACAAAGTATAAAATAGATTTGTATGCCTATGCAGGAATGCTTGCAGATAAGAAAGCTACATTACATGGAAAATTAGTAGTAGTAGATATGGCTGCAAGGGAACTATACTTTAATTTAAAAGTACCAGTAGGAGTTTGCAGGGAGTTAGATAAGGAAGATAAAAATAGAATAGATATGATAACAGTTTTAAATGATGCTATAAATCTATTGGATTTAAGAAGACCAAAATCAAAGGAATATGATGAAAGTGTAACAGTTGTTAATGATTATTTAAATAAAAAGTTCTACGGTGCATTATGTGGGCATGAGGATGTAATTGCTACCTGTGTTGGACATACTCATATAGATGTTGCTTGGCTATGGACAGTTGCACAAACAAGAGAAAAGGTTGAAAGAAGTTTTTCAACAGTTCTTAAGTTGATGGAAGAGTATCCAGAGTATGTGTTTATGTCATCACAACCACAACTTTATAAATTTTTAAAAGAGGATCACCCAAAACTTTATGAAAAAGTTAAAGCGAAAATTGCTGGAGGAGCTTGGGAAGCAGAAGGTGCTATGTGGCTTGAAGCTGATTGTAATGTAACATCAGGAGAATCATTAGTAAGACAAATATTACATGGCAAAAGATTTTTTAAAGAAGAGTTTAATATTGATAGTGAAGTGCTTTGGTTACCAGATGTTTTTGGTTATTCAGCAGCACTACCTCAAATATTAAAGAAATCGGATGTAAACTACTTTATGACAACAAAGATATCTTGGAATCAATTTAATAAAATTCCAAATGACACATTTATGTGGCAAGGAATAGATGGAACAGAGGTATTAACTCACTTTATAACTACAACAGGACCAGAGCAAGAAAGAGATTCTCATTTCACAACTTATAATGGACATATACGACCAGATGCGATAATGGGAGCTTGGAGGAGATACCAAAACAAAAACATAAATAATGATGTTTTAGTTTCATATGGATGGGGAGACGGTGGTGGTGGTGCCACTTTAGAAATGTTAGAAAACGGAAGAAGACTTGCTAAAGGTATTCCAGGAGCTCCAAGAGTTAAAATGGGAACATCCTTAGATTATTTTAAGAGATTAGAAGAAAAAGTTGGAGATAATAAGAAATTACCAAAGTGGGTTGGAGAATTATATCTTGAATACCATAGAGGAACATATACTTCAATGGCTAGAAACAAGAGAGATAATAGAGCTTGCGAAAACATATATACAGCAGCAGAAAAGGTAAATTCATTAGCAATGTTAGAAGGAAAGAACTACCCATACAATAGTATAAGAGATTCCTGGGAAACAGTTTTATTAAATCAATTTCATGATATAATCCCAGGTTCTTCAATAAAGGAAGTTTATGATGTAACCCAAGTTGAATATAGCGCTTTATTAGAAAATGGTAATAAATTAATTAATGAAGGTATAGAATATTTAGCTTCTAAGATAAACATAAAAGACAGAAGTGTTGTAGTATCAAATACTTTAGGATTTGAAAGAAATGACATAGCTACATTTGTTGTACCAGAAGATATAACCATGCCTGCAATAGTGGACAATAATGGAGAAGAAATAGTATGTCAAAGAATAGAAGAAAACAAGGCAATATTCTTTGCAAACAATATCCCAGCTAATGGATATAAAACATTGAAAATAGTTGAAGCTACTAAAGCTCATGAGGAAAAAGTGAACCTAAGTATTAGCCAAGGAGAAAACAAGTTTTTTACAATTAAATTTGATGATAAGGGACAAATAATATCATTTATTGATAAAGCAGCAAATAGAGAAATATTAAAAAGTGGAGCTATAGGAAATGAAATTCAAGCATTTGAAGATAAACCTATGTGCTTTGATAACTGGGATCTAGATATATATTATAAAGAAAAAATGTGGAGAATAGATGATGTTCAAAGCATTGAAGTTATAGAAGCAGGTCCAGTAAGAAGTACCTTAAAAATTCAAAGAAGGTTCTTAGAATCTATTATTATACAAAAAATTCATGTCTATAATGACCTTGGAAGAATAGATTTCGACACATATATTGATTGGAAAGAACAAGATGTATTGTTAAAGGTAGCATTCCCAATTGATACAAATGCTACAGAAGCAACCTATGAAATACAATACGGAAATGTTACAAGGCCAACCCATAACAATACTTCATGGGAAATCGCCAGATTTGAAGTTTGTGGACACAAATGGGTAGATATTTCAGAAGGTGATTTTGGAGTATCAATGCTTAACAATAGTAAATATGGACACGATATCAAAGACGGGAATATGAGATTAACATTACTTAAATCAACTTCAGATCCAAATCCAGCAGCAGATAAAGAAGAACATTATTTCACTTATTCACTATACACACATGTTGGAACTTGGAAAGAGGCAGATACAGCTCAAAGAGCATATGAATTAAATATACCACTATATACTATGGTTGAAGAAGCTCATGCAGGTAAATTGGCAGAAAAAGCAAGCTTGGTTAATGTAAATAAGAGCAATATTATTATAGAAGTTGTTAAAAAAGCTGAAGATACAGATCACTTAATAGTAAGGATGTACGAATTTCATAACAAGAGAACAAATGCTACATTAGAATTCTTTAAAGATATTGAAGAAATATGCGAATGCAATTTAATGGAAAGAGATTTAGATACTATTTGTGCAACTGGAAATAAAATTAATTTTACAATTAAGCCATATGAAATAAAGACATTCAAATTTAAGCTAAAATAAAAATATAATAGCTAGTTCATATTGTCTTAATAATATTTTTATAATTATTGAGATAATATGAAATTAATAAGGGAACTTAATAGAATAAGTCAACTAAACATTGAAAAAGTTCACTATAAAAACATAAAAACATGGCTTATAATTATCTTGTAAACGTTTTTAAAAATGAATATGGGGGGATTAAAAATGAAAAGAATTAAAAAATTAATAACTCTGGCAGCTTGTGCAATAATATCAACAAGTATATTGGCTGGTTGCAGTGGATCTTCTTCAGAAAGTAAAAAAGATGAACCTGTTAAACTAAAGTGGTATACAATTGGCGCAGAGCCTAAGGATATAAAATTAGTACAAGGTGAAGTAAATAAATATTTATTAAAAAAGATGAATGCAACTATAGATATGCAATTTATAGATTATGGAGATTATACTCAAAAATTGGGAGTTACAATAAACTCAGGGGAAAACTTTGATTTAGCATTTACATGCTCCTGGGCTGGAGATTATTTAGGTAATTCTGTAAAAGGTGGCTTTTTAGAATTAAACGATTATTTAAAAACAACAGGTAAGGGTATGAATGATATTATAGACAAAAGGTTTTGGGATGGAGCAACTATTAATGGTAAAATATACGGAGTACCTAATCAAAAGGAAATATCAACAGCACCAATGTGGGTATTTACTAAAGAATATATAGACAAATACAAGATACCATATGACAAACTTCATACATTACAAGATTTAGAACCTTGGTTAAAAATTATAAAAGAAAAGGAACCAGATGTAGTGCCATTATATATAACTAAAGGGTTCTCAGGACCACAATACTTTGATCAATTAGTTGACCCAGTTGGAGTGGAATATGGTGATAATAATTTAACTATAAAAAACATGTTTGAAACAGATAAAATGAAGAGTGATTTACAAACTTTAAGAAAATACTATAAATTAGGGTATATAAATGCAGATTCAGCTACAGCACAAGACGATAAAGCAGTTAAGAGATTTACAACTAAAGGTGATGGACAACCTTACGCAGAAAAACTTTGGTCTAAAGACTTAAATTATGAAGTAGTAGCTACGCCAATAATGGATTCATATATAACAAATGCGTCAACAACAGGATCAATGATAGCAGTATCAAGTAATTCTAAAAACAAGGAAAAATCAGTTGAATTCTTAAATCTTTTAAATACTGATAAATATTTAAGGAACTTAATGAATTATGGTATTGAAGGAACTCATTATACAAAAATGGGTGAGGGCCAAATTAAGATAGTAGAAGCAAATAGAAAGAAATACGAAATTGGATATTACACAATAGGGAACCTATTTATTACAGATGTTTTAAGTAATGAGCCAAAAGACAAATGGAATGAATTTAGAAAGTTTAATGATGCAGCAAAAAATTCACCAGCTTTAGGATTTAAATTTGATAGATCAGGGGTAAGTAATGAAATAGCAGCTGTAAATAATGTTTTAGAAGAATTTAAAGCAACACTTTATAGTGGTTCAGTTGATATTGATGAATATTTACCAAAACTAAATAGCAAGTTAAAAGAACAAGGGATAGATAAAATTATAAAAGAAATGCAAAAACAAATAGATGAATGGAAGAAGACTAAGTAAAAATATAGGAACATAAAACAAACTCTATGTATTTACATAGAGTTTGTTTTTATAAAATAGGGGTGTCTATGTATATGAAACAATTAAAAGCTATGAATAACATTTTTCCCAAAGATTTTTGGTGGGGAGCTGCAACATCAGGGCCACAAGCAGAGGGTAGATTTAATAAAGCACATAGAAATGTATTCGATTATTGGTTTGATATAGAACCTAGTAAATTTTTCAAGGAGGTTGGACCAAATGTAGCATCAAACTTTTATAATAGCTACGAATCAGATTTAGAAATGTTAAAACAAATAGGATTAAACTCTTTTAGAACTTCAATACAATGGACAAGGCTTATAAAGAACTTAGAAACTTGTGAAGTAGATGAAGATGGAGTTAGATTCTATAATGATGTAATAGACAAGTGTTTAAGTCTTGGAATTACGCCCATTATGAACTTACATCATTTTGATTTACCAGTAGAATTATATGAAAAATATAGTGGATGGGAATCAAAACATGTTGTAGATTTATTTGCTAAGTTTGCAAGAAAAGCGTTTGAACTGTTTAGTGATAGAGTTAAGTATTGGGCAACATTCAACGAACCTATAGTTATAATTGAAGGACAATATTTATATAAGCATCATTACCCACAAGTTGTTGATGGCAGAAGAGCAGTACAAGCTTCTTATAATTTAGCTTTAGCTTCAGCTAAAGCAATTAAAGAATTTAAAGAACTTGGATGTCATAAGGATGGTGGGAGAATATGTACAATATTAAATCTTACACCATCATATCCAAGAAGTAATTCGGATGAAGATTTGAAAGCATCAAATATTGCAGATATGTTCTTTAATAGAATGTTTTTAGACCCAGCTGTGCATGGAATATTCCCGGAAGAGTTAGTGGAGATATTTAAAAACGACGGGATTATGTGGCAATGTACAGAAGAAGAAAATAATATAATAAAGGAAAATACAGTAGATTACCTAGGTGTTAATTATTATAAGCCTTCACGCATAATGGCAAGAGAGACTGAATTTGATTTAAGCAATGGATGGATGCCAGAAAAATACTTTGCAAGGTATGATATGCCAGGAAAAAGAATGAATCCCTATAGAGGATGGGAAATATACCCTGAGGCTATGTATGATGTGGCAATTAACATAAGGGATAATTATAAAAACATACCTTGGTATGTTTCAGAAAATGGGATGGGTGTAGAAGGAGAATCTAGATTTGAAAATGCTGAAGGCATCATAGAAGATGACTACAGAATAGAGTTTATTAGAGAACATTTACAGTGGTTGAATAGTGGAATTGAGGATGGGACAAACTGCTTTGGATATCATTTATGGACGCCAATTGATTGTTGGTCATGGAATAATGCATACAAAAATAGATATGGTTTAATATCTTTAGATTTAGAAACGCAAGTGAAAACTATTAAGAAATCAGGATACTGGATGAAAGAAGTTTCTAAAAATAACGGGTTTTAATTTCACCTCTGGGGTGTAAATAAAGGGAGTGGTATGAATATGAAGTATATAATTGGAGTAGATTTAGGTGGAACTAAAATAAGCTGTGCATTGTCAAATTTATCAGGTGAAGTAATTGAAATACAAGTAGTTGAAACTAATGCAAGTCAAGGTGAAACTGCAATATTAAATAGAATTATAAATGTAATTGATAAGGTTATGCGAAACAAAAACATTAGTATAGGGGATGTTAAAGCCATAGGGATAGGTGCACCAGGCCCACTAGATGCTAGAAGGGGACTTATAGTAGAGCCTGCAAACCTTCCATTTAAAAACTTTGATTTAGTAACCCCGATAGTGGATAGGTTTAATATTCCTGTTTACCTAGATAATGATGCCAATGTAGCGGCCATTGGAGAGTTTATGTTTGGTGCTGGAAAAGGCACAGAAAATATGATTTATATAACTGTAAGCACTGGAATTGGTGGGGGTGCTATTCTTAATGGACAAGTATATAGAGGAAGAACAACAAATGCTTTAGAAATTGGTCATACAACTGTAGAACCATTTAGTAGTGCAAGATGCAATTGTGGGAATTTAGGTTGCTTAGAAGCTCTAGCGTCAGGAACAGCAATAGCTAAAAGGGCAAAAGATGCTGTTTTAAGCAATATTTATACAAGTTTAAAAGTGTATAAAACATTAACAGCATATGAAGTGTTTGAAGAAGCCAAAAATGGGGACAAAGTGGCAATTTCTATAAGGGATACTGCTTTAGAATATTTGGGCATTGGAGTAACAAATATTATTAATACCTTTGACCCAGACATTGTAGTAATAGGTGGGGGAGTTTCAAAAGCTGGTGAAATAGTCTTTGATAAAGTTAAAAAGGTTGTTAATGAAAGGGGTCTTAAAACAATGACTGCTGGCTGTGAAATAGTGCCTGCAAAGCTAGGAATAGATGCAGGAGTTATAGGTGCAGTTGCATTAGCAATACTACAAAGTTAATTTTTTTGGTTATGTTTAGTGGTATTAGTAAGTGATTTTAGAAAATGTATATTTTATTCACTTTTTCTAAAATTACTACACTTGTTCCTAGAACTTTAGATGTGTTAAAGTTTAATTGTAATCGTTTTAATTGTAATTAAAGTCAGATTAGATCTATATTTTGAGAGTATGCATTAAACGTAGCACTCTTAAATTAAGATATAAAAGGAGTCTTGAAATTATAAATTGGCTTCTTAAATTTAGGGGGGGATAAGTATATGAACTTAAAAAATAAAAACATGAAAAAGCTAAAACTTTTAGCGCCTGCACTTTTAGCTATTACGGTTAGTTTTAGTCTTGTTTCTTGCACTGAGCGTACGGCGGAAAGTAGTTACCGTATAACAGAGGAGGCCAGTGAATTTGTTATAGCAAATCAACCTATATCATCTCAATGGTTTCCAAAAGAACTTTCAAAATGGAAATCAAAAGAGGACAAGAATGCTAATTTCAATAAAAGCTCAGTACCACTAGCTAAAAGAGTGGATAAGAGCAAATTATATCCTGTTAATGCATCGCAAAACAAGGATATGAATGTTGTTGCTATTTCAATAATGAATGCTAGTACTAGTGGAAATGCATCTCAGGGGTCTAACAAATTCGCATCTAATACATTTTCTTATTGGCAATATATCGATAAACTTGTATATTGGGGAGGGTCTTCAGGTGAGGGGTTAATAGTCCCACCAACTGCTGATGTTACTGATTCGGCTCATAAAAATGGTGTTCCAGTTTTAGGAACAATATATTTCCCACCCACAGCTTATGGCGGAAAGTTAGAATGGCTTAATGAATTTCTAGAAAAGGATGCTAGTGATAATTTCATTATGGTTGATAAACTTATAGAAGTTTCTAAAACTTACAATTTCGACGGTTGGTTTATAAACCAAGAAACCGAAGGTACAAAAGAAGCTCCTTTGTCTAAGAATCATGCGGTTCTTATGCAAGAATTTATAAAACAATTTAAGAGCAAAGCTAAAGATGGGTTGGAGATAATGTGGTATGACTCTATGACGAAGGATGGTAAAATGGATTGGCAAAATGCTCTTAATGAGAAGAATGATTATTTTTTAGTTGATGGAGATAAGAAACCTGTTGCTGATAGCATGTTCTTAAATTTCTGGTGGACTAATAAAAAACTTGTTGAGAAAGAATTACTTAAGGCTTCAAATAAAAGAGCTGAAGAAATTGCTGTAAATCCATATAATATATATGCTGGAGTAGATGTTCAAGCTGATGGGGTAAGTACTCCGGTGCGTTGGGACTTATTTGAAAAGGATGCTAAAAGTAACTTCACATCTCTTGGACTTTATGCTCCTAGTTGGACATTCTTCTCTTCAAACACTATAGAAGAGTTTGAGAATAAGGAAAATAGACTATGGGTAAATGAATTTAAAAATCCATCTATGCCTACAGAAATTAAAGGGACACAGTGGAAAGGGATTTCAACTTATGCTATTGAAAAATCAGTTGTAAATACATTGCCCTTCACAACTAATTTTAATATAGGCAATGGATATAACTTCTTTATTAATGGAGAAAAGGTATCTTCTCTTGACTGGAATAACAGAAGTCTTGCAGATATAATGCCAACTTATAGATGGATGATTAAAAATGAAGGTAAGAATAAATTAAATACTTCTATAGATTTTGCTTCGGCCTTCTATGGTGGAAATTCTATAAAGTTTATGGGGAATTTAGAAGCTGCTAAATCTTCTACGGTAAAACTTTATAGTGCTGATCTTAAACTTCAAAAGGGGATTAAATTCTCTACCTCAGCAAAATCAAGTGCAAAAGTGGATCTTGATTTGATTTTAGAATTCCATGATGGAACAACTGAAAATATAAAAGCTGATAAAAGTATAGCAGTAGAATGGACAACTGTAACCTATGATGTTTCTAAGTTTAAGGATAAATCAATTAAAACAATGTCTTACAAAATGTCTTCAGAAAAGGATATTAGTAATTTAGTTTTTAATTTAGGAAATATAACAATACAAGACCCTAAATCTAGCAAAAAAGTTTCTGTTGGTAACCTAAAACTTGATGATGCTAAATTTGAGGAAGACGATATGTATGCTGGTGCAAGGCTTTCTTGGGACAAAGGTAGCCAAACAGATGTTGATCATTACGAAGTTTACAGAATTAATGATGATAAAACAAAATCATTCTTGGGGGCTACTCCAAATAATATGTTCTTTATAAATGCTCTTAAGAGAGATGCTAAATTAGATAAAACTACATTTGAAGTAGTGGCTATTAATAAAAACTACATTGCAGGAAAAACAAGTCAAGCAGTTATGAAGTGGCCTGCAAATAATATACCTAAAGCAAAATTCAAAGTATCAAAATCATTAGTTTCACCTGGTGAAAAAATAACATTTGAAAGTCTTAGCTCTGCGATTACTGAAAATGTAGAGTGGAGTCTACCTGGTGCAAGTGTTGAAAAAAGTACAGATAATAAGCCAATTGTTAGCTATGCTAAAGAAGGCGTATATTCAGTTACATTAACAGCTAAAAATAAAGAGGGAAAAGATGTTAAGGTTATTAAAGACCTTATAACAGTAAGTGGTAAGGTTAAAGGTGAACTTGCAAACCTTTCACAAAATAAAAAAGTTACTGCTTCAAGCTTTGTTAATGGCAATGAAGCACCTAAATTCGCTTTAGATGGAAAGACTAATACAAAATGGTGTGCAACAGGTCCTGCACCTCATGATATTACAATAGACCTTGGTGGTGTTAAAACAATAAGTGAGATTCGTATGGGCCATGCTGAGGCTGGTGGCGAAAATCCAGATATGAATACTAAAAGTTACACAGTGGAAACTAGTTTAGATGGAGTGAAATTCACACCATTGTTAGAAGTTCTTAAAAATCCACTTGCAAAAACTAGCGATATATTTAAAGCTACTAAGGCTAAGTATGTAAAAATAAATGTGTTGAAACCAAGTCAAGGAGCAGATTCAGCTGTAAGAATATATGAAATAGATGTTCTTGGAATGGATGGTACTCTTTAAAAAAAACTTCTTTACATTTTCACCATATAGTGATAATATAACTTTAATTTAATAAATTAATTCTCATCAAGAGAGGTAGAGGGACTGGCCCTATGACACCTCGGCAACCGTCAGATATCATTTGTCTGAAAAGGTGCTAATTCCTGCGCTAAGTTCCTTAGAACCTAGCGGAAGATGAGAGAGGTGACCTTGTAATTTTATACCTCTTTCATCATTTATATTGATGGAAGAGGTTTTTTGTTTTTAAAATGAATTTAAAATAAAATTTAATATTGTCTTATCAAGAGAGGTGGAGGGAATGGCCCTATGAAACCCGACAACCAGTATCATATATGATACATGGTGTTAAATCCTGCAGCATTGCTGCGAGATAAGAATAAGTTTGGCATTAGAGCCCAAGTTTATTCTTGGGTTCTATTTTTTTTAGGAAAATAATTGCGAGTAGTAATATTCACAATGAAAAAAAGTAATAAACAATGAAGAGAGAAGGGATTTTATGATTAAAGTTTGTGGTATAAGTAAAAGTTTTTCCAGCCAGGAAGTGTTAAGTAATATTTCTTTTACAGTGGACAAAGGCGATATTTATGGAGTTATTGGTCACAGTGGTGCTGGCAAATCCACTTTGCTTAGATGTTTTAATGGTCTAGAAACCTATGATAAAGGTAGCATTAATATAATGGGAAAAGAAGTAAAGCAGTTAAGTTCCAAGGAGCTTCGGGAGTTTAGAAAAAATGTAGGTATTATATTTCAAAGTTTCAATCTTATTAGCAGAAAAAATGTTTTTGAAAATATAGCCTTTCCACTAGAGGTATGGGGTATGGATAAAAATTTTATTAAAGAAAGAGTAGATAGCTTAATAGAATTAGTTGGACTTAAGGATAAAGTAAATAGCAGTATACGCGAACTTAGCGGAGGACAAAAGCAAAGAGTTGGAATTGCAAGAGCCTTGGCACTTAATCCAAAAATATTACTTTGTGATGAAGCTACCTCTGCCTTAGATCCTAAAACTACAAAATCTATATTGGAGCTTTTAAGAGATATAAATAACAAATTTAATATAACAATTATCCTGGTTACTCATCAAATGGAGGTGGTAAAAGAGATTTGTAATAAATTTATTCTTTTAGAAGGAGGTGAGATTAAAAGTAGCGGCATTACAGATGAATTATTTATTAGACCAACAAATGAAATGAAAACACTTATAGGGGAGGAAGAATTATTACCTAATACAGGGCATAACATTAAAATATTTTTTCCAAAGGAAATTAGCCAGAGTTGCTTAATAACGTCCATAGCTAGAGAGTTAAATATAGATTTTTCAATAGTGTGGGGCAGGCTTGAAAAATTTAGGGATAACGTTATGGGTAGTCTTATAATAAATGTAAGTGAGGAAAACAAGGAAAAAATATTAAACTATTTAGATGAAAAATCTATAGACTGGGAGCTTATTAATTATTTAGTGAAGAAGGATGAATATAAGGAGGGGGGAATATAAATGCTATTTAAAGATGTTTTGCTACCTGCACTTTTAGACACAATATATATGGTAGGGGTGTCTACAATTTTTACAGTGATTTTAGGGTTTATAACAGCCGTGGGACTTATTATAAGTAGCCCTAAAGGTCTAAGACCAAATGCTTTAATTTATAAAAGTTTAAATTTAGTAGTAAATATACTTCGTTCTTTTCCTTTTATTATATTAATGATATCTATATTCCCTCTAACTAAATTTATTGTTGGGACAACCATAGGGACTAATGCAGCCATAGTTCCATTAACCCTTGGAGCGGCTCCTTTTGCCGCAAGGATAATAGAAACTGCACTACTGGAGGTGGATTACGGAATAATTGAGGCGGCTAAGTCCGTTGGTGCGAAAACTCATCAAATTATATTCAAAGTTATGGTGAAAGAGGCAATGCCCTCTATAGTGCTTGGAGTTACATTAACCATAATAAATATCATAGGTTACTCTGCTATGGCTGGAACAATTGGTGGTGGGGGGCTTGGAGATGTAGCAGTAAAATATGGCTACTATAGATTTAAAACAGATATCATGGTATACACTGTAATTATTTTAATTGTAGTTGTTCAAATAATTCAAGCCTTAGGAAATTTATTGTATAGAAAAATGATTAAATAAATCTTAAATTATAAGAATATGAGGAGGAAATTTAAAATGAAAAAAATATTAAGCCTATTATTAACAATAGTTGTGATCCTAACAGTAAGTGGCTGTGGAGAAAAAAAAGAAGAGGCTACGACTACCAAGGTTGCAGCTGAGAAAAAAATAATAAAAGTAGGTGCTTCACCGGTGCCTCATAAAGAGATATTAGAGGTGGCAGCACCAATCCTCGCAAAAGAGGGATATACACTTGAAATAGTAGAATTTATTGACTATGTAACACCAAACACTTCACTAGCCGAAGGACAACTAGATGCTAATTTCTTTCAACATGTACCTTATTTGAAATCCTTCAGTAAAGAAAAAAATCTAAAACTTGATTATACTGTAAAGGTTCATCTAGAACCTATGGGTGTGTACTCTAGTAAATACAAAAAACTCAGTGATTTAAAAAATGGGGCTGAAATAGCTATTCCAAGTGACCCTACAAATGGAGCAAGAGCACTTAGAGTACTTGAAAATGCTGGGCTCATAAAATTAAAAAGTGGAGAACTTATTTCAAAACTTGATATTACAGAAAATCCAAAAAAACTTAAAATAACAGAACTCGATGCTCCTCAACTACCAAGGATATTAAAAGATGTGGACGCAGCAGTTATAAATTCAAATTTTGCCATAGAAGCTAAATTAAATCCAGAAGCGGATTCACTAGCAATTGAATCAAAAGATTCTCCTTATGCAAATGTTCTTGCAGTTAGAAGTGAAGACAAAACTAAACCTTATATACAGGCACTTTCAAAGGCTTTAAATTCTCCAGAAGTTAAAAAGTTTATTGAGGATAAATATAAAGGAAATATAATTCCAACATTTTAGATGTCACCTTGGTGGCAAATTATGAAATAAGAATGTAGATTAATTAAAACTACATTCTTATTTTTTATTATATAGTGAATTATAAAGTTTCAAAGGAGTTCATATCTTTTACATTTCAATGAACTTATTTTATATTTTTTAGTGTATAATTATTCAAAGCTTATAAATTTTATTTGAACCTAAAAGTTTAATATTGCAGCATTAAAGATGATGAACAGCTACGCAGGTGATAATTTAATACAACAACAGGAGGAGATTATATGTTTCAGAATGTGAAGTTGAAAGATTGTTATAGTACGGGGGTTAATAAATGAATATATTATTCCAAGCAATAAATAGTTTTTTTGATTTTATAGTTCCTATTGCAGATTTTTTATGGGAGTTTCCAACTAATTTTCAGTGGTATGCTAACATTCCTATTTTAGGTAAATTTGCTTTTGCCGTTATATTGCTTCTAGGGACAGGCATTTATCTTACATTTAAAACTGGATTTATTCAAGTTATGGCATTTAAAAAAGGAATTAAGATTCTAGCTACGAAGAAGACAACAGATACGGGAATTAGTCCACTGGCTTCATTTTTACTAAGTTCTGCTATGAGAGTCGGACCAGGTAATATTATGGGGGTTACTGGGGCAATATCTGTTGGTGGACCAGGGGCGCTATTCTGGATGTGGGTTTCAGCTTTTTTTGGAATGTCCACGGCCTTTGTTGAATCGGTTCTTGCACAGATTTTTAAAGAGAAAAATGGAAAAGAGTATGTAGGAGGACTTCCTTTTTATGGACAAAAGATTTTGGGTGATAAACGGTGGATAGGGATTGTATTGTCCTCACTTTTTATAATATATGCACTATTTGTTATCCCATCTCAAGCCTTTCATTTATTTACAAGTTTCGGTTCAATAGCTGATACTATAGCTGGTAAAAGTTTTGGACGTCAATCTGCTGTTTATTATGGCATAGCTATAGTTTTAATAATTACTGTGCTTTTAACTGTAATTGGAGGAATTAAAAGAGTGACAGCGGTTACAGATGTATTGGTACCTATTATGGCAGTAATTTATACAATCATAGTTTTTTTAATAATAATAATTAACTTAGATAAAGTGCCATATTTTTTTAAACAAGTGTTTGGTGGGGCATTTAAGCCTAATGCAATATTTGGTGGGGCCTTTGGTGTGGCACTGGCTCAAGGAATTAAGCGAGGACTTATGTCAAATGAAGCTGGTCAAGGTACAATTACAATGGCAGCAGCTACAGCAGAGAATAATCATCCTGCAGAACAAGGATTTGTACAAGCACTAGGTGTTTTTCTTGATACAATGATAATATGTAGTATGACTGGATTTCTTATTGTTATGGCACATGTTTGGACAGGTACTGCTGGAGTGGCATGGGAGAGTATACAAGCATCTAAACTTACAGTTTACCTATCATCGGTCCAATACTTAGTTCCTGGTACGGTCTTAGATGGAGGAGTTACAATTATTGTTTCACTATGTTATGGCATGTTTGCATTTACAACTTTGCTGGGCTTAATATTGTTTGCAGAAGTCTCTGCTAATTTAATATCCAGAAACAAGAAATTTATCATGGGAATACGTTTGGTTGGCGCATTGTTCTTTGTTCCATTTGGCGCACTAACGGTTCTTGCAGGTTTAGAACTTAAAAACTTATGGTACATAGGCGACTTTGTAAATATTGTTTTAGTTTATGTAAATGTACCAATTATATTAATTGGATCTAACCTTGCATTAAAAGTATTAAAAAATTACAAAAAAAACGGTGAAGCTAAATTTAAGTCAAAGTCTATTGGTGTGGATAGCGAAGTTTGGAAATAATGAGATGGTGCCACCCAAGTGGCAAGTTGCAAGTTTGAGGTAAGGTCAGGGTTCCTTGCAAGGAATGAATTTTTTGAAAACAAGAGAATTTAAAAGAGGAAAACTATCGCATTTATAGAATACTTTAGTATACACAGTTATTTTCTCTTCGGAGAAAGAAGGAGGTATTTTATGAAAACGTTAAAAGGTACAAAAACAGCTGAAAATCTTATGAAATCATTTGCGGGTGAATCACAAGCTAGAAATAGATATACCTATTATGCATCTGTAGCAAAAAAAGAGGGGTATGTTCAAATATCTAACATATTCACAGAAACAGCAGGCAATGAGAAAGAGCATGCTGAAAGATTTTTCAAATTTTTAAGCCAGAGTTTAAATGGACAAGTGGTAGAAATTAACGCTACATATCCTGTAGGACTATCAGATACTAAATCAAATTTATTATGGGCAGCAAATGGAGAAAAGGAAGAATGGACAGAACTTTATCCAGAATTTGCAAGAGTTGCGCATGAAGAAGGATTTGAAGATGTTGCTTTTGTTTATAGAAAAATTATTGAAGTTGAGAAACATCATGATGAGAGATATAGGCAATTATTAAGCAATATAGAAAATAATTCAGTATTTAGTAAAGAGACAGTAGTTAATTGGAAATGTGGCAACTGTGGTTATATTTTTGAGGGAAAAAGTGCTCCAGAAATATGTCCAGCTTGTGCACATCCAAAAGCATACTTTGAGGTATTAGCTGAAAATTATTAATATAAAGTAGATATAAGAATGGGAAATGGATTATTAATAAAATAATCCATTTCCCATTATTTTTTGAGAATTTTCTTTAAACATGTTATACGCTCTTAAACTAAGTTCTACAGAAAAAAAACAAAACCAAAACCACCTCACTATCAGGAATCATAGGCACTATGTTTATAAAATAGTTGACAAACAGTCCTTTTAGGAATATCATACTTATATACCCATATGGATATATGCAATAGCATTATTTATTTTAAAGGATGTGAAACGGATGGAAAAACTATTGAACTTATTTAAAGTGTTATCTGATGAAACACGTATGAGAATTTTGGTGCTTTTATATCATAAAAAACTCTGTGTATGCCAGATCCAAGGAATATTAGAAGAGGGGCAGCCTAAGATTTCAAAGCACTTAGGGAAACTTCGGGATATGGGATTTGTAAAAGATGAAAGACAAGAACAATTTATATACTATTACATAGATAAGGATAATGAGCTTCTTCGCGATATATTAGAGAAAATAATCACAAATTTAGAAGATTACGATACCATAAAAAAAGATATGAAAAACCTTCAAAAGGGTGATGAGTATACGGATATGTTTAAAAACAAATGTAATCCTAATAGTTAAAGGCATAGTATGAGAAAAGATAAAAAACTGTATAGGTGACGATTTAATTTCACAATTTAAACGAAAAAAATATTATACAGGTAGGTGACAAGAATGAATGTAATATCACAAATATTTAGTTGGCTAAATAATGAGATTTTAAAAATGACTTGGCTTTCAAATCTTATTAAGGGACTTGTAGAAAATGTATTTGGACTATCAATTAAAGAAAGATTAGGTGGCAGTGTACATTTTTTCATTTATGACACTATAAAAATATTTATACTGTTATCAGTATTGATTTTCCTTATATCCTATATTCAAAGTTATTTTCCACCAGAAAGAACGAAAAAACTTCTTGGAAATATTAAAGGCATTAAGGGAAATATACTTGGGGCATTGCTTGGAACTATTACACCATTTTGTAGTTGCTCTAGTATTCCAATATTTATTGGATTTAACGCAGCAGGACTACCCCTTGGAATAACTTTTTCCTTTCTTATATCTTCACCACTAGTAGATTTGGCATCATTATTAATTTTAATGTCTTTCTTTGGTGCGAAAATTGCTATAGCCTACGTTGTTGTAGGACTAATTTTAGCAGTGGTGGGTGGAACCATTATTGATAAATTAGGGCTTGAAAAGTATGTAGAAGGTTATGTAAAAGAAATAGAAAATGTGGATGCAGAAATAATTGAGATGACAAGGAATGAGAGAGTATCTTATTCAAAAGAGCAGGTCAAAGATGTATTTCATAAGGTCTGGTTATATGTTTTAATCGGGGTTGGTATTGGAGCTGCAATTCATAATTGGATACCTCAATCTGTAATAGAAACAGTAGTTGGAAATAACAATCCATTTGCAGTATTACTAGCTACAGCTGTAGGCATACCAATGTATGCTGACATATTTGGTACACTACCAATAGCAGAAGCATTATTTGGAAAAGGCGTAGGAATTGGTACCGTATTATCCTTTATGATGGCAGTGACAGCACTTTCTCTTCCATCAATAATTATGCTCAGTAAGGTTGTTAAACCTAAATTATTAGCCATATTTGTGGTTATAGTTGCAACAGGTATAATTATAATAGGATATTTATTTAATGCATTTTCATTTTTGCTAGTTTAGTATTAGAGGAATATAATAAAATTGTGCTCTACATTCGCACAGTAATATAAATTTAGGGGGATAACAATTCATAGTTGTTATCTACCAAAGGGAGGATTAATTATGATAATTAAAGTTTTAGGTTCAGGATGTTCAAGTTGCAAGAAATTAGAGGAAAACACAAGAAAGGCAATAGAGGAGTTAGGCATCGAGGCAACTATAGAAAAGGTTGAAGACTTTAAAAAAATAATGGCTTATGGAGTTATGAAAACCCCAGCTCTTGTAGTTGATGAAAAAGTGAAGATAATGGGAAGAGTACCATCAGCTGAGGAAATTAAGAAATATTTATAATTAGACCACTAAAGTAGATCAAGCTACTTTAGTAGATTAAGCTACTTTAGTAGATTAAGCTACTTGAGTAGCTTAGTAATAAGGTCCTAATTATAGGGCCTTATTATATATAAAATACATCGTAATATTTTGATATAGAAATATATAATCAAGAGGCAACAAATGTTGTTAGTATAATTGACAAGTATGTGTGTGCTTTTTTCTTTTATAACGTGTTTATACATGAAGAGTATATAAACAAGGGAATATTTGGTCACAACTTAGTAATAAATTTAAAATTTATGTATTTATACATTGTCAAAAATCTATGTATAAATACATAATAGGATACATAGATTGATATAAATGTGAGATGGAATTGTGGAAAATAAATACTTATAAGGAGTAAAGTTAATGGATGAAAGAAAGAGTGTAAAGTTCTCCAAAAATGTGTTTAAAATAATGATACCTGTACTTATAGTTGTGGCAATAGGTGTAATATGGTATTTGAAAAACTCTAATAAAACACCAATTGTTAAAGATGATAACCCTGCTTTTGCTCTACATGTAACGGATAGCTTAGACATTGAAAAACTTAAATCCTATGGCATACCCATTATGATTGATTTTGGTGCTGATTCCTGTATACCTTGTAAGGAAATGGCTCCTGTCCTAAAGGAGCTTAACCAGGAGCTTCGTGGAAAAGTAATTATAAAGTTTGTTGATGTGTGGAAGTATCAAAGTTTAGCGCAGGGTTATCCTATCAACTTAATTCCAACACAAGTTTTTTTAGATAAGGAAGGAAAGCCTTATACCCCTAAAGATCCAGAAGCTTCAAAAATGAAAATCTATTCTTCGAAAGATACAAAAAAGCATGTATTTACTACTCATGAGGGTGGAATGACTAAGGAAGAAATCCTTGCTGTATTTAAGGAGATGGGTGTGGAATGATTAATGAATGGCTAGATATATTATCAAAGCTTATATCTGATAGTTTTTGGCTTGCGCCTTTTATTGCACTACTTGCAGGGGTTTTAACCTCGGTTACTCCCTGCGCGCTTACAAGTGTGCCACTTGTAATTGGTTATGTTGGAGGGTCTGGAAACAATGATACAAAAAGAGCATTTAAATTATCGCTTGTTTTTGCTAGTGGCATGGCGGTTACATTCACCATTCTCGGCACCATGGCGTCTATTCTAGGAAAACTTATGGGAACATCAAGCTCTTTATGGTATATTGCACTAGGTGTTTTGATGGTACTTATGGCACTTCAAGTATTGGAGGTATATAATTTTATACCATCAACCTCTTTAGGGAATAAAAAACCAAAAAAAGGTTATATAGGGGCTTTTGTGGCAGGAGTGCTAGGAGGAATATTTTCATCACCCTGTGCAACGCCAGTGCTTGTGGTATTACTTTCAATAGTAGCAAAGGAAGGTAATATCGCAAGAGGGTTATTGCTTTTACTGCTATATTCTATAGGTCACAGCTTTCTAGTTATAGTAGCGGGAACATCAATAGCTTTTGTAACAAAGATTACTTCAAGTAATAAATATGGCAGCTTTAGTAAAGTGTTAAAATATCTTATGGGTAGCGTCATTATGGTTATTGGACTTTATATGTTTTATTTAGGATTTTAATAAACTGTTGACAAAATAGGTAGTTAATATTACAATATGAGTATAAGCGAATATACGAATATTCAAAATGTATTTTAAAGTTAAAACTATTATATATAACAAAAAGGAGGATTATTTTATGAAGCCAAAGGTAGCATTTATATGTGTTCACAATTCTTGTAGGTCACAGATAGCAGAAGCACTGGGAGTGATGTTTGGCTCAGAGGTGTTTGAATCTTATTCGGCAGGTACGCAAGTAAAGCCTCAAATTAACCAAGATGCGGTGAGAATAGTAAAGGATTTATATAAAATAGACATGAATGAAACTCACACATCCAAATTAATTGATGATATACCAGATGCTGATGTTGTAATAAAAATGGGATGTAACGTAGTTTGTCCAATAATGGCTCACAGGCATGAAGAAGATTGGGGACTAGATGACCCTACTGGAAAATCTGATACCGAATTTATAAAGACAGCAAGGATAATCGAAGAAAAAATAAAAGATTTAAAGAAAAGAATTGAAAATAATGAAATTGATTTAAGTGGAGAAGTGGTGTGGTAGGGTTACTTATCTATCAATTATTAACCGATAATTGTTTAAAAGAAACTAACAATAGTTGAGGAAATATAGTAACAAATATGTTCTAAAAGAATAGTATATGAGTACATGAGTATATAAAAATGCTATAGGAGGTGAAAATAGTGGTTGATATATTCAAAGCATTAGCAGAAGAAAACAGACTTCGCATATTGTCACTTCTTATGGAAGGCGAAATGTGTGTATGTGAAATTGAGCAGTGTCTAAACATGACTCAATCAAATGTTTCTAGGCATTTAACGGCGCTTAAAAAGTGTGGAATACTTGAGGGATACAAAAAAGCACAGTGGGTATATTACAAAATAGATAATACTTTTATAGAAAAAAACCCTGATTTGTTTGCTTATTTAACAAAAGAATTGAAACAATTACCTGGTTATAACAACGATTGCGAAAGATTGTGTAAATGTAAACTTCAAGATTTATGTAATAACAAAATAGAAACATAATTTATCGGCAATGTAAATATAAGATTATTGTGAAATTAAGGGGTGATTAATTATGAGTGAAGTTAAAAAATCGGATATGGGATTTTTCCAAAGGTATTTAACAGTTTGGGTGGCAACTTGTATGGTAGTAGGTGTGCTTATTGGCAAGTTTATTCCGAGGATTCCAGAATTCCTAAATCAGTTTGAATATGCTAAGGTTTCCATCCCAACAGCTATACTTATTTGGGTAATGATTTATCCAATGATGATGAAGGTAGACTTCCAAAGCATTAAAAATGTTAGGAAGGAGCCAAAGGGTTTATATATAACATGGATAACAAATTGGCTTATAAAACCATTTACTATGTATGCAATATCTTCATTTTTCTTTTTTGTTGTATTTAAAGCATTTATCGCACCTGAGCTAGCTACTCAATATCTTGCAGGAACAATATTGCTAGGAGCGGCTCCTTGTACTGCTATGGTATTTGTTTGGAGTTCCCTTACAAAAGGTAATCCAGCCTATACAGTTGTGCAAGTAGCCACTAATGATTTAATAATACTGGTTGCATTTATACCTATAGTGAAACTATTATTAGGCGTTAGTAACATTGCTGTTCCCTGGAGTACACTTATTTTATCAGTGGTTTTATTTGTTGTTATTCCTCTAATTTTCGGAGTTTTGACCAGAGTTATGATGACGAAGAAAAGAGGTACAGAGTACTTTGAAAAAACCTTCCTACACAAGTTTGATAATGCAACTACTGTTGGATTACTACTTATGTTGGTATTGTTATTCTCATTCCAAGGTGAAACTATAATAAACAATCCACTGCACATTTTACTTATTGCTGTACCACTAACTATTCAAACATTTTTGATTTTCTTTATTGCTTATTTAGCAGGTAGAAAGCTAAAACTAACACATGATATTGCAGCACCTGCTGGAATGATTGGAGCATCAAACTTTTTTGAATTATCAGTTGCCGTTGCCATTGCTCTGTTCGGTATGGATTCTCCAGCAGCGCTTGCTACAGTTGTAGGGGTATTAACTGAAGTACCAGTAATGCTTATACTTGTAAAAATAGCAAACAAAACTAGTGATTGGTTTCCACAGCGAGTAACTTATAACAAATAATAATTAAGGGTATTAAATATATTTAAAATGCTAAAAGTATTAAAGTAATAAAAAATGATTGGAGAGATTAATAATGAAAAAAATGCAAATATTTGAAGCTGCAATGTGTTGTTCCACAGGACTTTGTGGAGTAGGGGTCGATCCTGAACTTCTTAGGGTTTCAACTGTTCTTAGTGCATTAAAAAAGAATGGAGTTGAGGTGCAGAGATTTAACCTCTCAAGTTCACCACAGGAGTTTGTAGATAATAAAGTAGTGAATAATTTTATAAACGAAAAAGGTATTGATGATCTACCAGTTACCATCTTAGAGGGTGAAATTGTATTAGTAGGAAGATATCCAACAAATGAAGAATTAGTGAAATTTTTGGATATTCCAATGAGTTTTTTAGGCGAAAAACCTAAGGGTTTTAAAATAAAAGCTGCTCCTAAATCAGGAGGATGTGGCTGCGACGGCGGTAAATGCTGTTAAAGTTTATGAAAATTGAAAATTAAGCAAATACCAAACCAATCCAATAAGGAGTGGTTTGGTATTTTAAATTAATGATGAAACTGGAGGTAATTAAACATGGAAATTTTCAACCCACAAAATATTAAACTTACAAAATATTTATTTTACACAGGTAAGGGCGGAGTAGGCAAAACTTCAACGGCTTGTGCTACAGCAGTTAACCTTGCTGATAGAGGAAAAAAAGTGCTTCTTATAAGTACAGATCCTGCATCAAATTTACAGGACGTTTTTAACACTGAGCTTACCAATAAGGGTACCCACATAAAGGAAGTGCCAAATCTAGTTGTTGCTAATCTTGACCCAATAAAAGCGGCGGCAGAACACAGAGAGAGTGTTATTGCTCCTTACCGTGGGAAATTACCTGATGCAGTGCTTAATAATATGGAAGAACAGCTTTCAGGTTCTTGTACCGTTGAGATTGCAGCTTTCAATGAATTTTCAAAGTTTATAACGGATGAGAAATTGCAGGAAGAATATGACCATATTATATTTGATACTGCACCTACTGGTCATACACTTAGAATGCTTCAATTACCATCAGCTTGGAGTAATTTTATTAGCGAAAACACGCATGGGGCATCTTGTTTAGGGCAACTTTCTGGTCTGGAGAGTAAAAGAGAAGTATATAAAAAGGCAGTAGAAACTTTGAGTGATGGAGTTTTAACAACGCTTATGCTTATTTCTCGCCCAGAAATGACACCTCTTAAAGAAGCAGAAAGAGCATCAAAAGAACTTTCAGAAATTGGAGTAAACAATCAAACCATAATAATAAATGGAGTACTAACTTCTTATGATGATGGTGTATCTGAAAGTCTTTATCAAAAACAACAAAAATCACTTAAAGAAATGCCAGAGGGTCTACAAGGCATTACAACTTATATGGTACCGCTCAGAGCTTACAATATAACTGGTATGGAAAATGTGCGTGCATTACTTACCAAAGATAATTACAGTATCAGTAGTGAAAAGATTAACGCTGAAACAATACCACAGCTAAAAGATGTTATTGAGGACTTATACAAAAGCAATAAAAAGGTAATCTTCACTATGGGTAAGGGCGGTGTAGGTAAAACTACAATTGCAGCGGCTATTGCACTAGGACTATCTGCAAAGGGCAAAAAGGTACATCTTACAACAACTGACCCTGCGGCTCATCTTAAATTTGTTATTAATGAAAGTAGTAACATAACTATGAGTCACATTGATGAGCAGGTTGAGCTTGAAAAATATAAGCAGGAAGTGCTTTTAAGGGCAAGAGAAACTATGGCAGATGATGATATTGCCTATGTAGAGGAGGACCTTCGCTCTCCATGTACACAGGAGATTGCGGTGTTTAGAGCCTTTGCACAAATAGTAGATAAGGCGGAAGATCAAATTGTTGTAGTGGACACAGCGCCCACAGGGCATACTCTCTTGCTACTTGATTCCACCCAAAGCTATAACCAGGAAATTAAGCGTTCACAGGGAGATATCCCAGAATCTGTGAAAAAACTGTTGCCAAGGCTCCGTAATGCTTCCGAAACTGAAGTCATCATTGTAACTCTTCCTGAAGCAACACCTGTATATGAAGCAATGCGTCTTGAAGAAGATTTAGTACGTGCTAAAATTGCCACAAAGTGGTGGGTTATTAATTCATCACTGCAGGCCACAGGTACTACCAATAAATTGTTGTCTGCGAAGGCAAGCAGTGAAATTGAATGGATTAACAAGGTCGATGTACACGCAAAGGGTAAATTTGCTGTAATACCTTGGAGTCCTGATGAAATTAAGGGTGATAAGTTAAATGAGTTATTAGTGTAAGAATTTATAAAATACCAACAAATCCACTATGGATTTGTTGGTATTTTAATTTGGAGGGGGAGAAAAAAATTATTTCATCTTGATTTAGCTTATTCACCATCCTTCTTAACAACTAAAGATCAAGCATTAATATTAATGGTGTGAATAGTTATTTATCAATAAAATGCTAATGAAGAATTTCCTAATTACGCTAAATCAAATATAAATGAGTATAATATGCTATAATTAAACAAGGCTAGTATAATTATAGATTTGTTTAATTTATATATTATTTTAGGCAGCTATTTGGTCAATAAAGTATTATGGAGTGCATAGTTAAATAAAGAGTCTGATGTTTACCTAACATTCAGCACTTTGAAATATAGGTTTGCAAAAAAATACTTCTAAGAAAGGAAAAAAAATGAGCGAAAATAATAAAGACGATGAAATTATGACAGTAAGTGAAGTTGCAACATATTTTAAAATTAGTGAAGTAACTTGTTATAAATTGGTGAAAGATGGTAAAATACCAGCTTTTAAAATTGGACGCAATTGGAGAGTAAAGAAAAGTGATTTATACGAATTAATGGAAAAATTAAAGCAAGGCGAGCGAATATAAGGGAGGCAAATTTTGAATAATAATTATAAAAAGAAAGTTAAAAACAAAATTAAAATTATTCCACTAGGTGGACTTGGAGAAATTGGGAAAAACATTACTGTAATAGAATACAAAGAAGAGATTGTCGTTATAGATTGTGGGATTTCTTTTCCGGATGTAGATATGTATGGGGTGGATTTAGTTATTCCAGATGTAACATATCTTTTAGAGAACAGAGATAAGGTGAAAGGGATTTTCCTAACCCACGGTCATGAAGATCACATAGGGGCATTGCCCTATATTTTAAAGCAAATTAATGTTCCAGTATACGGAACACAACTAACACTCGGGATTGTAGAAGGTAAACTGCAAGAACATGGAATACTCGCAGGTTGTACACTGAATGTAGTAAAAGCGGGGGATATCATAAAATTAGATAAACTTAGTGTAGAGTTTATAAGAGTTAACCATAGTATAGCCGATGCCTCTGCAATTTGTATACATACACCTATTGGCAGAATTATAGAGACAGGAGATTTTAAGATAGATTATACCCCAATTGATGGAAAAATTATAGATTTAGAGAGATTTGCAAAATTAGGTGGTCAAGGTGTATTACTATTAATGGCTGATAGCACTAACGTAGAGAGAACTGGATTTAATATATCTGAGAAGGTAGTTGGAGAAAATTTAAATAAACTATTTTACAATGTAAAGGGGCGAATAATAGTAGCTTCCTTCGCATCAAATATCCATAGAATACAACTAATTGCCAATGCTTCAATTTTGAATGGAAGAAAAGTGGCCTTCAGTGGAAGAAGTATGGAGAGAATCTCTGAGGTAGCTATGAATTTAGGATATTTACATATTCCGGAAGAATCTATAATTACTGTGGCAGAACTTAATAATTATGCTGATGATAAGGTAACAATAATAACCACTGGTAGTCAAGGCGAACCGCTTGCTGCATTAACAAGGATGGCATTCTCGAATCATAGAAGTATTCAAATACAAAATGGTGATTTAATTATTTTATCAGCGTCTCCCATCCCTGGAAACGAAGAATCTATATACAATGTTATAAATGAATTGTTTAAAAAGGGAGCTAATGTAATATATAATACTACAGAAGATATTCACGTATCTGGGCATGCCTGTCAAGAGGAATTAAAATTATTGCATAGCTTGATTCGGCCTAAATATTTTATGCCAGTACATGGTGAATATAGACACTTAAAGCAACATGCGCAATTGGCAGAAAATATGGGAATGGAGCCTGAAAATATTTTTATTGGAGAAACGGGACAGACATTAGAGGTATCCCAAAATGAATGTACCCTAGCAGGAAGAGTTCAAACTGGAGCCATAATGGTTGATGGACTTGGTGTAGGGGACGTTGGGAATATTGTACTTAGAGATAGAAAACACCTAGCTGAAGAGGGTATTCTTACTGTTGTAGTTACTTTAGAAAGAGAAACTTATAGTATACTATCAGGACCAGATATAATAACTAGAGGATTTGTATATATGAAAGATTCTAATGAACTTATTAGTGAGGCAAGGGGCATTGTGCGAAGTGAATTAGAGCAGTGTTTAGATAACAAAATTAAAGAGTGGGCAGTAATAAAATCCCGTATAAGAAATGCTTTAGCAGAGTTCTTATATTTAAAAACCAAGAGAAGACCTATGATTATACCAATAATAATGGAAATATAAAAAAATATAACAGTGAGGTGTTTGTAATTAGGAAAAAGAAATGAGTCATTAGAAATATAAATATGATATATTCTAGGATAGCTATTGATTTTAATTACAAATATAGTATAATATATTTATAAAATAGGTGATGGAGTTCACCTTAACTATTGTGATTTTGCGATTAATGACTCCTACTTAGAGCTCGTCTTTAAGTAGGAGTCTTTTATTTTGTAAAAATATTGAAGAAAAGGTAGGGAACGTAATATGGCAATGAGTTTAGCAATTATAATTATTTTAGGACTATTATTCAATAAATTATTTGAAAAGTTAAAACTTCCAGGACTACTTGGAATGTTAATTCTAGGAGTTTTACTAGGCCCTTATGGAACCAATATAATAAGTCCGGACATACTTAAAATTTCACCAGATTTAAGAAAAATTGCATTGATTATTATTTTACTAAGAGCGGGTCTTGGAATTAAAAAAGATACTTTAAATAAAGTAGGTGTTCCTGCATTAAAAATGAGTTGCATACCTGGTATTTTTGAAGGTCTTAGTATTATGGTTGTAGGGAGTTATGTACTTGGAATATCAAAAATTGAGGCTGGGATGCTTGGGTTTATAATAGCGGCGGTTTCACCCGCAGTAGTCGTGCCACCTATGCTTAATTTTATATCCAAAGGCAAAGGAGAAAAAAAAGGCATACCCACTATAATACTTGCAGGGGCATCCATTGATGATGTTTTTGCAATAACTATATTTTCAACATTTTTAGGACTATATAGTGGTAAAAATGTAAACATTCCAATGAAAATATTGGATATTCCCATATCTATTTTACTTGGAATAGTATTGGGAATCGTTGTAGGACTTATATTAACCAGGATATTTAAAAAATATCACATGAGAGATACTAAAAAAACTTTTATATTAATAGCTGCAGCAATTATGGTTACGGGAGTTGAAGATGCTTTTAAGAATATAGTACCCATTGCAAGCCTTTTAGGCGTAATGACTATTGGTTTTATTTTATTAGAAAAGTATTCTAAAGTAGCAAATAGGCTGTCGTTAAAACTTAATAAGGTGTGGGTAATTGCAGAAATTTTTCTTTTTGTATTAGTGGGAGCAAAGGTTAATATACATGTTGCATTAACCTCAGGAGTATTAGGATTAATTATTATTATCCTTGGGCTAACAGCTAGAAGCATAGGAGTATTAGTATCACTCATGGGAACTAATCTAAATGTAAAAGAGAGACTATTTTGTGTGATTTCCTATATTCCTAAAGCTACTGTGCAGGCAGCTATGGGGGCGGTACCTCTAGCTGCTGGAGTTAAATCCGGGGAAGTTATATTAGCAATTGCAGTATTATCTATATTTATTACAGCACCACTAGGAGCTATTGGTATTAAAATATCAGGAGAAAAATTGTTGCCAAATGATTAATATACATGAAAATAAATAACCATTGCATACTGAATTGTTTTTTTCTCCCTGTATTAAAATTTGTAAAGATGTTAATAATCATAAATGACTATAAAAATTTTCAAGCCTTTATAAAATAGAGATATTATAACAAATATACTACTATAAATCAATATAAAATATAATGTAAGTTGATTATATTTCATTAATTATATATAATAGAAGTGCAGAAGAAAAAACATACAGTAGATATAATAATATTATTCATATTATACAAGGAGGAAGATAAATGAATGTAGATGTAAACACACCACTTGACGATCTTTTAGAGACCTGGGCTACGTATTCACAGAAGCTTTTCTACACTATGCTAACTTCCGAACCAGAAATTGAAGAATTTAATAAAGTAAAATTAGTTTTAAAAACAAAAGGAATTACAAATCTAGAAATACATAATGTTTACGACAAAGAATATATTTTGCACTATACTAAGCAAGGCGGGCTATTTAAAAAACAATTTATTCTAGATAAATAAACAACTTAGAATGCAACTTGTATGAGAAAAAATGCACACTATTGTTAGGTGTCATATTTCTTTGGAGTTGCATTTTTTTGCGGCATAGAAAGCAACATAAACTACGAAAATATTGAAAGCGCTAAGTTATTTTAATCATAATAATTACTGTAGAAAGTTAGATTTTGAGGTTGAGAAATTATTTCTCAACCTTTATTATTTTATAATCGAATATAATCAAATGTAATATGGTATAATTATATTTAATTAGTATAATTGAAATCTTTATAAATTTATTAAAGTTAACCACATTTAGTTAAATAAAAAAGTATTATAAGATATATAGTTAAATAAAGAGAGTGATGTTAATTTAAAAAGCAACACTTTGAAATATAGGTTTCTTTAAAAATAATTTAAGAAAGGAAAAAATAACTGTACTAACAAAAATATAAAAAAAAGGTAGGTGAAAATCCTGATTTATGGTTAGTTAGTAGGAATAAAATACTTGGAATAGTAAGTGTTGATAACGAACTGTTTTTATAACAGAACTGTTAGTATAACGGAACTAACCTAAGTAGTTGAATCCTGTGGTACACCATGCTGTTTAGTCGACAGAACGAAAATATTGGATGAATAGATTGCTTAATATTTAGAAATCAGGAGAATATTGAATAATAATAATAATTATAAAAGTAAAGTTAAAAACAAAATTAGAATTATTCCACTAGGTGGACTTGGAGAAATTGGAAAAAATATTACTGCAATAGAATACAAAGATGAAATTGTTGTTATAGATTGCGGGATTTCATTTCCAGATGCAGATATGTATGGGGTGGATTTAGTTATTCCTGATGTAACGTATCTTTTAGAGAATAGAGATAAGGTAAAAGGAATTTTTCTAACCCACGGTCATGAAGATCACATAGGAGCATTACCTTATATTCTAAAACAAATTAATGTTCCAGTCTATGGAACATGTCTAACATTAGGACTTGTAGAAAATAAGTTGCAAGAACATGGTATATTGGCAGATTGCACACTAAATGTAGTAAAACCTGGTGATATTATAAAATTAGAAAAACTAAGTGTAGAGTTTATAAGAGTTAGTCATAGCATAGCAGATGCTTGTTCTATTGCTATACATACTCCTATTGGAAGAATTATACACACTGGGGATTTTAAAATAGACTATACTCCAATTGATGGGCAAGTTATAGATTTAGAGCGATTTGCAAAATTAGGTGGTCAAGGAGTACTACTTTTAATGGCTGATAGTACTAATGTTGAACGTACTGGTTTTACTATATCTGAGAAAGTAATTGGAGAATCATTAAATAAATTATTCCAAAAAGCAGATGGTAGAATAATAGTAGCCTCATTTGCATCAAATATCCATAGAATACAACAAATTGCTAATGCTTCAATCTCGGTTGGAAGAAAAATAGCATTTAGTGGAAGAAGCATGGAGAGAATCTCACAAGTGGCTATGGACCTCGGGTATTTGCATATACCACAGGAATCTATAATTACCGTGGCAGAAATTCATAATTACCCTGATGAAAAGGTAACAATAGTAACTACTGGTAGTCAAGGTGAACCGCTTGCTGCATTAACAAGAATGGCATCATCTACACATAGGAGTATTGAAATACAAAAAGGTGATTTAATTATTATATCTGCATCACCTATTCCAGGAAATGAAAAATTCATATATAATGTTATAAATGAATTATTCAAAAAGGGTGCCAATGTAATATATAATACTACTGAAGAAATTCATGTTTCTGGGCATGCTTGCCAAGAAGAATTAAAATTAATTCACACATTAGTTCGTCCTAAATTTTTTATGCCAGTACATGGTGAATATAGACATTTAAAACAACATGCACAACTTGCAGAAAAAATAGGAATGGACCCAGCAAATATTTTTATTGGTGAAACAGGACAAATTTTAGAAGTATCACAAAATGAATGTAAATTTGGGGGAAGAGTGCAAACTGGAGCTATAATGGTAGATGGACTTGGCGTAGGAGACGTTGGGAATATTGTACTTAGAGACAGAAAACATTTAGCAGAAGAGGGTATTCTTACTGTGGTAGTTACTATAGAAAGAGAATCTTATAGTATACTAGCAGGGCCGGATATAATAACTAGAGGATTTGTGTACATGAAAGAATCCAATGAACTTATTAATGAAGCTAGGGATATTGTCAGAAAAGAGTTAGAGCAGTGTTTAAACAATAAAATTAAAGAATGGGCAGTAATAAAATCTTGTATAAGAAATGCATTAGGTCAGTTTTTATATATAAAAACTAAGAGAAGACCTATAATTATACCAATAATAATGGAAATATAATAAAAAACAAATGAAAAAACCATTTCTTAATTTAATTAAGAAATGGTTTTTTTATGTTAAAAGACGTTGATCTAAGGGGTTACTACTATCCTATACGTTTATAATAATACATTTCTTTAATCAGTATTTAATTTGTATTTACATTAATAAAAAAAATTCAATTGTATGCTATAAAATATTGTAAAATGGTGTAAATATATGTATAATAGAATTAGAAAACATTAATAAAAATACATGTATAATAGAGATAGACAATTGGAACTATTTTGGAAGCGAGGTGTGTATGAGTAATTTAACTCTTGATAATATTACAATGGAAGAGCTAAATAAAAGAATAAATGATTTAAGAGATATTTTAAACGAAATATGCTGTACAGACTCAAATACCGATGTGGAAGAAGAAAGGCTCGTTACAAGTAGAAGTTTAGACAAATTAATTGTTAAATATATGATGGGAATTAAGAAATAGGTGCCACTCGCATGGCAAGTGGCAACTGCTACTTTTGTTGCAACTTATAAGATTAAGGCATAAATATAAAAATCCATTAAAATATAAAATTACATAGGAGGATAAACATGGATGTTTTTCTAGCTAGACAACCTATTCTTGATAGACACAATAAATTGTTTGGATATGAATTGCTATTTAGAGATAGTGAAAAAAACATATATCAAAGTGATGATGGCGATAGAGCAACTATGGCAGTTATAAAAAATAGTTTTGTAAATATAGGAATGGATAAAGTAACAGGGGGTAAAAAAGCTTTTATTAACTTCACTGAAAACATATTAAAATCTGATGTTTTTGAGATTTTGCCGCCGGAATCAGTTATAGTTGAGATATTGGAAGATATAGAACCTACAGAGGAAATATTAGAGTTATGTAAAAAATTAAAAGCACTAGGTTATACTATAGCTTTAGATGATTTTGTTTATTCTAATAAATATATAAAACTTATAGAGATAGCAGATATTATTAAGGTGGATTTTCAAATAACTAAAGGAGATGAAAGAAAAAAAGTAATGGAAAAGGTAAACTCTGAAAATATAAAATTCCTTGCAGAAAAAGTTGAAACTATGGAAGAGTTTAATGAAGCAGTGTCCATGGGATATACATATTTTCAAGGGTATTATTTTAGTAAGCCTACAATACTTTCAGGCAAAAGAATATCAGAAAACAAGGCTATTTATATGAAACTATTGCATCAAATTAGTAGTAATAATTTCGCTATAGATAGTATAGAAAATTTAATAAAAAAAGATGTATCATTATCTTTTAAACTATTAAAACTTATAAATTCAGCGAATTATAGTTTTGTAAATGAAATAAAGTCAATGAAGCAAGCATTGGCACTTCTTGGAGAAAAAGAAATAAAAAAGTGGCTATATTTAATGGCTTTTCGAAATATGGGGGAAGACAAACCTGAAATTTTAATAATTAATTCTTTAACAAGAGCAAGGTTTGCAGAATTAATTGCTAGCAAAATGGGACGTGAACTTAATCCTTTTAATGCTTATTTGCTAGGAATGTTGTCTATGATAGATTTGCTTTTAGACAGGCCCTTAGAAGAAATACTCCAGGAGTTATTAATACCCATTGAAGTAAAGGATGCTTTAAATAAAGTTAATAATAATAACTACAGTAAATTACTAAGTTTAATTATAGCTTATGAAAATGGACAATGGGATCAGGTATCAAAAATTTCAAAAGAACTTAATTTAGATGAAAATTGTTTGCCAAATGTATACTATGAAGCTATTTTCTTTACTAAGATTTAGGTGCCATTATAAAGGAGTAGTGATATGGAAATTATTGAAGTAATCAAAGAAAGATTGTCAATATTTAAAAATTTATATGATACTATAAGGATCGTAGACCCAATCAATAAAAAAATTATAAATCCTGGAGAAGATAATATAGAAATACTAAAAGAACCTTGTTATGGGTTTCGTAGAACAGATAGATATTGTGACAACTGCATTTCTATGAGAGCATGTCTTGAATATGATACTTTTTTAAAAATGGAGGTTTCGAATGGGAAAGTTTTTCTTATTATTTCATCTCCTGTTACTATAGAAAACAAGGTATATATTGTAGAGATGATAAAAGATATATCCAAATCGGGAAGTGTAATGAATAATGAAAAAAATACAAATAATATTGAAAGATTAATAAATGAAATGAATGACGCTGCAGTAAGAGATGAACTGACAGGAATGTATAATAGAAGATATATAAATGAAAGACTACAATCAGATATAAATGATAGCATGCTAAATAGCAAGCCACTATGTGTAATTATGGCAGATTTAGATTTTTTTAAAAATGTAAATGATAATTATGGACATATTGTAGGGGACTTTGTGTTAAAGGATTTTGCAAAGATTCTTTCAAATTCAGTAAAAAGTGATTCGGATTGGGTTGCCAGATATGGAGGAGAAGAGTTTCTAATAGTGATAAGGGGTACTGATGGCAATAACTCGTTTAAAGTAGTAGAAAAAATCAGAAAATTAGTAGAAGAAAAAATTTTTGAATATAAGGATGTAAAAATTAAAATAACAGCAAGTTTTGGCACATATAGCATTACCAGCGAGAAAATTACTATTGAGGATCTTATAAATGAAGCAGATAAAAATTTATATTTGGCAAAAAACAGTGGAAGAAACAAAACAATTATTAATTTATAATAAAAAGTAACATAAACTTCAAAAAAGTTATGTTACTTTTTATAGTGGAAGCTCTAAATTTTCAATGTAGCAACTTAAAGCCCACGATATTTATGGTCTATATATTCTTTGCTCTTTTTATTCCCAGCTATTCTATTTACATCATTTTGTTTTCTTTCAAACATTTTAGCTTCCTTTTGCAGGGCGATATAGCTTTTAAATCTTTTTTCATCAATAATACCATCTTCAATTGCTTGCTTTATGGCACAGCCTGGTTCTTTTTTATGCATACAATCAGAAAACCTACATTGAGTTCTTAAGCCTTCTATATCTTCAAAGGCTTCACTTATACCTTCAGTGCCACCCCATAGCTGTAGTTCTCTCATTCCGGGGGTATCTATCATAATAGCACCGCTATCTAAAATAAACATCTCCCTAGAGGTTGAAGTGTGTCTGCCCCTATCATCATAGGCGCGTACTTCCTTTGTCTCTTGAATAACTTCTCTTGCCAAGTAATTAAGCAAGGTAGATTTTCCAACTCCTGAGGAACCCAGTAATGCAATGGTTTTACCGGGCTTCAAATAATGATTTAAATCATCCATACCTCTATTATCAACTGCACTTATAATATGAATAGGTACGCCAGAAGCCACTTTTTCTGTTTGACTTAATTTTTCCTCCAAATCCTCACATAGGTCAGCCTTGCTAAGCAAAATAACTGGAGTAGCTCCACTTTCCCAGGCCATAATTAAATATCTTTCTATTCTTCTTGCGTTAAAATCTTTATTTAAGGAATTAACAAGAAAAATAGTATCTATATTTGAAGCAACAATTTGCTGCCTAGTATTAACTCCTGCAACCTTTCTGGAAAACTTGCTTTTTCTAGGAAGTACTTTATGAATAGTAGCTCTCATTTCGGAAGTTCGAAGACTCGCTAACACAAAGTCGCCAACTGTTGGAAATTCCTCACTGTTCATTGCCTCGTTCCTTAGTTTGCCTGATATTTCCGATAGCATCTCTCCCTGCTCTGTATAAAGTTTATAAATATGCTTATGCTCTGCGAAAACTCTTGCTACTGTATAACCATCCTCTATAAAAGAGTCAAATTCTTCTTTATAAAATTCGTCCCAGCCTAATTGTTTTAAATTATAAATAAATATCCCTCCTATGCATTTAATTTTAACTTTTCATTATTCATATTAAAAATTATCTTTCTAATGCTATCTTCTGATAGATTATAAGATTCTGTAAGTTTAGTAATTGTAGTTCCATTTTTATAAAATTCATATATTTCCACATTACGCTGTCTTAGAATCTTTCGAGTGCCATTATTTTCACCCCAAGCCTTCCGTACATTATCTTCTTTTGGAATATATATGATTTCTCCTTGAATATATTTTTGCAGTTCCTTTAAAAGAGCTGACGGCAATACATCTTTCCCATTCTTGTAACACAATATTAAATTCCTCCCCCTTATTTTCAATGTTATTTAATAGTGTTTTAGAACTTTTCATTGAAACCACCTCCTATATTTATTTGTATGGATAACAAATCTGAGTTGTTATCCTATTTATTTTTCTATAGAAAAATCCCGTGGATATAAAAACCATCCACGGGAATATTAAAAAAGGCAATAAAAAAAACACGATAACTTCGTGCATTCTGCCAAACTTTAAATTCGTTTTAACGTTTCAGATGACGGTTATTAATTACATTTCGAAAGCACACAAAATAAAGGGTTAACAAGCCCCATTTTATATTTTATAGATAGAACAAAAAAAGGTTTTCTACAAAATTTTATACTGCCTCCGAATAATATTTAGTTATTGGTAAAGTACCTCAAAAGTCTCAATTAAATTTTTCATATAACAACATCCTCCTTCATCTGAATTATTTTTACTTAAATTGATTATTCTCACAATTTCATTCTATTATAAAACTGTGTTAATGTCAATAACAATTGGTGCCACCCACGTGGCAAGTGGCAAGTTAATATAAAAGGAGGCGTGAGGCCTCCTAATATTCATCTGAGGTAGCTAACAATTATTAATTGTTAGCTACCTCAGATTTAATTGTAACTTTTAACCCTTTTAGGTCAAAAGCCACCTCCTAGTAATTATCAATCTTATCATCTCCTTTCACTAGATTACTGCCTGTGTTTATTATTGCATATTGTAAGTTAGGTTCTCAAGTTAAAGAATTATTATAATTGTTTTTTCCTAAAAATTCATAATGAGTTTTAATAGGTAAAGTAATTTTTATTTACTGATATTTAAATAAAATGAGCCTCAACAATTGTTGAGGCTCATTTTACTTAAATATTTTACGTTTATAATTAAATTATTCCTATTGAATTTAAGAAAACAATTATAAGTAGAACTGGTGTTATAAATTTAATAAAGACATATAAAACATTTATTATACCGGCGTTATTTAAAGTTCCTTGGTTGGATAGTTCTAGTTTAAAATCTTCCTTTTTAACAAAGTATCCAATGAAAATTGCTGTTAAAAGTCCCCCTACTGGAAGCAATATATTGGAAGATAAGTAATCAAAGGAATCGAAAAATCCCTTTTGACCTAATATATGAATATTACCAAGGACACTTGAGGAATCAGCAGATAATGTTGCTAGTATTCCAATTGACATCATTATGCCTGTTGTAAGTAATACCGCTGTCTTTTTGCCCATACCCTTTTCTTCCGTAAAATATGCAACCGGAACTTGAACATTAGATATCATTGCTGTTGTAGCTGCAATAGCAGTTAATAAGAAAAAGGCTACTAATAGTACATTACCAAAAGGCATTTTTGAGAATACAAGTGGTATGGTTTTAAATAAAAGCCCGGCACCTTCACTAGGTTTCATACCAAAGGAGAATACCGCTGGGAATATTGCAATTCCTGCTAGGATTGAAACTAGTGAGTCAGATAGTGCAACTCTTACTGAAGTTGCTATCATATTATTATTTTGTGTAAAATAACTTCCATAGGTAATCATTATGCCCATTCCTAATGATAATTTGAAAAATGATAGACCAAGAGCAGTTAATATAACAGAGCCATTTATTTGTGAAAAATCCACATGGAATAAAAATTTTAATCCTTGTGATGCGCCTGGAAGTGTTAATGCAGTTACATCACATATAAGAATTAGTATGAATAATACAGGCATAAGTGTTTTTGTTATTCTTTCAATACCATTTTTAACTCCTGCAATTAAAATTATAGAAACGACTATAAGAACTATAAACTGCCATATAAGTGGAGGCATTGGTCCAACTATTGTGGACGCGAATTTTGCTGAGGATGCAGCTGAAGTAACTCCTACAAAATCACCCTTTATTGCTTTAAAAACATAGGAATAAACCCAGCCTGCAACACAACTATAGAAAAACATAATTAAAAAGGCTGAAACTACTCCTATAAATCCAATGCTCTTCCAACCTTTAGCAGCTTTTAATTCTTCAAAGGCGCCAACTGCATTTTTTCTTGACTTTCTACCAATATAAAATTCACATACCATAATTGGAATACCAACTAATGCAACACATAAAACATATATTAAGAGAAACGCTCCTCCGCCCTTAGCTCCTGTTAAATAGGGAACCTTCCATATATTACCTAAACCTACTGCTGAACCTAATGTTGCGAAAAAAACTGCAAATCCTGATGAAAAGGTCTCTCTCTTTTTTTTCTCCGACATTACAAAATCACTCCTCTTTAATTTAATTAAATAGTTCCCCGGTATTAAAGCGCTGTTTAAAAGAAATCAAATTACACAAACTAAAGAAAATTAGTATATGTATATATTTTTGGCAATAACTTAAAACTGCATAAAAATAGACATATCTTTTCATGCCTTTAACAAAATATCATGTATATATTGTTAAGTCAACAGAGATAAACAATAGCTATAGATGAATCAAGGACTATTGGAAAAACTGATTTGCATATGATTAAAGTAGAGTGTAAACTTTATGTGTACTAAATATAGTACACAATTTTTCAAGGAGGAATTAAGATGAACCAAATTATAAAGCCAGATCAAATGACGCCAAGGGAAAGAATGGAAGCATTTTCAGCGGGAAAACAAATTGATAGAATCCCCTGTGGGCCATTTTTAGGTGAGGCTTGTGCACCGCTTTTTGGACATACAATTAAAGAGCATAATTTTTCAGCAGAAGTAATTATAGATGTAGCAGTGAAAAGTTTTGAAACATTTAGACCGGATAGCATAGGTGTTGGGCCAGGACTTCAGGGAATACCTGAGGCTATGGGAAGTGAATTTAAATTTCCTGAAAATGGTACACCTTACTTTAGTAAGCCTATATTAAGGGACTATAAGGATATAGGCAAACTATCACCTATAGATCCTTATAAAGATGGAAGAATATCATATTTCCTTGAAGCACTTAAAGTAGCTAATGAAAGAATTGGGCATGAAGTATTTGTAGGCAGTTCCATGGGAGGTCCATTTACCACTGCTGCTTTTTTAAGAGGAACAGAGGATTTTCTAAAGGATATAACTAGAAATCCTGAAATGGTACATAAACTACTAGAGCTATCCACCCAAAGCGTTATAAACTATATTGATGCAGTATGCGATTTAGGATTAAGTCCAAGTATTGCTGAACCTGTTGCGTCAGGTACTATGATTAGTGCTAAGACCTTTAGAGAATTTGCAAAACCCTATTTGAAAAAATGTATGGATAGAATTATTGAAAGACGAGGAAGTGGCACTACCCTTCATATATGTGGAACAACTAAAAAAATATGGGGAGATATGGTGGACGTAGGTATTGGAAATTTAAGTTTAGACAATATAGATGATATAGGTGAACTTAAAGATCAATTTGGGGATAAAGTTTGTTTAATAGGAAATGTAGCCCCAGTTGAAACTATACTCAGAGGAACTATAGAAGAAATACATAATGCAGGTAAGTTATGCATAAACAAGGCATATGATAGTCCAAAAGGATTTGTTTTAAGCTCAGGTTGCGATATACCAATAGGAACCCATCCAGATAAAATAATAGCACTTATGGATTCCGCAAGAATATATGGTCAAAAGAGATAGCAAAGCTGGTGCCAAATAACCTAAGAGGAGGAATAATAAATGTTAAATTTAAAAGAAGAATTATTACAAGCGATTTCTGATTCTGTGGTAGATATGGAAGAGGAGAAAACTATAGAAATCACTAAACAATTTATTGAAAATAATTTTGATGCTTATGAAGGTATTGATAAGGGCCTGGCGCATGGAATGCGTAGAGCAGGGGAGTTATATGACGAGGAAGAATATTATATTCCAGAATTACTAATTTGTTCAGATGCCATGTATGCGGGTCTTGATATATTAAAACCTCATTTGAAAAGTAAAGATGGGGATAAAAAACATAAGGTAGTCATAGGCGTAGTAGAAGGTGATACACATGATATAGGTAAAAACTTAGTTAAAATTATGATGGAAACTGAAGGGTTTTATGTAGAAGATTTGGGAAGAGATGTGCCAGCTATTAAATTTGTAGAAAAAGCCAAGGAAATAAGTGCAGACATTATATGCTTATCTACTCTTATGACTACAACTATGTGTGGTATGGAAGAAGTTGTTAAAATATTAGAGAGTGAAAATTTAAGACAAAAAATTAAGGTTATGATAGGTGGGGGACCAGTATCATCTAGTTTTGCGGAGAAAATAGGAGCAGATGTATATACCGCAGATGCCTCTAGAGCAGCTAAAATGGCAAAGGAATTGGTTAATAAGGAAAAGGAAGAACTTAAAATATGATTACCCCAAAGGAAAGATTGTTTAAGGTTTTAAAAGGGGAAAAAGTGGATCGGCCACCTTGCATTTGTCCAGGTGGAATGATGAATATGATAACGGAAGAGTTAATGGATATTACAGGAGTTAACTGGCCAGAAGCTCATAGTGATGCTAGAATGATGGCAGATCTTAGTTTTGGAGTATACGAAAATGGTGGCTTTGAAAATTTTGGAGTGCCTTTCTGTATGACCGTAGAAGCAGAAGCTATGGGGGCCTATGTGTATATGGGCACAAAAATCAATGAACCTAGGGTTACTCAGTATCCAATAAATCATGCCTCAGAGTGGAATAAATTAAACAATATAGATGTAAATGTGGGTAGGGCAAAAGTGGTACTAGAGGCAATTAAGATTTTGAAAATAAAAAATCCACAGGTGCCTATAGTTGCCAATTTAACAGGACCTGTGAGTTTAGCTTCTTCACTAATGGAGCCTATGGTTTATTATAAGGAACTTCGAAAAAACCCTGCAGAAGCTCATAAATTTATGAAATTTGTTACAGAAAATCTTATTACCTTTGGGAAAGCACAGCTAGAAGCCGGAGCAGATATTTTAACTATTTCTGATCCAAGTGGTACTGGAGAAATATTAGGACCTAAAATGTTTAGAGAATTTGCTCTGCCTTATTTAAATTCAATAATTGATGAACTAAAGCAGCACTGCCAGGGTGGAACTATAATTCATATTTGTGGAAGACTTAAAAGTATCTACAGTGAATTAAAGAAATTACATAGTAATGCTATAAGTTTTGATGCAATAACTAATATTACTCAAATGGTAGAGTTTGTTGATAATAAAGTTATAATGGGAAATGTAAGTACCTTTGCTCTAGAAAATAACTCCCAGGAAAATATAAAAAGTATAGCTGAAAATTGTATACATAGTGGTTGTGATATTTTATCACCAGCCTGTGGAATAGGTACAAAAACCAGTATGGATAATATTCGTAGTATGGTGGATACTGCCAAAGGATATAGTGAAATAATATGAGTTATTTAACAATTGAAAATACTGGAGAAACATATGAATTTGTAGTGGAAACTTCCCTATTAAATATAATACAAGAAAAGGGAATAGGCATGGAAAGCCCTTGTGGTGGGCGAGGTACCTGCGGAAAATGTAAAATTAAAATTCTAAAGGGTGAAATAAATCAGCTAACGCAAGAAGAAGCTAGTCATTTAACAAAAGAAGAAATAAAGCAGAGTATAAGGCTGGCTTGCCATGTAAAACCACAAGGTGATTTAACGGTAGAATTATTAGAAGACAAAAATATAAAACATGAAATTTTGACAGAGGGTTACATGCCTTCTATAAGTATAAATCCAATGATACATAAAGAAGTTTATAAATTAATAAAACAAAACTTTAAAAATGATTTATCCTATGCGGAAATAATAGAAGATATTGTGCAGCAGAAAATCGAAAATAATAACATTGATTTGCTTAAGCTTTTACCAGAGGCTTTTAAGCAAGGAGAGTTTACTGGAGTTTATTCAGGTGGACATATTATAGGTATAGAACCTGGGAATACTGTGAAAGAAACTTATGGAATAGCTATGGATATTGGGACCACAACGGTTGTAGCGGCACTAGTAGACTTAAATATGGGGAAAGAAATCGCCTCAGTAAGTGAAATAAATCCTCAAACAGAGTATGGGTTAGATGTACTTTCGCGAATTGCCTTTGTCCAAAGTAATCCTAAAGGGTTAGATCTATTACATAAAGGCATTATCGATTGCATAAATAGCTTAACTTTAAAATTGTGCCATGAAAATAATATAGCAGCTTCTAGTATATATGAAATAACAATAGCAGCAAACACAACTATGATGCATTTGCTACTGGGTGTGAATACAGATTCTATAGGAAAAGCACCCTATACACCGGTGTTTAAAAAGGCTCAGAATATTTCAGCAGGGAGCCTTTGCATAAATATATCGCCCTTTGGTAGAATATATTGTGTGCCCTCAGTATCTAGTTTTATAGGTGGAGATATTACAGCAGGAATTGTAGTTTCAAAGCTGCAAAAGGCAGATAAAAATCTATTGTTTATTGATATAGGAACTAACGGAGAAATAGTCATATCAAAGGCTGGAAAGCTTTCTTCTTGCTCTTGTGCTGCAGGACCAGCCCTTGAGGGTATGAATATTAGCTGCGGCATGAGAGCGGCTGAAGGTGCCATTGAAGGTATAAAAATTCATGAAAACAAAATAAGCTTAAAGGTAATAGGTGATAAAATCCCTGTTGGAATATGTGGCAGTGGAATTTTGGAGTCTATTTCAGAAATAGCACGAGTAGGACTTATTGAAAAAACTGGTCGTATAAAAAAGAAGGAGTCAGTAGTGGAAAGCAATCCAGGCCTGGAAGATTTAATAATAGAGGAAAACGGGAAACGAAAGATACATATTGCAATGGGCGCTAAGGAAATATACATAACACAAAAGGATATACGTCAGGTGCAACTCGCAAAGGGTGCTATTTCATCTGGATTTTATGCCTTACTTAATTTAATGGAAATAGATATGCTAGATTTACAAGAGGTGATTATTGCAGGACAATTTGGTAAACATTTAAATGTGGACAGCTTAATAGGTATAGGTATAATTCCGGAAGCCTTAAGGGATAAAATAACCTATGTTGGAAACTCTTCTAAATCTGGAGCAGTTATGTGTTTATTATCACAGCAGGTAAGAGAGGATATAGAAACCATAGCTAAAGATGTAAATTATTTTGAACTTTCTACTATGGATGGATACGAGAAACTATTTACTAAATGCTTGAGTTTTTCTTAGGGAAGAAGCACGTTGATTGCACTATACTGGGAGGGGAAAAATGGATAACAAATTAGATTTTAAATGTGCTGGAGATAACCTAGAAGAAATACCAAAGGAAATTATTGGAAGCTTAAAATTAAAATTTCCGGAGATACATAATAACTCTAAGGATATGGTAAAACTATCTATAGAACTAAAAAAACATAATAGTGATAGCTTATGTAGATTACCCTTTTGTGTCACAGTAGAAGCAGAGGCCCTAGGCGCAGATATAAAACTTGGAGATGAAAAAATTGGCCCAAGAGTTAATAAATATGCGTTTAATGACTTAGAGGAGTTAAAAAACATTAAACAAATTGAATTTACAAAGGGTCGAATAGGTAGAGTACTTTCAGCTGTTGAAAGCTTAAGTAGCCAAGGTGAAATAACGGTTTTAAATGTAGTAGGTCCAATGACAATAATATCTTCACTTATGGATCCTGTAGTATTTTATAAAGGAATAAGAAAAAACAGAGAAATTATTGATGATTTCATAAGAGTTATTGAAGATAGTATTGTAAACTATATATTAGAAGGCTTTAAGAAGGGCGCAAGCATAATATCCTATGGTGACCCAGCGGGAGCTTTGGACATAGTTGGACCAAAGATATTTAGAGAAATAAGTGGAAAAGCTACATACAATATATTAAAAACAGTTAAGCAAAATTCAAGTCATGGCATGATTCATATTTGTGGAAAAACCTCCACAGCCTTAGAAAAAATGGGGTTTATACAATCAGAACCCTTAGTATATGATAGACAGATTACTTATGGGACTGCTTTAATAGATGCATTAGAAAAAAGCAATCAGCTTGTGTTTGTAGGGCATAGATGTATTAAAACAACACCCTTTAAGTTGGGGAATTTTAATGTTTGGAATATAAAGATGAAGTTATAACTGAAGTTTTATTTTTATTATAGTGTGTAATCTAGCTTATAATAAGAAGGGGAATTGCCCTCTTAGGTATTGATAAAACATCACAGTATGTGGGTAAATCACAGGTTGCGTTAAAAAATACCATAAAAATCCTAGGAAAAAATCTGTTTTTGTGATATATTTATTAGAATATAGAGAAAATTTACAAGCCAGCAAAATTATAAGTATGCTAGCTTAAAAGGAAGGTGACGAATATGGAAAACAAAACTATTTCATCAAATTTTATAAGAAATATTGTTATGGAAGATTTAGAAACAGGAAAACATAGTAAAATCATAACTCGTTTTCCACCAGAACCAAACGGATATTTGCATATTGGTCATGCAAAATCAATTATTTTAAACTTTGAACTGGCAGATGAATTTAAAGGTAAGACAAACTTACGTTTTGATGATACTAACCCAGCAAAGGAAGATAAAGAGTACGTTAATTCCATAGAAGAGGACATTAAATGGCTTGGCTTCAAGTGGGATGAACTATTTTTTGCATCAAACTATTTTCATGAAATGTATGAGAGAGCTGTATTATTAATAAAAAATAAAAAAGCCTATGTCTGTGATTTAACAGCAGGCGAAATGAAAGAGTACAGAGGAACTTTAAGAGAACCAGGAAAAGAAAGCCCATACAAAAATAGAACTGTGGAAGAAAACTTAGACCTATTTGACCGTATGAGAAAAGGCGAATTTTTGGACGGAGAAAAGGTTCTAAGAGCTAAAATTGATATGAATTCTCCTAATATAAACATGCGAGATCCAATAATTTACCGTATATCTCATGCAGTCCATCATAATACAGGTGATAAGTGGTGCATTTATCCTATGTATGATTATGCACATCCAATAGAAGATGCAATTGAAGGAATTACACATTCAATTTGTACTTTAGAATTTGAAGATCATCGCCCACTATATGATTGGGTTATAAATAATTGTGAAATGAAAAACAAACCAAGACAAATAGAATTCGCAAGACTAAATATTACAAATACCGTAATGAGTAAAAGAAATCTTAAACAATTAGTGGACGAAGGCGTTGTAGATGCTTGGGATGATCCACGTATGCCAACTATAGCTGGACTTCGTCGTCGTGGCTACACTGCAAATGCTATACGTAATTTTTGCAGAGAAATTGGAGTTGCAAAAGCTAACAGTACAGTAGATGGACAAATGCTAGAACACTTTATAAGAGAAGATTTAAGCCCAAAAACACCTAGAACTATGGCGGTTTTAAAACCATTAAAAGTGGTCATTACAAATTACCCAGAATCTCAAGTAGAAATGCTGGAAATTGAGAATAATCAAGATGATGCATCTATGGGAACTCGTCAGGTGTCATTCTCAAAAGAAATATATATAGAACAAGAAGATTTTATGGAGAATCCACCAAAGAAATATTTTAGATTGTTTCCAGGAAATGAAGTAAGACTCAAGGGCGCATATTTTATAAAATGTAATGATTTAGTTAAAGATTCAGAGGGAAATGTATCTGAAATACATTGTACTTATGATATTGAAACTAAGAGTGGTAGCGGATTTACAGGAAGAAAAGTTAAAGGAACAATCCACTGGGTAGATGCAACAAATGCAGTTCCAGCAGAATTTAGATTATATGAACCTTTAATTTTAGATGAAGAGCAAGAAGAAGGAAAAACTTTCTTAGATCAAATAAATCCAAATTCTATGGAAATTCTGCAAGGGTTTGTAGAACCAAATATGGAGAATTCAAAGGTGCAAGACAAATTCCAATTTTTCAGACATGGATATTTCAATGTGGATTCTAGATACACGACTCAAGATAAACTAGTATTTAATAGAATAGTATCTTTAAAAAGTTCTTTTAAAATCTAAACAAAATATAGTATTTAACAAAGAAAAAAAAGCCAGTACAGGATTTAATTCCTATACTGGCTTTTATTATTATAATAGTCTAGTTTCTATTTCATTTTTAATTCGTGCAATAAAGGAATCTAGTGCAATTGAACCTTCATCATCATTTCTTCGGCTTCTAACAGAAACTTCATTTAGCTCAGCTTCTTTTTCACCAACTATTAGTAGGAAAGGTGCTCTTTCATTACGAGCTTCACGGATTTTGTAGCCGATTTTTTCTGCTCTATAGTCCCCCTCTACTCTAATGTTCGCTGCCTTTAGCTTAGCTACTACCTTATCTGCATAATCATGATACTTTTCAGAAATAGGTAATACCTTAACTTGTAATGGTGCAAGCCAAGTTGGGAAAGCACCGGCATATTTTTCTATTAAAATTGCAAGTGTTCGCTCGTAGCAACCAATAGAAGTTCTATGGATAACATATGGACGTTTTTTAACTCCATCTTTATCAACATAAGTCATGTCAAATCTTTCTGGTAGTGCGAAGTCAATTTGTACAGTGATTATAGTATCTTCTTTACCATGAACATTTTTGATTTGAAGATCAAGCTTAGGGCCGTAGAATGCAGCTTCACCAATAGCTGTCTTATAGTTTATTCCTAAATGGTCTAATATATCCTTCATTTTAGTTTCAGTATCTTCCCAAGCTTTTGGGTTGTCGATATATTTTTCTTTATCATTTGGATCCCCTTTAGAGAATCTATAAGTTATATCATCTTTGAGTCCTAATGTTTCCATGAAATAGTTAATTAAAGCTACAACATCCTTAAATTCTTGTTCTAATTGATCAGGTCTAACAACTAAATGACCTTCAGAAATAGTGAACTGACGTACTCTGATAAGTCCATGCATTTCACCAGAAGACTCATTTCTAAACAAGGTTGAAGTTTCAGCATATCTAATTGGAAGGTCACGATAACTCTTTTGATCAGAGTTATAAATTGTAAATTGGAATGGGCATGTCATTGGGCGAAGTGCCATAACATCCTCATCTTTAGATTCATCACCAAGCACAAACATTCCATCTTTATAATGATCCCAGTGACCAGACATTTTATATAAATCACTCTTAGCCATAAGAGGAGTCTTAGTTATAACGTAGCCTCTTCTTTGTTCTTCATCTTCAACGAAACGTTCAAGCAGTTGAATTACCCTTGCACCATTAGGCATAAGTAGAGGTAAACCTTGACCTATAACATCTGACGTTGTAAACAATTTTAATTCTCGTCCAAGCTTGTTATGGTCTCTTTTTTTAGCTTCTTCCATTTGAAGTATATGAGCATCTAAATCAGATTTTTTTGTAAAAGCAGTTCCGTATATACGACTAAGCATTTTATTTTTCTCGCTACCTCTCCAGTATGCTCCTGCAACTTGAGTAAGTTTAAAGGCTTTTATATATTTTGTAGACATTAAATGTGGACCTGCACAAAGATCTGTAAATTCACCATGCTTATAAAAGGATAAAACTGCATCCACTGGTAGATCTTCAATTAATTGAACTTTAAAATTTTCATCCTGTTCTTCCATTAAAGCAATGGCTTCAGATCGACTAAGTTCAAATCTTTCTATTGGTAAATCTTCCTTAACAATTTTCTTCATTTCTACTTCAATTTCTTTAATTTCATCTGCAGAAAAAGAACCTTGTTTATCAAAATCATAGTAGAAACCTCCATCTATAGCAGGTCCAATGGCAAGTTTTGTACTAGGGAATAATCTCTTTACTGCTTGAGCTAAAATATGAGTAGCAGTATGTCTAAAAGCTTTTTTACCTTCCTCATCATCAAAAGTTAATATATTAAGTTCAGAGTCTTCAGTAATTTTGAAACGTAAATCTACAGTTTTACCATTTACAGTTCCAGCACAAGCAACTCTTGCAAGGCCCTCACTAATATCTTTCGCAATTTCTATTACAGTCATTCCAGATTCATAAGATTTCATTGAACCATCTTTTAATTTAATATTTATCATATATATTACTCCCTTCTTTTTTTATAGATTTTTAACAGAAAAACACCATGCCCTTAGGGTAGTTGGTAGTTAAATTACTTCGGGTATATTAAAAAATAACCAGCACATAATATTATGTGCAAGTGTTTATAAACATATTTTTATAAAGCAAAAAAAACCTCATCCCAATTCTAACTATAGAAAAGGGACGAGATTATAACTTCCCGCGGTTCCACCCAAATTGTTTATAAAAATAAACCACTTAATAATTATAACGGAATTACCGGACTTTATTAGAGTCACTCAGAGGTGGTCTTCAGCAACGTGGACAATTAAGAATAATTTCAGCTAATGTATTCTCTCTCTGTAAAAGCGTTATGGCTTACTTTTCTCTTCGTAGTGTTGAACTATTGTATTTACAATAATTATAGCACTTGTAGTAACAATGTCAAGGTGTCAATAATATTAGTTTAGAACTATTATGTGCATTTTAAAAAATAACTAATCGGCACATTTGGTTACTTTACTACGTTAAATTGTGGTGCAGAAACGTTATTAGAAAGTACATCAAAGATAAACCCCTGATTTTTAAGACCCTCTATGACTTCCGGTAAGGCTTGTACAGTTGTAGTCTTTGGTGCTAAATCATGCATCAATATAATGGGATGATTTGTTTGAGCACTTTCAGTTAGAACAGCATGTACAATTTTATTTTTGTCTTGACGGTAAGTAGAAGCATCAGTGGAATCCACATTCCAATCAAAATATTTATATCCTGCTGCATTCATTTCTTTAATTACACCAGTCATTATATCACGACCACCGTAACCATGACTGATAGTATTATTAGATCCACCTGGATATCTTAAAATATGATTAGGCTCCTTGCCAGTTATTTCGGTAAGAAAGACATCTAATTTTTTCACATCTTCTTTAAAATTATCTGGAGATGAATAAATATTTTTATAATCATGACTATAAGTATGGTTAGCTAAGGCATGTCCATCATCAGAAATTTGTTTATATAAATTCCTTAAATTAGGATGAGCATTTACAAAGAAGGTGGCCTTAATGTCATATTGTTTTAATATTTTTAATATATCTAAAGTGTTTTTTGATGGACCATCATCAAAAGTTAAATAAGCTATTTTTGATTTACGCGAGGTTTCACTATATGATAGTTCATTTTTTTTGATTTTGATTTGAAGATTTTTGTTTTCTGATCTTAACTTTTCATTATGGGATTGCATTTGGTTTATTTCTTGTAGTAATAAAGTACTTTCATTTTCACTTTTTATAACGGTTGCTTCGCCGACAGCTGCTTTCACAATTGAAGAAACAAATAAAGTAAGAATGAAAACTTTCACTAATAGAAGTGCTAATGATTTCTTTTTCTTTTTTCTTGAATTTCTCATAGTAAAACCTTCCTTCTTTTTTATTTTCATCTGCTTAAATTAATTTGTAATAATCTTTAATTTGTTAATCTTTTCTGAAACCTTTGCATTTGTTTCAAGGAGATGATTATTAATTTTTTTTAGAGACTGATTTTCTGATTTTAGGGACTGAAATTGAGTTTTTAAAGAATTATTTTCTATTGTAGTATCTTTAATTTTATTATTATTAATAAAATGAACACATATTGAACCTAAAAATAAAATACTGAAAATCATAGTAGCAATAACATTTTTTCTTTTCATTTCTTGGACTCCTTTGTTAAAAAATTTACCAATATATAATATAATACGCTATATTATATTATAATACATTACGATAAAGTTACAAACATAAATATTAACAATATTAACTAAAATATAGGACATATTTTAAAAAAAATAATTTATTATATAAGTATGTACAATTTTATGGTTTATATTGTATAATATTATTTGTTGTAATTAATGGTAAAACTCATAATTTTTAGTATTATGAAAATTTAAAGCAAAAAATGTGAAAAAGTTTAAAAAATTTAAATATAAATTCTGAAAAACTATTAATAAAAATCATAATTTGACGATACTTATAAAGGATAATATTAAAATGAAATATAAAACGACTAAATAGCTTTCTAAATGTTAATGGGAGGAATCTAGGTGAATGAAAAGAAAATTGACTTAAATAAGATTACAAAAAAACAATTAAAGATGAATACTGAGTTACTTAATATTGATTGGTTATTTAAAGATGATGTCGCACTTAAAAATATGCCACTTAAAGTAACTATTATATATGCTTTAATTGGTGCGCTTTGGATATTATTTTCAGATAGAATTTTAAATATTGTTATTGAAAACAAATCTTTAATGGTACGTATGCAAACCATCAAAGGATGGTCTTATGTTTTAATATCATCATTTGTAATATATTTTTTAATTAGTGAATTTACTAAGAAAAGTAATGCTTGGTCTCATACAATAAAAGAAAATTATAAAGAAATTCAAGCTACTTATGAGCAATTAATAGCTGCAGAAGAGGAACTTCGGGCACAACTTGATGAATTAAATGAAAAGCAAGCAATAATTGAAAAAAGTGAAGAAAGGTATAAACTGGCTTTAGAAGGAGCCAATGATGCTATATTTGAAGTTGATCTTATAACTAAAGAATTTTTTTCTTCCGATAAAATTAGTGATATTACGGGATATGATAAAGATGCCATAACTTCACTGGAAGATTTAATTAAGTTAGTTGCAGATGAAGATAGAAAAATAGCAATAAATGATTTTAATAATCATATTAAGGGGGAAACATTACATTACCAGAGCAGTTTGAAAATCAAGTATAATGGTGGCGGAGATAAATGGGTTTTAATTAGAGGTAAGTGTCTGAGAAACAAAAATGGCATTGCAACTAAAGTTTCTGGATCTGTTACAGATATTTCTGGACAAAAGGATTTTGAAAATAAAATTAATAAATTGAAGTACTATGATATATTGACGGACATACCTAATAGGAGATTATTTATTAATACCCTGGAGAATGAGATTATTAAAGCAAAGGATAAGGAAGCTAAACATGCTGTATTATTTATTGATTTAGATAATTTTAAAGAAATTAATGATACATTAGGTCATGATTATGGGGATGAATTACTAAAAAATGTTGCAATAGCCCTTAAAGCTTCTATTAGAGAGGGGGATCTTGTTTCAAGAGTAGGTGGAGATGAATTTTTTATTTTAATGAGAAACATTGAGGATTACTCAGAGATAAGTTGTCAATGCGCAAAACTACTAAGTTCATTAAACTCTGAAATAAGCATAGTTGGTAAGCAAGTATATACTTCAGCAAGTATTGGCATTACAGTATTCCCGGATGATGGTAGGGAAACCAATATACTATTGAAAAATGCAGATACTGCAATGTATAGTGCTAAATACAATGGTAAAGCTAAATATTCTTTCTTTAATAAGAATATGAGTGATATAGTGGTAAGACGAGTTGAAATAGAGAAAGGTTTAAGGCATGCACTTGAAAATAATGAGTTTGAAATCTATTATCAACCACAGATAGACATTATAAACAATAAAATAAAAGGGTTTGAAGCACTTTTAAGATGGAACAATTCTGAACTTGGTAGAGTATCACCCGCAGAGTTCATACCTGTGGCAGAAAAAAGTGGACTAATAATTCCTATGGGTGACTGGATTATAAAAACTGCTTTTCTTCAAAATAATTTATGGAAAAGCAAAGGATACGTATATGATACTATTGCGATAAATTTATCTGCGATTCAATTGCAAAATGACAAATTTGAAGAAAATCTAAAAAGGATTATAACTGAAACTGAGGTTAATCTGAGATTTGTGGAACTGGAAATTACAGAAAGTATTCTCATGAAGGATTTTGAAAAGAGCGTTAAACTACTTACTGAGATTAGAGACTTAGGCATAAATATTGCATTAGATGACTTTGGAACAGGATATTCTTCTCTTAGCTATTTAAAACAGTTACCTATAAATACGTTGAAAATAGATAAGTCCTTTATCGACAATATTGTTACAAATGAAAGAGAAAAAGCCATAGTAGATGGAATAATACAACTTGCACAAAAAATTGACTTAGACGTTATTGCAGAGGGAGTAGAAACAAAGGAACAAATTAGACTATTGCAAAGTATGGGCTGTAATCAAATACAAGGCTATTATTTTAGTAGACCTCTTCCACGGGATGAAATTGAAGAGAAATTCTTAAAAACTAATTGGATTGAGCCATATAATTAAAAAACAAAGAGCTGTGATTTTTAAAGTGGACCCTGTGTCAAGGACATTTTAAAAAAAGAGCCTTAAGAATACCCTTAATGTCACAATTGTGATATAAGGGTATTCTTTTTATATTTTTATAGGGTACTCACCTGTTTTTAAATATGAG